>CAWFSG010000001.1:0-513776 GCA_963818445.1 uncultured Actinomycetes bacterium
GGGCGGGCGGGATTCGAACCCGCAACCTGACGGGTTATGAGCCCGCTGCTCTGACCAGTTGAGCTACCGCCCCGAACGGCCCAAGCGTAGGGGACGGGCCGCCCGTCGCCCCGACACCCGTCACCGTTTGCCCCGCGCCCATCGGGGTACTCACCAGCGCTCGGCCACGCACGGTCGGAGAACAGGTGATACTCAATGTCCATGGACGTCATACCGGTGGGCCCGGCAGGTCGCGGCGACCCCACGACGAGCGAGGGTCACTCCCCGACCGGCGCCCCCGCGCCTCGCACGGGGGCGTTCGGTGTCCTGCGCACCCGATGGCTGCTGCTCTGGGCCGGCGCAGGCGCCGTGCTGATCTCGGTCGTGTTCGCCGCGCTCGGCGAGCTGGGGACCCCAGCCTCCGACGAGCTGCTCAGCGCCCTGCTGTACCTGCCGGTCATCGCCTGGATCTGGTTCATGGTCGTCCGTCGTGGGGGAGTTCGCCTCGGCGCCATGCTGCGCTGGCCGGCGCTGGGCTCCTACTGGTTCGTCGTGGCCGGGATCCTCGTCGTGCAGTTCATGTTCTCCCTGGCGGCCATCACCCTGACGGAGCTGGTCGCCCCCTGGATGGACGATTCGCTCGCCGGCGTGGGGCAGGGCAACCTCCTGCTGGCCCTGATCGGCATCGTGATCCTGCCCCCGATCGTGGAGGAGATCACCTTCCGAGGCATCCTGCTGGAACGCTTCGTCGTGAAGTGGCGCGTGGGCGTGGCCGTGATCGTCTCCGCGGTGTTCTTCGGCATCCTGCACGCAGATCCGGTGGGCGCAGGCATGTTCGGCGTCGTCACGGGCCTGCTCTACCTGCGTACCGGGTCGCTGTGGCCGGGGATCATCATCCACCTCGTGAACAACTTCGTTGCCCTGCTGGCGATCCGGATCGTCTCCCCGGAGGCAGCCGAGCAGACCGCGACGCTGTCCGAGTCGCTCATGTCCGCAGGCGTGTTCCTGCTGCTGAGCCTGCCGTTCCTGATCTGGTTCATCTGGACGAACTGGCCCTCCCGGGGCAGCCTCACCCCGTACCAGCGATTCGAGATGCAGTCCGGCCTCCCGTCACGGACCTTCCGCTCCGTGGCATGGTCGGGCGCGGCGGCACCGGTCCAGGTGGAGGCCACCAGCACCCATGTGGTGGTCAGCGACTCATCGGCCTCACCGGTCGCGGTGCTGCCGCTCGAGCGCGTCAACATGGTGTACCCGTCGACCGTCCCTGGCGGATCGCAGGTCGTCATCCTGCTCAAGGACGGCTCGTGGACCACCATGCAGGTGCCACCCGGGGAGCCGGGCGCCAACCGCACACTGGCCCTCACCCTCAGCGAGCGTGCCCAGCTGGTGGATCACAGGAACTGGTAGTCGATTCGGTCGATTGGAGCGCCCGAATCGACCACCACAACAGGTCAGCCGCGGACTCGCTCGCTCCGGGGGTCGTACATCGGGGCCAGCGACACCCGAGCCGGAACGATGGCGTTGCCCACCTGCACGGTCCATTCGCCCGACGCGAGCCAGTCGGCGTCCAGGGGCACGTCTCCCGCGTCGACCATGGCCAGCCCGACCGCCCCGCCGAGCGTGAACCCGAAGGACGCAGAACGCAGGTAGCCCACCTCGACGCCGTCGCGGCGAACCACCTCCGCGTGCACCAGCATCGGCTCGGGGTCGTCCAGGAGCACCTGGACCAACCGACGTGAGGGCTGCCGGCCGCCGCGCCCCTCTCGTCGCGTCACGAGGGCATCCCGCCCGAGGAATCCGCCCGGCTTGTCCCACGCGACCGCGAAGCCCAGACCGGCCTCGAGCGGGTCGTCGGTGTTGTCGATGTCGTGGCCGTAGTCGCGGTACGCCTTCTCCAGCCGGAGGCTGCCCAGGGCCTTGAGCCCACAGTGCCGCAGGCCGAACGGATCGCCGGCCGCCACGATCGCATCGTACGCCGCGACCGCCATCTCGGCCGGCACGAACAGCTCGTAGCCGAGCTCGCCGACATACGTGATCCGGGTGCACCACCCGAGCGCGAAGCCGAGGTCGATCTCGCGAGCGGCCCGGAACGGCAGGGCCTCATCCGAGACATCGACGGAGGTCACGGCCGCGAGCACCTCGCGCGAGCGTGGCCCCTGCACGGTGATCTGCGCCAGCCCCGAGGTGACGTCGGCGATCGAGACCCGGGCGTCGCCCACGTGCCGGCGCAGCCACGTCAGCACGTGCCGGTGCGCGGTGTCCGAGGCGACAACCAGGAAGTCGTCGGCGGCGCGCTTGGTGACCGTCACGTCGGCCTCGAGCCGGCCGTGCTCGTTGAGCCACTGGGTGTAGGTGATCCGCCCCGGTTCACCGTCCACCGCGTTGGCACTGAGCCGATCGAGCAGCGCCCCGGCATCCGGGCCCGTCACCTCGAACTTGGCCATGAACGACATGTCGAACAGCCCCACGCCCTCGCGGACGGCGCGGTGCTCGGCCGCCCAGTGCTCCCAGAAGTCCGGGCGGCCCCAGGTGAGCGCCGGCTCGACGGGGACCACGCCCGCGCCGGCGAACCAGTCCGTGCCCTCCCACCCGGAGACGTCCTTGAACCAGGCCCCCTGAGCGGCCATGCGCTCGTGCAGCGGCGAACGCCGCACCCCCCGCGCCGTGCGCATCGAGCGGCCCGGGGTAGTGGCACTCGTAGACCATGCCCAGGCTCTCGACGGTGCGCGTCGCCCGGTAGCGCGGCGTGGCCTGGTAGGGGTGCAGGCGGTCGATGTTCACGCCGGTGATGTCGATGTCCGGCGAGCCCGTGGTGATCCAGTGCGCGATCGCCCGGCCCCACCCGCCGCCGGTGAGGATCCCGATCGAGTTCAGCCCGGCGGCCACGAAGTAGTTGCGCACCTCGGGTGCCTCGCCGATCACCGGCAGCAGGTCCGGCGTGAACGACTCCGGGCCGCAGAAGAACGTGTGGATCCCGGCGTCCAGGGTCGCGGGCACCCGGCTCATGGCCGCCTCGACGTACGGGCCCATCCGGTCCCAGTCCGGCGGGATCGTCCCGAACGAGAAGTCCTGCGGGATGGCACCCACGTTCCACGGCGCGCAGACGGTCTCGAACAGCCCGACCATCAGGCCCTCGCCCTCGGGGCGGATGTAGGTGAAGCTGCTGGGATCCTCGAGCACCGGCCAGTCCGGGTCCACCTCGGGCATCGCCCCGGTGATCAGGTAGTAGTGCTCGGCGGCCTGCAGAGGGATGCTCACCCCCGAGCGCTCGCCGAGCTGGCGGGCCCACATGCCCGCGGCGTTGACGACGTACTCGCACTCGATGTCGCCGGCCGGCGTGCGCACCCCGACCACGGCCCCGTCGCGGGTCAGCACGTCGATCGCCGGGGTGCCCTCCAGCAGCGTCGCCCCGCGCATCCGGGCGCCCTTGGCCAGGGCCATCGTGACGTCGACCGGGTTCACCCGGCCGTCGGTCGGGGTGTAGAACGCCGCGAGGATGTCGTCGGTGCGCGCGATCGGGAACAGCTCGCCGACCTCGCGGGCGCTGATCTCGTGGACGTCCACACCGCAGTGCCGGTTGAACGCCGAGACCCGCCGGTACTCCTCGAGGCGGCCCTCGTCCGCGGCGACCTCGATCAGCCCTATCGGTCGGAACCCCGTGGCCTGCCCGGTCTCGGCCTCGAGCCGGGCAGTAGAGGTCCTTGGTGTACATGCGCAGCTCGGTCGAGGTCTGCGACGTCGAGCCGAACGTGACCATCAGGCCGGCGGCGTGCCAGGTCGTGCCGGAGGTGAGCCGGTCGCGCTCGAGCAGCACGGTGTCGGTCCAGCCGAGCTCGGCGAGGTGGTAGGCGATCGACGTGCCGATGATCCCGCCGCCGATCACGACGACCCGCGCTCGCGTCGGGAGCCCGGGGGAGCGCGGGTCCGCAGGTCCGGAGGGGGCAGGGCCAGGGCCGGGGTGTGGCCGCGGGGCGCGGGTCGATCGTCACGCTCTCGACTCTAGTGAGCCGGGCTGGCGCGGCGAGGCGTGACCATGCACCTTGAGGTGCCAAGAAGCCACCGAACGTGCATGGATCATGGTCGGGGCTGGCGTCGGCACCCTCGGCCTTGGCAGGGGTCGGCTCGAGGAGGACCATGGGGTCACGGAGAACCGAGGGGACATCATGGCCCGCACCCGCGAGGCGCGACTGCGTCTGGTTGCTGTGTGGGTGCTCGCCGCGGGGATGATCCTGGCCGGCGCTGGCGTCGGCGCCGCCGCGTCGGCCTCAATTGACGGACAGGGCTCGGTGTCCGGCGTGGTCACGGCCGACGGGGCACCTCTGTCCGCTGCGTGGGTCGTCCTCACCCCGGTCACCGAGACCGGGGACTGGGCGGGCGAGTCCGCGCAGTCGGCCACCGATGGCGCGGGTCGCTACTCGTTCGAGGGCCTCCCTGCCGGGAACGTGAAGGTGCACGTGCGATCGCCGCTGGTCGGTGACTTCGTCGCGACGTACTGGCCCGGTGTCTACGCGTTCGGGCAGGCGGGCGTGATCCCGGTGACCAGCCAGGGGTTCGTGGCAGACATCGACCTGCCGGTCGGGCGCTCGATCTCCGGCCGGGTGGTCGCCGAGGACACGGGCGAGCCGGTCGAGGGGGCGCAGCTCGTGGCCCGCCTCGCGGACGCGGCGTGGTCTGAGCCCGCTGGCAGGTTCGAGCCGGGCAGCGCGCCGGGAACCTTCGAGATCAGCGGGCTGCCGCCTGTGGCGATCCGGCTGCACGTCCAGGTCCCGCAGGGCAGCCCCTTCCTCGGCGATGGCTACTGGTCCGACGGCTCGGAGGCCGGAAGGCGCGTCGATTCGCCAGGGGATGTGACGGGCTTGGTCATCCGGCTGCCACGCGGTGGTGAAGTCTCCGGCACGGTCCGCGACGGCCTGGGCGGCCCGGTCACGGGGGCCTCGGTGTGGATCGAGAACTGCCAGTACGCCTGCCCCAGTGAGGCGACGACCGACGAATCCGGCGCGTATCGGATCCGCGGGATCCCTCCGAGCAGGCACGTGATCGCGCATGCCCGGACCCCGGGGACCATCGACCAGTGGTTCGACCGCGCGAGCGACTGGATCGATGCGACCCCCTTCGACCTCGCAGCCGGAGAGGTGCGCGGTGGGGTGGACTTCGTCCTCGTGAGGGGCGGTGTCCTCACCGGCCACGTCATCGCGGGTGACACGGGGCAGCCGCTGCCCTGGGTGCCGGCCTATCTCGAGTCCGTCGTGGAACCGGGTAGGCGCTACTTCGCGGACTTCGTCGAGGCGGCTCCCGGCGGCTTCCGGATCGGACCGGTGCCCCCGAACAGCTATCGGCTCGTGCTGCTGCCGAACAGCAGTCAGTCGCAGTACCGACCGGTGCGCTGGCTGTCGGCAACCGGGATCTCGACCTCTGGGATCATCAGGCTCGGCCAGGTGCAGGACGCCGACGTCGTCGTCACCCTGGCTGCCACCCGGTCGGCGCCATCGGAATGCACCGTGGACAGGCGCTGGAATGGGCTGTCTCCTGGGTTCCTGGGCCAGGATCCCTGGCCGCCTGCCCGCCGGTTCGCACCTCCAGCGGGTGCACCTGGGAGCGGAGCCGAACGCTCAGCGTGATTGGTCGGTCACTGGTCTAGCCAAAACGACACACTTGTGATTATGCTCCCCTCAGGGATGGCCACATCCGATCGACGAGGACGCTGGGGAAGGCGAAACTCGCCGGGATCGGAGGTCGGCCATGGCCGTGCATATGGTTGCTGAGCGCCCGGGTCTCACCCGTGGGGTTCTGTTCGTGCACTCCACGCAGCGTGCGTTGTGCCCGCATGTGGAGTGGGCGATCAGTGACGTGCTCGGGACGCGGGTGAGCCTCGACTGGCTGCCCCAGCCCGTGCTGCCCGGGCAGGTCCGCGGCGAGGTGTCGTGGCAGGCCAAGCCGGGAACCGCTGCGCGCATCACCTCAGCCCTGCGCCAGTTCAAGACCGTGCGCTACGAGGTCGCCGAGGAGCCCGGCAAGGGCGCCGAGGGCGAGCGGTTCGCGGTCACCCCGGAGCTCGGGGTGTTCCGGGCCACCATGGGCCCGCACGGCGACATCATGATCCACGAGGACCGCCTGCGCGCGATCCTCAACGCTGCAGGGGACGACCCGGCCGAGCTGCGCAACGGCCTGAACCTGATCCTCGGTGCGGCCTGGGACGCCGAGCTCGAGCCATTCCGGCGCGCGGGTGACGGCGTGCCCGTGCGGTGGCTGCACCAGGTGGTGTAGTCCGACAGACCTCGGGGGAGGAGCCGGCTGGCCCGGGCAGGGGAGACCCGCCCGGGCCAGCCGCTTGTCCGGGCTCGCGTCAGCGGAACAGGGGGCGGTGGAAGCCCACGAACTCGCTGTCCGCGACCATGCCGACGGACTCGTACAGCGCCGTCGCGCCGGTCGGGTTGGTGGCGTCGACGTGCAGGATCGTGCTGATGAAGCCGCGGGCGACGTCGTCTGCCATGCGAGCCTGCAGCAGGGCGCGGGCCACCCCGTGGCCCCGGTGCTCCTGCAGCGACGCCGATGCTGGCCACGTAGCCGCAGTCCTCGCTGGCGAACCGGTTGGATCCCATCACATAGCCGATGATCTGGCCCTCGAGCTCAGCGACCATCCACTGCGAGGGATCCTCCGTCTGGCCCGTCAGGCGCTCGCGCCAGGGTGCGAACTCGAGCGGCGTGAAGTCGAAGTGGTCGAGGAAGGCCGCCGAGCTGGCTGCGTGCACGCCCCGCCAGTCGACGTCGGTGTCGCGGAACGGTCGGGTCACGTAGCCCCCGGGCAGGCGGCCGGAGCCGTGTGGCCCGGAGGGGGAGTCAGCCGGGGTCGAGCCGCTGGGGCCGTCGACGGACCAGTGGTCCACCTTCATCCGCCAGAAGCGACGCACCTCGGCGAACCCCCGCTGCTCGAGCTCGGCACGCAGCGCACCGTCGTTGGCGTAGCTGCCGGCCTTGGCGATGGGCAGCGGCACCTCGGGGTCCATGTACAGCGCATCCCAGCGGTAGCGGCCCTCCCTCAGGGCGGCGTCGATGAGCGCGCCGAGGACCACCCGGCCGCGTGGGTCGCCCGGCCGGGCGTAGACGTCGATCATCCAGCCGCGACCGCTCGCCAGGGCGTCGAAGACGATCACGCCGCCGACCACGTCCGCCCCGCGCCAGACGATGGCCGATCCGTGCTCCCACGCGCAGTCGGGGTCGGCCAATTCGTCGGACACCTCCTCGATGTTGGTCGAGGAGTGCCCGCACCCGGCGATGTCCGCGGCGCGCACGAGGGCCGTGAGCGCGGCGACATCATCCGGGCCGGTCGGGCGGGCGACATGGCCCTCGGGCAGGTCCGTGACCTGCTGCGCGAGGACCCGCCGGATGGTGGGCTGCGGGTCGCTCACCCGCCGCCCTCGGTGCTGCCGGCGTCGGCCGCCGTCGGATCCCACAGGCGGTAGCGGTCCAGCGCCTCGCGGACGACCTCGCGGCCGATCTCCCCGCGCTCGGCCAGCGACAGCAACGTCCGCACGACGATCGACTCGGCGTCGACCAGGAAGTGCCGGCGCAGGGCCCCGCGGGTGTCGGACATGCCGAACCCGTCGGTGCCCAGGGTCGCGAAGTCGCTCGGCACCCACTTGCGGATGAGGTCGGGCAGGGCGTGCATGTAGTCCGAGACCGCCACGACCGGGCCGGGCCGGCCCTGCAGGCGGGTGGTCACGTAGGGCACGCGGACCTCGCCGGTCGGCTCGAACAGGTTGTGCTTGTCCGCGGCCAGCCCGTCCTTGCGCAGCTCGGTCCAGGACGTCACCGACCACACGTCGGCGGCCACGCCCCACTGCTCGGCCAGCATCCCCTGGGCCTTGAGCGCCCACGGAACCCCGACCCCCGAGGCCAGGATCTGGGCCTTCAGCGGGTGCTCGGCGGTCGACGGGTTGAGCAGGTACATGCCGCGCAGCAGGCCGTCGACGTCGAGGCCCTCGGGCTGGGGCGGCATGACGTAGGGCTCGTTGTAGAGCGTGATGTAGAAGAAGACGTTCTCGGAGTCCTCGCCGTACATCCGGCGCAGGCCGTCGCGCACGATGTGCCCGATCTCGTAGGCGTAGGCCGGGTCGTAGGCCACCACGGCGGGGTTGGTCATCGCGATGATGTGGCTGTGGCCGTCCTCGTGCTGCAGGCCCTCGCCGTTGAGGGTGGTCCGCCCCGCAGTGGCGCCCATCACGAAGCCGCGGACCATCTGGTCGCCGGCCAGCCAGAGCGAGTCGGCGGTCCGCTGGAAGCCGAACATCGAGTAGAAGATGTACACCGGGATCATCGGCTGGTCGTGCGTGGAGTACGACGATCCGACGGCCGCGAACGAGGCCACCGAGCCGGCCTCGTCGATGCCCTCGTGCAGGATCTGGCCGTTGGTGGCCTCCTTGTACGACAGCATCAGCTCGCGGTCCACCGACAGGTAGTTCTGCCCCTTCGGGTTGTAGATCTTCAGCGTCGGGAACAGCGCATCCATGCCGAACGTGCGCGCCTCGTCGGGGATGATCGGCACGAACCGGTAGCCGATCTCCGGGTCCCGGGTGAGGTCCTTGAACAGGCGCACGAACGTCATCGTCGTGGCGACCTCCTGCTTGCCCGACCCCCGGGTGACGATGTCGTAGGTCTTCTCCGGTGGCTGGGCCAGGGGTCGCGACGTTGCCTGCCGGCGCGGCATCGAGCCGCCGAGGGCCGCCCGGCGCTCCATCATGTACTGGGTCTGCGGGTCGTCCGGGCCGGGCTTGTAGTAGGGCGGCAGGTACTTGTCGAGCTGGTCGTCGGGGATCGGGATGTGCAGCCGGTCGCGGAACGTGCGCAGGTCCTCCAGAGACAGCTTCTTCATCTGGTGGGTCGCGTTGCGGCTCTCGAAGTGCTGGCCCAGCGACCAGCCCTTGATCGTCTTGGCGAGGATCACCGTGGGCTGGCCCGTGTGGCTGACCGCCGTCCTGTACGCCGAGTAGAGCTTGCGGTAGTCCATGCCACCGCGCTTGAGGGCCCAGAGCTCGTTGTCGGGGATGTCGGCAACCATGGCGGCCACCCGCGGGTCGCGGCCGAAGAAGTGCTGGCGCAGGAATGCGACATCCTCGCCGCGGTAGGTCTGGTAGTCGCCATCGGTCGTGTTGTTCATCAGGGCGACCAGGGCCCCGTCGGTGTCGCGGGCGAGCAGCCGGTCCCAGCCGCGGCCCCAGATCACCTTGATGACGTTCCAGCCGGCTCCGCGGAAGTTCGACTCCAGCTCCTGGATGATGTTGCCGTTGCCGCGGACGGGTCCGTCGAGGCGCTGCAGGTTGCAGTTGATCACGAACGTGAGGTTGTCCAGTCCCTCGCGTGCGGCCAGGCTGATGTTGCCCAGCGACTCCGGCTCGTCGGTCTCGCCGTCGCCGAGGAAGGCCCACACCCGCTGCTGGCTGGTGTCCTTGATCCCACGGTTGAGCAGGTAGCGGTTGAACCGGGCCTGGTAGATGGCGTGCAGCGGGCCCAGGCCCATCGACACGGTCGGGAACTGCCAGAAGTCCGGCATGAGCCGGGGGTGCGGGTAGCTGGGCAGGCTGCCGGCCGGGTGGGAGAGCTCCTGGCGGAACCCGTCGAGCTGGTCCTCGCTGAGCACGCCCTCGAGGTAGGCGCGGGCGTAGATCCCGGGGGAGGCGTGGCCCTGGAAGAAGATCTGGTCGCCGCCACCGGGTGCGTCGGGGCCGCGGAAGAAGTGGTTGAACCCGACCTCGTACATGGCCGCCGAGGAGGCGTAGGACGAGATGTGGCCGCCCACGCCCACGCCGGGGCGCTGCGCGCGATGCACCATCATGGCGGCGTTCCACCGGGTCGCGGCGCGGATCCGGTACTCCATCGCCTCGTCGCCCGGGAAGGACGGCTCCTTGTCCGGCGAGATCGTGTTGATGTAGTCGGTGCTGCGCAGCGCGGGCACGCCGACGCTGCGCTCCGCGGAGCGGCGCAGCAGCTCGAGCATCAGGTATCGGGCGCGCGTGGTGCCGGCATTGTCGACGACGGCGTCGAGGGACTCGAGCCACTCGCTGGTCTCTGCGGGGTCGGCATCGACGTACTGGTCGGGTAGTCCACCGGGCATCAGCGGGTCGTAGTCGGACACGTGGGGAGCCTCTCGGGTCTTGGTCATGTGCAGCGGGGGCAACTATTCCGCTTCCCGGCGGCACGTGCGCGTTGAGGTGGGCTTTGGGGCCCTTCGCGCACCATACTTGCGCCCAACGGCGCCGCACGACCGTGCGGAGTCGGTGACACGAGGTGAGGGGATACAGGTGGGTGCAACGGCCGACGACGCCGATCAGGCATCGGCGTTGGCCAAGCGGCTGGGCATGACCGCGGGGCAGACCGTCCAGGAGGTCGGGTACGACACCGACACCGATGATCTGGTTGCCGATGCGGTGATCGCCGGAACAGGGGAGCAGGCAGTCGATGAGGACTTCGATGGCGTCGTCGACATGGTCCTGCTGTGGTGGCGCGAGGACGACGGCGACCTCGCCGACGCCATGGTGGACGCGAAGTCCCCGCTCGCGGACAACGGGGTGGTGTGGCTCCTGACGCCGAAGTTCGGACGCGAGGGCGCCCTGGAGCCGGCGGACATCGCCGATGCCGCGGCAACCTCGGGACTGCGGCGCACGACGTCGGTGACTCTTGCCCAGTGGCAGGCCGTGCGGCTCGTCTCCCGGTAGTCCGGGCCCGATCGTCGGCCGACCTCGTCGGCGTGGGACTGTCAGCGGCGCAACCGGCCGAACAGCCCGCCGACCGCATCGACCACCGTGAGCGCGCGACCGACCGCGCCCAGCGGGGGCACCCCCGGGATGCCGTCGAGCACGGGCGCGAGGCGCACGAGCCCGCCGAGGTCACGCACGCGCAGTTCTCCGGTGCGGTAGAGGTGGCCCACGTTGGCCCGCCCGCTCGTGGCATCGATCACCATTCGCGTGGGCGCCAGCACGCCGGGTCCCATGTCCGGGTCCTCGGTGAGCAGGGCCGTGCGCCAGTGCCCCGCCCGTGATCCCGCCCCGACGATGCGCTCCGGAGTCACGGCGGTGAACGACCCGGTCACGTGCTTTCGTCCCGCGAGGGCGCCGGTGGTGTCGATCAGGGCGAACAACCCGATGCCCAGCAGCTCCTCGGGTGCCGTCGCGCCGCACGGCTCGAGGTCCAGCGAGGCGATGCTCAGCTGGTAGGTCATGGCGTTCATGACGGTCAGGACCGGCAACGGCCCGAGGGGTGAGGAGGTGTGCACCAATCCCCATGTCCCCGGCCCGTCCGAACCCAGCCACTCACGCGTGGTCGTGCGCGCCGCCGACAGGGCTTCGAGGACGTCCTCGAAGGGGAGGTCCGCCGTCTCTGCCCGGACCTGCTCGTCGACTGCGTCGGCGTCGTAGTAGTCGGCGTCGCCGTCGTGGGCGTCGGCCAGGAGGTCGTCCAGCCTGCGTCCGGACTCCCACTGGCCGAGGCGGGCGATGAGATCGCGAGCCGTCCAGCCGTGCTTGCGTGACGGCGCATCCGGATCGACCTCGGCCGCGACGGCCTCGAACAACTCCCACGCGCGGTCGATGTCGGCTGCCAGAGCAGTGAGGTCACCGGAGGCGAGGCCGTGCTCGTGAGGTTCCGGCTCCAGCCCAGGGGGGAGCGGATGCGGGTCGGCCATTGGCCAATCCTGCCAGTGCCGTGCAGGATTGGCCCACCCCAGGTGGTCCCCATCACGAGAGGAACTGAGATGTCTGTCACGGTCGGCCAAGAGGCCCCCGACTTCACGCTGGTGAACCAGGACGGTGAATCCGTCACGCTGTCGGACCTTCGCGGCCGCAAGGTGGTGCTGGTGTTCTACCCCTTCGCGTTCTCGTCGCTGTGCACCGACGAGTGGTGCGACGTGCGGGACCGCATCGGCTCCCTTGACGACGACACCGTGATCCTCGGGCTCTCCGTGGACACCAAGCACGCCCTCAAGGCGTTCAAGGCGGCCGAGGGCCTCGGCTACGACCTGCTCAGCGACTTCTGGCCGCACGGGGCCGTCGCCCAGGAGTACGGGGTGTTCCTCCCCGACCGGGGCATGGCCACCCGCGCCTCCTTCGTCCTGGACCGTGACGGCGTCGTGCGCTGGGCGGTTGTCGGCGGCACCGGCGACGTCCGCAGCCCCGAGGACTACCGCGCGGCGCTGGCCGACATCGCCTGACGCGCCCCGGGCGGACGGGGGACGGCGGGGCGGCGCTTTGGTGGTTGCCGTCCCGGTGCGTACCCTTGCCCGCGGGCCCGTGGCGCAGCTGGTAGCGCAACCCGCTTACACCGGGTAGGTCGTCGGTTCGAGCCCGGCCGGGCCCACCAGACCAGTACCAGGCCAGACCAAGCCGGACCAGACCGGTGCGCCCTCGGGCGTTCCGGGGCTGCCGCGACCCTTCCTGGTGACACCAGGGGGACCAACGCCCCTATCGCGGCACTCCGGTCGCTGATACTGCGGATTCATGGACACTGGCGACCTCCAGGCACATGTGATCCACAAGAACCCCGTCGAGGTGCGGGTGCCGCCCCACCTCGACGACTACGACGCTGTGCGCGCGTCGTTCACCTGGGAGCAGGCTCGCGGGTGGCTCGACGGCCTGCCAGCGGGGGGCCTGAACATCGCGTACGAGGCGGTCGACCGGCACCTGGCGCACGGCCGTGGCGACCACGTGGCGCTGCGCTGCCTTGCCAAGGACTCCACCACCTCGGACGTCACGTACGCGGACCTGGCTGCGCGGACCTCGGCGTTCGCCCACGGGCTGCGCGGCCTGGGCCTGGGCCCCGGCGACCGGGTGTTCAGCCTCGTCGGCCGCGTTCCGTGGCTGTACGTGGCCATGATCGGGACGTTCAAGGCGCGCTGCGTGTTCTCCCCGCTGTTCAGCGCGTTCGGGCCCGAGCCGGTGCGCCAGCGCATCGCCCTCGGCGACGGCCGGGCGCTGGTCACCTCCGCCGACCTGTACCGCAAGAAGGTCGCGCCGGTGCGCGCGGAGCTCCCCGGCCTGACCCACGTCCTGCTCGTCGATCCGCCCGGCGTGGACGTCTCCGACATCCCCGGCGCGGTCCACCTCGACGATCTTGTGTCCGGCCGGCCCACCATGTTCGCCATCGAGCCCACGGACCCCGAGGAGCTCGCGCTGCTGCACTTCACCAGCGGCACGACGGGCACCCCCAAGGGTGCGATGCACGTGCACGGCGCGGTGGTGGCCCACCACGCCACCGGGCGCTTCGCGCTGGACCTGCATCCGCGAGGACATCTACTGGTGCACCGCGGACCCCGGCTGGGTGACGGGCACGTCCTACGGGGTCATCGCCCCCCTGACCGTCGGGCTGACCGCGCTGGTCGACGAGGGCGAGTTCGATGCCCGCCGTTGGTACCGCACTCTCGACGACCAGGGCGTGACGATCTGGTACACCGCACCGACGGCGATCCGGATGCTGATGCGCGCCGGCACCGCACTGCCCCGGGAGTACGACCTGTCGGCGCTGCGGTTCGTCGCGAGCGTGGGGGAGCCGCTGAACCCGGAGGCCGTGGTCTGGGGCCGCGACGCGCTGGGCCTGACGATCCACGACAACTGGTGGCAGACCGAGACCGGCGGGATCATGATCGCCAACTTCGCGGCCTGCGACGTCCACCCCGGTTCGATGGGCCGGCCGATGCCGGGGATCACCGCGACGGTCCTGGCGCGCGGCGACGAAGGTCGCGCGGGCGTGGCGCCCGACGGCTCGGTCGCGGAGGTCGCCCCCGACGAGATCGGTGAGCTCGCGCTGCGCCCCGGATGGCCCTCGATGTTCCGCGGCTACCTCAACGACGAGGCGCGCTACGCGAAGTGCTTCGCCGACGGCTGGTACCTCACCGGGGACCTGGCTCGACGCGACGCCGACGGCTGGTTCTGGTTCGTGGGGCGTGCCGACGATGTCATCAAGTCCGCCGGGCACCTGATCGGACCGTTCGAGGTCGAGAGCGTGCTGATGGAGCACCCGGCGGTCGCCGAGGCCGGCGTCATCGGGATCCCCGACCCGTTGCTGGGGCAGCGGATCAAGGCGTTCGTCGCGCTGAAGCCGGGGGTCAGCCGCGAACCCGCCGACCTCGACGTGCTTCGCCGGGAGATCAGCGCCCATGCCCGTCGGCGGTTGGGGCCGGCGGTCGCGCCACGGGAGATCGCGTTCGACGACAACCTGCCCAAGACCCGGTCGGGCAAGATCATGCGCCGCCTGCTGCGTGCGCGGGAGCTGGGCCTGGCCGAGGGGGACCTGAGCACCCTCGAGGTGCCCGCCGAGCCGGAAGGAGCACCCCGATGACCACCGATGCGTCCCGCGACATGGGACTGCTGCGCGACATGCTGCTCGTGCGCCGCTTCGAGGAGCGCTGCGTGGAGCTGTACAGCGCCGGATCGATCCGCGGCTTCCTGCACGTGTACATCGGCGAGGAGGCCGTGGCCACAGGGGTGATGTCCGCGCTGGATCCCGACGACGCGATCGTCGCCACCTACCGCGAGCACGGCCACGCGCTGCTCAAGGGGATGTCGGCGCGGTCGGTGATGGCCGAGATGTTCGGCAGGGTGACCGGGTGCTGCCGCGGGCGCGGCGGCTCGATGCACCTGTTCGACGCCTCGACCCGGTTCTACGGGGGCAACGCCATCGTCGGCGGTGGGCTGCCGCTGGCAGTGGGTCTCGCACTGGCCGACAAGCTGGCCGGCCGTGACCGGGTCACCGCCTGCTTCTTCGGCGAGGGGGCGATGGCCGAGGGCGAGTTCCACGAGTCGATCAACCTGGCCGCGATCTGGGCGCTGCCGGTGCTGTTCGTCTGCGAGAACAACCTGTACGCGATGGGCACCGCACTCGCGCGCTCGGAGTCCGAGACGAACCTCGCGGTGAAGGCCTCGGCCTACGAGGTGCCGGCGTGGTCGGTCGACGGGATGGACGTCCGTGCGGTGGCCGAGACCGCGCGGCGGGCGGTGGATGCCGTGCGCGCCGGAGGTGGGCCGCACTTCCTCGAGGCGCGGACCTTCCGGTTCCGGGCGCACTCGATGTTCGACCCGGAGCGCTACCGCGAGAAGTCCGAGGTCGAGGCGTGGAAGGCCCACGACCCGATCCAGTCCCTGCGTGACCGGATGGCAGCCGAGGGGATCCTCACCGACGCGGACGTCGCAGCGATGGAGGTCGAGATCGCAGCCATCGTCGATGACGCGGCCGCGTTCGCGGAGGCCTCGCCGTTGGAGGACGTCGCCGACCTGCACCTGTTCGTGCACACCCCGGGCAGCTCGGTCCTCCGACCGGGCGCCGAGCTCGAGGGGGTGGCGCCATGACCGCGCGCAAGCACCGACCTGGTGGGCTCGGTGCCGCCGGCGGCGTCAGCGCGGCCGCTCCGGCCAGTCGGCCACCCTCACCTACCGGGAGGCGATCCGGGAGGCGATCCGCGAGGCGATGCTCGCCGACGAGCGCGTGTTCCTCATGGGCGAGGACGTCGGGATGTACGGCGGCTGCTTCGGGGTGAGCATGGGCCTGCTCGAGCAGTTCGGCCCCGAGCGCATCCGCGACACGCCCCTGTCGGAGTCGGCGTTCGTCGGTGCGGGGATCGGGGCGGCGCTCGGCGGGATGCGACCCATCGTCGAGATCATGACGGTCAACTTCTCGTTGCTGGCCCTCGACCAGATCATGAACACGGCCGCGGCGCTGCAGCACATGTCCGGCGGGCAGTTCCAGGTGCCGCTCGTCATCCGGATGACCACCGGCGCGGGCCGGCAGCTGGCCGCCCAGCACTCGCACAGCCTTGAGGGCTGGTACGCCCACATCCCGGGCATCCGGATCGTGGCGCCGGCGACCATCCCGGACGCCCGGGGCATGCTCGCCACGGCGCTGGCCGACCCCGACCCGGTGCTGATCTTCGAGCACGGCGGGCTCTACAACGCCTCCGGCGAGCTGCCGGCCGACGCCGGCCCGGTCGACATCGACTCGGCAGCGATCCGGCGTCCCGGCTCGGACGTGAGCCTCATCACGTACGGCGGGACGCTGGCGACCGCGCTCGACGCCGCGGCTGCCCTGGCCCAGGACGGGGTCGACGCCGAGGTCATCGACCTGCGCACGCTTCGCCCGCTCGACGACGCGACGATCCTGGGGTCGGTGCGGCGCACCCATCGCGCGGTCGTCATCGACGAGGGCTGGCGCTCCGGCAGCCTGTCGGCGGAGATCTCAGCGCGGATCACCGAGCAGGCGTTCTACGACCTGGACGCCCCCGTGGGGCGCGTGTGCAGCGCCGAGGTCCCGATGCCCTATGCCCGGCACCTCGAGCTGGCGGCACTTGCCGACGGCCGACGAGATCGTTGCGGCGGTGCAGCGGGCGATGCGCGGGGAGGTCTGAGCCATGGGCGAGTTCCGGATGCCCTCGCTGGGCGCGGACATGGACGTCGGCACCATCATCGAGTGGCTGGTGAAGCCCGGCGATGTCGTGAAGCGGGGCCAGATCGTGGCGGTCGTCGACACCGCGAAGGCGGCCATCGAGATCGAGGCGTTCGAGGAGGGCGTGGTCGCCGAGATCCTCGTCGGCACCGGCGTCCAGGTGGCGGTCGGGACTCCGCTGGCGATGATCGGGCCCCATGCAGCCGCTGTGTCATCGATTCCGTCCACAGAACGGACCGAATCCATGACGCAGGCCGCGGGGGGCCCGCCGACCCGACATCCACGTCGACGTACGGCCCCGAGCCATCCGCGGGCGACGCCTCCCGAGCATCTCCGGGCGGCACCTCCGGAGCATCCGCGCGCGACTCCGCCGGTGCGACACCTGGCCCACCAGCTCGGGGTCGAGCTCGACTCGATCGCGGGCAGCGGACCCGACGGGCACATCACCCACGACGACGTCCTGCGCGCCGCCCCGCAGACAGCCGTGCCGCGGCCGAGTCGGGCGCCGCAGAGTCGGCCCCCGCTGCCCGATCGATC
Organism: uncultured Actinomycetes bacterium; assembly: GCA_963818445.1. GTDB lineage: Bacteria > Actinomycetota > Actinomycetes > S36-B12 > CAIYMF01 > Prado023. The sequence continues at coordinate 16,936 of CAWFSG010000001.1, forward strand.
CGGATTCCCGACCGTTCAGGCACCTCGATCCCGGATGGATCCGGGATCGGCCGCGCGAAAGCGGACCGATCGGTGGGGGAGCGGAGGGGGCGGGGAGCGGCTGCGGGTGACTCCGCGGGCTCGACGGATCGCCGCTGAGCGCGGGATCGACCTCGCGCACGCCATCGGCACGGGAGGTGCCGGGGTCGTGCTCGGTGCCGACGTCGAGCGGGCGGCAGAGGCGCTGGCTGCGGAACCGACCACCGGACCCCCTGAGCCGGAGAGCGGCCCGGCGGCAACCACGCAGACCACGGTGCCCACCACCCTCGCTTCGTCCGCCTCGCGACACCCGGCCGGCCCGGCTGAGGCACGAACCCCGGCCGGCACCGCGGCCCAGGCCGACAAGAAGGCGGCGATGCGCACGGCGATCGCGAACCTGATGTCGCGGTCGAACGCCGAGATCCCGCACTACTACGTCTCGCAGACGATCGACCTCGGCACCGCGATGCCGTGGCTGCGCACCCACAACGCGACCCTCCCGGTGGCCAAGCGGGTCCTTCCCGCGGCGCTGTTCCTGCGGGCCACGGTGCTCGCCGCGGCCGCGGTCCCCGACCTGAACGGCCACTGGGTCGACGGCGCCCTGCGCCCGGCCGAGCGCATCGACCTCGGCGTGGCGGTCGCCACCCGCGGCGGCGGGCTGGTGACGCCGGCCATCCCCGACGCCGGGCCCTTGCGGATCGACGACCTGATGGCGGCGCTGTCCGACCTCGTCGTCCGTGCCCGCCGGGGAGCCCTGCGCCAGGCCGAGATGGCGGGCGCGAGCATCACCGTGAGCAGCCTCGGGGAGACCGGCCCCGACGCGCTGTACGGCGTGATCTTCCCGCCGCAGGTCGCGCTCGTGGGCATCGGCGGGATCGTCGAACGCCCATGGGCGGTCAACGGGATGCTGACCGTCCGCCCGACCGTCACCGTCGTGCTCGCTGCCGACCATCGCGCGAGCGACGGCCGCACCGCCTCGGCCTTCCTGGCCACATTCGCCCACGCCCTGCAGAACCCGGAGGAGCTATGAACACCGAACGCGCGCACCACGTCCTGCTCGAGGCAGTGGGGCTTGTGGCTCCCGACGTGGAACCCGCCGGGCTGGACCCGAGTGAGTCCCTGCGCGATCAGGCGGGGCTGGACTCCATCGACTTCCTCGAGCTCGTCGCCCTGCTGGCCGATGCCCTGCACGCGGACATCCCCGAGGACGACTACCCCCAGCTGGACACGATCGACTCCGCCGTTGCCTACCTCGCCCCCAAGCTCGACTGAACGTGAGGAGGGGAGCAGCTGCGGCGACACGTCGTCGCCATCGACCCCAACCCGCAACCGCCTGACAACTCGACTCGACTGACTGCCCGGCCGAACGATCGGGCGCGGCTGCCAGCGCCCGCCGGGTAGTCTGCGGGACGTGCCCGACCCCACCTCGACTGCGACGCTGCGCGACGTCGTGACCCTCCTGCACCATCGCTACGACCCGCGCACCGCCGACTCCTGGGACCACGTCGGACTCGTCTGCGGCGACCCCGACGAGCCGGTCGAGCAGGTGATGTTCGCTGTCGACCCGGTGGCTGCCGTGGTGGACGAGGCGATCGCCGACGGCGTGCAGCTGCTGGTGACGCATCACCCGCTGTTCCTGTCCGGGGTCCACGGGATCCCCGCAGACGACTTCAAGGGCCGGGTCGTCCACCGGCTGGTGCGCGCCGGGATCGGCCTGCTGGCCGCCCACACGAACGCCGACAACGCGCGCCCCGGGGTCTCCGACGCGATCGCCACCGCCCTCGGACTGGCTGAGGTCGCGCCGCTGGAGCCCCTCGAGGGCGAGCCGGACCCGATGGACAAGTACATCGTGTTCGTCCCAGTCGCGGACACCGAGGCGCTCATCGACGCGATGGCCGCGGCGGGCGCGGGCCAGATCGGCGACTACGACCGTGCGGCGTTCTCCGCTCCCGGCACCGGGACGTTCCGACCGCTGGCGGGCGCGAACCCGACCATCGGGTCGATCGGCCGGATCGAGTCGGTCGCGGAGTCGATGCTGCAGATGATCGCCCCGCGCCGCCGCCGCTCCGAGGTCATCGCCGCCCTGCGCGCCGCGCACCCCTACGAGGAGCCGGCGTTCGACGTCATCGAGCTGGCCGACGTCCCGAGCGGTCGCGGCGGCGGCCGGGTCGGGGACCTCGCGGAGCCGATCACGCTCGCGGCCTTCGCCGATCTCGTCGCCGCCACGCTGCCGACAACCGCGCACGGCGTGCGAGCGGCCGGGGATCCGCGTCGGGTGATCCGCCGAGTCGCGATCTGCGGCGGTTCCGGTGACTCGATGCTCGGCGCCGCGAACGCGGCAGGCGCTGATGTGTACCTGACCTCCGACCTGCGCCACCACCGGGCGAGCGAGCACCGTGAGGGCGGTGGCTGCGCCCTGGTCGACGTCGCGCACTGGGCCGCGGAGTGGATGTGGCTGCCGCAGGCCGCCCGCCTGCTGGAGCAGGACGCTGCCGCCGCCGGCTTCTCCGTGGGCACTACCGTGTCCACCACCGTCACCGATCCGTGGACGTTCCACGTGGGGAGGCCCACTGATGCGCGCTGATGCCGCTGCCCAGCTCCGACTGCTCGACCTGCAGGCCCTCGACACCGTCCTGGGCCAGTTGGCGCACCGGCGCCGCGGGGTCCCGCAGATCGCCGAGCTGGCCGCCCTCGACGACCGCACGCCAGGAGGTGCGCGACCATGAGGTGGCCGTGCGCACCGCGGTCTCCGACCTCGAGCGCGAGATGGCCAAGGCCGAGGCCGACGTCGCCCAGGTCCGCGAGCGGATCGCCCGCGACCAGGCGATGCTCGACGCCGGGTCGGTGGCCTCGGCCCGCCAGCTGGAGGACCTCCAGCACGAGATCGGCAACCTGGCCCGCAGGGTCAGCGACCTCGAGGACGCCGAGCTCGAGGTGATGGAGAAGCTCGAGGACGCCCAGGCCCGCGCAGCCTCGGCTGCAGCCGCCGTGGCTGAGCTCGCCGACGCCCGGCTGGCCGCCGAGCGGGCCCGGGACGCGGCCTTCGCCGACATCGATGCCGAGGTCGCGCGCGTCAGTGGCGAGCGTGCCCGCGTGGCCCCGGAGATCCCCGCCGACCTCCTGAAGCTCTACGACCGCATTCGTGGCGACTCCGGCGGGATCGGCGCCGCACCGCTGCATCGCGGTCGCTGCCAGGGCTGCCAGATCACGCTGACGCCCGCCGACCTCGGTCGGATCCGCTCCGAGCCCGCCGACGAGGTCGTCCGCTGCGAGGAGTGCCGGCGGATCCTCGTGCGCATCCCCGAGTCCGGCCTGTGAGGCACCTGGTCATCGAGGCCGACGGCGGATCCCGGGGCAACCCCGGCCCGGCCGCCTACGGCGCGGTCGTGCTCGACGCGCGCACCGGCGAGATCCTCGTCGAGCTGGCCGACTACCTGGGCATCCAGACGAACAACGTCGCCGAGTACGAGGGCGTGACTGCCGGTCTGGCCGCTGCGATGGAGATCGACCCGCAGGCGCGGGTGGAGGCGCGCCTGGACTCCAAGCTCGTCGTCGAGCAGCTCTCCGGGGGATGGGCCATCAAGAACGCGAAGCTGCGCGAGCTCGCCCTGCGCGCCAAGGCGCTGGCCCCACCCGACCGGGTCCGGTTCACGTGGGTGCCGCGGGCGCAGAACAAGCGGGCAGACTCCCTGGCCAACCAGTCGTTGGATGCTGCCGCCGCCGGCCGGCCGGCGAAGATCGAGCGCTGGAGCCGCGGGACGGGGGACCCGGACATCTACGTCGACGTGGCCGATCACCTGGGCGCCGAGGCGCAGGCCGAGGCGGAGGCAGGAGCTGCCGCCGCAGCGGGCGAGGCGCCCGGCTCATGGGTCAGTGGCGCGGTGGCCGCGGAGGCAGGGGCCGCCCAGATCCGGGCCGCGATGCGGGGGGAGCCGGCTGGCCCCGACCCGGCGCTCGCCCTGTTCGAGCCACCCGCGCCACCCAGCGCCCCACCCAGTTCCTCGTCCAGCGCCCCATCCAGTGCCTCATCCAGCGCTTCCTCGAAGAAGATCATCGGCTGGTCGCGCGCGGACCTCGGCGCGCCCACGACGTTGCTGATGGTGCGCCACGGCGTGACGCAGCAGAGCATCGAGCACCGCTTCTCCGGGATCAACGGCTTCGACCCGCCGTTGATCGACCTGGGCCGCCGCCAGGCTGAGGCGGCCGCTGAGGAGCTGGCGCGCCGCGGGGGAGCCGACGTCCTCGTCTGCTCCCCGCTCCAGCGCACGCGCCAGACCGCGGCCATCATCAGCGAGCGCCTGGGCATGGGTGAGCCGCTCGTGGTCGACGGGATCGCAGAGGCCGACTTCGGTGAGTGGGACTCGTTGAACTTCGGCGAGGTCAAGGAGCGCTGGCCCGACGAGCTGGCTGCGTGGTTGGCCTCGACGGAGGTGGCGCCTCCGGGCGGTGAGTCGTTCGCGACCGTACGGCGCCGGGTCGATGCGGCACGTGCCGAGCTGGTGGAGAGGTTCCCCCGGCAACGGGTGCTCGCCGTGAGCCACGTGACGCCGATCAAGGTCCTGGTGCAGCAGGTCCTGGAGGCCCCGGCATCCAGCGCCTACCGCTTCGAGCTCGCTCCCTGCTCGCTGACCACGCTGGCATGGTGGGCCGACGGCATCAGCACGATCTTCGGCATGGGGGAGTCCGGGCACCTGCACGGAGTCATGCACGAGACCGCCTGATTGGTCCTGGTGCGTCTGGGTCCGTCCCGGTTGGCGGGCGTCAGGCGCTCATGGGATGCGGGGTTCCCCGGCGTGTCCTGAGGCGGAGCCCTGCGGCGTTGTGCGAGTCTCGGTGGTGCTGCAAAGGGTTGGGGCTCCTCGATGGTTGAGATCGAGGAGCCCCATGTTCCGTTCAGAGCGTGATAGGTGCCTGTCCTGACGCTCTCGCGTCGGTGATTGTCCTGTCCGTCGATTTTGTGTGATCTGCGGCTGCCTTGTGGCTGCTTGCTCGGTTTTTCGCTTCCTTGGGTCGGTCAACCGTGGTGTTGATCCGTTTCCTTCGGTGAGCTCAACTTCTCAGTCGTTCTTCCTGCTTCGCTGATCTCGTCGGTGGAACTGTTCACTTGTCGGTCAGGCGGTGTATTGCTCTGTTCGGAACACGTCACACGTTAGGGCCGTCCGTGCCCGGATGCAATACCTGCGCCGGACTACTTGCGCGGATCTGGCGGCACTCGGTGTGCCTGTCGCGCGTCGGGCGTCGCGGCGGTGCTAGGCAAGGGCCCGACAACGCGGAGCGGACACCAGGGAGGGTGCGCCATGGGCAAGTCGAAGGGCAAGGGGAGCAAGGGCAGGGCCAAGGACAGCAAGTCCAGGGACACGTCCCAGAGCCGGTCCACGGGTGACTCCGGTGCCTCGAGCAGCGCGTCATTGGAGGGCAACCCGGGCAACGTCCGGGAGCTCTACGCGGTGGGTGCCGGCTTCGACCTGGCGGCGATCGATCCTGAGGTGGTGGTCCACGGGCCCGAGGACCGGGATGTGGCGCGCGAGGCCTGCCTTGCCCTCGAGGAGGAGGCATCCGAGCTGCACGAGAAGCTGTGGGCGGAGTCGCGCAAGGGCGGCAACCGCTCGGTGCTGATCTGCCTGCAGGGCATGGACACCTCCGGCAAGGGCGGGGCGACCAAGGCCATCGACCGGCTCCTGGACCCCCTGGGCTTCTCGGTCACCGGCTTCGGCGCGCCCAATGACGAGGAGAAGCAGCACGACTACCTGTGGCGCCACGAGCGGGCGCTGCCCGAGGTCGGCAAGGTCCGGCTGTGGGATCGCTCGCACTACGAGACGGTCCTGATCGAGCGGGTGCGCGGGTTCGTCCCGGAGGAGACGTGGCGGGCCCGCTACGACGAGATCAACGCGTGGGAGGCCGGGCTCAACGAGCGCGGCGTCACCGTCATCAAGTTCATGCTGCACATCTCGAAGGATGAGCAGAAGCAGCGGCTGCTCGAGCGGCTGGCCGATCCCACGAAGCACTGGAAGTACAACCCCGGTGACATCGACGAGCGCGCGCTCTGGGACGACTACCAGGCGGCCTACGTCGATGCGCTGACGAAGTGCTCGACCGAGGGCTCGCCCTGGTACGTCGTCCCGGCCAACCACAAGTGGCACCGCGACTGGATCCTGTCCAACGTGCTGGTCGAGACGCTGCGAGCGATGAACCTGTCCTACCCCGCGGGGGACTTCGACGTGGCTGCGGAGGTGGCGCGGGTCGAGGCGAGCTGATGACCGTCAACAAGTTCTCGGCATCAGTCCCGATCGAGGACGCCCGGGTTGGACTCGACCTCGTCCGTGCCGACCATGAGGTGGTCCTGGGGTTCCCCGACGACGTTCTCGCCGAGGCCGATGCGGCGATTGCTGCCCACGTCCTCCCGGAACGGGACCTGACCGGGCTCGAGTTCGTCACGCTCGACCCCGCCTCCTCCACGGACCTCGATCAGGCGTTCTTCCTCGAGCGGAAGGGCTCGGGGTTCCGGGTCCGGTACGCGATCGCCGACGTGCCGGCGTTCGTGGTCATGGGCGGCGCGATCGACGCCGAGACACGTCGCCGCGGGGAGACGGTCTACTGCCCGGACCTCAAGGTGTCCCTGCACCCGCCGGCGTTGGCCGACGATGCAGCCAGCCTCCTGCCCGACCAGGTGCGCGGCGCGTACGTCTGGAGCGTCGACGTGGACGCTGCCGGGGCCGCGACGTTCACCGGGCTGGAGCGCGCGACCATCCGCAGCCGGGCCAAGCTGGGTTACGAGCTGGAGCAGCAGCGTCTCGACGAGGGGTCGCCGCACCCCCAAGTGGCGCTGCTGCGCGAGGTGGGGATCCTGCGCCAGCAGCAGGAGGTCGCCCGCGGTGCGGTGAGCCTGCCGAACCTGGAACAGGAGGTGGGCGCCGATGAGGGTGGCGGGTTCACTCTGGACTACCGGGTGTCGCTTCCGGTCGAGGACTGGAACGCCCAACTCTCGCTGATGACCGGCATGGCCGCGGCGGCGATCATGCTCGACGGCGGGACCGGCATCCTGCGCACGATGCCCGCGGCCGACGAGGCGGACCTGCGGCGAGTCCGCGCCAGCGCCCGGGCCCTGGGGATCCGCTGGCCGCAGGAGATGGCCTATCCGGAGCTGATCCGGACCCTCGACGCGACGAACCCGCAGCACGCGGCGTTCCTGGACAACGTCACGATGCTGCTGCGCGGCGCGGGCTACACGGCCTTCGACGGGCAGCGCCCCGGAGCTGACGACCCACTCGGCGATCGCCGCCGAGTACGCGCACACGACGGCGCCGCTGCGGCGGCTCGTGGACAGGTTCGTGCTTTCGGTCTGCCTGGCGCTGGTGGAGGGGCGCGAGATCGACCCGCAGATGCGCGAGGTCCTGCCGCAGATCCCGGGCCTGATGACCGCCGCGATCCGTCGGTCGCGCGCGGTGGAGCGTGAGTCGATGGACTTCCTCGAGGCCGCTCTGCTCGCCGGGCGCGAGGGCGTGGCGTTCCGGGGTGTCGTGATCGAGCAGCGCCGCGACGATGGCGTGGTGCAACTGGCGGACCCGGCCATCACCGCCCGCTGTCAGGGCACGGACCTTCCTGTGGGCGAGTGGGTGGACGCGTGGTTGGCGGTGGCTGACCCCGTGGCGCGCAAGGTCGTCTTCGACGTGACGCCGCGGTCGAAGCGGATGTAGGAGGATGACGTGATGGACGACGACACAACGGGGAGCTGGGCGCAGCGGGTGTTCGCGATCACGCTGGTGGTCGAGGACCTCGATGCGGCGCGTGAGTTCTACGGGCGCGCCTTCGAGCTCCCCGAGCACTACTACAGCGGCGACTCGGCGGTGTACCGGTTCGGCGACCTGCTGATCAACCTCCTGGAGGCGACCAAGGGCCCGGGGCTGCTGGACCCGGTGCCGGTGGCGCCACCGGAGTCGGGAGTCCGGGTCCAGCTGACCGTGCCGGTCGAGGACGTGGACGCGGTGGCCGCGGGGCTCGTCGCGCGCGGGGTCGAACTCCTGCGCGGTCCCGAGGATCGGCCCTGGGGCCCGCGCACGGCGAGCTTCCGCGACCCCGCGGGGCATGTGTGGGAGATCGCCCAACGCTGAGGTTCGACTCGGGGGCGTCGCGACGGCTACCCTTCGAGGGCGGATGAGTCGGTCGGGCGGCCGCGGCGGCACGGTCCTTCGGGGCTGACGTCGTCGAGGAAAGTCCGGGCTCCACAGGGCACGGTGGTGGGTAACGCCCACCCGGGGTGACCCGCGGGACAGTGCAACAGAGAGCAGACCGCCTCGCGCCCCTCGGGGAGCGGGGTAAGGGTGAAACGGTGGTGCAAGAGACCACCAGCGCCCCAGGTGACTGGGGCGGCTATGCAAACCCCACCCGGAGCAAGGTCAAGAGGGACCGGCGTTCGCGTCGGGACTGCGTGAGCGTTCGAGGGCGGCCCGCCCGAGCTCACGGGTAGACCGCAGGAGGCTGTCGGCAACGGCAGTCGTAGATGGATGGCCGCGCAAGGGTGTTCCGGTGACGGACCCCATGGACAGGACCCGGCTTACAGACCGACTCATCCGCACATGGGGGTCTGACCTGCGACGATGGTGAAAGCCACCCGGCGCGGCGTGTGGTGTCGATCATCGCCTACGCACGGCAATGGGTGGCCCCGACCCGCGAGCTCATCCGATGAACGGCGCGCACTGGTACACGCCTCCCGCAGCTGCACCGAGGTGACCCCACGTTCAGGCCGCCCGGCGTGGGCGAGCAGCTAGGGCATGGTCTGCATCGTGGTCAGCACGGTGACCATGATGAGCTCGCGGGTTCGCTCGTCGAGGTCCCCGGTGTGGAACAACTCCCCGAAGATCAGCCGGCGCAGGATCGCCCAGAGCTCGGGATCCGGGTCGGGTGCAGTGGTGTCCGTGGTCCGAACAGTCGGGCGTAGGTCTGCTCACTTCGCTGGATGCGGTCCATCGGGACTCCTCAGGGTTCGGTCGGGTCGGGGTTGGGAGCAGAAGATTCGGCGGTTGGTCGGGGTGGCCAGGATGGCGAGCCTGATCGCAGTGTCCCGCGTGCCGTGCGCGGTCCTTGATCGGGCGGGCTGAGCGCCGGCGCGGGCAGGAGGTGGTCGTCCGGGTCATGGTCAGAGGGTGAGCAGGGCCTTGATGGCGGTGCGCTGGTCCATCGCCTGGTAGGCCTGCGCGGCCTGCTCGAGGGGCAGGGTGAGGTCGAACACCTTGCCCGGGATTGATCTGCCGGTTCCAGATCCGGTCGATCAGGTCGGGCAGGAACCGGCGCACCGGCGCAGGGCCGCCGTGCAGGTGCACGCCGGAGAAGAACAGCTCCTCGCCGGGCAGGCTCACCCCGTGGGCGACGCCGACGTAGCCGACGTGCCCACCGGGTCGGGTGGCCCGGATGGCCTGCATCATCGACTCCTGGGTGCCGACGGCCTCGATCACGCTGTGCGCCCCGTACCCGCCGGTGAGCTCCTTGACCGCGGCCACGCCCTCGTTGCCACGTTCGACGACGATGTCGGTGGCACCGAACTCGATCGCCAGCTTCTGCCGGTCGGCGTGCCGGGACATCGCGATGATCCGCTCCGCCCCCAGCTGCTGGGCGGCCATGACGCCGAGCAGCCCGACGGCCCCGTCCCCGACGACAGCGACGGTCTTGCCGGGTCCGGCTTCGGCGGCCACGGCACCGAACCAGCCGGTGCCCAGCACGTCGGAGGCCGCCAGCAGGGACGGCAGCAGATCTTCGGACGGCAGCTCGGGGGTGGCGACCAGGGTGCCGTCGGCGAGCGGGACGCGCAGGTACTCGGCCTGGGCACCGCCGGCACCGGGCCACTCCCGGCGTTCACAGGAGGACTGGTATCCGGCGCGGCAGATCGGGCAGGTGTTGTCCGACGCGGCGAACGACCCGATCACGAACTGGCCCGGTGCCACGGTGGTGACCGCTGAGCCGACCTCCTCGACGACACCGACGTACTCATGGCCCATCGGGGTCGGCTTGGAGACCTCGTCGGTCCCGCGGTAGGGCCACAGGTCCGAGCCGCACACACACGTCGCGGACAGCCGCAGCACCGCGTCGGTCGGCTGGAGGATGGTCGGCTTGGCGCGCTGTTCGACGCGCACATCGCCGGGGCCGTACATGATGACTCCACGCATGATCAATCGTTCCTCTCGTATGGATGAACTGGGGGCCGGGGTCAGCCGGCGTGGTACTGCTCGTCGGTGACGTGCTCCAGCCAGGTCGCGCCGTCGCCGTCCTCGGTGCCCTCGTACAGGGCGATGTGTGCCATGAACCCGTCCGGGGTGGCGCCATGCCAGTGCTCCTCACCGGGCGGGGTGTACACGACCTGACCGGCGTGGGCCTCGATGACCTGCCCGTCGCGGGTGCCCAGCCGCGCTGTGCCCTCCACCACGTACAGGGTCTGGCCCAGGGCGTGGGAGTGCCACGCGGTCCGGGCCCCCGGGGTGAAGTGCACACACCCGGCGGCCATCCGCGACGGCTCGGGCTTGCGCACGGCGATCGGGTCGATGTACACGTCGCCGGTGAACCACTTCGGCCGGTCCCTTCCAGGTGGGGAGCTTGGGTTCGATGTTCATGGTCGTCCCTCTCTGTGGGCGGTCAGGTCCAGGGTTGCCGTTGCTGGGACAAGACAAACCCACCGCAGGGCCGTGAGGGAGTCCCTGTCATGAGGTGTACTGGCAGGGCATCCCTCGCCCCGCCCGGGCGGCGTACCGTCAGGGTTCATGGACAACCGTGCCGAGGTCCGCGAGTTCCTCACCACCCGACGCGCCCGGATCACCCCGGCGCAAGCCGGGCTGCCCGACGTCGGCCCCCGCCGTGTTCCCGGACTGCGCCGCGTCGAGGTCGCCGCCCTGGCCGGGGTCAGCATCGAGTACTACTCCAAGCTGGAACGCGGCGCCCTGGCGGGAGTCTCCCCACAGGTGCTCGACGCCATCGCCCGGGCCCTGCAGCTCGACGACGCCGAACGAGCCCACCTGTTCCACCTCGCCGACGCCGCCGCCGGCACCACCGCGATCATCCGCCCGACCCGGCGCACCGCGAAGCGATGGACCCCCAGGCCCAGCCTGCAATGGACCCTGGATGCGATCACCAGCCCGGCGATCGTCGTCAACGCCCGCCAGGACCTGCTGGCCACCAACCTGCTCGGCCGGGCCATGCACCACGACCTCTACACCGCCCCGGACACGCCCAAGAACTTCGCCCGATTCATCTTCCTCGACCAGCGCGCCCGCGACTTCTACCCCGACTGGGACACCGCCGCCGACATCAACGTCGCCATCCTGCGCACCTCCGCCGGGCGCGACCCCCACGACAAAGCCATCCACGACCTAGTCGGCGAGCTGTCCACCCGCAGCGAGGAGTTCGTACGCCGCTGGGCCAGCCACAACGTGCGCCTTCACGGCACCGGCACCAAGCGCTTCCACCACCACGTCGTCGGCGAGCTCACCCTGGCCTACGAGACCATGGCCCTCAACGCCGAACCCGACCTCGCCCTGACCATCTATGCCGCCGAACCCGCGTCCCCCACAGCTGAAGCACTGACCCTCCTCGGCGCCTGGGCAGCCACCGAACTCCAGACCGCTGCCCACCCTGGCTGAACCACCCCCTGCCGATTGGGCACGGATATCCCCTTGGGCGGAAGAAGACTCGAGTTTGGAGCCTGCTGACCAGCTACCGTCCTGGTTCCACCTTCTGGAGGTTCTCGGCGAACTTCAGCTCGAGGGGTTCGAGCTGGTCGGCCGGGGTGAAGCCGAAGACTCGGGCGTAGAACGACAGCTCGGCCTCGAGGGCGCGGATCTGGGTCGCTGCCATGCGGAAGCCGTGCTGTTCCCCAGCGAACGGTAGGTAGGCGTGTGGGACGCGCCGTTCGGCCAATGCGGCCACGATCGCCTCAGCCTGGGCTGGTGGGACGACCGCGTCCTCAAGTCCCTGCATCACCAGGGTCGGGGTGTGGGCCCGGTCGACGTGCGTGATCGGTGATCGTTCGCGCACGACAGCGGCCGCCTGCGGCATCGGGCCGACGATGGCGTCGAGGTAGCGGGACTCGAACTTGTGCGTGTCGGCCATCAGGGCGGCCATATCCACGACCCCGAAGTAGGACACCGCTGCGGCGAAGGCGTCGTCGAGCATCGTGGCCAGCAGGGTCGTCAACCCGCCCGCGCTGCCACCGCGGATCGCCATCCGTCGCGGGTCGACGAGCCCCTCGCCGGCCAGGTGCCGCGCAGCGGCCGCCGCATCCTCGACGTCCACGACGCCCCACTGCCCGTGGAGCAGCTGGCGGAAGGCACGGCCGTAGCCGGTGCTGCCCCGGTAGTCGACGTCGGCCACGGCGAACCCGCGCGACGTCCAGTACTGGACATCGAGTGAGTACTCGGGGCTCGCCCGCCCAGGTCGGCCCCCCGTGCACCCCGACCAGCAGCGGCGGCGCCGATCCTGGCGCGGGCTGCGCATCCGGGTTGGTCGGCAGGTGCACCCAGGCATGCGCCTGTGCGTCACCAGCGGTCGGGAACGTGATCTTCCTCGGCACCGACACCCACGGTGTCGGCAGCGTCACCCCGGAACCCGGGCGCAGCACCTCGGCGTCGATCAGGGCGCGAATCTCCGCGGGCCGATCCGGGAAGGACACGATCCCCACCAGGCGATCACCGTCGAAAGCGAGCTCGCTGACGTGCAGGCCCTCGAACCGCTGGGAGTGCGGCGCTCCCCTCTCCGGGACGGAGGTGAGGATGGTGTCCAGGCCATCCGGGTGGGCCGCGACCACGGTGCCGTCCGGCAGGACGACGTAGCGCGACTGGCCGAAGACCCAGGCCGGGACGCTCACCTCGGCCTCGACGGGATCGATCGGGGTGAGCTTGTCCAGGCCGTCGACCCGATGCACGTTCCACCAGTCGGAGCGATCCGAGCAGACGTACAGGGCCGCGTGCCGTCCCCACTCGGGCTGCACCAGCGACTCACCGCCCGATCCCGCCTCCCGCCGGGCGCCGCTCAAGATCAGCACCCCACCGGACTCCTCCAGCAGGCCCACCCACAGCTGCGTGGAGTCCCACGGCATGTTCGGGTGGTCCCACGCCAACCAGGCCAGCTGGCGGCCGTCCCGGGAGATCCGCGGGGCGGCCACGAAGTCTGAACCGGAGAACACCACCCGCGGCTCCGAAGAGCCGTCGACGGGGAGCACCACGAACTCGTTGTGGACATCACGCCCCGGGTCCGGGCCCTCGTGCCGCTCGCGCACGCAGATGATCCACCGCCCATCGGGAGTCACCCGCCCGTCGGCATACCGCCAGGAACGGGCCGTGGGCGGCTCCGGGGAGATCGGAACCGGATCACCGCCTGGGTCGATCCGATACAACCGCTGGTCGGCCCACGAGGATGCGAACACGGTGCCGCTGTGGACCCACCAGGCGCCCCCGCCATACTCGTGCACCGCCGTGCGCGCGTTGAACCCGCCCGGCAGGACCTCATGGACGCTGCCATCCGCATCCCGTCGCACGATTGCCTCCCGCCCGGACTCCTGCGGACGCGTCTCGCTCCACCAGAGCACACCCTCAGCTGCATGCAGGGAGGTGGGGGTCGAGTCACCGGCTACCACATCAGCGGCGGTGACGATGGAAGGCCAGGACCCGTACGGCGTGACAGGAGTCATGTCCGCACCGTAGAGGCCCAACCAGAGCGTGTCGTGATGGCGGTGCCGGGCTGCCGTGGCGAGAGCGCCGAGGGCGCCGCATCGTCATCTGGCAGCTGAGGAGGCCGAGTGCTGGTATCCCTCCCGCCGAAGGCCGGGCGCCCGCCGCGCCCTGTCAGCGCCGGATCCTTCCGCCTCCTGCATAAGACTGGCTCCGAGGACAAGGAGGCGCAGCGGTGAAGAGGCAGACGGCGGCGCGGGGGGTGGTCATAGCCCTGGTGGCGACCCTGTTGACACCACTGTCCGGGTGCGGCCGATCGGCCGATTCCTCCGCATCCCCCACTCCCACAGCCACGCCGAGCGCCACGGTCGACGCGGAGCTGGACCGGATCGCGACGGACTTCATCTCCACCATGGTCGACGAGGACTTCGCAGCCGCAGTGACGTACTTCGACGACACGATGCTCAAGGCCCTGCCCGCAGCCGACCTGAAGACGGCCTGGGCTCAGGTCATCGACCAAGCGGGTGGTTACAGGTCCGAGTTGAGCCGCACCCAAGAGGAATCTGACGGGTACGACGTCGTCATCGCAACGACCCAGTTCGAGAAGGCGGCGTTGAACATCCGCATGGTGTTCGACTCCGACCAGCGAATGGCCGGCCTCTTCTTCCAGCCGGCCACCTCCCCAACGTCGACGACGGCCGCCTGGCAGCCGCCCGCATACGCGGATACCGCCCGTGTCGCCGAAGCGGACGTCACGATCGGCGAAGGCCAGTGGCAGTTGCCCGGCACAGTCACCACGCCAACCGCTGGCGGCCCCTGGCCGGCTGTGGTGCTCGTGCACGGCTCTGGCCCCAACGACCGCGCCGAGGCGATCGGCCCGAACAAGCCCTTTCGCGACCTGGCACTCGGCTTGGCTTCCCGCGGCATCGCCGTACTCGCCTACGACAAGCGCTCCCTGACCCACGGCGCCGCGATGGCGACCGTGGAAGGCATGACAGTGCAGGACGAAGTGGTCGACGACGCCATGCTGGCCGTCGCCCTGCTGCGCGCGACCGACGGGGTGGATCCGGATCGCGTCTGGCTGCTCGGCCACAGCCTGGGCGGGATGCTCGCGCCACGCATCGCCGAGCAGGCCGACAGGCTCGCGGGGCTGGTCATCCTGGCCGGCGCCGCGCGCCCACTCGAGGAGCTCATCCTCGAGCAGACCCGCTACCTCAGCGAGCGCGACGGCACCGTGACCGCGGAGGAACGGTCCGCCCTGGACAAGGTGGGGGAGCAGGTGGCGGCCATCAGGGACCCGGATCTCGATGCCGCCACGCCCGCCGCGAACCTACTCGGGGTGCCGGCCTCCTACTGGCTGGACCTGCGCGGCTACCAGGCGCCCGCAGTCGCGGCCACGCTGGACCTTCCCATCCTGGTGCTCCAGGGCGAGCGCGACTACCAGGTCACGATGGCGGACTTCGCGCTGTGGAAGAAGGCGCTCGGCACTCGCGACGACGTGACACTCACCAGTCTTCCCGAGCTCAACCACCTCATGATGGCCGCTCGGGCAAGCACCTCCGCCACACCCGGCACCGAGGGCCTCAGCGGGCCCGAGGAGTACGACGTGGCCGGCCATGTGGACGAGGCGGTGATCGACGCGATCGCCAGCCACATCCTCGGCTGATAACGCAAGCCCGCGCGGCCCGCGGACCGGGACCGACACCTCAGGCAGCCCTCATCTGTGGGCCCGGTCCACGCGCAGGGTAGCGAGCAGGTCCTCGTGCAGCTGGATCCACATCACGTGACAGGAGTCGATGCCCAGCGCGTCGACCCAGCGGGCTCCGCCGCGGCGGAGCCGGTCCGCTGCGGTGGCGTACCTGGCGGCGTAACCGTCGAAGCGGGCCAGCGCCGCCGCCAGTCGCGTGCACACCCGGTCCAGTGCGGAACCGAGGCCGACAAAGTCGGCGATGACCCGGTCGTCCCACCGTGGGTCGCTGTGGTCGTTGGCAGCCAACGGGTCCCCGGGCATCGGATGCAGCTGCCAGCGGGTCACCACTTCCAGGAACCGGGCGTTCACCGGCTCGAAAGCCTCAAGCGTGGCGGCCACGACAGGCCGAGCACCGGCGGCGTCGAGCTCGGCCGCAAGCTGGGCACAGTTCTGCGCCCGACCCGCGTCGGTCAACGACCACCCGCCCGCGCCGGCGAACCGGGACCGCTGCACCCAGCCGAACGCCTCGAAGTCCTCGAGGGACTCGGCCACCTCACCACGATCCAGGGCGAACCGGGCCGCGACCCGGCCCTCGTCGGCGAGCGAGGGTCGGGCTGGTCGTCAGCAGGTCAGCGTGAGCGTGACCGGCGACGAGTACCCCTTGGTGTAGCCGCACTTGGCCTGCACCACGGCACGGTAGGTGCCCTTCGGCAGGTTGATGGTGCGCGTCTCGGCCTTACCGGGGCAAACAACCGCATCCGTGAGTTGAGTCACACGAGCGGCGCGCAGCCAGCAGGTCCGCGTGATCCGGTGAACGCCCACCGGTAACGTCCGGGGCATGGACGCGCTGAGGTTCTCCGGGCCCGTGCTGCCCGACGGCGAGCCGCGTGAGGTCTACGTGGTGGATGGCCGCATCACCTACGACAAGCCGCTCGGTGCGCAGACGGTCGCTCAGGGCTGGATCGTCCCGGGGCTCGTCGACGCCCACTGCCACATCGGCCTCGGCGAGGACGGTGCGGTGACCGATGCGCAGGCCGAGGACCAGGCGATCCTCGACCGCGACGCCGGCGCCCTGCTGATCCGCGACTGTGGGTCCCCGCTGGACACCGCTTGGATGCAGGAGCGCGAGGACCTGCCCAGGTTGATCCGGGCTGGGCGTCACATCGCCCGGACCCGACGCTACCTGCGCAACTACGCCCACGAGGTCGAGCCGGTCGAGCTGGCGGCCCACGTCGCGCGGGAGGCGCAGCGGGGTGACGGCTGGGTGAAGCTGGTGGGCGACTGGATCTCCCGCGACGAGGGCGATCTGGCCCCGTCCTTCCCCGCCGAGGCGTTCGCTCAGGCCATCGCGGTCGCGCACCAGCACGGTGCCAGGGTCACCGCGCACTGCTTCGGCCACGACGTGCTGCCCGGACTGCTCGAGGCGGGAATCGACTGCATCGAGCACGGGACCGGGCTGTCCGAGGACCTGATCGCCATGATGGTCACCGGCGGGGTGGCGCTGGTGCCGACGGTCATGCAGCTGGACAAGTTCCCCGACTATGCGCAGGCAGGTGAGGCGAAGTTCCCCGACTACGCCGCGACGATGATCGACCTGTACGCGCGCCGGCGGGCCACGATCATGGCGGCCCACGACGCCGGGGTGGCCCTCTACGCCGGCACCGACGGCGGCGGTGTCGCCCGGCACGGCAACATCGCCGGCGAGGTGATCGCGATGGCCGAGCTGGGCATGTCCGCGGAGTATGCGCTGGGCGCCGCGTCCTGGCGGGCTCGCGAGTGGCTGGGCTGGAACGCCGGGTTGGCCGAGGGTGACCCAGCCGACTTCGTCGTGTTCGACGCCGATCCGCTCGCCGACCTGACCGTGCTGCACCGCCCCGCCCGGGTGGTGCTGCGCGGGAGGGTGGTGGCCTGAGGGTCAGGCCACGCCGACGGCGGCGAAGTCCGGGCACGCATTCAGGCCGGTGCGAGCACCTTGCTCACGATCCACGCGTGCTTGCCGACCTGTCGGCCGCGGGTGAACCCGTACTCCTCGAAGAGTTCGACGGTCGCGCTGAACAGGAACCGTCCTGGCGACTCGCGGCCGGTGGTCACCTCGGGGATGGCCTCCACGAGTCCGCCGCCCGCCTGGGCGATCTGGTCCAGCGCGCCCTCCAGCGCCGCCCGGGCGACGCCCTGACCACGATGCTTGGTGTCCACGTAGAAGCAGGTGATCCGCCAGTCGGGGAGCGGCGGGGCGTCCTTGTCGTACTCGCGCCGGTGCTTGATGTTCGGGAGCTCCTCGGGGCTGCCGTACTGGCACCATCCCTGGGCGGCGCCGTCCTCATCGAGGACCAGCGCGGCGTGCGCGCGATCGGAGCGAACTCGCTCCTCCTTCACTGTGCGGGCGACATCCCACTGGCCGCGTTCCGGGTGGAACCCGATGCACCAGCACCCGCCGAAGATCCCGTTGTTGCGCTCCACGAGCTCGGCGAAGGCCTCCCACGTCGAGGCGTCGAGGGGTCGGACGGTGAACGACATGGCGGGATCCTTCCGGCGCGAGTGCGCCCATACTCCCGCGCGGGCCCCGGATCAGGCGACAGGAGGTGAGGTGTCGTCGGCGGTGATGGCGGTCCTGCGCTGACGGGCGGCCAGCATGCCCAGTGCGCTCGATCCGAGCATCACCAGGCCGGCGACAAGGATCGCCAGGGCGGGCCGGTCCGCCCCGCCCACCGCCCAGAACACCAGGGCCGTGACGCTGGCGATCGCAGCCGCCAGCCACGGCCAGTAGCCCTCGACCAGGAAGCGCCAGAAGCCCAGGGCCGCCAGCAGCGCCATGACGGCCATCCCGAGTGCTCGGGTGGAGCTCTCGCCGATGATCGGCAGCGCCGACATCAATGCCACGGCCAAGCCGACGAAGACGGCCAACTCCCGATGCGCCAGGCGCCGGGACACCACCAGCGCCCACAGCACGCCGAAGAGGACCACGGCCAGCGGTGAGTAGCGGTCGAAGGTGGTCATCTCGTAGTAGAAGTCATTGACCGACTCGGGGCGCAACGCCTCAATCGTCGTCTGGACGATGCCGAAGCTGGCGACGAACATCCCGAGTTCGGTGATCGTGCTCGACGCGACCAGGTGCGCCCCGACCATGACGGCCAGGGCGACGACGAACGCGGCGACTCCGGTGTAGAAGGAGTCCTCACCGATCAGCAGGGCCGTGGTTCCGGCCGCGCTGACAGCCGAGCCCACGAAGAGCACCCCGGCGAGCCGCCGGCGGGCCGAGCCAGGTCCGGCCTCATGGCCGACGACCAGGGCGACAGCGGCACAGACGAGCGCAGTCACGCCGAGGCTCGCGATCTGCACGCCCAGGCTCATCGACTCCCAGTTCTGGGCCACCAGGACGACTGCGGCAGCGATCACGAGCGCACCGCCGACATAGAGCCCGACCTCGATGAGGACCTCGCTGAGCGAGCGGCGGTGGCGCGTACGGGGCGCTGCCCCGGGCGACGTCGGGGTGATCGCGGGCATGCCTGCACCCACCTCGGCCAGGATGGCGGCGCGCTGGTCGGTCGAGATGGTGCCCCTGCTCACGAGGGCGTCCAGGGCCTGGGCCAGCGGGAGGGTCGATCCGGTGGGCAGGGTGTCGCTCATGGCGCACCACCTTCCTCCCCCGTGATTCCAGTGTGCTCCTGGAGGTTGCTGGCGGGTATGTGCCGTTCGACCCCCGTTGCTCAGCGGCTCAGGCCCAGCTCCGCCAGGCGCGCATCGACCAGGGCGCGCAGGATCGGCTCGGGAAGCGGCGCGTCGACCGGGAACTTCACCGACCCCTTGGTGGTCTCGTAACCGGTCAGCTGCTCGTGCGAGTGTGGCCGTGACGCTTCCGCTCATCGGCAGGTAGCTGCAGTGGCGCGCGAACGCGGCGAACCCGGCCACGCCCTTGCCGCCGACCTTGAACGTGGGCGAGCCGTAGCTGATCGTCTGCTCGGCGTCGGGCAGCAGCTCCTCGAGGGTCGTGCGGACCTGAGCCAGGGTGCTCCGCTGCGGCTCGGGGACCCCCTGCATGTAGGCATCCACGTCGTGTGCGCCCATCGGCGTGACCTCCTGCATCTCACTCAACTCCTTACCGCCCGGGAAATGGGTGGCTGGCCCCGCGCTACTGTGGCGGGTATGACGAGGACCCCGCCAGCGCCGCCCGACCCCCGATCCGCCCCTGCCCTGCGGTGGGGCGTCCTCGGCGCCGGTGGCATCGCCAGCGTATTCACCGAGGCGGTCACGCAGCACACGCAGTCCACCGTGGTCGCGGTCGGGTCGCGCGCCCAGGTCCGTGCCGACGAGTTCGCCGCACGCCACGGGATCCCCTCGGCACACGGCAGCTACGAGGCTCTCGTCGCCGATCCGGAGGTCGAGGTCGTCTACGTCGCGTCCCCGCACTCCGAGCACCTCGAGCACGCCCTGCTGGCGATCGCCGCTGGCAAGCACGTGCTGGTCGAGAAGGCGTTCACCGTGAATGCTGCTGAGGCTGAGCAGGTCTTCGCCGCAGCCCGCGCACAGGGCGTCTTCGTGATGGAGGCGATGTGGACCCGCTTCCTGCCGCACGTCGTCGTGATGCGCGAGGTGCTCGCGCGCGGCGAGATCGGTGAGCTGGTGGGCCTCATCGCCGACCATGGGCAGAACATGGGCCACCATCCGGCGACCCATCGGCTCCACGACCTGAGCCTGGCCGGCGGCGCCCTGCTCGACCTCGGCGTCTACCCCGTCTCGTTCGCCCACGACCTGTTCGGCGCTCCCGACCGGGTGTCGGCCATCGGCGTGCTGACGCCCACCGGGGTCGACGGGCAGGTATCGATCGCACTGGGCTTCTCCGAGCGCCAGGCCAGCCTGCACACGACCCTCGAGGCGAACACGGCAACCACTGCCGTCGTATTCGGCGCGCATGGCCGGATCGAGATCCAGGGCCGGTTCTACGCGCCGACGCGATTCACCGTCGTCCGCGACGACGGCACCCACTGGACCTACGACGCAGTGGTGGACGCCGGGATGCAGTACGAGGCCGCCGAGGTCGCGCGGTGCGTCGCCGCAGGCCTGACGGAGAGCCCCTCGATGACCTGGCAGGGGACCATCGACGTGCTGCGCACCCTGGATGAGGTGCGCCGCCAGATCGGGCTCACCTACCCGTCCGAGGAGTAGCGAGGCGCCTAGGAGGGCATCAGCTTCTTCATCTGCTTCTGGATGAGGTGTGTGGCCTGACGGGGAGCGACCCGCGTGGCGGCGTTCATCAGCCTCGAATCCCGGCCGACGAAGATGTGCAGGCGGCCTGCCTCGATGCCGTCCAGCATGATCCTGGCTGCGTCCGGGGCGGAGGTTGTCGGGTACCGGCTCGCATCGGCGGCCTCGGCGCCACCCGGGGCACTGACCCCGGAGTTGTCCGTGATGTTGGTCGCCACAGCGCCCGGCATGATCACCGAGACCCCGACGTTGGTGTCGAGCAGTTCGGCGTAGAGGCCTTCGGTCAGCAGCTTCACGGCCGCCTTGGACGCTCCGTACATCACCTGGCCGGGGACGGGCAGGAACCCGCCCATGCTCGAGACGTTGGCGATGTGCGCCACGGGACGTGCCTTCAGGTGCGGCAGGAACGCCTTCACCAGGTAGATCGTCCCCATCAGGTTCACGTTGAGGACGCGCTCGATCGTGGGGTAGTCGAGGTCCTCGACGGTGACGAACGGCTGGATGATCCCGGCGTTGTTGATCAGCCCGTCGACGGCGCCGTGGCGGGCGATCACCTCGTCGGGCAGGGCTTCGCAGGCGGCACGGTCGGTGATGTCCAGCACGTGGGTCGACAGGCGCTCGCCGGCCGCACCGAGGGTCGCGGTCTCCTCGAGCCCGTCGGCGCGGACGTCGACAGCGGCCACGCGGGCGCCGCGGCGCAGCAGCCCGAGGGCCAGTTCGCGACCCATGCCGCTGCCTGCTCCGGTGACGACGACAACCTTGCTGCGGACCTTCATCGGGGGCTCCTCACAGGGGAAGTTCGCTCGCCGCGACGAGCCTAGCCCTCAGCCTCTGAGACGTCGGCGACGAGCCTAGCCCTCGGGGTCCGTCACGTCGGCGAGCTGCGCACCGAGGGCCGCCACGAGTGCCGCGGAGTCCACGGTGAACGCGGTCCCACTGACCCCTCCGCCGATCGACACCGGTCCGCTGGGGATCGTGGCATCGGCGATGACCGGCCAGCCTCCGCAACGACCCGAGCGGGGTGATCGTCCCGCGTGGGTACCCGGTGACCGCCAGGGCGACCTCCGCGCTGGGCATCGACAGGCGGCTCACCCCCAGGAGGGCGCGAAGCTTGGGCCAGCTGATGGTGCGTCCACCGGGCACCAGCACGAAGAGGAAGTCGTCGTCCGCACGTCGGACGACCATGGACTTCAGCAGCCGTCCGGGATCCAGACCCCGGGCGGCAGCTGCCTGCTCGAGGCTGGTCACATGACCGTGATGAGTCACCGCGAAGGCGATCCCGGTCGCGCTGATGGCCGCGTATGCGCGCTCGGCCGGAGTGTCACCGATCGCCGCCCCCTCGGCGTCCCGGGATTCAGCCCCCATGGACGATCCGCGCCTTCATGATCTCGAACTCCTCGGGGGTGATCACGCCGAGGTCCCTGAGCTCGGCGAGGTGCTGCAGCTCCTGGGCAGGTGACGGTGCGGAGAGGGGGGCACTCGTGGGCGTGGGGGAGTTCGCCGCCGCGATCAGGGTGCGCAAGGACTGCGCCGCGGACGCCGCGGCGTCGTATGGGGGCGCCACCGGGATGGCGTTGGGCGCCTTGAACGGGTCCCGCTCGTGCTGGCCGCGCAGGCGCCGGGACCGACCCACGTGACTGCTGGCCTCGAGCACGACAGCGCCCGCTCTTCCGCCGAGGTTGGTCTGGACCCCTGTCAGGTGCGCGTAGTCCCAGCTGATCATCTCGGTGGTGAACAGCGCCCCTCCGGCTGCGCCCTTCTTGAACACGAACGCCCGTCGCGCGGTGCCGATGATCGCCTGATCGCGCTCGCCGAGGATGACGACCCGGACGACTTCCCCGGGGAGCATGTCGCGCGCCAGCGCTTCGAGGGCCTTGCGGTGCAGGCCGGTGAGGTCGACCGTGGTCTGCACCGGGCGCGGCGTGCCCGGTCGTCCGGCGGAGGGGTTGGACGACATCGGCGGGAACATCTCCTTCGATCGCTGGATCACTCCCGCGCGACACTACACACCAGCATCGACGGGCACGCGGCCTCACCGAAGCAGGAACAGGCCCCTGAGGTACTCGCGCAGTGACTCGGCATCGACCGCCACGCGCTGGTAGCCATCTCCCTCCGGTGAGCGGGCGACGAGGTCAACACGGGTCTCGCCGGTGCGCAGGACGATCGACTCGACCACCAGGCGGGTGCCGGTCTCGCGACGGGGGACCCGATGGATCAGCTGCCAGCGAGCCGGTGCCGCCGCGGCCACGCGGCGGAGCTCCGCATCGGTGATCCGTACCGGTTCCTCCGCACCCTCAGGGATCTTCGCCTTCCCGTCGATCAGGCGATCGGCCACCACGTCGGCGATCCCGCCGACCGAGTACATCGACAGGCGGTGCAGGCCCAGGGCGTCGATGCGGTCGATGCCCACCACGCCGTTGCCGAACAGGGAGATCAGCCAGCGCCACGGCGCGTCGGCCGGGCCCTCGTGACCCCGCCGGATGTCCAGCGTGCCCACGCTGGTCGCCACCAGGGCAACGATGAGGCCGAGGTCACCGACGACCTCCGCAGCAGCTTCGCCCGGCACCCGGTGCAGCACGCCGCGGGCGGCCAACGAGCGCACGGCCTCGGCGAGCACGGCCTCCTCGACACCGGCCAGCGCGGGGACGTCGCCGAGGACCACGGCCATCTCCGCCTGCGTGAACGCCCCCATGTCGACCGGCCCGGTGGCCACCAGGTCGGCCACGTCGGCGAGCTGCTTGTCGGCAATCCCGCCCGGGGACCCGGGCTGATCGGTGGCCGTCATGGGAGGTCCTCCTCGATTCCGACGAACACGGGTCGCGTCGCGGAGGCGTCCTGGACGACGGCGCCGACGGACATCGGGCTGGCCCCGACCATCACCTCGACCGTCTCCGCCTCGCCCTGCGGGGGATCGGCGAACTCGCCCACGGCCGCGGCGTCGAGCAGCGCCTGCACCGCGGGCCGCATCTGCGCCTCGGCCCGCACGATCGGCAGCGACCCGAACAGGCCCAGGCCGAGCTCATCCTTGTAGGCGGAGTCGGGCAGCAGGTCCTCCGGATGCGCGGGGATCGGTGCCCCGAACAGGTCCCCGAGGGGGCCGACCGGCTCGATCTCCGGCGAGAGGACATCCGACCAGCGGTCCTGGGTGTCGGGTGACATGGTCAGGTCGGCCCGGCGGCGCGCGAAGGCAGCGAGCGCCTGACCGGCAGCGCGACTCGGAGTGGTGTTCGGCGGGCGCAGCAGCATCGGCCGGGTGTCCACGTGCGCCGACAGGCCCCAGGGGCCGACGTTCTTCCCGGTGATCCGGTACAGGACGTAGTCACGGATGTGCACGGCATCCGACCACGTGGGCAGCTTCCCCCACTGGAACGTGGCCTTGGTGCGCTCCAGCTGGACCCACGTCCCGACGGCCGCCTTGCCGTGCAGGGATTCGCGCACCAGGGGACCGTCGAGGCCGTAGTCCGGCGTGACCTTCTTGTCCACGGTCCGGTGGTGGCTGGACATCCGGCGGCGGCTGCTCGGGAAGATCCAGCGCTCGTACAGGTCGTCGTCGCCAACCAGGACGTGCGCGCCCTGCAGGAGGCCCACGAGGTCGGGGATGGACATCCCGCGCTCCACCAGGTCGGACATGACGCGGACCTCGGCGTCGGTGGCGTGCTCCACGGCAACAGCCAGCTTGGGGGAGAAGTCCCCGGCCGAGGCGGCGACCTTGACCAGGAGCGCCAGCCGCCGACGCTCGGTCTCCGGCGAGCGGGTGTCGACCGCCTCGGTACTCGCCATGCCGGTGTTCCTCCCTGTGCGGTTCGCACTATCGCAGAACCGGCTCGGGGGTGTCAGCACGGCGGCGGAGGTGCGAGGGCCCGACTCCTCGCGCCCGTCTGCACGCTCGGCTGGCCTAGGGTGCACCCATGCTGTCCGTGAGTGCCTACCCCCAGCAGTACATCGATGAGGCCCGCGCGCGGATCGCCGGACAGAGGTCGGCGTTCGCCGCACTGGCCCACGAAGTCCGTCGGTCCGGCGCAGGCCCCGGGGGTGCCGCGGCCGCGCTGGACGCGCTCGAACCGGAGTACTTCGCGAACCTCGTGATCGCCCTCGACAGCCACTTCGTCCACCGGAGCCGCGGCCAGGAGCGCAAGGACGGCAACGCCATGAACGAGGTCCGCGTGCTGGTCAGCTCCATCCAGCACCACGACTCGATCATGACCGCGGAGAAGGGCATCAGGCTCGACCCAGCACGATCCGTCCTGGGAATCCAGTACGGCGATCGGGTCCGCATCGACGCCGAGGGCTTCGAACGACTGGCGGGGGCGTTCTTCGAGGCCCTGGAGGCGACCTACTCCGAGCCGAACCGGGGCTGAGGAACCTACGGGCAGGCGTAGTTGTGGTCCAGCCCGTTCATCAGGTACTGGGTGACCGTGACCGTCCCGCCGGTCAGCGGGGACTGCGCGCAGTTGGCCTGGGCGCCTTCGAGGCTTGTGGCGCCGGCGAGCCAGCTCGGCAGGCCGTTGAGGTTGCTGGGGCCGGGGATCGCAGTGCCGCTCTGGACAGCCCCGAGCGCGCCCACGATCTCGCCCCACTGGTAGCCGGTGGAGTAGATGCCCACACCGGCGGCGTGCAGCACGTCGAGGTAGTAGTGGGTCATCCCCTCGAGAACCGCGCGGTTGGCGGCCTTGTCCGGTCCCCAGCTGTTCTCGGTCTCGACGTCGAGCCACCAGAAGAAGGATGCAGGATTGGGAACTCCGCGCGTGGGGAGCCCGTTGTCGTAGGCCTTG
Organism: uncultured Actinomycetes bacterium; assembly: GCA_963818445.1. Lineage (GTDB taxonomy): Bacteria > Actinomycetota > Actinomycetes > S36-B12 > CAIYMF01 > Prado023. The sequence goes on from CAWFSG010000001.1 coordinate 42,264, forward strand.
GCGTATCCGTAGATGTAGGAACAGGCGGCACTGTCACCACCGGTGCACGTCCCGTACGGGTTGGGCACAGGCTCAGCGGAGCCGTCCGGGTAGGTGTTGGACGTCGGCCACCACGAGGCGACGGACGCAGCCGGATTGGCCGTGTTCACGTACAGGGCCACACGCGGCTGGCTGGTGACGCCGCTCGATCCCGAGGCCCAGGTCAGTTGCGGGCCGAGGCAGGGGTTGGTGTTGTTCGCAAGGCCCCCGTTGACGCCGACCACAGCGAACGCGGCGTCGCTCGGCAGAGTGGTTCCGCACTGCGGCCAGGACACGTCGTATCCGACCGGTGTCGGCGGGGGGAGGGCCGGTGCCGTCACCACGGGTAGTGGCGCGGGCTCAGGTGCCAGCTGCGCCGGAGGCGCGAGGACGGGGACGATGACCGGGGAGGCGACGGGCGGTGCTTCCGCCACGACCCACGGGCTGGCAGCCAGCCGAGAGTCGCCCTGGCCCGCACACGGATCGACCTCGCACCTGTGGGCAGCGTGACCGTCGCCCGGCCCTTGCGGAGCTTCTTCGTCACGACGCGCTTGGCGCCTTTGGCGGTCCGGTACGCGACTCGGATCTTCTTGGCGTTCGAGGTCGCCCTGACCTGGGGCCGCCCGGTCGCCGACAGGCCCAGGGTGGCGCTCAGGGAGGCCCGGGGCTTGCGCGTCGCAGTGAGCACCGCGGTCGATGGCGCGCTCACCGCCGTCGCGAGTGTGGCGCCGGCCGTCGAGGGCTGCACGGCTCCGGCGGGCATCGCGGGCATGGCCAGGCAGGCTGCCAGGACGGCGGCAACTACTGCGATTCGCCTGCGCATCAACGTCCCCGTCTCACATGTGGGCGATCGGCAGCCCACGCACAACCAGTGTAAGGCAGTGACGTGACCGGGCGGTCAGCCGCGAACTGGTCGACAATCGCTCCCGTGGCCAACCGTCTGGGCGATGCCCTCTCCCCGTACCTGCGTCAGCACGCCGACAATCCGGTGGACTGGTGGCCGTGGTGCGACGAGGCCTTCGAGGAGGCCCGCGCACGTGACGTCCCGGTCCTGCTGTCGGTCGGGTACGCGGCCTGCCACTGGTGCCACGTGATGGCCCACGAGTCGTTCGAGGACGAGCGCACCGCCGCGCTGATGAACGAGCGCTACGTCAGCATCAAGGTGGACCGCGAGGAGCGCCCCGACATCGACGCGGTCTACATGGAGGCCACCCAGGCGCTGACCGGCCGGGGCGGGTGGCCGATGACGGTCTTCCTCGACCACGACGGGCGGGCCTTCCTGGCGGGCACGTACTTCCCGCCGGTGGCGCACGGCGGGATGCCCTCGTTCACCGACGTCCTGCGGGGAGTGGATCGGACCTGGCGCGAGGACCGCGCGCGCGTCTCCGGGGCGGCCCAGCAGATCCACGACGTGCTCGCACGCCCGGTGCCCGCGCCCGGAACGCCTGGCCAGGAGCCGACTCTCCGCGACGTCAGTGCAGCGCTGGACGTCCTGGCCGCCCAGTTCGACCCGGCCAGCGGCGGGTTCGGGGGAGCGCCGAAGTTCCCGCCCTCGATGGTGCTGGAGTTCCTGCTGCGGGTGGACGCCCTGACCCGCGCCGAGGGCCGGCCGGACCACCGAGCCCTGGCGATGGCAGAGCGCACGATGCGGGCCATGGCCCGCGGTGGCATGTACGACCAGCTGGCCGGCGGCTTCGCGCGCTACAGCGTGGACGCCGACTGGGTGGTGCCGCACTTCGAGAAGATGCTCTACGACAACGCCCTGCTCCTGCGCGTGTACCTGCACTGGTGGCGCGCCACCGACGACCCGCTGGCTCGGCGGATCGCAACCCAGACCGCGCAGTTCCTGATGGACGACCTGCGCACGGCCGAGGGCGGATTCGCCTCCGCCCTGGACGCGGACAGCGAGGGGCGCGAGGGCGCCTGCTACGTCTGGACCCGGCGACAGCTGGGCGAGGTGCTCGGCCCCGAGGAGGGCGCCTGGGTCGCCGACCTGTGCGGCGTCACCCAGGCAGGGACGTTCGAGCGTGGGGCGTCGGTGCTCCAGTTGCGCTCGGACCCCGAGGACCCGCAGCGGTGGGCGTCCGCCCGCGCCGCACTGCTCGACGCCCGGCGCACCCGGGAGCAGCCGGCTCGCGACGACAAGGTCGTGACAGCCTGGAACGGCCTGGCGATCGCCGCGCTGGCCGAGGCGGGGGCGCTCCTCGAGCAGCCCGCGTGGATCGACGCGGCCGTCTCCTGCGCCGAACTCCTCGTCCGGTCGCACTGGGACCCCGCGACCGGTCGCCTGGCACGGATCTCGCTGGGCGGGCGGGTCAGCGCCGATGCCGCGGGGGTGCTGGAGGACTACGCCGACCTCGCGGAGGGGCTCCTGGCGCTCTACCAGGTGACCGGCGACGAGCGCTGGTTCGCCACCGCGCGGGAGCTGCTCGACGTCGTCCTCGACCGGTTCACAGACGGCGCGGGTGGCTTCTTCGACACGGCTTCGGACGCTCCCCGCCTGGTGCGTCGGCCGCGGGACCCCAGCGACGGCGTCACCCCGTCGGGTGCCTCGGGGGCTGCCCACGCGCTGCTCACCCTCGGGGCGCTCACCGGCGACTCCCGGTACCTCGCGGCTGCGGATGCCGCACTGGCGACCCTGATGCCGCTCGCGGTCACCTCCCCGCGGTTCACCGGGTGGACCTGGTCGGCGATCACAGCGCGCCTGGCCGGGCCGTTCCAGGTCGCCATCGTCCTGCCCCCCGAAGCCGAGGGATCAGACCTGCATCGCGTGGCCCTGGCCTCCACGTCGCCGGGGCTGGTCGTGGCGGTGGGGGAGGAGGGGAACTCGACGGTGCCGCTCCTGCGGGATCGCCCCGCCCTCGGCGGGAAGCCGACGGCCTACCCGTGTCGTGGTTTCGTGTGCGACCTACCGGTCACTGGTGGCCAGGCGCTGGCGAGGGCTCTGGGCGGCTGACGCTGGTCGGACCCGGTGCGGTTGCCTCCGACCTCGGGTTGAGCAGCATGCCGGCCGCGCGCGCGGTCCCTCGCCGGCCGTCCCCGAGGACGACCACGGCTGTCCCCGAGTGCCGTTCGAGGCGGACCTCGCTGCGCGCCCCGAGAGTCCCGCCGTCATGCATCAGCAGGTCCCCGTCGCCCAGCAGGAACCAGCCCAGCCCCACGCCCAACCGGCCGCGTTCCGACCGCGGCCTCAGCGTCTCGGTGATCGCCTGCTCCAGTGGCCCCCCGCCGTCGCGGACCGTCTCCAGGAAGGTGAGCAGGTCAGTGGCCGACGCGCGCAGGCCGCCCGCCCCGGCCATGGCCGCCAGGTGCCAGGGCGCCACCGGCTTGCCGCGGTGATGGCCCTGGTGCAGGGGAGTGTCCTCGAACGAGGCGGACCCGAGCCCGAGCGGCTCGATCACCCGAGTCATCAGCGCCATCTCGTAGCCCACTCCGGTCGCCCGTCCCAGCAGCATTCCGAGCAGCCCGACGCCGAAGTTCGAGTAGCGCACGGGAGCCTGGCCCGGGGTGCCGCGCACACGCGTCTGCGCCAGGGCTGCGAGGAGCCGGTCCTCGTCGATGTCGGCGTAGGGGTCGGCCAGCGCGGTGCGGGACATGCTCCTGGCCATGACGCCCGGTGGCAGCCGGGGCAGCCCGGACCGATGGCAGGCCAGGTGCTCGAGGGTGATCGCGGCCACCCCGCGCGAGAGGCGGGTCCCCTCCGGGACGTGGTCCGCGACTGTGTCCGCCAGGCCCACCTCGCCGGTCCTCGCGAGCTCGGCCAGCAGCAGGGACGTGAACACCTTGGTCACGGACCCGATCTCGCAGCGGGCGTCGGGCTCCCCGGCGTGCTGGCGACCTTCAGGGGTCGACACGGCGACGATCGGGTCGATGTGACCTCGACCGACCAGGTACTGGTGGGCGGCTCCGACGCGCTCGGGCCATGCCAGGGGTGTCGACACGGGCTTCCTTCTCGGACAACCCCCGTGCGGCCGACTGGCCGTCTGGGTGCCACCGTATCGCGACCGGCCACTTTACGCGGACCTGACATCGGCCTCCCCGACGGTTCACGTCTGCTGTGCTGCACTTGGCTCACAGCGTGCGAGGGGGACTACCCGCGCGGCATAGACAGGAGGCGCCATCGATGATCGCAGTCGCAGGCAGGGTGGTCAGCGAGGGGTCCGGAGGACCGTTCGACCTGATCAACGGGATCCCGGTTCACCCGCTCGTGGTGCACGCAGCCGTGGTGCTCGTCCCCCTGACCGCCCTGGGGCTGATCGCGATGGCGATCTGGCCCCGCTTCTCCGCGCGGTACGGCTGGCTGGTGGTCGCCTCTGGCGTGGTTGCTGCCGGGTCGAGCTTCGCGGCGAAGGAGTCCGGTGAGGTCCTCGAGGGTCGCGTGGGGGAGCCGGGCTTCGACCACGCGGAGCTCGGCGACCTGATGCCGATCTTCGCGGCTGTCCTGCTGATCGCGGTGGTCGTGTTGTGGCTCATCGATCGCAGCGCACCGGCCGAGGGCCCGGCGCCTCGTCGTGGGCTGCGGATCACGGTGGCGATCGTCGGCGTGCTGATCGCCTTGGGCAACCTGCTCTGGGTGATCCGGGTCGGTGACTCGGGCGCCAAGTCCGTGTGGTCCGGCAGGGTGTCGGCGTCTGCCTCCCAGGGCAGTTCCGACGACGGGGACGAGTAGCCGGGCTGACCCGAGGGCGATCGCGCCCACCGCGAGTGCCAGGTCCCGGCTCAGCCGCGCAGCTCGGTGACGGCCTTGTCGATGCGGCGCGCCCGGGTCTCGGGCGTCTTGGCTCCCTCGACGGAGAGCACGATCCGCCGCTTGTTGCTGTAGGACAGCTGCTCGAAGGCTGCCTGAGCTGCCGGGTCCCCCGCCAGTGCGGAGGTCACGTCCTCAGGGACCTCGACCTCCCGCGGGGCGTCATCCACCTCGATGTCGACGGCCACCTCCTGTCCGGCCGTCACCCCGGCGGCCTCGCGGTGCTCCGCGGCCAGGGGGAGCATGTAGGCGCCGTTGTAGGCGGCGATCGTGCTGCGATAGGAGTGCCCGCCGATCGTCACGACGACAGGCACCCGCTTGCCGCGCCCCAGCCCGAGCACGACCTCCTCGGGTACGGGGATGCCGGTCGCGGTCTTGCCACCGAGTTCGATGGTCGCGGTGAACTGCATGGGCGGCAGTATGGCCGACTTCCGTCGGCGAGGACCGGTACCGGGTGACCTTCGGCCCTTCGAAGGACGGTGCGGCGCGAGTTGACTGGGGTGGAATCGCCCGCCCAGGAGGCCCAGCATGGGGCACACGCTCGCCGATCCCGACCTCGCCTACCAGCGCCTGCAGCAGCGCCTGGACCGGATGCCCACCGGGGCCCCGGATTCGCCTGTGTTCCAGCAGATCCTGCGCCTGCTCTTCACCGTCGAGGAGGCCGAGATCGCGGCGCGGATGCCCACGATCTGCTCGATGCCGACCCTGGCCCGCAGGACAGGCCGGCCGGAGGCCGATCTCGGTCCGATGGTCGACACGATGGCGGCCAAGGGGCTGGTCGTGGACCTCGAGCACCACGGCCAGCGCCAGGTCGCCCTCGCCCCGGTCGTCATCGGGTTCTTCGAGTTCACCTTCATGCGCGTCCGCGAGGACGCACCGATGGAGCAGCTGGCCGAGCTGTTCCACGAGTACATGTTCGACGACGACACCTTCGCGCACGCCGTCTTCCGCGGGAGCACGCAGATCGGTCGCTCCCTGGTGCGCGAGGAGGCGCTGCCCGACGACCCGCAGGTCGAGGTCCTGGACTGGGAACTGGCGACGCACATCGTCTCCGAGGCCCCGTCTGTGGCCGTCTCCCTGTGCCCCTGCCGCACGCACGCGGCGCTGATCGGCGAGGGATGCGGCAAGCCCACGCGGACCTGCCTGACGTTCGGCGGCGCTGCCGACGCGCTGGTCCGCGCCGGCATCGCCGAGCCCATCAGCAACGAGGAGGGCCTGGAGATCCTGGCGATGGCCAAGTCCGCCGGGCTGGCCCAGACCGCCGACAACGTCAAGCACGGCATCAGCTACATGTGCAACTGCTGCGGGTGCTGCTGCGGGATGATGCAGTCGATCCGCCGGCACGGGATCACCGGATCGATCGTCTCCTCGAACTGGGTCGCCCACGTCGACCTCGACAAGTGCCGCGGCTGCAAGAAGTGCTTCCATGCCTGCCCGGCCGACGCCATCACCATGGTGGACAACGAGGGCAAGGGGTTGCGCAAGAACTGGGCGATCGTCGACCCGCTGAAGTGCCTCGGCTGCGGCGTCTGCGACGAGCGGTGCAACTGGGGCGCGCACTCGATGGTGCCCCGCGAGGCCCGCGTGTTCACGCCTGAGAACACGTTCGACCGGATGGTCACGATGGCCATCGAGCGCGGCAAGCTCGGCGAGCTGCTGGTGGACACCCTGGACGGGGCCGGGCCGCACGCGCTGTCCCGGGCCCTGGGGATCCTGCAGGCCGCTCGTCCGGCGACAGCGGCGCGGGCGATCGAACCTCTGCACTCGATCTTCCTGCGCGGCATGCTGGCCGCTGTGCACGCGACGTCGCGTGCAGCCGCCCCGGTCACGCCTGTGTGATCCTCGGATCCCGTTCTTCCTGGCCCTGTGCGACCGTTCCGCGCGACCGGACACGCCCCTATGGGGCAGTCTTCGGCCTATGGGCGAGGACGTGGCGGGTCGAACCTTCAGCCGCGAGGACCGGCAGCGCTACCGGGACAAGGTGCACCGCTGCCTCGACGTGCTGGCCGAGATGCTGGCCGAGGAGCAGTTCGACTTCGAGACCCCGCTCACCGGGATGGAGGTCGAGCTCAACCTGATCGACGCCGAGGGCAACCCCGCGATGCGCAACTCCGAGGTGCTGGCCAGCATCGACAGCCCGGCGTTCGTCCAGGAGCTCGGCCGGTTCAACCTGGAGATCAACGTCCCGCCGCAGAGCCTCGTGGGTGACGGGGCTCGCCTCTACGAGGAGCAGGTCCGCGAGCAGCTCAACCACGGCGATGCCCGGGCCCACCAGCAGGGCGCCGGGTTGGTGATGGTCGGCATCCTGCCGACCCTGCGCCCGGAGCACATGACCTCCGAGTCGATCAGCACGAACTCCCGGTACGCCCTGCTCGACGAGCAGCTGCTCCTGGCGCGCGGCGAGGACCTGCACATCGACATCCGCGGGCCCAAGGAGTCCCTGGAGACCTACGCCGACTCCATCGCCCCGGAGGCGGCGTGCACGAGCGTGCAGTTCCACCTGCAGGTCAGCCCCGATGAGTTCGCCACGTCCTGGAACGCCGCGCAGTGCCTGGCGGCCGCACAGGTGGCCCTGGGCGCCAACTCCCCGTACTTCCTCGGCCGCGAGCTGTGGCGCGAGACCCGCATCGCGCTGTTCACCCAGGCCACCGACACCCGCCCGGCCGAGATGAAGGCGCAGGGCGTGCGCCCCCGGGTGTGGTTCGGGGAGCGCTGGATCACCAGCGTCTTCGACCTGTTCGAGGAGAACCTCACGTACTTCCCCGCCCTGCTGCCGGTGCTCGACGACGAGGATCCTGAGGTCGAGCTCGCCGCCGGTCGGACGCCCGCGCTGCGCGAGCTGCGCCTGCACAACGGGACCGTCTGGCGCTGGAACCGTCCGGTGTACGACGTCGTCGCCGGACGTCCGCACCTGCGGGTCGAGAACCGGGTCCTGCCCGCCGGCCCGACGGTCGTGGACACGCTGGCCAACGGCGCCTTCTACTTCGGGGCGCTGCGCCACCTGGCCGAGGAGGAGCGGCCCGTGTGGTCGCGCATGTCGTTCGGCGCGGCGGAGGAGAACTTCACCCGGGCGGCCATGCGCGGCATGGACACGACCGTCTACTGGCCGGAGATGGGCGAGGTCCCGATCGGTGAGCTCGTGCTGCGCCGGCTCCTCCCGCACGCCCACGAGGGCCTGCGCCAGTGGGGGGTCGACGACGACATCCGCGAGCGGCTGATGGGGATCATCGAGGGGCGGTGCACGTCCGGGCGAAACGGGGCGCAGTGGCAGGTGGACGCGGTCCATGCCCTGGAGTCGCGCGGCATGGACCGGTGGGAGGCGCTGCGTCGCATGACCCTGGAGTACACGGCCCGGATGCACACCAACACGCCGGTGCACACCTGGGATCCGGTCTGACCGACCGGTCCCCGGTTCCCGGGCGACGGTTCAGGACATACCCGGGTGGGTATGTACCCTGCGGTTATCCTTCCCCGAGACGACCTGAGGAGCGCCCCATGACCGAGACCATCACTGTCGCGGACCTTGCCGCCCGCATCAACGCCGGTGGCGTCGACCTGGTCGACGTCCGCGAGGTCCACGAGTTCGTTGCCGGGCACGTCCCCGGTGCGCGCAGCATCCCGATGAGCGTCCTGCCCGTGCGGGTCAACGAGATCCCGAAGGGGTCCGAGGTGCACCTGATCTGCCAGTCCGGCGCGCGGTCGATGCAGGTGGCGATCTGGCTGGCCAACCAGGGCTACACGGTGGTCAACGTTGCCGGGGGCACCGGCACGTGGGTCATGGCCGGTGGTCCGGTCGAGCAGGGCATGGCGGCCTGAGCCGCCCGGCTCTCCTGCGCCGACCTGCCGACGGCCCAGGATGCGGCTGGGTGCGGCAGACTGCGGGCATGTCGACCAGCTCCGAGTCCGAGCGCCTCAACGATCCGGTGAACTGGGAGAAGTGGGGTCCCTACCTCTCCGAGCGAGCGTGGGGCACGGTCCGCGAGGACTACTCGGCTGACGGCAATGCCTGGGGATACTTCCCCTACGACCACGCCCGCTCCCGCGCCTACCGCTGGAACGAGGACGGGATGGCCGGCATCAGCGACATCAACCAGGACCTCTGCCTCGGGCTGTCGCTGTGGAACGGTCAGGACGACCACCTCAAGGAGCGGATGTTCGGCCTGGCCGGGCCGGAGGGCAACCACGGCGAGGACGCCAAGGATTACTGGTGGTACGTCGATGCCACGCCCAGCCACTCGTGGTTGCACTGGCGCTACCACTACCCGCAGGCGGCGTTCCCCTACCAGCGGCTGCGCGACGAGAACCGCGCCCGGGGCAAGGACGTGGGGGAGTTCGAGCTGCTCGACACGGGGGTGTTCGACGAGGACCGCTACTTCGCCGTCGAGGTCCAGTACGCCAAGGCCGGGCCCGAGGACATCGTGATGCGGGTGACGGTCACCAACCACGGCCCCGAGCACCGTCCGATCCACGTCCTGCCGACCCTGTGGTTCCGCGACGTCTGGACCGGCGGCGAGGTGGAGGGAAGGCCGCACCTGAGCCTCGGCGCGGGGCACATCGTGGCCGAGCACCCGCGTTTGGGCCGCTACCGGCTGCACGCCCATCCCGCGGCGGACGGCACGGCACCGCAGGCGCTCTTCTGCACCAACACGACCAACGAGTCCCGCATCTGGGGCAGCGACCCGGTCACGCGGTACCCCAAGGACGGGATCAACGACCACGTCGTCTCCGGCGCGGCCACGGTCGACCAGGAGCACGCTGGGACCAGGGCCGCCTGGTGGTACCGGGCCGATGTCGCGCCGGGGGAGACCGTGGAGTTCGTGCTCCGCCTCGAGGAGTGGCTCGCCGACGACGAGCCCGCACCGAGCCCCGCCCAGGCGCAGGACGTCCTTGCCCGTCGCCGGGCCGAAGCCGACGCCTTCTACGCGGGCCGCACTCCTGCCGCCTGCTCGCCGGACGAGGCCCGGGTGCCTGCGCGAGGCGTTCGCCGGGATGATCTGGGGCAAGCAGTTCTTCGCCTACAGCGTCAGGCGCTGGCAGGACGGCGACGCCGGCGAGCCCGCCCCGCCGCAGGGCCGCGCAGCCATCCGCAACCGCACGTGGCGGCACCTCAACGCCCGCGATGTGATCTCGATGCCCGACCCGTGGGAGTACCCGTGGTTCGCCGCCTGGGACCTTGCCTTCCACACCGTGGCCCTGGCCCATGTCGATCCTGGGTTCGCCAAGGGGCAGCTCGACCTGCTGCTGCGCGAGTGGTACCAGCACCCCAACGGTGCGATCCCGGCCTACGAGTGGAACTTCAGCGACCTGAACCCGCCGGTGCACGCGTGGGCCGCACTTCGGGTCTTCGAGATCGACGGGTCGCAGGACACGGACTTCCTGGTCCGGATCTTCCCGAAGCTGCTGATGAACTTCACGTGGTGGGTCAACCAGCAGGACCCCGACGGCAACTCGCTGTTCGGCGGCGGGTTCCTCGGCCTCGACAACATCGGCCCGATCGATCGCAGCAACCTGCCGGCGGGCTACACGCTGCAGCAGGCCGACGGCACCGCCTGGATGGCCTTCTACTGCACCCAGATGCTCGGGATGCTCAACCACATGGTGCACGCCGGCCAGCCGGTGGACCACCTGCTGGTGACCTTCCTCCAGCACTTCATCAGCATCAACGAGGCCATGGACGACGAGGGGATCTGGGACGAGCAGGACGGCTACTTCTACGACCAGCTGGTCTACCCCGACGGGACCCGGGCGCCCCTGCGGGTGACCTCCCTGGTGGGGGCCATGCCTGTCGTGGCGGCCGAGTCGATCCAGCTCAGGCCGGACAGCGCCCAACGTGCCCGGGCGACTGCGCAGCGCATGCGCTCGGCCCTCCTCGAGCGGCTCGAGCACAGCAGCGACCTGCTGACCGACTCCGAGGACGTTCCGATCGAGCTGTCGGTCGACATGCGGGCGCTGTCCCTGTCCGTCGTGGGCCCGGACGACCTGCGGCGGGTGCTGGCCAAGCTCCTTGATGAGGCGCAGATGCTCTCGCCATTCGGTATCCGCTCGCTCTCGGCGCATCACCGGCAGGTGCCGTTCCGGATCGGCGCAGCCGGGCAGGAGTGGTCCATCAGCTACGAGCCGGGGGAGTCGACGACCGGCATGTACGGCGGCAACTCCAACTGGCGCGGTCCGATCTGGATGCCCATCAACCACCTGCTCGTGCACGCCCTCGAGGAGCATCACCAGACCCTTGGCGAGGGCTTCACCGTGGAGTACCCGACCGGCTCCGGCCAGCAGCAGACGCTGGCGGATGTGGCCGCCGACCTGCGCGAGCGGCTGATCTCGATGTTCGTCCCGGGCGCGGACGGCGTCGTGCCGTCAGCAGGACGACCGGGCGCCGCAAGCCCGCTGCAGGTCGACCCGCTGTGGGCGGGGCACACCCTGTTCTACGAGTACTTCGACGGCGACACCGGGGCCGGGCTCGGTGCGTCCCACCAGACCGGCTGGACCGGGCTGGTCGCCGACCTGATCATGCGGGCCCGGGCATGACGGAACCCGCCGAGGACCGGATCGGATGCAGCGACTGCGAGCGCATCCGCGACGGCTGGCTCGCCCAACCGGTCAATGCCCTGAGCAGCCTGGCGTTCGTGGGTGCGGCGGGGGTGGTCCTGGCACGCACCTGGCAGCCTGCGTGGGACCGGCGCGGCGAGGTGCTCGCCTTCAGCGCCCTGCTCTCGCTGGTCGGTGCCGGCAGCGTCGCGTTCCACGGCCCCCAGCCCCCGGGGGCCAGGCTGATGCACGACGTGCCGATCCCCGTGCTGATCGGGCTGGCCCTCGGGACGCCCCTGGTCCGGTCACGTGGCGGGCTCGACCCGATGCCGGGGTGGAGCCGGCGGCGTGGCGCAACGCTGGCCACGACGGTCGTTGCGGCACTCTGCGCCTACGCCGGCGGGCGCACCGGCGCTCCGACCTGCGACCCGGACAGCCCCCTGCAGCTGCACGGGGCGTGGCACGTGCTCAGTGCGGCCGGGTTCGTGACCGTGGCCGACATCCTGTACCGAGGAGGTTCGACGTGAGTGAGGTCGAGGGCGACCGCCCACGAGGGGGGGTACCGCGCCGGCTGGCGCGGATGGCCGCCAACCTGGTCTATCGCGACATCGACGTGCACCTGCCCGCCGAGGCCATCCCCGACGGTCCGGTGCTGGCGGTGGCCAACCATTTCGGCGGGCTCGCGGATGGCGTGCTGCTGGTCGACAGCGCCCCGCGGATGCCCCGCGTGGTGGCCCGGGACGTCATCTGGAAGGTCCCCGTGGTCGGCCGCCTCGCCACGGGAATCGGGATGATCCCGGTGCACAAGGCCGCCGACGGAGGCGCCAGGGCGAGCAACGACGAGATGTTCGCCTCCGCGTACCGGGCGCTCGGTGACCGTGACCTGGTCCTGATCTTCCCCGAGGGAGTCACCCAGGACGTGCCCTACATGGCTGAGGTGCGCACCGGCGCCGCGCGCATCGTTCTGGGTGCCCGGGAGTCCGGGGTCCAGGGGATCCACATCCTGCCGATGGGGGTGCACTACGAGAACAAGGCCGGCTTCCGGTCGCGCGCACTGGTCAACGTCGGGCCGCCCGTGAACCTCGACGAGTGGGTCGCCGAACGGGGTCCGGTCGTGGGCGGCGCCGATGACCGCCAGGCGGTGGGCGACCTCACCGCGCTGGTGAACGACCGGTTGCGTCACGTCGCCCCCAACTTCCCGGACTGGGAGCAGGCGCACGCCCTGGAGACGGTGGCTGAGGTGCTGCTGACCGATGTGGATCCCGCCCCCTCGCCGCCGATGCAGTACGGCGACCGTGAGCTCCTGGCCGCGCGGCTCAACCGGGCACCGGACCCGACCGTGGGGATCTGGTGGTCGCTCGGGTGCCCAGTACCGGGCCGCCCTGCGTGCGGCGGGGACCTCCGACCACGCGGTCGCCACGGCTGCATCCCCGCCGCCCCGGTCATGGGGCTGGCTGCGCGACCTTGTCCTGGTGGTCCTGCTCGCGCCCTTCGCCCTCATCGGGCTGGCTGCCGCCGTCATTCCGCTGCTGCTGGTCGTGATCGCCAGCAAGCTGCGGATCGCGCCGGCGGTCCGGGCGACGGTCGTCCCCGGCTTGGCCCTGCTGCTGTTCCTCGGGGAGTGGATCCTGTTCTCGCTGCAGTCCGGCGAGGACGGGGTGACGCTCGGGTTGGCCGCACTCGTGCTGTTCCCGTTCTTCGTGGCGGCGCTGTTCCTCTTCGTCGAGAGGGTGACCTGCTCTGGCAACGGTGGCGTCGCAGCAGGCGTCCGGGTGCTGCGCAGCTGCCGGCTCTCCAGGCACTGCGAGCCGAGGTCGCCGGGAAGGGATGGGCTGCCCTGTGAACGCCGAACGGAGATCGTCTACCTGCTCGTGATCGTCATCCCCCTGTTCACGGTCTGGGTGATCGCCGTGCTCGACGTCGTGCGCCAGCCGCACATGTCGACGAGGGTCAAGTGGATCTGGGTGGTCTCCTTCTCCTTGGTATGGCCGCTGCTGATCGTCTACCTGCTGACCCGACCGGTCCAGGGCCGGTTCGAGCGTGCTGAGAGCCGGGACTACCCGCACGCGAAGCTTGTCGACGCTGCACTGGCACACGAGGACGGCGTGATCGACGACGCGCAGATGGCTGGCCAGGTTCGCGAGCTACGCGCGGAGTAGGACCGCATCGTGTGCGCGCCGTGCCCCCATTCGGGGTCCGGGTTCAACCCCGAGGGTGAGGATCCCGAAGAACCGTCCATGGGTGGATCCGCCGTGCCCGGCAGGTCCCGCGGCGACTCGCTGCGGGCGGCCGCGGCCGTGGGCCTGGTGGGGGCTGTGTTCCTGACCGGGATGGCAGGCACGGGCGCCGGCGCCGTCCCGGCTGTGGTGGGGACCGGCCGACCAGCCTCGCCTTGCACCGACCGGGTGCTGGCCGCCCCCGCCCGGGGGGAGGCAGCCGTCCGTGCTCTGGGAGCGGACGTCGCGTCGGTCGCGGCGCAGAACGACACGACGGGTCGCGAGCTCGTCGAGGCCCTGCGCGAGGATCGGACCCTGTGGCTCGATGAGTGCGGTGCCCTGTTCTTCCAGGACGAGGCGCCGGCCGGCCTCGTGCAGTCGCCCGCGCAGGCCCCCGCGCTGGCTCCCGCGCAGGCCGAGGCAGCGACCTGGCCCGTGACGGTGGCGCCCGCGGAGGCCTTCACCCTGCACAGTCGCCCGGGGTCGTCACGGGTGCTGTTGCTGGACTTCGACGGGCACCTGGTCGTGGACACTGCGTGGAACTCCACCTCGAGCTCGTGGACGGCACCGCCGTTCTCCACCGATGCCGATCCCCTGACCTTCTCCGACTCGGAGCGCAACGTCGTCGTCGAAGTCTGGCGGCGGGTCGCCCAGGACTACGCCCCCTTCGACGTCGACGTCACGACGCAGGATCCTGGGCAGGCCGCCATCACGCGCTCAAGCGCGACGGACCTCCTGTTCGGCACCCGGGTGCTGATCAGCCCCGATGCCCGCCAGGCCGTGTGCGGTTGCGGGGGCCAGGCCTATGTAGGCGTGTTCGACAACCCCTACAGCCACGACTACTACCAACCGGCGTGGGTCTACCCCCAGGCCCTTGCGAACAACGCCAAGTACATCGCGGATGCGGCAAGCCACGAGGCGGGGCACAACTTCGGCCTGAGTCACGACGGGACCCAGACCGCCTCCTACTACTCGGGCAGCGGCGGCTGGGGCCCGATCATGGGGGCGCCGTACGGCCAGGCCATCACCCAATGGAGCAACGGCTCCTACTCCGGCGCCAACAACGCCGAGGATGACCTGTCATTGATTGCGGCCAATGGGGCCCCACGGATGGCCGACGACGTCACGACGGCGGTGCCGCTGCCGTTGCCGGGTTCTGCGACCGGCCTGGTCAACGGGACCTCGGACGTCGATGACTTCACCATCTCGGCGCCCACCGGGACTCTGACCGTCTCGGCGGCGCCGCACTGGCCCGGCCCGAACCTTGACGTGGCAGTGACCCTTCGCGACGCGGCGGGAGTCATCGTCGCCACCGCTGCACCGGCCTTCAACGCCTCCACGGTGCAGGCGTCGATCGGTGCCTCGCTCGTGGTGCCCCTCAGCTCCGGGACCTACACGGTTAGTGTGGAGGGCTCGGGGAATGGGCTCGCTGGGTCAGCGGGCGAGAGCGACTACGGCAGCGTCGGCTGGTACACGCTGACCGTGAGTACAACGGGATCCGAGACCCCATCGCCGACCCCGACGCCGACACCGACCCAGTCGGCCACGCCGACCCCGACGCCGACGCCGTCGGCCACGCCGACCCCGACCCCGACCCCGACGCCGACCCCGACCCAGTCCGACGCCGACCGCCGACCCCGACCCCGACCCCGACCCCGACCCCATCGGTGAGCCCTCCGATCACGGGTCCGTCGGCAACGCCCCCGGTGGTGAGCCCTCCCCTGCCAACCGCGATACCGCCGACGGCTGCAGTCGCCGCCCTGGGCGTCCAGACGTCGACCTTGCCCACCGCGACCAGGAAGAGGCCGTACCGGGCGCACCTCGTGGCCTCCGGGGGCAGCGGCTCCTACATCTGGAGGAGGTCCAAGGGCTCCCTACCCAAGGGCCTGACATTGTCGAGGTCGGGCTCGGTCACCGGCAAGGCGAAGTCCCGGGGCGCGACGCGGGTGCGCGTCATGGTCACCGACTCAACCGGCGCCACGAGCCTGCGGTGGGTCCGGATCCGGGTCCGCTGACCGTCCCGCAGCCCTCAGATCGAGAAGTCGTCGAGTTCCTCCCACTGGCCGGTACCGGTGGCGTGCAGGTGGAACTCGTTGACGTGACCGGTCACGGAGTACTCCAGGGAGTCGACGCGATCGAGCAGGTTGGCCACGGCCGCTCCGATGAGGTCCGGCTGGTTGGTGTGCTCGAGGTCCGGCTTGTCGGTGGCGGTGTGCGGCGTGAGCCGGGCGATGACCTGCCCCGGGACGCCGACCACGACGGAGTTGTCGGCCACGGGCCGCACGACCACCGCGTTGCCGCCGATGCGGGAGTCGTGCCCGATGTCGATCGGGCCGAGCACCTTGGCGCCGGCGCCGATCGTGACCCGGTCGCCGACCGTGGGGTGACGCTTGCCCGGTGCCAGGCTCGTGCCGCCGAGGGTGACCCCGTGGTAGATGGTGACGTCCTGCCCGACCTCGGCGGTCTCGCCGATCACCACGCCCATGCCGTGGTCGATGAACAGGCCGGGCCCGAGGGTGGCGCCGGGGTGGATCTCCACGCCGGTCAGGGCGCGGGCCACCTGCGAGACCGTGCGGGCTGCGAGGGGGTGGTCACGGCGCCACAGGGCGTGGGACACCCGATGGGCCCACACCGCATGGACGCCGGAGTAGAGCAGGGCGACCTCGGTCTTCGAGCGTGCGGCCGGATCTCGCTCGAAGACGCACTCCACGTCGCGGCGCATGTCCGCGAGGACCCCCATGGCCGACGTCATCGCCGAACCGGCGGTGCCCCCCTGCCCGGTCCGTCGTGCTCTGCGCGCCATCGACTACTCGGCGAGGTCGGCGAACAGCGCGGTGGACAGGTAGCGCTCGCCGTAGGACGGGATGATGACGACGATGGTCTTCCCGGCGTTCTCCGGGCGCGCGGCGACCTTGGTGGCGGCCCAGATCGCTGCACCGGAGGAGATCCCGACGAGCAGGCCCTCCTCGGCGGCGGCGCGCCGGGCGGTGGCCATCGCATCCGGGGCCTCCACCGTGACGACCTCGTCGTACACGGTCGTGTCCAGGATCGCGGGGACGAAGCCGGCGCCGATCCCTGCGAGCGGATGCGGGCCCTTGGCGCCGCCGGACAGGACCGGGGAGGCGGCCGGCTCCACGGCGATGATCTGCACCCCGGGCTTGCGCTCCTTGAGCACCTGACCCACGCCGGTGATTGTCCCGCCGGTGCCCACGCCAGCGACCACGATGTCGACGGTGCCGTCGGTGTCGTTCCAGATCTCCTCGGCTGTCGTGCGCCGGTGGATCGCCGGGTTCGCCTCATTCTCGAACTGCTGGGGCATCAGGTAGTTCGGGTTGGCGGCGACGAGCTCGTTGGCCTTCGCGATGGCCCCGCCCATGCCGTCAGCTCCCGGGGTGAGGATGATCTCGGCGCCGTAGGCGCGCAGCACCATGCGGCGCTCCTTGCTCATGGTCTCCGGCATCGTCAGGATGCACGGGATCCCACGCGCGGCGCAGACCATCGCCAGGGCGATGCCGGTGTTGCCGCTGGTCGGCTCGACGATGACGGTGTCCGGACCGATCAGGCCGGCCTCCTCGGCGGCGTCGAGCATGGCCACGCCGATCCGGTCCTTGACCGAGTTGGCCGGGTTGAAGAACTCCAGCTTGGCCAGGACAGTGGCCCCCGCGCCGTCCGTCACGCGGTTCAGGCGCACGAGGGGGGTGTTCCCGATGAGCTCAGTGACGTCCGAGGCGATATGCATGCCTCGAAGCGTAGTCGTCGGGGGGAATTTGGCAACCTACGGGTTGGAGAAATCGCGGACCGTTCGCTGCGGGCGAAGTCCGACACGTCGACCGAGCCCCCCACGGGCGTGCGGGCCGATGCGTGGGTGAGGATAGGGCCATGTCGGACACCGATCTGGGTCTCCCGTGGGGCACGCAGTGGGACCTTGCCGCCGCGGCCGATGACTCGGTCGACTGGTCGTCCTACCTGGTGACCCTCGGATTCCAGGACGGCCGGGCGGGGGGCAGGGCGCCGGTCAACCGCTACTTCGGCATGTGCGCCGCGCAACCCGAGGGCGGATTGGACCTCGGGCCGTTCGGGATGACGATGATGGCCGGCCCGCCGGAGGCGATGTCGGCCGAGACCGCCTACCTCCGGCTGCTCGAGCAGGTCCGGGGGTTCAGGCTCGGCGACGACCGACTGGTCCTTCTCGCCGCGGACCAGGCTGCGTTGCTCGAGTTCGTCCCCTCGGCGGACCCGGAGTAGGACGCGATGACCGCGGACCGGTTCGGGGCGATCCAGGCAGGGGAGTACACCGCCCTGGCCTCGGTGCGCGACAGCGCGCACGGCCGCTCGATCGCCTCGCCGGCCCTCCCGACGGCCCCGGGTCCACCGATGGCCGCTGCGCCCGCTCCCGGCGAACCGGCGCCGGCGCGGCGTGGGCACCGATCCTGGCGCCCTGCGATCCCACCCCAGCACGGCGCCTGGGCGTTCCTGATCGTGCCGGTCCTGTGCGGGTTCGCGGTCGCCGGGGCCAGCCCCGCCGGGTGGCTGTTCCTCGCTGCGTGGGTGTGCGCCTACCCGGTCGGCTACTACCTGGGTCGAGCGCTCACCGCGCGGGCGCGGCGTGGCTCATGGAGCCGGCTCGCCCGCCGGGAGAGGAGTCGGGCGATCCCATGGGCAGTGCTCACCGCAGCGCTGGGACTGCCCCTGGCGGTCACCAGGCCCTGGTTGCTCGTCGCCGCCGCGCTGCTGGGAGTGCTGTGGGGGATCGGCCTGGTCATCGCCGCGCGCAGGGGTGAGCGCAGCATGGCCAACGACCTCATGCTGGTTGCCCAGGCGGCTGTGGCCCTGCCGTTGGCTGTTGCGGTGGTGGCCGGTCTCCCGGCCCTCACCGGGGATCTTGCCGGACCGACCCTGGAGGCTGCCCTGATCGTGGCGGCCTACCTCGCCGGCTCGGTCCTGCACGTGAAGTCCCTGCTGCGCGAGGCGGGCAACGTGACGTTCCATCGGGCGAACGTGGCCTGGCATGGCGTCCTGGCCGTCGGCGCGGGACTGGCCAGCCCGTGGTGGCTGGTCGGGTTCCTGCCTGCCCTGGCCCGAGCGGTCCTGCTGCGCCCGGGGATCCGCCCCGGCGTGATCGGCGGGGTCGAGGCCGTCGTGGCGGTCCTGGTGGTCGCCGCCGCCGTGCTCGCCCTCTAGGACGACTCGCCAGTGGATAGGCTGCGGCCAGTCACACGTCAGGGGAGGGCACCGATGGGTAGCGGCTCGACGGAGATGTTCGAGGCGGCCGCCGCTGAGGAGCGGATACCCCGCCGGCTCCTCGTGGCCGCGATTGCCCGTGTGCTCGGCGTCGTGGCCGTCACCCTCCTTGGGTACTTCCTGCTTCCCATCGAGGGAGCGAGCGCTGCCTCGGCGGCCGCGGTGGCAGCCTGCGCCGGCATCACGGTCATCCTCATCGTCTTCTTCCGCCAGATCTCGCGCGTGTCGCGATCGCGGCGACCGGTCCTTGCCGCCCTCGAAGCATTGGTGCTGGTCTTCGGGTTGTTCCTGAGCTTCTTCGCGCTGCTGTATGTCGCGATCTCGGAGAGCGACCCGGACGCGTTCACGCAGGGCGTGGACAAGGTCGCCGGGATCTACTTCACGACCACCGTCCTGACGACCGTCGGCTTCGGCGACATCTCGCCGGTCAGCGACACCGCCCGGATCATGGTCACCCTGCAGATGGTGCTGGGCATGGTCCTGATCGGGACTGCCTTCAAGGCCCTCGGGTTCTCGGCCAAGCGCGCCGTGAACTCCCGCAGCGTGGCCGCCGCGGCGGAGGTGATCGCCGCCGACGTCGTCCCGGGAGAGGCGGCTGCCCACGTCGGTGACGACTCAGGGAGCGCCCGGCCACGTGGCTGAGGTGACGCTGGGCCTGCTGCTGGTCCTCATGCTCCTGGCGAGCGTCACGACCTTCCACGTCAGCCGGCGCTGGTACGTCCCGTTGGCCCTGGTCTGGACCGTGGCCTTCCTCCTCTTCGGGTATCGCGTGGGACTCTCGCCCTCAGAGATGGCCCTGGGCAGCTGGCTCACCGGGCTCGCGTGGGGGCTCGGCTGCATCGTGGTGGTCTCCCTGGCGATGGCCGCCGGCGTGGCCATCCCGCGGCTGCACCCGCTGTTCGCCGACGAGCGGGTGATGGGCACCACCGGCGCGCAGGTCGCCCACAAGTCGCTCGTGGAGGTGCCCCTGGGAACGGTCCTGCTCGAGGAGGTCGTGTTCCGCTCGGTGCTGCTGGGGCTGCTCACCAGCATGTACGGCACGGTGGTCGGCGTGCTCGGGTCGGCGTTCGTGTTCGGCCTCTGGCACATCCTGCCGGCTCTGGAGATGCACGAATCGCACTCCCTGACCAGCCAGCTGGGCTCAGGATGGGGCGCGAAGCTGGCGACGGTGGCGGTGACCATCCTGGCCACTGGTGGGGCAGGCATCCTGTTCGCGCTGCTCGTGGTGGTCAGCGGCAGCGTCCTGGCCCCGATGGGCCTGCACTGGGCCATGAACGGGCCGGGCTCGATCGCCGCGTGGCTGGTCGGGCGTCGACGGGCCCGTGATGGGGCGCAGGCGGCAGGGGCGCCCGATGGGCAGGAGTCGCCCGAGGACGACCCCGCCGGCTAGGACTCCTCGCCTGCGCGCAGGGCGTCGGCGACCGTGATGCACGCCTGGCCGAAGGCCTCGAACTGCTCCGGGGTGAGCCGGTCGACCAGGTGCCGGCGCACGCTCTCCACATGGTCGGGAGCTGCAGCGACGATGGTCTCCCAGCCCTGGTCGGTCAGCACGGCGAACATGCCGCGGCCGTCCTGGGCGCACTCCTGACGGGTCACCAGGCCCGCCCTGGTCATCCGGTCGACCTGGTGGGACAGGCGGCTGCGGGAGAGCTGCGTGCGCTCGGCGAGGGTGCTCATCCGCATCCGGCGCTCGGGGGACTCGGAGAGCTCCACGAGGACCTGGTAGTCGGTGCCGGTCAGGCCGTGCTGCTCCTGCAGGTCACGGTTGAGGCGCTCGGGCAGGAGCATGCTCGCGGCCAGCCAGCCGCGCCACAACCTCTGCTCGTCCTCCGTCAGCCACCGGGTCATGCCCCCCATGGTACCGGATGGTTGAACCGCCAACCGGGTCGAAGGTCCTTCGTCAGGGCAGGGTCAGGATCTCCGCGCCGTCCTCGGTGACCAGCAGGGTGTGCTCGAACTGGGCGGTCCAGCTGCCGTCC
This sequence comes from uncultured Actinomycetes bacterium, assembly GCA_963818445.1. Lineage (GTDB taxonomy): Bacteria > Actinomycetota > Actinomycetes > S36-B12 > CAIYMF01 > Prado023. The sequence continues at coordinate 62,993 of CAWFSG010000001.1, forward strand.
TTGGTCACGGCCGTCCACCCGTCGGACCACATCGTGTAGTCGTAGGTGCCCAGGGTCAGCATCGGCTCGATCGTGAACGTCATCCCGGGCAGCATCAGGGTGTCGGAGTGTGGGTCGTCGAAGTGCGGGATGACCAGCCCGGTGTGGAACGACGTGCCGATCCCATGGCCGGTGAAGTCGCGGACCACCCCGTACCCGAAGCGCTTGGCGTAGGACTCGATGACCCGGCCGATGACGTTGATCGGGCGTCCCGGTCGCACTGCCCGGATCGAGCGCATCGTGGCCTCGTGCGTGCGCTCGACGAGCAGGCGCACGTCCTCGTCGACCTCCCCGACGAGGAATGTGGCGTTCGTGTCGCCGTGCACCCCGCCGAGGTACGCGGTGATGTCGATGTTGCAGATGTCACCCTCGCGCAGGACGGTGTCGTCGGGGATGCCGTGGCAGATCACCTCGTTGAGGCTGCTGCACAGGGACTTGGGGAACCCGCGGTACCCGAGGGTCGAGGGGTAGGCGCCGTGGTCGCAGAGGAACTCGTGGCCGATCCGGTCGAGCTCGTCGGTGGTCACGCCCGGCGCGATGGCGCGACCCACCTCGGCCAGGGCCTGGGCCGCCAGTCGCCCTGCGACGCGCATCGCCGCGATCGTCGCGGCGTCCTTCACCTCGCCGCCCGTGTAGGGGGCGGGCCGCGGTCGGTCGACGTACTCGGGCCGCACGATGCTGGCCGGCACAGGACGGCGGGGGGAGATCCGTCCCGCCGTCAGGGGAGCGCGGGAGGGTGCGGTCGGCATGCGACAAGAGTACGCAGGACATGCCGCGCGCGCGGCCGGTAGCGTCAGGGCTGGTCGCGGACCCCCGAGGAGGACACGGTGTCGTACTGGTACTGCCTGACCCACGGCGCAGTGGAGCCCGATGAGGGCTGCGCCCACGCCGAGCGGCTCGGGCCCTACCCCGACCGTGAGTCGGCGCAGGCCGCACTCGAGCGTGCGCACAAGCGCTCCGAGGCGTGGGACCACGACGTGCGCTGGAACGACGAGGACCTCGACGACTGAGCGCCGGGGCGGCCGGGCGCTGACCCCTCAGTCGCCCGATGCCTCGTCCGCCGCGCGCGCGGCGCGAACGGCCCGTTCGCGTGTCGCGTTCGGATCGGTCCTGTCATCGAACCGCCAGAGGCTCGGCAGCGCGAACGCCAGCAGGACGCCCCCTGCGGCACACAGCAGGCCGCCGGACACGAGGCTGGTGCGAAGCGAGGTCAGGGCAGCCACCCCGGTGGAGCGGACCTGTCCCAGGGTCGGACCGATCGAGTAGCTGAGCATCTCGACCCCGGCCATCCGGCCGCGCAGCTCGTCGGGGATCGTCTGGTTCCAGATCAGCATCCGGAACAGCCCGGAGATCATGTCGGCGGCCCCGGCCAGGCCCAGCATCAGCAGCACGATCGCCACCGAGTCGCTCAGGCCGACGCCGGCGATCGCCAGGCCCCAGCAGATCGCGGCCAGGAGGACGGCCCGGCCGTGATGGTGCACGTGGCTGGTCCACCCGCTGGTCAGGGTGGCCAGGAGGCTGCCGACTGCGCCCGCGGAGTACAGGAATCCCAGGACCCACGGGCGCCCCGAGGTCCTCGGCCAGGAACGGGAACAGGGCGTAGGGGAACGCGAAGACCATGGCCATCATGTCCACGGCGTAGGTGCCGAGCAGGTCCTTGCGCGACCACGCGTAGCGCATCCCCTCGTCCGATCCGGCGCAGGCTGGCCGGCTCGGCGGACTCCGACTCGGCGGGATCGACCGGAGGCGCCAGAGCGCCAGGCCGGAGATGAGGAAGGTGGCGGCGTCGAACGCGTAGGCCGACCAGACGCCGAACCCCGCGATCAGCAGGCCGCCGAGAGCCGGACCGACGATGCTCGCCCACCTGCCAGCGCAGGGAGTTCAAGGCGCCGGCGGCGGCCAGCTCGTCGTGGGCCACGACCCGGGGGATGATCGCCTCCAGCGAGGGCCGCTGGAGTCCGTCGACGGCGGCGAAGAGCATCGCGACCACGTAGATCACCCACAGGTGCGGGTCCGGCTGCAGGGCATTGACCAGCAGGATCACCGAGAGCGCCAGGCTGGAGAACTCGGTGACCAGACACCATCCGGCGGCGGTCCACGGCGTCTGCCATGGCCCCGCCCCAGAGGCCGAACACGATGAGCGGGACGAGCTCGGCCAGCCCGATCAGGCCGACCGCGACGAACGAGTCCGTCAGCTGCGCCACCTGGAAGGGCAGGGCGACCATGGTCACCATGGAGCCCAGGTAGGTCACCAGTCCGGAGGCGAACACCCAGCGGAAGTCGCGCGAGTGCCGCAGCGGGCGCAGGTCCATCCGGATGCGCACGCGGCGGGCGGGGGCTTCCCTCAGGCACGAGGGTCGATTGTCCACCGTCGCCCGGTCGGGGCAATGGCGCCCGAACGGAGTGCGGTCAGCTGTACTGGTGCTCCGGACCCGGGTAGGTCCCGGCGACGACCTCGCCGGCCCATTCGCGAACGGCACCCGACAGCACCGCACCGAGGTCGGCGTACCGCTTGACGAACTTCGCCGGACGACCCGGGGTCAGCCCGGCCATGTCCTGCCAGACCAGCACCTGGGCATCGGTGGACGCGCCGGCACCGATCCCGATCGTGGGGATCGACAGGCTGCGCGTCACCCGCTCGGCCAGGTCGCTGGGCACCACCTCGAGGACGATGGCGAACGCGCCGGCGGCCTCCATGGCCTTGGCGTCCTGCATGAGGATCTCGCCGTCCTCACCGCGACCCTGCACCCGGTAGCCGCCGAGCTGGTTGACCGACTGCGGGGTCAGTCCCAGGTGCGCCATCACGGGGATGCCGGCCGAGACCAGGGCCTCGACCTGCGGAAGCACGCGCGCGCCACCCTCGAGCTTCACAGCCTGGACGCCGGCCTCCTTCATGAACCGGGCGGCGGTCTCCAGGGCCTGCTGCGGTGAGCCCTGGTAGGAGCCGAACGGGAGGTCGCCGACCACCAGGGCGCGCGACGACCCGCGAACGACGGCCGCCGCCAGGGGCAGCAGGTCATCGACGGTGACCGGGACCGTGGAGTCGTAGCCGTAGACGACCATTGCCGCCGAGTCGCCGACGAGCATCACCGGGATGCCGGCGTCGTCGAAGATGCGCGCGGTCAGCGCGTCGTACGCGGTGATCATGGGCCACTTCTCGCCCCGGGCCTTCGCCGCGATCAGGTCGCGAGTCGTGACCCGTCGTCCTGTCGGCGCAGCGCCGTACAGGCTGGGGGAGGTGGAATCGAGGGACGCCGGAGGCGGCGGGCAGGCTCATGTGCGATCTCTCCCATCTCGAGGCTCACGAACGGAGTCCCCGGACGACACGAATGGTCGCACGTCGTGCGCCACTTGGCCAGAGCAGGAATACCCGAATCCCGGGGCGGGGAAACGTCTCGGCGCGGGGCCGTCACGGGGCGTTGTTCGACTGGGGGTCGGGCCGTCGCAGCGGGTGATCGAGGTCCAGACCGGCCTCGCGGATGGCTCAGTCAGCCAGCTCGCGGTAGTGGTTGGTGATCGGCTGGCGGCGGTCGCGGCCGAACGAGCGCGGGGTGATCTTCGTCCCGATCGGGTACTGGCGGCGCTTGTACTCGGCGAAGTCGGTCATCCGCAGGACGCGTTCCACCAACGCCTTGTCGTACCCGTCGGCCACGATCTCGTCGGCGCCCCGGTCGCGTTCGACGTAGTCGTCGAGGATGTCGTCGAGGACCTCGTACTCGGGCAGGGAGTCGGTGTCCTTCTGGTCCGGTCGCAGCTCAGCCGACGGGGGCTTGTCGATCGAACTCGGCGGGATGGGCGGCGTCTGCCCGAGCCGCTCGGCCTCGGCGTTGCGCCAGCGGGCCAGTCGGAACACCCAGGTCTTGGGCACGTCCTTGATCGGGCCGAACCCGCCGACCGCGTCGCCGTAGATCGTCGAGTAGCCCACCGAGAGCTCGCTCTTGTTCCCCGGGGCCAGCACGAGGTGGCCCTCCTGGTTGCTGATGGCCATGACGGTCGTGCCGCGGATGCGGGCCTGCAGGTTCTCCTCGGCCAGGCCGGTGAGCTCCATCGAGGCCATGAAGGCGTCGAAGATCGGGGCGATCGGGATCCGGCGGATGTGCGCGCCCAGCCGCTCGGCGAGGTCGAACGCGTCGTCCTGGGAGTGCTGCGAGGAGTACTTGCTGGGCATCGAGATGCCGTACACGTTCTCCCCGCCGATCGCGTCCGCCGCGATGGCCGCGACCAGCGCGGAGTCGATGCCCCCGGACATGCCGAACGTGACCGAGCGGAAGCCGTTCTTGCGCACGTAGTCGCCCAGCCCGACAGCCAGGGCGGCAGTACATCTCCGCCTCGTCGGTGAGCCGCGGCTCGATCTCCGGTTGGGGCAGCGGCTCGTACGGCGCGACCGGTCCGCCGGGGATCTCGGCGGTGCAGTACCCGCCGGCCGCAGGGAGGTCGAGGTCGACCACGAGCAGGGCTTCGGCGAACTGCGGGGCGCGGGCGATCAGCGCACCGTCGGGGCCGACCACCAGCGAGTCGCCGTCGAACACGAGCTCGTCCTGCCCGCCGACCATGTTGACGTAGGCCAGGGCCGCCCCGGCCTCGACCGCGCGACGCGAGGCCAGCGCCAGGCGGGTGTCGTCCTTGTGCACCTCGTAGGGCGACCCGTTGATCACCACGAGCAGTCCGGCCTGGACCTCGCGCACCTGGGCGACTGGGCCGCCGTCCTGCCAGAGGTCCTCGCAGATGGCCAGGGCGACGTCGACCCCGGCGATCCGGACGACGCACGGGTCGGTCCCGGGGACGAAGTAGCGGAACTCGTCGAACACCCCGTAGTTGGGCAGGTGGTGCTTGCTGTACCGGGCGACCACCTGACCGCCGTGCAGCACGGCGGCGGCGTTGATCGGCGCGCCGCGAGGGGTGCCCAGCGGGTTGTCCCGGCCCCCGTCGCGCAGGTCGAGGTAGCCGACGATGGCCGCGACCTCGCCGAGTCCCTCGCTCGGCCAGGGTGACGGCCAGGGTGTCCAGGGCGCGTGATCGAGGCCTGCTGGAACGACCAGCGCAGGGCGAGGTCCTCGATCGGGTACCCGGTGAGGACCATCTCCGGGAAGGCCACCAGGTGCGCGCCGGCCGCGGCCGCCTCCCGGGTCCGCTCGACGACGATCCGCGCGTTGCCGGCGAAGTCGCCGACGACAGGATTGACCTGGGCCAGGGCGATGCGCAGTTGGGGCACGGTGGGCAGGCTATCGAGTGGGCGCGGGGGTGAGCGCGCCGCGCCCCGCGGCAGGACCGGGCGATGGGGCAGTATGTCCCCCATGGACAAGCAGACGGAGTTCGTGCTGCGCACGGTCGAGGAGCGCGACATCCGGTTCGTCCGGCTGTGGTTCACCGACGTGCTCGGCTACCTGAAGTCGGTGGCGATCGCACCTGCGGAGCTCGAGAGCGCCTTCAGCGAGGGGATCGGCTTCGACGGCTCGGCCATCGAGGGCTTCGCCCGGGTGCAGGAGGCCGACATGCTGGCCATGCCCGACCCCGGCACGTTCCAGGTGCTGCCCTGGCGGGGGGAGTCCCAGGGCGTGGCCCGCATGTTCTGCGACATCACGATGCCCGACGGGAGCCCGTCGTTCGCCGACCCGCGCTACGTGCTCAAGCGCACCTTGTCCCGTGCTGCCGACCAGGGCCTGACGTTCTACACGCACCCGGAGATCGAGTTCTACCTGTTCAAGGAGCCGCACCGGCCCGGCCAGAAGCCGGTCCCGATCGACGAGGGTGGCTACTTCGACCACACGCCCCAGGGCTCGGGCTACGACTTCCGCCGGCAGGCGATCCAGATCCTCGAGGCGATGGGGATCTCGGTCGAGTTCAGCCACCATGAGGGCGGCCCGGGCCAGCAGGAGATCGACCTGCGCTACGCCGACGCGCTGACGACCGCGGACAACATCATGACGTTCCGGCTGGTCGTCAAGGAGGTGGCCCTCGAGCAGGGGGTCTCGGCGACGTTCATGCCCAAGCCCCTGCGCGACCACCCGGGATCGGGCATGCACACGCACCTGTCGCTGTTCGAGGGCGACCGCAACGCGTTCTTCGAGGCGGGCGCCGAGCTCCAGCTGAGCCAGACGGCGCGATCGTTCATGGCCGGGATCCTGCATCACGCGCCAGAGATGAGCGCGGTGACCAACCAGTGGGTCAACTCCTACAAGCGCTTGGTGGGCGGCGGTGAGGCGCCCGCCTGGGTGTGCTGGGGGCACAACAACCGCAGCGCGCTGCTGCGCGTGCCGATGTACAAGCCGGAGAAGGGCAACTCGACGCGCATCGAGTACCGCGCGATGGACTCCGCGGCCAACCCGTACCTGGCCTACGCCCTGCTGCTCTCCGCGGGGCATGAAGGGCATCGCCGAGGGCTACGAGCTGCCATCCGGGACCGACGACGACGTCTGGGCCCTGAGCAACTGCGGAGCGCCGCGCGATGGGCCTCAACCCGCTGCCGATGAGCCTCAACCAGGCGATCCAGGCCATGGAGCGCAGCGAGCTCGTCGCCGAGACGCTCGGTGAGCATGTCTTCGACTTCTTCCTGCGCAACAAGCGTGCCGAGTGGGAGGAGTACCGGCGCCAGGTGACGCAGTTCGAGCTGGACCGCTACCTCCCCATGCTGTAGGCGCCGACCGTGACCGAGCCCCCGTCAGGTCGAGCCGACACCCCGGCCGGCCGGTTGGCACGACTCGGCGTCCCGGACGCCCAGCGCACCGGGGCGGCGCTGATGGACGTCGGCTGGTGGTCCGAGGACCTGCTCGAGGAGGTGGGCGCCGCCGCCGAGCCGGGCCAGGTGGTGCGCACGGCCCTGGACCTGCAGGCCGCAGCACCCCAGCGCATCGCGGCCGTCGCGGCAGACTCCCGTGCGTGGCGCCGGTTCGCCCAGACCACGGGCGTCTCCATCGCGCTCGCCGAGCACCTGGTGCGCCACCCCGAGCACCTCGAGATCCTGTTCGAGGACTCCCCGCCGCCGGGCGCACAGGCGCTGTGCGAGCAGATCGTGGACGCTGTCGCGGGGATGGGCGCGGGTGCCGCCGACGCCCTGCGCGTGGCCTACCGGGCGGCGGTCCTGCGCATCGCCATCGCCGACGTCGTCCACGGGGCGCCCTTCGAGCTGACGGCACTGCGCCTGTCGGAGCTGGCCGACGCCGTCCTGTCCGCTGCCCTGGCGGCCGCCCGCGAGCAGCTGCCCGACGGCGCCCCGCAGGCCCGGCTGGCCATCATCGGGATGGGCAAGTGCGGAGGCCGCGAGCTGAACTACATCAGCGACGTCGACGTGATCTTCGTGGCCGAGCCCGCCGAGGGGGTCGAGGAGTCCGAGGCCCTGCGGACGGCGACCATGCTGGCCTCGAGCGTCATGCGCCTGTGCAGCCAGCCCACCGCCGAGGGCAGCATCTGGGAGGTCGACGCCAACCTGCGCCCGGAGGGGCGGGCCGGGGCACTGGTCCGGACGCTGCGCAGCCACGTGGGCTACTACGAGCGCTGGGCCAAGACCTGGGAGTTCCAGGCCCTGCTCAAGGCGCGCGCCGTGGCCGGCGACGCGGAGCTGGGGGCCGCCTACATCGACGCCGTCCTGCCCTTCGTCTGGTCGGCTGCGGACCGCTCCGGGTTCGTCACCGAGACCCAGCAGATGCGTCAGCGGGTCGAGCGCAACGTGCCGGCCAAGGACGCCGAACGCCAGCTCAAGCTGGGCAGGGGCGGGCTGCGCGACGTCGAGTTCAGCGTGCAGCTGCTGCAACTGGTGCACGGGCGCAGTGACGTCATGCTGCGCAGCCCGACCACCCTGACCGCCCTGGAGTCCCTGGCCACCTGGGGGTACGTGGGCCGCGAGGACGCCTCAGGGCTCGCCAGCGCCTACCGCTTCCTGCGCACCCTGGAGCACCGGATCCAGATGCACCGGATGGTGCGCTCGCACGTCGTGCCCCGCGAGGATGAGGACCTGCGGCGCCTGGGCCGCTCGATGGGGTTCATGGCCGACCCCGGCAAGGAGCTCGTCGACGCGTGGCAGCGTCGGGCGCACGAGGTCCGGCGCATCCACGAGAAGCTCTTCTACCGACCCCTGCTGGACGCCGTCGCGCGCCTGGACAGCGGCCAGGCCCGGCTCACGCCGCAGGCGGCCCGCGAGCGCCTGGACGCCCTGGGATTCCGGGACCCGGCCGGCGCGCTGAACCACATCGAGGCGCTCACCTCCGGGGTGAGCCGACGGGCGGCGATCCAGCGGACGCTGCTGCCGGTGATGCTCGGCTGGTTCGCCGACGCGCCGGACCCGGATGCCGGCCTGCTCGGCTTCCGGCGGGTGAGCGAGGACCTCGGTGGGACGCCCTGGTACCTGCGGCTGCTGCGCGACGAGTCGGCCTGTGCCGAGCGGATGGCCCGGGTGCTGGCCAGCAGCCGGTACGCCTCCGAGCTGCTGCAGCGGGCCCCCGACGGCGTGGCCCTGCTCGCCGATACCGCTGAGTTGCGCCCGCGGCAGTCCGGTCCGCTCACGGCGGAGTTCCTGGCCACGGCCGCCCGCTACGACGAGGCCGCCGAGGCGGTGGTCGCCGTGCGTGCCCTGCGCCGGCGCGAGCTGTTCCGGATCGCGGCCACCGACATCCTCGAGCCGCTGACCGTCGACGACGTCGGCAACGCCCTGACTGATGTCGCCGACGCCACGATCTCCGGGGCCCTGCAGGCCGCGACCGCCGAGCTGGAGCGGGCGCGTGGGTCGGCGCTGCCGACCCGGATGCTGGTCATCGGGATGGGCCGCTACGGCGGGGGTGAGATCGGCTACGGCAGCGACGCCGATGTCGTGTTCGTCCACGACCCGCTGCCCGGGGTCGACGAGCGCGAGGCGGCCGCCGCCGCGACCCTCGTGGCCAACGAGGTGCGCTCCCTGCTCAACGCCCCGTCGCCGGACCCGCCGCTGCAGCTGGACACCGACCTGCGCCCGGAGGGCAAGCAGGGCCCGCCCGTGCGCACGGTGGCCTCCTACCTGGCCTACTACGACCGGTGGCGCTCCTTCTGGGAGGCCCAGGCCCTGCTGCGCGCCGATCGGGTGGCCGGCGACCCGCAGGTCTGGGCCCGGGTCCGCGCCGGGATCGACCCGATCCGCTGGCCGGCCGACGGGGTCGGCGCCGACCAGCTGCGCGAGATCCGCCGGCTCAAGGCCCGGATGGAGAACGAGCGGCTGCCGCGGGGTGCGGACCCGACGCTGCACACGAAGCTGGGCCGTGGCGGGCTCTCGGACGTCGAATGGGTCATCCAGCTGCTCCAGCTGCAGCACGCCCATCGGATCCCCGAGCTGCGCACCACCCGCACGATGGCAGCGCTCGAGGCTGCCCGGCGCACGGGCCTGCTGGAGGCATCCGACGCCGACGTGCTCTCCGATGCCTGGCGGATGGCCACCCGGATCCGCAACGTCGTGATGCTGGTGCGCGGTCGGGCCACCGACATGGTCCCGACCGAGGTCCACGAGCTGGCCGCGGTGAGCCGGATCCTCGGCTACGCCCCGGGGGAGTCCGGCGCCCTGCTCGAGGACTACCGGCGGACCACCCGACGCGCCCGGGGCGCCTCGGAGCGGCTCTTCTACGGCCAGTAGCCGAACCCGCGATCCCATCGGCGATAGGGCCATTGGGCCCTGTCGGCCCCCGCCAGAGGTCCCGGATTGGATTGCCCTGCCCGTCCCTGCCTGCGTATCATGGGGGCAAAACATGAAGGTTTACTCATATAAGTGCGGGGTATACCTGGGGGCACCCCGCACCTCCCGAGAGGCTCGACGATGACGACCACCGCAGGACAGCCCCACCCGACCGTGACCGGTGCCCCCGCGGCAGCCCTTCCGGGCAGCATGGCCGCCGGCCTCGGCGCCGGCGCACACCGCGCGACACTGCTGTTCCCCGGGATCGACGCGGCATGGCCGCGCGCCCTGGCCACGGCCCTGGTGGGTCGCCCCGAGCTGGCCGCGTGGGTCGACACGGTCGTGACCGACCTCGACGACTGGGCCCAGACCCCGGCCGTGCGCAGCCTCGGGCTCTTCGCCGACGGGTTCTCGCACCTGCTGCCCTCCAGCCCGGAGGACCCGATCAGCCCTGTCGCGGCGACGGGTCCGTTCTCGCTGGTGGGCAACCTCCTGACGAACCTGGTCTGCCTGGCGGCGCTGGACGGCGAGGGCCTGAGGCCGGCCACGACCGCCGCGACCACGCGCAGCGCCGGCCACAGCGCGGGGCTCCTGGCCGCCGTGGTGGCCACAGCGCGGGGGCGCGATGGCCTCGTGCCCGTCCGCGTGGCCGCTGACGCCGCGCGCATCGCGGCCGTCATGGGCGCCTACGCCGCCCGGCACCCGTGGGCCGTGTCCGACTCGGCGGTGGCCGCTGCCCTGGCCGGGGATGAGGCGGCCGGCACGCCGATGGTCGCGATCTCCGGGCCGCGCACTGCGCGCCTGTCTGCGATCCTCGCCGCGGTCGGTGCGCAGGAGCAGATCGCGATCGCCGTCGTCAACGGCCCGACCCGGCACATCCTCGCCGGCGACCCGACCTCCCTTGCGCACCTGCGCGTCTGGGCTCGAGGGGCTGGCCCAGACGGAGGCGAAGAAGCGTGCCGCCGGCCAGCTGGGCGGAACGCCCTTCCGCTTCGCGTGGGAGCCGCTGGCCAGCTCCGTGCCGTTCCACCACCCGGACCTCGAGAGGGCGGCCCAGGACGCCCTGGCCCGGATCGCCGAGCTCGGCCTGTCGCTGCCGGGCATCGGATCCGCCCGGATCACCGACCCTGCGACCGGCCAGGACCTGCCGGGCTCCGGCACCCTGGCGGCGATCGTGACCTCGGTGCTGGCCCGGCCCCATGACTGGGCCGGGGCAGTCACCGAGAGCGTGACGGCGGGGACGGTCGCGATCATGGTCAGCCCCCTGGGCGCCCTGGCCGGGCAGACCGCCGCCGACCTGCGCGGCCGCGCGGCACTGGTGATCGACCCGGCGACGACCGCCGGACGCATGGCGCTGTTCACCCCGGGCAGCGCCCCGGCGATCCCGGAGACCTACGAGCGCTTCGCGCCGCGGGTGGTCCGCGACGCTGGCGGCCAGCTGCGCCTGGCGAACCTGCACACCCGGCGCTCGGGCCGCTCCCCGATGATCCTGCCCGGAATGACGCCCTCGACGGCCGAGGCGCCGATCGTCATCGCAGCGGCCAACGGCGGCCACGTCGCCGAGCTGGCCGGCGGCGGGCAGGTCACCGAGCGCATCTTCACCGAGCGGATCGCCGAGGTGGCCGAGGGCCTCGAGCCGGGGCAGGAGGTCGTGCTCAACGCGCTGTACCTCGACCCGTACCTGTGGAACCTGCAGGTCGGCCGCGAGCGGCTGGTGCAGCGGGCGCGCGCTGCCGGCGCCCCGATCAACGGGGTCACGATCTCAGCGGGCATCCCGGACAAGGCCGAGGCGCTGGCCCTGCTCGACGAGCTCGCGACCGCGGGCATCTGGCTCAACGCGTTCAAGCCGGGCACCGTCGCCCAGGTCCAGGAGGTCCTCGCGATCGCCGCGGACACCCCGCACACGCTCTGGATCCACCTCGAGGGCGGTGTGGCCGGGGGGCACCACTCGTGGGAGGACCTCGACGAGCTGCTGCTGTCCACCTACCACCTGATCCGCGAGCACGAGAACGTCGTGCTGGCCGTGGGCGGCGGGATCGCCGACCCCGAGCGCGCCGGCGCACTGCTCACCGGCACCTGGGCGCACGTGCACGGTGCGGCGACCATGCCCGTCGATGCGATCCTGCTGGGCACGGTCACGATGGCCACCCGCGAGTCGGCCGCGTCCCCGTCGGTCAAGGCTGCCCTGGCCGCTGCTGCCGGGCACGACGGCTGGGTCCCGCGGGGCAAGGTCGCCGGCGGGACCACGTCGGGGCGCTCCGGGCTGAACGCCGACATCCACTTCCTGGACAACAGCGCCGCGCGTGCCGCCCGGCTGCTGGACTCCGTGGCCGGCGACGAGGCCGCCGTGCAGGCCCAGCGCGCCGAGATCATCGAGGCCCTGGCCGCCACGGCCAAGCCGTACTTCGGTGACGTCGCCGAGATGACCTATGCCGAGATGCTGGAGCGCTTCGTCGCGCTCACCGCGCTGGGCCGCAACGGTCGCTACGAGGACGGCGCCTGGCTCGACGGCACCCACCGCAGCCGGTTCGTCGCCCTGCTCCAGCAGGCCGAGGCCCGGCTGAACCCGGCCGACACCGGGCGGATCGGGACGTTGTTCGCCGACCCCGCATCGGTCGACGACCCGGCCGCTGCGCTCGAGCTGCTCATCGCCACCTACCCGGCCGCGCGCACCGCCCTGATCCACCCGGCGGACGTCGCCCACTTCATGACCGTGGCCCGCATGCCGGGCAAGCCCGTGCCCTTCGTGCCGGTGATCGACGCCGACGTGCGCCGCTGGTACCAGTCCGACTCGTTGTGGCAGTCGCACAGCGACCTCTACGACGCCGACCAGGTGCTGATCATCCCCGGCCCCGTCGCCGTGTCCGGGATCACCACCGTCGACGAGCCGGTCGCGCACCTGCTGGATCGGTTCGAGACCTCGGTCGCCGAGGCGCTGGCAGCCGTCGAGCCGGTGGGCACCGACTCCCGCGACATCGGCGACTTCCGGCTCGGGCAGAACCCGGCCGCGCCCGCATCCGGCCCGGAGGCGCTGCTCGCTGCCGCCCTGGCGGCCCCGACGTGGACCTGGATGGGGGCCAGCCGACCCAACCCGCTGCACCGGATCGGCTCTGCCGACGAGTGGTCGATCCTCGGCGCCATCGCCACCTGGTCCTCGGGTGGGACGGAGACAGCAACGCTGACCGCCCAGCCGGACCGTTCCATGGCCCTCACGCTGGACTGGCCCGACCTCGGGATGCCGGGCGACGGCGAGCTCGTGCTGCCCGTCGAGGTGTCGGCACACCGCGGCGTGGTCACCTTCGCGGTGACCGAGGCGAGCCTGCAGACCGCCGGCACAGGGCTGCTCACGATGTTCGCGGGCGGGACCGAGGGACCCACCTCCGAGCAGGATGTCGCAGCCGCACACGCGGCGACCGTCGGTGCTGCCGGAGCCCTGCCCGACCGGGTGATGTCACGCCTGTGGCCGCAGGTCTTCGCCGGCCTCGCCGACGCCGGCCTGGCCTCCTCGATGTTCGACCTGGTGCACCTCCGTCATGAGATCGCCGGGTCGTCGGCCGAGGACGGCGGCCCTGCCACCGCCGGGGAGCCCGAGCTCACCCGGGTCGATGGTGGCCTGGTCATCACGGTCGACTCGCATGTGGGCGCCGCGCACGTGACCGACCGCTTCTTCGTCCGGCGTTCGACCGTCGACCCCTCGCTCCCGTCGGCAACTGCCCCGCAGGAGCGGACCGGTGTCGTGTCCACCCCGGTGCGCACCCTGGGCACGCTGACGGTCAGCGCCCCCAGCCAGCTGGAAGCCTTCGCCGTGGTCAGCGGCGATGCCAACCCCATCCACCGCAGCGACCTGCTCGCGCGGTTCGTGGGCCTGCCCGGGCGCATCGTCCACGGGATGTGGACCTCCGCGGCCGCGACCCGCGCGGTGCTTGAGTCGGCTGCCGAGGGGGACTCCAGTCGCCTGCGCGAGTGGGCGATCGACTTCGTGGCCCCGGTCCTGCCCGGCCAGGACGTGACCTTCACGGTCACGCGCACCGGCGTGCGTGACGGCGCGCGGATCGTCTCGGTCGAGGCGACCACCGAGCACGGAGTGGTCGCGATGGGCAGTGCCGTCGTGGCCGGCCCGCGCACGATGTACGTGTTCCCGGGCCAGGGGATCCAGTCCCAGGGGATGGGCATGGAGGGCTACGCCCGCTCGACCGCTGCGCGCTCGGTCTGGGACCGTGCCGACGCCGCGACGCGCGAGCGCATGGGCTTCTCGATCCTCGAGGTCGTGCGCGACAACCCGACCTCGATCGAGGCGGTCGGCACCACCTACCGGCACCCGGCCGGCGTGCTGCACCTGACCCAGTTCACCCAGGTCGCGATGGCCACGTTGGCTGCGGCCACCGTCGCGGAGATGCGCGAGGCCGGGGTGTTCGATCCGGACGCTGCCGTCGCGGGGCACTCCGTCGGTGAGTACAACGCCCTGGGCGCCTCCAACGGCGTGCTCACCCTCGAGGGAGCCATCGAGCTCGTGTTCGCCCGCGGGCAGGGGATGCACGGCCTCGTGCCGCGGGACGAGGCCGGCAACTCCGACTACCGCCTGGCGGTGATCCGCCCGCACCTCGCCCGGCTGTCACACGCCCAGGCCGAGGAGCTCGTGGCCAGCGTGGCCGCGGACACCGGCCAGCTCTGCGAGATCGTCAACCACAACCTGCGCGGCAAGCAGTACGCCGTCGCGGGCACCCTGGAGTCCCTGGCAGAGCTGGAGCGGCGGATCGGCGCCGGCCAGCCGGGGCGGCCCCCGATGCTGCTCGTCCCCGGGATCGACGTGCCGTTCCACTCCTCGGCGCTCCTCGGCGGCGTCGCGGACTTCCGCAAGCAGCTGATCGCCAAGCTGCCCGAGCACATCGACACCGAGGTGCTCGTCGGGCGCTACATCCCCAACCTGTACCCGCATCTGTTCCGGATCGACCGCGAGTACGTGCAGGGCGTGTTCGACGTCTGCGGCTCGCCGATCCTTGGAGAGCTCCTCGCCGACTGGGACACCGCGAGCGCGGACCGCGACGCCCTGGCCCGCACCCTCGTGATCGAGCTGCTGGCCTGGCAGTTCGCCTCCCCGGTGCGCTGGATCGAGACCTTCGAGCTGATGTGCACGCCAGTCGAGCTCGGTGGGCTGGGCGTGGAGCGCATCGTCGAGGTAGGCGTCGGCAGCGCACCCACGCTGGCCAACCTCTCCAAGGGCTCGCTGGCCCTGCCGACCCACCGTGGGACTCGTCCCGAGGTGCTCAATGTGGAGATGGACGCCGAGACGGTCTTCGACACGTCCGAGGACCCGGCCCCGATGCGGATGGTGGAGGACGAGGCGGTCATCGACCTCGCGACAGACGCCCCGGCTCCGCCGCGCCGACCCCGCTCGTGCGCGTCAGGGCCCGTGGCTACGGTCGCCGACCTGCCGGTCGACTCACGCCACGGCGGTGGCCGCGCTGCTCGCCCTGCGGGTGGGCGTGCGCGTCGACCAGCTCGAGCACGACTCGATCGAGTCCCTGGTCGACGGTGCCTCCAGCCGGCGCAACCAGGTCCTGATGGACATCGGCAAGGAGTTCGGCGTCTCGGCGATGGACGGGGCCCACGAGGTGCCGCTGCGTCGAGCTGACCAGCACGCTGGCGGACAAGACCGCTGGCTACCGCTACCCGGGTCCGGTGCTCTCCGCGGCTGTTGAGGGTGCCGTCACCGCGGCGCTTGGCCCGCGGGGCTCGTCGGCGTCCGCGCTGGCCAAGCGCGTCACGACGCACTGGGGCCTGGGGCAGGGCTGGGTCGCGCGCACCGCGCTGGCCCTGGCACTGGGCACCCGCGAGGGCAGCAGCCGCCGTGGTGGCGACCTGGCCACCCTGACCGAGTCGAGCGCCGAGGGCCTCATCGACGAGGCTGTGCGGTCCGCCGCTGCGGAGGCTGGCGTCGCCGTGGCTCCCGTGTCCGCGGCCGCCAGCGGTGGCGGCACCGTGGATGCCGCGGCCGTCAACGAGCTGCGTGAGCACGTCGAGGGCATCCTGGTCGACCAGGCCTCGGAAGTGCTGGCCCGCCTGGGCCGGGTCCCGGTCAGCGATCCGCTGGACGCCGACTACCGCGAGGCGCTGGCCACTCTGGCACTGCTCGAGGCCGAGCACGGACCGGCCTCGCTGGTCGCCCCGATGTTCGACCCGCGCCGCCACGTCCTGCTCGACTCCGCCTCGACCTGGGCGCGTGCCGACGTGGACCACCTGGTCCAGGCGGCCCTGGCTGCCGAGACCGGTCAGCGTGAGGTCGGTGACCTCGCCGACCTCGTCGAGCAGGTCGCAGCCCACCGCGATGCTGATCCGCGCATCCGCGCCACCCTTGAGTACCACCGCACGCGGCTGGCCGAGGCCGGTCGGCCGGAGACGGTCGCGGTCCTCGACCGGGCGCTGACCATCGCCCCCGCGGGCGTGCCGGTGCCCGACGTCGAGAAGCTGCGCGACGCCCTGTCGGGCAGTGGTGCCTCTCGCGTGCTGGCTGCGGCGCAGGAGCTGGCCGTGACCCCCGCGGACTTCCGCGGCGAGGTGGCCCTGGTGACCGGCGCGTCGCCGAACTCGATCGCCTGGTCGTCGGTGGCGCACCTGCTGCGCGGCGGTGCGACGGTCGTGCTGGTCACCACCACTGACACCCCGGAGCGGATCGCGGCCTACCGCGACCTCGAGCGCCGGTACGCCGGACCCGGTGCCCAGTTGCATATCGTGCGGGCCAACCTGGCCTCGTTCGCCGACATCGACGCGCTGATCGAGTGGATGGTCACGCCGACGTTCGAGGACCTCGGGCCCGTCACTCGCGAGGTCAAGCCGGCCCTGTGGCCGACCCTCGTGCTGCCCTTCGCTGCCGCGCCGGCAATGGGCGAGCTGCCCGACACCGGTCGGGACTCGCAGCTGACGCTGCGCCTGCTCCTGCTGGGCGTGCAGCGCCTCGTCGGCGGACTCGCCGAGCGCGCCAGCGCCGCGCGCCGGGACCGGTTCAGCGTGATCCTGCCGATGTCGCCCAACCACGGCACGTTCGGTGGGGATGGTGCCTACGGCGACGCCAAGGCAGCCCTGGAGACGATGGCCAACAAGTGGAGCTCCGAGGGCTCCCGCTGGGGAGCCCAGACGCGGATCATCTCCGCGGAGATCGGCTGGGTCCGCGGCACCGGGCTGATGGCCGCCAACGACCGTGTCGCCCGGTACGTCGAGGACGAGCTGGGCGTGGTCACGTACTCCGCGGAGCAGATGGGCGCGCTCATCGCGGCCCTGGCCACGGCACCCTTCCGCACGGAGGCCGACCGGGAGCCGCTGCGCCTGGATCTGTCCGGTGGGCTCGCCGGCCGGGCCGACCTGGGCGCTGCCCTGGCCAACGCCGTCGCGGAGCTCACGGCTGCGGCTGCGGCCGAGGGCTCGCCCGAGGTCGGGACCGTCGGCACTGTCGCGGCGCTGCCCAACCTCCCCGACCTGCTGGCCGGTGCCCGGGGGCCGGTCGACGTCCCCACCGGGACCTCACGGGCCACCGTGCGGGCCGAGGACATGATCGTGATGGTCGGCATCGCCGAGTACGGTCCGTGGGGCGCCTCGGCAACCCGCTGGCAGGCCGAGGTGGGCCAGCTGGGCGCAGCCGGAGTGGTCGAGCTGGCCTGGCGCTGCGGGCTCATCGACTGGGACGACTCAGCCGGTGGCTGGGTGGACATCGAGTCGGGCAGTCCTGTGCCGGAGGCGGAGCTCTCTGAGCGCTACCGGGAGCAGGTGGAGGCACGCTCCGGCGTCCGGCTCTTCGAGCATGACTCGGCCGTGGCCGCCAAGGGGGTCTGGGAGTTCACCGAGGTGTTCCTCGACCGCGCACTGACCAAGGTCCTCCCGGCCGAGGCCGAGGCCCGGGCGATGGCGGCCAATGCTCCGGGCGCGCTGGTGACGCAGGCCGAGGAGGGCTGGTTGCTCACGCTGCCAGCGGGCTCCTCGGTGCGCATCCCACGGCGCAGGCCGCTGCTGCGGGCAGCGGGTGGGCAGTTCCCGCTGGGCTCCGACCCGACCCGCCACGGCCTGGACTCCGGGATCGCCGGGTCGATGGACCCCCTGACGGCCTGGAACGTGGTGATCACCGCCGAGGCCCTGGCCGACGCCGGGGTCTCCGCCGAGGAGCTGGTCAGTGCTGTGCACCCGAGCCTGGTGGGCAACACCCAGGGCAGTGGGATGGGCGGGATGAGCAGCATCTCCAAGGTGTTCATGGGGCCGCTGTCGGGTCGCCAGCATGCCAACGACGTGCTGCAGGAGGCCCTGGGCAACGTGGTGTCGGCGCATGTCAACCAGGGGCTCATCGGTGGCTATGGCCCGATGGTGCACCCGGTGGCGGCGTGCGCCACGGCGGCGGTCTCCCTCGAGGAGGCGGTGGACAAGATCGCCCTGGGCAAGGCCGAGATCATCATCGGTGGCGGCTGGGACGACCTGAGCACCGAGGGCATCACCGGGTTCGCCAACATGGCGGCCACCGCGGACAACGCCGCCATGATCGAGTCCGGGCTGTACCCGAGCCAGCACAGCAGGCCAGGGGATCGCCGCCGCCGTGGCTTCGTCGAGTCCCAGGGCGGTGGCAGCTTCATCATCTGCCGCGGCTCGGTGGCACTCGAGCTCGGGCTGCCGGTTCGGGCGGTCGTGGGCTACGCGGCCTCGTTCGGAGATGGGATCCACACGTCGATCCCGGCCCCCGGACTCGGTGCCCTGGGCTCCGTGCGTGGGGGCGTCGACTCGCCGCTCGGGCGTGCGCTGGGTGCCCTGGGGCTCACGGCTGACGATGTCGCGGTCGTGTCCAAGCACGACACGTCCACGGAGGCCAACGACCCCAACGAGGCCTTCATCCACGAGACGATCCAGCAGGCCCTGGGCCGGACCCCGGGTGCCCCGCTGCGGGTGATCTCCCAGAAGTCGCTGACGGGCCACTCCAAGGGCGGGGCGGCTGCCTGGCAGATGGCCGGCCTGTGCGACGTGTTCGAGACCGGCACGGTCCCGGGCAACGCCAACCTGGTCAGCGCCGACCCGCGGGTGACTCCCGGCGATGCGCTCGTCGTGGACTACCGGTCACTGCACCGGGCGGAGAAGGTCCGAGCAGCTCTGGTCACCAGCCTGGGCTTCGGCCATGTGTCGGCCGTCGTCGCGCTGGCCCATCCGGACGTGTTCGTCGAGGCGATCCCCACCGAGCGGCGCAGCGCCTACGTCCAGCGGGCCCACGAGCGCCGGGTCGCCGGCGCGCGGGCACGCCTGGGCGCGGCGTACGGCGGCGTCCCGATGTTCGACCGGCGCACCGATCGCCGCCTCGGCCAGGGTTCGACGTACCAGCTGCGGGAGCGCGAGGCCGGCATGCTGGTCGATCCGGCGGGCACCCTGCCCGGGTTGGCAGACGCGTGATGCCGATCCGCGCTGTCGGGCTGGACCTGGTCGGGGTCGAGTCGTTCGCCGAGCAACTCGGATCGGTCGGCTCCGCGTTCGCCGAGCGGACCTTCACGGTGGGTGAGCTGCGGGCGGCCGGGGGGCACTCCGGCGCCGCGCAGCACCTGGCCGGGCGGTACGCGGCCAAGGAGGCCTTCGTCAAGGCGTTCTCCGGTGCGCGGCCCGGCCGCGCCCCAGCGATCCCGGACATGGACTGGCGTCAGGTCGAGGTGGTCCCCGACGGGTGGGGCCGCCCGACCCTGGTGCTTCACGGAGAGCTGGCGGCGGCCGTCACTGCCACCCTGGGCGAGGTGGTGGTGCACCTGTCGATCACCCACGAGCCCACGATGGCGGCAGCCGTGGTGGTGCTCGAGGGGTCCTAGGCGATCTTGGCCACTGCGCGCAGGTAGGCGCGCAGCATCCGCTTGAGCTCGCGGACCGTGGCGGGATTCGGCTCACCGTCGGAGACCGAGAAGTGCAGCAGCGACTGCGACATCTCCACCACGACCTCGCAGATCGTCACCTGCTCGTCGAGCGTCCGCCCGGGGGTGAGCAACTGGATCATCGGCAGCAGCGTCGTGACCAGCGTCCGGGAGTGCTCCGCGGCCAGTGAGCGGGTCGCAGCCGTCGACCGCATCGCCAGCCAGACAGCTCGCCGGGTCGGGTCGTCGACCCAGTGGGCGGCGACCAGGTCGATGAGTGCGTTCGTCTCTGACTGCCAGTCGCCCAGGGCGAACCGCTCGGCGCTGGCCGCCAGGTCGTCGATCAGCGCGGCAGTGTCCAGGGCGTCGAGCTCGGCCACGATGGCGAACTTGTTCGGGAAGAACTGGTAGACCGATCCCACGGGGATCCCGGCGCGGGCGGCGACGTCGTCGATCGTGAACCCCTCGACGCCGCCCTCGGCCAGCAGGTCCCGGGCCGCGGTGAGGATCGCCTCGAAGCGCAGCCGTCCGCGCGCCTGGACCGGGCGGTGACGGACCTGCAGGTCGGGGGCGGCGCTCTCGGCAGTCATCACGGTGTGCCGAGGGGCTGGCTGGACGCTGGCTGGGGCTCGCCTGACTTGTCGTGGCGGAACTGGTCCCAGATCTGGTAGGTCACGACCACGGTGCCGACCATGATGGCCGCGACCACGACCCCGATCAGGGCGTTGGCGATCAGGTGCCCGCGCTCAGGGGGCCCCGCCAGCACGAACCTCGTCGGGTCCTGCGGATCGTAGGCCACCTCGACGGTGGCGCCCCTGGGCCAGGAGGTCGCCGACACCTGCTGGGCGGCCGCCGAGATCGGTCGGCCATCGCGGGCACGGAACTCGACGACGGGGGAGAACAGCAGCCGCCGCTGGGCGGTCGAGGTCATGGTGTTGTCCAGAACAGTGCCCGTGACGCGCACGCCCTCGCGGCGCAGGGCCGCGTTGGTCGACTCGACCCGCATGGCCCGGATCAGCGACCACATGACGCCGATCAGCACGGCCGCGGCGAACAGCGCGATCGTCGCGAGCACGAGCGTCGTCACAGCGCGATCCTAGGGCCGAAGATCACGACCCGTTGTCACATCGGCGTCGCAGGACGGTCGCGATTGCGTGAGGGCTACCAGCCCAGCCAGCCCTCGGGGTCGATGAACTTGCCGTCCTTGGTGACCTCGAAGTGCAGGTGCGCACCCGTCGAGTTCCCCGTCGACCCGCGCTTGCCGATCTGGTCCCCGGTCGACACCCTGTCGCCGACGGAGATGCCGATGCCGGAGAGGTGGTTGTAGGTGGTCTGGTAGCCATCCCCGTGGTCGATGATCACCTGGTTGCCGTAGGCGCCCTCGTAGCCCGTGGAGACCACCTTCCCGCTCGCAGCGGCCATGACGGGGGTGCCAGTCGGGCCGGCGAAGTCCAGGCCGGTGTGGACCCCGGAGGACCAGTAGCCGCCGGTCTGGCCGAACCGGGCTGTGAGCCGGTAGGTGCCCTTGGCCATCGGCGGCTGGCGAGTCTCGGCCAGGCTCTGCTGGTAGACCTCGGCCTTCTCCTTGGACTGCGCGTACTCCGCCTTGGTCTCCTTGGCGTCGGCCGTGCGCTCCTCGAGCGCGGCCCGCTCCTCAGCCAGCGCCTGCTCAGTGGATTCCAGGGCGGCCAGCGCCTCCTCGCCGCTGGCCACGGCGGCGGCGAGGCGCTCAGCCGCCGCCTGCTCGGCCAGTTGGGAGGAGACCACCTGCTCCTCGGTCGGCGTCCCGGGCAGCAGTGCGGCCACGCCGGTGGTCGAGGACAGCGTGGCGGCGGCGTGGTCGGCGGCCTCCGTGTGCGACAGGGTCGCCGCTTCGAGGTCGGCCAGCGCGAGCGCGGCTGCGGCCTCAGCCTCGGCGCGGGCGGCTTCGGCCTCGGCCACGGCCTCCTTGGCCTTGGCCTTCTGGGCCTTGTCCTTCTCGAAGGCGGCCTTGTCCTCGGCCGCCTGCTTCTCGGCCTTCGTGACCTGGCTGGGCGTCGCCCCACCCTTCGGCGGCGTGGGTGCCTTCGGGGCGTCCGGCGGTTCGGGGTCTGACGTCGCCTTGTCCTCGGCCTGGGCCTGGCTCTCCGCGGTGACGGCCGCCTCCTGCGCGCCGGAGGGCACGGCTGCGGCCTGTGGGGCGTACGCGGTGGGCTCGGTGACGATCTGCTCGGCCTGAGCACGTGCCCCGTCGTCGCTGGCCCCGCGACCGCTCGTGGCGGCCTCCGCGACCCTCCTGGCCTCGTCCTCCTCCTCGGTGACGGTCCCGAGCGCGGTCTCAAGGTCGGCGATCAGCGTGTCGACGGGGTCCTGCTGGTGCCTTGAGGCGGTCGCCTGGACGGGTGCGGCGGCTGCCGCGGCGATCGGTGCGGCCACCATCCCCAGTGCGATGGCCGCCATGGCACCTGCCTTGAGCAGGGCCGGTGACGCCAGTCCCAGGCGGATCTCGTCCATGACCAGCAGGAGGGGGATATCGGTCTGCGTGAGCAGCTTCAGGGGGATCTCCCCGGCTGCACCGTCGGCCAGGGCCCCGCTGGCCGTGTCCCTGACGCCGATGCGAGCCAGGGAGACATCCCCGAGGTCGTCGATCACCAGGTCGTAGTCGTGCTGGGAGAGCTGGTCAGCGACGACGCCCCACAGGTCCTTCACTGAGGCCGCGGTGATCCAGGTGACCGCCAGCCCTTCGCTGCGCGCGCGTGCCACCGCCGCGTCGTAGAGCTCCTGTTCCCTGCTGATCACCAGGGACTCGAGCTCATCCTCGGTGTGGGGATTCTCGTCGGCGTCGCCGACGACGAGGATGTCCAACTGGGCGCCCGCCGTGTCGGCGACAGCCACGGCCGCGTAGGCCAGGAGCCCCGAGATCGGGCCGTCGCTGCGGTCGACGATGGCCAGGATGTGGCGGAATGGTGCCGGTTGGCCATCGGCGAGGAACACGGCGAAACCGGGAACGATGTCGCGGCTGTGCCGTGCGGTTGCGACCAGGAGCTCGGTGAGCAGCTGCTCCGGTGCCGCGAAGTCCCGGCGGACCCCGACCCACGGCATTCCTCGCTGGGCCGCAACCTGGAGCGCTTCGGAGATCGTGGGCTCCGCGGTGCAGGAGCTCTGGACCACGGCCTTGACCTCCAGCGGGTCGGCATTCCAGGACGTGAGCAGGACCGTCCCCTCGGCGTACCGCTGGGCAATGGTCAGGGGTGCGAGGCTGTTGGGATCGGAATCGAGGATCACGAGCATCTCGGGCGTGCGTCGTTCGGTCACCACCACTCCCTCCGGGCACAGGTCTACGGCCAGTCTGCCGCACGCACGCCCTCGACGCTGGTCAAGATCACGTGGCGTCGCGACGGTCTGGGCCGCGGGTCACCGCAGGCCCTCCACCCAGCCGACCGCGCGACGGCCCTCGCGGCGCAGCCACTCGATCCGGGCCCCGGCGAGGACCAGCAGGGTTCCCGCTACGGCCAGGCCGACCCATCGGGGCAGGTTCGACAGGCCACTCCAGACCTGGGCCATGGCCGCGATCGTCAGTGCGATGGACGCGGGGATGAGCAGGCCGCCCAGGTGCAGCCGGGCTCCGAGCACCGCGGCGATGACCGAGGCGATCAGCAGGGTCCCGAGCCGGAGCAGATGGCCGGTGGTGCCGAGGCTGCTCACGTCGAGGGCCCATGGGGCGGCCCAGGTGGCGACCGCAGAGGGGATCAGCGCCATCGCGACAGCGGGCCCGAGCCACTGGAGGGAGGGGGTCGGGCCGCGCCGCCGCCACAGCAGGCCGGCGAGCAGCAGGAGCGCGGCGAAGGACAGCGTGAGGGCCTCGAGGGGCTCGGTCCAGTTGATCGGGGCGAGGACCAGGGCCACGGCACCGAGCAGGGCGCCGATCCATCCCGTGGCCGGTCTCCACCAGCCGGTCACGAAGGCCACAAGGGCCACGAGGGCGGCCAGCAGCGACAACTGGCTGGCGACCTCGTTGCCCTCGAGCATGTCCGTGGCGGAGTCCATGCGCGTGACGGCCCACGGGATCCACACCGAACACGCACCGACCGCCGCCAGGGTCGGGTCAGCCCGCAGGACCCAGGTCACGAGCCCGACCGTCAGGCCAGCGAGGGCCACGGCCGCGGCGATCCAGACCGGCTG
Source organism: uncultured Actinomycetes bacterium (assembly GCA_963818445.1). Taxonomy (GTDB): domain Bacteria; phylum Actinomycetota; class Actinomycetes; order S36-B12; family CAIYMF01; genus Prado023. Next base: position 86,675 of record CAWFSG010000001.1, read on the forward strand.
CGGCTCGGCCGCGAGGGCGAGCACGAGCGCCACGGTGGTCCCCGACAGGGCGACGGCTCCGAGCTGCGGCAGGCGCCTGCTGTCGGTGTGGCGGTCGCGCGCGGCCCAGAGTCCGAGAGCCAGGGCCGTGGCAGCGGTCGTGACCACCGCGCCCGGCAGGGCTTCGCGTTCCAGCGCTGAGGACGCCGTGGCCGCCGCGCTGATGAACAGGCCGAACGCGCCCACCGTCGTGAGCTCCACCCGCTGCGTGGCCCACCGGCCTGGTAGCTCGGATGCCGCCAGCATCGCAACGCTGGTGAGGGCGGGCACGGCGATGGCTGCTGCGGTCCACGCGGCAGAGTCCGTCGCGCTGGCGACCGCGGCGACCACGCACGCGGCCGCGACGAGCAGCCCGGACCAGCCCAGCCAACACCATGCCCGCAACCCGAATCGACTGTGGAGGAGCAGGAGTCCGACGCCCAGCGCACCGAGCGCGATGGCCGGGTACACGGTGGGATCGGTGACCCAGCGCTCCGGCAGCAGCCCGAGCACGGGGGCGGCGATGAGGTCGACGGTGGCCAGCCCTGCGGCGACGACCGCCAGGGCCTCAGCCGTGCCGGCCAGACGCGTGCGAAGGCGGATCGCCAGGACCCCCACGACGGCGGTGGCGCTCAGCATGAGCGCCACCTGACCGAACGCACCGAGGCGGTCCCAGACGACGGCTGCGAACACCGCTCCGGCGATCACCAGCAGCAGTGCGCCCACGCCAAGGAGGATCGTCTGCGCGCTGGGGGCTCCTCGCGGGGCTGGTGGGGGTGCGGCCAACCATTGCGATCCGGGGACCGGCGCCTGCGCCAGCGCCTGGGGGCCCACGGCTTCGCCCACCCCGGCTGCGCCCACTGCCGGCGCGCCCACCCCGGCTGCGCCCACTGCCGGTGGGCCCCAGATCGCGTAGGCGCGTTGGATCTGCGGATCGGGAGCCGGGTCCCCGGCAGCCACGCGGTCGGCAAGCCAGGCTGAACGCGCGGCCAGCGAGTCCGCCTCGGCGATGTAGCCGGCGAACGCCCGGTGCCCGCACGGACAGGTGACCATGCCTGCGTCATCGTGTCGCGTTGGGTCGAGTTCAGTGGTCGTGCATCGCGGACATCTCATCGCCAGCACCCCTTCCCCGGGCAATCCCATGCTTTGGGGACATTTCCCACGCTACTCCGGGGTGGGGCGCGAGGTCCGGCTCGTGCGCTCGTTGATGACATGCGACGCGTTGCTCATGCCCGAGCACATGCGACCGGGCGGTTGACGCGGTTCTGAGCCGGGGCCAGCCTGGGCAGCTCGCGCAGCCGGTGGAGCACCTCCGGGCAGGGATCGCGCCTCAGTCGCCGCCGGTCATGCTGCGCGGGGTCTGCACGCTGGGCTCAGGCGGCGTCCTCGTATCCAGACCCCTGCTGTCGACGCCCCAGAGTACGGAGGCGACAGCCAGGCCCGCCAGGAGCAGCACCCATATCAGGATCGTCGCCATGATGACCGCCCTCCGGTCTCCACGGTCCCACTGCCGGAGCCGCGGGGCAACTGCCGGGGCATGACCGTGCGCGGCAGCGAAGCGCAGGGTCGGTGGACCTCACGCGTGGACCGTGAGCGTGTGCCCCTGGCCGGGGGACCGCGGGTCAGCTACGGGGATGGGATCGCGAGCGCGTCGTCGGTCGGGTCATGGGCCGCGGGCGCTGGCACGCGGTAGGTCGGGTCCAGTGGTGGTTCCGGGCTGTCCGTGATCGTGAACCCGGCGGGCGTCCGCCATCGCCATCCAACACCTGATCCGCCGCCGTTCTGGGGTTCGGACCGGGGGTCCAAAGACCATGGCGTGTGCGTCTTCAGGTTGTGATGACGGCGGCAGAGCGGACCGAGGTTGGCGGCGGTGGTGGCGCCCGTGGGCCACGGCACGGCGTGGTCGAGGTCGCATCGCTGGGCAGGTTGCCGGCAGCCGGGGAACCGGCAGTGCGGCTCACGTGCACGGACCAGTCGGGCAAGGGGCGCGCTGGGCACGTAGCCCAGGGTGCCCGTGGCGGTCACAGTCCCGGCCGCGTCGGCGATCCAGGCGCGCCAGTTGCCGTCGGCGGCGAGGGCTCGCGCGACGTCGGCGGGGATGGGACCCATGCCCGGCACCTCAGCGGGGTCGTCGGCCAGGCCGATCAGGGTCGGTAGCGTCACGATGACCTGGATGTCCGGGCGGCGGCCCTCGATGGGTCGACCCACACTCGGACCTGCATCGTCGTGCGAGGAACAGGCCACGAGGAGGGCTCGGTGCGGATCGGGCGCCTGACCCGGGGCGTTGTCGAGGGAGGAGCATGTCGGCTCGCCGGTTGCACGGTCCGCCCCCTGGCACACCGGCTCCGGCCGATCACCGTCCTCGGGCACGCATGGGTCCAGCGCCTGGTGCCCGCCGCCGACCAGCAGGTCGGTGAGGATGTCGGCGCGGAGCTGATCGCGGGTGCGCGGATCGACAGAGCCGTCGGCGCATGCATCGGCCTGCAGCCCGGCCGCGATGGCAGTGAGGCGCCGGTGGATGCGATGGGCGTCGACGTCGGCGAGATCGGCGATGAGGGTGGCCATGCCGTTGCCTGCTGGGTGGACCGTGACCCGGCGGGTGGAGAACGCGCGCACGCGACTCTCCTGCGCGGTCTCGGGGCAGACCCGCAGGCGGGCGGCGCGAGCCAACCTGTTGACCTCGGCCGAGTGGTAGGGCCGGCGCCCGGTGGCCAGTCGGTGATGGACGCGGGTGGCGACCTCGTCGATGACCCTGGTGGCATCGTCGTCCTCGAGATCGGCGACATGGTCCAGGACGAGCCGTCCAGCCCAGGCAGAGATCGCTGCCGATTCGACCAGCGTCATGAGGCGGGGGTGGCTCGTCAGCGCACGGGCTGCGCCGATCCGGTTGCCCATGGCGGGGATGGACGTGCGCAGCGCGTGGGCCAACTCCTCGCGAGCCGGGTCGTGGATCCTCTGGCGGCCCTCGCCGATGTCGAACTCGACCGGCTCTGGCCCGGCCGCGGCAACCAGGGCGGCAGCCGAGCGGGCGCTCAGCCATGCGGCGCAGGCCTCCCAGGCAGCAGCGGTCACGACCTGGCACGCGCACGGCCAGCCGGGGGCATGGCCCGGCGTGGGGAAGTCCGGCAGCATCCTGTCGTCCGTGTGCGGCAGGCGGCAGGGCTCCCCGAGGGCCAGGTCGCTGAGGACCGTGGCCAGCCGCGGGCCGGGTGGAATCCACAGGAGCCGCCGCACGTCGTCGTGGAGGGTGGCGTCCCACCACGATTCCTCGGTCCAGAGTGGCCGCTCGTCGCACCACCACGCGCGCAGCCGGGCCTCGAGGCGAGCCTCACGTGCGGGGTCAGAGTCGGGGTCGGGGTCACCCTGCGCAGTGACGCCACCGGTGGGCATCACGGTCGAACTGGATCCCATCGATTCCCCCATCCCCTGCGGATGTCGAGGGGTCGAGGGCTCCCGACATCTCGATTGCTCGAACATCTGTTCGAACAATATCACGTCGCTGCGACATCGGACACCGGTGCGACATCGGAACCCGCCGCTGGCGTAGGTGTGGACGCCGCGGGAAGGCAAGCGCCCCCCGGCGGTCGTGGTGGACTACCGAGGGGCTGACCCGACCGACCGCTAGAAGGGCGGTCAGGCAGGGCTGCCCCCATCATGGACCAGCGAGGGGTCCACCGTCTGCCTGACGGGGCCACGCCCGATCGGGCTGGGAGGCGAGCCATCCGAGCAGGCGTTCGCGGATCGTGGTCCTGACGTCGACGGGCGCGTCCAGGAGCTGCTCGGAGATGAGGGCGGCGTCGTCCTCCAGCAGGTCCGGTGCGACGGCCAGGGCGGCGTCGAGCTCCTGCCAGGCCTGGTCATCGTGGCCCAGCCCAATGAACGCCAGGCACCGGATCAGGGGGCCCCAGAGGTGCTCGGGGTGGGTGAGGAGGCTGGCCTCGGCGAGCATGCCTGTGTGATCGCCGGCCATGAGCCGGTCGAGGGCCAGATGGACGTGCTGGTAACCGGGGTGGTACGGATTGAGTCGGTTCGACTCGCGGATGCTCTCCAGGCCGGCCTCCCAGGCCCCGCTGAGCGCGAGCAGGGCGCCGGACCCGTAGAGGATGCTGGGGTGGGATGGGCTCAGCTCGATCGCGCGGCTGGCGTTCTGCTGGCAGCTCTCGGTGTCCCCTTGAGCGAAGGCCACTCCCGCCAGCACAAGCCACGCATGTGCGTGCCCGGGGTTGAGTGTGAGCGCCGCGCGGGCTCTGCTCTGCGCATCCGCCAGTGCCGCGTCGCGGTCCGGTGCCCACTTCATGATGGCCCTCACGTACCCGAGCGAGCCCAGCATCGACAGCAGGACGACGTTCTCCGGCTCGAGTCCGACTGCCGCGCGCAGGTCCTGCAAGGCGGCCTCGGCCGCCTGCGGAGTGCCGCTGTCGAGGTAGCGGTAGTAGGAGAGCATCGCCGCGTGGGCCGCCGGGTGGCGGGTCCCCGCTCGGCGCGCGGTGGTATCCCGCAGTACCACTCCGCGGAAGTCGCCGATCGTCGCGGCGATCCGCCGGACCAGGTCGTCCTCGTCGTGGAATCCGGTGACAGCGCTGAGTTCCTGGTCGCACACGTCGGACCACAGCACCTCGCCGGTCGCGCCGTCGGACAGCCGGATCATCACGCGCAGCAGGGTCGCGGTCGTTCGGACAGTACCGGTCAGCACGTACTGCGCGTCCAGCGACCGTGCCGCTGCGCGTGCGTCCACGAGGACGCCGACGCCCCGCTCGCTGACTGCCGGCCCGATCACCCGCAGGCCCGGGAACGAGCCCAATGCGTGGACCAATGACTCGGTGAGTGCGGCCCCCAACGCCTCGCCGGCGCTCGGGGACGCCATGTCGGCGAACTGCACGACCACGAGCCCTGGCCCAAGGGGGGTGGCCCTGGGGGCTGTTGGGGTGATCTCCCGGTACATGAACCTGGGGACGTAACTTCCCCTGGGTAGGTCGATGACAAGCGACTCGGCGGCCCCCGCGCCGGCGTAGTAGCGCTCCATCGCGCCGCGCAGGCGGTTGGCCTGGACGCGGGCGGCGGCGTCGGTGACGGCATCGAAGTCCTTGGTGCGCCCGAGGGCGTACCGGGCGACCGTGCGCTCCTTGAGCCGGTGTCCGCGGCCGGCCAGCGTCTCGGTCACGACGTAGGCAAGGAAGTCCCGGGATCTGGGCGCGGTGCGCAGCTCGTCGCTGTCCAGCATCCGTCGCAGCGCCGCGACCACAGCCACTGGATCGGGCTGCCTGTCGCCACCGCTGACCGCGTCCGCCAGGTGATCTGGCGTGATGGGCGACACCGACCCCTCCATGTCGGCGATGATCGTCGCCTGCCACCCGGAAGGCAAACTCATCGGGGCCAGTTCCACTCACCGGGTCCAGTGGCTCGCAGCGCCGAGCCGATCGCTGGCGAGGGGAGATGCTCGGGTCACCCCTGGTGCGCGGTGGCCTCCCCGCCCGGTTCGTCGCGGGCCTCGACCGGGGGTGGCACCGGGGCGGGCGCGCTCATGCGGGACCGGTTGAGCAGGTAGACCGGCACGCCGAGCAGGAAGGCGCCCGCCGCGTAGACGAATGGCTGGTACTGCGCGAATCCGGCGGCGTCGGAGTTGGTCGAGTAGACGATGAAGAGCACGGAGAACACCAGCGCTACCGCGGCGATGCCGACGTCGCGGACCATTCGGGCGCGGGTGATCATCCGACCGTCGGCGATCCGCCACTTGATCTGGGCCAGGGCGGAGAACGCGTACGGGATGGCCCCGGTGATGCCGGTCATCAGGATCAGGGTGTTGAACACGGTGATGCCCGCGGACCCGAGGTAGGACAGCAGCACGGCGGCCGTGGCCAGCAGCGCGGAGGTGATGATGCCGAAGGCCGGGACCCCGCGCCGGGACATCCGTTGGAAGTGCTCGGGGAACAGGCCGTCCTCAGCCGCGGCAAGCGGCATCTCTGCGGAGAGCATCGTCCATCCGTTGAGCGCGCCGAACCCCGAGATCACGACCAGCAGCGCCATCAGCGAGCCCGCCCAGGCAGAGCCGACGATGTTCTCGGCTGCCGTGGCGAACGGTGCCGACGACTGCTCCAACTCGTCCTGCGGCACCACGCCGAACACTGCGATCAGGGACAGCATGTACACGCTGGCGGCGAGCAGGGTGCCCAGGATCGTCGCGCGCGGGACGTTGCGCTGGGGGTCGCGCACCTTGGCAGCGGCCACGGAGGCGGACTCGACGCCGATGTAGGAGAACAGGCACAGCGCCATCGCGCCGCCGATCGCCTGCCATGTGCCCTGGCCGCTGAGGTTCCACACCTCGAAGTTCGCCGTGTCGATGTGCAGCAGCCCGATCGTGGACATGAGCAGCAGCGGGATGAACTTCAGCACCGAGGTCCACAGTTGGATCCGGCCCATGCTGGCCACCCCGCGCAGATTGATGGCCGCGGCGATCCAGATGCCGGCCAGGGTCAGGGCGATCGTCACCACCTTGGTGTGCCCGGTGTTGATGAACCGCTCGACGTAGAGGACCCAGCCCACGGCGATGGCCGCATTCCCCGCCCATGAGGTGATCCAGTACAGCCACGCGTTCGAGAAGCCGACCAGGTTCCCGAACGCCGTCCGGGCATAGGCGTACGGGCCGCCGTCCGCGGGCATCCGCCGGGTCAGCGAGGCGAACATCAGCGCGAGTGCCACGGCCCCGACCGTCGTCAGGCCGAGCGCGACCAGGCTGATCGGGCCGTAGGAGGCCAGGGATCCCGGAAGGTTGAAGACCCCGACCCCGATGATCGTCCCCAGGACGAGTGAGGTGGCCTGGGGCAGCCCGAGCGATCCCCCTGTGCGGGGTTCCGCGCGGTCGGCTGACTCGGTTGCGGTGTCGCGCGGCTCGGTCATGGCCTCTGCGGTCCCCGGGAGTGCGCGAATCGGTCGATGTGTGCGCTCATGCGGGGAACCTATCGGGCCCTGGAGGGCTGCGCCGGTGTTCTGGCCGCTGGCGTAACCGTTACGCGGCGTCCAGGCGTCCGAGGAGCACCCGATCCCACGCGCACGAGGTCAGCACGGTCGAGCCGCTGGCACAGGTGGCTCAGGCGCCTGGGGCCTGAGCCACGGCCGTCGCCTCGTCGCGGCGGTAGTGGCGGACCAGGATGATCACTCGGGCGATGGACTCGACGAGGAGGAAGGCCAGGAGGGTCGCGATGACGGCGCGGAAGATGTCGCCCTCAGGGAGCAGGTCGCGCTCGGCCACGAGCTTGATGACGACCAGCAGGCCGAGCGCCACGAACGACTCCACGCTGTAGCGCAGGATGACGCCCTTGTGCTGGGGGACCGCAGCCACATAGGTGGAGCGCGCCCGGTAGGCGCCGAACGCGTAGCCGGCGATGCCGCCGACGACCGCGACGATCGCGTGCAGGGGGCTGCGCTCCAGGTCGGTCAGCAGCAGGGAGCCGACGACCACGATCGCAACCAGCGGCTCCAGCATCTGCATCCGCAGGGTCCGGAACCGCTCGTTGCTCTTCAGTTGGACGCTCGGGTCGGACTTGATCGCCTGTGTGCCCTCCCGGCTCTCCCGCGCGATGAGCACAAGCAGGACCAGGACGAGGAGGGATGAGGTGTACTCCATGCGGGGAGCTCCTTGGGAGGGAAGGTGAGGTGAGGAAGTCCAGTGGGGGACGAGCCTCTGGCGAACGCCAGAACCACGCAGAGGCTAACCTCGGCCGACAGGTCGCGCTCGCGATATCGGGGGTGTAACGGTTACTCCCGGTGGTTCAGGCCGGGGTGATGCGGAGCAGTTCCTCCCCGGCCTCGACGCGGTCGGCGGCGAGCACCTCCACGGAGGCGAAGGCCGCCGAGTTGGTGACCACGATCGGCGTCGCGGTGTCGTAGCCGGCGGCGGTGAGCGCGTCGAGGTCCACGAGGATCAGCGGGGTGCCGACCTTCACGGCCTGGCCCTGGGCGACCAGCCCCTCGAAGTGCCTGCCATTGAGCTGGACGGTGTCGATCCCGACATGGATCAGTATGTCCACGCCCTCCACCGACGTGATGCCGACCGCGTGCCCGGCGCGCGCCAAGGAGGTCACGGTCCCCACGACGGGTGAGCGGACCACCCCGTTGACCGGCCGGATTGCTGCTCCCTTGCCCATGAGCCCGCGTGCGAAGACGGGATCGGGCACGTCCGAGAGGGGCAGCACCTGTCCGGCAAGGGGGGCGTTGATGGAGATGGGTGCGGCATCGCGTGTCCCGTGGGTGATCGTCGACGTCGGGGCGAGGGGACCTCCTTGGCCCGCAGGGTCCGGCATCGAGCCTGCCTGTGCCCCGGCTCCGGTGTCGGGGATGGGCCCGGGGATCAGCTCGGGGCCAGGAGGCACCACCGTGACCGGCACATCCTCGAAGCCCACGACCAGCGTGAGGACGAACGCGATCGCCACGGCCGTGGCGGTACCGACGAGCTGGAGCGTGAAGTTGCCCACGTGCATGTACGCGGGCAGGGTGATGAGTCCCGGGAACACGAAGCTGTTCGCGGCCGATCCGCCGGCTGCGGCGATCCCGCCCCCGACCATGCCCCCGATGCAGGCGTAGATGAACGGCTTGCGCAGCCGCAGGGTCACGCCGTAGATCGCCGGCTCGGTGACCCCCGCCACGAAGGCGCTCACCGAGGCAGCCCCGGCCAGGGTGCGCATCTCCTGGTTGCGGGTGCGGAACATCACCGCGAGAGTCGCGGCACCCTGGGCCAGGACCGCGGCGACCAGCGGACCGGTCAGCAGCGAGTGGCCCTGGACGGCGAGGTCGTTGACGATGACGGGGACGAATCCCCAGTGGACGCCGAACATCACGAACACCTGCCACAGGCCACCCATGATGGCCCCGGCAACAGCGGGGCTCAGGCCCCACAGCCACCCGAGCGCCTCCGACAGGGCCTCGCTGACGTAGGTGCCGACCGGCCCGAACAGGATCGCGGTGGCCGGGACGAGGACCGCCAGGCAGATCGTCGGGATCAGGATCAGGTGCAGGCTGCGGGGCAGCCGTCGGCGCAGCGCCCGCTCCATGATCGAGAGCAGGATCGCGGCGATCAGCGCTGGGAAGACGGACTGGCCGTAGTCGATCACGGCCACGGGCAGGCCGAGGAACGTTGCCTGTGTGCCCACCGGCCCGATCCCGGTGAAGTCCGCGTGCAGCAGCGCCGCGGCGATCGCGCCACCCACGTACGGGTTGGCCCCCAGCTTCAACGACGCGCTGATGCCGACCAGGACAGGCAGGAAGTAGAACGCGGCGTTGCCGGCAGCGGACCAGATCGCGTAGGTGGTGCTCGTGGTGCTGATCCAGCCGAACTCGACGGCCAGGGCCAGGAAGGTCTTGATCATGCTCGACCCGACCAGCGCCCACAGCAGCGGTTGGAAGGTCCCGGTGAGCAGGTCGAACGCCCGGTCCGCCAGGGAGATGTTCAGGGGTGCCTCGTCCACCGGCGCACCGTCCCGCGCGGCCGAGACCAGCGACCGGACCTGGGTGTCCACCAGGCCGACGTGCTGCCCGACGACCACCTGGAACTGCCCCCCACGCTCCACGGTGCTCATGACGCCCGGCAGGGCGCGCACGACGTCCCGGTCGGCGGTCGTGCGGTCAGCCAGGACCAGGCGCAGCCGCGTCGTGCAATGGCCCACCGATCGGATGTTCGTCGGTCCACCGACGCCGGCGACGATCCCGGCGGCGAGCTCGTCGACGTCCATCACGACGCCGCGACGTCGCGGTGGCGCAACCTGTTGACGTGCACCATCAGGTAGAGCAGCTCCTCCTCCGGGAGGTCCAGTTCGTAGCGGCCGCGCACGTACTCCGCAATCGCCAGGGCCACTTCGTGCGCCTGAGGATCCTTCTCGCGCACCATGTCGTAGAGCATCGAGTCGGTGCCGACGAGCAGCTGCCCGTCCTCGATCCGTCGGACGGCGAACTTCACGTGGGTCAGGAACCGTGCGTAGGCCACCGAGTCCGGCTCCAGGGGCACTGCGAGCTGGTCGCGGACGAGGGCCACGATGTCCTGGACCGCGGTTGTCGTGCTGACCGTGGTCGACATGTCGCCGTTCAGCTCGGCGTTGACCAGGTGCATGGTGAGGAATGCCGCCTCGTCGACCGGCATCACCACGCCCGTCTCCGCGTGGATCATCTCCAGCATCTCGAGTGCGGCGGTGAACTCCCGGCGGTAGGTGCTCTTCAGCTCCCAGAGCATCGCGTGCTCCAGGCGCTGACCGTTGGCCAGGCGCTGCATCGCGAACTGGATGTGGTCGGCGATCGCCAGCTGCATGGCGCTGGTCAGGGTCAGGTCCAGGGTCGCCTTGAGGTGGTCGGCGATCTGGTTGGACAGCGACCAGGACCTCGTAGGGGATCTCGGCGATGACATTGGTGAAGCCCTCGGCCGACCGGTCGTCGTCGAGGACGAAGCTGCGCTCGACCTTGGCCGGGTCGTACGTGCCGCCGGGGTGCTGCTGGTAGCCCAGGCCGCGGCCGGTGAGGATCACCTCGCGGTCGTCCTCGAGCACGCTGATGACGTTGTTGTTGATCACCCGGTTGACCCGGAGCATCGTCATCACCTCCTCGAGGAGCGGCCGTCGTGGGCGTGGGTGCGTCTCAGGTCAGACCGTACTTGGTGAAGCTGGTCCTGATCCCGTCCTCGTCGGGACTGCCCGTGATGTCGTCGGCCACGTCCTTGACCCTCTGATGGGCGTTTCCCATCGCCACGCCCACGTTGACGTAGGCCAGCATCTCGAGGTCGTTGTGTCCGTCGCCGTACGCCATGGTGTCCTCGACGGAGATGCCGAGGTGCTCCAGCAGCACCTCGATGGCACCGGCCTTGTGGACTCCGGCGATCGCCAGTTCGCCGCTGTTGGGCTCGAACTGGGGGACGGTCGCCGGGATGACGTCGAAGGAGTCGGCGAACTCGGCCCGGATGACCTCGAACGGCACATCGGAGCTGAGGAACGAGATCTTGTTGATGTCCTCGCGCAGCATGTCCTGGCCCGACGATGAGGTGGTCGATGAACGGGGCGAAACCACGCTCCAGCTCGGCAAGGACATTCTCGTCGGTGACGCCGCCGTAGAGGAGTTCGCGCATCTGCGCCTTGATCGTGGCACTGCCGTAGAGCCCGGAGTTGGCCTCGAGGAAGTAGTTGATCCCGCGTGCGTCGAAGAAGTCCATCACCCGTCGGACCTGATCGATGGACACGTTCTGGTGGACCAGGACCTGACCGCCGACCTCGACGTACCCGCCGGCAGCGGCGATCACGCCATCGAACCCGATGTCCATGATCTCCCCCCAGAGCTCAGCCAGCGATCGGCCGGTGCACAGGAACAGGAGATGCCCGTTGGCACGGGCCTGCTTGACGGCGGTGACAGCGCTGTCCGGCACCAGCCCCCGGTCGTTCAGCAGGGTTCCATCGACATCGAGGAAGACGGCCTTGCGGGTCATGGCGTGGGTCCTTCCAGGCTTCTGCGGGCGATCGGGTCAGGTCGCCCTCGACCGTGATCCATGCAGGTTCTGCTGGCCAGGAGGCCACGCAATCCACATGGATCACGGTCGGGGCATCAGGTCTGCCTCAGGATGGTCCGACCAGGCTGGCGCCGTTGGTGGCGATGACCTGCTGGTACCAGTCGAAGGACTTCTTCTTGTACCGGTCGAGGCTGCCGGTGCCGTCGTCGTTGCGGTCGACGTAGATGAACCCGTAGCGCTTGCTCAGCTGGGCGGTGCTCGCGGCCACGAGGTCGATGGGGCCCCAGGTGGTGTAGCCCCAGAGCTCGACGCCGTCGGCGAGCGCCTCGCCGACCTGGACGAGGTGGTCGTTGAGGTAGTCGATCCGGTAGTCGTCCAGGACGGTCTTCACGCCGTCGACCTCGACGAGCTCGTCCTTGGCTCCGAGCCCGTTCTCGACGATGAACAGCGGCTTCTGCCACCGGTCCCAGAACTGGTTGAGCACGAGGCGCAGGCCCTGCGGGTCGATCTGCCACCCCCACTCCGACGATGCCAGGGTGGGGTTCGGCACGCCGCCCATGATGTTGCCCTCGCCCTTGGCCTTCTTGGCCGGGTCGGCGGTCTCGCAGATGCTCATGTAGTAGCTGAACGACACGAAGTCGACGGTGTTGGTCAGGATCTCGCGGTCCTCAGTCGGTGATGTCCAGCTCGATGCCGTTCTCCCGGAAGAAGCGCAGCGCGTACCCGGGGTAGGCCCCGCGGGTGTGCACGTCGCCGAACATCAGGTTGGCGTGGTCGGCGTGCATGACCGCGACCATGTCGTCGGGGTTCGGGGTCAGCGGGTAGATCGGCATCGAGATGACCATGCAGCCGACCTTGGCGTCCGGCATCATCTCGTGGGCGATCCTGGTGGCCAGGGCGGATGCGACCAGCTCGTGGTGGATCGCCTGGTACAGGTCGGTCTGCGACAGCTGGTCCTTCGGGGTGTTGATGCCGCCGCTGCCGAAGGGGATGTGCAGCACGGAGTTGATCTCGTTGAAGGTCAGCCAGTACTTCACCTTGGATCCGTAGCGGTCGAACAGGACGCGGACGTAGCGCTCGTAGAACCCGATCAGCTCGCGGCGACACCCAGCCGTCGTAGGCCTCGGCCAGGTGCAGCGGGGTCTCGTAGTGGCTGATGGTGACCAGTGGCTCGATGCCGTGCTTGGCGCACTCGTCGAACACCCGGTCGTAGAACGCCAGGCCCTCCTCGTTGGGCTCGAGCTCGTCGCCGTTGGGGAAGATCCGGCTCCAGGCGATCGACAGGCGGAACACCCCGAAGCCCATCTCAGCGAGAAGGGCGATGTCCTCGGCGTAACGGTGGTAGAAGTCGATGCCCTCGAGCTTGAGGTTGTCCGGCGTCGGCCCGTCCGTGCGCGGGGACATGATCCCCTTGGGGGTCACGTCCTGGATCGACAGGCCCTTGCCGCCCTCGTCGTAGGCGCCCTCGAGCTGGTTGGCGGCGGTGGCCCCGCCCCACAGGAAGCCCTTCGGGAACGGGGTGGTGGTGGCGGTCATTCGGTGGTTCTCGCTCTCTGTCAGGTGCTGGGTCTTCGAGTCCGTGCGGGTGGTGGGGGTGGGCTGGCCGGGATTGCGTCCGGCGGCCAGCCCACCCCCGGTCTGGGTCAGTTGACGACGTCGAGCACGAGCTCGCGGGCGCTGACCTGGCCCTCGGCGATCGGGACCACTGCGGCGTAGTCACCGGAGTTGGTCACGACCATGATCACCATCGGGTTGTACCCGGCGGCCGTGATGGCGTCGATGTCGAACTCGGCGAGCAGCTGGCCGTCCTCGACCCGCTGGCCCTTGGTCACCTTCGGGCGTGAAGTGCGTGCCCTCGAGCTTGACCGTGTCGATCCCGACGTGGATCAGGACCTCCATGCCGTTGTCGGCGGTGATGCCATAGGCGTGCGGCATCTGCGCGGTGACGGTGCCGGTGACCGGGGAGTACACCTTGCCCTCGGTGGGCAGCACGGCCAGGCCGTTGCCCATCGCCCCGGAGGAGAACACCGGGTCGGGAACCGCGGCCAGCGGCACGACCGTGCCGGCGACCGGGGCGGTGATGGCGGCGGCCTCGGAGGCCACGAGGCCCTCATCGGCGGTGGCCTCAGGCCCGGCGACGTGCTTGGTCTCGGGGATGTCCTTGAAGCCCAGGACCATGGTCAGGGCGAACGCGATCGCGATCGCGATGACGGTGCCGATCACGAACATCGTGAAGTTGCCCGGTCCATCGACCGCGGCGGACATGGTGATCGCACCGGGGAGGACGAACCCGACCGGGGCCGAGCCGGCGGCGCCGATGATCGCACCACCGACCGCACCACCGATGCAGGCGTAGATGAACGGCTTCTTGAGCCGCAATGTGACGCCGTAGATCGCGGGCTCGGTGATACCAGCCAGGAACGCCGAGATCGTGGCCGGGCCGGCGACCTCCTTGAGCTCCTTGTTGCGGGTCTTGAGCCACACCGCGGCGGCGGCACCGGACTGGGCCAGGACGGCGGCGAACAGCGGGCCGACGATCAGCGAGTACCCGGTCTCGGACAGGCTTCTGCACGATGATCGGCACGAAGCCCCAGTGGATCGCCGAAGATGACGAACACCTGCCAGAACGCGCCCAGGATCGCGCCACCGAGGATCGGTGACAGGTTCCACACCCAGTCGACCGCGTCGGAGAGCCCGGCGCCGACCTTGTCGGCGATCGGGCCGATGACGATGAACGTCAGCGGGACGATGATCGCCACGGTCAGCATCGGGACGACGAAGTTGCGGAACGTCTCGGGGATGCCCCGGTTGAGCAGCTTCTCCAGCTTGGACTGCGCGTAGACCGCCAGGATGGTCGGGATGACCCCGGACAGGTAGCTGATCATCAGCACCGGGATGCCGAAGAACGTCAGCTCCCCGCCGGAGGCGGCGTAGCCGCTCAGCGTGGTGGTGACGCCGTCAGCGCCGGGGATGACCGCGATGGTGGACGAGTAGATCAGCGCCCCGGCGATCGCCACCGACGTGTAGACGTTGGCGCCGAACTTCTTGGCCGAGGTGATCGCCAGGAAGATCGGCAGGAACTGGAAGGTCGCATCGGCGGCGGAGAACAGGATCGCGTAGCTGGCGCTGCCTGCCCAGTCCGGCCAGATCTTCACCGCGACCGCGAGGAAGGCCTTGATCAGGCCGGTACCGGCCAGCACCCACAGGAACGGGGTGAAGATCGAGGTGATCAGGTCGATCGCCTTGGCCAGGATCCCACCGGAGGTGCCGCCCTCACCGGGCTGGATCGAGGTCTGGGCCACGATCGACTCGTACACATTGTTCACGGTGTTGCCGATCACGACCTGGAACTGGCCGCCGGCCTCGACCACCGTGATGACACCCTTGGTGTTCTCCACGGCGGCCTTGTCGGCCTTGTCACGGTCCTTGAGCTGGAAGCGCAGGCGGGTCGCGCAGTGCGTCACAGACGCCACGTTGTGCTCGCCGCCGACACCCCGCAGGATCTCCTCGGCAAGCAAGTCGTACTTCGTCGCTGTTGCCACGATTGACTCCTTCGAATTAGGAATTCGGGCGGGTCCGGGGGCGATTTTGGGCAACAAAAAAACCTGAACATTGACGTGTTGTGTTCCGAGGAACGACAACTCATCAAAGTTCAGGTTTTGCCTGCTGCTGCAGTAACAACCCTAGACTTCGCGGGTCACGTGAAGCGACCTGCAGTCAAGGTAGACCCAGGATCGTGCCGTTGTCAACACCAAAGGCAGGCGAATAGCGGGTGCGTCGCGCGATGTCAATGAATGCCCGAATTGCCCGCCAATTCATCCGACCGTCACCATCCACGTCCGCGGGCATCACGAACACACGCATCCGTGACGCGCTGCCGGTGCTCGGGGCTGGTGTCAGCCTGGAGTGTGCAGCTGGCCGAGCTCGGCGAGCCCGCCGGACAGGTAGGACAGCCAGGAGACCGAGTCCCCATTGGCCTGTCGCCGTTCGAGGTCGGCCCTCCATCTGTCGGCGATCTCGGTGATGTCTGCCTGCGGGTCCTTGCGCAGTGCCCTGCGCAGTTCCAGCAGCACGGCCATGCGGCCCTCCAGCTCCTTGGCCGAGGCCATGTGCCCGTCGAGACGACAGAGCGCCTGGCCGCCGGTCGTCTGCGTCAGGCGTACGCCGACCTCGCCAAGGCGGTCCTCGACGATGGGCAGGAGGTCGGTCATGCTGCCCGGGATTCGCCCAGCAGGTACGGGTACGGGCAGGCTGCCGGGTTGTCGGCCACGCACGCGTTGCATGGCCGGCCACGGTCCAGGACGCACTTCGGCGTGGGGGCGGGCATCGGTTCACCTCGTCGCTCGGCTCGATGCTGAACAGTACCCAGTATACCCCATGGGGTATAGATCTGGACGGTGAGCAACGGTGGCGACGGCTCCGTGACCAAGGATGGGATGAGCGGCTGGACGAGCGGAGGCTCGTGGTCGTGACCGAATCTGGCGGTGCCGGGCTTGTCGGGCCCGGGTTCAGGGCGGCAGTACACGATCAACAGCACCGAGGAGACCGGCACATAGGCGGGCACGCAACGGCCTCGCTCGACGCCGTTGGGGGCTCCATCCAGGTGCAGATGGAGCCCCCAACGTGGGTCTGATCTTCCAGCGTTTTGGACCACCGTTGGACTACGCCTGAACGTGTGCAGGCATCGTCGCAGGTCAAACGCCAGTTAGGGTTCAGATGTCGTAGTACAGCTCGAATTCGTGCGGGTGCGGGCGCAGGCGGATCGGGTCCACCTCGTTGAGCCGCTTGTAGGCGATCCAGGTCTCGATCAGATCGTCGGTGAACACGCCACCCTCGGTGAGGTAGGCGTGATCGGCCTCGAGCGCGTCGAGCACCTCGGGCAGCGAACCGGGGACCTGCGGGATGTCCGCAGCCTCGTCCGGGGGCAGCTCGTAGAGGTCCTTGTCGACCGGCTCGCGGGGCTCGATCTTGTTCTTGATCCCGTCCAGGCCGGCCATGAGCATCGCCGAGAACGCCAGGTACGGGTTGCTCGACGGGTCGGGCACGCGGAACTCGATGCGCTTGGCCTTCGGGTTCGAGCCGGTGATCGGGATGCGGATGCACGCCGAGCGGTTGCGCTGGCTGTAGACCAGGTTGACCGGGGCCTCGTAGCCGGGGACCAGGCGGTGGTAGGAGTTCACCGTCGGGTTCGTGAACGCCAGCAACGAGGGGGCGTGCTTGAGCAGGCCGCCGATGTACCAGCGCGCCATGTCCGACAGGCCGCCGTAGCCGGCCTCGTCGTAGAACAGCGGCTTTCCGTCCTTCCACAGCGACTGGTGCACGTGCATGCCCGAGCCGTTGTCACCGAAGATCGGCTTGGGCATGAAGGTCACGGACTTGCCGGCCTCCCAGCCCACGCCCTTGATGACGTACTTGAACTTCATGACGTCATCGGCGGCCTTGGCCAGCGAGTCGAAGCGGTAGTTGATCTCCGCCTGGCCGGCGGTGCCGACCTCGTGGTGGGCGCGCTCGACGGTGAGCCCGACCTGGGCGAGCATGAGGCTCATCTGGTCGCGCAGGTCGGCGAAGTGGTCGACCGGCGGGACGGGGAAGTAGCCGCCCTTGTAGGGGGTCTTGTACCCGCGGTTCGGGGTGCCGTCCTCCTCGTACTCCGTGCCGGAGTTCCACTTGCCCTCGATGGAGTCGATGAAGTAGTAGCCGGCGTTCTGCTTGGTCTCGAAGCGCACCGAGTCGAAGATGTAGAACTCGGCCTCGGGGGCGAAGAACGCGGTGTCAGCGATCCCGGTCGACTGCAGGTAGGCCTCGGCCTTCATCGCGATGTTGCGCGGGTCGCGGCTGTACGGCTCGTCGGTGAACGGGTCACGGATCGACATGTTGATGATCAGGGTCTTCTCGACCCGGAAGGGGTCGAGGTAGGCGCTGCCGAGATCGGGGATGAGCTTCATGTCCGACTCGTGGATGGCCTGGAAGCCGCGGATCGAGGATCCGTCGAACATCTGGCCCTCGGTGAAGAACTCCTCCGGGAGTCCCTCAGCGGGCACGTTGAAGTGCTGCATGACGCCGGGCAGGTCGCAGAAGCGGACATCGACGAACTTGACGTCCTCCTTCTTGATGAACTTGAGGACTTCGTCCGCGGTGCTGAACAAACCAACCTCCTGGTTGCAGGGGCGCGTGGCGCGACCCAGGTGTGGGTCCGGGATTGGCAGCCACGTGGCTGCCGGTGCGTTCTGGACGCTATGAGGGCTCGATTTCCCGTCCGTGTCCCTATTGTTTCCTGCGGGTTACGCCTGCCCCGCGGCGGGTCCCCGGCAGCGACGGCTGCGGTGGATCAGGCCCGGATGACGACGCTGTCGACGGCGCGATCATGCAGGCCCCGGCCATCGGCGTCCCAGATCACCGGCGGGATCACGATGCAGATCAGGACTGTGCGCAGCAGAGCAGCGACGAACCCGAGGCGGCGCGTCCGCCCGACCACCCGGACGCCGACCAGGCGCTGCCCGAACGAGGAGCCCCACAGCCAGGTGAGGATCGTGACCTCGACGGCGAAGATCCCCAGGGTCGCGAAGGACTCCAGCGTGGTCTCCTGCGTCCCCACGAGCGCGCGGGAGATGAGCATCGCGGCGATCCAGTCGATGAACAGCGCCACCACACGCCGCCCGAACGTGGCCATCGAACCCGGTCCGGATTCGGGGAGGCCCAGGCGCTGCCCGCGGTAGGCAGCGTCCTCAGGGAGCGGTCCGGCAGACGGCGAGCCCACGTCAGCGCGGTCCATGGCTCAGCGCAGCTTCCCGCCGCGAGGGACCCGTCCGCTCTTGGGCATCGGGCCCTTGGGGATCGGCACAGGAGCGCTGGCCAAGGCGTCCAGGCGCTTGCGCAGCGTCGTGACCTCGCCGGGGGCGAGCACCTTGGGCATCTTGCGCAAGTGCTTGTCGAGCTTGGAGATCGCGATCTGGCCCTCCTCCGAGCCGATCGTGATCTCGGTGATTGGAGCCTCGGACACGAACCGGGCGGTGCGCTTGCGCTCCGTGGCCATCAACCCGGGCAGGCCAGGGCTGGTGCCCTCGCCGATCAGTACGATCCCGGGCCGACCGATTGCGCGGTGCACGAGGTCCTGCTGCTTGTTGGCCGCCACTGCGGGGGTGATGCCCCAGCCGAGCTTGGTCATGTTCTGGACGACCGCCACAGCCGCGCCGGGCTGGCCCTCGATGGACCTGTAGGCCGAGCGCATCGCCCGGCGGCTGAACACGATCGAGAGGATGACGATCGTGGCCGACGAGCCGACGATCGCCCATGTCAGCGTGTTGCCGAAGGCGGCGATGACGGCGACCGTGAGCGCGATCCCGAGCGCCACGATCCCCAGGAGGATCCACCCCAGCTTGGGGTCGTGCTCCTTGGCCATCCGATAGTTGTCACGGATCACGCGAAGGCGATTGCCCATCTTCGACATGGGCAGGATCCTACCCGGCCGTGCGTGCCTCGATGGCCTGCGCGTGCAGCCGTCCGGCGCGGTAGGACGAACGGACCAGCGGCCCGCTCATCACCCCCAGGAAGCCCAGCTCGCGGGCGACCTCGGCCAGGGCGACGAACTCCTCAGGGCGGACCCAGCGCTCCACGGGGTGGTGGCGTGGGGTGGGGCGCAGGTACTGCGTGATGGTGATCAGGTCGCAGCCCGCGGCGCGCAGGTCGGCCAGCGCGGCGTGCACCTCGGGGATCTCCTCACCCATTCCGAGGATCAGGTTCGACTTCGTGACCAGGCCTGCGGTGCGCGCCTGGGCGATCACGTCCAGGGAGCGCTCGTAGCGGAACGCCGGACGGATCCGCTTGAAGATGCGAGGCACCGTCTCGAGGTTGTGCGCGAGGACCTCGGGAGCGGCGGCGAACACCTCGGCCAGCAGCTCCGGGTTGGCCGAGAAGTCCGGGATCAGGACCTCGACGCCGCAGCCGGGGTTGCGCTCGTGGATCGCGCGGACGGTCTCTGCGTAGAGCCACGCACCCTCGTCCGGCAGGTCATCACGGGCCACGCCGGTCACAGTGGCGTAGCGCAGGCCCATCGTTGCCACGGACTCGGCCACTCGCCGCGGCTCGTCGCGGTCCAGGGGCTCGGGCCTGCCGGTGTCGATCTGGCAGAAGTCGCATCGGCGGGTGCACTGGGCGCCACCGATCAGGAAGGTGGCCTCGCGGTCCTCCCAGCACTCGTAGATGTTCGGGCAGGCCGCCTCCTGGCACACCGTGTGCAGCCCGGCTCCGGCCACGCGCTCCCGCATGGCCATGAACTCCGGGCCGGTGCGCGCGCGGGTCTTGATCCACTCGGGCTTGCGCTCGATGGGGACCTCGGTGTTGCGCGCCTCGATGCGCAGCAGCCGGCGGCCGTCTGGTGAAGTCACAGTCCCAGAGCCTACGCGTCGCGCCCGGCTGGCGCTGGGGGCTCAGTGGCCCAGGACCTGCTCGGCGCGGTCCTCGACGAGCTTCCGGGCCTCGGCGACCGTGACGTCGCGGGCGAGCTCGGCGGACAGCGACGTGACCGAGGCATCGCGGATCCCGCACGGCACGATCCGGTCGTACCAGCTCAGGTCGGGGTCGCAGTTCAGCGCGAAGCCGTGCATGGTGACGCCCCGCGAGACCCGCACGCCGATCGCGGCGACCTTGCGATCCGTGCCGCGCTCATCAGCCGGGACCCACACGCCGGAGCGACCCTCCACCCGGCCCGCGGTGACGCCGAGCTCGGCGCAGACGTCGATCAGCATCGCCTCCAGGCGCCGGACGTGGGCCACCACGTCGATGGGGTCGGGCAGCCGGACGATCGGGTAGCCCACGAGCTGCCCGGGGCCGTGCCAGGTGATCTTCCCGCCCCGGTCGACGTCGATGACGGGGGTTCCGTCGAACGGGCGGTCCAGCGGGTCCGTGCGTCGGCCGGCGGTGTAGACCGGCGGGTGCTCGAGGAGCCAGAGGATGTCCGGCGCACCGTCCACGACCTCGGCGTGCCATGCCCGCTGCTGGTCCCAGGCCTCCTGGTAGTCCACCGGCTCGCCGCTGCCGATCACCCGGAGATTCACGGGACCCACGGTAGTCGGCGGTGCCCGCAGGTGTGGCCTGTGGATGACTGATTGCCGGATCGCCCACCTCGGGGGAGGGTGCAGGCGTGGATGGGGGGAGGCCGACGGCGGCCCAGTGGCGCAGCAGCATCCCCGGCGTCTGGCAGCAGGAAGGGGCACCCGCCACCTTGGGGGTCGTGGCGTGGGGTGTGCCGGGGAGCGCCACTGCAGGTGCGCTGGAGGGGGAGGCTGCTGGCGGGCGGGGGAACTCGTTGGACGGGGGAGGGCTGCCTTCTGGCCGCACCGGACGCGCCCACGGTCGGCGCCACCGGCCGTGGCGGGCATTCGCGCTGGCGGGGCTGGCACTCGTGGCGGTCGTCGGCGTGGTGCGGGTCGCCGGGGCGGTTGCCGACGACGCAGGGCCCGGATCGGGGCCGGGGTGGGAACTGGCGGGGGAGCCCAGCGCGACGGCCAAGCCCAGCGCGACGGCCAAGCCGTCGCCCGCCGGGCCGGACGCGGTCGACGACCGAAGCGGCGAGTCTCCGGACTGGTGGGAGGTGCTGGCCGAGCTCGACCGGCGCCGGGCCCGTGCCCTGACCGCCCTGGACACCGACCTGATCGAGGACTACGCCGAGCCCGGGTCGGCCGCGTGGGAGTCGGACGCGGCGTTGGTGGGGGACCTGCGCGCGCGGGGGTTGCGCCCGCAGGGTCTCACCTCGCGCGTGCTGGCGGTGGAGCGTTCCGAGCGCGGGGGAGGCCGGGCCCAGGTCCAGGTCGTCGACCAGCGCTCGGCCTATACCCTCGTGGACGCGCATGGATCGGTGGTCGAGAGCGTGCCGCTGGCGAGGCTCACACGGTGGTCGGTCACGTTGGTCCCGGACCCCACGGACCCGGCGGGGTGGCGGGTCGTCGGCGTCACTACGACGCAGGGCAGCGAAGCCCCGGGGACGCCGTCCGCGGAGCCGTCGGGAGAGCAGGAGCCGACCCCCGAGCCGTCCGGGAAGCTGGAGCCGTGATCGTCAGCGCGAGGCCCAGGCCCAGGCCAGCGCCTGCTCGATCGTCGGGTCCTGGAACTCGAAGCCCGCCTCGAGCAACGTGCTCGGCACCACGCGGATGCTGCCGAGCACCTCCGAGGAGAACTCGCCGAGCGCGATCTGCAACGCCTTAGCCGGCACGGGGAGGACGGTCGGCCGCTTGAGCAGCTGCCCCATGGCCTTGATCATCTCAGCGTTCGTGACCGGGTTGGGGGCCGTCAGGTTGACCGGTCCCTCAAGGGTGTCGAGCAGGAATGTCAGGGCAGCGAGCTCGTCGCGCATCGAGATGAACGACCACCACTGCCGCCCTGTGCCCATCTTCCCGCCAGCGCCGAGTCGGACCAGCGGCCAGAGCTTGGCCCAGGCGCCGCCGCGGCCAGACACGACCAACCCCGTCCGCGGGTGCACGACCCGGATCCCGGCCTCCCGTGCCGGCTGGGCAGCGGCTTCCCAGCCGACGACCACGTCAGCCAGGAATCCCGAGCCCGCGGGTGCGCTCTCGTCCACTGCGGTGTCGCCGGTGTCCCCGTAGAACCCGATGGCCGAGCCTGAGACGAGTACCGAGGGTGGCTGCTCCATCGAGGCCAGTGCGGTGGCCAGTGTTGCGGTGCCCACGGTCCGTGAGTCCCGAATTGTGGCCTTGTACTCGTCGGTCCAGCGATGGTCTCCCACGCCTGCGCCCGCGAGGTGGATCACGCCGTTGACGCCGGCGAGGCCGGCCACGTCGACTGTGCCACCCATGGGGTCCCAACTGACCTCGTCGGGTGCCCCGGAACGGCTCCGGACAAGACGGAGCACCTCATGCCCCTGGGCGCGCAGGTGCGGCACGAGTGCCCCTCCGATGAGTCCGGAGGCGCCGGTCACCGCTATGCGCATCAGCCCAGTTCCGCCTCGAAGTCGCCGGACTCCAGACGCGCCTTGAGCGTGGTCAGGAAGCGTGCGGCGTCCGCACCGTCCACCAGGCGGTGGTCGTAGGTCAGCGCGAGGTAGACCATCGAGCGGATCGCGATGGAGTCCGCGCCCGTCTCGTCGACCACGACGACCGGGCGCCGAACGATCGCACCGAGACCCAGGATCGCGACCTGTGGCTGGTTCACGATCGGGGTGTCGAACAGGGCGCCGCGGCTGCCGGTGTTGGTGATCGTGAAGGTCCCGCCGGACAGCTCGTCGGGCGACACCTTGTTGGTGCGCGTCCGCTCGGCGACGTCGGCGATCTTGCGGCCGAGCCCGCCCAGGTTCAGGTCGTCGGCGTCCCGCACGACCGGCACGAGCAGGCCGCGCTCGGTGTCCACGGCGATCCCCAGGTGGATTGCGTCGTGGTACGTGACGGTCCCCGCAGCCTGGTCGATGGAGGCATTGACCACCGGGTAGGCCTTGAGCGCCTCGATGATCGCCTTCGCGAAGAAGGGCATGAACGACAGCTTCACGCCCTCACGCGCCTGGAAGGAGTCCTTGTGCCGGGCGCGCAGAGCGGCGATCCGGGTCACATCGGCCTCGACGACCGTGGTCAGCTGTGCCGAGGTGTGCAGCGACTCCACCATGCGCTCAGCGATCACCTTGCGCAGGCGGGTCAGCTTCTCCGTGCGCGCGCCCGCGGCGGGCGCCGAAGCCGCGGGGGCCGCCGGTGCGGGCGTTGCCGCCGGCGTTGCGGCCTGGGCGGCAGCAGGCGCAGGCGCCCCAGGAGCCGGGGCAGCAGCCGGGGCCGGGGCAGCAGCGGGGGCAGTCGGAGCCGTGGCGGCGCCAGCCGAGCGGTGCGTCGCGTCGAAGATGTCCTGCTTGGTGATCCGGCCACCGACGCCGGTCCCGCGGACGGTCGACAGGTCCACGCCGGACTGCGCGGCGAGCTTGCGGACCAGCGGCGTGACGTAGAGGTCCGACGGTGCAGCGCCGGCGTGTGCCCCGGCGCTGGGAGCCTCGGCGGTCGCCGCCGCCACGGGGACGGGCTCGGGCGCAGGGGTCGGCGCCGCGGCGGGCTCGGGCGCGGCGGCCACCACGGGCTCCGGGGCAGGTGCCGGTGCGGCCGCCGGAGCCCCGACCGGGGCGGGCGTTCCGATGACGCCCAGGGTCTGGCCGACCTCCGCGGTCTCGTCCTCGAGGACGCGGATCTCGAGCAGCATCCCCGAGCTCGGAGCGGGCAGCTCGGTGTCGACCTTGTCGGTGGAGACCTCGAGCAGGGGTTCGTCGGCCGACACCATGTCGCCGACCTTCTTCAGCCAGCGGGTGACGGTGCCCTCGGTGACGGACTCACCCAGTGCGGGCAGGATCACGGGCGTCTCGGTGCCCGAGACGGCGTGGCTTCCCGAGCGCGGCGGGTTGGGGTCCGGGGGGACCGATCCGAGGGCGGCAGCGGCGGCCGCTGCGGCAGGCGCCACGGCCGGGCGGGCCGGTGGGGCGGCGACGGCCTGGACCGGCGCCGGTGCCGACACGGCGGCGGGAGTGGCAACTGGTGGCGCGGCCGCTTCCGGGGCGGCCGGGGCGGCAGCAGCCGGCTCCGCGGGAGCATCACCGGCAGCGCCGATCACGCCGAGCGGCGCCCCGACGGCGACGGTCTCATCCTCGCCGGCCGCGATGGACAGCAGGACGCCGGAGGCCGGGGCGGGGATCTCAGTGTCGACCTTGTCGGTCGAGACCTCGACCAGGGGCTCGTCTGCGCGCACCTCCTCGCCGACCTGCTTGAGCCAGCGGGTGACGGTGCCCTCGGTGACGCTCTCGCCGAGCTGCGGCATGGTGACGGTGACCGACATCTGCGGACTCCTCATCGAATGGTCGGAAACGGGTTCAGGCGTGTGCGTGCAGGGGCTTGCCGGCCAGCGCGAGGTGCGCCTCGCCGAGGGCCTCGTTCTGGGTGGGGTGGGCGTGCACGAGGGACGCCACCTCAGCGGGGTAGGCCTCCCAGTTGTAGATCAGCTGGGCCTCGCCGATCTGCTCGCCGATCCGGGCGCCCACCATGTGGACCCCGATGACCGGCCCGTCGACGCGCCGGACCAGCTTGATGAACCCGGTGGTCGCCAGGATCTGGCTCTTGCCATTGCCCCCGAGGCTGTACTCGTAGGACTCGACGGCGTCGGCGCCGAACTTCTCCTTGGCCTGGGCCTCGGTGAGTCCGATCGATCCGATCTCCGGCTCGCAGTACGTGACCCGCGGGATGCCGAGCTCGTCGATGGCCGGTGGGTTGAGCCCCGCGATCTCCTCGGCGACGAAGATGCCCTGCTGGAAGCCGCGGTGCGCCAGCTGGAGGCCGGGGACGATGTCGCCGACCGCGAACACGCCGGGGACGTTCGTGGCAAGGCGCTCATCGGCCAGGACCCAACCGCGCTCCATGGCGACCCCGACCTCCTCGAAGCCCATGCCGCTGGCGTTCGGGCCTCGTCCGACGGCGACCAGCATGATCTCGGCCGAGTGCGTGGAGCCGTCCTCGAGGGTGGCAACGACGCCGTTGTCGTCCTGGGTCACGCTGGCGAACCGGACGCCGGTGGTGAACGTGATCTTGCGCTTGCGGAACGCCCGCTCGAGGGCCTTCGAGCATGCCTCGTCCTCGGCCGGGACCAGCCGGGGCAGCGCCTCGATGATGGTCACCTCCGACCCGAAGGACTTCCAGACCGAGGCGAACTCCACGCCGATCACGCCGCCGCCCAGCACGATCACGCTGGCCGGGATGTAGTCCAGCCCCAGCGCCTGGTCGCTGGTCATGACCCGTCCGCCGATGTCCAGGCCGGGCAGGCTGCGCGCGTACGAGCCGGTGGCCAGGACCACGTTGCGCCCGGTGTAGGCGGTGCCGTCGACGTCCACGGTGTTCGCGGCGGTCAGCCGACCGGAGCCCTCCACATACGTGATCGCGCGGCTCTTGACCAGCCCCTGCAGGCCCTTGTAGAGCCGACCCACGACCCCGTCGCGGTAGGAGTTGACCTTGCCGATGTCGATTCCGTTGAGCGTCGTGCTCACGCCGAACTGCTCGCTCTCGCGTGCGGTGTCAGCCACCTCAGCCGCGTGCAGCAGGGCCTTGGTCGGGATGCAGCCTCGATGCAGGCAGGTCCCGCCGAGCTTGTCCTTCTCGATCAGGGCCACGGACAGCCCGAGCTGGGATGCCCGAAGGGCGCAGGCGTATCCGCCGCTGCCTCCGCCGAGGATCACGACATCGAACTGGTTGTCGGCCACGTGGGGACCTTTCTGATCGAGGGTGCTGAACGTGCGTGCCCCGCCGGCGCGGGTGCGCAGGCACATCCTGCCAGCAGTTGACCCCTCGCGGGGGGCCACGGGAGGGGCCGTGGGTGCAGAACCCGATGGGAGTTGGTGCTCAGCCCTGTTGGTCGGCCATCCGCTCGGCGACCGCGACCAGGGTCCGCACGCCGTACCCCGTGGCTCCCTTGCCGTTGTAGGCCCAGGGTGTCCCGTCGACGAACGCAGGACCGGCGATGTCCAGGTGCGCCCACGGCACGCCCTCGGGGACGAACTCGCGCAGGAAGGCAGCCGCGGTCATCATGCCGCCGTTGCGCTCGCCGATGTTGGCCAGGTCGGCCACGGGGGAGTCCAGCGACGGGCGCAGCTCGTCGGAGATCGGCATCGGCCACGAGAGCTCGCCGGCGGACTCCGCAGCGGCGTGCACCTCGTCGCGCCACCCGTCGTCGTTGCCCATGACCCCGGCGATCCGCGAGCCGAGGGCGACCACCTGCGCCCCGGTCAGCGTGGCCACGTCGATGATCGCGTCGGGCTCGTCGGCTCCGCAGCGGACCAGGGCGTCCATCATCACCAGACGGCCCTCGGCGTCGGTGTTGAGCACCTCGACGGTCTTGCCGCCGTACGCGGTGATGACGTCGCCCGGGCGCTGGGCGGCGCCGCTGGGCATGTTCTCCGCGATGGCCAGGTAGGCCGTCACCCGTACGGCGATGCCGAGCTGGGCGATGGCGCGCACAGCGGCGAGGACGGCCGCAGCCCCGGCCATGTCGCACTTCATGGTGATCATCCCGGCCGGCGGCTTGAGCGAGAGGCCACCGGAGTCGAAGGTGATGCCCTTGCCGACCAGCGCGAGATGGGCGCCTGCCCCGGCCGGCGAATAGGACAGCCGCACCAGGCGCGGCGGGTTCGCCGACCCCTGGCCCACGGCGAGGATCCCGCCGAACTTCTGCGTGCGCAGGGCCTTCTCATCGAGGACCTCGATGTCGATCGTGGTCCCCTCGACGGCTGCGACGAGCCTCAGCGGCGAGCGCTGCCGGGGGCAGGGCGCCGGGGGGCGTGTCGACCAGGCGACGGGTCAGGAGGATGGCCTCGCCGATGACCTGGGCGCGGGTGGCTGCCGGCTTCAGTCCCTTCGTGGCGCCGACCAGGACGCTGAGCTTCGTGGGGATCGGGCGGGGGGTCTGGCCGGCCGGCTTGCCCGGGTAGCGGTACGCCCCGATGAACGTCCCGAGGGCGGCGGCCTCCACGAGGGTGACATCGTCGCCGGTCGGCAGGGCCACGGCGACGGCGCTCGACGAGGCAGCGCGCAGTGCCGCCCCCGCAGCGCGCCGCAGGGTCTCCGGTGAGTACGAGTCGGCGTGGTCGCCGAGCCCGGTGATCATGATCGGGGGCAGGCCGTACGGCTCGCCGGGCAGGCGCAGGACCTCGTCGGCCTTGCCGGTCGCACCGATGGCGCGGGCCGCCGCGGTGAGGGCCGATTGCTGCTCCTCGGTCAGGGCCGCGCTGCTGGCCGCAACCGGTCCGGCGGCGGCCTGCGCGATGCCCAGGACGAGGAGGTCGATGCCACGCAGGGACGTGCTCAGGGAGAGGGTGGGGTTCGTCATGGCCCCACCGTATTGGGTGTCTGGCGCGCCGCGCAGCCGCGCCTGCTGCGGCGTGCGGGCGTATCCGTCCCAGGGCCTTGGGACGAGCGGGGCGCGTTAGGCTGCCGAGCGTGACTCTGCGCCGCACTGCCCTGACCGAGACCCACCGCGCTGCTGGGGCCAAGATGGCCGACTTCGGCGGGTGGGAGATGCCCATCGAGTACCCCACCGGGGTCGTGGCCGAGCACACCGCCGTGCGCACGGCTGTCGGGGTGTTCGACGTGTCCCACATGGGCAAGCTGGTGGTCTCCGGCCCCGGCGCCGCCGCAGCCCTGAACCGGGTCCTGGCCAACGACCTCGACCGGATCGGCACCGGCCAGGCCCAGTACTCGATGCTGTGCACCGACAGCGGCGGGGTCGTCGACGACCTCATCGTCTACCGCCTGGGCGACGACGAGGTGCGCATCGTGCCGAACGCGGCCAACGCCGCGACGGTCCGCGATGCCCTTCTCGCCGGGCTGCCCGAGGGCGTGACGCTGACCGACCTGCACGAGGCCGAGGGGATCCTGGCGATCCAGGGCCCGGGCAGCCGCGAGGTCATGCTCGACCTCGGCCTGCTCGCCCAGGGGCAGGACCTGCCCTACATGGCCTTCACGACTGCTGAGTTCGAGGGCACGTCGGCGGTGGTGTGCCGCACCGGGTACACCGGCGAGCACGGGTACGAGGTGATCCTCGGGGTGCAGTCCCTCCCCAGCCTCTGGACGCAGGTTGCCGAGCGTGCGACGCCCTGCGGGCTCGGGGCCCGCGACACCCTGCGCACCGAGATGGGCTATCCGCTGCACGGCCAGGACCTGTCCACCTCGATCACGCCGGTCGAGGCGGGGCTCTCCTGGGCGGTCGGTTGGGACAAGCCGGAGTTCGGGGGGCGCGAGGCCCTGATCTCCCAGCGGGCGGCGGGCCGGCCGCGGGCGCTTCGTGGCCTGCTGCTGGAGGGCCGCGGGGTGCCACGGGCGCACATGACGGTGCACCGGCCCGATGGGTCCGCGGCAGGGGAGACCACCTCGGGGACGTTCTCCCCGACGCTGAAGGCGGGCGTTGCGCTTGCCCTGGTGGACCCGACGCTGACGTTCGGTGACGAGGTCGCGATCGACATCCGCGGCCGGGCGGTCCCGGCGAGGGTCGTGCGGCTGCCGTTCGTGGAGTCGTCGCCCAAGTAGGGCAGCGCGGAATCGCTCACTGCAGGGCGAGCACCAGCAGGACCGCCACGGTGGCCAGCTCCGCGGTCGCGCCCAGGACGTCCCCGGTGCTGCCGCCGAACCGGCGCTGGGCCAGCCATCCGAGACCGAGGGCGACCCCGACTGCTGCGATCGGACCCCACAGGAGCGCGCCCGACCACGGCAGCGGGCCGCCCATCGCAGCGCTGACGGCCACCGCGGCCGCGAGCGCGCCGGCGATCACCAGCCGCGCGGGGGTGACCGAGCCGATCACCATCGCCCCGAGACCCTCAGCGCGGGCGGGGTGCACCCACGGCCCACAGGCGACCCCCACCGCGAGCCGGCCGAGGGCTACGGCCAGGACCCATGCGGCAAGCGTGGGCGCACCCGCGGGGAGTTGCGCGAGACACAGGACCTGCAGGGCGATGGTGAACCCGAGCACCAGCACGCCGAAGGGCCCGATGTCGGACCGGCGCATGATCTCGCGTGCCCTCTCCGGTGGAGCGGCGCTGCCCAGCCCGTCGGCGACGTCGGCCAGGCCGTCCCAGTGAAGTCCCCGGGTGATCCACGCGGCGAGGGCCACCACGAGGGTCGCGGACAGCAGGCGGGCGACCAGGTCGACGCCGGTGACCAGCAGGAGCGCTCCGCTGACCATCCCGATCCCGGCACCGACGAGCGGGGCGAGAGCGACACCCCTCCCGGCAACCGAGGCATCCACCTCGGTCGGCGGCGGGACCGGCAGGCGTGTGAACGTCCCGACAGCGAACCGGATCGGATCGGACGGGTTCATGTCGACGGGTCCGCCGCCCCGTCCGCGTCCCGGTCGCTGACTCCGGCCGAGGCGAACGTCGCCATGTCGCGCAGGAGGTCCCCGGCGGCGGTCACCAGGGGCAGGGCGAGCAATGCCCCCGACCCCTCGCCGAGGCGCATGCGCAGGTCCAGCAGCGGGTCGAGGCCCAGGCGATCGAGTGCTGCGGCAGCGGCGGGCTCGGTGCTGCGGTGCGAGGCGCACCACCACTGGGATGCCCGGAACGCCACCCGGTGGGCGACCAGCGCGCAGGCGCAGGAGATCACCCCATCGAGGATGACCGGTGTGCGCCGCAGCGCCGCCTGGAGCAGGAACCCGGTCGTCGCGGCGAGGTCGGGTCCGCCGCAGGTGGCCAGCAGCGCCACCGGGTCGCCCTTCACCGGACGGCCCCGGCGCATCGCATCGCGGATGGCCGCCGTCTTGCGCATCCACGTGGCGTCATCGATGCCAGTTCCCCGGCCGACGACGCGCGCGGGCTCGACATCGGCCAGCAACCCGACCAATGCGGCGGCCGGGGTCGTGTTGCCGATCCCCATGTCCCCGACGATCAGCAGGTCGGCGCCGCCGTCGATGAGCTCGTCGGCGACCCGGGCGCCGAGGCGGAGTGCGGCGACGCACTCGTCGCGGGTCATGGCGTCCTCGCGGTCGATCGAGCCACTGCCCCGGCGGACCCGGTCTGCGGTCACCTCGGCCGGGACTGGCAGGCCGCTGGCCGACCAGTCGACGTCGACACTGACATCCACGACCCGAACGCTCACCCCGTGAGCGCGTGCGAGGACCGTGGCCGCGGCCCCGCCCGTCACGAAGTTCGCCACCATCTGGGCCGTGACCTCCGGCGGGTAGGCGCTGGTTCCGGCCGTGCGAGCCACGCCGTGGTCACCGGCGAAGATGGCCAGCGCCGGGCTCTGGATCGGTGGGGGTGGGCACTGGCCGGTCACCCCGGCCAGCCACACCGACACGTCCTCGAGCCGTCCCAGGGCACCCGAGGGCTTGGTCAGCGTCTCCTGGCGAGCCAGGGCGGCGGTCCTCGCGCCCTCGTCGGCGGGAAGGATCCCCGCGGACCAGCGGCTCAGGTCGAACTCGTCCATGGACGTCCCTTCAGTGTGCGGGGGATCCCGCTCGTCACGAGCGTCACGTCGTCGCAGGTCGCGGCCACTGCCGTGTTGACCCGCCCCAGCAGGTCGCGGAACAGCCGCCCTGAGGCGGTCGCGGGCGCGATGCCGGACCCGACCTCGTTGGTGACGATCACGACGTCGGCCTGCGTCCCGGCCAGTGAGTCCAGAAGGTCGGCCAGGCTCTCCTCGACGGCCGACTCCGCGGCCGGGGCGTCCTCCCAGGCATCGGCCCTGTCGACGGCAGCTGTCACCCACAGGGTCAGGCAATCGACCAGGACGGTCTCCTCGGGCTCGGCCTCGCGGAGCATGTCGGCGACCTGGGCGGTCTCCCGCAGGCGCCAGGTCGGCGGCCTACGGTGCCGGTGCCGGGCGATCCGCTCGACCCATTCGGGGTCGTCGGGGTAGGTCGGTGCCGTGGCGACGTACGTGACGGGGGCCCGGCCCTTCACCAGCGACTCGGCGTGGTGGCTCTTGCCGCTGCGCGCTCCGCCGGTGACCAGCAGTCGTCGGCCCACGCGCCGGCCGGACGCGCCCACCTGCAGGGCGGTGCCGTCGCGGACGACCTCGGCGCCGATCACCGCGAGCCGTTGCGGGAGATCGATCGGGTTGTGGTGGGACAGGTGCACCGCGACGACCCGGGCGCCCTGCGTGAGACGGCCGTCGCCGCGCAGCCGGGCGACCTCGTGGCCGAAGGTGGGCAGGTCCAGGTGGGCGCTGCCGTGGTCGGTGGTGTCGCCGAAGGTCAGCTCGAGCAGGACCACGTCGTAGGGTCCGGCGAGGTCGTCGTGGGGGAGTGCCGCGGTATCGGTGGCGTACAGCAGGGATGCGTCCGGGGCCGTGACCTCGAACAGCAGCGCGGTGCCGTCGTGGTCGCGCCCGCCGGTGGTGGAGTGGGCGGCGGGAAGGGCGCGGACCCGCAGCGCCCCGTCGGCACCGTCAGCATCGTCGACGGCGAGCTCATCCCCAGCCGCCAGCGCTCGGAACTCAACCGGCGCATCCGGCCCGACCCACTGCCGGCAGCGCTCGATCGCCTCGGCCGGGCCGGCCACCAGCAGCCCCGGTCCCGACGCCCAGGACCACGCGAGCAGGAAGGCCGGGTCGAGGTGGTCCGGATGGTCGTGCGTGATCAGCACGGTGCGCACCCCGCTGAGGTCGACGCCGCCCGACCCGGCATCGGGCCCGGGGTCGATCAGCAGGCCACCGTCCACCAGGGCGCTGGTCCGCCCGCGGTGCACGCGGGCCCCCCGCGCCCACTGGCAGCGGTCGCAGGTGCACCACGGGTTGGGCCAGCGGTCCGCGCTGCCGGTGCCGAGCAGGTCCACGCGCATCAGCCGGTCGGCTCCGACCCGGCGGCAGTCGCACCGATCACTGCAGGCGGCTCGAACGTCGGGCTTGCATCGAACGCCGCGATCCGACTCGTCCGCCGCAATGCCGCGAGAACCCGGCTGCCGAGCAGCAGGACGGCCGTGAGGGTCAGGAGTGCTCGCGGCAGGTCGTAGCCCATCGACGTGGTCAGGTTGAACCGGAACCAATGGGCCGCGTTGACCGCCGGACCTGCTCCTGGGATGTACGCGATCGCCTCGGGCAGTCCGGTGGCCGTCGGCCAGAACCAGAGGTTGAGCAACCATCCGTAGGCCACCGCCGCGAGCGCCGCGTAGCCGGCGAGCAGCGGGATCTCCCAGCGGCGGGGCAGTCGGCCGGCCAGCATCCCGGCCCCGAGGCCCACCCAGGCAGCGGCGATCATCTGGAACGGCAGCCACGGGCCCACACCACCGGTCAGCAGCGCGGAGGCCAGGATGCACACCGCGCCGAGCACGAAGCCGAAGCCTGCGCCCAGCGCGTACCCGCCCAGGACGATCACGATCCAGATCGGCTCCAACCCGGCGATGCCCGCACCCAGTGCGCGCAGGGCAGCAGCGGTCGCGGCCAGGACCCCGAGCAGGGCCACAGCCTTGGCGCCCATCGCTCCGTCGGCCACCAGGCTCAGGGTCACGGCCATCAGCAGCGGCACGAGCAGCCCGAAGATGAGTGGGGCGTCGTTGGCGTGCGCCAGCAGCTCGGAGCCCCGCGGAGCGAGCATCGGCCAGGTGAACGCCAGGATGCCGACCACGCTTGTGGCGGCGATCGCCGCAGCGCTGCGGGCCGAGACCGGGATGGCACGGGTGTTCACGTCGTGGGCCTGACTCGTGACGTGGTCATACGGACTCTGCCAGTGCGTCGGCGACCTGGCCGACTGTCAGCCAGGGCTCGGGGGTGAGGATCTTGGCGACCTGCGGTGCGAACAACGGCGAGCTGCGCACGACCGCCCCAGTGGCGCCGTCGGCGACGATCTCCCCGTCGGCGATGACCGCCACGCGGGTGGCCACCTCGGCGACCAGCTCGACGTCGTGGGTCGCCAGCACGACGGTGTGCCCGGCGCGGCGCACCGTGTGCAGGAAGTCGATCAGGCGGCGCTTGGCGCCGTAGTCCAGGCCGCGGGTCGGCTCGTCGAGCAGCAGGATCGCCGGGCCCGCCGCGAGGACGACGGCCAGGGCCAGTGCCAGCCGCTGCCCCTCGGACAGGTCGCGGGGGTGCCGGCTCGCGTCGATCCCGGGCGCCAGGGCCGAGAGGATCCCTGCGGTGGTCCCGACGGAGGCGTGCGCCGAGGCATCGGCATCGCCGCACTCGCGGCCGACGGTGGTGGCGTAGAGCAGGTCCGCGGGCTCCTGCGGCACCAGCCCGACGGTGCTCAGCAGGGCGTGCCCCGCGAGGGTGCGCGGGTCGGCCCCGCCCATCCGGACCGTTCCGGAATCGGGTGCCCGCATCCCCGCCATCGTGGCCAGCAGGGTGGACTTGCCCGCCCCGTTGCGGCCCATGAGGGCCAGGACCTCACCCGGGACGACCTCGAGGTCGACCTCGCGGAGCACGGGGACCCCGCGGTACCCAGCAGTCAGGTCACGCACCCGCACCCGACCGGACTCCGGGTCGTCGGGAACGGGCGTCGGGGTGCCCGGACCCGGGTCGACGGGTGCCGGGAGCGCGCGCAGCCTGGCGCGCAGGGGACCTGCTGCGCGGCGGGCATCGCGCACCGACAGCGGCAGCGGGTCCCAGCCGGCCAGGCGCCCGAGCTCGACGACGGGTGGGGCGACCGGGGCCCCGACCATCATGAACGCGGGTGCGCCGGTGGTGACCCGACGATCGGCGACGACCAGCACCTGGTCGGCGTACTGGACCACGCGCTCGAGGCGGTGCTCGGCCAGGACGACCGTGATGCCCAGGTCGTGCACGAGCCGCTGGAGGGCAGCCAGCACCTCCTCGGCGGCGCCCGGGTCCAGGGCGGAGGTCGGCTCGTCCAGGACGAGGATCCGCGGATGGCTGGTGAGTGCGGCCCCGATGGCCACGCGCTGGCGCTGGCCGCCCGACAGCGACGTCAACGCCCGGTTGCGCAGGTCGGCCAGGCCGAGCAGGTCCAGGGTCTCCTCGACCCGGCGGCGCATGGTGTCCGGCCCGATGCCCAGGCACTCCATGCCGTAGGCCAGCTCGTCCTCGACGATCTCGGCGACGAAACCGGCCAGCGGGTCCTGGCCGACCATGCCCACGACGTCGGCCAGCTCGCGCGGCGGGTTGGTCCGGGTGTCGCGCCCGGCGATGGTCACCCGGCCGGACAGCGTCCCGCCGGTGAAGTGCGGGACGAGGCCGTTCAGGCAGCGCAGCAGCGTGGACTTGCCCGACCCGGTCTCGCCGACGACCAGGACGAGTTCCCCCTCGGGGATGTCGAGCTCGACGCCGCAGAGGGTGGGGCGATCAGCGCCGTCGTAGGTGACGCTCACGTTCTCGAACCGGATTGCGCTGGTCACAGCGGGGCTCCTGCCATGCGGGGATGTCCGGACCCGGGTATCGGGGGCGTCCAGAAGGCGGGACCGACGGCGAGCAGCACCGCGAGCGTCGGCACCACCACCAGCTCGGGCCACGTCAGGGGAACCGTCCGCAGCAGCAGCGCAGTCGGTGACCACACGAGGAACGTCGCGGCGACGAGCGCCCCGGAGCCGGCGGTCAGCCATTCGGGCCACCGCCACGGGTCCGGACGGTAGGCCGTCCGGGGACTGCGTCGACCCGCCGCTCGCAGACCGAGGACGGCCATCAGCACACCGCCGGCGAGCATCGGCCACCCGAGCAGCCGCGGAGCCGCCGAGTCGAACAGGCCGTAGAGCCCGACGAGGACTCCGGCGAACCCGGCCAGGACCAACACGGCCTGGGTGCGCCGCTCCCGCTGGCTGACCTGGCCCGAGCGGCCGTATCCGCGGCTGTCCATCGCCGCGGCGAGCTGGATCGAGCGTTCGAGGCCGCCGTCGAGGACGGGCCCGCTGGACCGCGCGAACGCCGCGATGCGCCCCTCATCATGTCCGCGCAGGCGCCGCGCGGCGCCGACCCGACGGGCATCGGCGAGCAGGTGCGGGGCGAAGGTGAGCGCCACGACCACGGCCACGCCCACCTCATACAGGGCGGCGGGGACCGAGCGCAGCAGCCGGCTCGGCGGCGTGAGTGAGTTCGCCGCCCCCACACAGGCGATCATGACGGCCAGGCGCAGGCCCTCGGCGAGGCCGATCAGCACCGATTCCCAGGTGACCAGGCCGCCGAGGCGCACCCCCGCCATCCAGTCCGGCAGGGCGATCTCGGGCAGGGTGAACGCGAGGTTCAGGCCGACCGGCGCCCCGAGGAGGACCTGGAGCAGGGTGCGGGTCACGATCACCAGGACCCCCAGGCGAAGGGCTGCCGAGAAGGCGCCGGCCCACGCTGCATCGGGCCGTCGCGCGGAGACGACGACCGCAAGGCAGCCCAGGATGAGCCCGAGCAGCAGGGGGTTGGTCGTCCGCGACGCCGCGACCAGGAGCCCCAGTGCCCAGGCCCACCACGCAAGCGGGTGGAGGCTGCGGGGCAGCCGGCCGCTGACCCCGACCGTGGGCGCGGGCCCGGGTCGGGTCGTGGTGGGAAGGGCCATGGGGGTCAGGCCTACTCGGGTGACCGGGCGGATCGGCGCCGCTTCGGGATCCAGTAGGCGGCGCCGATCAGCAGCGCCAGCACCAGGGCGCCGACTGCGAAGCCGACCCAGGACTGGCTGCCCGTGTCGGAGGTTGAGGGCGTGTCCTCAGTGCTGGACGCAGCGGCCACGACGGCAGGGTTGGGCTGCTCGTCCTTCGCGGCCGTCGCGGCCGCCGCGGCATCGGCGTCGGAGACCTCGCTGCCGCACTGCGCCTCGGGGTAGCCGTTGATGGAGCAGATCAACCCGTTGTCGTCCGTGATCGACCCTGCGGCGGCCAGGGCCTGGTTGCCGGTGGATCCCTCGGGCACCGTGACGCAGGAGACCACGTCTGCTGGCGGGGTCTGGCCCTCGGGAGCGTCGGCGGCGTACCCCGAGTCGATGACGACCGCCACGCGGACCTCGCCGGAGGTCACGCCGGCAGCGGCGAGGTCGGGGCACAGGTCGGCGAACACGGGAGCGTTGTCCGGGCCCTGGGTCGGCACGTCGGAGGTGATCGTGAAGCGCCAACCCTGGACGTCGGAGTCGACGAGCGTGTAGTCGCCGGGCCCCGTCTGGGCTGCGACCCAGGTGCCGCTGGCGCCCTGCCAGTAGGACCAGTAGCGGTAGGCGGCGGCCTGCGCGGGGGCGGCCATCGCCACGGCGGCCAGTGCGGCCGTCAGGAGGGTGATCAGCAGGGCCGCGACGCGGCCGGAGGTGGTGGTCTTCACCAGGTGCCCTTCAGTGAGGCCCAGGGTGAGGGTGGGTCCGGCGGGCTCGGGGCCCTGTCCGGGCTCCACCGTCGTCCTCGGACGGTGTCGGAGCCCCAGTCCGCCAGGTGCTCCGACTTGCTCGGCCCTTGGAGAGGGCCTGGCTCACGGTTGCGGGACAGCGCCGGATTCGCACCGGCTTCCCCTGGATTCGGACTGTGGTTGTCGTGCCCCAACAGGTTAGCCCATCGGCACGGCAGTTCCGCCCGCGGCGGGAGCACCCCCTCGGGCAGACTGGATCCATGACGGTTCGACTCATCCATGGCGACATCACGGCCTTCCCGGCCGACGCGATCGTCAACGCGGCGAACAACGGGCTGCTGGGCGGCGGGGGAGTCGATGGGGCGATCCACCGGGCCGGGGGTCCGGCCATCCTGGCCGAGTGCCGCCGGATCCGAGCCGACCTGCTCCCCGACGGCCTGCCCACCGGACAGGCGGTCGCCACGACCGCCGGCGACCTCCCCGCACGCTGGGTGATCCACACGGTGGGACCGATCTACCGGGGGTCACCGGACGACGCCGAGCTCCTGGCCTCGGCGCACCGGACGAGCATCGCCCGGGCACGTGAGCTGGGGGCGCGCTCGATCGCCTTCCCGGCGATCTCGACCGGGGTGTACGGCTACCCGGTCGAGCTGGCCGCCCCCATCGCGTTGGCCGAGGCCAGCGCAGCCGCAGACCTCGACATCACGTTCGTGCTGTTCAGCATGTCCACGCTCGCGGCCTTCCGGGCGGCTGCCATCGCGATGGGCGTCGACGCGCAGGAGTAGGGCACTGGCGAGCGCCGGCACGCGGTTCGCCGACGGGATCGGGGGTTGCGCCTGTTGCGCCGCGGCGGGACGGGTCTAGTCTGGAAGCAGATCGAGGTGATCGCATGACCG
Organism: uncultured Actinomycetes bacterium; assembly: GCA_963818445.1. Classification (GTDB taxonomy): domain Bacteria; phylum Actinomycetota; class Actinomycetes; order S36-B12; family CAIYMF01; genus Prado023. The sequence continues at coordinate 123,769 of CAWFSG010000001.1, forward strand.
CGCAGACGCTGGTCATCCCCGTTGGACTCCGGAGCCCTGGGCTCGTCCACGTCCCGATCACCAGGATCGAGTAGTCGGCCCGCGTCCATTCCGGCGGGGCCGGAAGCAGTTGAGGGAGGAGCACCATGGGTGCCACATCTGATCAGGTCAAGGGTCACGCCAAGGAGGTCGCGGGGATCGTGGCTGGCGACAAGGAGCTGAAGTCCGAGGGCAAGGCCGACCGCATGGCCGGTGAGGCGCAGGCGAACGTCGACCACGCCGTGCACACGGTGGAGGACGGCCTGGACTCGGCGAGGAGCGCCGCGGACTCCGGCCTGGAGAAGGCCAAGCACATGATCGACACCGGATTCGACAAGACCAAGGGCGCGATGGACACGGGATTCGACAAGACCAAGGACCTCGTCGACACCGGCCTGGACAAGACCAAGGGCATGGTCGACACCGGTGTGGACAAGGCCAAGCACCTGCTCTACACCAAGTGAGGTGACGTCCCGGGGCCCCTGCGCGACCCGTCGTGCGGGGCCCCGGGCTGACATGCTGGGCGGGTGAAGTACCTCACCCTCAGAACTGGCGATCAGATGCCCGCACTCGGCCTGGGCACCTGGAAGATCCCGCGGGATGTGTGCGCCGAGACGGTCCATGCCGCCATCGCCGCCGGCTACCGCCACCTCGACTGCGCGTGCGACTACGGCAACGAGGTCGAGGTCGGCCAGGGGATCGCGCAGGCCATCGCCGAGGGGCTGGTGACCCGCGAGGACCTGTGGATCACGTCCAAGCTCTGGAACACCTACCACCGTCCGGAGCACGTGGAGCCGGCGATCCGGCGGACCCTGTCCGACCTCGGCCTGGAGTACCTGGACCTCTACCTGATCCACTTCCCGATCTCGCTGCGGTTCGTGCCCTTCGAGGAGCGCTACCCGCCGGAGTGGCTGTTCGCTCCCGAGGCTGAGTCCCCGCACATGGAGTTCGAGGACGTCCCGATCGCGGCCACGTGGGCGGCGATGGAGGGTTTGTGGGAGGCCGGCCTCACCCGAGACCTCGGTGTCTGCAACATGACGACCGGGTTCCTGAGGGACCTCCTCGCCGGCTGCCTGATCCCCCCGGCCGTCCTCCAGGTGGAGATGCACCCCTACCTGACCCAGGAGCGGCTCGTGCGCTTCGCGGCGCAGAACGACATCGCAGTGACGGCGTTCTCGCCGCTGGGCGCCGGCAGCTACGTCGGCCTGGGGATGGCCCAGCCGAGTCAGTCTGTGCTGGAGCAACCGGTGGTCCGCGGGATCGCCGAGCGGATGGACGCCACCCCGGCCCAGGTCGTGCTGGCCTGGGCGCTGCAGCGGGGGACGAACCCGATCGCCAAGAGCTCGTCGGTCGACCGCCTGCGGGAGAACCTCGGCGCGCAGGACCTGACCCTGTCCGAGCAGGACATGGCCACGATCAGCGGGCTCAACCAGAACCTGCGGTTCAACGACCCCGGGCAGTTCTGCGAATCGGCCTTCAACACCTTCTGCCCGATCTTCGACTGAGGGCCGAGGCGAACCCACGCGGACGTGATCGGAGTGACATGAAGTACCTGGAGGGCGTCGACAGCGCCAAGCCGATCTCGCGGATCGGCCTGGGGACCTGGCAGTTCGGCTCGCGCGAGTGGGGCTATGGGGAGCAGTACAACGCGCAGGACGCCGACCAGATCGTGGCGCGGGCCGCGCAGGTGGGCATCACCTTGTTCGACACCGCGGAGATCTACGGCTTCGGCAGGAGTGAGTCGATCCTGGGTGCGGCGCTGGCTGCCCATGGCGTCCTGGACATGGCCTACGTCGCGACCAAGCACTTCCCGCTGTTCCCGATCGCACCCCTCGTGCGTCGGACCGCGCGAGCCAGCGCCGGGCGCTTGGGGGTCTCGACCATCGACCTCTACCAGGTGCACCAGCCCAACCCGGTCGTGCGCGACGGCACCACGATGGCCGGGATGCGCGACCTGCAGGACTCGGGGTTGGTCACCGACGTCGGGGTGAGCAACTACTCCCTGGACCGCTGGAAGGACGCAGAGCGGGCCCTGGGTCGACCGGTCCTGTCGAACCAGGTGCAGTTCAGCCTTGCGCACATGGGCCCGTTGGACGACCTCGTCCCCCACGCCGCAGCCGAGGGTCGGGTGGTGATCGCGTGGAGCCCACTGGGTCAGGGACTGCTCTCGGCCCGCTATGACGCCACGCATCGCCCGACCGGCGGGATACGCCAGATGAATGCCCTGTTCCTCGAGGAGAACCTCACCCGCGCCACCGGCGTCCTGGACGCGTTGCGCGACATCGCCGCGACGCACGACGTGACCCCCGCGCAGGTCTCGTTGGCGTGGCTGATCCACCAGCCCTCGGTCGTGGCCATCCCGGGAGCCTCCAGCGTCGCCCAGGTGGAGGCCAACGCCGCGGCGGCAGACATCGAGCTCACCGACGAGGAGGTCGGGGAACTGACGGGGCAGGCTCGCGCGTTCACGCCACTCGGCACAGTGGACGCGGCCCGGGGCCTGGCCAGGGCACGACTGCATAGGTAGGTCTCAGCCGAACGCGCTGCTGGGCAGGTCGGTCTCGCCGTCCTCGATGGCGGCCAGGATGCGGACCGCGACGGTCTCCGGGTCCAGCCCGGTGGGGAGCCGGGGGGCCGTTCCGAACATCGGCCGGTCGGCCAAGCCAGTCTCGGTGTGCGGGGGGCGCGCGTCGATGAGCCGGATCCTCGACCTGCGCAGCTCGCGGGCGGCAGCGACGTCGAAGGCGGCAAGCCCGGCCTTGGACGCCGAGTAGCCGGCCATCCCCGGCATCGGGGATTCGGCAACGACAGCGCTGATGTGCACGACGAACGGCGACCCACCACCGGCCGCGGAGGCCTGTAGGTGGGGCACTGCCGCCCGCAGCAGGCGGATGGGCGCGAGGGTGTTGAGGGTGAAGAGGTCGATGATCACCTGGTCGGGGGTCTCGGTCGCCGGCCCGAAGGCGACGGCCCCGGCGGCGAACACCAGGCCATCGAGCCGGCCGTACCTCGCGATGGCCCGTTCCACCACCTTCTCAGCGGCGCCCGACCTGCGCAGGTCGGCCGGCACGCAGAGCGCATCAAGGTCGAGGGCGGCCAACCGGTCGGCGTCCCGGCCGGTGACGGTCAGGCGTGCGCCTGCGGACGCGAGCCGTCGGCTCAGCGGGGCGCCCAACCCTCCCGTGGCCCCGGCGACCAGGACGCATGCACCCTCCAGGATCGTCATGTCGGTCACCCTGCCACGCAACTGCTCGGCCGGCAGCGTGGCAAGTCGGTCACCACCATCCGTGGTGGCGCGCCCAGCGGAGCAGGTACGCAGACATGGCGAGCATGACCAGCAGCGCGATGGCCAGAAGCGGGAGGTCGGTGCGTTGGTTCACGATGACGTTCATGCCGAGGACCGAGGCCATCGCGGTGATGGGCAGGGTGACCACGGCGATGACGGCCAGCCGCTCGGCGGCAATCGTCATCTTGGTGTCCGTGCGAGTGCGGTAGAAGTCGATGACTCCCTGCAGGTAGTCCCGCTGCAGCTCGGCGAGGCGGTTCACCCGACGGAACTGGTCGATGTTGTCCTCCAGCAGGTGCAGATCAGCATCCGTGATCCCGCGTGCCACCCGTGCCATCCGCTCGTACACCTCGGCGCCGGTTGCGGTCATGTTGGCCACGGCGAGCAGGGCATGCCGGGTCCGGAACATCTCGTCGAGGAACTCCTCCGGATCACCGAGCTTGCCCAGGGTCACGCGCTGCTCGAGGTCCCACACATCCTCGGTGACGCTCTCGAGCGTCTCCTCCATGCCCTCGTTCATCGAGGCGACGATCGCGTGGGAGATCTCCGCCGGGGTCCAGGGCCACCGGCGGCCGTCTCGGATCCGCTCCCAGACCAGGGTCGTGTCCCGCAGGGGCACATGCGACGGGACGGCCGCGTTCGTCGGCCCGTGCACGGTGACCAGGTAGTTGGGCCCGATGACCTGGTCCAGCTCCACGTAGTGAACGTGCCCGAGCACCCCACGCTCCGGGGTGTGCAGCACCACGAACACATGGTCTGCGTAGGGGTGGAACTTGGGCATGCGCTGCCTCTGCCGACACTCCCAGATGATGACCGGATGGAACCCGAACGCCTCGCGCATGACCGCCAGGCTCTCCTCGTCGCAGTCGGGGATGTCCACCCACACGACGGTCCCCGGTTCGGCCAGTGCTGCCGGGAGGGCTGCGACCGGGATCACCTCGGCACGCTTCTCCGTGATGACCCGCACCTCCACGGTGGCCTCCTCGTCCACCTCGATGATTCCACCGGTCGCGGGGCCAGTGCAGGGCAGGGACGCCCATGATCGCGTGGACCCGAGTGAACCTGCCCACCGACCGGGTCGTGACCCTGGGCACGCTCGTGGACCTGTAGGGGCGGCGGCCTCAGGCGACGTCGCCCCCCGGCGGGGGCTGCACGCGGTTTCGGCCGGTCGCCTTCGCCAGCTGGGACTGCCCGTCGGCCCTGTTGACCAGGTCGGCGATCGCCAGCGTCGACCCGCGTCCCGCCGCGACACCGATGCTGAGGGTGACGATGGGGAGCTGGGGCAGGCCACCGTGCGGGATGCTGGCGGCCTCCACGGCCGTGCGCAGCCGCTCGGCAACGGCCACTGCCCCCTGCTTGTCGGTGCCGGGCAGCAGGACGACGAACTCCTCGCCGCCGTAACGATAGACCCGGTCCTGGCCACGGCACTCGGACTCCAGCACCCGCGCGACGGCTGCCAGCGTCCGGGTGCCCTGCTCCCACGAGAACGCCTTGTTGATGGTGCCGAACTGGTCGAGGTCGAGGAAGACGGCCGCGACGGGCGCACCGGTCTCTCGCGCCTGAGCCTGCAACTTCTGAGCATCTTCTGTGTACGCCAGGAAGTTGGGCAGCCCGGTCATCGGGCAGGTGCGCGCCTCGAGCTGTGCCCGCGCCGCCTCCGCCTGCGCGATCGCGGCCTGCTCCTGGGCTATCGCCGCCTGCGCCCATGCACGCTGCGCGTCCGAGACGAGCTCCCACATGGTCGCGGCCACGTCACCGTGCCGCCGTCCGTAGGTGCGCAGGGTGGGCCCATCAACCACGACCTGCTGCCCGCCCTGCTCCTTGGCCACGGACAGGGCTGACTGGGCGCGGCCGAGGACCTCATCGGAGTCGCTTCCCTCTAGGGCTGCCACGCCGACGCTCACGGTCACCACACGGGTCCCCGCGATGTGCATGGGCTTGGCCAGGGCCGCGAACACGACGCTGGCAAGTTCCAGCGATCCGGTCATCGGCGTACCGGGGCTCACCACGAGGAACTGGTCCCCATCGATCCGGGCCACAGTCGCTCCCGGCGGCACTGCGCGCATGAGCCGCTGGGCGACCTCCATCAGGATGCGGTCACCCTCAGCGATGCCGAGGGTCTCGTTGATCCATCCGAACCCGTCGAGGTCCACGATCAACAGGCAGCCGGGCGCGCCGGGACGGCTCGCGCGCCCGAGCGCCTCAAGGCCACGAGCGCGCGTCCCCACGCCGGTCAGCGGGTCCACCAGCACCACCGGCTCGATGACAGCGACTGGGGCCACCGGCACCTCATGCACCGCGATGACCAGGGCGTCGAACCCGGCCTCGCCACGTGTGCGCGCTCCGATCATCTGGACCTCGCGGGCCTTCCCGGGACTCTCGAGGTGGACCGGTCCGAGAGGCTGGCTGCGGCCAGCGGGGAGCTCGGCGAGAGTGGCCAGGAAGGCGTCCACGGATCCGCGGTCCGGCGCGGTGATCAGGTCAGCCAGATTGGCTCCGGCCAGGGAACTCGTCCCCATCAGGGTGGTGGCGGCAGGGTTGGCCACGCTGATCCGCCCCGCTGGACCAACGATCAGCTGGGCCAGTCCGGAGTCCCGGAAGACGGAATGCGACCACATCGTGACTCTCCCCGTCCGTAATCAAGTGCATACATAGCGTAGTCGATAACCCGAGGTGGACCAATACCCCCAGGGGTCATCGCCCGCCAACAGGCATGGCAACTGTTCGCAGGTCGTCGGGCGAGCTGGTGGGCAAGCGCTGATCAGGGCGTCGTCGACGACCCCGGGGCCGAGGGGGCCGTGAAGTCCTCCCGGGCGGCCTGCGCGACGGCACGGAAGGCGCAGTCCTCGGTGTGGTCGTTCACGAGTCCCATGGCCTGCATGAAGGCGTACATGGTCGTCGGGCCGACGAACCGGAATCCGCGGCGCTTGAGGTCCTTGGACAGGGCGATCGCCGCGGGCGCCGTGGTCAGCGCCTGGACATCCTCGGCCCGGTACCGCGTCGGACGGTCAGTCGCGTCGGGCTCGAAACCCCAGACGTAGGCGGCCAGTGAACCCTCGTGCTCCACGAGGTCGAGGGTGGCCCGCGCGTTGCCGATCGTCGCCTCGATCTTGCCGCGGTGGCGCACGATCCCGGCGTCGCCGAGCAGCCGCGTCACGTCGTCGTCGGTGAACCGGGCGACGGCCTCGGCGTCGAACCCGGCGAATGCGGCGCGGAAGTTCTCGCCGCTTGCGCAGGATCGTCAGCCAGCTCAGCCCGCTCTGGAACCCCTCGAGGCAGAGCTTCTCGAACAGCCTGCGGTCGTCGGCGACGGGGTAGCCCCACTCGGTGTCGTGATAGGCGAGGTAGTCGTCCGGGGCTGAGTCGACCCAGAAGCAGCGCGGGGCGGAGGGTCCCTCAGGTGGCTCACCCACGTTGCTGGAACTTCCTGAGCCCGGCCATCGCCTGGCCGCGGACCTTGCCGTGCAGGAACGGCGTCCATCCCAGGGCCACGCCCGACGGTCCCAGGGCCTGGCGCGACCACGCCCAGAGGTCGAACGAGTCCCGGTGCTCCTGGATCAGCCCGTCGGAGATGACGAACGACGCGTGGATGTCGTTGACCACGCGGCGCCCGGTCGAGGTGAACGTGTAGGTCGCGACCCAGTGCGCCGAGGTGTCGGTGACCGAGTCGAAGGTCAGGCTGAAGTCCTGCGCCGAGGCGCACAGCATCCGCCACATGTCCCCGACCTGTTGGCCCCGCAGGTCGGTGAAGACGGGGTCGGAGAACGTGGCGTCCGCGGCGTAGCAGGCAGCCATCGCCTCGGCGTCCAACGACTGGAACGCGGTGTAGAACCGCGTGATCAGCTCAGCGCTCATGGCCTGACCCTAGGCGGGCACGGCCCCCGGGTGCTGCCTGATGGCGCCGGTGCGCGATCCTGCTCACGTGACGCAGAACGACGCGACGACGCAGGTGAGCATCCAGGAGGCCCTCTACCCGCAGCTGACGTGCTTCGGGTGCGGGCATGCGAACGCCAAGGGCCTCAAGCTGCGCAGCTACCCCGGTGACGGCTTCGTGACCGCGACGTTCGAACCGTGGCCCGAGCACGACAACGGGTTCGGGTTCCTCAACGGCGGGATCATCGCCACCGTCCTGGACTGCCACAGTGGGGCAGCCGTGTTCCACCGGGCGCATGAGCTCATGATGGAGCCGTCACCGGGCGCCCCGCTGCCGTACGTGACGGCCGGACTCGACCTGCGCTACCTGCGACCGGTCCCGCTGGGGCAGGTCCTGGAGCTCCGGGCCGTCGTGGCCTCAGCGGATCCCGACCAGGTGACTGTCGAGGCGGAACTGATCTGGGACGGGAAGCCGCGCGCGGCCGCCACGACCCTGTGGAAGCGCTGGCGCCCCCGCTGAGCTGCTCACGCCCCGGCGAGAGCCTGCTCCAGGTCGTCGATGAGGTCCTCGAGGGATTCCAGCCCCACGGAGATCCGCAGCAGCCCGGCACTGGGCCGGGCCTCGGGCGGGACCGGTCGATGCGTCAGCGCTGCCGGGTGCTGGATGAGGGTGTCCACCCCGCCGAGGGAGACCGCATGCGTGATCAGCTGCAGGGATTCGGCCACCCGGCTGGCGGCGGCGAACCCCCCGCGAAGCTCGATGGCCAGGATCGACCCGGGCCCGGCCATCTGGGTCCCGAGCAGGCCGAGGGGGTCCGCACCCGGCCGGGAGGGGTGCATGACGCGCGCGAGCTCCGGCCGGTCCGCGAGCCGTTCGGCCAGCGAGGTGGCGGTTGCCTGCTGGGCGCGAACCCGCACGGGCAGGGTGGGCAGGCCGCGGTGCAGCAGGTAGGCGGCCATCGGGTTGAGGATCGCCCCGGTGATGGCGCGGACGCGGCGCAGGGCCTCGATGAACACGCCGTCCCCTGCGACGATCCCGCCCAGGGCATCGGAGTGCCCGCCGATGAACTTCGTCGCGGAGTGCAGGACCATCGCCGCCCCGAGGTCGTGCGGCTGCTGGAGCACCGGCGTGGCGAAGGTGTTGTCCACGAGGACCGGGACCTCACCGGCGGCGGTCACGATGGCGCGGATGTCGACGAGGTCCAGCGAGGGGTTGGCGGGGGACTCCACGACCACCAGGCCGGTGTCGGGCCGGATTGCCGCGGCGATCTCGTCGGCTGCCGCGAAGGTCACCTCGGTGCCCAGCAGGCCCATCCCCAGCAGGTGGTCCGTGCCCCCGTAGAGCGGGCGTACGGCCACCACGTGCGGCGTTCCGCGCTGCACTGTCGCCAGCAGGACCGCGCTCAGGGCCGCCATCCCGGACGCGAATGCCAGGGCGTCCTCGGTGTGCTCCAGCTCGGCGACCGCTGACTCCAGGCGGGCGACTGTGGGGTTCCACAGCCGCTGGTACACCGGGGACTGCCCGGGCTCGAGCCGGCCCCCGGTCGCGAGGTTCTCGTAGGAGTCCCCGCCCTCGGTGATCGAGGGAAGCGGGTTCGTGCTCGACAGGTCGATCGGCAGGGCGTGCACGCCGAGCTCGGTGAGGTCGTGCCGGCCGGCATGGACCGCGGTGGTGTCCAGCGAGTGACCCATGACACGATGATGGGCCGATGCTTCGGGGGTCATCAAGTATTGCACTGCAGAACATGGAAGTTGGCACTGGATTCCGAAGCATCTTCGACCCGTGACCACGAGGAGGCACTCGTGCCGAATGTTGTTCGACCGCTGGATCGCACCGACCTGGCACTCGTGAGCGCGTTGCTCCGGGATGCGCGGATGTCCAACGCGCGCCTGGCCGAGCAGGCAGGCGTCGCCCCGTCGACTGCGCTGGTCCGCCTGCGGGTGCTGCTGAGGTCGGCAGTGATCCGCGGCTTCCGGGCCGATGTCGACCCGGCGTCGGTCGGACGGCCCGTCCAGGCTCTGATCGCCGTCCGGCTGCGGGCCCACGACCGGGCGGTCATCGACTCGTTCGCGCGCCGGCTTCCCACGCTGCCAGAGGTGATCCAGACCTTTCACGTCGCGGGGTCGGATGACTACGTGCTGCATGTGGCCGTGCCGGATGCCGAGGGCCTGCGGGACTTCGTGCTCGACCACCTGACCACGCACCCGGCGGTGGCCCACACCGAGACCAACCTGGTGTTCACGCACTCCGAGGGGTACCGCGGCCCGCTCCCGACCTGAGGAGCAGCCGTCATGCAGTGCGTCAGCGCAGGCTGATCGTCGGCATGCGCAGCTCCGTGGAGCCGGTGAGCCCGAGCTGGGCGGCGAGGCCCGAGAGCCCCGGGAGGGTCGAGCCCAGCACCGCGCGCGGGTCCTCGGTGTTGCGGGCCCGGCCGAGGCGTGCAAGTGGTGGGACGTGCAGCGCACTCACGACCGGTGCGTCACTCGGGAGCCCGGCGCGGGACCGGGCGATCCGCAGAGCGTCACGCAACCCACCCAACTCGTCGACCAGGCCGATGCGCAGCGCGTCCGTCCCGGTCCATACCCGGCCACGCGCGATGGTCTCGATCTCCTCGACGGGTCGGCCGCGGCCCTGCGCGACCTTGGCGACGAAGTCGGCGTAGATGGCATCCAGCGTGGCGTCGAGCTGCGCGCGCTCATCGTCGGAGAACCCCTGCCGCGCCGAGTACATCAGGGATCGCGCACCGTGGGAGACCGTTCCGGTGGTCAGGCCGATGCGCTGCATCAGGTCGCTGACGACGACCTTGCCGCCGAAGACGCCGATGGAGCCGGTGAGGGTGGAGGGCAGCGCCACGATCACGTCTGCCGGGCAGGCGATGTAGTAGCCCCCGGAGGCCGCGGCGGCGCCCATCGACACGACCACGGGCTTGCCGGCCTCGCGCACCAGGCACACCTCACGCCACATGGTGTCCGAGGCGACCGCGGAACCGCCGGGGGAGTCGATGCGCAGGACGACCGCGTGGGTGTTCTCGTCGCTGGTCGCGGCCCGCAGCGCGGCGCCGATCGAATCGCTGCCCACTTGGCGCCCCATCGGGCCACGGCTCGAGCGCCCGGACACGATCGAGCCGTTCACCTCGACGAGGGCGACATGTCCCGTGCGTCGCGCGGGGACATGCGGACGGCGCGGCGGCGCCCACCGATCGGCGAACAGGAGCTCGGCGTCCGGTCCCACGCGCGACCGCATGGCGGCGTACGCCTGGTCGCGGTACCCCAGGGTGTCGACCAGCCCGACCGCGTGGGCCTCAGTGGCGGTGCGGGGCCCGGTGTCCACCAGACGACGCACCGTCTCGACAGCGATCCCACGGCCCTCGGCGATCATCTCGATGGCGTCCGTGAACACCGACTCGGCGAGCCGGTCGAGTGCGGTTCGGTGGGCCTCCGTGAACTCCGTGCGCATGATGCTGTTCGCGGCGTTCTTGTACTCGTGGCGCTGCTCGATCTGCGGCTCGATGCCCAGTCGGTCCAGGGCCCCGCGGACGAAGGTCGTCTCGACGCCCACGCCCAGCATCCCGAGCTCGCCCCCGGGCTGCAGCCAGATCTCGTCGAACGCACTGGCCAGGACGTAGCCCGTCATGGTGGCCGAGCCCTCGCCGAAGCTCTCCGCCCACGCGAGCGTCGGCTTCCCCTGCGCGGCGAAGGCCCGCACACCCAGGCGCAGCTCCTGCATGACCGCCCAGGGCAGCTCCCCTCCGACCTTCACGATGAGCCCGCGCACCCGGTCGTCCTCGGCGCCCTCATGAAGGGCCCGGAGGATGGCGCGCAGCTGGGGGCGGCCACGTGTGCGCAGCCGGGAGATCGGGTCGTCCGAGCCGCCCTGGACTGGTGGGTGCGTGAGGTCCACCTCAAGCAGTACGGGGGGCCGGCGACCGGGCAGGGCGGGGAGGGTGGGCATGCGTCCAGCCTAGGAGGACTCGACCGAACGCGTGGACCGGCTGGGTTCACCTCGGGAGCCTCGGGACCCGGCGACCCACCGGGCAGCGCAACCACGGCCGCGGCCGGATAGCCTCAGTCCGAACCCACCGGCGAACCGTTTGGAGATCACCTGATGACGACCGAGACCCCCCTGAATGCCTCCGACCGCGCCGTGTGGCCGCCGCATGACCCAGCTACGCGCAGGACCCTGCCGGGGATCTCGACGCCGCTGGACGCGGCGCGCGTCGCAGCGCTGACCTCGGCCGAGTGGGAGAGGTTCACGAGCGCCACGGCTGGTTCGGGTGAGCACAACAAGCGAGCGATGGGGTCGCTGCCCCTGGGCGTGACGTCCTCGTTCCAGCACTGGGACCCGTACCCGATCTCGATCACCGCGGCCAAGGGCGCGTGGCTCACGGACGTCGACGGCCGTCAGCTGCTCGACCTGTCGATGGGCTTCGGGGCGATGCTCGTCGGCCACCTCAACCCTGCCGTGGTCGCCGCCGTGATCGGCGCGATGGAGACCGGGACGCTGTTCGTGACGCCCTCACCCTCGGCCACGGAGGTCGCTGAGCGGTTCCAGAGGCGATTCGGCCTCGACCAGCTGCGCTTCACCAACTCGGGGACCGAGGCGACCATGTACGCGGTGCGCACCGCGCGGGCCTTCACCGAGCGCCACGCCATCATCAAGATCGAGGGCGGCTACCACGGCGGGTACGACGCGCTGGCGGTGTCGGTGAAGCCCGACGTCGCCGAGTCCGGCCCCGAGGACGCGCCGATCCCGGTCACCCCGTTCGATGTCGAGGCGGGCACGGTGCACGTGGTGCCCTACAACGACCTCGATCGGCTCGAGGCGATCCTCGCCGAGCACGCATCCGAGATCGCCGCGGTCGTGATGGAGCCCGTCCTGGAGAACATCTCCATCGTGGTCCCCGATGCCGGCTACCTCACGGGCGTGCGCGAGGCGTGTGACCGCCACGGCGTCCTGCTGGTCTTCGACGAGGTGAAGACCGGCCTGACCGCTGGGTACGGCGGTGCCTCGCAGCGCCTGGGCGTCACCCCCGACCTGGTGTGCCTGGCCAAGAGCGTGGGCGGCGGCCTGCCGCTGGCGGTGTTCGGCGGGCGGGCCGAGGTGATGGCAGCTGTCTCGGACAACCGCATGCCGCACTTCGGCACCTACAACGGCAACCCCCTGGTGATGGCCGCGGCGGTCGCCGTCGACGAGGTCTGCACGCACGAGGCCCTGGCCGCCGCGGAGAAGCTCAACGACGACGCCCTGGATGCCATCGACGCCCTGATCGCGCGCTACGAGCTCCCGGCGCAGACGGTCGGCTTCGGGGTCAAGGGTGCGGTCACCTGGGCGACCGACCCGGTGCGCAACTACCGCGACTACAAGCGAACGGACTTCGGCATCGCCGAGCTCAGCTGGCTGTGGGGGGTCAACCGCGGCATCCTCACCCCGCCCGGGCTCGACGAGCAGTGGCTCGTCTCGCTGGCGCACACCAGCGCGGACATGGACCTGCTGGTGCAGGAGTTCGCGGATCTCGCCGAGGCGTTGCGAGCCTGAGGAGTCCGCACACGAACGGCCCCCGACCTGCATCACTGCGGGTGGGGGCCGTTCCTGTGGCTACTACTCGGCCAGGATGCGGTGCAGCGCGCGGCGGGTCTCGTCGAGCTGCTCGGCGGCCTGCTGTCGCTGCTCGTCGGTGGCGAACCGGAACTGCTGGATGACACCCATGAGGGCGCCGATGCTGTCGCGCATCGCCGCGCGGGTGGGCGCACCCTGCGAGCTGTCCGCCCAGATCGCTGACAGCGCCTGCGCGTTCTGCTCGACGTACTCACGACCCTGGGCGGTGAGGGCGAAGTCCGTGCCCTTGCCCTCGCCGGTGGCCTCGATCAGGCCCTCGTCGACCAGCTGCGCCAGGGTCGGGTAGACCGAGCCGGGGCTCGGGCTCCACTCGCCCTCAGCACGCTCGGCGATCTGCTTCATCAGGCTGTAGCCGTTGGCGGGCCCGTCGGCGAGCAGGGAGAGGATGGCCTCGCGGACCGCCCCCTTGGGGCGTCGGCGCCGGCCGCGCGGTCCGAAGCCGCCTGGGCCGGGGCCGCCGAAACCGGGGCCGCCGAAACCGGGGCCGCCGAAACCGGGGCCCCTCCCGCCGCCGTGGCGATGTCCCCGTCCGCGACCCCGACCGGGGCCCGGTTCGTTGGGGACGCCGTCGCCGAGCGGCTCGGACTGTGAGGCGGGGTCGTCATGGTGACGGTGATGGTGCGGGTGGTGGTGCTCTGTGGTGTGGGATTCGCGGAACATCTGCGAGTCCTCCTTCGCTGTCAGGTGTCGGAGCGGAGTGCTCAACGACATGTACAACGATATATCGCTATATCTCATTCCGCAAGCCATCGGTCACGCTGCACCGGGTCACCCGGTGATCTCGTCGCCGAACCGCACCACCGTGTCGAGGAACTCGTCGACGTGAGCCGTGTTCGTCCGGGCGTTGATGAAGCACGGCCTCAGGACGTAGCTGCCCTCGACGAACGTCGAGCTCACGACGATCGACGTCTCGCGCGCCAGGCGTCGAAGGATCCGGGAGTTGACCGAGTCCCAGTCGAGGTCTGCGTCGGTCCGGTAGCGGAACCCGCAGATCGACAGGACCGGCTCGGCGAGCACCTCGAGTCGCGGGTGCTCGTGAGCGCGCGCGGCCACGTACCTCGCGAAGTCGTTGTCAGCGACGATGCGCGCGCGCACACCCTCGACACCGAGCTCACGCAGGATCGCCCAGACCATCACCCCGCGTGGGGGAGCCGACAGCTCGACACCGAAGTCGAAGTAGGGGATGCCCATGCTGTCGAGGGAGGACTGGACGTCGTCGGCGGAGAAGGCGCCCTCGAGGTAGTCAGCCGGCTCCTGGGTGAACGCCCGGTGCAGGATCGAGCGATCGCGCACGAACGTGGCGGCGATGCCCACCGGGGCGCCGAGCCACTTGTGGGGGTCGGTGATCGCTGAGTCGGCCAGCTCGAGCCCGTCGTACAGGGGAGCCACCCGGTCGTCGAGGATCCCCGGGAGCCCGTAGGCGCCATCGACGTGGAACCACGCCCCATGCGCATGGGCGAGGTCCCCGGCACCCCTCAGCGGGTCGATCGCGCCGGTGTTGGTGGTCCCGGCCGCCGCCACGACGGCCACCGGCAGGATCCCCGCGCGGCGGTCGCGGTCCAGGGCGGCGGCCAGCGCCCCCAGGTCCATCCGACGATCCGCGTCCACGGCGATCGACCGGACCGACGATCGCCCGATCCCCAGCACGCCGGCGGCCCGCTGCACGGTGTTGTGTGCCTGGGAGGACGTGTAGATGGCCAGACGTCGACCGTCGAGTCCGACGTCCGATGCGTCGTAGCCGGCTCCCTCGAGGGCGTGCTGGCGCGCGGCGCCGAGGGCCACGAGGTTCGCTGTGGAGCCACCGCTGGAGTAGACGCCGCGCATGTGCGGGGCAAGCCCGCAGATCGCGCCGAGCCATTCCAGCGAGAGCTCCTCCACCTGGTGATAGGCAGACAGGGTCTGCCGCTGGGGGGCGACGGCCATCGTCCCCGCGGCCACGACGGCGGGGACGGTGGTCGGACCGCACGTGATCCAGCCCCACGACGTCGGCGAGGTCAGCCGCTGCCCGTGGGCCACGATGAGGCGCAGGTACTCGGCGATCGTGGCATCCGCACCGATGCCGTGCTCGGGAGCCGGTCCGGACAGCTCCGCCTGCCAGTCCACCTCCGACGACAGCGCATCGGGCATGTCGGAGACGAGCCAGTCGTCGACCGCCTGACCCACTGTGCCCAGGTGCTCGGCGAATCTCCCGACCTCAGGGTGCTGCAGCGACATGTTCCGGCACGCTACAGGTCCAGCGGCGACTGGGCAGCCAGGCAGGCGGACCTGGCGATGGTTGTGGCTCAGCCCTCGGCTGCCGCGCGGCTGACCGCGGTCAGGATGCGTTCCCCGTATCGCTCGGCCTTGGCCGCGCCGATCCCGGGGACGTCGAGCAGCTGCTGGTTCGTGCCCGGACGTCTGGTGGCGATCTCACGCAGGGTCGCGTCGTGGAAGACCACGTAGGCAGGAACGCCCTGCTCGTCGGCGATCGACTTGCGCTCGGCGCGCAGGGCCTCGAACAGGTCCGCGTCGGGCCCGGTCAGGGTCACGGCCGCAGCCGCAGCGGAACCGCCCCGGCGTCGGGCCGCTCGCGCTGCCGGCTTCGCGGTGGTGCGCCGGAGGTCGAGTCGTGCCTGGCCGCGCAGGACCGGCTCCGCGGCGTCGGTGACCTTCAGCGCCCCGTAGGCCTGGGAGTCGGAGCTGAGCAGCCCCTGGGCGACCAGCTGGCGGGCGACCCCGCGCCACGCGGTGGCGTCGAGCTCGGCGCCGACCCCGAACGTGGGCAGCTGGTCGTGCCCGAGTTCGGCCATGCGCTGCGACGGCTTGCCCACCAGCAGGTCGATGACGTGCCCCGCGCCGAAGCGCTGCCCGGTGCGGATCACGCCGGACAGGAACTTCTGGGCAGCGACGGTCCCATCCCAGATCTCCGGGGGCGTCAGGCAGGTGTCGCAGTTGCCGCACGGACCGGTGCGCTCCCCGAAGTAGTCCAGGAGGACGGCGCGTCGACACGTCGCCGCCTCGCAGTACCCGAGCAGGGCGTCGAGCTTCGCGGCCTCGACCCGGCGGATCTCCACGGGCGCGTCCGAGGCGTCGATCCATGACTTCTGCAGCACCACATCGGCCAGGCCGTAGGCCATCCACGCCTGGGCGGGCTCCCCGTCGCGACCCGCGCGGCCGGTCTCCTGGTAGTACGCCTCGATGCTCTTGGGCAGGTCGAGGTGCGCGACGAACCGGACGTCGGGCTTGTCGATCCCCATCCCGAACGCGATCGTGGCGACCACGACGACGCCGTCCTCGCGCTGGAACCGGTCCTGGGCCGAGCGACGGGCACCCTGGTCAAGGCCCGCGTGATAGGCCAGCGCGGTGATGCCCTGGTCGGTCAGCCACGCCGCGGTCTGGTCGACCTTCTTGCGCGAGGAGCAGTAGACGATGCCCGAGGACCCGATCAGGCTGGGGTTCTGGTCGTCACCGGCGAGGAATCCGAGCAGCTGATCGCGGGGGTTGTCCTTCTCCACGACCGTGTAGCGGATGTTGGGGCGGTCGAAGCTGGACAGGAACTCCGGCGCATCCCCGAGCGCGAGCCGCTGACGGATCTCAGCGCGCGTGATCATGTCGGCGGTGGCCGTGAGGGCCACGCGCGGGACATCCGGGAACCGCTCGGCGAGCACCGACAGGCCCAGGTACTCCGGGCGGAAGTCGTGGCCCCACTGGGACACGCAGTGCGCCTCGTCGATCGCGAACAGCGCGATGCCGTGGGCCGCGTTGATCCGGTCGAGCTGGGCCAGGAACCCGACGGTCACCAGGCGCTCGGGGGCGACGTAGAGCAGGTCGAGCTCGCCGGAGGTCATGGCCCGGATGACCTCGGAGGCGGCCGAGGCATCGAGGCTGGAGTTCAGGAACGCGGCGCGCACGCCGAGCAGCCGCATCGCATCGACCTGGTCCTGCATGAGGGCGATGAGCGGCGAGACCACGACGCCCAGCCCGGGTCGCACGATGGCCGGCACCTGGTAGCACACCGACTTCCCGCCGCCGGTCGGCATCAGGACCAGGGCGTCCCCACCGGAGACCACCTGGTCGATGATCTCGGCCTGGGCACCACGGAACCGGTCGTAGCCGAAGACCTCCTGCAGGACGTGCAATGACCTGCTGGGGGCCTCGAGGTCGGGGGCGCTGGTGGGGCTGGGCATGGGTGCATTCTCACCCGGGCGGCAGACAATCGGCTCCGCCCCGCCGGGCGGCACGGTGATGCGCGTCACCCTGCCGACCACGTCACCCGACTCGCGGGCACACCCGCTCGACCTGGGCGCTGCGAGGGGAAGAGCCACGCGACCCCGGCCGCGATCGCCAGGAGGACGACCGCGGCGACTCCGTCGATGATGAAGTGGTTGCCGGTCACCACGACGACCCAGAGGGTGACCAGCGGATAGCCCAGGGCCAGCCATCGCCACGGGCTTGCCGAGGCCACGATGATGAACAGGGCCACCGCGGCGGCCCACGCGAGGTGGATGGAGGGCATCGCGCTGAGTTGGTTCCCCCCGGGGATCCCGTCGTACACCGACAGTCCGTCGCGCAGGGCGGTGTCCACCACGCCCAGTGAGGGGAGCAGGCGGGGTGGGGCGACCGGCTTGTACTGGATGACCAGGCACGCGGCCGTGGTCAGCACCAGGGTCGAGCGGACGAACGGCCAGTCGCGGCGATGGAACATCAGCACCCAGCCCAGGGTGACCAGGACGATGGGCACGTGCATCCCGGCGTAGTAGGCGTCGGAGACCCGCATGACCCACTCGTGGCCGAGCACGGGCTGCTGGAGGGTGGCCTCGGTGGGCCATCCGAGGGCACTCTCCAGCTCCGCCAGGCGCAACCCGGACCGATAGGCGTCCTCCAACCCGCCCAGGGAGGCTGCTCCCGCGTAATGCCACGCCGCGTAGAGGGTCAGCATGAGCGCGGTCTCGGCGAAGGCGCCCCCGGTGCGCCAGGTGGTGTCCCCGCGACGGCTGGCCACCGCCTGGGCGAGGATCAGGGTCATCGCGATGGTGAGCGCCCACGAGGCAGGCATCCACCCCAGGCCCGCCATGGTGATCGGCGGATCTGCGGGGCTCACCACCGAAGGATAGTTCGCAACCGTCCCTGCCGAGTTCGAATGGGCCGCGCCAGGGCGGGCGGCGGATCAGGCGATCCGGGTGAACCTCCCCTGGTTCCCCGAGCCGGGGATCCACAGGCCCTCGGAGCCGTGCAGCCGCTCCATGTAGCCGGGGTCCGAGTTCAGGGCCTGCTGCCCGGCCTCGGCAGCGGCGACGTCGTCGTAGACGCTGAAGAAGGTGACCTCGCCCATGAGGCCGAAGGCACTGACCCACACCGATACCGGGTTGCCAGTGACCTTCTCGGCGTGCAGCGCCATCTCCACGGACCACGCCAGGGTCTCGCCCATCCGGGACAGCGTCGCGGTGCCCCAGGTGACCGATGACACCGATCCGAGGTCGTGCTCCGGCTCCGGTGAGCCATGGACCAGCGACCGGAGCGAGTCCTGACCGGCCACGGGGATCATCTCCTGGCCGGTGGCCAGGAGGTCGAGGTACTCCTGGTTGGCCAGCAGGGAGGTCATGTCGGTGGCCAGCTCGGCCTGCGACTTCACCAGGGCGCTCCACACGACGCCCCCGATGGGTGCGCCGAACGAGGCTGCCCACGCAGTGACCGGCAGGGAGGTGGTGGCCCGCACCACGTCGGTGATCTGCTGCACCCACGGGAACATGGCGCGGGGGTTGGCGCGGACGACGGCCGAGCGGGAGAAGAGGTACATGCGGGGCTCCTGGGTCGAGTGCGGCCCATGCAGGAGGGGTGCACGAACGCCGGAACCAGCATGGGATGTGATGTGGATCACATGCCTCGGAACGTAGCAGCCGATCACAGGCGGGCGGTAGGGGCTGCCCCGGGGGTCTGTGACGCGAGTTCCGGCGTACCGGGTGGAATCCGGACGAGGTGCGCGGTCATGATGGGCGCGACGGCCGTGAAGCCGGCTCCGAGCTCAGGAGGACCTGGCGGCCATGGACATCACTGCGATCACCAAGGACACGGCCCTGTGCATCTCGCTGTCCGGGAGACCCAGCAACCTCGGTACCCGGTTCCACAACCACCTGTACGCCGAACTCGGCTTGGACTACCTCTACAAGGCGTTCACGACGACCGACCTGCCCGCGGCCGTGGCCGGGATCAGGGCATTGGGCATCCGGGGGTGCGGGGTGTCCATGCCGTTCAAGGAGGACGTGATCGCGCTGGTCGACTCCATGGACGACTCGGCGCTGGCGATCTCGTCGGTGAACACGATCGTCAACACCGAGGGGCACCTGCGGGCGTACAACACCGACTACGTGGCGGTCGTGAGCCTGCTGCGCGACCACGGCGTCGCCCCTGACCTCACGTTCGCGGTCCTGGGCAGCGGGGGGATGGCCCGTGCCGTTGTGGCCGCCCTTCGGGACTCGGGCTTCGACGCGGGGGTCGTGGTGGCGCGCAACGAGGCGACGGGTCGGCCCCTGGCCGAGGAGTACGGCTATCCGTGGCGCCCCGAGGTGGGGTCCGACCGCCCGGCCCTGGTGATCAACGCGACCCCGGTCGGGATGGCCGGCGGGCCGGCCGCGGGGGAGCTGCCCGTCGCCCCGGACGTCGTCGACGCGGCCCAGACCGTGTTCGAGGTCGTGGCGATGCCCATCGAGACCCCCCTCGTGCGCCGAGCCCGCGAGCGCGGCCTCAGGGTGATCACCGGTGCCGAGGTCCAGGCCCTTCAGGCCGCCGAGCAGTTCGTGCTCTACACCGGGATCCGCCCGACGCAGGAGGAACTCGCCCGCGCCGCGGCGTTCTCGAGGACCGGGTAGGAGGCCTTCGCGGCAGGTACGTCGCTGGTCATGAGGTCGACCCAGCCGAATGTTCCCTGTGGCAGTTCCATGACGGCCCGCTGGGCCCGCTGGGGCCCGAGCGGAACCCTGTCGCCTCAGATGGTGATCACGACCTTGCCCCGGGCCCTGCCCTGCTCGACGTGCCGGATCGCGTCGGGGACCTCGGCCAGCGGGTAGCTGCGCTCGATCACGGGCGTGATCTGACCGGCCTCGATCATGTCCTTCAGGACGACCATGTCCGCGGCGTTCTCCGAGGCGGTCACCGATCGCAGGTCCTGGCCGACGAAGGGCGAGAGCAGTGGCGCGCGCAGCATGCGGTCGAATCCGCCGAGCCAGCGCCCGCCGGTCTCCTGGCCCACGATCGCCACGGTGCCAGTGGGAGTCAGGGCCCGGCGCAGGCGGGCCAGCGAGGCGTTGCCGCCGATGTCCACGATCACGTCGTAGCGATGCTCGCCCGCGGCGAAGTCCTCGGCCGTGTAGTCGATGACCTCATCGGCGCCGATTGCCCGGACCAGGTCGAGCTTCGACGTGCTGGCGACGCCGGTCACATGCGCACCCAGCGCCTTGGCCACCTGCACCGCGTAGGTGCCCACCCCGCCCGATGCCCCGATGACCAGCACCTTCTGCCCAGCCTGGACGTGGGCCACGTCGCGCAGTGCCTGCAGGGCGGTCAGGCCGCTGATCGCGATGGCCGCCGCCTGTTCGAAGGTCAGGTTCGCCGGCTTCGGTGCGAGCTTGCCCTCCGGGGCGACGGCGTACTCGGCGAAGGTGCCCTTGCCGATGCCGAACACCTCGTCGCCGGGGGCGAAGTGGGTCACATCCCTGCCGACCGCCTCCACCACCCCGGCCAGGTCCATGCCCAGGACCGGGTTCTTGGGCGCACGGACCCCGTACCCCGCGATGCGGATCGGGTAGGGCAGCCCGGCCATCAGGTGCCAGACGCCGCGATCCACCCCCGCGGCGTGAACGCGCACCAGCACCTGGTCGTCGGCGATCTCGGGTACGTCGATGTCCCTGAGCTCGAGCACGTCGGCGGTTCCGTAGGTGTCCTGGACGATGGCCTTCATAGGTTCTCCTTGTCTGTGGGCCCCTGCTGTGGGCCGCGTCGTGCGTACTTACGTTGTACGCTTACGCAGTAAGTTACACGAGTCGCGCCGCTGCGTCCAGCCCGTGTGCTTACGTTGTATGTTCCTCGGATCGAGGAGGTCACGATGAGGACAGGCACCGCACCACCAGCGCAGGCGCGCGCCGCCCTGACCCGGGAGCGGGTCCTGCGTGCGGCGATCTCCCTGGCGGATGAGGGTGGGATCGACTCCCTGACCATGCGTGGGCTCGGTCGGGCGCTCGGCGTCGAGGCGATGTCGTTGTACAACCACGTCGCCAACAAGGACGACCTCCTCGACGGCATGGTCGACGTGGTCGTGGGTGACATCGTGGTGCCGCCGTCGGGGACGGATTGGCGCAGCGCCATGCGCGCGCGGTGCATCTCGGCCCACGAGATGCTGCTGGCCCACCCGTGGGCCGCGATGCAGATCACCTCGCGCTACAGCATCGGCCCGGGGATGACGCGCTACCTGGATGCGACGCTCGGCCGCCTTCGCGAGGGTGGGTTCTCCATCGAGGGCGCACTCGACGCCTGGAACGCCCTGGACAGCCATCTCTACGGGTTCACCCTCCAGGAGCTGAATCTGCCGTTCGAGGTCGAGGAATCCTCGGCGGTCTCGGCGTCGGTCCTGCCACAGATCCCGGCCGAGGAGTTCCCGCACGTGGTGGAGATCATCGGGCACGTCATGGCCCACGGCCGGCGCGAGGACTTCGAGTTCGGCCTCGACCTGATCCTCGACGGACTGGAGCGGAGGCTCGCGGGGGACTGACTGAGGCTATTGACATTAGCCAAATGGCTAAGTACAGTAGCCGCATGCTGATCACCACGAATGTCCAGTTCCTCGCCCGCCCCGACGGTCGCGTCGCCTATGAGGTCGAGGGCTCCGGACCTCTGGTCATCCTCGTTCCCGGGATGGGGGACCTGCGCAGCACCTACCGGCACCTCGCCCCCACGCTGATAGCCGCCGGGTACCGGGTCGCCAGCACGGACCTGCGCGGCCACGGGGACAGCGACGCCACGTTCGGCGCGTACGGCGACGAGGCGACCGCCGGGGACCTCATCGCGTTGATCGAGCACCTCGGCGGACCAGCGGTCCTGGTCGGCAACTCGATGGGGGCCGGTGCGGGAGCCCTCGTTGCCGCCCTGCGACCGGACCTGGTCAGTGGGCTGGTGCTCGTCGGGCCGTTCGTGCGCGACCCCGAGCTGAACCTGGCAACGCGCCTCATGCTGCGGCTGGCGATGGCCCGCCCGTGGGGCGCGCGCGCCTGGATCGCCTACCTTCCCACGCTCAGTGCCGGCCGGCGTCCCGAGGACTTCGACGCGCACCTGGACGCCATCGCGCACAGCCTGTCCCGGCCCGGACACGCCCGTGCGTTCTGGCAGACCACCCGGCAGACGACGCACGCCCCGGTCGAGGCGCACCTGGGTGACGTGAGTGCTCCGGCCATCGTGATCATGGGGGAGTTGGACCCGGACTGGGCCGATCCTGCTGCTGAGGCCCACTGGATCGCCACGGCCCTGGGTGGCGAGATGGTGATGGTGCCCGACGCGGGCCACTACCCGCAGTCCCAGCAGCCGGAGATCACGTCCGAGTCGATCCTGGCCTTCCTGGCCCGGGTGGCGACGCGTGCCTAGGGCCGGGCTGACCCCCGAGCGCGTGATCGACGAGGCCCAGGCCCTCAGCGATGAGGTGGGACTCGATGCCCTGACACTGGCCGCTCTCGCCAGCCGGCTCGGGGTACGTCAGCCCTCGCTCTACAAGCACATCGATGGCACCGATGCCCTGCTGCGCGCCCTGTCCGTGCGCGCCAAGCGGGAGCTTGCCGACGTCCTCGGGCGCGCCGCGGTCGGCAGGTCCGGGGACGACGCAGTCGCCGCACTGGCCGGGGCGTATCGGCAGTGGGCCCGGGCCCACCCCGGCCGGTACCAGTCAACGGTGGCCGCGCCCGCACCCGGGGACGCCGACGACGAGGCTGCCAGTCAGGCTGTCGTATCCGTCGTGCTGGACATCCTGGCGGGGTACGGCCTGCATGGCGACGACGCGATCCACGCGACGCGTGCCGTGCGCGCCGCACTGCACGGCTTCGTCAGCATCGAGGCTGTGGGCGGCTTCGGGCTGCCGATCGACGTCGATGAGAGCTACGCGCGCCTGGTCGCCAGCCTCACCCGGGGCATGGTCGGCGCACCCTGATGCCCCCGGGGGTCTTCTCCGACCCGACGGGGGGTGGTTAGCCTGCCCTCATCCGGGATCGCAGGCCCGGGTATCGACGGGAGGACCCATGGCTCTGTTGACTGTCTCGCTGGCAGCTGTCGGCCTTGCTGCCTCGACCCTTCTGGTCGCCGGATCCTCGCGTGTCGAACCCGTCGAGGCCGAACCGGATTCGATCGTGTGCCAGAACGTCGACTACGGCTACCAGCGAACGCTTCCGGCCGGATCCCACTGCTCGCCCAGGACCGAGGTCGAGGTCGCACCCACCCCCTGACCCGAATGGCTCAACCGCCCCGGGTGCCCAGACGGGCGGGGTCACTGAGCAGGATGCAGGCTCATCGGTCCGTAGACCAGCCTGCCGTCCTCGAACAGGCTGACGGCGTCGATTCCCTCGGCCACCAGGTCGCGCCACTCCTCGCCGACCCATGTCTCGGCGTCGGCCTGGCTCGGGAAACCACCTGCCGGCTGGGCAGCGGACTCGGGGATCGGCGCCCCCTGCGCGGCGTGGTACTGCCAGGTCCAGCTCATGGGATTCCTCCTTCGGCTGATTCGTCAGGGTCGCTCGGCGGGGGACTCGGTCCGGGCCGGATCGCGCACGATCGCCTCGCCCAGCACGTCGTCGATGGCCGCGCGCAGGTCGGCGTCGAGCACGACCCCGCTCGCGCGCACCGAGTCGGCGAGCTGCTCGGGTCGTGAGGCGCCCACGATCGCGGTCGAGACGTTCGGGTTGCCCAGGACCCATGCCACTGCCATCTGCGCCATCGTCAGGCCCGCCTGGTCGGCCAGGGGGCGCAGGTTCTGCACCCGCTCGAGCACGTCGTCGCGCAACCAGCGGGACACGAACCCCGAACCGGTGGGGTCGGTGGCCCGGGAGCCCTCCGGCACGGGCTGTCCGGGCAGGTACTTGCCCGTCAGGATGCCCTGGGCCATCGGGGACCAGACCACCTGGCCGATACCGGCCGCCTCGCACTCGGGCACCACCTCGGCCTCGATGACCCGCCACAGCATCGAGTACTGCGGCTGGTTGGACACGATCCGGTCCAGCCCCATCTGCTCGGCGAGCTCGAGCGCGGCGCGGATCTCCTCGGCGCGCCACTCCGAGACCCCGACGTAGAGGACCTTGCCCGCGCGGACGAGGTCGTCGAAGGCGCGCAGCGTCTCCTCGAGCGGGGTGTGGTGGTCGAACCGATGGGCCTGGTAGAGGTCGATGTGGTCGGTCTGCAACCGCCGCAGCGACCCCTCGCAGGCCTCCATGATGTGCTTGCGCGACAGCCCGCGGTCGTTGCGCCCCGGACCCGTGGGCCAGTAGACCTTGGTGAAGATCTCCAGGCCTTCGCGACGCTGCCCGGCCAGGGCCCGGCCGAGCACGGCCTCGGCCCCGGTCTGCGCGTAGACGTCGGCGGTGTCGAAGGTGGTGATCCCGGCGTCGAGTGCCGCGTGGACGCACGCCGCGGCGTCGTCCTCGGCCACCTGCGACGCATGCGTCAACCAGTTCCCGTACGCGATCTCACTGATCCACGAGGCCACTTGCCCCAAGCCGACGATGCTCCATGGGTCCGACCCTAGGGCACCCCACTGACACCGGCCACCGCCAGAGGCCCGGGCGGGACTACTTCGGATGTACGGGCTTCCCACCGCGACGCAGGCGCGGGGGTGGCAGCCGGAGTCGACGGATCTGCAGCACGCGCATGAGCCCGTAGAACGTCGCGCCCTTGCGGTCGGAATCCGCGGGCCACTGCTTCTTGAGCTCCCGGGTCATCCGGAACATCAGCACGATGGTGTCCACGATGATGAACAGCGTCAGGATCAGCCAGAGCATCGAGACGTAGCCCTGGGCGTTGACCAGCCCCCAACTGCGCCAGGGCAGGAACCCCACGACCAGGACCAACAGCGCCAGCGGCATGAACAGCTCCGCGGCTGCCCAGCGGCTGTCGATGAAGTCCCGCACGAAGCGCTTGACCGGGCCGGAGTCGCGGGCTGGCAGGGCGCTCTCGTCGCCGGCGAGCAGGGCGGCCCGTGCCTCCTGGCGCTCCTGGGCAGCCCTGGCCTTGGCCTCCTTCTTGGCCGCCTTCGGATCCGAGGAGACCTTCAGGGTCTGCTTGCGTTGGGCCTCTGCCTCCTTGCGCGAGGGGGTGGGGTGCCCCTTGCCGACCGTGGTGGTGGGCTCTGGCGCGACAGCGGCGGGCTCGGCGGGGGTGTTGCGGGAGAGGAACTTCACGGAGCAAGGGTACGTCGTGCCCACCGGTGGGGCGTTAGGCTTGTGGTCGTCGGCGGGTGTGCCGCCTGGGAAGAGAGCGACAGCGAACCATGGCCGGAATGTGGCAGCGCTTCAAGATGATCTTCAGCTCCAAGGCCAACGCGGCCATGAACAAGGCTGAGAACCCCGCGCAGACCCTGGACTACTCCTACGAGAAGCAGCTGGAGATGCTGCAGAAGGTCCGCCGGGGTGTGGCTGACGTGGCCACGAGCCGCAAGCGGGTCGAGCTGCAGATCGCCAGCCTCGACAAGCAGCTGGCCAAGCTCGATGACCAGGCCCGGGCCGCGCTGGCTGCAGGTCGCGAGGACCTCGCCCGCGAGGCCCTGATCCGCAAGTCCGGGCTCAGCCAGCAGATCGCCGACCTGCACGTGCAGCTCGAGCAGCTGACCGTCCAGGAGCAGAAGCTGACGGTCGCCTCCCAGCAGCTGCAGACCAAGGTGGAGGCCTTCCGAACGCAGAAGGAGACCATCAAGGCCACCTACTCGGCCGCCGAGGCCCAGGTGCGCATCAACGAGGCGTTCACCGGCATCTCCAGCGAGCTCGGCGACGTGGGCCTGGCCATCCAGCGCGCCGAGGACCGCACTGCCCAGATGCAGGCCCGTGCCGGGGCGATGGAGGAGCTGATGGCCACCGGAGCCCTGGAGACGACCGGCGGCAAGGACTCCCTGACGGTGGAGCTCGAGCGCCTGGCCGCGGACAGCCAGGTCGAGAACGAGTTGGCAGCCATGAAGGCCCAGCTCGGTGGCGCCGAGCCCCCGGCGGCGGTCACCGGTGCGGCCACCGAGACCCTCGCGGTGGCCGCGGCCCCGGCCGACGAGGTCGTCGAGGCCGTCCTGGCCGAGGAGCCCGCAGCGCCTCCTGCGCCGCCCGTTCCGCCGGCGGCCCCGCCGGCGGCCCGCCCGCCCAGTAGGACTGTAGGGAGGCTCGCACTCTCGCCATGGCGCGAAACCGGTACGCACCCGACCGTGGGCTCACCGCCCGCATGGGCGGGACGATGTTCATCCTCGGCCTGCTCTACGTCGCCCTGATGGCGGTGCTGATCTACGCGGGGATGAACTTCTACTTCGTGCTGATCATCGCCGGTGGGCTCGGCGTGGGCCCAGTGGTACTTCTCCGACCGGGTGGCCCTGTTCTCGATGTCTGCCCGGGTCGTCACCCCCGAGCAGGCGCCCGCAGCTGCACGCGATCATCGACCGGCTCTGCGCGATGGCCGACATGCCCAAGCCGGCCGTGGCCATCGCGGACACCGACATGCCCAACGCGTTCGCGACCGGCCGCAGCACCAAGCGCGCCGTGGTCTGCGTGACCACCGGGCTGCTGCGGCGGCTGGACGCCGAGGAGCTCGAGGGGGTCCTCTCCCACGAGTTGTCCCACGTGGCGCACCGCGACGTGCTCGTGATGACGGTCGCGTCCTTCGTCGGGGTCCTCGCCGGGTTCCTCACGCGCTCCTGGATGTGGGGCGGGCTGACCCGGCGGCGGGACAGCGACAGCAACAGCGCGTTCGCGTTCCTGATCATCATGGTCGTGTCGATCCTCGTGTACCTCATCAGCTTCCTGCTGGTCCGCGTGCTCTCGCGCTACCGGGAGCTCTCGGCCGACCGCGCCGGCGCACTGCTGACCGGGCGCCCAGCCTCCCTCGGCCGGGCGCTGCAGAAGATCAGCGGTGACATGGGCGCCATCCCGACCCGCGACCTGCGCGCGAAGGAGTCGATGAACGCCTTCTTCATCACGCCGGCCTTCGGCGGCCAGCAGTCGATGGCCAGCCTGCTGTCCACGCACCCGCCGCTGGAGAAGCGCCTCGAGCAGCTGGCCCGCATCTCCGCCCAGCTGGGCCAGTAGATGGGCCTGTTCGACTCGATCATGGGCCGGCGCAAGCCCGTCGGTCCCGACCTCGACGCCATCTTCGGTCTGCCCTCGGCGGCCATCACCCTCTCGGCGAGCCTCGGGTTCGACGCCACGGGCACCGGGGCCGTCGCGTTCCGGGTGCCCGAGGGACGGGCCTTCGCCGAGGTCCAGGCCGAGATCGAGGCCCTGCTCGCGGCGTCGGGCAACCCGGCCGTGGAGCTCACCGCCGACCAGTACGGCTACACGTGGCTCGTCGTCTCGACCGATCCGCCGGACGTCGGCGCGCTGGTGACGCACCTGCACGCGGTCAACCTCACCCTGCAGGACAGCGGCTTCGGCCCGCAGCTGCTGTGCTCGACCGCCGCGTTCGTGGGGCCGGCTGGGCGGCCGCTGGCCATGGTCTACCTGTTCAAGCAGGGCTCGTTCTACCCCTTCGCCCCGGCGGACGGCCAGACCCGTGACACCGTCCTCGAGCTGCAGATCCGGGACCTGCTCCGCGACGAGCTGGCGGTCGAGAAGGACCTGACGCGCTGGTTCCCGATCTGGGGCGCCCCGGGGCTGTGACGCACGACCGCGGCTCAGTCTGGCGTCGGGGTCGCGCCGACGCCGGGGAGGGCGAGCATCCGGTCGAGGGCCACCCGGGCCCAGTGCGAGGTGTCCTCGTCGACCACGATCTGGTTGACGACGTTGCCCGCCACCAGGTTCTCCAGGGCCCAGACCAGGTGGGGGAGGTCGATGCGGTTCATCGTCGAGCAGTAGCAGACCGAGCGATCCAGGAACGTGACCTGCTTGTCCGGATGGGCGTTGGCCAGTCGGCGCACGAGGTTCAGCTCGGTGCCGATCGCCCAGGCCGATCCGGGCTCGGCGGCATCGAGGACCCTGATGATGTATTCGGTGGACCCGACGTAGTCGGCCTTCTGGACCACCTCGTGACGGCACTCGGGGTGCACCAGGATGTTGACACCGGGGATGCGCTCACGCGCCTCGTCGACGACGGCCTCGCTGAACCGGCCGTGCACGGAGCAATGCCCGCGCCAGAGCACGACCTTCGAGGCGCGCATCTGCTCGTCGGTCAACCCGCCGCCCGGCTTGTGCGGGTCGTAGACCACGCAGTCCTCCAGGCTCAGTCCCAGGTCGAGCACGGCGGTGTTGCGCCCGAGATGCTGGTCAGGCAGGAAGAAGATCCGCTCACCCCGCTCGAAGGCCCACTCCAGGGACTGACGGGCGTTGCTCGACGTGCAGATCGTGCCGTGGTTGCGGCCGGTGAATGCCTTGATCGCGGCGGTGGAGTTCATGTACGTGATCGGGATGGTCGACTCGGCCAGCCCGAGCTCGATGAAGCGCTCCCACGCGTCCTCGACCTGTCCGATCTCGGCCATGTCGGCCATCGAGCAGCCGGCGGCGAGGTCGGGCAGGATCACCCGCTGCTCGTCGGTGGTCAGGATGTCGGCGCTCTCGGCCATGAAGTGCACGCCGCAGAAGACGATGAACTCCGCCTCGGGGTGCGCCGCGGCCTGCTGGGCGAGCTTGAACGAGTCGCCGGTGACGTCGGCGAACTCGATGACCTCGTCGCGCTGGTAGTGATGGCCGAGGATGTAGGCCCGCGAGCCGAGCGCCGCACGCGCTGTGCGGGCCCGGGCGACGAGGCCGGGATCGGAGGCTGGCGGGAGCGCACCGGGGCACTCCACGCCCTTCTCCGTGTCCAGGTCGGTGCCCTGGCCGAGCAGGAGCAGGGCCAGCGGGGTCGGTTGCGGCTCGGTCCAGGCAGCCGTGTCGGTCATCGCGGGACCTTCCTCGTGGGGGTAACTCCATCGTTCCACAGAGTCGCGCGCCGGGCTGCCCGCGCGGATGCCAGACTTCGGGCTCGTGAAGGTGCTGATCTGCCCGGACTCGTTCACCGGCACGCTCACGGCCGCGGAGGCCGCAGCGGCGATGGCCGAGGGGTGGGCCAGCGTCGCGCCGGCCGATGACGTGGTGCTGCGCCCCCTGTCCGACGGCGGGCCGGGGTTCCTCGACGCGATCGGGGCCGGGCGCGGCGGGGTGCGTCGTTCGCTGTCGGTCACCGGGCCGCTGGGCAGTCCGGTCACGGCCGACTATCTGGTGACCGGGGACGGCACGGCGTGGATCGAGTCCGCCTCCGCGGCAGGGCTGCACCTGGTCCCGACTGACCGCCGGGACCCCACCAGGACGACGTCGCGAGGCGTCGGTGAGCTGATGCTCGCTGCCCTGGCCGGTGGAGCCAGCCGGATCGTGCTGGGGGTTGGGGGGACCGGCACCTGCGATGGGGGAGCGGGGCTCCTGGAGGCGCTGGGCGCGACCTCCGAGCCCCCCGGCGGGCTGTCCCACGGTGGCTCCCCGCTGGCCCACCTGGGAGCGGTCGACCTCGCCCCCGCCCTGGAGGTCGTCGGCCGGTGCACACTGGAGGTTGCCACCGACGTCGACGTGCCGCTGCTGGGTGCCCGTGGGGCGGCCCGTGGGTTTGCCCCCCAGAAGGGCGCCACCGAGGAGCAGGTGGAGCAGCTCGAGGCGGCGATGACCCACTGGGCGGCCCTGCTGGGCCGGTCCGCCGACGGGCGGTCGGCCGCCGTCGC
Organism: uncultured Actinomycetes bacterium; assembly: GCA_963818445.1. Lineage (GTDB taxonomy): Bacteria > Actinomycetota > Actinomycetes > S36-B12 > CAIYMF01 > Prado023. The sequence continues at coordinate 153,433 of CAWFSG010000001.1, forward strand.
CCTCGGAGCCGGGGCAGGAGGTGGCCTCGGGGCGGCCCTCATCCGGCTCGGCGCCCGTCGGGTCCCGGGCATCGGCACCGTGCTCGAGGCCGCCGGCATCGCCAGGATCATCGAGGGCGTCGACCTCGTCATCACGGGGGAGGGGTCCTTCGACTGGCAGTCCCTGCGCGGCAAGGTCGTGGCCGGAGTCGCGGAGGCCGCCCTCGAGCGCGCGGTGCCGGTCGTGGTCCTCGCCGGGCGGGTCGAGGTGAGCCGGCGCGAGTGGATCACCGCCGGGGTGGCCGCCGCGTTCCCGGCCGCCGCGGAGCCGGGGGAGTCCCACCGCGAGGGCGTGGCCCGCGCCGCCGCGCGCGCCGCCCGGACCTGGTCGAGGCGCTGACCTGCAGCCGTCACGCAGCGGTCGACGCGCCCGTGCGGCGGCGCGCGGTTGGTCGAACTGCGCAAACCGTGTCAGCATGGGTCCACCGGGAATGCGGCACAGCATGTTCGCGTTGGCCCCGATGTAGACCGCCACGATGCTCAGTAGGAGGGCACCGATGACCGCCGAGACCACCACCGAGACCACCGCTCCCGTCAGCGATGGGATCCTGCTGACCGAGGTCGCCGCCGACAAGGTGCGCACCCTGCTCGACTCGGAGGGTCGCGACGACCTCGCGCTGCGCGTGGCCGTCCAGCCCGGTGGCTGCTCGGGCCTGCGCTACCAGTTGTTCTTCGACGAGCGTGCCCTCGATGGCGACGTGCGCAAGGACTTCGGCGGGGTCGAGGTGGTCACGGACCGGATGAGCGCCCCCTACCTTGCGGGCGCCACGATCGACTTCGTCGACTCGATCGAGAAGCAGGGCTTCACGATCGACAACCCGAACGCGACCGGCTCCTGCGCGTGCGGTGACTCGTTCCACTGACCTGACCGGCTAGGGTCACCCCCGTCGTCAACGACCGACCAGGGGGTCACCCACGCATGCGGATCGTCATCACCGGCTCCATTGCCACCGACCACCTCATGACGTTCCCGGGCCGGTTCGCCGACTCGATCGTCCTGGACAAGCTGGACAAGATCTCGCTGTCCTTCCTCGTCGATGAACTGGAGATCCGCCGGGGCGGGGTCGCGGCCAACATCGCCTTCGGCATGGGCGTCCTCGGTGAGAACCCGATCCTCGTCGGCGCCGTCGGCCCGGATTTCGCCGACTACCGCTCGTGGTTGACACGCCATGGCGTGGACACGGAGTCCGTGCACGTCTCCGAGGTCCGGCACACGGCTCGCTTCGTGTGCACCACCGACGAGCACGCCAACCAGATCGCGACGTTCTACGCCGGGGCCATGCAGGAGGCCCGGGACATCGAGCTGGGGCCGGTCGTCGAGCGAGTGGGCAACGTGGACCTGGTGCTGATCGGGGCAAACGACCCTGAGGCGATGATGCGCCACACCGAGGAGTGCCGCTATCGGCGCATCCCGTTCGCCGCCGACCCGTCCCAGCAGCTCGCGCGCATGCACGGTGACGAGATCCGCCTGCTCGTCGACGGGGCCGCCTACCTGTTCACCAACGAGTACGAGGCCGCCCTCACCGAGCAGAAGACCGGGTGGAGCAGCGACGAGATCCTCGATCGGGTCGGCACGCGGGTCACCACGCTGGGACCGAATGGTGTGCGCATCGAGCGCAGGGGCGAGGCCATGATCCAGGTGCCCACGCCCAAGGAGACCCACAAGGCCGACCCGACGGGCGTGGGGGACGCGTTCCGTGCCGGCTTCCTCGCGGGGCTGGCCTGGGGCCTGCCCCTGCAGCGATGCGCCCAGGTGGGCTCGCTGCTGGCCACCCATGTCATCGAGAGCATCGGGACCCAGGAGTACGAGCTGGCGCGCAGGTCGTTCCTGCTGCGGATCCGGGAGGCCTACGGCGACCAGGCGGCCGAGGAGATCGGCGCCCACATCAGCCTGGCCCGGCCCTGACCCACGCCCATGCCCGTCGAGCCCGACGCGCCTCGGTGGGCACTGCCTGACCTGCATGACATGCCCGAGGGCCAGGAGCTGGTGGCCCTCGGGGCCGATCTCTCGCCCGGGATGCTGCTGGCGGGCTACCGCAGCGGGCTCTTCGCGATGCCCGACGGTCGCGAGCTCGGCTGGTGGTCCCCGGACCCCCGCGGCGTCCTGCTGCCGGGACGCGTGCACGTGGCGAGATCCCTGCGCCGGGCCCTGTCCCGGTTCGAGGTCAGCCGGGACCGGGCGTTCGCCGAGGTCGTGGATGCCTGCGCCGATCCGCAGCGGCCGCACGGGTGGATCACCGGCGGCTATCGGGACTCCTACCTCGAGCTGCACCGGTTGGGCTGGGCGCACTCGATCGAGGTGTGGGGGGCCGATGGTCGCCTGGCGGGCGGCCTGTTCGGCGTCGAGGTGGGTGGGCTGTTCGCCGCCGAGTCGAAGTTCCACGTGCGCACTGACGCCTCGAAGGTGGCGGTGGTGGCCCTGAGCGACCTGTTGGCCGCCGACGGCGACCCCCGCCGGATCATCGACGTCCAGTGGTGCACCGAGCACCTGGCCTCCCTCGGCGCCGTCGAGGTGCCCCGCGCCGTCTACCTGCGGGCCCTGCCCGGTGCCCTGGCCTGCGAGTCGCTGCTGACCGACCAACCCGGTCCGGTCGGTCAGGCGGACCCGACGGCGCCGCCGAGCCGGATCAGGTGGCGCACGGCCTGACCGGGGCTCCGGTTGGGGGAGTGCGGCTCCGGACCGGTGGGATCCGCGGTCGGCTCGACCGGGACGTGCGGCCCCAGTGGCTCCGTCAGGACCAACTCGTGCCCCCGCAGCCGGCACCACGCCGGGACGTCGTACTCGGCTGCCGGGTCGTCGGTGAGCAGCTCGACGAGGCTGCCCGGCGGTAGCGGGGCGGCTGCTCGGGCCAGCCTGATGATCGGGACCGGGCAGAGCACGCCCCGAGCCTCGACCGTGGCCTGGGGCGCAGTCACGAGCTGGCCCGGTCTGCGGAGGCCCGGGCTGCGGCGATGGCCGCGGGCAGCGCGGCAAGGAACCCGGCCACGTCGTCCCTGGTGGCATCCGGAGGCAGGCTCACGCGCAGGTTCCCGTGGGTGATGGCACCCATGGCCGCAAGGACGTGGCTGGGCCGGCGGGTGTCCGCGGTGCACGCCGAGCCCGAGCTGACGGCGAACCCGGCCCGGTCCAACTCGGTGACGAGCACCTCGCCGTCGGCGTAGAGGACCGTGAAGCAGACGATGTGCGGCGCGGAGTCCGGCCGCCCCAGCGCCAGGACGTCCGGGGCGAGGTCCGGCACCCGCTCGCGCAGCATCGCGAGCAGCCGTGCGCGGTGCACCGACGTCTGGCCCAGGGACGCGGTGGCCACCTCGAGCGCCGTTGCCGCGGCAACCGCGCCGGGCACGTCCGGGAACCCAGCCCAGCGCCCGGCCTCGTCCGTGGGCATCGGGCTGCGCCAGCGCACCCCGGTGCGCACGGCGAGGATCCCCACGCCGGCGGGTCCGCCCCACTTGTGGGCGCTTCCCGCCAGCACGTCCCAGTGCGGGGTCACCGGGAGGGAACCCAGCGCCGCGCACGCGTCGACCAGGAGTGGCACCCCGGCAGCCCGGGCGATCTCGTGGAGCTGATCCAGCGGCTGGATCGCCCCCACCTCGTGGTTCACGTGCTGGACGGCCGCGAGCGCGACGCCAGGGGAACGCAGCGCCTTGCGGAAGGCCTTGACCTCAACCTCAGCCTGAGGGTTGACCTCCACGAGGACGGGGTCCTGGCCGGGCAGCACCCAGTCGGCGGCCCGCAGCACGGCGGAGTGCTCGACCGCGCTGGCCACGACGGCCGTTCCCACCTTCCGGCGACCCCGGGCGAGCCCGAGGAGGCCCGCGTGCAGGGCCTGGGTGCCCGACCCGGTGAAGGTGACCTCCTGGGGCAGTGCCCCGAGGCAGGTGGCCACCGACGCCCGGGCGGCATCGAGCAGCTGCCGGGCGACGCGCCCGTCGCGGTGCAGGCGCACCGGATCGGCCCACCCGTGGTCGAGTGCGGCATCGAGTGCGCGTCGTGCCTCAGGCCCCAGGGGCAGCCCCGAGGCGGCATCGAATGACCGCGACATGCCGTACACGGTATCGGTGACCCCCGTGGCACGTCGGCCGGTTCCTGCGCTAGTCTCCACCCGTTCAGCGTCGTAGGCGCGGTGTACCCGCACAGCGCGGAATCACCCGAATCACACCCGAATCACACCGAGGGGATCACCAGACGTGGTAGCAGATCGCACCGGCCGTTCCCGGTCGATGCGCCGGTGGGGGGCCGGGGCAGGAGTCGCCGCCGTCGCCCTGCTGGCGTCCGGGTGCAGCGCCCAGGAGGCGCTGTCCATGAACGCCCCCGACGGCGCCACCGAGCAGGCACCGATCATCGAGAGCCTCTGGTTCGGGGCGTGGGTGGCTGTGGCCGTCGTGGGCCTCCTGACCGCGGGACTGATCCTCTATGCGGCCGTGCGCTTCCGCCGCAAGGACGGCGATCCCATGCCGAAGCAGACGCGGTACAACGTGCCGCTGGAGGTCATGTACACGATCGTCCCGCTGGTCATGATCATGGGGATGTTCTTCTTCACGGCGCGTGACCAGATCGAGCTCACCAAGGTCTCGGACAACCCGGACAACACGGTCGGCGTGGTCGGCTTCCGCTGGAGCTGGGCGTTCAACTACGTCGAGGACGATGTCTACGACGTGGGCACCGCCGAGGTCGAGGACATGCCCACGCTGTACCTGCCGGTCAATGAGTCGGTCGTCTTCGAGCTCCAGAGCCCGGACGTCATCCACTCGTTCTGGATCCCCGCGTTCCTCATGAAGATGGACGTGTTCCCCGACCGGCTGAACAAGTTCGAGGTGACCCCCAACAAGGTGGGCACCTACGCGGGCCGATGCGCCGAGTTGTGCGGCGTCGACCACTCCCGGATGCTGTTCACCGTGAAGGTGGTGGAGCGTGCGGAGTACGACCGGCACATGGCCGAGCTGAAGGCCAAGGGCCAGGTCGGCTCCATCGAGACTGATCGCATCTCCCGTGATGGGGAGCGCTACTGGGAGTCCGATCGCTACGAGCCGGAGGGCACGCTGTGACGCTTCTCAATGACCGTCCCGCAGAGGTGGGCGCCGCACCCGAACGGCGTGAGCGGTCGCTCGGCCAGAAGATCGTCTCGATCATCACGACGACCGACCACAAGACCATCGGCCGGCTCTACATGACGACGTCGTTCACGTTCTTCATGCTCGCCGGCGCCATGGCACTGATCATCCGGGCCGAGCTGGCCCGCCCGGGCCTGCAGATCGTGACCCTGGAGCAGTACAACCAGCTGTTCACGATGCACGGCTCGATCATGCTCCTGCTGTTCGCGACCGCGCTGTTCGTGGGCTTCGCCAACTTCCTCATGCCGCTGCAGATCGGCTCCCCGGATGTGGCCTTCCCCCGGCTGAACATGCTCGGCTACTGGATGTACTTCTTCGGCGGCCTGATCGTGCTGTTCGGCTTCCTGACCCCGGGCGGGGCCGCCGCCTTCGGCTGGTTCCTCTACACCCCGCTGTCGGGCGCCGAGTTCTCCCCGAGCATCGGCTCGGACCTCTGGATCCTCGGCTTCGCCCTCGGCGGCGTCGGCACCATCCTGGGCGCTGTGAACTTCGTCACCACGATCCTGACGATGCGCGCCCCGGGCATGACCATGTTCCGGATGCCGATCTTCACCTGGAACGTGCTGCTGACCTCGGTGCTGATCCTCATGGTCTTCCCGGTCCTGGCCGCCACCCTCGTGGTGCTCGAGATCGACCGGAAGTTCGGCTCGGTGGTCTTCCTGCCGGAGAACGGCGGCGCGATCCTCTTCCAGCACCTGTTCTGGTTCTTCGGCCATCCTGAGGTCTACGTCCTGGCCCTGCCGTTCTTCGGGGTGATCTCCGAGATCCTGCCGGCCTTCAGCCGCAAGCCGATCTTCGGGTACAAGGGCCTCGTGTTCGCCACGATCGCGATCGCCGCGCTGTCGATGGCCGTGTGGGCCCACCACATGTACGTCACCGGCGCGATCAGCCTGCCCTACTTCGCCCTGATGACGATGCTCATCGCGGTGCCCACCGGCGTGAAGTTCTTCAACTGGATCGGCACCATGTGGGGTGGGTCGCTGACCTTCGAGACCCCCATGCTGTTCGCCGTCGGATTCCTCATCACGTTCCTCTTCGGCGGCCTCACCGGCGTCATCCTGGCCTCGCCGCCGTTGGACTTCCATGTGTCGGACTCGTACTTCGTGGTGGCGCACTTCCACTACACGGTCTTCGGCACCGTCGTCTTCGCGATGTTCGCCGGCTTCTACTTCTGGTGGCCCAAGTTCACCGGCAAGATGCTCAACGAGACCTTGGGCAAGTGGCACTTCTGGCTGACCTTCATCGGCTTCAACGGGACCTTCCTCGTCCAGCACTGGCTGGGCGTCGAGGGCATGCCCCGCCGCTACGGCGACTACCTGCCCGGTGACGGCTTCACCCTGGAGAACGAGATCTCCTCAGCCTTCGCGCTGATCCTGGGCATCTCGACCCTGGTCTACCTGTACAACTTCTACGTGACCACGCGATTCGCCCCGATGGTCAACGTCGATGATCCGTGGGGATATGGCGGCTCGCTGGAGTGGGCGACGTCGTGCCCGCCGCCCCGCCACAACTTCGTGTCGCTGCCCCGGATCCGCTCCGAGCGCCCGGCGTTCGACCTGCACCACCCGGAGCTCGCAGACTGGGACTCCGTGGGCTACCTCGCCTCGCTCGAGGCCCAGGGTGCTGGGCAGGCCAAGGGGGAGATCTCGTGAAGCTCGCAGGCAAGCTCTTCATCGGGGGGGCGGTCTTCTACTGGCTCGTCACCGCCTTCTACTGGATCATGTCCCACGACGAGGCCGGAACGGTCGCGCTGTTCCTCACCGGGGCCCTGTCGGCGATGATCGGCTTCTACCTGGTGGTCACCGCCAAGCGGCTGCCCGACCAGCCCGACGACCTCCCGGACGCCGAGATCTGGGATGCCGACCCGGACTACGGGTTCTTCAGCCCGCACTCCTGGGCCCCGCTCCTGGTGGGTGCCTCGGCGGCGATCACCTTCGCCGGCCTGGCATTCGCCGCATGGATCGTGGCCGCGGGTGCGGTGCTGGTGATCATGTCGTCGGCCTACTGGGTGTTCGAGTACTACCAGGGCCCCAAGCGCCAGTTCTGACCGGTCCGTCAGCCTGACCCGGGGGCCAGGCCGCCCCACGCGTGCCGCCACGTGCGGGTGCGCCAGCAACGCTTGCGATGCCCGGACGTGCGCACCGCGAAGGCCGCGAAGGCCAACCAGAGCACGGCGACCTGGGCGCCGACCGTGGACCACGTCCACGTCGTGATCCCCGCGGCTGCGAGGAACGCCAGCCCGGCCACGCACCACACGACCAACCCGAAGCCGATCCGTGCCCGCTTCCTGCTCGGCACTGTCCCCAGGCGCCCAGCGTCGAGCTCCTGTCCACGGACGTGACCCGCGGTGCAGCCGGTGCCCGCGATCAGGTACTCCGGCTCCACCGGGCGGGTCCGGGTGGTGGGCCTCGGTGGGGCGGACGCGCTCGACGGGCGGCCATTCGGGACAGCGGCGGGCGCCGCGGGAGGGGCGGACTGCGGGGGCGCGGGCGGGCGGTCCTGCGGCGTGCGGGGCATGACGCGCTGCCGGGAGGACTTGGCCATCGTCGCCTCCTACGGCTGCAGGTCCTGGCTGGTGCTGATCCACTGGTCGAGCAGGGCGCGTGCGGCGCCGGATGAGAGGGCCTCGCGGGCAGCGGGCAGGGCTGCGGTCATCCGGGTGGCGAGGTCGGTCGTCGCCTCCGGGATGGTGACCGGGAGGCTGCCCCCAGCCGCCGCGTAGGCCACCAGGGCCGCGGCGGCGTTGAGGCAGACGGCGTCGCGGATCCCTGCGACAGCCGGATCATCGGGGTTGTCCAGCAGTGTGCGGAACACCGTGGCGTTGCGCTGGGCCGATCCGCCGCGCAGGGCGTCAGGGGCCGGAACCGGGATCCCGAGGACGGTCGGGTCGAGGGTGACTCGTCGGGGCTCGTCGCCCGTGAGGTCCCAGACGGTGGAGGTTGCGTAGACCGTGAGCTCGTCGAGGCCATCATCGCCATGGACGACCAGGGCCTTGGTGCCCCGTGCTGCCAGCACGCCGGACATGAGGTCGCCGATCGCCTCGGTGGGCACGCCGAGGACCTGGGCGGCGGGGTGCGCGGGGTTGGCCAGGGGGCCCAGGACGTTGAACACCGTGCGGATGCCCAGCTCACGGCGGATCGGCCCGATGTGGCGCATGGCCGGGTGGAAGACCGGGGCGAAGCAGAACGTGATGCCCAGCAGCCGGCCGGCCTCGGCCGCAGCGGCTGCGGGCAGGTCGATCACCACGCCGAGGGCCTCGAGCATGTCGGCCGACCCGCTCTGGGAGGAGGCGGCCCGGTTCCCGTGCTTGGCGACCCTGGCCCCCGCAGCTGCTGCGACGACGGCTGCCATCGTCGAGATGTTGACCGTGTGCGATCGGTCGCCGCCCGTGCCGCACGTGTCCACCACCGGACCCTCGATGTCCAGCGGCACGCTGGCGTTCATCATGCCGGTGACCAGGCCGGACACCTCGCGGGCGGTCTCGCCCTTGGCGCGCAGGGCCACGAGGAACGCGGCCGTGTTGGCGGGGGGAGCGGACCCGGTGAGCATCTCGGCCATCACCCACGTGGTGGTGGGGGCGTTGAGGTCCTCACCGGCCAGCAGCGCCTCGAGGACGTCGACCCAGTCGGTCAGCGGCGCCTCGTTCACGGGCGCGTGGTCGCCGGGAGCCGGGTGCGCAGCAGGCCGGAGACGGCCTCGGCCAGCTGGCCCGGGTCGATCGGGTGGCCCACAACGGCGTCGGCCCTCGACCACGTGGCCAACCACGCGTCCTGAGGGCGGCCGGTGAGCACCAGGATGGGCGGGCAGCGGTGGATCTCGTCCTTGAGCTGGCGGGTCAGCCCGAGGCCCCCGGTCGGGGTGGCCTCACCGTCGAGGATCATCAGGGCCAGGCCGCCGGCATCCGCGGTGCGCAGCACGACCGGGCCGGTGGCGACCTCGACGAACTCCAGATCGGGCAGGTCCGGATCGGGGCGCGTGCCCAGGGCGTTGATCACGGCGCGTCGGACGGTGAGGTCGTCGCTGTAGACCATGACCCGCAGCGATGGGGGGGCCTGGGGGCTGGGCATGGGGACTCCTGTGGGTTGCGTCTGGGGGGATGCTACTTGGTCGGGCAGTGGGCGGGCAGGAGCAGGGCAGGACACGCCGCCACCCGGACCGGGGTCCGGGTGGGAACTCCGGGACAGATCTGACAGACTGCGCGCGTGGCTTCGACAACCGTTGTGACCTCCGCGCACCCCGGTGCCCATCCGACCCACCCCAACAAGGTGGCCGTGGGCACGATCATCTGGCTGTCCAGCGAGCTGATGTTCTTCGCTGGGCTCTTCGCGATGTACTTCACGCTGCGCTCCACGAACCCCGAGGTGTGGGCCGAGCAGACGCAGTTCCTCAACGTGGGCTTCGCGACCGTGAACACCCTGATCCTGGTCTCCTCGAGCGTGACCTGTCAGATGGGTGTCCTGGCGGCCGAGCGGGGTGACATCCACCGCATGCAGCGCTGGTACATGCTCACCTTCGTCCTGGGCGCGATCTTCATCGGCGGCCAGGTCTTCGAGTACGCCCACCTGATCCAGGTCGAGGGGCTGACGCTCTCGTCCTCGGCGTACGGATCGGCGTTCTACCTGACCACCGGGTTCCACGGCCTGCACGTGGTCGCCGGACTGGTGGCCTTCCTGTTCGTGCTGGCCCGGTCCTACGCCTCACGGCGGTACGGCCACGAGCAGGCGACGGCGGCCATCGTGACCAGCTACTACTGGCACTTCGTCGACGTCGTCTGGATCGCCCTGTTCTTCACGATCTACGTCCTCCAGTAGCACCCGACCCTCGTCCCCGCCCCGGCAATCCGATCCCTGCAGAGGTAGGCCAGTGAACACTCAAGTAGCCCGACGCAGGCACCCGGCAGCGCTCATGCTGCTGCTGCTCGGCGCACTCGCGATCATCGGCACGATCTACGCGCTCGTGAACACGAGCACCGCAGCCCGTGCCGCTGGAGCCCCGCACAGCGAGACCGCCGTGGAGGAGGGCAAGGCGCTCTACCTCGAGGGGTGCGCGTCCTGCCACGGCCTGAACGCCGAGGGCACGACCGTCGCGCCGAGCCTGATCGGTGCGGGTGCCGCTGCAGTGCACTTCCAGGTGTCCACCGGTCGCATGCCCCTGGCTGCCCCTGCCGTCCAGGTCGAGCGCAAGGACCCCACCTACACCGAGGCGCAGACCGCAGCGCTGGCTGCGTACGTCGCCACCCTGGGCCCCGGCCCGGCGATTCCGACGGCTGAGGAGCTCGACACCACCAACGCCGACCTCGCTGTCGGCGGGGAGCTCTTCCGCACCAACTGCGCCCAGTGCCACAACTTCGCCGGCAAGGGCGCGGCGCTGACTCAGGGCAAGTACGCCCCAAGCCTGATGGAGGCCACGCCCCAGCAGGTGTACGAGGCCATGCTGACCGGGCCGCAGAACATGCCGGTGTTCGGCAACGGAACCGTCAGCCCGTCGGAGAAGCAGGACATCCTCAAGTACGTCGCGCACCTGCAGACCCAGACCCAGCCCGGCGGGTGGGCCCTCGGATCGTTCGGCCCCGTCACTGAGGGTGCCCTCCTGTTCACCCTCGCACTCGGTGTGATGGCCGGGTTCGCCGTCTGGATCGGAGCCAAGCTGCGATGAGCGACTCGACCGAGACCGAGCCGGACTTCGTCACGGCGACCGTCGCCCACCATCCACGGCGCACGGACGTGGACCCGCGGGCGGCCAAGCGCGCGGAGCGCCAGGTGGCCACCCTGTTCGTCCTGGCTGCAGTGCTGATCCTGGCGTCCGTCGTCGCCTACGTCGTGATCCCGGTCGACGCCGGGGTCGTGATCCCGTTCCTGGGCCCGATCGGGGCCCTGAACGTCGCCCTCGGGCTGAGCCTGGGCCTGGGCATCCTGCTCATCGGCCTCGGCGCCATCCACTGGGCGCGCAAGCTGATGCCAGGCAACGAGGTCGTGGCGATGCGCCACGAGATGCGCTCGGCACCTGAGGAGCGACAGGCCGCTGTCGAGGCGTTCGACCGTGGGTTGGCCGACTCCGGCTTCGCCCAGAGGCCGATCATCCGGCGCACGCTGATCGGCGCGATGCTCGTGCTCCCGCTCCCACTCGTGATCGTCCTGCGCGACCTGTACACCGCACCCAAGGGAGCCCCGAGCCCCGCCGAGCAGCTGGAGCGGACCATCTGGGGCACGGGCGTGCGCATCGTCACCGACGTCGAGCTGAACCCCCTCAAGCCGGAGGACGTCCCCGTCGGTGGCCTGGTCGCAGCCGTTCCCGCCAACCTCAACGAGGTCGAGGAGGAGACCGGCAACCTCAACGCACGGGCGAAGGCTGCGATCATCCTCGTGCGGATGGTCCCCGACGAGATCGTCTCCCAGCAGGGTGAGGCGTGGGACTACCAGGGGATCCTGGCCTACTCGAAGATCTGCACCCACGTGGGCTGTCCGATTGCGCTCTACGAGCAGCGGACGCACCATTTGCTGTGTCCGTGCCATCAGTCGACCTTCGACCTGGCGGATTCGGGCAACGTGGTGTTCGGCCCCGCGGCCCGACAGATGCCGCAGCTGCCGATCACCGTGGATGACGAGGGTTACCTGGTGGCCGTCAGTGACTTCCAGCAGCCCGTCGGACCGAGTTTCTGGGAGCGCTCATGAGTGTGGTGTACGAGACCGGGGGCAAGGGCGCGGGCTGGGTCGATGACCGCCTCGGCAACTCGAGCTTCATCCGGCGCAGCCTGAACAAGGTCTTCCCGGACCACTGGTCGTTCATGCTCGGTGAGATCGCGCTGTACTCGTTCATCGTCATCCTGCTCACCGGCGTGTACCTCACCCTGTGGTTCAAGCCGTCGATGATCGAGGTCGTCTACGACGGCTCCTACGCCCCCCTGAAGGGCGTGAAGATGAGTGAGGCCATGGCCTCGACCCTGGACATCTCCTTCGACGTCCGCGGCGGTCTGCTGATCCGCCAGATCCACCACATGGCAGCGCTGTTCTTCGTGGCCGCGATCGCGATCCACCTCCTGCGGGTGTTCTTCACCGGCGCCTTCCGCAAGCCCCGCGAGCTCAACTGGGTCATCGGCGTGGTGCTGTTCCTCCTGGCCATCGCCGCCGGGTTCTCCGGCTACTCGCTCCCCGACGACCTGCTGTCAGGCACCGGCCTGCGGATCACCCAGGGCATCATCCAGGCCTCCCCGGTGATCGGCACCTGGTTCTCGTTCCTGCTCTTCGACGGCGAGTTCCCGGGCACGGCCTTCATCCCGAGGCTGTACGGAATCCACATCCTGCTGGTGCCCGGCCTGATCCTCGGCCTGGTCACCGCCCACCTCATGATGGTCTGGTACCAGAAGCACACGCAGTTCCCCGGCCCGGGGCGCACCAACGACAACGTTGTGGGCTACCCGCTCATGCCGGTGTACATGGCCAAGGCCGGCGGGTTCTTCTTCGTCGTCTTCGGCACCATCGTGGCGCTGGCGGGGCTGTTCCAGATCAACCCGATCTGGGCCTACGGTCCCTACATCCCCGATCAGGTGACCGCCGGCTCGCAGCCCGACTGGTACGTCGGCTTCCTCGACGGCGCCCTGCGGCTGATGCCACCGATCGAGATCACCCAGTTCGGGCACACGCTGAGCCTGAACCTGATCATCCCGGCGATGGTCCTTGCGCCCGTCCTGCTGCTGCTGGTCGGGGCCTATCCGTGGATCGAGCGCTACGCCACGGGCAAGGACAACCGTGAGCACCACCTGCTCGACCGCCCGCGCAACGCCCCCACGCGCACCGCCATCGGCGCGGCGATGCTGACCTTCTACATCGTGCTCATGATCGGCGGCGGCAACGACATCATCGCCTACAACTTCGACCTGAGCTTCAACACGATGATCCGCATCCTGCAGGTCCTTCTCTTCGTGGGACCGGTCGTGGCGTTCATCGTCGCCAAGCGGATGGCCCTGTCGCTCCAGCGCCGGGACCGCGACCTGCTCCTGCACGGCCGGGAGACCGGTCGGGTGCTGCGCCTGCCCAGCGGGGAGTTCCTCGAGATCCACGAGCCCGTGGACGAGGAGTACCGGGCGAAGATCCTGTCGAAGACCGACGTCGAGCCGCTGGCGCTGCCCGAGGCCGTCGACGAGAACGGCGTGGCGAACCCTGCGAGCCGACGCCAGAAGCGCCGGTCGCGCTGGTCGCGGTTCTTCTACGCCGACAATGTCCCCCTGCCGACCGACGAGGAGCTGGCGAGCGCTGCTGTCCACATCGACCACGAGCTGCACGAGGCGGTCGAGTCCGGCTCCGCTGCTGCGGCCGAGATCGCCGAGCACCAGCACTGACCATGCCCGACGCCCGCGGCGTGCGACCTGGAGTCGCCTCCGCGGGCGTCGGCGTGTCCGGCGACGATCAGCCGCGGGATCAGGAATCGTATGGCCGCCACCGGCAACGAAGGCAAGCCAGCCGGGGCCGTCGTCCTTGTCCGGAGATCGGATCAGCGGATCAGGCCGAGGACGGGGTCGCGCAGGTCCACCTCGAAGGCATCCCGGCGCGAGGCGGCCCCGCGCAGCGGGAGGGCCAGGGGCGGTCCGTCGTGGTTGACCAGTCGTACGCCGGGGGAGAAGAGCCAGCGGGCCAGGATCTGGGTCTCCTCCGGCAGCGCGGCTGAGGTGGGCCGCAGGGGTGCAGCCACCTCCTCCGCGGCGGCAAGGATCGCCGCGAGCGGACCGGTCGGGTCGACGCCTGCCGGGATCACCCCGGCCGCCGCGAGCCTCCCGTGGCGGATGACGTGGACCTCCCACCCGCGGTCGTCGGTGGGCCGGGCGGCGACGATCTGGTGGGTCTGCCCGAGGACGTCGCTGGTGGTGGCGGTGTCGACGCCGCGCAGCAGGGCGTTCAGGCGATCGCGCCAGGCGGCGGCCTCCTCGTAGCGCTCCTGACCGGCGAGGACGTCCATGCGGGCGCTCAGGGTGTCCACGACCTCCGCGGGGTCGCTGCCGAGCACGAGTTGCGCCCGCGCGACGATGGCGGCGTACTCCTCGGATGTCACGGCCCCGACGCAGGGCGCCGGGCACCGGCCAAGGTCGGCCAGGACGCACGCAGAGGCTTTGGGCCTGCTGGACAGGGCTTGGGAGCACGTGCGCAGCGGGAGTGCCTCCGCGAGTGCCTCCGCGGCCGACTCAGCGGTGCGCCGGCTGGTGTAGGGCCCGATGTAGCGCGCACCTCGTTCGACGTCGTCACGGACCTTGCTCACCACGCTGACCCGGGGGAATCGCTCCACGGTCAGCTTGAGCCAGACGGCGTTCTGGGGCCGGGTCGAGCGCCGGTTGTACCGTGGCGCCCGGGCGGCGATGGTGCGCAACTCGCGCACCTGGGCCTCCAGGGGCGTGGCGCACGGCACGGCGACGACCTTGGCCGCCAGGCCCACCATCTCGGTCATCCGGCGGCGCTGCTCGGCCGCTGTGAAGTAGCTCAGGACCCGCCGGCGGATCGAGCGGGACGTCCCGACGTAGAGCGCGGCACCCTGGGAGTCCTCGAAGACGTAGACCCCCGGTCCGTCGGGCAGGCCGTCGGCCAGGCCGCGTTTGCGCCGCCGGGCATCGGGGACGCGGCTGCTGTACCCCTGCAGCTCCGTGAGGGTGTGCACCCCGAGATTGCCGACCCGCTCCATCAGCCCGTGCAGGACATCCACGGTCGCCTGCGCATCTGCCAGGGCGCGGTGATTGGGGGTCACCTCGGTCCGGAAGTGCCGGGCGAGTGTGCCCAGCTTGCAGTTGGGGACCTCGTCGCGGGTCAGGACATGACGCGCCAGCCGGGCTGTGTCCACCACGGGGGGATCGGGCCACGGCATGTCCAGGCGCTCGCAGGCGCCCTTGAGGAAGCTGACGTCGTAGGGCGCGTTGTGGGCCACCAGGACCGCCCCGTGGGCGAACTCCAGGAACGCAGCAAGGGCGGCTGACAGCGGTGGCGCGCTGAGCAGCATGTCGTCGGTGATGCCGGTCAGGGCGCGGATGAAGGGCGGGAGCGGGCGGCCGAGGTGCACCAGCGTCTGGAACTGCCCGACCACCTCCCCACCGCGGACCTTGACGGCCCCGATCTCGGTGATCCCCGCGCCCTGGGGGCTGCCCCCGTCGGTCTCCAGGTCGACCACGACGAAGGTCACCTGGTTCAACCCAGGGCCCAGGTCGTCGAAGGTCAACTGGGTGGCCGCGCTCATGGCCCCCACGGTAGGTGCGCCCTCCGACATCGACGTGGGTCCCACGCCGGGGCGGGTAGGCTTTCGGGTCATCACCCCGCCGCGCGAGCTGCCCGTCGGGCCGACCCAGGAGCCGATCCCATGACCGAACTCACTGTCCCTGATGCCGCCAGTCGCTGGCGGTGCGCCCAGTGCGGGAACCTGACCCGCTTCGACGTGGTGCGCCAGGCGCGCACCCGTGAGTTCTGGCATGTCGACCTCGCGGGGCAGCCGACCGTGGAGTCCGTCGAGGTCCTCAGCGATGCCCTGGAGTCGGTCAGCTGCCGCTGGTGCGGCAGTGGTGCGGCGATCGAGGTCGTGGCCCGGCCCGACAGCTGATGCCACGCCGCGCCGACCGCACCCGAGCGCTGGCCTTCGCGGTCGCCTGGCTCGCCTTCTTCGCGGCCCTGCAGTGGAGTGTGGTGCGCTTCAAGGTGCCCATCGTCGCCGTCCTGACAATGTCGGCGGTGGCCCTGACGGTGTGGCAGTGGCGCCGGGCGCGTGTGGTGCTGACGCCCCAGGCCATGGCCCTGATGCTGGGCGGAAGTGCCCTGGCCACGCTGCTCGTGCCGCTGTTCTCCTACCTCGACGGCACGGGACTGGCCGTGGCGCGGGCAGTCCTGATGACAGTTCCGCTGGTGGTCGCGGCACTGCTCTGGTCCGGGCGCGAGGGCCACGCGGGGGCCGCCGCGCTGGTGAGCCTCGCCGGATTCCTCGTGGTGGCAACCGTCGCCATCCTCAATGACCCCGCGCCGAGGATCGATGTCTGGGTGACCCTGCAGCAGGCCAGCGATGCGCTGGCCCGTGGGGTGAGCTTCTACGAGGTGACGTGGACGGGCTCCCCGGGCGTGGCCGACGCGTTCACGTACCTGCCGTGGACCGCCGTCCTCCTGGCGCCCGGTCGCTGGTTGGCCGGGGATGTCCGGTGGGCGTTGATGGCCTGGAGCGTCGTGGCCGTGGTGGGCATCTGGGCGCTTGCCGCTGGAACACGAGCCGGTCGTGGTGCGCTGGAGGCGGTGGAGGCACACGGCGGACCCGGCCCACGGTGGCGGGCGGCGGCCGTCACCGCCCTGATCCTGTTCGCCCCGGGCACGCTGACCCAGGTGGACCAGTCGTGGACCGAGCCGTTGCTGCTCGCCGGGGTCGTGTGGTGGGCAGTGCTGGTGGACCGCGACCGGGCGTGGTGGGCCGTGGTCCCGCTGGCGCTGGCCTGCGCCAGCAAGCAGCACCTGGCGCTGCTCCTGCCGGTCCTGCTGGTCTGGCGGCCGTTCGGCGTGTGGCGCACGCTGGCCACGGGAGCGCTGACGGGCCTGCTGATCGCGCCGTGGTTCCTCGCCGGCCCCCAGGACTTCCTGCACGACACGGTCACCCTCCTCGTGTCGTTCCACGCGATCCTGTTCGCGAACACCCTCTACCTGCTGGCCCTCAACGTGTTCGGGGTGACCCTCCCGTTCTGGCTCACCGGCCTGGTCGTGCTTGCGACGCTGGTCGCGGTCATCCTGGTCGTCCACCGGCGCCAGCCGAGCCTGGGTGAGGTGCTGCGCTGGCTGGCCCTGCTGCTCCTCGTGGCCAACCTGGTGAACAAGCAGGCGTTCTACAACCAGTTCTGGCTGGCCGGTGCCCTCGTGGTCGTCTCGCTGGCGTTGCCCGGTGCCCGAGGCGGCCACGCCCAGGCATTGTCAGACCCCCCTCGTAGCGTCGTCGGCAGAACAGCCGGGGGTGAGGGAGGGGTTTGAATGATCATCGATTGCGACGGGTGCCAGATGCGGGATCTGGCGTGCGACGACTGCGTGGTGACGTTCCTGCTGGGTCCACCTGGGGGGTTGGGGTCGGCTGAGCAGAGTGCGCTGGCAGTGCTCGCCGACGGAGGGCTGGTGCCACCCCTGCGGATGGTCCCGGGCGGCTCGGCCGGGCCGAGGGACCCCGTTCGGGGTGTCGCCTCAGCCTGACGGACGCCGTCGGGGGTGCGCGTGGGCCAAGATGTGCGCATGCGTGTGCTCTGCGTGACCAACGACTTCCCCCCGCGGGCCGGCGGGATCCAGGCCTTCGTCCATGGGGTGCTGGTCCGCCAGCCGGAGGGTTCGGTCGTCGTCTACGCCCCCAGGTGGAAGGGCGATGCGGATTTCGACGCTGAGCAGCCCTTCCCGGTGGTGCGGCACCCGACGTCGCTGATGCTCCCGGAGCCGACGGTGCTGCGCCGGGCCCGTGAGATCGCGAGGGCCGAGGGCTGCGACCGGGTGGTGTTCGGTGCCGCCGCGCCCCTGGGGCTGCTGGCACCGCGGCTGGCCTCGGCGGGGGTGCACACGAGTGTGGGAATGACCCATGGGCACGAGGCTGCCTGGGCGCAGACCCCCGGACCGCGCCAGATGTTGGGGCGGATCGGTGAGGGCCTGGACCGGGTCACCTACCTGGGCTCCTACACCCGGGGCAAGATCTCCTCCGCGCTGAGCCCTGCGGCAGCCGGGCGGATGCGCCAGCTGGTGCCGGGCGTCGACTCCCAGACGTTCCATCCGGGGCTGCGCGCGGGCGCCGGGCGAGAGATCCGCGACCGTCACGGGCTGGCGGATCGGCCGGTCATCGTGTGCGTGTCCCGGCTCATGCCCCGCAAGGGCCAGGACTCGTTGATCCGGGCCCTGCCCCGGATCCGGCGGACCTCGGGCCTGGACGTCGCGCTGCTCATCGTGGGTGGGGGGCCCTACCGCAAGGACCTCGCTGCCCTCGTGCTCGAGGAAGGGCTCGAGGCGCATGTGGTCCTCACCGGTGGGGTGCCCTGGTCCGAGTTGCCCGCCCACTACGCAGCCGGGGATGTCTTCGCCATGCCCAGCAGGACCCGGCAGCGCGGGTGGGACGTCGAGGGTCTGGGGATCGTCTACCTCGAGGGGTCCGCGACCGGGCTGCCCGTGGTCTCCGGGGACTCCGGTGGAGCGCCCGACGCCGTGCGCGAGGGCGTGACCGGATTCGTCGTGGGAGGCCGTGACTCCGACGCCCTCGTCGCCCGGGTCAGCCAGCTGCTGACCGACCCGGAGCTCGCCGCGCGGATGGGCGCCGCGGGGCGCCAGTGGGTCGAGTCATCGTGGGGGTGGGATCACTCCGCCGAGCGGTTGCGGGTGATGCTCGAGGGCGGCGACCCGGACGTCGAGGAGGCCGCCGGCGCCTCGGGCTGAGCCACCGGCCCCCCGGGACGCAGGATGACTCCGAGCGCGTACCCGGTGGCTGCCAGGGTGAGCCCCACGCGCACGGTCTGGACCGCCACGGCCACGGGGTTGCCGTCCAGGAGCGCCGAGTAGAGCCAGGGGTAGACCAGTTGCGTGGCCAGCCCGGCGGCGATCAGCAGGGCGGTCGTCCGGCGCATCCGGCTGGCCGGATCACCGAGGGTCACCGCGGCCAGGGCCAGCAGCCAGATGAAGTACTGCCCGGAGAACACCCGACTCGTGGCCACCGTGAACAGGACCGTCGCGAGGGCGACATCGGCACCCGAGACCCGATCGAGGACGCCCCGCAGCCGCTGCACGGCCACCACGCCGAGCAGGATCAGGGTCAGCACGATGACACCACGAGCGACGGAGTCGACTGCGGAGGCCTCGATCTCGTGCGCACCGTACCGGTACACGACCTCGACGGGGGCGCCTGCCAGCCGGGCCATGAGGAACGGCCACGCGGCCAGCGACTCGACCTGCAGGCCACGGTCGCGCTGCCCGCCCAGGAACGACAGGGGGTCGACCGTCGTGACGAGCAGGATCCCCGCGATGACAGCGGAGGCCGCGAGCACTCCGACGACCCCACGGGGGAGGTCCCGACGTCGCAGGGCGGCCAGGACGAGCACGGGCCAGACCTTGAGCCACGCCCCCGTGGCAGCCAGCGCCCCGCTGGCCAGCGGTCGGGCCGCCAGGAGCACGGCAGCCACAGCGAACGCCGTGGGCACCACGTCGAAGCGGGCGAGCAGGAGGGGGCCGACGATCAGGGGCAGGAGGGCCCACAGTCGGGTCCCGGCGGTGAGCCCGCAGCGTCGGGCCTGATGGGTCAGCATGGCCATGATGGCCGCATCGAAGCCCACGAAGAGGGTGGCGAAGCCCAGTTGATCCCCGGGCAACCACGCTCCGAGGAGGAAGACCGGGCCCGCCAGCGGCGGGTACTGCCACATCTCGTCGGTGGGGAACCTGCCATGCCGAAGGGATTCGTCGGCCCAGGTGGCGTAGATGGTCAGGTCGTTGACCTGCTCGGGCCAGGGGATGAGCCCGACGATGATCGCGACCAGGAACGCCCGCAGGACCAACCAGATCGCCCAGTCGATCCACGTCGAACGGGTGCCGGCCATGTCAGGTCCGCAGCATCCCGAGACGCTCGGCGGCCAGGACAGCCTGGCTGCGCGAGGTGACCCCGAGCTTGCGGTAGATCCCGGACAGGTGTGAGCGGGTGGTGGCCTGCGAGACGTAGAGCCGGGCGGAGATCCCCTGGACCGTCAGGCCCTCGGCTGCCAGGCCAAGCACCTCGGACTCACGGGGAGTCAGGCGCGGCCCCCCACGTGCCTGCCTGCGGGGGGCCAGCACATCGTCGGCGACGAAGGCGCCCGGTGAGGCAGCCGTGCGGACGGCGGTGATCACGAAGCGCTCTGGCGCGGCGGTCTTGGGCAGGTACGCCGATGCGCCCAGGTCCAGTGCCAGGAGCATCGCCTCATGGCTCGTCTCGTCGCTGAGCGCCACCACAGCCAGGGCAGGCCATCGGTCCCGGGCGATCGCCACCACGTGGCCGCGCTCGCTGCCCGGTAGGTCGAGGCTGACCAGCAGCACGTCCGCATGGCGCTCGGCGACCTCCCGGAGCGCGGACTCCGCATCCCGGGCCTGGGTGACCTGCGCCCCCGCCGAGGTGAGCACCTCGGCCAGCCCGTGGCGCACGAGGTGGTGGGAGTCGGCGACGACCACGCGCAGGCCGTGGGCGGGCGGGTTGTCCTGGCTGACCACGTCCACCCCCTCCTGCTCGGCACCGGCGATCACGCTACAACGCCCGTGGGGCACTGACGCGGCAAACCGGCTAGCCTGTGCGCTCGTGGCCGAGTTGACGCAATCCAGCATCGTGATCGCGGCTGATCCCGCGGACATCATGGACATCATCGCCGACGTCGAGGCCTACGGGGAGTGGATCCCGGGCGTCGACAAGGTCCAGGCCCGGGACGTCGATGAGGCCGGACGGCCCGGGGAGGCGACCTTCACGGGCAACCTCGGGCTGATCAAGGACACCTACACAGTGGCCTACGACTGGGCCGAGACCGAGGTCTCGTGGCACCTGACCAAGGGCGAGATGCTCCACGACCTGCATGGCACCTACACGTGCACCGACCTCGGCGACGGGACCACGCAGGTCGACTACTCCCTGGCGGTCGACCTGGCGGTGCCGGTGATCGGGATGCTGCGTCGGCGTGGGGAGAAGGTCATCGTCGACTCCGCGCTCAAGGGCCTCAAGCGTCGCGCGGAGGAGGGCTGAATGGCCTCCGCCGAGGGATCCTCGTTCTGGGACGCTGTGCGCTCGTGGGCTGACGACGCGGGCCTGCTCCTGCCGGCCGACCCCCAGGACCCGCCGCGGCCGAAGGTGCCGCAGGCGGTGTGCGACTCCTGCCCGATCTGCCAGGCCGCGGCCACGCTCGAGCAGGTCAACCCGCAGGTGCTCGTCGACATGACCGAGGTGGCCCGCAGCGTGATCACCGGCCTCGGGTCCGCGCTGGCCTCCGCTGCCGATCAGCGGACGTTCGGCGGCGGGACTGCCGAGCCGGCCGACAGCCTCGATGAGTGGGACGGCCAGGATCCCGGGGAGGCCCCGGGGACGCCTGATCCGGACCTGCGTGGCTGAGCGCGCGAACCGTCCCTACAACCGCGCGCCGTCGTCCCATCCGTCGCCGTGCGAGTCGGGCATGTGCCAGACGAGGGTGGCGAACCCGGCCAGGGTGGCCAGGCCGGCGCCGAGGGTGACCACGCCCGGGGCATCCCACCCGGTGAGCGCGGTGAGGACGAGCACGGTCGGCCCGCCCAGGGCGCCGGCCCAGGCCAGGCGCTTGACCGGGGTTCCCGCCGGGATCTCTGGGGGCTCGGGTGGCGTGAAGTGGCCCTCGTCCTCCCAGTTGTCGACGAATGCGTCGGGGGGTGGCTCACGGCGGCGCAGCGGCTCGAAGAGGGCCGCGAGGCCCTGGTCGGAACCGGGTGCACCCGCGGTGGCCCCGGCCTCGGGGGCGGCGCTTCCCGTCCCGGCTGCTGGCCCGGCACCCGGGTCGACGCCCAGGTCCGGGTCCGAGCCCGTGAGGTCATCGACGATGCGCGCCCACGCCTCGTCGAACTCCTCCTGGTCCTCAGGCACGCTGCACATCGTCGCACATCCGTGCGCGACGCGAACGTCCCGCGTTGCCGCTCGGCGTGGGCGTCCCCTACCGTGTCCTTTGCCAAGGGAGGACCACCGATGCTCTACTCGCTGATGAAGCATGTGATCGTCGGACCGGCCCTCAAGACGCTGTACACGCCCCACGTCGAGGGCATCGAGCACATCCCCGAGGACGGTCCGGCCATCCTGGCCAGCAACCACCTGTCCTTCTCCGACTCCTTCTTCCTCCCGCTGGTCGTCGACCGGAAGATCACCTTCCTGGCCAAGAGCGACTACTTCGACGGCCCCGGGGTCAAGGGCTGGATGACCAAGCAGTTCTTCTCCGGCGTCGGCCAGGTCCCCATCGACCGGTCCGGGGGCCGGGCGAGCATGGCGGCCATCGACACCGGGGTGCGGATCCTGCGGCAGGGCGACCTGCTGGGCATCTACCCGGAGGGCACCCGTTCCCCCGATGGCCGGCTGTACCGCGGGCGCACCGGCCCGGCACGCATGTCCCTGGCGGCACCGGCACCGGTGATCCCGGTGGCCATGATCGGTACCGACAAGATCCAGCCCACCGGCCAGAAGATCCCGAACCTCTACCCGCTGACGATCCGGATCGGCAAGCCACTGGACTTCTCCCGGTACGCCGGGATGGAGGACGACCGCTTCGTGCTGCGCAGCATGACCGACGAGATCATGTACGAGCTGATGGAGCTCTCCGGCCAGGAGTACGTCGACATCTACGCCAACAAGGCCAAGGACCTGATCGGCAGGTACGGGACCTCCACCCCGTCGCCGGACCTGGTCGCGGCGGTGGACGCCGGCGAGGTCACTCCGGCCTGACGTCGGCTCGAGGCGTTCCTAGCGCAGCCGGGCCCACCCCTTGGACCGCTCCACCGCGATCCGCCAGAGCCGATGGGCTGCGGGGTTGTGGGGTTGGGGATCGAACCGGGCGTCGGCCGCTGCGCTGAGCTCGCCGCCCACCTCCTCGAGGGAGGCCCAGACCCCGGTCGCCAGGCCTGCGGCGACTCCTGCGCCCAGGCCGGTGGCCTGCAACTCGGCCGAGCGCATGACCGGGACGCCGAGCTGGTCGGCCTGGGCCTGGCACAGGAATCCGTTGGCCGCAGCCCCGCCGTCGACGGCCAGCGCGGGCAGGCTGACACCGGCCTCCCGGGTCATCAGGTCCACGACGTCGCGCACCTCGAAGGCGATGGCCTCGAGCGTCGCACGCACGAGGTGCGCCCGCGTGGTGCCCCGGGTGATGCCCATGATGGTGCCGCGAGCGTACGGGATCCCAGTCCGGGGCCCCCAGGCCCGTCAGCGCGGGCACGAACACGACCCCGCCGGAGTCGGGGACGGATCGGGCCAGCGCCTCGGTCTCTGCGGCCGAGGTGATGATCTGCAGCCCGTCCCGAAGCCACTGGATCGCGGCCCCGGTGACGAACACGGCCCCCTCGAGGGCGTACTCGCGACGTCCGTCGGGGTGCTGCCAGGCCACGGTGGTCAGCAGGCCCGAGTGCGAGGTCACGATCTCCTCGCCGGTGTTGACCAGGACGAAGGACCCCGTGCCGTAGGTGCACTTGCTCGAGCCCACGGTGAAGCACCCCTGGCCGAACAGCGCTGCCTGCTGGTCGCCGAGGATCGAGGCGATGGGCAGCTCCAGCCCCAGGAAGCACGAGGGATCGGTGCTCCCGATGACCCCGTACGAGGACACGATCTCGGGCAGGGCATGCCGGGGCACGCCGAAGAGGTCGAGCAGCTCCGGGCTCCAGTCGCCCGTGTGCAGGTCGTAGAGCAGGGTGCGTGAGGCGTTCGACGGGTCGGTGACGTGGTGCAGCCCGCGGGTCATCCGAGCCACGAGGTAGGAGTCGACTGTGCCCACCGCGACCTCGCCGGAGGTGACCCGGCGCCATGTCTGCGGGTCCTCGGTGCGCACCCAGGCCAGCTTGGTCCCGGAGAAGTACGGATCGAGGCGCAGGCCGGTCAGGCGGGCGATGAGGGGTTCGTGGCCGGCCTCGCGCATGCCCGCGCAGATCCCAGCGGTTCGGCGGTCCTGCCACACGATCGCCCGCCTCGGTGAGCCCAGCGTCTCGCGGTCCCAGAAGCAGATGGTCTCGCGCTGGTTGGTGATGCCCACGGCCGTCGGCGGGTCGGCCGTGGCCTGCTCCGTGGCCAGCAGCTCGCGCAGCGCGGCCAGCGTGGCCGACCAGATCTCACCCGGATCGTGCTCGACCCAGCCATCGGCCGGGAAGTGCTGGGGGAACTCGCTGTAGCCGCGGGCGACGATGCGCAGGTCGGTGGAGATCAGCAGCGCGGTCACTCCGGTGGTGCCTGCGTCGATGGCCAGGATGCTCATGGGCGCACACTCTAGGACTCCCCGGCCGGCCAGCGTCGCGACGGTTGCCTCGGTACGGTGGTCGGCAGCACACACACCATCGCAGAAGGGGCTCATCCATGGCTGTCAAGAAGGTTGCACTGCTCACCGCCGGCGGACTCGCACCATGCCTGTCGTCCGCTGTCGGGGGGCTGATCCAGCGCTACACGGAGGTCGCGCCGGACGTCGAGATCATCGCCTACCGTGGTGGCTACCAGGGCCTGCTCAAGGGCGACAAGATGTTCGTCACGCCGGAGGTGCGCGCGAAGGCCCACCTGCTGCACGACTTCGGCGGCAGCCCGATCGTCAACAGCCGGGTGAAGCTGACCAACGTGGCCGACTGCGTCAAGCGCGGGCTGGTCGCCGAGGGCCAGGACCCCCAGCAGGTGGCCGCCGACCAGCTCGTGGCCGACGGTGTGGACGTCCTGCACACGATCGGCGGCGACGACACGAACACGGCCGCCGCCGACCTCGCGGCGTTCCTGGCCCGCAACGACTACGGCCTGCAGGTCGTGGGCCTGCCCAAGACGATCGACAACGACGTCATCCCGATCAAGCAGTCCCTGGGTGCGTGGACCGCCGCCGATGAGGGCGCCCGCTACTTCTGGAACGTCGTCTCCGAGCACAGCGCTGCCCCGCGCATGCTGATCGTGCACGAGGTGATGGGCCGCAACTGCGGGTGGCTCACCGCGGCGACCGCGCAGTCCTACCGCGACCTGCTCAGCACCAAGGAGTGGCTCGACGACTTCGGCGTGCCCCGGATCCGCCGGGACGTCCATGCGGTGTTCGTCCCGGAGATGGCCCTGGACCTCGAGGACGAGGCCGCCCGGCTCAAGGCGATCATGGACGAGCACGGCAACGTCAACATCTTCCTGTCCGAGGGTGCCGGCGTCGAGTCGATCGTGGCCCAGATGCAGGCCGCCGGTCAGGAGGTGCCGCGCGATGCGTTCGGCCATGTCCGCCTCGACGAGATCAACCCCGGCCAGTGGTTCGCCGAGCAGTTCGCCCCGATGATCGAGGCCGGCAAGGTGCTGATCCAGAAGTCGGGCTACTACTCCCGCGCCGCTGCCGCCAACGATCGCGACCTCGAGCTGATCAAGTCCTGCGTGGACACCGCGGTCGAGACCGCCCTGTCCGGCGGCACGGGCCTCGTGGGCCACGACGAGGAGCGCGGTGACGAGCTGCGCGCCATCGAGTTCGACCGGATCAAGGGCGGCAAGGCGTTCGACATCGACGTGCCGTGGTTCGGCGAGCTGCTGGCGGGCATCGGCCAGACCAAGCGCGAGAAGGTCCACGTCGAGCACTGAGCCCTTCGCCGGTGGGGTGGGCCAGCGCGGTCCACCCCATCGACGTGACTGACATACCCTTGGACCCATGTCCGTGCAGGATGCGGCCCTCACGGCCGCCCCCCAGAACACCGTGCGCGTCGGCCCGGCCGTCCAGCAGCCGACCTGGCCCGACCCCGACGCGCTCGCTGCCGCGACGGCGACGCTGCGCACGCTGCCTCCCCTGGTCTTCGCCGGTGAGTGCGACCAGCTCACCGAGCGGCTGGCCGCCGTGGCCCGCGGTGACGCATTCGTGCTCATGGGCGGCGACTGCGCGGAGACCTTCGAGGGTGCCACGGCCGACGCGATCCGAGCCAAGCTCAAGACCGTCCTGCAGATGGCCATCGTGCTCACCTACGGCGCATCGATGCCCGTGGTCAAGGTCGGTCGGATCGCCGGCCAGTACGCCAAGCCGCGCAGCAGCGACGTCGAGATCGTCGACGGCGTTGCCCTGCCCAGCTACCGAGGGGATGCGGTGAACGACGTGCGGCCAACCCCTGAGGCCCGCCGCGCCGACCCGCAGCGCCTGGTGCGCGCCTACAACACGGCCAGCGCCACCCTGAACCTCGTGCGCGCCTTCACCCAGGGCGGCTATGCCGACCTGCGCCACGTGCACGCCTGGAACCAGGACTTCGTGGCCTCCACCGAGGCCGGCCAGCGCTACGACCTGATGGCCGGGGAGATCGACCGCGCCCTGGCGTTCATGCGCGCGTGCGGCGCCGAGCCCGAGGAGTTCCACCGGGTCGAGTTCTACGCCGGCCACGAGGCGCTCCTGCTGGACTACGAGGACGCCCTGACCCGGATCGACTCGCGCACCGGCCTGCCCTACGACGTCTCGGCGCACTTCCTCTGGATCGGGGAGCGCACGCGCCAGCTCGACGGTGCGCACGTGGAGTTCGCCCGCGAGATCCGCAACCCGATCGGGGTGAAGCTCGGGCCGACGACGACGCCCGCGGAGGCGATCGCGCTCGCTGACGAGCTGGACCCCGACCATCTGCCGGGGCGGCTCACCTTCATCACGCGGATGGGGTCCGGCCGGATCCGCGAGGCCCTGCCCCCGCTGGTCCGGGCGGTGCGCGACTCCGGCCACCCCGTGGTGTGGGTCTGCGACCCGATGCACGGCAACACGTTCGAGGCTGCCAGCGGGCACAAGACCCGCTCCTACGGCGACGTCATGGACGAGGTCACGGGCTTCTTCGAGGTGATGCGCTCCCTGGACGTGCACCCCGGCGGCCTGCACGTCGAGCTCACCGGTGACGACGTCACCGAGTGCGTGGGTGGGACGGCGGGGATCACCGAGGACGGCCTGGGCCTGCGCTACGAGACGGCGTGCGACCCGCGGCTGAACCGCGTGCAGTCCCTCGAGCTGGCGTTCGCGGTCGCGGAGATGCTCGTCACACGCTGATGTCGTTCGGGTCGTCCAAGGGCTCCCCGTACTGCAGCGGCTCCTCGGGCAGGCCGGCGAGCCGGTTGGTCATCACCTCGACGAACCTGGCCCGGTCAGGGGCGTTGCGCAGCGTGGCCGCGGGGCTGTCGGGCGGGGTCGCGTACAGCGCGAGGATCATCCGCCCGCGCTGCAGGTAGGTGGCCGTGCTGGTCCATGTCTCCCCGGCGGGGTTGGTCGCCTCGAACTCGTAGGCCTGGCGGGCGATGCCGGGCTCCTGGGGCCAGTCGGCGTCGGGGGCGGGCGCGAACTCCCACGCCAGGGCCTCGCGGTCCGGCTGCGGGGGCTCGACGGGTCCGGTCGGGCACTCCTCGCGGGCCTTCTCCAGCTCGGCCATGGCCTGCTCGGCGTCCTCGGGCGTCGGGTAGAGGACGGCCTCGCTGCTGACCCAGGCCGTGCCCGCCTCATCGCCGATCCCCACCTGGTTGCGCCCGCTGCGCAGCTCCTCGCTCGGGAAGTCGCCGTAGCAGAGGTCCAACGACGTGCGGCCGAACACCTCGTTGCCGCCCTCGTAGGGCTGGAAGGTCGAGCCCTGGGCCGCGTCGGCCTCGGTCAGCGACACGGCCGCGAGGAGCTCGTCGTCGCTGGACGCGCCCAGCGAGTCGCCGATCCGCTGGAGCTGGCCGCAGCCACTGAGCAGCAGGGCTGCGGCCACGACCAGTGCCGAACCCCGTTGCGTGATGCTGCGCACAGCCCTCGTCCCTCCTGCGTAGGCTCTGTCCATGGATGTCGTCGACCTGCGCTCGGATACCGTAACCCGTCCCACGCCCGGGATGCGGTCAGCCATGGCCGAGGCCGAGGTGGGGGACGACGTGTACGGCGAGGACCCCACGGTCAACGCCCTGGAGGCCAGGGTCGCCGGGATGCTGGGCCATGAGGCGGGCCTGTTCGTCCCCACCGGGTCGCTGGGCAACCAGCTCGGGGTTCGCCTGCTGGTGGTGCCCGGCGCGGAGCTCCTGTGCGACCAGCTCGCCCACGTGGTGCGTGCCGAGCTGGGCGCCCACGCCGTGCTCGGCGGCGTGACCACGCGGACATGGTCGGCGCCACGCGGCCGGCTCGATCCCGAGACCGTGATCGCGATGGCTGCCCCGGACGCGGGGCCCTACCTGGTGTCGACTGCGGCCGTCGTCGTGGAGGA
Organism: uncultured Actinomycetes bacterium; assembly: GCA_963818445.1. Taxonomy (GTDB): domain Bacteria; phylum Actinomycetota; class Actinomycetes; order S36-B12; family CAIYMF01; genus Prado023. The sequence continues at coordinate 181,437 of CAWFSG010000001.1, forward strand.
CACCCACAACTTCGGCGGCGGGACGGTCCAGGACCTGGCCGACATGCGCACCCTGCGCACGTGGGCAGATGGCTGCGGAGTGGGGCTGCACCTCGACGGCGCGCGCCTGTGGAACGCCCACGTGGCCACCGGGGTGGCCCTGGCTGAGATCGGCGGGCTGTTCGATACCGCCTCGGTGTGCCTGTCCAAGGGACTTGGGGCCCCGGTCGGATCGGTCCTTGTGTCCACGGCGGAGCGGATCGCCCAGGCACGGGTGTGGCGCAAGCGGTACGGCGCCGGCATGCGCCAGGTCGGGATCCTGGCCGCAGCAGGCATGTACGCCCTGGACCACCACATCGAGCGGCTCGCCGAGGATCATGCCCGGGCCCGCCGGCTGGCCGGGGCCATCGCGTCCGTTCGCCCCGACGTGGTGGATCCCGATGCCGTCGAGACCAACATCGTCGTGCTCGACCTCACGCAGGGCCCGCTGGCGGCCGAGCTCGCCGGCGCCGCGCGCGAGCAGGGCGTGGCCGTCAGCGTCCTGGGCCCCCGCACGGCGCGCCTGGTGACGCACATGGACGTCGACGACGACGGGATCGACCGGGCCGTCGACGTGCTCAGGGGGCTGGTGACCGGCTGAGGCCGCGGCCGACCCGGGGTCCGAGCTCCACGACGTACATCGCCGCCACGATGCACAGGCCACCAGCCAGGATCCGCGTGGTCAGATCGTCACCGCCCACGGTGACCCCGAAGATGCCGGCGAACACCGGCTCGAGAGTCAGGACGATTGCGGCGCGCGGGGCGCTCATGTAGGTCTGGGCCCACGTCTGGGCCAGGAACGCCAGGGCGGTGGCCGCCAGCGCCAGGAACAGGATCGCGGCCCAGACCCCGGCAGTCGGGGGGAACGACCAGGCCGCCCTGGACCGGAGAGGCGACCAGGCACATCAGGGCCACGACGCCCAGCTGGAGGACGGTCAGGCCATAGGCGTCCGAGGCGGTGGACCAGTGGCCCAGTCCCACGATCTGCCCGGCGAACAGGGCGGCGCACCCGAGGGTCAGCAGCTCGCCGAAGCCGAGCGCGAATCCGTTCAGGCTGATCAGGGCCAGGCCGACGGTGGCCAGCGCCACACCGAACCAGACGGCGGGTCCGATCGGCTGACGCAGAACGGCCCAGGCGATCAGGGGGGTGAACACCACGAACATCCCGGTGATGAACCCCGACACCGTGGCTGAGGTGTGCAGCAGCCCGAAGGTCTGCAGCACGTACCCCCCGCCCAGCAGCAGCCCGAGGTAGAGCCCGTGTCGGCGCTTGTCGGGGGTCAGGGCGCGGACCGCGCCAGGGCGCAGCACGGCCAGCACGAGGGCCGCGATGGCGAACCGCCAGAAGAGGAACGGCACCACGGGCATCTGCTCGACGGCGTCCTGGACGACCACGAAGGTCGCGCCCCACACGGCCGTGGCCCCGACCAGGGCCAGGGTTGCCAGCGTGTGGTGGTTGCGGGTCCAGTGTGGGCTAGACAACGGTGATGGTCACGGTCGAGCCCTTGGGGGCCTTGGTGCCCCCCCGGGGGTTCTGCGAGTTCACGCCGAACACGACGAACCCGAGTGGCTTGTTGACGCTGACGGTGAACCCGGCGTCCTCGAGGGCGGCTCTGGCCTCGGCCTCGTTCTTGCCCACGACATTGGGCACCACGACCAGCGGCGGGCCCTTCGACACCACCAGCTCGACGGTCGCACCCCGGAAGGTGGTCGCCCCGCCCTCGGGGTTGGTGCTGATGACCAGGCCCTTGGCGACGGACTCGCTGGTCTTGTTGGAGCGGTCCACCTCCAGCCCCAGGTCCGTGAGGGTCGCCTCGGCGGCGTCCCCGTCGGTGCCCTCCAGGGAAGGCATCGTCACCGGCTCCGGGCCCTTGGACACCACGACCGCGACCTTCGTGCCCGGCTTCACCGACTCCCCAGCCGGCGGGTCGCTGCTGATGATGTCGTCCTTCTTCACCTTGTCGTCGTAGGCCTCGGACTGCTCCCCGAGCTCCAGGTTGGCCGCCCCGAGGGCGACCTCGGCCTCCTTGACCGTGAGCTTGCGCAGCTTCGGGACGTCATAGCGTTCCGGGCCCTTGCTGACGACGGCCTGAACCGTGCTCCCGGTCCGGGCCGAGGAGTCCGGCCCGGGGTTGGTGGCCATGATGACGCCCTTGGCGAAGTCCTCGCTGAAGTCGGACTCCTGGGCGTCGAGCACGAGGTTCGAGGTGGCCAGGATGGCGGCCGCCTCGTGGGGGTCTTGCCCAGCAGGTCGGGGACCGTGACCCGCTGCAACGGCCCGAAGGCGATCACGAGCAGCGCCACGACGCTGGCCAGCGCCACGACACCGAGCCAGAGCGCCTTGCGACCGCGGCGGGGTCGGCGGGGGGCGTCCGGTGCGGTCTGGTGGCTGACCTCGGTGACCTGCACTGCGCCCTCGGGCGAAGGGGGGGCGACCTGGGCGGCGGCGGGCACCGGCGGTGCGGGTGGCTCCGGGGCGGGCGCCGAGGGCCGTTGGTTGACCCAGTCGGGGGCGTCGAGGTGCTGGGAGGCGGCAGCGCCCGCGACGGCAGCACCAGCGCCCGCGACGGCAGCACCAGCGGCCGCGGCGGCCCCGGGGTCGCTGCCACGGTCCACCACGAGCGTGTCGGTGGGGGAGGGGGCCCAGGGCTGCGACGGGGGCAGCTGGTCCCTCTGCACGCGGGCCGCGGACAGGAACGCATCTGCATCCCCGAAGCGCTGGTCGGGGTTGCGCCGGGTCGCTCGTCCCACGAGCTCGTCGATCCCGACGGGGATGCCGGGCCGGATCGACGACGGGGCCGGCACGTCCTCGTGCACGTGCTTGTAGGCGACCTGCATGGGGGCCGAGGCAGTGAAGGGAACCTGGCCCGTGACGAGTTCGTACAGCAGGATCCCCGCGCTGTAGACGTCGGAGCGGGCATCGGTGTGGTCATGTTCGACCTGCTCGGGTGACAGGTAGGCCACGGTCCCCAGGAGCAGGCCATGGGTCTTGCCCGAGTCAGCACCCTCGATGGCGCGGGCGAGTCCGAAGTCGGTGACCTTGACCCGGCCGTCCTCGGAGATCAGGACGTTCTCCGGCTTGACGTCGCGATGGATGTACCCGGCTCGGTGGGCGGCGGCCAGGGCCTGCAGCACGGGGTCGATGATCGCCAGCGCCTGTGCCGGGGGCAGCGCCCCGTGGGTGCGCAGGACGTCACGCACGGTGTGCCCCGGAACGTACTCCATGACCAGGTAGGTGACCCCCGCGTCGTTGCCCTGGTCGTGGACAGCGACGGCGTAGGGGCTGTTGAGTCGTGCGGCCGCCCGCGCCTCGCGCTCGAAGCGTTCGACGAACCCCGGATCCGTGGCGAACGTCGGATGCATCACCTTGATGGCGACGGTGCGGTCCAGCCGCAGGTCGGCTCCCCGATAGATCGTGGCCATCCCGCCACGGGCCAGGAAGGACTCGATCCGGTACCGCCCATCCAGCACCCTGCCCACGAGCGGGTCAACCGCTGTCGGGGGAGGTGGTGGGGTCGGGGTCACGGGGCAATTCTAGGAGCCAGAACGGAACTCGCCGGTTAGGCTGCTGGCTCGTGGCGGATGTGGTGGTCGTCGGTGGGGGCCTGGCAGGAGCGCGCACCTGTGCGGTGCTGAGGTCCGCCGGATTCCCCGGGCGGATCGTCCTGATCGGCGCGGAGCCGGATCCTCCGTACGACCGGCCACCGCTGACCAAGGACCCGGAGGCGGAGGTCGACCTGCGACCTGCGATGGGCGTGGACGTGTGGGCCCACGCCGACGACATCCGGCTGGGAACTGCTGCCGACGGCCTCGAGGTGTCCTCAGGCCCGGGGGGCGCACTGTCCGTGGCGTGCTCGGATGGCAGCCGGCTCACTGCCGACGCCGTCGTGGTGGCCACAGGCGCCACCCCGGTCCGGCCCGCCCACTGGGATCAGGCCGGTACGTACCTCCTGCACAGCCGGCCCGAGGCGGCGCAGTTCTGGGCGGCCGTCCGACCGGGGGTCCGCCTCGTGGTCGTGGGCGGGGGATGGATCGGGTGCGAGGCAGCCGCGACGGCTGCGGGGCGCGGCGCGCATGTCGCCCTGTTCGAGGCCCAGGGGACGCTCCTTGAGGGGCGGGTTCCTCCCGAGGTCGCGCACCGGGTCGCTGGGTGGCTTGCCGGGGCCGGGGTCCAGCTCCATCTCGGGAGTGCGGTGGGCGGGATCGATCAGGGGGCGCACGGCCCGGTCGTGTCGGGCATGCCCGCGGACCTGGTGCTCGTGGCCCTGGGGGTCCAGCCGGAGACGGCCTGGCTGAAGCGCGCCGGGGTCGAGCTGGGGCCGGGCGGGGCGGTCCTGGTCGACCCGTGGGGGCGATCGAGTGTCCCGGGGGTGTTCGCCGTCGGCGATGCGGCGAGCCGTTGGTCGCCCCGGTACTGCTCCCACCTGCCCGGCGGGCACTGGACGGAGGCACTCAACGCCCCGGAGACGATCGCCCCGGCGGTCGCCCAGTGGCTCGAGGCCGGGTCCACCGCCCAGTCATGGGGCGAGCCGCCCAGCCTGCCGGCCGCGGACCCGATCCCGTACGTGTTCAGCGACATCGGGCAGCGCTCGCTGCTCGTCCTGGGTGCGACCGGGCACGGACGGGTGGTCTGGCGCGAGGGGGAGCAGGGCATTGACCCGGGCTCCGAGGCCTGGACCGCCTTCACCCTCGATGAGCAGGACCGCCTGCTCGGGATGTGCACGTCCGGGCGCCCGCGGGACCTCGCCCTCGCCCGGCGCGCGATGCTCGCCCACCCGAGGGGTACCCCACGCACGGATCCGGCCGCCCTGTCGGACCCGGGTTCGACCCCCGCGGCGATGTTCCCCGGGGAGGGCTGAGGCATGGGGCAGTGGTCCTACCTGGCGGTGATGGCGTTCATCCTCCTGGGCGCGGGATGGCTCGAGGTGGGCCTGCGCACGCGCGTGCTGCGGCGCTGGCGGCGGCTGCTGCTGTCGGTCATCCCGGTGGCCGTGGTCTTCGCGCTCTGGGACATCTACGCGATCGCCTCGGGCCACTGGTGGTTCGACGAGGCACTGATCACCGGGATCCGGCTGCCCGGTGACCTGCCCATCGACGAGGTGGTCTTCTTCGTCCTGGTGCCGGTTGCGGCCATCCTCACGCTCGAGGCGGTGCGATCGGCGACGGGGCTTCCCGTGGGCGACGAGGCCGGCGACGACGCCGGCGACGACGCTGGGGGTGGGGCGACGTGACCTACACCCAGCTCGCGGTTCTCGGCGTCCTCGCGGTGATCGTCTGGGACCTCTGGATCGTGCGAACGCGGCTGCTCACGCGGCGGGTGTTCTGGATGGCCTATCCGATCATCGTCTTCTTCCAGCTGCTCACCAACGGTGTGCTCACCGGGTTCCGGATCGTGCGGTACTCGGGCGAGGCCATCATCGGCTCGACCACGCCGGAGGACTCCCCGCCGCCCGCGTTCGGTGCCGGCCGGATCCTGTTCGCCCCGGTGGAGGACCTGATGTTCGGCTTCGCCCTCGTGATGCTCACCCTGACCCTGTGGGTGCTCTGGGGGCGACGTGGCATCCAGCGGGAACCGATGTCCGGCCCGCCCCTTCCGGTCCTCGTCCCGATGTTGGCCAGGGTCGGGGGACGCAAGCCCCTTGCGGGACAGGCGCACCGGTGATGCGCTGGAGGTGAGGGACGTGCGGGCCGTGCGTCCCGGGTCGGAGGTGCGCGATGTGGGCGCGTGCATGGATCGGGATGGCCCTGGGCGCGGTGCTCGTGGCCGGATGCGCCGGCGGATCCGATGGCTCGGCAGCGCAGTGGCCCGAGGGCAGGTCAGCGGCCCTGGTGCCCAGTGGGCTGACCCTGGCTGGCGGGACCGGCGAGGGTGACGTCGCTGTCGACGGTGCCGGGATGGTGTGGGTGGACGGCCCCTGGCAGGTGGCCCGGGTGGACCCCGCAACGGGGGTGGCAACCATCTGGGATGCCGCCGACGACCTGGCGTTCACCTCGGTGCGGCGCCTGGCCCCGGCCCAGCCGGCCGGGGTGTGGCTCGACAGCGGTGACCGGGTCAGGCTGTTCGACGGCGAGCGGTTCCTGGTCGACATCGCGGTGCCGGCGCAGTACGCCGACGGTCCCGACGGGCAGGGGCCCGAGGGCGAGGTCCTGCAGGTCGGGGACGAGCTGTGGGCCAGTGGCACCGGTGGCGTGGGTCGGTGGGCTGACGGGTCCTGGTCGTCGGTCGGGATGGAGCAGCTGGCCACGGCCGGGCCGTTGGCGCGGGACTCCCAGGGGGCGGTCTGGGCAGGTGGCGTGAGCGTGGTCGACGGCGTCGAGCACAACACGGTCGTGCGCTTCGACGGGACGGCGTGGACGACCCCGGGCGACGCCGACCTGGCCCCGACGGGCGGGATCGCTGACATCGCCGCGGATCCCTCGGGCGGGGTGTGGGTGGCCAGCACCCAGAACGGGCCCTCCACCGAGCAGCACGGTGTCTATCGCTTCGACGGGAGCACCTGGAGCAAGGTCGGCCCGGGCGGGTATGCCTTCGACATGGCGGTGACCACGGCCGGCGAGCTGTGGGCGCTGGCGGGCTCCGGCAACGGGATCGACCCCAGTGGGGACGTGCGCGTGGCCCGGCTCGCGGCCGACGGGACGTGGGAGGCGTTCGGGTCCGACGAGGGCGCCCCCGAGGGCAGTGAGGGCTTCTGGCCGTCCCTCGCCGTCGGCGGGGACACGGTCATCGTGAGCACCTTCACGGGGCTGGGGCGAAGTGCGGGCGACCGGTTCGTCACGCTGTGGGAGGACCCGACGGCCGTGCTGCAGCCGTCGTTCGAGGTCGCCTTCGGGCAGGTCCCCGATGCCGTGATCGCCGTCAGCGCTGACGAGGTCTGGCTCCCGGCCGCGACCGAGGTCGGTGGTTCGCCGTGGCTCGCCCCCGCGACGGCCCTCTCGCGGTACCGGGACGGGGCCTGGGAGGCCATCGGACCGCAGGTCCGGGGTGACACCGCTGATCCGGCCGTGATGGCCACGGACGGCGCCATCTGGCAGGCGACCGCTCAGGGACTCGTGCGGATCGAGGGTGACGGCTGGTCGGTGGTCGCCAACGACATCGGCGGCGACATCCGGAGCTCGCTGGCCGCCGGCGACGATGGGTCGGTATGGACGATCCTCGACGGTGACGTCGTCCAGGTCCGGCCCGACGGGTCGCGCACCTCGATCGGGCGTCCCCCGGGCAGCACGCCGTTGTTCGCGGGGGCGCCGCTGGCGGCAGGGCCGGGCGTGGTCTGGACGGCCGACGCGGATCCCAAGCGCGGACTGGCGCGACTCCATCGGTGGGACGGCCAGTGGTCGCAGGTGAGCGTCCCCGAGCCCTTCTCCTGGGCGTCCCAGCTCCTCGTCGCTGCGGATGCAGCGATCTGGGCGACTCTGGACGCGGAGGATGCGGGCCAGGCCCTCGCCCGGTACGCCGATGGCGGGTGGACCGTCGATCGGGGGGTGTCGCGTGGGCTGGCGCAGACCCCGGTGGGCGACGTCTGCGCGATCCGGGATCTGGGGGTGTCCTGCTACGACGAGGTTGGCCTCGCCGCGGGAACACCGGTGACCACAGTCCCCCTGGACGTCAAGGCGCTGAGCATCGCCCCCGACGGCGCTGCCTGGGTGCTCGGAGAGCAGGTGGCCCGGCTCCCGGTGGGCTCGACGGGCACGGGCGGGCTGAGCAGGGCGGGCTGAGCAGGACTCAGGCGACGCGACGACGGGCGCGGCGCGCCTCGCGCCAGGCCGCCCCGGCCACCCGCAGTCGGCGGCCGTTGCCCACCGTCGCCCGGCGGTCGAACACCTGGTAGTCGATCTCCTCGACGGCGTCGACGATCCCGCAGTACAACTCGCTGGCGGCCTCGATGCAGGGCTGGGCCTCGGGCCGCAGCAGGGCGATCCCGGGCTCGGCCCGTGCCTGGAGCTGGCGCACGCGGCGGACCTGGAACTCCAGCGCGAGGCGGATCTGCGGGGTCAGCACCCGACGCTCCAGGTCCGCGCGGGTGACGGCGAAGCGCTCGAGCTCGTCGAGGGGGAGGTAGACCCGGCCGCGCTCGAGGTCCTCGCCGACGTCGCGGATGAAGTTGGCCAGCTGGAACGCGACCCCCAGGTCGTCGGCTCGGTCCAGCGCCTCGGGCAGGTCGGCGGGATCTGTGGCACCGAGGACGTGCACCATCTCCCTGCCGATCACCGCGGCCGAGCCGTGCACGTAGACCGCGAGGTCGGCGAAGGTCGGGTACTCGGTGACGGTCAGGTCCATCCGCATCGAGGTCAGGAAGTCGGCGAAGTGCTCGTGCGGGATCGCGAACCGCATCGCGGTGTCGACCAGGGCGCGGGCGATCGGGTCCTCGGAGTGTCCGCGGGCCAGGTCGGCCAGCACCTGGTCGCCCCAGCGGGCGAGCTCGTCGGCTCGTTGCGCCGGGGTCAGGGTCGAGTCGAGGTCGTCGACGATCTCGTCGGCGTAGCGGGCGAAGCCGTAGAGCGCGTGGACGAACGGGCGCTTGCCCGGGGGGAGCAGCCGGGTGGCGAGGTAGTAGGTGCGGCCGTGGTGGGCGTGCAGCTCCCGGCAGGCCTCGTAGGCCGCCCGCATCTGCGGATCGGTGACCCCTGCGGCATCCAGTTCTCGCCGTGACATGGGCACATCCTCCCATCTGGCCGCCGACCCGGACCCGCGCATGTGCGATGCTCTCGTCGTGAGCATGCGCATGCGGCTGGCCGCCGCACTGATCGGCGTGGTGGCCGTCTCCGGATGTGCCGGCACTGCCGCTGACACCGCCGCCGGCGAGGCTGGCGGGTGGAGCGCGCAGGCGGCGGTCTCCCAGTACGCGGACCTCGCGCCGGCCGAGCCCACCACCGACCTGACGACCATGACGGTCGAGCAGCTGCCCCCCGAGGGGATCGAGACCCTCGAGCTGATCGCCTCCGACGGGCCATTCCCCTACGACAAGGACGGGGCCACCTTCAGCAACCGCGAGGGGATCCTTCCCCAGCAGCCGAAGGGCTTCTACGCTGAGTACACAGTCATCACCCCGGGGTCCGACGATCGTGGAGCGCGCCGGATCGTCGGCGGGGATGACGGCTCCCGCTTCTACACCTCCGATCACTACTCGAGCTTCCGAGAGGTCGTGTCCGGATGAGCAATCGGATCGCACTGTGGCGTGACGCACCCGACGCCGACGCCGCCGCAGAGCTCGCCGCCCTGCTCGACTGGGCCTCAGTGCTCATCGACGTGAGCGACGGGGGAGGTCGCGCGGCCTTCTTCGAGGCGTGCGCGGCCGGGTTCGGCTTCCCGGACTACTTCGGGCACAACTGGGATGCGTTCGAGGAGTGCCTGGAGTCACAGGAGTTCGACGAGGTCGAGGACCTCGACGACGCGGACGGCCTGCTCATCCTGTGGTCCGGGTGGGGCGACATGGCCGAGTCCGAGCCCGAGCAGTTCGCCATCGCCATCGACGTCTTCCGCGACATCCTGGCCGCGTGGGAGGAGTCCGACCTGGCCGCACGAGTCGTCCTCATCGGTGAGGGACCGCAGCTCTCGCTGGGGCAGCACCGCAGCGCACGCGAGGTGTTCGTCGACGAGGACTACGAGATCGAGGAGCCCGTCGGCTGAACCACCAGGGCGCCGGCACGTCGCCGCGCCTCGGTGGTCCGTGGACGTATCCCGCGGTCGACCGGGTCCCCGACGATGAGTCGCCGCTCGCCGGGGCTCGACACCAGCACGACGCCCACCATCGCCAGCGCGAAGACTGCGGCCAGGCCGTCCCGGAAGAAGTCCACGAGGGTGTCCGCGGTGGCGTTGGACTCGACCATCCCGTGGACGACGAGGATCGTCGAGACGATCATCGCGGCACGCAGCTGGGTCCCGGTGAGCCCGGTGGCCGCAAGCAGGGGGAGCGCCCAGAGCAGGTACCACGGCTGGACGACGGGGCCCAGCGCCACGATCGTCAGCAGGACCAGTGCGGCCCCGCGCACGGGGGATCGTCCCTCGGGTCGCAGCACCAGGTACAGGGCGATCGCCGCCCCGGCGACCATCGCCACAGCCCGGAAGAAGCTCACCGCGCCGTCGACCGTGCCCAGGCCGATCCAGTCCAGGACGCTGCCGACGAGCATGCCGAGGGCCGTCGGCGGGGACAGCCAGGTGCGCACAGTCCCGGGAGTGCTCAGGGAGGCGACCCAGCCCAGGCCCACCCCGACCGCCAGCGACAGCACGGCGAACACGGCCAGCACGATCACCGAGGACCGGACCCAGGCCCAGATCCGCTGCAGCCAGGTCGCGCGTGTGCCCGCCCAGATCAGGCCGGCGAACGGCAGGACCACCAGGGCGATCGGCTTCACGCCGCCCGCCAGGCCGATCAGGATGATCCCGACGATCGGATGCCGCTCCACCGCGAGGGCCAGGCCGGCCACCATCAGGCCGACCATGAGGGCGTCGTTGTGCGCCCCGGCGACGAAGTGCATCAGGACCAGTGGGTTGAGCAGAGCCAGCCAGACGGCCTTGGGCGGGTCGATCCCGTGCGCATGGGCCAGGCGCGGCAGGTAGACGATCAGCAGGGCGACGCCGGTCAGCGCGATCAACCGGAACAGCAGGGCGCCCACGAACGCGTGGGTTCCAGCCACTGCGGCCACGCCCTGCTGGAGGATCAGGAAGGCCGGCCCGTACGGGGTGGGTGACTCGGCCCAGAGTGGGTCAGCTCCGGTCAGGAACCACCCGGGCAGCGCGGAGACCCCGTTCTCGTAGGGATTGAGCCCGGCGAGCACCAGCTGGCCCTGCGCGAAGTAGGAGTACGCGTCGCGGCTGAAGAGGGGCGGCATCAGCAGCAGGGGTGCGATCCAGATCGCGAGGATGAGCACGAGTCGGCGATCGTCGCGTTCGAGGTCGTCGAGCACGTCGTGTCCCAGCACGAGCCACGTCTGCAGCAGCAGGGCCACCCCCGCGAACACCGCAATGCGCGACAGCGCCTCCCCAGCCGTCGTGGAGCGCAGGGTGCTCACGATTCCGACGTCGATCAGGGGGGAGTTCGCCGGAAGCCACCCCACGCCCAGGGCGCCGAGGGCAACCAGGGAGCTGCCCAACAGCCCGGGCAGTGCGTAGTGCGCAGCCATCGCCCGGTCGATCCGGGATTGCGAGGTACGCGCAGGCGCCGCCATGCTGGCAGGGTACTGCGGCTACTCCAGTGGTGGTTCCCGATGGTCCTGCTGGGTCAGCCCGCTGGGCAGGTGCAGGACACGGGCCGCCCATGCACTGCACCCACCGGCCTCGAGGACCACGACCACCTTCGACGGCCAGCTAGCGCGAGAGCGAGCGCGGCAGTGGACCGACGATGCGCTCGGCGGCGATCCGCCCGGAGATCAGGACCATCGGGACGCCCACGCCCGGCTGCGTCCCGGACCCGGTGAACACCACGTTCTCGCCCCACCGGTTGCCGGGGCGGAACGGCCCGGTCTGGACGAAGGAGTGCGCCGAGGCGAACGGAGAGCCGCGCTCCATGCCCTGCTCGGCCCAATCCAGCGGCGTGGTCAGGTGCTCGATCTCGATCGCGTCCCCGAAGCCGACGTACCCGCGCTCCTCGAGCACCGAGACCATGTGGTCGCGGTAGCGCGGCGCCTCGATCGTCCAGTCGATGGGTGCGTCGAGGTTCGGGGTCGGGAACAGCACGTAGTACGACTGCTTGCCGTCGGGGGCCAGCGACGGGTCGGACCGCGTCGGGTTGGTCAGGAACAGGCTGGGATCGGCCATCAGCCGGCCGCGGTCGATGAGGTCGGTGAACACGCCCTCCCAGGACCGGCCGAAGTGGATGTTGTGGTGGGCGATCTTCGAGTAGGTCGCCGAGGACCCCGCCAGCAGCACCGCGCAGCTCGGGGAGTACGTCAGCCGTCGGACGTTCCACGGCTCGAGGCCGAGCAGGTCGCGGTAGGCGACCGGGCAGGTCCGGGTTGAGCACGACGACGTCCGCCGGGATCCGCTCGCCGTCGGTGGTGATGACAGCCGAGGCGCGCGACCCGTCGTGCTCGACCGAGGCGACGGTCGTCGAGTAGCGGATCGTCACGCCGTGCTTCTCAGCGGCGGCGGCCATCGCGGCCGGCACCGCGTGCATCCCGCCCTTGGGGAAGAACACCCCGGCCACGGAGTCCATGTACGCGATGACCGAGTAGATGGACAGGGCGTCGTGCGGGCTCATCCCGGCGTACATCGCCTGGAAGGAGAAGACCCGCTGGGTGCGGGGGTCGCGCAGGTAGTCGTTGGCCTTGGGCGCCATGCGGCGGAACCCGCCGATCGCGACGAGCCGGGCCAGGTTCGGGGTCAGCAGGTCGAACGGGCTGTCGATGTTGCGGTCGATGAAGTCGGCCATCTCGAGTTCGTAGAGTTCGGTCGCGAAGTCGATGTAGCGGCGGTACCCGGCGGCCTCGTCCGGGCCGATCACCTCGGCGATCTCGTCAGCCATCGCATCGACATCGGAGTGCACGTCGAGCTGTGAGCCATCGGGGAAGTAGGTCCGGTACACCGGGCTCACGGGTGCCAGCTCGAGCCAGTCGGACATCTCCTCGCCGACGCACGCGAACGCGTCCTCGATCAGACCCGGCATCGTCAGGACGGTGGGACCGGTGTCGAAGCGGTAGCCCGAGTCCTCGATGAGCCCCGCGCGCCCGCCCGGCACGGCCTCGCGCTCGAGGATCGTGACGTTCCGGCCGGCGCCGGCCAATCGCAGTGCGGCGCTCAGGCCGCCCAGGCCCGCGCCGACGATGACGACGTCGTCCGTCGGGCCGACCACGGGTCCGGCATGGGTCAGGGGAAGTCTCATGGGACCACCGTAGGCCCCCTGGGGGACCTCGGCGAATGGGCCATCGGGTCGGCCAGCCCGTTCGGTGGTGCCGGTGAGCCCACCCGATGGGCGTTTCGGCTCGTTGGTGGTCGCCGGGCCCTAGGCTGTGCTCCATGACGCCCGAACCCCGCCTCACCCCCGAGCACCTGCGTGCGTCGGTCCAGGGGACGCTCGACGCATTCCTGGCCGAGCAGGCGCAGATCCTGGCAGGAATCTCGCCGGACCTCGTGCCCTTCACCGACTGGCTCGGCGAGCTGCTCGCCGGGGGCAAGCGGCTGCGCCCGGCGTTCTGCATGTGGGGCTACCTCGGGGCCGGAGGTGCGGACATCGACCGTGCGCTGAACGCTGCCGCCGCGCTCGAGCTCCTGCAGGCCTGCGCCCTCGTTCACGACGACGTCATGGATGACTCCGACATGCGCCGTGGCAAGCCCGCCGCCCACCGCCGCTTCGCCACCCTGCACCGCGGCTCCACGTGGGCGGGGGACTCCCAGCGCTTCGGCGACGGGGCGGCGATCCTGCTCGGCGACCTCTGCCTGAGCTGGGCAGACGAGATGATCTACCGCTCGGAGTTCGACGGCGAATCCCTGGCCCGGGCGAAGGTCGTCTACGACCGGATGCGTACCGAGCTGATGGCCGGCCAGTACCTCGACCTGCTCGAGCAGGCCCGGGGGGGCGGATCGGTCGAGCGAGCCCTGCTCGTGGTGCGCTACAAGTCGGCCAAGTACACCATCGAGCGCCCCCTGCATCTCGGCGCTGCCCTGGCGGGGGCGGACGAGGCGTTCATGGATGCCCTGTCGGGATACGGCCTGCCGTTGGGGGAGGCCTTCCAGCTGCGTGACGACGTCCTGGGCGTGTTCGGCGACCCGGCGGAGACCGGGAAGCCGGCCGGTGACGACCTGCGCGAGGGCAAGCGCACGATCCTGGTCGCCACCGCGATGCAGCGCGCGACCGACGAGCAGGCCGCGCACCTGCGTGAGGGCCTTGGCGATCCGCATCTCGGCGCTGAGGCGATCGACGACCTGCGCGCGATCATCGTGGCAACCGGCGCCCTCGACGAGGTCGAGTTCCTCATCGGACGGCGCACCGAGGAGGCTGTCGAAGCCCTCGGCGGCGCCGACCTGGCTGTCGATGCCCGATCCGCACTCGAACAGCTCGCGATCGCAGCGACTGCCAGGAGCCTGTGATGTCGGTCGACCTGTCCCGGAGCCTGAGCTCCGGCGAACCCGTGTTCTCCTTCGAGTTCTTCCCGCCGAAGACCGACGAGGGCGAGCGCCAGCTCTGGTCGGCGATCTCCGACCTCGCCCCGCTGTCACCGACCTTCGTCTCGGTCACCTACGGCGCAGGCGGGTCCACCCGCGACCGGACCGTGCGAATCACCAGCCGGATCCTCAACGAGACAGGAATGGATGCCGTCGCGCACCTGACCTGCGTGGGCTCCACCGAGGCCGAGCTGCGTGAGGTGCTCACGCGCTACCAGCTCGCCGGGATCACCAACCTGCTGGCGCTGCGCGGTGATCCTCCCGGCGGACCGGGTAGCCCGTGGACCCCCGTCCCCGGTGGACTGTCGCACGCGGACGAGCTGGTCCGGCTGGCCCACCGATCCGGGGACTTCGCCATCGGCGTCGCGGCGTTCCCCGAGGGGCACCCGGAGTCCCCGGACCTGGACACCGACGCCCAGGTCCTGGTCGCCAAGGAGCACGCCGGAGCGTCCTTCGCGATCACGCAGTTCTTCTTCCGCGTCGAGGACTACTTCACGATGGTGCAGCGTGCGACCGAGCATGGGGTGACGATGCCGATCCTGCCGGGGATCATGCCGGTCACGAACGTGCGCCAGCTCGAGCGGTTCGCGGTGCTGTCGGGGGCCGCGTTCCCGGCAGAGCTGGCGGCCCGGTTCCAGGCCGTTGCCGACGATCCGGTCGCGGTGACCGACCTGGGCATCGAGGTCGCCACCGAGCTGTGCGAGAAGCTTCTGGCCGGTGGCGCTCCGGGCCTGCACTTCTACACGCTCAACCGGTCGACGGCCACCCGCGAGATCTTCACCAGGCTCACCCGATAGGGCTCAGCAGCAGGGCTCACCAGAAGCAATGCAGGAGGCGGGAATGGACAAGGGCATATGGGTCACCGGATCCGGGACCGCGATGGGTGCCCGGGACGAGTGCGTGATCACCGTGGGCTCCGAGGTGCGCCGCCCGTCGGCGGCGGGGGCCCTCGCAGCGTCCGCGGAGTCCCTGGCGCAGATGCGGACGGTGTTGCGGGGATCGGGCCTCGCGGAGTCGGCGCTGTCCACCTCCGCCGTCAGCCTCACCCCGGTGTACGACGCCTACCCCACCGTGGCGGGCTTCCAGGCCGCGGTCCAGCTCACGGCCACCACCGGCGACATCGACTCCGCAGGAGAGTTGCTGACCGCGGTGGTGGCGGCCGGCGGGGATGCCGCGCGCGTCCATGCGGTCACGTTCCGGCACAGCGATGCGTCCGGGCTGATGGGCCGCGCACGCGACGCCGCCTGGGCTGACGCCCTGGGGCGCGCCAGCCAATTGGCTGGCACTGGCCGGCCGCGAGCTCGGGGACGTGCTGGCGATCGACGAGACGGTCGGGTCCCCGCGACCGCCGGGGCCCATGCGGATGGCGGCGATGGCGGAGTCGGACATGGCCGGGAAGATGTCGCTGGACGCTGGCGAGGGCGCGGTCGTCGTCAGCCTGACCGTCGGCTGGTCCCTGCGCTGACCATGGACCGAGACACCTACCTGCAGCAGTGGTCGACGTTGCATGGTGGTGCGCGTCCGAACGGGATCGTCGGGGGATGGCTGCGGATGGTGCACGCCGTCGCCGCGCCCCTGGTACGGCTCCGGGTGCCTCCGGACGCCGTGACGCTGCTGGGGCTGTTGATCGCCAGCTCGGCCCCCGTGCTCGCCTCCCTCGGGCGCTGGGGAGTCGTGGCCGCGGCCCTGGTGATCGCGCTCAGCGGGTTGTTCGACTCCCTGGACGGCGCGGTCGCCGTGATGACCGGGCGCACGAGTCGCTGGGGGGCAGTGCTCGACGCGGTCACCGACCGGATCAGCGATGCCGTGTTCGTGGCCACGCTGTGGGTGGTGGGGGCGCCTGCGCCGGTCTGCGTGGCCGCCGTGGCGCTCTGCTGGTTGCAGGAGTACGCACGCGCCCGCGCCGGAGGAGCCGGGATGACCGAGGTCGGTGTGCTGACGCTCAATGAGCGGCCCACCCGCGTCATCGTGGTGGTCATGACCCTGTTGGCCAGCGCCGCCCGCCCCGATGACGATCCCGGATGGGCGACCCTCGGGGCGTGGGCCCTCGTCGGTCTCGGGGTCATCGGGCTGGTCCAGCTGCTGGTCGTCATCCGGCGCACGCTCGGGGGCGGTGACTGATGGACGCCGAGCAGGCTGCGCAGATCAGCCTGGTCGTGGGTGTGATCGTGCTGGCCGCGGTGGGGGGCGTGCGAGTCGCCGAGCGGTTCGGCATGCCCGGCCTTCTCTTCTACCTCGGGCTGGGCCTGCTGCTCGGCGAGGACGGACCGGGCGGGATCCCCTTCAACGACGCAGAGCTCGCCACGGCGCTGGGATACGCCGGGTTGGTCATCATCCTGGCTGAGGGTGGGTTGACCACGCGGACCTCCACCGTGCGCCCGGTGGCTGTGCCGGCGGCCCTGTTGGCCACCCTCGGCGTGGCGCTGAGCATCGTGCTCGTCGCCTGGCCGCTGCACTGGATCACAGGGATGGACCTGCGCACCGCCGTGCTGATCGCCGCTGTCCTTGCTCCCACCGATGCGGCTGCTGTCTTCACCGTGGCCCGCGGGTTGCGGCTGCCCTCGCGGCTCCAGACGCTCATCGAGGCCGAGTCCGGACTCAACGACGCCCCGGTGGTCGTGCTGGTGGTGCTGCTCTCGACGACTGTGGGCAGCGAGATGCCCGTCTGGCTGATCCCGATCCTGGTGGTCGCTGAACTCCTCGGTGGGCTGCTCGTGGGTGTGCTCGTCGGGCTCTTCGCCCGCTGGCTGCTGCCCAGGCTCGCCCTGCCCGCAGCGGGTCTCTACCCCGTCGCGGTGATCGCGCTGCTGATGCTCGCCTACGGGCTGGCCGTGGTCCTGCACACCTCCGGGTTCGCTGCGGTGTACGTCGTCGCGCTGATCATGGCCGCGTCCCCGCTGCCGCACCGTCGCGCGGTGCTCGGCTTCATCGAGGGGCTGGCGTGGACGGTCCAGATCGGGCTGTTCGTCATGCTCGGCCTCCTGGCGTTCCCCAGCCGGCTGGCGGAGGCTGCTGGGATCGCGCTGCTCGCTGGGGCGCTGCTCCTCGTCGTCGCACGTCCGGTGAGCGTGCTGGCATCGTTGGGCGTGTTCCTTCGGCCAGGGTGGGTCACCCGTCGGACCCGAACGGAGCCGATGCCCTGGCAGTGGCTGGCGTTCGTCTCCTGGGCTGGCCTGCGCGGGGCGGTGCCCATCATCTTCGCGACGATCCCCCTGGGTTCGGACGTGCCCGACGGTGCCCTGATCTTCGACGTGACCCTGCTGCTGGTCATCCTGCTCACGCTGCTACAGGCACCGACCATGCCTCTGCTCGGGCGACGGCTGGGGCTGGTCCGGACCGAGCAGGTGGGGGAGCTGACCGTGGAGGCCGCGCCCCTGGACACCATGCACGCAGCGCTGCTCGACCTGGACATCCCCTCGGGGTCCCGGGTGGCCGGCACCTACGTCAGCGAGTTGCCGCTGCCCCCGGGGGCGGTGGTCTCGCTGGTGATCCGCAGCGGCCACACCCTCGTGCCCGACCGCACGACCCGGATCAAGGTCGGCGACCGGCTGTTGATCGTCAGCACGTTGACGGCGCGCGAGGCCACGGAGCGGGCGCTGCAGTCGGTGTCCCGGGTCGGGCGGCTTGCGGGCTGGACGGACACGGACCCGCGGAGCTAGCCGGGCCCTCGATCGCCGTCCGGACCTCAGGCGCGTCCGACCAGGTTGGCCACGATCTCCGCGGACATCCCGACCAGCGGCAGCCCGCCCCCGGGATGGGCCGACCCGCCCACGAGGAACAGGCCCGGAACGGGTGATGCGTTCTGGGGGCGCAGGAACGCCGCCCGTGCGCCGTTCGACGAGGTCCCGTAGATGGATCCGCCCGGGGCGCCGGTCGCGCGCTCGAGATCCGCCGGGGTGCGCAGCTCGCGCCAGAGCACGCGGCCGGCCAGGTCGGTGCCCCGCTCAGCCAGACGGGCCAGGACCCTGTCGGCGTACGAGTCGGCCAGGCCGGGAGCGTCCCAGTCGATCGTGCCCGGCAGCTGGCCGCCCGCGGAGTGTCGCGGTGCGTTGACCAGCACGAACCAGGCCTCGCCGTCCGTGGGGCGCATGCCCGGGTCGTCGGGGACACAGGCGTAGATGGTCGGGTCATCGACGGGCCGGGGGCGCGGGTCGAAGATGGAGTCGAACTCCGCGTCGTAGTCGCGGGGGAACCACACGTTGTTGTGGGTCAGTCCCGGAGTACGGCCCTGGACCGCCAGCAGCAGCACGAACCCGGACAGCGAGGGCGTGGCGCGGGCGAGCCGGCGCACCGGAGCCCGCGGAGCCTGATCACCGAGCAGGCGTCCGTAGACGAGGCTCGCATCGGCATTGGCCACGACCACGTCGGCGGGCAGCACCTCGCCGCTGGCGACCTGCACGCCGGACACGCGTTCCCCGGTGAGCAGGATCCGGGTGGCCGGGGTCGACAGTCGGACCGTGACCCCGCGCTCATCGAGCCGCGCGCGCAGGGCATCGCCCAGGCTGCGCAGCCCGCCGGCGATGTGCCAGGCCCCGAAGGTGGCCTCGACGTAGGGGATCGTGGCCAGCACGGCGGGCGCCCGGCGCGGATCCGAACCGGAGTAGGTGGCGTAGCGGTCGAACACCTGCCTCGTCCGCCAGTCGGTCAACGTGCTCCTGCCCAGGCCGCGCAGGGTCTGCCATGGGGCCACTGTGCGCACGTCACCGAGGTTGCGAGCCAGGGGGATCAGGTCGCGGGCACCGGTCAGCGGCGACTCCAGGAACGGGCGACGGGTGACGGCCCACATCCGGCCCGCGCGCTCCATGAGCGCCCGCCACTGGTCGGCCGACTGGCCGCCGAAGGCATCCCCCATGGCCGCAGCTCCCATCCCCACCCCGACCCCGGGCATCGGCAGCGTCGATCCGTCGGCGAACCGGTAGGTGAATCCGGGGTCGAGGGGGACCAGCTCGACGCTGTCCTCCAGCGCTCCGCCGGTCTTGAGGAACAGGTCGCGGTACACCGCGGGGATCGTGAACAGGCTCGGTCCGGTGTCGAAGGCGAACCCGTCGCGGCGGACGGTGCCGAGCTTGCCGCCGTGGGTGTCGCTGGCTTCGATCACGGTGACGTCGTGGCCCTTGACCTTCAGCCGGGCGGCGGCGGCCATCCCGCCCATGCCGGCGCCGATCACGATGATGCGTGCCATGTCCGCCAACCCTACGTGGACGGCTCTGTTCGGGGTCGCCCCGGATCGCATCCGAGCCGCGCACGCGGGAGGCTGTGGGGGTGAGCGGGTGGGATGTCGACGTCGCGGTCGTGGGTTCGGGATTCGGTGGTGGCGTGGCAGCCCTGCGCCATGCGCAGGCGGGACGTTCGGTGGTGGTCCTCGAGCAGGGGCGTCGATTGACTCCTGAGGATCTGGAGGCCGGTGGGCGCCGGACGCGCGACTTCCTGTGGATGCCCGGGGTCGGGTTGCACGGGTACTTCCAACAGACCCTTCTCCGCCATGTGATGGTCGTGCACGGGGTCGGCGTCGGTGGCGGCTCGATCGTCTATGCGGGAGTGCTGCTGCACCCGAAGCCCGACGCGTGGGAGGCACCCGGCTGGGCGGCCACCGGACTGGACTGGGCCGGGGAGCTGGCCCCGCACTACGACACGGCGGCCGCGATGCTCGGCCGTCAGGTCAACCCGCAGGTCGGCGCCCAGGACCGGTGGCTGGAGTCTGCAGCCCAGCAGATGGGCGTGCCCGAGACCTTCGGTGCGACCCCACAGGGGATCTCGTTCGCGGACTGCGTGCGCTGCGGGGCATGCATCACCGGGTGTCCGCACGGGGCGAAGAACAGCATCGACCGGACGTACCTGGCCCGGGCGGAGGAGCTCGGTGCCCGGGTGCGGCCCCGATCCAAGGTGGTGCGGCTGGAGCGACTTGCCGGGGGCGGGTGGCGCCTGGACCTCGTGGATCCGATGCGTCGGGGCGCGCCCTCGGGGAGCCTCCGGGCGCGGGAGGTGGTCCTCGGTGCCGGAGTGTTCGGCACCACCGAGCTGCTGCTCGCTTCGCGCGATCGCTTCCGGACGCTCCCGTGGGTGTCACCGGCGCTGGGTCGGCACGTGCGCACCAACTCCGAGGCGTTCACGGCGGTGCTCCAACCGCCAGGTGAGCCGGACGTCACCGACGGCGCGACCATCAGCAGCGACTTCCATCCCGACGAGCTGACCCACGTCACCAACAACCGGTTCCCGCGCTCGTACGGGTTCATGCGCTGGTACGTGGGCCCGCTCGTGGACGGCGACACACGCGGGGAGCGGGTGCGGGCCACGATTCGGGCGTCCGTGCGCGACCCTGCTGGCTTCACCGCCAACCTGTGGGCCCGCGGCTGGAACCGGCGGGTCACGGTGCTGACCGTGATGCAGCACGACGACAACGAGATCTCCCTGGAGCTGCGCCGGAGCCCACTCGGGCTGGGGGCTGCGCTCGCGCCTGGCACCGGGGGCGTCGGCCATCCCGACGTACCTGCCACAGGCGAACGCCGCAGCCCGGGCGGTTGCTGCGGCGAGCGGTGGGACCGCCTACGGGACGATGTTCGACACGCTGCTGGGAGTCGGGACGACCGCGCACATCCTCGGCGGGGCGGTCATCGCCGCCTCACCGACCGAGGGCGTGGTCGACAGTGCGCACCGGGTCTTCGCCACCGCGGACGGCGATGTGCACGAGGACCTGAGGGTGCTCGACGGCAGCGTGGTCCCGGCGAACGTCGGCGTGAACCCGGCGCTGACGATCACGGCGATGTCCGAGCGGGCGATGGCGCTGCGCTGACGTGGACCGTGCGGCCCTTCCAGGTGAGCTGGCCGCGCAGGTGGCGCCGCCACGACAGGGCGGTCAGGCCATCGAGGGCCAGGATCGACAGCGGATGCGACCAGGCGTCGGCGGGTCGTCCCCCGGTGCGGCCGGCGACCAGGACGCGTCCGGCGACCCCGGCGACGTAGCCGAGGGTGCCCGCAGCCCGGGTCCCGGGTGAGCGGGACAGGAGGGCCGCGGCCGGGGGGAGAACGTAGGCGAAGGTGAGAACCCCGGTGGCCCCGATGGAGCCCGCCGGGGAGCCGAACGCGGCCCAGAGCGACTTGGTGTACCCGTCGACGAGCTCGGCGCGGCTGGTGTACATGCGGCAGGTGGCCAGATCGGTGCCGTCAGTGACGTTCGCCCGGCCGCCCACGGCCTTGACCGCGCGGGCCAGGGCGATGTCCTCCAGGACCTCGTGGCGGACCGTCGCGTGGCCACCCGATCGCTGGTATGCCCTCGGTGTGATCGCCAGGACCTGGCCGTTGGCCGCGGTCAGGGAGGGGCGCGGTGAGTCCTCGGCCAGCCCCAACGGCAGGGTCGTGAGCCACGACCACTGCAGCAGGGGCTGGACCAGGCGCTCGGCAGCGGTGATCGCAGCCTGGCGCGGGTAGGGGCTGGCCAGGTCGAGGCCCGAGTCGCGCATCAGGGCGGCGATCCGGCGCACGGCGTCGGGGGCCAGCACGACGTCCGCGTCGACGAACAGCAGCAGGTCCGGGGCGGGGTCGCCGGCCAGCGCCGCCTGGGCCAGTCGCTGGCAGGCCCACGGCTTGCCCAACCATCCCTCGGGCGGGTGCTCGCGACCGCCGTCGATCACCTCGAACCGGGGCTCGTCGGCAACCAGGGCCCGGACCAGGTCGCCGGTCCCGTCGGTGGAGCCGTCGTCGAGGACGATCACGCGCAGGGCCGGGTGGTCCTGGGCGCGCAGAGCGGCCAGGCACGGCTCGATCCGGTGGGCCTCGTCGCGTGCGGGCAGCAGGACGGTCACGCGGGACTGCTCGATCGGGTCGCCCGGCGCCGGCACCGGGGCGGTCCGCAGGTGCCGGGTGTTCCATGCGGTGTGGGCGGTGAGCCCGGCTGCGAGGACGGTGGCGGCCAGGACGGCTGCGCGGCCGGGTCTCATCGCGTGCCGACGAGTTCGTCGTGGGGGGTGCGACGGAACTCGGGCACAACCAGGCGAGCCCACGGGATGACGGTGAGGCCCATGGCGATCCCACCCCACACGGCGACCGCGGGCCGGGCGAAGAACACGGCCGCAGCCATCACGTTCGAGGCGTAGATCCAGAGCATCAGCAGGTGGGGCATGCGGTCGTCGGCCGCGGTGCGGGGCAGATGGTCCAGCACCCAGAAGATGAGCAAGCCGGTGGCGAACCATCCGGCGTAGTTGGTCAGGGGGATGCCGGGGGAGCCGGGCAGGGCGGGGGTGGGATCGGCGAAGGACCAGTGCCCCTCGCCGACCATCTGCGGGTCGAGGAACAGGTCCCACGCGGTGATGGTCCACGCACCGATCAGCACCACGTGCCACCGCCGTGCTCCCAGGCGCCGGGCGAGCAGCAGCATCGGGTAGGCGGCCATGCACCAGGCCAGCGGGATCAGCAGCGGGACGTCGAGGACCATGGGCCCCAGGCGCCCGCCGTAGCGGTAGGAGCCGAACGGGTAGCCGGTCGCGGTGCCGATCGCCTCGACAGCCAGGCCGATCGCCGCCGTGGCCCCGTACAGGCGGACCGCCCAACCGGTGCCCCGGTGGACGGCCGCGTGGCTGGCGCCGGCCGCGGCCAGGAGCAGCACAGACGTGATGGTGGCAGCGTCGCGCAGGTCCTCGGGGAGCAGCACCCAGACGATCTGCGACAGGACCCCGGCCGCACCCAGGATCCAGGGCAGCGCGCGCAGGGTCGGCGAGGTGGCGGCGGGCACGCCCCGATCCTAGGCCGGACGCAGGGCCCTGGCGCTGAGCTCCACCGGGTACGGCGAGCTCAAGGCGAGCGTCGCGTCCCCGGTCAGGATCCAATGGGCCTACGCGATGCCGGGTGCAGGAACGGGTTGGCCGGCCACGGTGCCCGCAGCGGAGAGCAGCGCGAACCGCGCGAACAGCTCCTCGCTGTACCAGCCGAGTTGCGCGGTCTGGGCGATCACCTGCTGGTGCGCGGGGCGGCGGTGGGCGAAGGCCGACAGGGCAGAACCGTCGGACCAGGTCGAGAAGGTGCCCTGCAGCCCGACCGGGGCCTCACCGATGCCCATCGCGAACGTCAGCCCGCCGCCCTGCTTCACGTCGAGGGCCACAGGGGGCACCGAACTCCAGAAGGTCCGCCACATCCGGGGCTTGATCCGCCCACGGGTGATCGCAGCGATAGGCCCGTCCCATCGGTTCGGGATCGGGTCTCCGAACGGCTGCTGCTTGGCCCAGAGCCCCCGGCTGCTCAGCGGGCGCATCACCCAGGTGGCCGACTCCTCGGCGATCCGGTTCCAGTCCCCGGCAACGGTGGAGTCGGCGAACCGATCGGGTCCCTGGTCGTCGGCCCAGCACACCAGGACTCCCCAGTGGTGTGCATCTGCGTCCAGCGGGGTGAAGGTGCGCCCGTTCCCGGTGCCCAGCAGCTTGGCGAACCGGACCCCCGGAATGGCCCGCACGGGGCGGCGGTGGCGGGCCATGTGGGTGACCGCCGTGGGGACGTGCCGGGTGGGGACACCCCAGACGTGCAGGCTCACGACGGCGGGAGTCTCGGGCATGGACCCAGTATCCTCGGGCCGCTGGGGGACAGGCACAGGCATCGCGGCAGCCGCTCACCTGGGAACCAACGGCTTCCTGTGCTCGGAGATCACGATCACGGATCTGTCGGGTCGGACAGTGTCGATGTGGTGGCCGTCGCGTGACCATCGGACTTCGAATCCGCGTTCGTGGATCGCCTTGTGATGGAACTGGCAGACCAGAACGAGGTTTCGTTCGTCGGTAGGACCGCCGTCTTCCCAGTGGATCATGTGGTGGGCCTGGCACCACATGGCTGGTGCGCAACAGCCGGCGAACGCGCAGTGCCGGTCGCGGATGTCGATGACTCTGCGGAGTGCCGGTGGTACGACGCGCGCGGATCGGCCGAGCCGCAAGGGGATCCCCTCGCCGTCGACGATGAGCGACTGGGTGACTGCGTCACAGGACAGGCGCTGCCGGGCCAGCCCGGTGAGCCACAGCGCGCCGGACGTCCCATCGGCGCGGTCCAGGAGCTCGGCCTGCGAGGGGGCTGCGAGATCCCGCTGGTCGGCAGGACCGTGACTGGCGGCGCAGGCCAGTGCGTCATCGCCTCGGGTGATGACCATGATGTGCGGGCGAACGCCCTTGTGGACAGGGAGTCCCGCGGAGAGCTGTCCGTTGAGGAGGACCGCGAGCGCATCGTGACGCAACTGGGCGAGGTCCCGGTCGCGGTCCTCACCGCGGATCGCCTCACACACCGACTCCAGAGCCATGGAGAGTGCGAGCCCGGTCTCGGTGTCCAGGGTCCCAGTCAGCGCCCACATCCCGTGGGCGCCGTAGCGGGACAGGAAGAGCTCGCGGCGCTCGGCCTGCTCGGCGGCGCCATGGTCGCTGACTGGGACGTCAATGCCCTGAGCGCGCAGGGTCGCGTCGTGCCGGGCGTCGGCCAGGGCCGCCCAGCGCTCCACGAACCGGGCGAACCTGGGCTCGCTGACCTCGGCGGCCGTCCTCGTGGCCAACGCCTCGACCTCGGCCAGGGCCGACCACCGGTGTGGCTTCGCGCGGGCCGCTCCGACCAGGAGCCGGACATGGCCGAGTCGGACCTCACCCCGAAGGACGGCGTCGGCCATCACCGGTAGCGCTCGCAGGTCGCGCCCGGAATGCATCCGGGCTCGCGCTGACGACGGATGCTCGGTCGCCCGCGCGGCTATCCACGCCGATCCGGACCGGGCGCCATCAGCCGCCCACTCGGACCCGCCCTCGAACTGCTCGGCCCAGAGCGCTCGCAACGCTCCCAGTCGTTCCACGACCCGACCGAGGCGAAGCAGCGTGTCGCCCAGTTCGCCTGGGGGAGGCTGACGTCGTGCGTGCTCTGTCCGGCCCCCGGGGTCGCACCCCAGGCCGGTCCGGCCCCCTGTCAGGTACTCCACCTGGAGTTCGATCGCCTCAAGTTCGCGCACAACCGACATTGACGCCCTTCCGCATGAGTCGCGGGACATCAGGGATGCCTCACCCGCGACGACGAGATCGGATCGGGCCGCCTCACGTCATCAGGAGTGCGTCACGAAGACCGCTGTCCTCACCTCATCAAGGGCCTCGGGGCTGCCCGCACCCCGCGCCGCCCGGAACCAACGCCCGGGACATCTGTGTCGCACCGATTGCCGTGCTCGGCACTGTCGGGAGGCGACATGCATCGAACTGATGTTCGAATCCTTCCATATCCCAACGGCCTCGTCAACCCCCCTCCGCATCGAGGCGGTGGTGATCGCCATCGACTGGCTCCACTCGCGTCGTCAGGGGGTTGACGGTGTCAGACCGAGGGCGTACGGTGAAGTCAGTTCGAACACCCGTTCGAACATGGTGCTGGTGGAACCGCCGACCCCGGACCGCCAGCGCCCGGGGATCGGCCTGCGCCTCGGCGAGGGAAGCGCAGGAGCGCAGGCCGATCCCCCCGCACAGCCGTCTTCCCCGGCGCGCGACCACACAACTGCCAGGAGGACGCAATGAGCCGCACGTATGCCGATCCGATCGATGTCCGCCGCGTGGGGGAGCCCCCCTCCGAGGACAGCCCCGACCAGTTCCTCTGGCGTGGGCGGCTGTACGTGGTGCGCGCCGTGATCGCCCACTGGATCGAGTCGAGCGTCTGGTGGGGCGGATCGCGTCGTGCGCTGGAGGGCGCCCTCCCGGCGCACGAGCACGAGGTGTGGCGCGTCGAGGCCCAGGCGGGCCGTTCGGACGCCGCCGGTGTGTATGACCTGCGCCGGGACATGGTGGCCGACCGCTGGGTCCTGGCCCGGGCGATGGACTGACACCACACCTGTGGTGGCACGAGAACAGAGTCGATGAGGAGGAGTGAGATGAGCGCCGTTCCCACGAGCCCCCCTGTGCCCTACCAGGCCCGCGAGCTGCTGGGCAGCGCGGCCCGGGGCCTGCTCGAGGCCTACGCGACCCCGGATCCAGCACGTCGGTATGCGACCGCCCACCTGGCGGCGCTGCGGGCGGCGGCAGCCGTCCTGGCGGCCCGGGCACACCCGGTCCGCCAGGGCCGGATCCGCAGCGTCTGGACGCTGCTGCCCGTGGTCGCCCCACAGATGCAGGAGTGGGCCGTCTTCTTCGCAGCCAACGCCTCGAGGCGGGCTGCGGCCGAGGCAGGTCTGCCCGTGGTCAGCCAGAGAGAGGCCGATGACCTGGTGCGCGACGCCGAGTCGTTCCTGGTCCAGGTCGCTGCGGTGATCGGGGTCGACCAGCAGTCGATCCTGCCCAACGAGTTCTAGGCGTTGCGTGGTGTCGGGATTCGTCCACCTGCACGTGGCCTCGGGCTACTCGCTGAGGTACGGGACCGCGCGGCCGGAGGTGCTCGTGGAGCGGGCAGCGGCGATGGGTCAGGATGCCCTCGCGCTGACCGATCGTGACGGTGCCTACGGGGCGGTGGCCTTCGCCCTGGCCTGCCGGGCGGCGGGCATCAGCCCGATCCTCGGCGTGGACCTCGCGGTCGCCCCGCAGGTCGCGCAGTCCGATCCGCCGGCCCGGCCCCACCGGGTACCCACCCCGGCCCGGGGTGGGGTGGCGGTGGACCAGGGGCATCCGCGGGTCGTTCTGCTCGCCCGCGGGGCCGCGGGCTGGGCCTCGTTGTGCCGGGTGGTCTCCGCCGCGCACCTGTCCGGGGAGCGCGGCCGCCCGCTGGTGACCCTGCCGATGCTCGGCGAGCACGCGCAGGGGCTGGTGGCGCTGCTCGGCCCGGACTCCGACGTGGGCCGGGCATTGGCTCGCCGTCGGCCCGACGAGGCCGAGTGCCTGTTGGGCGGCTGGCGCCAGGTGCTGGGCGCCGAGGTGACCATCGAGGTGGTGTCCCATCGCAGCGGGGCGCGTGGGGACCGGCCCACGCTGTCCAGCGCGTTCGCCGCCCGGATGCTGACCTTCGCCGGCAGGACTGGCGCGCCGGCCGTGCTCACCAACGCGGTGCGGCACCTGACCCCCGAGCAGGCCCCGGTCGCCGATGTCCTGGATGCGATCCGTCGGCTGGTCCCGCTGAACCCCCGCCATCTGGACCGCGCCAACGCCCAGGGCTACCTCAAGGACGACTGCGAGATGCGTGTGGTCGCCGAGGAGATTGCCGCCGCCGCCTCGGTGGGCCGGGCGGGGGTTCAGCGGTTGCTGGCGGCGACCCGCGACCTGGCGGAGTCCTGCCGGCTGGACCCGGGCGCTGACCTGGGCATCGGCTCGGTGCACGTCCCCGAGCTCGACGTCCTGTTCCCCGCAGGCGCCCCGGGGCTGGGCCGCGAGCAGATCCGCAGTGCCCCGACGTCGGCCCAGGCCGCGATGGCCGACCGGGTGCTGCTCCACCGATGCCGGGCGGAGCTCGACCAGCGGTTCACCACATTGCGCTCGCACCGGGCAGCCACCGAGCGACTCGAATCGGAGCTGGCGACCATCGCGACCCTCGGCTACGGCGGCTACTTCCTGACCGTGGCCGAGGTCGTCGACCTGATCAAGGAGATGGGCGTGCGGGTGGCTGCGCGCGGGTCGGGCGCGGGCAGCCTGGTCAACCACCTGCTGGGCATCTCCGGAGTCAACCCACTGGAGCACGGCCTGATCATGGAGCGGTTCCTGTCCCCACTGCGGCAGGCGCTGCCGGACATCGACATCGACGTGGAGTCCGCCCGGCGCACCGAGATCTACACCCGGATCCTCGAGCGGTTCGGCGGCCAGCGCTGCGTGGCCGTGTCCATGATGGACACCTACCGGGTCCGCCACGCGGTCCGCGACGTGGGAGCCGCGCTCGGCCTGCCACCGGGGGAGATCGACGCCTTCGCCAAGGCGTTCCCACACATCCGGGCCCGTGATGCCCGGGCCGCACTGGCTGACCTGCCCGAGCTGCGCAGCTCCGGGATGGGGCGGCTGGCCGCACAGGGGCGCCTGGATGGGTTCCTCGACCTGGTGGAGGCCCTCGACGGCCTGCCCCGGCACGTCGCGCTGCACCCCTGCGGTGTCCTGCTCAGCGACGGGTCGCTGCTGGACCGGACCCCGGTGGAGGCCAGTTGGATGGGGTTCCCGATGAGCCAGTTCGACAAGGATGCTGTCGAGGAGATGGGGTTCCTCAAGCTCGACGTCCTGGGCATCCGGATGCAGTCGGCGATGGCCCATGCCCTCGATGAGGTGGTCCGCATCGGCGGGGAGCCGATCGTGCTGGACGCCGTCGCGTTGGACGACCCGGACACCTTCGCGATGATCCGCACCACCCACACGCTGGGCTGCTTCCAGATCGAGTCACCAGGCCAGCGGGAGCTGATCGGCAAGTTCGCCCCCGAGACCTTCGCCGACATCATCGTGGACATCTCGCTGTTCCGCCCCGGCCCGGTGAAGTCCGACATGGTCACCCCGTTCCTGCGGGCCCGGCAGGGGTGGGCTGATGCCGACCTGATCCACCCCGACCTCGAACCGGTGATCGCCGAGACCCACGGCGTGGTCGTCTTCCACGAGCAGGTCATCGGCATCATCGCGGTGATGACCGGGTGCACCCTGGCTCAGGCCGATGAGGTCCGCCGGACGATGGGATCGCCGGAGGGCCAGGCCCAGGTCCGGGCGTGGTTCTACCCGCTCGCGCTCGAGCGCGGATACGGCCTCGAGGTCGTGGAGCGGGTCTGGGACGTGCTGCGCGCGTTCGCCTCGTTCGGGTTCTGCAAGGCGCACGCGGCCGCGTTCGCCCTGCCCACCTACCAGTCGGCCTGGTTGAAGGCCCACCACCCGGCGGCGTTCCTGGCCGGGGTGCTCACCCACGACCCGGGCATGTACCCCAAGCGGCTGATCCTCGACGACGCCCGCAACTTGGGGATCACCATCCTCGGCCTGGACGTCAACCGGTCGGGATTCGTCTACCGGGTGGAGCCCTGCCCGACTCCGGCGGCCCGCCCGACGTTGCCCGGCCTGCCCGACGGCAGCGCCCATGGGATCCGCCTGCCGTTGACCGAGGTCAAGGGGATCTCCTCTGCTGAGGTGGAGCGGATCGTCGCCGGGCAGCCGTACGCCTCCCTGTCGGACTTCTGGCAGCGGGCAGGCGTGGCCACCCCCGTGGTGGAGAACCTCGTGCTGGCCGGGGGGTTCGACACCCTCTATGGGATCGACCTGTCCGCTGGCGCCCGGCTGCGTGGGCAGGTGACCCGCCGGGACCTCCTGCTCGAGGTGGCCGACTGCGAGCGGCTGGCACGCAGCGCCCGCGCCAGCGGCAGTCGCGGCCGCCGGGTGCCACGCCGCAGCGACACCCGCGCCGACCCCCGTGCCGAGCGGGCTGCCAGCGCCTGGGGCCGCGGCCGGGCAACCGGGGCCGGATCGGAGGGTCCCCCCGGCCCCGCCGACCCGGCCCTGGCCGCCGCCGCCCAGTCGCAGGCCCCGGCCGCGGTCCGGCCCAGCGAGGTGCAGCTGTCCCTCGAGCTGCCGATGGGCGGTCAGGGTCGCGGCAGCGGGTTGCCGGAGATGTCGACGGGGGAGGGGGTGCGGGCCGAGCTCGACGTCCTCGGGATGGACGTCAGCCACCACGTGCTGGACTTCTACCGGCCGATGCTGGCCGACCTCGCCGTCGTGCCCGCACGCGACCTGCTGGCCCAGCGCTCCCAGAGCCAGGTGTGGGTCGCCGGGGTGAAGGTCGCCACGCAGACCCCGCCGATCCGCAGCG
Organism: uncultured Actinomycetes bacterium; assembly: GCA_963818445.1. Lineage (GTDB taxonomy): Bacteria > Actinomycetota > Actinomycetes > S36-B12 > CAIYMF01 > Prado023. The sequence goes on from CAWFSG010000001.1 coordinate 211,213, forward strand.
GCCGCCGGGTGGTGTTCCTCACCCTGGACGACTCGACCGGCCCGGTCGACGCCACCTTCTTCGAGGACGCCCAGGATCCCTTCGCCAGCACGGTCTTCTCCGGCTGGTTGCTGATGGTCCGCGGGGTGACCCGACGCACGGGGCCGCGCGGCATCTCGATCCGGGCGACCGGCTGCTGGGACCTCGGGGTCGTCCATGAGATCTGGCAGGCAGGCGGCCGGGACGCGGTGGCCGAGTACATCGCCTCGTTCCCGACGATCGATCCCCAGGTCCGCAGAGTGGCCGAGGTCATCGACGTCCCGGTCGAGGAGGCAGAGGGAGCGGGGCAGGCGGTGGGACGCTCTCCGGTCGGGATCGGCCGGACAGCCGCCGGCGGGATGGGCCAGCGCAGGCGGGTCCTGGTGCACGCCAGCGGCTTCAAGCAGTCGCCCTACGCTGACATCAAGCCCGCAGGGGAGGACCCGGCCGTGGTGCCGCCGAAGGCCCCTGCAGCCCGGACCCGTGCGCCCGGCAAGCTCTGGCACGCGAGCCCCGGGAGCAGCGGGTGGTAGGAAGAGCCCCAGGAGGTGTCATGTGAGCCGCAGCCAGATCAACCGGCCGCAGGCACCCACCGGTCTGGGCGAGGACGATGCGGGCTGCCCGATCCTGCACGTGGACATGGACGCCTTCTTCGCCTCCGTGGAGGTCGCCCGGCGTCCCGAGCTGCGCGGCAAGCCGATGATCGTCGGTGGTGTGGGCAGCCGGGGAGTGGTGGTCGCCGCCACCTACGAGGCCCGTCAGTACGGGATCCACTCCGCGATGCCGATGAGCCGCGCGCTGCGACTGGCACCCGACGTCATCGTCGTGCCCCCGGACCACTCCCACTACTCGGAGGTCTCGGCCTCGGTCATGGAGCTGTTCACCGCGATCACCTCCCGGGTGGAGGTGCTCGGCCTGGATGAGGCGTTCCTCGACGTCTCCGGGGCCCGGCGCACCCACGGACCGCCGCGCGCGATCGCCGAGATGATCCGCGCCCAGGTGCACGACGAGCAGGGCATCACGTGCTCGGTCGGGGTCGCGCCCACCAAGTTCGTCGCGAAGCTGGCTTCCACCCAGTGCAAGCCCGACGGGTTGCTCGTGGTCCCGGCCGACCGAGTCATCTCCTTCCTGCACCCCATGCCCGTCGGGGCGCTCTGGGGAGTGGGGGAGCGCACCGAGGAGCAGTTGCACAGGCTCGGGCTCCGTACGGTCGCCGACATCGCCCACACCCCCCGGGCGACGCTCATCCGCGCCCTGGGGCAGGCGTCCGGCGCCCACCTCGCCGACCTCGCCTGGGGCCGCGACGACCGTGTGGTCAGCACCCATGAGCGTGAGCGCAGCGTGGGGGCCGAGGAGACCTTCGCCCGCGACATCGATGACCAGGAGTTGATCCTCGCTGAGCTGCTGCGGCTCTCGGAGAAGGTGGGCGCCCGCATGCGCCGGGCCGAGCTCTCGGGCACCACGGTCTCGATCAAGGTTCGGTTCGCCGACTTCGCCACCATCACCCGGTCGCACAAGCGCAAGGTGCCCACCGACTCCAGCCGCGAGATCTTCCACGAGGCGCGTGCGCTGTTCCATGCCCTGCACCTGGATCGCGCGCGGATCCGGCTGGTCGGAGTCCGGGTCGAGGGGATCCTCGACGCCGAGGAGGTCGAATCGCAGCTCATCCTCGGAGCTCCGGATCGGGGATGGCGCGAGGCGGAGGAAGCGGTGGACAGGTTGTCGGCCAGGTTCGGGGCAGGCAGCGTCCGCCCGGCCCGGCTGCTCCCCGACCCCGCCGCGGACGACGGTCGGCCGGTGCCTGGAGGACCTCGGGAAACCGGCGGAACGGGCGCGCCGTCCACCCGCTGACCAACTGGTCGCAAGTAACATGCCGGTTCGGGTTTCCTATTCGGCAAACCCTGCCTATTCTGTGTTGTATCAGCCCGTTGCGACGCCCAGTAGGAGGTCACCGTGCCACTCTCCGAGCACGAACAGCGCCTGCTCGAGCAGATGGAACGTGCCCTCTACGCAGAGGACCCCAAGTTCGCCACGAGCATGCGCCACTCGCGCGGGGGTGCTGGAGACCGTCGACGCATCGCCATCGGGGTGATCGGTCTGCTCGTCGGGCTCGGCCTCCTCGTCGCCGGTGTCGCGTCGAAGCTGGTCATCGTCGGCGTCCTTGGGTTCCTGGCCATGCTCGGCGGGCTGTGGCTGGCAATCAGCGCCCTTCGCCCCGCGCCCGAGCAGGCGGCTGGCTCCGGAGGTCCGGGGGCTCCCACCAACATCACGAGCCGATCGCGGAAGTCCGCCCGCTCGAAGCGGTCCGGAGAGTCCCTGTCCGATCGCATGGAGGAGCGCTGGCGCCGCCGCCGCGAGACCGGCGACTTCTGAGCCAGCCCCACCTGAGCCAGGCCCACACGAAACGGCCCCACCCGCAGGATGGGGCCGTTCGCACGTCCGGGGTGGCGTGCTACTCCAGGTGCGCGTCGAGCCACTCGACGATGTCGGCGAGGACCTCGTCCTTCTCTGGCTCGTTGTGGGGCTCGTGGAGCAGGCCCTCGTAGATCTCCACCGTGACGTCGCCCGTGACCTTGCTCGCGAACTCCTCGGTGCCTCGGGCGTAGACGATCGGGTCGTCGGAACCGTGGAGCATGAGCAGGGGAAGTGTGAAGTCGCCCGCATGCGCCAGCGCCCAGTCGGCACCCTCTGCGCTGCCCTTGCCCAGCGCGAACGACCCCTTGTCGTGGACGAGTGGATCCGCCCGGTACGCCTCGATCACGGCCGGGTCGCGCGACAGCCCTGAGTCGTCCAAACCAGAGGGGATGGCGACCGACGGAAGCGCGGAACCGAGCACCTTGGCTGCTGTCATCTTCAGTTGCTGCTCGAGTACGGGGCTGCGCAGTGCGGCGCTGGACACGACGACGCCCGCCAGGTCGGGCTTCTGCCGCAGTGCGTAGGTCAGCACCAGCAGGCCGCCCAGGGAGTGGCCGTACAGGAATCGCGGCACCCCCGGGACCTGCTCTCGGGCGTAGGCCAAGCACGCGGCGATGTCCTCCATCGTCCGGTCGAATGGGGTGTGACCCCTGCCACCGGGCGAATGGCCATGTCCACGCAGGTCGAACATGGCGACGGCGTACCCGGCCTCGGTGAGTCGCTCGGCGACATGCGCGTTTCGGCCGGAGTGCTCACCGAGCCCGTGGACGCGCACGACGGTGCCCTTGGGCGGGCCCTGGGGGGCCCACCAGGTCGCGTACAGGTCGGTGCCATCGGCGGAGTGCAGCGTGAAGGTCTGGTCGGTCATGGCGGAATCATCCCTCATGCCACCCGAGGACCCGAACGGGGGCGGGGTGCGTGGCGTGGATCCCGGCCCTAATCGGCGCCCGAGCCGCCTCGGCCCGCTCCCCGGGCAATCAGGCCCGCGAGCACTGATTGCGGCGCCAGTGCCGCGCCGGTCCTGCGGAACCAGCCAGCCCGATGCGCAAGCGCCCGACGGACGATTCTGATGTCACCGGCCAGCGCACCCGGCCGGGGGTCCGTCCGGGCGGTGCCCGGCCGCTCGGCCAGCATCACGCCACCTGCCTGCGGACCCCCGGGACCAGCAACGCTCGTGAGCTCCGGCTCGACATCCTCTCCCGGCATCGCCGGTGACCCGTAGCGCTGCCACTCGACCGCGCGCAGGATCCGCGCGATCGCCTCATCGGCGGTGCCCGACCCGGACCCCTCCCCGCCGGCGACCAGGGCTCCAACGCCGGCCAGGGTGGCGCGCGGCGTGGCGGACTCCGACCCGAGCCGGAGGTCGACCGTGGTGTCGACGACCTCCCGGTAGGCCGCCTCACCGTCACCTGCCCGCAGGCGCCGCCGACGCCGCACCAGGCGGACCCCTGCGGGTGCCAGGAGGAGGACCAGGGCCAGGACCACCAGGATCCAGCGCACCGGCAGGCCCCGGCCGCCCGGCTGTTGCGCTCCGGCAGCACCCGTCTCCTCGTCGGGCACCTGGGCGGGGATCCCGGTGCTGCTGGCTGAGGGGGCCGCTGAGGACTGCGTCGGTTCGGCCGTCGGACCGGTGGTGGACTGGGTGGACGTCGTGTACCCCGGTGTGGTGGTGGTCGGTGCCCCGGGGGTCGGCTCGAACCGGACCCACCCGGCCGAGCCCATCCAGAGCTCGGGCCAGGCGTGGGCATCTGTCCCGCGCACCACCCACTGGTTGCCCTCGAGGCGACCCTGCGTGAACCCGACGACCACGCGAGCCGGAATGCCGACGGAACGGGCCATCAGCGCCATGGTGGCGGCGAACTGCTCGCAGTACCCGACCCGCTCCGCCAAGAATGTCGCCAGTGCGTCCTCGTCGGAGCCGCCCTCGATCTGCGTCGAGTAGCTGAAACGGCCATCGGTGGTGAACCAGCGCTGCAGCGCGATTGCGGCATCGAAGGGCGTCTGCGACCCGGCCGTGATGTCGCGGGCCAGCTGGGGCAGTTCCTCACCGGTCAGGGGGGTCGGGTCGGCGAGGTTCTCGCCGAACACCTGCTCGGGCCGGGGTGGAACCGTGCTGGCCGCGCGCAGGCCGTCGGCGTCGAGATCCTGGGCTGCTGCCACGAGGCTGATCCGGGCGCCCTCGACGGTGTCCCCGTCGGCGCGCAGGGGCAGCGAGGTGCGCTGGTCCCAGACCACGGGCCACTCGGTCAGCGAGAGGTAGGACCCGCTCGGGCTGGGCAGTGTCGTGCCGCCCAGGGGGCCGACGTCGAGCTGGTACTCCGTCAGGGGGACCCCGGGGGGCCGATCGGCTGAGGGCACGCTGCCATCGGCACGGGCCGGGGGCTGGGGACCGGTCGGGTTGGGGCCGATGGGACTCCACTGCTCACCGTCGAACATCTCGAGGATCGACAGCCGGAGGTAGTCGGGTCGGGTGGCGGTGGTCGCCAGGGTGATCACCGGTCGGGTGTCGTTGCTCACCAGCGACCGGCGCAGCGAGACCAGCGCATCGACCTCCACCGTCCCGCCACCCGACCCCGATCCGATGTCGACGGGTTCAGCGGGACCACGCAGGGTCGTCAGCCCACCCGCGAGCAGGGCCAGCGCGGTGGTGGCTGCGGCGATGGTCAGGCCAGTCCCGGGTGAGCCGGCCCGAGCACCGGGGCTCCATCGTGCGGCCCGGTCCCTCTGGAGGGCGGAGAGGAGTGCCAGCCAGCCCAGGGCGACCAGGGGGAAGGCCCACCAGGGCGCCGAACCCCGGTTGACCAGCCACGGCACCGCGAAGAGGGTTGCCAGCGGGATCAGGGTCATCCCGGGCAGGTCGAGTCCTGCAGCCAGGGTGTCCACCACCAGGGCGGCCAGCCCGATCCCCGCAACGATCAGCAGCAGCAGCCCGGCATCAGGTCCGGCCGGAGGCACCGTGTCCACGGAGTAGTCCCTGCCCTGTGCTGCGAGCTCCCGGAGCCGGGAGAACGCCGCAGGTCCGGGCAGGAACCCCCACCGCGCCTCGTCTCGGGCGAACAGCAGTGCCAGGCTCACGATCAGGGCGGCGAACTGCAGCAGGGGGATCAGGGGGGCGGGCACACGCAGCGACCGCGCGAACCCACCGACCAACGCGATGATCGCCACCACCACGATCGTGCGCATGAGCCACCACGCACCGTCCAACAGCGGCTGGATGCACAGGGAGCCCATGAGGACGGCGAGGGCGCCGATCGCGCCCGCATGCCAGCGTCCCTCCCGCAGTCGGGCCGAGAGAACCTCACCCCGACCCGCGCGGACCCCCGGACGCACCACCTCCACGCTCATCGCAGCGCCGCCAATCCCGCCCACGCGGCCGCAACGGACCCCGTGAGCGCGTCAGCTCCCGTGCCGGTCCGTACCAGGCGCGTGATGTGCCAGCCCGTCTGGTGGAACCAGGCCAGGGGATCGCCGTCGCCTGTCGCGCCCAGCGGCGCCGGCCCGGTTCGCTCAGCGGCCCACTGGTCTGCGGCGATCGCCACGAGGAGCCGTGTCGGGCTGTGTGCCCCGATCGCAGTGAGCAACCTGGCCGTGGGAACCTCCACCCGCCCGGCGATGAGGATCAGCGGTCCTGCACCGCTGGCCTGTGCGGAGTAGGCCAGCGACGGACTCGGCACGCTGCCATGGCTCACCGGAACGGTCGCCAGGGCCAGCAGCAGCTCGCGGCGCTCAGCGGCCACCCCGGTCATCGGTGATCCGATGAACAGGGCCACGTCATCGGTCGTGCGCACGGTGAGGTCCCACCCGCTCTCCAGCGCCAGGCACCCGATGCTGGCCGCCATGCTCAGGGCAGCATCGACCGACGACTCCGGCTCACGACCACGATGGCTGGACTCCCGCAGGTCGATGACCAGCGTGATCGCCGACCGCCAGGGGTTCTCCTCGCTGCGGACCATCAGGTTGCCCGTGCGGGCTGAGGCCTTCCAGTCGATGCGTCGGACCTCGTCGCCGGGGTGGTAGTCGCGGGGGATCACGTCATCGGTGGCTGCCCCACGGGCGCCGAGGTGGCCGCTGCCGGTGCCCACCGACGCCCCGCTGAGGATCAGGGGATCCAGCTCGACGACCGGCGGGTGGACGATGATCTCGTCACGGCTGCCGGCCGTGATCACCCTGTGGACCATGCCGTACCGGTCGATCACATGGATCCGCATCGGACCGAGGTGGTGGATCCCGCGGGCACCGACACGCAGGCGGTAGTGCGACCGGCTGACCCCCTGACCGGCGATCCCGTTGAGCGCGAACCGGTGGGCGCCGCCCAGTTCCTGCGGGGCTGCGTCCTCGAGCAGGAGGCTGCGTCCGCGCGGGAACCTTCCCCGCACGCTCACGGTGACCTTGAGCTGGTCGCCGGAGGCCAGTTCGCGGGAGCTCAGCTCCCGTTCCAGGGTCAGGCTCGATCGCGGGCTGCGGGTCAGCATCGCAGCGGCCAGTGGCAGCAGGGCGACCAGGGTGCCGAACTGCACGACGGGGGCCCATCCCTGCATCCAGCCGACGGCGGCCAGGGCCAGCCCGGTGCCCAGGAACCACCAGCCGCGGCCGGTCAGGCCGACCCGCGAGCGGATCGACCCCGGTGAGGCCGGGTCGGATGGCACGTCAGCTCCAGGAGGAGCGGGGGATCCGGGTGACGATCGCCCGGATCACGTCGGGTCCCGTACGACCGGACGCGGCGGTCTGGGCCGAGAGCAGGACGCGATGGCCGAGCACGGTGGGCGCGAGCATGAGGATGTCGTCGGGCAGCACGAACGTGCGCCCATCCAGGGCCGCCCACGCTCGCGCGGCCCGCACCAGGTGCAGCGTGCCACGGGGTGAGGCCCCCAGGCGCAGGTCCTCGCTGGTCCGGGTGGCGGTGGTGACCGCGACGGCCAGGCTGCGGACCGGGTCCGAGACGTGCACCTCGCGGACCGCACCCATCAGGGCTGCGAGCTCGTCGTGGGTGGCCGCGGGCGCCAGGTGGAGCAGCGGGTCGTCGCCGGCGTGCTCGGCGAGCATGCGCAGCTCGTCGGCGGGACTGGGATACCCCAGGGAGATCCGCGCCATGAATCGGTCGCGCTGGGCCTCGGGCAGGGCGTAGGTGCCCTCCATGTCCACCGGGTTCTGGGTGGCGATCACCAGGAACGGTGTGGCCAGCACGTGTGTCGTCCCGTCGACGGTGACCTGGTGCTCCTCCATCGCCTCGAGCAGTGCGGACTGGGTCTTGGGGGAGGCCCGGTTGATCTCGTCGGCCAGGACGATGTTGGCGAAGATCGCACCCGGTCGGAACTCGAAGTCCCGGGTCTCCTGGTTGAACACCGAGACCCCGGTGACGTCGCTGGGCAGCAGGTCGGGGGTGAACTGCATGCGACGCACCGTGACCCCGAGGGTGCGCGCCAGGCTCTTGGCCAGCATCGTCTTGCCGACGCCGGGAACGTCCTCGATCAGCAGGTGACCCCCCGCGAGCAGCACCGTCAGGGCCATGCGAGTCGACTCGGGTTTGCCGGCCAGGATGGAGTCGACGCCCGCGCGGATCCGGGCAGCGGTATCCAGGACCGTGCGATCAAGCATGTCGGTCATCGCCGGCGGGCCTCCTCGAGGGCAAGTGCAGTGACAAGCATCACCCATGGGCCCAAGTCGCGCCACCCCCCGCGTGCGGGAGTGCCCGATGCCGTGGCCAGAATGGGAGCCAACCCGTCGCAGAAAGAGGAGGACTCATGACCGTACATCCGGCTGTGCTCGGACGTTTCTTCGATGACTTCGAGGTCGGTGACATCTACCAGCACCCCTTCGGCCGGACGATCACCGAGGCCGACAATGCCTGGTTCACCCTGCTGACCTGCAACACCAACCAGATGCACTTCAACTCGCACCTGTCGGCGCAGAACCCGATCACCGAGGGCAAGATCATCGTGGTGTCGGGCTTCACGGTCGGGCTGGTCCTGGGCCTGACCGTCCTGGACATGAGCCAGAACGCCGTGGCCAACCTCGGCTGGAACAACATCAAGCTGACCCACCCCGTCTACGTCGGCGACACCATCTACGCCGAGAGTGTCTGCACCGACAAGCGCCCCTCGAAGTCCCGGCCGGACATGGGGATCATCTCGATGATGACCCGCGCCCTGAACCAGGACGGCGACGTCGTGATGACCTACGACCGCTCCGTGATGATCCCGACCCGCGCCAGCGGGATCGGGCAGAACTACTTCCCCCAGGCCAAGGTCGGCCCGATGGAGGTGCCCGCGCCCAAGGAGTAGCCGACGACCCGCTGGGGGCAACGCTCCGCGGTCACGAATCCCGGTCTGGACCACGCGGTCCGACCGGGATTCGTCATGTTCGGACCGACTTCTGGGGCCCATGGGGGTGATGTGGAGGGTTTCTCTCCAGAAATGGGCTCAAAGGGAGACAAGTGGAGGGTTGTGGAGTATGGTGGCGTGTGTTCGAGCTGTGAGGGGTGCGAGGGGAGGTGAGTGGCCGTGTTCCTCGGGACGCATTTCCCGAAGCTGGACGAGAAGGGCCGCATCATCCTTCCCGCCAAGTTCCGCGAGCCCCTGGCCGAGGGCCTGGTCCTGACCAAGGGCCAGGACCACTGCCTGGTCGTCTGGCCGCGCGCGGAGTTCGACGCCTACGCCGCCGATCTGCGCGCCAGCGCCCAGGCCAATGCCCGGGTGCGCGCCATGACGCGCGTCTTCTTCTCCTCGGCCTTCGACGAGTCGCTGGATCGCCAGGGCCGCCTGACCGTCCCGCCGGTCCTGCGCGACTACGCGTCCCTGGATCGCGAGCTGACGGTCGTGGGCGCGGACAACCGCATCGAGATCTGGGCCGCCGACGCCTGGGAGACCTACCTGTCCCGGCACGAGGCCGAGTTCGCCGAACTCGACCAGGACGGGGGTGTCGTCCTGCCCTGATCTGTTGTCCTGTCCGCCCCATGAGATTCCCCTCCGCGATCTCGACACCACTTCCCCGGTGCCGAGACCACCCCGACGCCACTTCCCCGGCGCCGGAGACGCGGCGGGGGGCCTGGTGGTACGGCCCCGCTTCCAGGAGGTGCCCTCATGCAGGTGTTCCGCCGGTACCTCGCCCTCCCGGCCTCGCTGCTCTGCACGGTTGCCACGCTCTACGTGGTCAACCAGCTCGTGGTCCCCGGGTGAGCCCGGAACCGGGGCATGTGCCCGTCCTCCTCGAGCGCTGCCTGGAGCTGCTCGGTCCTGCGCTGAGCCGCCCCGGGGCGGTGGCTGTCGATGCCACCCTGGGCCTTGGCGGTCACGCGGAAGCGATGTTGGCCGCCCATCCCGACCTCGTCGTCGTCGGACTGGACCGTGACACCGAGGCGCTGGCCCGCGCCAGTGACCGGCTCGCCCCGTTCGGCCAGCGGTTCCGTGGCGTGCACTGCGTCTACGACCAGCTGCCCGAGGCGATCAGGGGCCAGGGGTACCGGCAGGTGGATGCGATCCTGTTCGACCTCGGCGTCTCGTCCATGCAGCTCGACGTCGCTGACCGCGGCTTCGCCTACTCCCAGGACGCCGCCCTGGACATGCGGATGGACCAGACCCAGGGGATCACCGCAGCGGAGGTGCTCAACACCTACCCGGTGGGCGACCTCGCCCGGATCCTGCGCACCTACGGGGAGGAGAAGTTCGCCGGACCCCTGGCCCGGGCGATCGTCCGGGAGCGCGAGCGCGAGCCGTTCACGACCAGCCCTCGCCTCGTCGCGCTGATCCGCGACACGATCCCAGCCCCGGCCCGGCGGACCGGGGGCAACCCCGCCAAGCGCACGTTCCAGGCGCTGCGCATCGAGGTCAACTCCGAGCTCGACGTGCTGCGCCGGGCGATCCCCGCGGCACTCTCGGTGCTCACGGTGGGTGGCCGGATGGTGGTCCTGAGCTATCACTCGGGTGAGGACCGGATCGTCAAGGCCGCCCTGATGCCTGCCACCAACCCGGTCGTCCCGCACGGCCTGCCGGTGATTCCCGAGGAATTGCGCCCCACTGCGCGTGTGCTGACACGCGGATCGCAGAAAGCATCGGAAGATGAGGTCCTGCGAAACCCGCGTGCCGCCTCGGTGCGCCTGCGGGCCGTGGAGAAGGTCGATGTCCGGGAGGTCTGAATGAGTTCGACGCGTACGGCAGGTCGCCGCGAGTCGCGACCCCCGGGCGCCAGATCGGCCCGGACGGCCCGCACGACGTCACGTCGGCCGAGCTCGTCGGGCGCGGCACCGCTGTCCGATCCGGGGAGTGTCGCGGTGCAGGACCGGCCGTCCGCCGACGAGTCCGCCGTGCCCTCGAGTCGCCGGGCTGGCCGCTCCCGGGCCCAGGGGATGCCCCGGTCGAGGTCCCCGCGGCATCGGATGCTCCTTGTCTGCACCGCGGTACTGGCCGCCGGGTTCTTCGCCGTCCTGCTGCTCAACACGGTCATCAGCCAGGGCGCCTTCCGCCAGCACGAGCTCGAGATCCAGCTGATCCTGCTCGCCGAGAAGGAGGAGGCGCTGGCCCGCGAGGTCCAGCAGGCGGAGGCGCCGCTCGAGGTCGAGAAGGCGGCCCGCAAGCTGGGCATGGTCCCGGCCGCTGCGCCGGTGTTCCTCCGGCTGTCCGATGGCAAGGTCCTGGGCGAGCCGGTGCCCGCATCGGCCCCGACCGCGCCGGTCGACTTCGCCGGCGCCCCGGGGATCCAGCCCACCCCGAAGCCCTCCGCGAGTGGCGATGCCCCCATCGACCCCGCACTGGACCCGGCCACAGGGTTGGCCCCGACCACCGTGATCGATCCGGCGCTCGACCCAGCCACCGGCCTGGATCCCGCAGCCTCGCCCGCAGCCAGCGCTGCGGCTGACCCCGCGGTTGACCCAGCGGCCAGCCCCGCAGCCAGCCCCACGCCCGTCCCGACCCAGCAAGGGGTGAACCCGTGAGCTCCATCGCCCCACCTCGTGCGCCGCGCACCAGTCCGGATCCCGCGCACGCCGCGGCGCCGAGGCGCTTCAGCCGGGGCGAGGGCAGGACCCGCGCGATCTACCTGACCTTCGCCGTGCTGATGCTGCTGAGCATCTACGCCGGCCGGGTCTTCGACCTGATGGTGCTCAAGGGCGACGACCTGGCCACCATGGGACAGAACCAGCGCAGCCGCACCCTCCCACTGCCGGCCGACCGCGGACCGATCTACGACTCCCAGGGTGCGCCCCTGGCGATCACCGTCGAGTCGCGCAACGTGACCGCGGACCAGAACCTCATCGAGAACCCGGCCGAGGCAGCGGCCCGACTGGCCCCGATGCTGGGGATGGACCAGGCCACCCTGCAGGCCAAGCTCACCGGAACGGACAAGTTCGTCTACGTCACCAAGGGGCTCACCCCCGAGCAGTGGCGCCAGATCAAGGACCTGGGCATCGTGGGGATCTTCAGCGAGAAGACCACGAAGCGCACCTATCCCTCGGGCACGCTGGCGGCCAACATCCTGGGCTTCGTCAACGCCGAGGGGGTGGGTTCCGGAGGGCTGGAGATGGCCCTGGATTCCCGGCTCAAGGGTGTGGACGGCTCCCGCACCTTCGAGCAGGGCGCGGCCGGTCAGGCCATCCCGTCGGCTGAGGACGTCCTGCGCGCGCCCCAACCGGGCCAGGGCGTGCAGCTGACCATCAACCGCGACATCCAGTACGTCGCGCAGCGGGCGATCGCGACCCGCGTGCGCGAGGCCAACGCCGAGAGTGGCACGGTCGTGGTGCTCGAGGCCAAGACCGGCCGGATCCTGGCCATGGCCACCGCGCCGACGTTCGACCCGAACAACTACCGGGATGCCGACAAGGACGACATGGGCAACCGGCCCGTCTCGGAGATCTACGAGCCCGGGTCGACGGGCAAGGTCCTGACCATGTCCGCCGTCCTCGAGGAGGGCAAGGCGAAGCCGACGTCGAAGATGACGGTGCCGCCGGTGCTCAACCGTGGCGGGCACACCACCCACGACCACACCGACCACGGCACGCTCCAGCTGACCCTCAACGGCGTCCTGGCCGAGTCCAGCAACATCGGCACGATCCTGTTCGCCGACAAGATCGGTGGCAAGAAGCTCTACGAGTACCAGCGCAAGTTCGGCATGGGCCAGCCGACCGGGCTCAAGTTCCCCGGCGAGGAGAACGGCATCCTGCCCAAGCCGGAGAACTGGTGGCCCACCACCTTCCAGGCCCTGGCCTACGGCCAGAGCTACTCGGTGACCTCACTGCAGGTGGCCGGGGTCTACCAGACGATCGCCAACAACGGCGTCCGGCTCACGCCGCGGCTCATCGACGGGTACGTCGACCCGGACGGATCGTTCGAGCCCGCCCCGACGCAGCCCGGGATCAGGGTCGTGGGCAAGAAGACGGCGAAGACGATGTCCAAGATGCTGGAGAACGTGGTCACTGAGGGGACCGGCAAGATCGCGGCGATCCCCGGCTACCGGGTGGCAGGCAAGACCGGCACCGCCGAGCGCGCGGTCAACGGCGGCTACTCCGGCTTCAGCGCCTCCTTCATCGGATTCGCGCCGGCGGATGATCCGGAGATCGTCGTCCAGGTCATGCTGCAGGATCCGAAGAACGGTCACTACGGCGCGGTGCTGGGCGGCCCGGTGTTCAAGACCGTCATGTCCTACGCGCTGCAGGAGCTGAAGATCCCGCCGTCGGGCACCAAGTCCCCCCAGATCCCGACCACCTGGTAGCCCTGTGATCCGACCGACCGGCATCCGCATGGGCGGGGCCGCCCTGCGCCGCATGCTGGGACTGCCTGACGGGCCGCCCGAGGCTGTCACCGGGGTCACCCTGGACTCCCGTCGCGTGCGCCCAGGGGACCTCTACGCCGCACTGCCCGGCTTCACGACCCACGGGGCCAGGTTCGCCGGGATGGCCCAGGGGTCCGGCGCGGTGGCGATCCTCACCGATCCCGCCGGGGCCGCCCTGATCCGGTCCGAACCGGGGGTGGAGCTGCCCCTCCTGGTCGTCGACGACCCCCGGGCAGTGCTCGGTGCAGTGTCGGCCCGGGTGTACGGCGACCCCGCCGAGGACCTTGCGACCACGGGGATCACCGGCACCAACGGCAAGACGACCGCGAGCTACCTGCTCGATGCCGCCCTGCGGGCTGCGGGACGCACCACCGGGGTGATCGGCACGGTCGCCACCCACATCGGCGACGAGGTCCTCCCGGCCGCCCGGACCACGCCGGAGGCCCCGGACCTGCACGCCCTCCTGGCGGTGATGCGCGAGCGCGGCGCGTCGGCGGTCACGATGGAGGTGTCCAGTCACGCGCTGGAGCTGGGCCGGGTGGACGGCATGGTCTTCGATCTCGCCGTGTTCACCAACCTGAGCCAGGACCACCTGGACTTCCACGGCGACATGGAGTCCTACTTCGCCGCCAAGGCCCAGCTGTTCATCGCCCAGCGCGCCACCGCGGGCCTGGTCTGCGTCGACGACCCGTGGGGCCAGCGGCTGGCCGTCGAGGCGGGCATTCCGGTCGTGACGTACGCGGTGGGGGCTCCGGCGGACTGGACGGCCACGCACGTGACCCCCGGTGACCAGGCAATGACGACCTTCGTCGCGAACGGACCGGGGATACAGGTGCCGGCGCGGGTGGGAATGCCAGGGCTGTTCAACGTGGCCAATGCCCTGGCCGCCCTGGCTGCCGCCGTCCACCACGGTGTCGATCCGCTCGTCGCATCCGCCGCGATCGGCGACTGTGCGGGGGTCCCCGGGCGGATGGAGCGCATCCGGGCCGGGCAGGAGTTCCTCGTCCTCGTGGACTACGCCCACACTCCCGATGCCGTCGAACGTGCCATCGCGGCCGCGCGGCAGGCTGTCACCGGCGACGTGATCGTGGTGCTCGGCTGCGGCGGGGACCGCGACCGGGACAAGCGCCCGCTGATGGGCCAGGTCGCTGCCCGCGACGCTGACGTCCTGATCATCACCGACGACAACCCGCGCTCCGAGCCGCCATCGCAGATCAGGGCGGCCATGATGGAGGGCGCGCGCCGGGTCGGATCGCCGCAGCGAGCCGTGCTTCACGAGCAGGGTGATCGCCGCGCCGCGATCACGTTGGCCGTGCGATCAGCGGGTCCGTCCGACTGCGTCCTGCTGCTGGGCAAGGGGCACGAGCAGGGACAGGAGGCAGCAGGAGTGGTCACACCGTTCGACGACCGACTCGTGGTGCGCGAGGCGCTGGAGGCGTTGGCATGATCAGGATGGACATCGCGGCGGTGGCGCAGGCTGTGGGCGGGATCCTCGTCGACTGCCCGGATCCGACCATCCTCGTGTCCGGGGCGGTGGCCGACTCGCGGGTGGCCGGCCCCGGGGACCTCTACGTCGCGATCGTGGGGGAGCGCGTCGACGGTCATGACTTCGCCGCCGGGGCCCACGCGGCCGGCGCCGTGGTGACCCTCGGCTCCCGGCCCACCGGCCTGCCCACCATCGTCGTCACCGACGACCCCGTCGCGGCCCTGGGCAGGTTGGCGAGCCACGTCCTCGACGAGCTTCCCGAGGCCCGCGTGGTGGCCATCACCGGATCGTCGGGCAAGACCACGACCAAGGACCTGATCGCCACCCTCCTGGAGGACCTGGGCCCGACGGTGGCTCCGGCCGGGTCGTTCAACACCGAGGTCGGCCTGCCGCTGACGATCCTTCGCGCGACGTCCGACACGCGATTCGTCGTCCTCGAGATGGGGGCTCGAGGCATCGGCCACATCGCCACGCTGTGCCGGATCGCCCCTCCCGACGTCAGCGTCGTGCTCAACGTCGGATCGGCGCACCTCGGCGAGTTCGGCAGCCGCGAGGCGATCGGGCAGGCCAAGGGCGAGATCGTCGAGGCACTGGATCCCGATGGGCTGGCGGTCCTCAACGCCGATGACCCGATCGTCGCCGCGATGGCCCGGCGCTGCCCCGCCCCGATCGTCACGTTCGGGGCCAGCCCGGCAGCCGACGTCCGTGCGGTCGGGCTGACCCTGGACAGCTCCGCCCGGGCCGGGTTCACCCTGCACACCCCGTCCGGGGACGCCGAGGTGCAGATGGCCATGGTCGGCGAGCACATGGCCGCGAACGCGTGCGCCGCCGCCGCCGTGGCGATGCACTTCGGGATGACGGCTTCCCGTGCTGCCGCGCTGCTCGGCGCTGCGCAGCCGCGCAGCCGCTGGCGGATGGAGGTCTCGACGACCACGTCGGGCATCACCGTGGTGAACGACGCCTACAACGCCAACCCCGAGTCGATGCGCGCGGCCCTGCGATCCCTGGCGGCGATGCGCGGGCGGGGACGCACGATCGCGGTCCTCGGCGAGATGCGCGAGCTGGGCGCCGACAGCATCGCCGAGCACGACGAGGTGGGCCGGCTGGCCGTCCGGCTCGACATCTCCAAGACGATCGCTGTGGGACAGGGCGCCCGAGCCCTCTACCTCGGGGCGGCGCAGGAGGGCTCGTGGAACGAGGAGGCGGTGTTCGTGCCCGACGTGGACGCGGCCATCGAGCTCCTGCGCGGCCTGGTCCAACCCGGTGATGTGGTGCTGGTCAAGGCATCGCGATCGATCGGCCTCGAGGCCGTGGCCCACGCACTCCTGGAGGACCCCACATGATCCTGATCGTCCTGAGCGGCATGATCTCGCTGGGGCTGGCGGCGCTCTGCACCCCGCTGCTCATCAAGGTCCTCAGCCGTCGCAACCTCGCCCAGTCGATCCGGGAATCCGGCGACGGGATCGTCTACCCCGAGCACAGCGGCAAGCGGGGGACGCCCTCCATGGGCGGCCTGGCCATCGTCGGGGCGGTGGTCCTGGGGTACGGCGGGGCCCACCTGCTGCGCTGGACCACGCCCACCGCCTCCGGGCTGCTGGCGATGTACCTGATGGTCGGGCTGGCGCTCGTCGGGTTCGCCGACGACTACCTCAAGGTCTTCAAGTCGCGCAGCGGGGGGATCCGGGCCCGCACCAAGCTGCTCGGCCAGGCGGCCGTGGCCCTGAGCTTCGCCTACCTGGCCACCAGGTTCCCCGACGACCAGGGGGTCACGCCGGCCGCGGCGGCGATCTCCGGGGTCCGCGACCTCCCATGGGTGCTGCCCGTGGGCCTGTTCATGCTGTGGATCTGGTTCCTGGTCACCGCGATCACCAACGGGGTCAACCTGACCGACGGCCTCGACGGCCTGGCGTCCGGTGCGTCGGTCCTGACATTCGGCGGCTTCACGCTCATCGGGGTGTGGCAGTACGGGCAGAGCTGCGCCTACGAGGTGACCAGCGGCTGCTACACCGTGCGCGATCCGCTGGACCTTGCGGCGTTCGCGGTGGCCTGCGCCGGGGCAACCTTCGGCTTCCTGTGGTGGAACACCAGCCCGGCGCAGATCTTCATGGGGGACACGGGCAGCCTCGCGCTCGGTGGCGCGATGGCGGCCCTGGCGATCATGACGCGCACGGAGCTGCTGTTCGTGCTCCTCGGCGGGCTCTTCGTGATCATCACCCTGTCGGTCGTCGCCCAGGTGGGCTCCTTCAAGCTCACCGGGAAGCGGGTGCTGCGGATGGCGCCACTGCACCACCACTTCGAGATGCTCGGCTGGCACGAGATCACCATCGTGGTGCGGTTCTGGCTCATCCAGGGGCTCTGCGTGGCGGCCGGACTGGCGCTGTTCTACGCGGAGTGGGTGCGCTGATGATCGACGACCTGCGCCGGGACTCCGACTGGAGCGGGGTCCACGTGGCCGTGGCGGGCATCGGCATCGCCGGGTTCGCTGCCGCGGACGCGCTGCTCTCGCTGGGCGCCCGGGTCAGTGCCGTCGACGCGGGCGACGGCCCCCGCCAGCAGGAGCGGGCCCAGATCCTGGAGGTCCTCGGCGCGACGGTCCGGCTGGGGGACGGCGACACGCTGCCCGATGGTGTCGACCTGCTCGTGGTCTCCCCGGGGCTCTCGCCGCTGTCGGCGATCATCGCGGCGGCCCAGGGGGCTGGCGTGCCCGTCTGGGGTGAGCTGGAGCTGGCCTGGCGGTTGCGCCTGGCGCAGGGCGCCGCGCCCTGGCTGGTCGTCACCGGGACCAACGGCAAGACCACCACCACCCTGATGCTCGAGTCGATGCTGCGTGCTGCCGGCCTGCGCACCCTCGCGGCGGGCAACATCGGCGTCTCGATGGTCGACGTCGTGATGGCCGAGGCGACGCCCGAGGGGGCCCTGGACGTCATCGCGGTGGAGGTCGGCGCCCCGCAGCTGCCGTTCCTGCACTCCATGAGCCCCCAGGCCGCGGTGTGCCTGAACATCGCCGAGGACCACGTCGACCTGTTCGGGTCGTTCGAGGCCTACGTCGCGGCCAAGGCCCGCATCTACCAGCGCACCCAGGTGGCAGCGGTCTACAACGTGGCCGACGAGGTGACCCGGCAGATGGTCGAGGATGCCGACGTCGTCGAGGGCTGCCGGGCGATCGGTTTCACCCTGGGGATCCCGGACATCAGCATGCTCGGCGTGGTCGAGGAGTTCCTCGTGGACCGTGCGTTCGTGCCCGATCGCAGCCGGGCGGCCCAGGAGCTGGCGACCACCGCGGACGTGCGACCGTCAGCACCGCACAACGTGGCCAACGCGCTGGCAGCGGCCGCGCTGGCCCGGGCCCACGGCGTGCCCGCGACGGCGATCCGCGACGGACTGCGCGCCTTCGAACCGGCAGGTCACCGGATCGCCGACGTCGGGACTGTCGCCGGGGTCCGGTACGTCGATGACTCCAAGGCCACGAACTGCCATGCTGCGCAGACCTCGTTGATGGCATATGACCGGGTTGTCTGGATTGCCGGTGGACTGGCCAAGGGCCAGCAGTTCGACGACCTGGTGCGCGCGACTGCCGGCCAGATGACGGGCGTGGTCCTCCTCGGCGCGGACCGCCAGGTCATTGCCGACGCGATCGCGCGACACGCCCCGGATCTGCCGATCGTGGAGGTGTCCCGGACCGACACTGGTGCCATGGCAGAGGTCGTGGCGGCAGCCGCGGCCATGGCAGGGCCGGGCGGCACCGTGTTGCTGGCCCCGGGGTGCGCATCGTGGGACATGTTCCGCGACTACGCCCAACGGGGTGACATGTTCGCCGAGGCCGTGAAGTCGTTGGCGCAGGAGGGCACGTGAGCCAGACCCGATCCCCCCGGATCTCCGCCGAGGAGCGCATCGAGGACGGCCTCAACGAGCCCGGGTGGCGTGATCGCCTCAACCAGCATCCGATGGCCCCCTACTACCTGATCCTGGGCGCGGCCATGCTGTTGCTGGTCCTGGGCCTGGTGATGGTGCTCAGCTCGTCGGGGGTCGAGTCCTACGAGATCTACGACTCCGCCTTCACCCTGTTCAGCCGCCAGGCCGTCTTCGCCGTCATCGGCGTGGTCGCGATGCTGATCATCTCGCGGCTGCCCATCGGTGTGTTCCGGCGCTTCGCACTGGCCTTCCTCGTGCTGAGCATCTTCATGCTCGTGCTCACGTTCGTGCCCGGCATCGGTGCCCCGGTGAACGGCCAGCGCAACTGGATCCGGCTCGTCGGGCCCTTCCGGTTGCAGCCCTCGGAGTTCGCGAAGCTGGGGCTGATCCTCTGGTCCGCAGACCTGTTCGCCCGCCGGGAGGCCTACCTCCACCAGTGGCGCGCGCTGTTGGTGCCCTTCATGCCGGTCGTCGCCGTCGTTGTGGGGCTGGTCGTCCTTGAGGGCGACCTGGGCACAGCGATCGTCATCTCCATCATCGTGGCTGCGCTGCTGTTCGTCGTCGGTGCGCCGATGCGGATCTTCGTGGCGTTCGGCGCCGTGGGCCTGGCGGGGATCGCGCTGCTGTCACTGACCGCCGGATACCGCATGCGGCGCTTCACCGCGTGGCTGCATCCCGAGGCCGACCTGGACGGCGCCGGCTGGCAGCTCACCCAGGGCAAGGTCGCGCTCGGCACCGGGGGCTGGTGGGGAGTCGGCCTGGGTGGCAGCCGGGAGAAGTGGGGGGCGCTGCCGGAGGCGCACACCGACTTCATCTTCCCGGTGATCGGCGAGGAGCTCGGCCTGTTCGGCGCCCTGACCGTGCTCGGGCTGTTCGCCGCCATCACGATCTTCGCCCTGCGGATGGCCATCCGGACCAGTGACTCGTTCGTGCGGATCACCTGCGTCGGCATCGTGGCGTGGATCGTCGGACAGGCCCTGATCAACCTCGGAGCCGTCCTGCAGCTGCTGCCCATCACCGGTGTGCCCCTGCCGTTCATCTCCTACGGCGGGTCGTCGCTGCTTCCGTCGCTGATGGCCATCGGAGTCCTGCTGGCCTTTGCCCGGCAGGAGGCTGTGCGCGCCGGGGTCCGGCGCTCCCGACGCACCTCGGCCGTGGAGGTCTGAGGGTGCACGTCGTCCTGGCCGGAGGTGGGACCGCGGGGCACATCGAGCCCGCCCTGAACCTCGCCGACGCACTGCGGCGCCGCGACCCCGATGTGGGCATCACGGCCCTGGGGACGGACAGGGGCCTCGAGGGGCGCCTGGTGCCCGCCCGGGGTTACGAGCTGCGGATGATCCCTGCCGTTCCGCTGCCTCGCCGGCCGTCGGGTGATCTCGTGACCCTGCCCAGGCGGGTCCGCGAGGCGCTGGGCCAGACCGAGGCGATCCTTGCTGACGTCCACGCCGATGTCGTCGTCGGCTTCGGCGGCTACGTGGCCCTGCCGGCCTACCTCGCAGCGCGCCGGACGAGGACACCGCTGGTGATCCACGAGGCCAACGCGCGCCCCGGCCTGGCCAACCGGGTGGGTGCCCGCTTCACCACCCACGTCGCCGAGGCGGTGGCCGGCACGCTCCCGGGTGGGCGAAGGATCGGAATCCCCTTGCGCTCGACGATCTCCACGCTCGACCGGGGGGCGGCCCGGGGCGAGGCGCGCGCGGCCCTGGGCCTGGCTCCGCAGGGACTGGTCCTGCTGGTGTTCGGTGGCTCCCAGGGTGCGCAGCGGATCAACGCTGCTGTCTCCGCAGCGCTGCCGGGGCTCCTGGACCTCGGCGTCCAGGTGCTGCACTCGGTCGGGCAGGCCAACATCGACGCCGTCACGGACTCGGGGCCCGGGTACCACCCTGTGGCCTACCTGGATCGGATGGACCTCGCCTACGCTGCCGCCGACCTCGTGGTCAGCCGCAGCGGTGCGATGACCTGCGCCGAGCTGGCAGCCGTCGGCCTGCCCGCGATCTACGTGCCCTTCCCGATCGGCAACGGCGAGCAGCGGCTCAACGCCCTGCCCGTGGTCAACGCCGGTGGAGGGCTGCTCGTTGCTGATGAGGACCTCAACGGGGACACCCTCCTGGCCGACGTCCGGGCGCTCGTGGCCGATCCGGAGCGCATCGAGCGAATGGGTGCCCGGGCCGCCGCCCACGGCATCCGCGATGCTGACGAGAAGCTTGCCGACATGGTGATCGACGCAGCCGGCCGACCCGCCGGGCGCAGGGCGAGGTGAGCCAGATGGTGGACCTGACCGGCCACGTGCACATCGTGGGCATCGGGGGTGCCGGCATGTCCGGGATCGCCCGGATCCTGGTGGCCCGAGGGGCGGTGGTGTCCGGCAGCGATGCCAAGGAGTCCCGACGGCTGGTGGCGCTGCGGGCCCTGGGGATCGACGCCCGGGTCGGGCACGACGCGGCCAACGTCGAGGGCGCGGACGTCGTGGTCATCTCCACGGCGATCAAGGCGACGAACCCCGAGGTCATCGGCGCCCACGAGCGCGGGATCCCGGTCGTGTCCCGGGCCGATGCCCTGGCGGCGGTGATGGCCGGTTTCCGAGGGGTGGCCGTGGCCGGCACGCACGGCAAGACCACCACCACCTCGATGCTGACCATCGCGGTCCAGCACTGCGGGGCTGACCCCTCGTTCGCGATCGGCAGCGAGCTCAACGACTCCGGTGCCAACGCCCACCAGGGCGCCGGGGACCTGTTCATCGTGGAGGCCGACGAGTCCGACGGATCGTTCCTGAGACTCCCGGCAATTGCCGGGATCGTGACGAACGTCGAGGCCGACCACCTCGATCACTGGGGCACCTTCGACGCGATCGAGGACGGCTTCGTCGAGTTCGCGACCGGGATCTCGGCCGCTGGCGGCTTCGTGGTGGCCTGCGCCGACGACCCCGGCTCAGCGCGGATGGCGCGCAGGGCCCGGGACCTCGGCGTCGACGTGCGCACCTACGGGCTGGACGCCGGCGCTGACTTCGTGCTCAGCGAGGTCGTGACCTCCGCCACCGGATCCGGGGCCCTGGTGACCAGGGGCGATGAGGTCGTGGGCAGGCTCAGCCTCCAGGTGCATGGCACCCACAACGTCCTGAACGCTGCCGCTGCGCTCGTCGCTGCGATCGGCTTGGGTTTCCCTGCCGCCGAGGTCCTCGAGGGCCTGTCGCTGTTCAGCGGGACCCGGCGGCGCTTCGACTTCAAGGGCGAGGTCGCCGGGATCCGCGTGTTCGATGACTACGCCCACCACCCCACCGAGATCGCCGCGACCCTGCGAGCCGCACGGGAGGTGGTGGGGGAGGGCAACCTCGTCGTCGCCTTCCAGGCCCACCACTACTACCGCACGGCCATGTTCGTCGACGAGTTCGGCCAGGCCCTGGGGTTGGCCGACCAGGTCGTGGTGCTCGAGGTGTATGCACCGGGCGAGGACCCGATCCCGGGCGCCAGCGGTCAGTCCATGGCACGCCACGTCCCGCTTCCGCCCGACCAGGTGGTGTTCGAGCCCTCGTGGTCGGCGGTCGCGGCGCATCTGGCTGATCGCGCCCAGCCCGGCGACATCGTGATGACCCTCGGGGCTGGGGACATCGTCCTGCTCGGCGCCGAAGTGCTGGACCTGCTCGCCCGACGTCACGGAGCCGCGACATGACCGAGAACGAGACCGTCGAGATCCTCCCCGAGGAGTCCGTCGCGGGGCCACAGGCGGCGCCCCCCGCACGCCGCGCGGCCCATCCCGGTCGCCGGCGCCGGATCCTGCTCGCGGGTGTCGCCGGGTTGGGCCTGGTCTACTGGGTGGGCTGGCAGTCCCCACTGACCCTCGTCGAGCACGTGGTCGTGGACGCTCCGCGGGGCCTGTCCGCGGAGTCCATCCGGCTGGCCTCGGGGATCTCGGCCGTCGACCGGGTCCCGTCCGTGGACGCCGAGGCGGTGCGCCTGGGCATCATGACGTCCATCCCCGCCGTTGCCGACGTCCGGCTCGATCGATCCCTTCCGGACACCATCCGGCTTGCGGTCACCGCCCGCACCCCGCTGGCCGCGGTCGAGGCGGGCAAGGGGTTCTACGTGATGGACTCCCAGGGCGTGGTCTACGACAAGGTGGCGCGCGCCAAGGACCTGCCGGTCATCAAGGCCCGCACCGACGCCGACCGCGAGATCGCCCGCGGCGTCCTGCTGGCCATCCCTGAGGACCTGCGCGACAAGGTCACGCGCATCACGGCCAAGAGCCGGGACAACGTCACGCTGGGGCTGCGCGGTGGGGCCACGGTGCGCTGGGGCGGTGTCGAGGACTCCGACCTCAAGGCCCGGGTCCTGGCCGGCCTGACGGCGGTCAAGGCGACCAGGTACGACGTCAGCGCACCGCTGCTGCCCACCACATCCGGCTCCCCGACGGACCTGTCGAGCCCCACCGGGTGATCTGAGCCACCGAATCGTGTTCGCCCATAGCGAACATGATTCGGCCTCCTCCCGCGCCCCTCGAGGGCTCGGGGGAGTGCGCGGCCGCCGGCGTCCACAGACGCGCCCGCTCCTGTGGACAAGTTCGTCCACATCTGGGTGGGGGACCCGTCCCCAGCCTGTCCCACCCTTCTCCCCACCCCGTCCCCAGCCTGTCCCCAGGCAGCGCCCGGGCGGCCCTTCCGGCCGGGTGGACCGGGGCCGGGCCTCGGCCCAGCCGTCCGACACGCCGACGTTCCCGGGGGTCCTTGAAACCGCCGATCCGGGCACCTAGGTTCCCTTCCAACCACAGGTTGACATAACTCTAAGCCTCAGGTTGAGGGTGAGAGTCAAGGAGACCGAAGGTGCAGACCCGCGATGGAGCTCAACCCTCCACCGCACAGTCCGACCCCAACCCTTTTGCAGCAACCAAGAAGGAGAGCCTGACGTGGCAGCCCCACAGAACTACCTGGCAGTGATCAAGGTCGTCGGGATCGGCGGTGGCGGCGTCAATGCCGTGAACCGGATGATCGAGGTCGGCCTCAAGGGCGTGGAGTTCATCGCCATCAACACCGACGCGCAGGCGCTGCTGATGAGCGACGCCGACGTCAAGCTCGACATCGGCCGCGAGCTCACCCGTGGCCTGGGTGCGGGTGCGGATCCCGAGGTCGGCCGCAGGGCCGCCGAGGACCATGCCGAGGAGATCGAGGAGGTCCTCAAGGGGGCCGACATGGTCTTCGTGACGGCGGGCGAGGGTGGTGGCACCGGCACCGGTGGCGCTCCCGTGGTGGCCAAGATCGCCCGCTCGCTGGGCGCCCTGACCATCGGCGTCGTGACCCGGCCCTTCGGGTTCGAGGGTCGCCGCCGCAGCGGACAGGCCGACAACGGCATCGAGGGCCTGCGCGCCGAGGTCGACACCCTCATCGTGATCCCCAACGACCGCCTGCTGTCCATCGCCGACCGCAGCATCTCGATGATCGACGCGTTCCGCCAGGCCGACCAGGTCCTGCTCCAGGGTGTCTCGGGCATCACCGACCTGATCACCACCCCCGGCCTGATCAACCTGGACTTCGCTGACGTCAAGTCGGTCATGTCCGGAGCCGGCTCGGCCCTCATGGGCATCGGCTCGGCCCGTGGCGACGACCGGGCGGTGGGCGCTGCGCAGGCCGCGATCGCCAGCCCGCTGCTCGAGGCCAGCATCGACGGCGCGCACGGCGTGCTGCTGTCGATCGCCGGTGGCTCGGACCTGGGCCTGTTCGAGATCAACGAGTCGGCGCGCCTTGTGGCCGAGGCCGCGCACCCCGATGCCAACATCATCTTCGGTGCCGTCATCGACGACACCCTCGGTGACGAGGTCCGGGTCACGGTGATCGCCGCCGGCTTCGACGGCGGGCACCCGCCGACCAAGCGTGAGGCAGCGGCCGGACGCCGCGTCGTCGACGAGGCCGCCGCGGCGGCCGAGCCCGCGACCCGCGCCGAGGCCCCGGTGTACGCCACGGTCGGAGCCTCGGCAGGCGTGGTCCTCCCGCCCGGGTTGGCCAACGCCGAGAAGCCCGGTGTCGACCTGCGCCAGCCGCGCACGATCAGCTTCGACGAGCCCGACGACCTCGATGTCCCGGACTTCCTGAAGTAGTCGATGTTCAGATGATCAGCCACCGCCTCGACCTCGCCCTTGCCGGTGGGGTCGAGGCGCGTGTCCTGTTCACCAGCCGGGGTGGTGCGGCCAGCGGTGGGTCGAGCCGGTCGCCGTACGCCTGGGCGAATCTTGGATCGCACGTCGGGGATGACCCGGGCGCGGTCGTGGCCAATCGTCGCGCGCTGGCCGAGGCACTCGGTGTCCCGGCCACCGCGATGACGTTCATGCATCCCGATCACGGACGAGGGGTTGCCACCGTGTCTGAGCCCACCGGGGTCACTCCGGGCGCCGAGATCTGCTCGGTCGACGCCCTCGTGACCGCCACGGCCGGGCTCGGACTGGTTGCCCTGGCCGCGGACTGCGTCCCGGTCGTCCTCGTGGATCCGGTCGCCGGGGTGGTGGCGGCGGTCCACTCGGGATGGCGAGGAGTGGCCCTGGACGTCGTCGGGGCGGCGGTGGACGGGATGGTGGCCGCCGGCGCGCAGGCCGAGGACGTGCAGGCGATGCTGGGTCCGGCGATCTGCGGGTCCTGCTATCCAGTGCCCGCGGAACGGGCGCAGGAGGTGGCGCGGGTCCGCCCGGAGGCGGTCACGACCGCCGCCGACGGGCAGCCGGCCCTCGACCTGCGGGCGGGCCTGCATGGCCCGGCTCTCAGAGCTCGGGGCGACCAGCACGCTCATCGGGGGCTGTACGGCCGAGGACCCCGACCTCTACTCGCACCGTCGGGACGGCCTGACGGGTCGTCAGGGTGGTGCGGTGGCGATCGTGGTGGCCGCGTGATGGGCACTGCGCGCCGGGCCGAGCTGGCCGGGAACCTCACCGCGGTCACCGAGCGGGTCGCGGCTGCATGCGTCGCTGCTGACCGGGACCCACAGGCCGTGACCATCGTCGCGATCACCAAGACGTGGCCGGCAAGCGACGTCGAGCTGCTGGCCGACCTCGGGATCCGCCACGTGGGGGAGAACCGCGACCAGGAAGCCCGCGAGAAGGCCGCGGCGTGCTCCGGGCTGGGTCTGACGTGGCACTTCGTCGGCCAGTTGCAGCGCAACAAGGCGGCGTCGGTGGCCCGCTACGCCGACATCGTCGAGTCCGTGGATCGGGCGTCGCTGGTGGCGGCCCTGGACCGGGGGGCCGAGCATGCCGGCCGCCGCGTGGGGGTCTGCATCCAGGTCGACCTCGACCCGGCCCCTGCCGACGGCACCTCCGGCGGCCCACCGCGTGGGGGTGCCGCACCCGATGCGGTCCTGGGCCTGTCTGACCAGGTCGCCGGATGCGGATCGCTGGACCTCCTGGGGATCATGGCCGTCGCCCCACTGGGCGCCGACCCCCGGCCCGCGTTCGAGCGGTTGGGCGTGATCCACGAGCAGATGAGGGCCCAGCACCCGGGGGCCAGCATGCGCTCAGCCGGCATGTCCGGCGACCTCGAGCCGGCGATCGCCGCCGGTGCGACACACATCCGCCTGGGCAGCGCGCTGCTCGGGCACCGCGAACCACTGAAGTAACCTAAACCGATACTGGCCGCCTCTGGCGGACCGGATGGCACGTAAGGAGCCCACATGCCCGGCACGATGCGCAAGATGGCCGTGTACCTCGGCCTCGTCGAGGACGACATGGTCGACGACGACTACGATCCCGAGCCACGCCCGCGCAGCCGCGAGGTGGCACCGTCGGTCGCCGATCCGCGTCCGCGCACCGCCCCAGAGGTCGTCGTGCGGCCCACCGCCACAGCGGTCGCGGAGCGCCCGTCGGCCACGTTCCGGCCGACCGGATCAACTGCGGGCGCCGACATCTACCGGATCACCACGCTGCACCCCCGGACGTACAACGACGCCCGCCGCATCGGCGAGGAGTACCGCGAGGGTGTGCCGGTGATCATCAACCTGACCGGCATGGACGACAACGACGCCAAGCGCATCGTGGACTTCGCTGCCGGCTTGGTGTTCGGCCTGCGTGGCAGCATCGAGCGGATCACGAACAAGGTGTTCCTGCTGTCCCCGGCCAACGTCGACGTCGGTGCGGAGGCCCGGGCCCAGATCGCGCAGGACGGGTTCTTCAACCAGAGTTGATCCATGGGACTCATCGTCGGCGTGCTCTCCACCCTCATCTGGCTGTTCCTGCTGCTCCTGATCGCCCGGATGATCATCGGGCTGATCATGGTGTTCGCACGGGACTTCCAGCCCACGGGCGCGCTCGTGATCATCTTCGAGTTCGTTCTGAGCATCACCGATCCGCCGCTGAAGGCGTTGCGACGGATCATCCCGCCCCTGCGGATCGGGCAGGTCTCCCTCGACCTGGCGTTCCTGGTGCTCTTCATCGCGCTTCAGCTACTGCTTCGGGTGCTCGCGGGGCTCGCATGAGGTCCAGGGCGGGCGACGGAGGTCGGTCATGGGGCTGAGCGCGCAGGACGTGCACAACAAGCAGTTCAAGCTGGTGCGCAACAGCACCGGCTACGACATGGACGAGGTGGATGCCTTCCTCGACGAGGTCGAGGTCGAGA
The DNA here is from genome assembly GCA_963818445.1 of uncultured Actinomycetes bacterium. GTDB lineage: Bacteria > Actinomycetota > Actinomycetes > S36-B12 > CAIYMF01 > Prado023. The sequence goes on from CAWFSG010000001.1 coordinate 238,383, forward strand.
TCGCCCGGCTGACCGACGAGTTGGGCGCCGCCCAGGAGCAGCTGGCATCCGCGGCCGCGGCCCCTGAGGTGGAGACCACCACCGCGGCAGCCGCACGAATCCTGGAGCTGGCTCAGCGCACTGCCGACGAGTACGTGGCCGATGCCCGGCGCACGGCCGACTCGATGGTCAGCGACGCAGAGAAGGCCGCGCGCAAGTCGGTCAAGAAGCTCGAGGCGCAGCGCGGCGACCTGGAGGCCCGGGTCACGGCCCTGCGCACCTTCGAGTCCGAGATCCGCTCGCGGCTGACCGGCTACTTCCAGTCCCAGCTCGCGGACCTGAAGGCCCTCTCGGCCGAGGGCGACGAGTAGGTCACCCCTCGATCGCGCGCCGCCCGCCGGCAATCCCCTTGCGCCCGAACTCGTCGGCCGCCCGTTCGCCTGCGCGCCTGCTGTTGGTGGCGGTGCCCGCCGCACTGGCGGAGCCCCGCCAGGTCCCTCGCGCCCGCGATGTCGCCCGGTGGTAGTCGGTGACCGCGAGGTCCCGGGCGCGCAGAGCCACCTCGACCCGATTCGGCGTGTTCTCGGCTGTCCCGCAGGTCCGCAGCTCTGGGCCGGGCACATCGCCGGCGCCGGCCCGTGCCTGTCGGGCGGCTTCGTCCAGGTTGCGGCCGAGCCGGTGGATGAACCCGAGGCAGAAGGCGTTGCGCGCCACGGCCGCGGTGACCGGACGAGGCGGCCCACCCTCCGGTGGTCGGTAGGTGGTGCCCCGCCATGACCCGCAGCGCACATGCTCGTGGGCGCGGCCCACCATCATGGCGCTCGCTGTGGCGAAGACCGCCTCGACCCGATCGAGGTCCGCAGGCATCCCGTAGACCAGGACGTAGGTCGATCCGTGTCCGATGTCGACGCGCACCGACCACGCGCGGGCCGTCGCCACCATGAGGCTGACCAGCAGCTTGTTCAGCGCGCGACGGGGCTCGCCGATCGTCAGCATCCGATGAGTGGGGCCCTGCGCGCCGGCGTCGGCGCCGGGGGCCATGGCTGCGACGGCCATGTCGACGCTGTGGCGCTGGGCGACCAGGGCTGCCTTGGCCAGGAAGGCCTCCGCCTCCTCCGCGCTGGCCGTCGACTCGGCCTTGGCCAGCAGGGCAGCCACCCGCCGGACCTGCTCGTCGGGTCCGGCCTCGGAATCGACGAGCTCGGGGACGGCGTCGATCGGGGCGAACAGGTGGCGCAGGAGCTCGGCGGCGCCCGGACTGATGTGTCGCTCGTAGAGCGCGACGAGCGTGGCCCGGAACGTGCTTCCGTGCCCCGGCACGCCGCTGAGGTGATGGGCGACCTCGTGCAGGACCACCGAGCGGGTCAGGGCCCACCGACCCCGCGGGTCCGCCGCTGGGATGTGGATCCGGCCGGGCGTGTACGTCGCCATCCGGAACCCGCGTCGCACCTCGACCACGACCGGTCCTCGGTCCGCGACGTGCCCCGACCGGGCGGCATCGGCCAGGACGGCATCCACGAAGCCCTGGATGGCCACGAGGCTGCCGAAGCGAACCTCCTCGGGCAGCGTCACGACCGAGGATCCGACCCGCACCATGCGGTGGGGGCGGCGCATGACCGAGGCGACGGAGTCCTCCGCCTGGTAGACCGCCCCCCGGCTGCGGTCGACCCTCGGGTCCTGGTTGGTCATGACCGACAGCCTGCCATCCCGGTCCGACATCACCGCCCGTTCGTCCACAGCCGGCCGCGCCGTGGCGGGTTGGTCAGGCCCGGCGCAGGGCGAACGTGATGCCGAGGTCCTCGTCAGACCCGCCGAAGGCATCGGCCGGGGCGGCCTCGCGCGAGATCGACACGGCCAGGACCTCGCTGGCGATGTCAGCGGAATGCTCGTCGAGGGCCGCAGCCAGCTCCGCGGAGTCGGCCGACAGCCAGAGCCTGATGCGGTCGCTGACCTCGAGCCCGGCGGACTTGCGGCCCTCCTGGACCAGCCGGACGACCTCGCGGGCAAGCCCGCGGCGGATCAGCTCCGGGGTGAGCTGCAGGTCCAGCGCGAGGGTCTCCCCGGCGTCGGTGGCCACAGCCCAGCCCTCGCGCGGGGTCTCGGTGATCACCACATCGTCGAGGCCGATGGTCTCGGGCGCTCCGGCGACATCGACCGTGGCCGAGCCGGTGCCGCGCAGTGCGGCGGTCAGCTGGACGGGGTCCGCCGCGGAGATGGCTGCGGCCACCGGCTGGGTGCCCTTGCCGAAGCGCCGGCCCAGTGAGCGGAAGTTGGCCTTGACGCTGACATGGACCAACTCATCGGTCGTGGCGTCGTCGGTGCCGCCCGCGAGGCTGACCACGGACATCACGTTGAGCTCGTCGGCCAGCTGGTCGCGCAGCTCGGCGGGCATCCGGTCCCAGCCGGGGGCTGACACGAGGGCGCGCCCCAGGGGTTGGCGGGTGCGCACCCTGCCCTCGGCGCGGGCTCCGCGGCCGAGCTCCACGAGCCGGCGGATCAGCGCCACCTGCTCGGCCAGCTCCGGGTCCGCCAGCGCTGCGGAGTCGTCCGGCCAGTCCTGCAGGTGCACCGAGTCGGCGGGTCCGGTCGCGAACAGGTCCTGCCACACCCGCTCGGTCACGAACGGCGTGAACGGCGCCATGAGCAGGGTCACGGTCCGCAGGCACTCGTGCAGGGTGTGCAGGGCAGCCGGGTCGCCGTCCCAGAACCGCCGCCGCGAGCGCCGGACATACCAGTTGGACAGGTCATCGATGAAGGCCGCAAGCAGGCGGCCGGCGCGCTGGGTGTCGAAGGCGTCCAATGCCGCGGTGACCTCGGCAGCCAGTCGGCTCGCCTCAGCCAGCGCCCAACGGTCCAGGACGGGCCGGTCAGCAGCATCGGGCGCGGTCGCCGGGTCCGGGGTGAACCCGGCGGTGCGGGCGTAGAGCGACTGGAACGACACGGTGTTCCAGTAGGTCAGCAGCGTCCGGCGCACGACCTCGGCGATGGCCGCGTGCCCGACCCGGCGAGCCTGCCACGGGGAGCCGGCCGCCAGCATGAACCAGCGCACGGCATCGGCACCGTGGTCGTCCATCAGGGGGATCGGCTCGAGGATGTTGCCCAGGTGCTTGCTCATCTTGCGGCCGTCGTCGTCGAGGATGTGGCCCAGGCAGAGCACTGTGCGGTAGGAGGACTGGTCGAACACCAGGGTGCCGACTGCCATGAGCGTGTAGAACCAGCCGCGGGTCTGGTCGATCGCCTCGCAGATGAAGTCGGCCGGGTACTTGCGCTCGAACTGCTCCACGCCGGCATGCGGGTAGCCCCACTGCGCGAAGGGCATCGCACCACTGTCGTACCAGCCGTCGATGACCTCCGGCACGCGGGTGGCCGTGGCCGAGCACTGCGGGCAGGCGAACGTCACGTCATCGACGTAGGGGCGGTGCGGGTCCAGCTGCGGTGAGGTCCTGGCCGGCGAGCTCCACCGAGCTCGGCCAACGACCCGATGCAGGTGAGGTGGTCCTCCGTGCAGCGCCAGATCGGCAGCGGCGTGCCCCAGTAGCGGTTGCGAGACAGTGCCCAGTCGACGTTGTTCTCCAGCCAGTCGCCGTAACGGCCCCACTTGATGGTGTCCGGGTGCCAGGTGGTGCCCTCGTTCTCGCGGACCAGCGCGTCCTTGATGGCGGTGGTCCGGATGTACCACGACGGCTGGGCGTAGTACACCAGCGGCGTGTGGCAGCGCCAGCAGTGCGGGTAGGAGTGCGCGAACTGCTCGTGGCGGAACATCAGGCCGCGGGCCTCGAGGTCGGCCACCAGCGTCGGGTCGGCCGCCTTGAAGAACATCCCGCCGACCATGGGGACGGCCGGGTCGAAGGTGCCGTCCGGCAACAGGGGGTTGACCACCGGCAGGCCGTAGCTGCGACACGAGATGAGGTCCTCGGCGCCGAACGCGGGCGCCTGGTGCACGAGGCCCGAGCCATCCTCGGTCGTGACGTAGTCGGCCAGGATCACGTAGTGGGCGTCGGGGATCTCCACCAGGTCGAAGGGCCGGGAGTACCCGGTGCGCTCCAGGTCGCGCCCGGGCATGGTGGCCAGGACCTCGTGGCCCTCGGGCAGCTTCGCCTCGCGAAGGGCCTCGGCGATCACCAGCAGCTCCGAGTCGCCCAGTTCACCGGTCACGCGGACCACCTGGTACATGGCGTCCGGCTTGACCGCCACGGCCGTGTTGGACACCAGGGTCCACGGCGTGGTGGTCCAGACCAGCAGGCTGACCCCGGGGAAGCGCTGCGCCAGGGGCCCGGTGGTCACCGGCATGCGCACGTACACCGAGGGGTCGACCACGTCCTCGTAGCCCTGGGCCAGCTCGTGGTCGGACAGGCCGGTGCCGCAGCGCGGGCAGTACGGGCTGACGCGGTGGTCCTGGACGAGCAGGCCCTTGTCGAAGATCTGCTTCAGCGACCACCACACGCTCTGGACGTAGGCGGGATCCATCGTCCAGTAGGCGTCGTCCATGTCGACCCAGTAGCCCATGCGCTCGGTCAGGACCGCGAACTCGTCGACGTGGCGCAGGACGGACTCGCGGCACCGGGCGTTGAACTCCGCAACACCGTAGGCCTCGATGTCGCCCTTTCCGGTGAACCCCAGCTCCTTCTCGACGGCGAGCTCCACGGGAAGGCCGTGGCAGTCCCAGCCGGCCTTGCGATCCACCCGGTACCCGCGCATCGTCTTGAACCGCGGGAACACGTCCTTGAAGACACGCGCCTCGACATGGTGCGTCCCCGGCTTGCCGTTCGCTGTGGGCGGTCCCTCGTAGAACGTCCACTCCGGCGCGCCCTCGCGCTGGGCCAGGGAGCGATGGAAGACGTCGTTCTCGGCCCACAGAGCCAGGATCTGCCGGTCCACCGATGCGAGGTCGACCTTCGCAGGGACCGCGGCGTACTGGCGCGCGGCCACCGGCTCGGGAGCAGGGCTGGCAGGGCTCTGGTGCGTGCTCATCGACTCGTCCTTGATCGGGGGCAGGTCGCTGATTCTAGTCGGGGACGTGCACGCGCCGACGTTCACGCGTCGAGCAGGGCCGCCCACCGGGCCGGGAGGTCGTCGGGCGGATCGGTGATCTCCACGAGCTTGTCCCGGGACGTCGCCCCGCGGATCACCCGGACCTGGCGGGGCCGCAGGCCCAGCGCGCTGGCCAGGACCCGCTCGGCGGCGGCGGTCGCGGCCCCGTCGATCGGGCGGGCCCGCACTCGGACCTCGAGCGCGGATGGATCGCCCGGTCGCAGGGCCGCGGCCCGGCCCCCCACGGCGTCCCGGTGGGCCGCGGGTCGCACGCGGATCGTGGCACGGAAGGAGGTCACGCGGGATATCCTCGCCCAAGGTGTGCTCACGGTGGGGCTGGGCTGCAGGCAGGAGACGTCGATGGGTGCTGGGGACTGGGTGACCGGTGGGTTGCGCCGGGCCGTGTCCGGGGTCAAGTCCGCCATGCCCGGCCAGGGGGAGCCCGAGTCCGCAGAGGAGAGCGGTGCGGTGCTGGTCGATGCCGATGCCGATGCCGTGTCGCCGCCCACCCCACCCCCCGTGCCGAGGACGTCGGCGAAGAAGACCCCTGCCAAGACCTCCGCCCGGGCGAAGGCGGCCCCGGTGAAGGCGGCCCCCAAGACGCCTGAAGGCAGTCCTGCCGCGGAGGAGCCACAGGGCACGCCCCCGGCGACGGAGCCGATCGAGGAACAGGGTCCGGGGACGCCGACCCCGGCCGGGTGGCGGCGAGGACGAGGGCCGCCACGAAGGCCCCGGTGCCGGCCCAGCCAGTTCCCGAGGAGCCACCGGCCGACGAGCCCGCCCCGGTGCCGGTCCCGACATGGACCGGAGCTGAGCTTGACGGCTTCCGGGCCGCGCTCGAGGACGACATCATGCGGCTGCGTGAGGAGCTGAACATGGGGGCGGCCGACATGGCCGACCTCCTGGCCGACTCCGGGGACGGTGCAGGGGATGACCAGGCCGACGCGGGCTCCAAGACCCTGGAGCGTGAGCAGGAGATGAGCGTCAACGCGAACGCGCGCGACCTGCTCGAGCAGTCGACCCATGCGCTGCGGCGCCTCGAGGCGGGCACCTATGGCGTCTGCGAGTCCTGCGGCGGCGTGATCCCGGCTGCGCGCCTGCGGGCATTCCCGCGGGCCACCCTGTGCATCGCCTGCAAGCAGGCAGAGGAGCGCCGCTGACGTGAGCCGACTCCCGCTGACCCTCGGCGTGGCAGCAGGGGTGGTCGTGATCGACCAGGTCACGAAGGTCATCGCCGTGGCGAAGCTCGAGGGTGAGCCCCCGATCGAGCTGCTTGGCCAGTGGTTGCAGCTGACGTTCGTGCGCAACCCCGGCGCGGCCTTCTCGCTGGCGGGCAACTACACGATCGTGATCAGCGTGATCGCGATCATCGTGGCCGTGGCGATCGTGCGCACGGCACGGACCCTGACCAACCCGTGGTGGGCCGTGGTGCTCGGCGGCATCCTCGGGGGCGCGGTCGGCAACCTGATCGACCGGATCCTCCGCGAGCCCGCTGCGTTCCGCGGGCATGTGGTGGACTTCCTGGAGCTGCCGAACTGGCCGGTGTTCAACGTGGCCGACATGGCCCTGGTGGGGTCGGCGATCCTCGCGGTCATCCTGAGCATCAAGGGCGTCGAGATGGGTGCCCCCGAGCCTGAGCAGCCCGAGCCAGCGCAGCCCGAGCCGGCCCCGGAGTCGGCGACCGTCGACCCGGGGGAGGCGCGCACCGATGGCTGAGCCGCGGCTGGCGCAGGTGCCCGACGGACTGGCGGGGGAGCGGATCGATGCTGCCCTGGCCCGGATGTTCGGGCTGTCGCGCTCGAAGGCCGCCGACCTGGCCGAGGGTGGTCACGTGCAGCTCGCCGGTCGCGTCGTGGGCAAGAGCGCGCGCGTGGAGTCCGGACAGCTCGTGGAGGTCCTGATCCCCGACGTGGTGCCCCCCGGGTCGGTGCCCGAGGTGGACGTCCCCGAGCTGGTCGTCCTGCACGACGACGCCGACATCGTGGTCGTGGACAAGCCGGTGGGGGTCGCGGCGCACCCGAGCCACGGGTTCGAGGGCCCGAGCGTCACCGGTGTCCTGGCTGCGCGGGGGTACCGGATCTCGACGTCCGGGGCGCCGGAGCGCCGCGGCGTGGTGCAGCGCCTGGACGTCGGGACCTCCGGGGTGATGGTGCTGGCCAAGAGCGAGCCGGCCTACAGCCACCTCAAGCAGCAGTTCCGCGACCGCACGCCGCAGAAGGTCTACCACGCCCTCGTCCAGGGCCTTCCCGATCCGCTGCGCGGCACCATCGACGCCCCCATCGGCCGGCACCCGAACCACGACTGGAAGTTCGGCGTGATCGCCGGCGGGCGGAACTCCGTGACGCACTACGAGGTGCTCGAGGCCTTCCGGTTCGCCAGCCTGCTCGAGGTCCACCTCGAGACCGGGCGCACCCACCAGATCCGGGTGCACATGTCGGCCATCCGGCACCCCTGCGTCGGCGACGTGATGTACGGCGCGGACCCGGTCCTGGCTGCCCGCTGCGGCCTGGAGCGTCAGTGGCTGCACGCCGTGCGGCTCGGGTTCGTGCACCCGGGCAGCGGCGAGTGGGTGGAGTTCACCTCGCCCTATCCGGCCGACCTCGACCACGCCCTGCGCACCCTGCTGCCCGACTGACGGCGGCCCCGGGGCCGGTGGCAGAGTGGGAGCATGACCACCGATCAGCAGGCCCCCGTCGTCCACGCGTCCGGCACCTTCGCGATCGGCGGTGACCTCCCCGTCCATCGGCTCGGCTTCGGCGCGATGCGGATCACGGGTCCGGGCATCTGGGGCGAGCCCGCTGACCGCGACGGCGCCATCGCCCTGCTGCGCCGCGCCGTCGAGCTCGGGGTGGACTTCATCGACACCGCCGACTCCTACGGCCCGTTCGTCTCCGAGGACCTCATCCGCGAGGCGCTGCACCCCTACGACGGGATCGTGATCGCGACCAAGGGCGGCCTGACCCGCCAGGGTCCGGACAAGTGGGCGCCGGTGGGCAGCCCCTACTACCTGCGCCAGTGCGTCGAGATGTCGCTGCGCCGCCTCGGCGTGGACTGCATCGATCTCTACCAGCTGCACCGCATCGACTCCAACGTGCACCTCGAGGACCAGCTCGGGGCGCTCAAGCGGCTCCAGGAGCAGGGCAAGATCCGCCATCTCGGGCTGTCGCAGGTGTCGGTCTCCGAACTCGCCGCAGCCCGCGAGATCATCGAGGTCACCACAGTTCAGAACCTCTACAACCTCGGTGACCGCAGCTCCGAGAACGTCCTGGATGTGTGCGCGGCCGACGGCATCGGGTTCATCCCGTGGTTCCCGGTCGCGGCCGGCCCCCTGGCCCGCCCGGACGGCCCGCTCGCGGGCATCGTGGCCCGGACCGGGATCCCGGCCGCACAGCTGTCGTTGGCGTGGCTGCTGCGCCGCTCGCCCGTCGTGGTGCCGATTCCGGGGACCTCGTCCATCGCGCACCTGGAGCAGAACTGCGCCGCGGCCGGCGTGACACTCGACGACGCCACGTTCGCCGACCTCTCCTCGCTCAGCGGCCTCGACGAGGAGTAGCCGCACCGCCGGGTCGCTTCGGCCCGCTCAGTCGGTGTCGCCGGCCATCAGGCCGGTGATCGAGCCGTCCGGGCGGATGTGCACGCGCAGGGCGGCTGGCTCGCGGGGCAGGCCGGGCATCGTGACGATCGAGCCGGTGCTGGCCACCACGAACCCGGCACCGGCCGCGAGCCGGGCCTCGCGGACCGCGATGGTGAACCCGTGCGGCACGCCGCGCCGAGTGGGGTCATCGGACAGTGACAGGTGCGTCTTGGCGATGCAGATGGGAAGGTCGGTGCCCACGGCAGCGGTGATCCGGGCCAGCTCCTTGGCCGCGGCGGGGGCCACCTCGATGCCGTCGGCGCCGTAGACGTGCTTGGCCACGGCCGCGATCTTGTCCACGTAGGACGCGTCCGGGGCGTAGGGGTGCCACGGCTGCGGCGGGTGGGAATCGGTGGCGTCAACCACGCGCGCAACCGCATCGGCGAGGTCGACCGACCCGGCAGCACCGTCTGCGAACCCCGTGCAGGGGGCCATCGGGACGCCGCGGCTGGCGCACCAGGCGGTCAACAGCGCGACCTCGTCGGCGGGGTCGTCCGGGAACAGGTTGAGCGCGACCACGGGGGGCAGTCCGTACGCGCCCACGCTGAACAGGTGTCGCTCGAGTTGCGGCAGGCCGGCCCGCAGTGCGGCCAGGTTCGGTCTGCCGACCTCGGCGAGCGCCGCGCCCCCGTGCAGGCGAAGAGCCTTCAGTGTCGTCACGAGCACGACCGCGCGGGGCCAGATCCCGGCCGAGGGGCAGGCGATGTCGAGGAACTTCTCGCCCCCGAGGTCGAAGCCGAACCCGCCCTCAGTGATGACGTCCGCGCCCGTGGCCAGGGCCATCCGGGTGGCGATCATCGAGTTGGTGCCATGGGCGATGTTGGCGAAGGGCCCGCCGTGCACCAGGACCGGCCCCCCGTCGGCGGTCTGGGCCAGGTTGGGCATCAGCGCGTCGCGCAGCAGGACGGTCATGGCCGGCGCGGCCCCGATGTCGTCGGCGGTCACGGGCAGGTCCTGGCTGGTCCAGCCCACGACGATGCGGCCCAGCCGGGCCTGCAGGTCGGTGAGGTCGTGGGCCAGGCAGAGGGCAGCCATGACCTCGCTGGAGGCGGTGATCTGGAAGCCGGACTCCCGCGGGATCCCATCCAGCGGACCCCCCAGGCCCAGCACGACGTGACGCAGGAAGCGGTCGTTCATGTCGACGGCGCGCGGCCAGGTGACCCGGCGGGGGTCCAGCGGAGCCTGCTGGCCGAACTGCAGGCAGTTGTCGACCAGCGCCGAGAGCAGGTTGTGGGCGGCGGTGATGGCGTGCAGGTCTCCGGTGAAGTGCAGGTTGATCGCCTCGGCCGGTTCGATGGTGGCCGCACCGCCCCCGGTGCCCCCGCCCTTCATCCCGAAGACCGGGCCCAACGACGGCTCCCGCAGTGCCAGCACGGCGTGCCGACCGCGGGCGCGCATCCCCATGGCCAGGGCGATGGCCATCGTCGTCTTGCCCTCGCCCGAGGGGGTCGGGGTGATGGCCGAGACAAGGATGAGCCGGCCGGTGGGCTCGCGACCCTCGAGGGCAGCGAGGTCGACCTTCGCCCGGTGCGGCCCCCAGCCGATCACGTGCTCCGGGGCGATTCCCAGCTCGGCGGCAACGTCGGTCATCGGGCGCAGTTCGGGCACAGTGGTTCATGCTGGCACCGGTGGGTGCTCGGTGTCGCTGCGTCGGGGATGTCGGTGCCCGGCGGTACGATTCACCCCTGCCCGAGCCCGTCTTCCCCCGCCAGGCCCGCAGCAGTCCATGGTTCGTGGCAAGCCCCCGGGAGGACGTCGGTGTCGACCAGCGCGAGTGGTGACTTCGTGCACCTGCACGCCCACACCGAGTACTCGATGCTCGACGGGGCCGCCCGGGTCAAGGAGCTCTTCGCCGAGGCCGCCCGCATGGAGATGCCGGCGCTGGCGATCACCGACCATGGCAACCTGTTCGGGGCCTACGAGTTCTGGAAGGCGGGCAAGGCCGCCGGTGTGAAGCCGATCATCGGCATGGAGGGCTACTACGTCCCGATCGGGTCACGCTTCGACCGCGCCCCGTTCTCCTTCGGTGCCGATGTCGGGCAGGACGTCGGTGACGAGGGCACAGCCAAGGGCAAGGTCAACTACACGCACATGACCCTGCTCGCCGAGAACACTGAGGGCCTGCACAACCTGTTCCGGATCTCCTCGCTGGCCAGCCTCGAGGGCCAGTACCGCAAGTACCCGCGGTTCGACCGTGACCTGCTCGAGCGCCATGGCAAGGGGATCATCGCCACCACGGGCTGCCCGTCGGGCGAGGTCAACCGGTGGTTGCAGGTCGGCCAGTACGAGAGGGCCCGGCAAGCCGCTGCCGACTACCGCGACATCCTCGGGCCCGACAACTTCTTCTGCGAGCTCATGGACCACGGCATCGAGATCGAGCGCCGTACCCGCGCCGACCTGCTGCGCCTTGCCAAGGACCTCAAGCTCCCGCTGCTGGCCACCAACGACCTGCACTACACGCACGCCGCGGACGCGGAGTCCCATGAGGTGCTGCTGTGCGTCCAGACCGGCAAGACGATGGCCGACCCGAACCGCTTCAAGTTCGATGCACGCGACTTCTACCTGAAGTCCGCCCAGGAGATGCGCACGCTGTGGGCCGAGCACCCCGACGCGTGCGACAACACCCTGCTGGTCGCAGAACGCTGCAACGTGGAGTTCACCGAGGGGCGCAACCTCATGCCCCGCTTCCCGGTGCCTGAGGGGGAGTCCGAGGAGTCGTGGTTGGTCAAGGAGGTCGAGCGCGGCCTGGCCCACCGGTTCCCGAACGGCGTGCCGCAGGACCGCCGCGACCAGGCCGCCTACGAGGTGGGCGTCATCTGCCAGATGGGCTTCCCGGGGTACTTCCTGGTCACCGCCGACCTCGTCGCCCACGCCAAGAGCGTCGGGATCCGCGTGGGTCCGGGGCGCGGGTCGGCGGCAGGCGCTCTCATCGCCTACGCCCTCGGGATCACCGAGCTCGACCCAATGAGCCACGGCCTGCTGTTCGAGCGGTTCCTGAACCCCGAGCGCGTCTCGATGCCCGACATCGACATGGACTTCGACGAGCGCCGGCGCGCCGAGATGATCCGCTACGCAACCCAGCGCTACGGCGAGGAGCGGGTCGCCCAGATCGTCACCTACTCGACGATCAAGGCCAAGGCCGCCCTGAAGGACTCCGCGCGCGTGCTCGGCCACCCGTTCGCCGTGGGGGAGAAGCTGACCAAGGCGATGCCGCCGGCGGTCATGGGCAAGGACATCCCCCTGGCGGGGATCTTCGACGAGACCCATCCGCGCTACAAGGAGGCCGCGGACTTCCGCACGCTGTACGAGAGCGAGTCCGACCTGCGCGAGGTCGTCGACACCGCCCGTGGGCTCGAGGGCCTGCGCCGGCAGTGGGGCGTCCACGCGGCCGGAGTGATCCTGTCCGCCGAGCCGTTGCTCGACGTCATCCCGATCATGCGCCGCGAGCAGGACGGCTCGATCATCACCCAGCTGGACATGGGGGCGTGCGAGTCCCTGGGCCTGCTCAAGATGGACTTCCTGGGCCTGCGCAACCTGACCATCCTCGACGACGCGCTGCGCCACATCGAGGCCAACGGCGGGCACAAGGTCGTCCTCGAGGAGCTCACCCTCGATGACGTTCCCACCTACGAGCTGCTCGCGCGCGGCGACACGCTGGGCGTGTTCCAGCTGGACAACTCGGGCATGCGGGCCCTGCTCACGCGCCTGGCCCCGACCAACTTCGAGGACATCTCCGCGGTCCTGGCTCTCTACAGGCCGGGCCCGATGGGCGCCAACGCCCACAACGACTTCGCCGACCGCAAGAACGGCCGCCAGCCGGTCACGCCGATCCACCCCGAGCTCGCCGAGCCGCTGGCTGAGATCCTGGGCGACACCTACGGGTTGATCGTCTACCAGGAGCAGGTCATGGCGATCGCCCAGAAGCTGGCCGGCTACTCCCTGGGCAGCGCGGACCTCCTGCGCCGCGCGATGGGCAAGAAGAAGAAGGAGATCCTGGACAAGGAGTACGTCCCCTTCGCCGAGGGGATGCGGGCCAACGGCTACTCCGAGGCCGCGATCAAGACCTTGTGGGACATCCTCGTCCCCTTCTCGGACTACGCCTTCAACAAGGCGCACACGGCCGGGTACGGCCTGGTCTCCTACTGGACGGCCTACCTCAAGGCCAACTACCCGGCCGAGTACATGGCCGGCCTGCTCACCTCGATCGCCGACGACAAGGACAAGTCGGCGATCTACCTCAACGAGTGCCGGCGCATGGGCATCAAGGTGCTGCCCCCGGACGTCAACGAGTCGCAGTCGGACTTCGCCCCGGTCGGCACCGACATCCGCTTCGGCCTGTCGGCGATCCGCAACGTGGGTGCCAACGTGGTCGACTCGATCATCCGGACCCGTACCGCCAAGGGCCGGTTCGCGGACTTCGGCGACTTCATCGCCAAGGTCGAGATCGGCGTCTGCAACAAGCGCCTCGTGGAGTCCCTGATCAAGGCCGGTGCCTTCGACAGCTTCGGCGACACCCGCAAGGGGCTGCTGGCCATCCACGAGCAGGCCATCGACGCCGCCCTGGACACCAAGCGCGCGGAGGCCGTGGGGCAGTTCGACCTGTTCGCCGGCATGGGGGGAGAGGTCACCGAGGCCGCCCCGGGCGCACGGCTGGTCCCCCCGCCGACGGAGTGGGACAAGAAGACTCTGCTGGCCTACGAGCGCGAGATGCTGGGCCTCTACGTCAGCGACCACCCGCTGTTCGGCCTCGAGCACGTGCTGAGCTCCCTGGCGGACATGCCGATCTCCGCGCTCGCCGCCGACGAGCGCGTCGACGGGCAGATGGTCACCGTCGCGGGGCTGGTCACCAGCGTCCAGCGCAAGACCACCAAGGCCAAGGGCGAGCCGTGGGCGATCGTCACCCTCGAGGACCTCGCCGGTTCGGTGGAGGTGATGTGCTTCCCCCAGCTGTACGCGACCGCTGGGGTCCTGCTCGCCGAGGACGTCGTGATCGTGGTCCGCGGCCGGCTGGAGAAGGGCGAGGACAACGCGCCGCGGTTGCGTGGCATGGACATCACCGCGCCGAACATCAGTGACGCCACAGCCTCCGGTCCAGTGGCCATCCACCTGGACATCGCGCGATGCACGCCCCCGGTGGTGGAGCGCCTGCGCGAGGTCCTGGGCAACCACCCGGGCACCGTCGAGGTGCACATCCACCTGCGCAATGGCGGGACCACCACGGTCCTGTCGATCGACGACCGGCTGCGGGTGGTGCCCTCGCCGGCCCTCTACGGTGACCTCAAGGCCCTGCTCGGCGCGTCCTGCCTGGGCTGAACCGGCTCAGGGTCGCCGCGCGATCGGGGCGACCCGGGCGTGGGTCAACCGGATCAGGTCGTTCGGCTGCAGCTCCACGTCCAGCCCCCGCCGGCCCCCGGAGACCAGGATCGTCGCGGGGGCCAGCGCCGACTCGTCCACGACCGTCGGGTGGACCTGGCGCTGACCGAGGGGCGAGATCCCCCCGGCCACGTAGCCGGTCGCGCGCTCGGCGCGGGCGACCTCGGCCATCGCTGCCCGCTTGCCGCCGACAGCAGCGGCCAACAGCTTGAGGTCCAGCTGGGTGTCGACCGGGACGACCCCCACGACCAGCGCTCCGTCCACGTCGGCCAGCAGCGTCTTGAACACGCGCTCGGGCTCCACCCCGAGGGCCGCGGCGGCCTCGAGCCCGTAGGACGTGCTGCGCGGATCGTGTGAGTAGGTTCGTAGCACGTGGCGGATCCCTGCCTCGGCCAGCAGCCGGGTCGCGGGCGTGCCGGTGGATCCGCTGGACTTCTTCGCCATGGGTCGATCCTGCCATCGACAGCGCGTGACGTGTCCGGTCCGGGTTCGCAAGCGGGTTGTCGGAACAGGCCCTAGCCTGTGCAGGTGCCCACGGTCCCGCTGTTCCCGCTGCGCACGGTACTGGTCCCGGGGCTCGTCCTGCCCCTGCACATCTTCGAGCCGCGGTACCGCCTGATGATGAGCATGCTGGCCGACGCCCCCGAGGACGAGCGCGGCTTCGGCATCGTTGCGATGCGTCCCGGATGCAGCGAGTCCGACGGGCGGGCTGGGATCTACGACATGGGCACGATGGCCCGGATCACCAAGATGGACGAGCTGCCCGACGGCCGGTACGACATCGTGACCGTGGGGGCCCGGCGGTTCTCCATCGAGTCCCTCGACGACGGCCTGCCCTACACCCGGGCCGAGGTGCGCCTGCATGAGGAGCCGATCGGCGAGCCGGCGCGGACCCAGAGCCTGGCCTCCGAGGCGGTCCGGCTGCTCGGGGTCTACCGCGACGTCATCGCCGGCTGGGGCGTCATCCGGATGGCCCACATCGACCACCTGCCCAACGATCCGGTGGTCCTGAGCTACCTGGTGGCCTCGGCGATCGTCACCGACCTGCCCGAGCGGCAGTCCCTGCTGGGGATCGAGGACGCCGAGCAGCGACTGCAGGCCGTGTGCTCGGTGCTGCGTCGGGAGATCGATGTCATGTCCGCGCTGCCCTCGATGCCGGCCGTCGACCTGGCCGGCGCTCGCCACTGGTCCAACTGACCGGTCGGCGCCCACAAGCCGCGCCACCCGGGGCGTCCTAGAATCGTGGGCATGATCCGTCGACTGGACCTTCGGGCTGGCCTGCCAGCCAATCTCGGCGCCGTGGTGCCGCGTGCCGCGATGGACGTCGATCACGCCCTGGACGTCGTGCGCCCGATCGTTGCCGACGTGGCCAAGCGCGGTGCACCCGCGGTCCTCGACCACGGCGAGCGCCTCGACGGGGTGCGCCCCGAGCACCTGCGCGTCCCCACCCGGGCGATCTCTGCCGCCCTGGACGCCCTGGATCCCGACGTGCGCACCGCCCTCGAGGTGGCGATCGAGCGTGTGCGCCGCGTGCACGCCGACCAGGTCCGCCCCGACCGCACCACCGACGTCGTCCCCGGTGGGACTGTCACGATGCGCTGGATCCCGGTCGACCGCGTGGGGCTGTACGTGCCGGGTGGACGTGCGGTCTACCCGTCCTCGGTGGTGATGAACGTCGTCCCGGCGCAGATCGCAGGTGTCGGTTCCCTGGCCGTGGCCTCGCCGCCGCAGAAGGAGTTCGGCGGGCTCCCGCACCCGACCATCCTCGCCGCCTGCGCACTGCTCGGCGTCGACGAGGTGTATGCCGCCGGCGGCGCCCAGGCGATCGCGCTGTTCGCGTACGGGGCACCGCTCGAGGACGGAACGGTCTGCCGGCCGGTCAACCTCGTCACCGGACCGGGCAACATCTGGGTCACCGCCGCCAAGCGCCTGCTCAAGGGCCGGATCGGGATCGACTCCGAGGCCGGCCCCACGGAGATCGCGATCCTCGCCGACGACACCGCTGACGCTGCCGTCGTGGCCTCGGACCTGATCAGCCAGGCCGAGCACGACGTGATCGCTGCCTCGGTGCTCGTGACGACCTCGCCGAAGCTGGCCAAGGACGTGGCCTCCGCCCTGGAGGTCCAGGTTGCGGCCACCAAGCACTCGATGCGCATCCGCGAGGCGCTCGGTGGGGACCAGAGTGCGATCATCATCGTGGACTCGATCAGCGACGGGCTGGACATCGTCAACGCCTACGCCGCCGAGCACCTCGAGATCCACACCCGGGACGCCCGGGCGGTGGCGATGCAGGTCCGCAACGCGGGGGCCATCTTCATCGGGCCGTGGGCGCCGGTCTCCCTCGGTGACTACATCGCCGGCTCCAACCATGTCCTGCCCACCGGCGGGTGCGCCTGTCACTCCAGCGGGTTGGGGGTGGCCTCGTTCCTGCGCGGGGTCAACCTCATCGAGTACGACCGCGACGCACTGGCTGACGTCGCCGACCACGTCGTCACCCTGGCCCATGCCGAGGACCTCCCCGCTCACGGTGCCGCCATCACGGTGCGGTTCGACCGGTGACCGGGCCGTCGGTTCGGCCGGGTGACCCGGCCGACCTCCCCCTGCGTCCCGAGCTGCGCGGCCAGGTGCCCTATGGCGCACCACAGCTCGATGTGACCCACAGGCTCAACGTCAATGAGAACCCGTATCCACCGTCGCCGGCGATGGTCTCCGACGTGGCGGCGGCGGTCGCCGAGGCGGCCGCGGACCTCAACCGCTACCCCGACCGTGACGTCACCGCGCTGCGCGCGGAGCTCGCCGCGTACATCCGCACCGATGTCCCAAGGGGTCCGGCGGTCACCGGTGCATGGGTGTGGGCGGCCAACGGGTCCAACGAGGTGATGGTCCAGCTGCTCCAGGCGTTCGGCGGTCCCGGGCGGGTGGCGCTGTCCTTCGCGCCGACGTACTCGATGTACCCCGATTACGCCCGGGACACCTTCACCGAGTACCGCACGCTGGCGCGCCGCGACGACTTCACCGTCGACGTCGACGCCGCCCTGGCGCACATCGCCGCCGGGCAGCCGGCCGTCATCCTGCTGGCCTCGCCGAACAACCCGACCGGGACGGCACTGTCGCTCGATGACGTCGACGCGCTCTGCCGGGCCAGCCACGGCATGGTGGTCGTGGACGAGGCGTACGCCGAGTTCCGCCGACCCGGCACGCCCTCGGCGATCGAGCTGCTCGACGTCCACCCGCGCCTGGTCGTGACGCGCACGATGAGCAAGGCGTTCGCGCTGGCCGGCGCCCGCCTGGGATACCTGGTGGCCAGCCCGCAGGTCGTGGATGCCGTCCAGCTCGTGCGGCTGCCCTACCACTTGTCCGCGGTCACCCAGGCTGTGGCTCGCACCGCCCTGCGGCACGCGCCTGCGCTGCTGGGCTCGGTGGCAGCCCTGCGTGAGGAGCGCGACGCGCTCGTCGAGTGGCTGCGGGCCCAGCCCGGTCTGGTGGCAGCCGACTCCGACGCGAACTTCGTGTTCTTCGGCCGGTTCGTCGACCGCGACGCCATCTGGCAGCGCCTGCTCGATCGCGGGGTGCTCGTCCGTGCGACCGGCCCCGCCGGCTGGCTGCGGGTGAGTGCCGGGACGCCCGAGGAGATGGCGGCGTTCCGCGACGCCCTGACCGACAGCCTCGGGCCCGGCGACCTGCTCCCATGAGAAGGTGGGCGCACGCACCCGAGGAGGGGACCTGATGGGCCGGTTCGCGAAGGTCGAGCGCACGACCAAGGAGAGCGATGTCCGTGTGGAGCTGGAGCTGGACGGCTCCGGTGCCACCGACATCAGTACCGGTGTGCCGTTCTACGACCACATGATGACCCAGATCGGCAAGCACGCCGGCTTCGACCTGACGATCGCCACCACCGGCGACATCGAGGTGGACAGTCACCACACCGTGGAGGACACGTCGTTGGCCTTCGGCGCGGCACTGCGGCAGGCGTTGGGCGACAAGGTGGGCATCCGCCGGTTCGGCGACGCGCTGGTGCCCCTCGACGAGTCGCTGGCCCGGGCCGTGGTCGACCTGTCGGGACGGCCCTACGTCGTGCACGACGAGCCGGCGATGGCGCCGATGATCGGCACCTACGACACCACCCTGACCCGGCACGTGTGGGAGTCCATCTCCGCGTCCGCGCAGATCTGCCTGCACGTCCACTGCCTCTACGGCCGCAACCCGCACCACATGGTCGAGGCCCAGTACAAGGCGGTGGCCCGTGCCCTGCGCACCGCGGTCGAGCTGGACCCCCGCGTGGTGGGTGTTCCCAGCACCAAGGGCGCGCTGTGACCCAGCCGGGCCTCACGCGCCTCCCGCGTGGCCGGGTCACTCATCGGGGGTCACCGCGATGAGCAGCGTGGTGGTCCTGGACTACGGCTCCGGGAACCTCCGGTCGGCCGCCCGGGCGCTGGAGGCCGTCGGGGCCCAGGTCACGGTCACCGCCGACTACGACGCGGCGATGGACGCCGATGGGCTGGTCGTGCCGGGCGTCGGTGCCTTCGCCGCGTGCATGTCCGGGTTCCGCGCCGTCCGTGGGCCGCAGCTCGTCGACCATCGCCTGGCCGGCGGCCGCCCGGTCCTGGGCATCTGCGTCGGGATGCAGATCCTGTTCGAGTCCGGCGTCGAGCACGGCGTGACGGACCGAGGGCGTGGGGGAGTGGCCCGGCATCGTCGAGGAGCTTCCCGCCGCGATCCTGCCGCACATGGGCTGGAACACCGTCGATGCCGCCGAGGGCTCGGCTCTGTTCGCGGGGATCGCCGACGAGCGCTTCTACTTCGTGCACTCGTTCGCGGTCCAGCGGTGGGATCTGGTGGTCTCCGAGCCGTTCCACCCACCGCTGGTGACGTGGGCCGAGCATGGTGCGCGATTCGTCGCGGCCATCGAGAACGGCCCACTGGCCGCCACCCAGTTCCACCCGGAGAAGTCCGGCGACGCCGGGCCTGCGCCTGCTCGCGAACTGGCTGGGCACGCTGCGCTGACCGGGCCCGCGGACCGACTAGCCTTCGGGGCATGGTGCCACTGGTCCTCCTGCCTGCCGTCGACGTGCGCGACGGGACCGCCGTCCGCCTGGTCCAGGGGGAGTCGGGGACCGAGACGGCCTACGGCTCGCCCCTGGACGCCGCCCTGGACTTCCAGGCCCAGGGAGCCGAGTGGATCCACCTGGTCGACCTCGATGCTGCCTTCGGGACGGGCTCGAACCGGGAGCTGCTGGCCGAGGTGATCGGCCGGCTCGATGTCCAGGTCGAGCTCTCCGGGGGGATCCGCGACGACGAGACCCTCCGGGCCGCGCTGGCGACCGGATGCCGACGGGTGAACCTGGGCACCGCTGCCCTGGAGGATCCCGACTGGACCCGGCGGGTGATCGGCGAGCACGGCGACCGCATCGCGGTGGGCCTCGACGTGCGCGGCACCACGCTGGCCGCCCGGGGATGGACCAGGGAGGGCGGTGACCTGTGGGAGACCCTGGCCCGCCTGGACGCCGACGGTTGCACGCGCTACGTCGTCACCGACGTGACCAAGGACGGCACCCTGCGTGGGCCGAACCTGGACCTGCTGCGCGACGTGTGCGCCCGCACCGACCGGCCCGTGATCGCCAGCGGTGGGGTCGCCACGCTCGAGGACCTCCATCAGCTCGCCGAACTGGTCGGGGACGGGGTCGAGGGGGCGATCGTGGGCAAGGCGCTCTACGCCGGTGCCTTCACGATGGCCGAGGCGCTCGCGGCGGTGTCGGAGCGGCGCAACTTCCTGTAGCCGGCAGCGCCCGCTACCGTGTCGGCGTCGGAAGAGGGGCGGCATGCCGGTCGAGCGGTTCTCCAGCGGGGGCATCTACGAGGACGAGGTCGGCTACAGCCGCGTCGTCGTCGCCTCGGGCTACGGCGGGCACACTGGCTGGACGGCGGGGACGACCGCCATGGTCAACGGCGTGGTGGCGCACCCGGGCGACCCGCACGGGCAGGCTCTGGTCGCCTTCCAGGCCGCGCTGTTCGCCCTCGAACGCGCCGGGTTCTCCCGCACCGACACGGTCCAGACCCGGATGTACGTCGTCGACGTGGCCACCCACGCCGATGCGGTGGGCCGCGCGCACTCCCTGCTGTTCGGCGCTGTCCGGCCGGTCGCCACGATGGTCGGTGTCAGCGCGCTGGTCCATCCCGACATGCTGGTCGAGGTCGAGGTCGTCGCCTGGCGTCCGGAGGATGACTCGGCGGCCTGATCCGCCCGTCGCGACGGGGCGCTAGACCAAGCGGTTGCAGAGCGTGTGGCACAGTAGTGCCGCACGAAGAGGGAGGAACCCCATGCAGGACGAGGCACCCGAGGGGCAGCCGCAGCACCCGGGGGATTCCGGCCAGCCCGAATCCCCGTGGTGGCCATGGCCGGAGACCCAGGCGGACGAACCCACGGGTCCCCGCGATGGGGCACCCGGAGTGGACGAGACGCTGAGCCTGCCTGTCGAGACGCCGGCTGTGGTGGCAGCAGACGAGCCGGATGCGGATGGGGCGCCCAGTGCGGTCGAGGACCCCGAACCGGCGCCGCCGGTCGACACAGAACCCACGGTCGACACAGAACCCACGGTCGACACAGAACCCACGGTCGACACAGAACCCACGGTCGACACAGAACCCAGGCGGTGCCTGCGACGAGCGCGGCGGGTGAGGTTGCCGTCGACACTGAGCTGAGCCCGGAGGTGGTCCCTGCGGGTGCGGCGGTCGCCCTGGCCGAGTCGGTGACGCCGTGGACGGCTGCTGTCGAGGCTCCCAGGCCGCCCAACGAGGCCATCCCGGCCGTCCCGCCGACTGCCGGTACCGGACCGATCGGAAGCATCCCGGCCGCCCAGGCCCGCGCGGTGTGGTCACGGCTGCAGGCATCCAACTGGCGGCTCTTCCTGGTCCGGTTCCTCTGCGCGGGGTTGGCCGTCGTGGCGACGGTGGCGATCGTCCCGGGGTTGGGCTTCACCGGGTGGCGTTGGGGGGACTTCATCCGGATCGCGTTCATCTTCGGCCTGCTGAATGCGACCGTGAAGCCGCTGCTGCAGTTCCTGGTGCTGCGGTTCATCTTCAGCACCTACGGCATCGTGGTGGTGATCATCAACGCGCTGCTCCTGCTGCTCCTCGGGGCGATCCTGGACGACACGTTCGAGGTCTACCGTCCCGTCTCGCTGGTGGTGGGCGGTGTGGTCGTGGGGATCCTGGGGCTGGTCCTCGAGACCCTCCTCGGGGCGACGCCGCCGGTCCTGGACCGTGACTACAAGGAGAGGAACGGCTTGCGGTGAACAGCTTCAACAGCATCAGCGAGAACCTGCGCCTGCAGCAGATCTACTCCGCGCTGGTCGGCTACGGAGCCGAGTCCGTGGTCGACAACAGCGTCCTCGGGCCATCCCGTCGGCGCATGCAGCGGTGGGTCTACCAGTTGCCCGAGCCCATCCCGGAGCTGTCGGCCGCGACCCGGACCCGGATCCTGCTCGAGGAGCTGGGCCCCACCTACGTGAAGATGGGCCAGATCGTCTCCAGCCAGGTCAACGTGCTGCCCGACGACTGGGGGATCGAGCTCGACCGGCTGCAGAACGAGGTCCCCACGTTCCCATTCGAGACGGCCCGCCAGCTGGTCGAGGCCGAGCTCGGTGCCCCGCTGGAGGACCTCTACGCCGAGTTCTCCCCGGAGCCGTTGGCTGCCGCGTCGCTGGCCCAGGTGCATCGCGCCCGGCTGCACGACGGCCGGGAGGTCGTGGTCAAGATCCAGCGCCCCGGGCTCGACGCGCAGGTCAACGCCGACCTCGGCATCACGCGGACGCTCGGGCGTGCGGCTGAGGCGCGCAGCCAGTGGGCCCGCGAGGTGGGCCTGCGCGGCATGCTCGACGAGTTCAGCACCAACCTGGTGGAGGAGCTGGATTACTACGCCGAGGCGTACAACATGTCCAGGCTCGCGGCGAACATGTCCGAGCTGCCCGGGGTGCACGTGCCCGACCTGCACCGCGACCTGTCGAGCATGCGCGTGATCACGCAGGAGTTCATCTCCGGGGTCAAGATCTCCAACGTGGCGGCGATGGATGCCGCCGGCCTGGATCGGGTGGTGATCGGCGAGAACGCCCTGCGCGCGGCGATCAAGATGATGCTCATCGACGGCTTCTTCCACGCCGACCCGCATCCGGGGAACCTCATCGTGAACCTCGACACGGGCGTGGTGACGTTCCTGGACTCGGGAATGGTGGGCGAGCTGACGGTGGCCCAGCGGGTGAACATGATCGCCCTGCTGTGGACAGTCGTGAAGGGCGACATGACCGCCATGGGCCAGCAGTTGCGCTCCCTGAGCCAGCCGTTCCGACCGGTCGACGATGCCGCGTTCGTGCGTGCGTTCGAGCGCAAGATGGCCCGCTACGGCAAGGGCTCGGGAGCTGACTTCCGCGACGTGCTCAACGCCGGGATGGCCGTGCTGCGCGACAACGGGCTGCGGCTGGACCCGGCACTGACGTTGGGGATGAAGGCCATGACCCAGGCCTCGGCCTTCTTCGCCCCGTTGGCTCCCGCCGACCGTCCATTCACCACGGCGGCGGTCGAGGTGGTGCTGGAGCAGGCCCAGGCGCCGTCCACCGAGGTCATGGTCAAGGAGATGCTGCGCAAGGAGGCCACCAAGGTCGCCGGGCAAGCCGCGCACGCCGCCCCGGAGTACATCAAGAGCCTGGTGTCCTGGAACAACCAGCTCAAGAAGGGCAAGCTCACGGTGTCGGTGGACACCTCGTCGCTGGACAGCCAGATGGGCCAGTTCCGCGAGATCGCCAGCATGATGATGATCGCGCTGCTCGTGGCCGGCGGGATCATCGGCTCGGCGATCGCTGCCAGCGCACTGGACGGCAGCGGCAGCCGGATGGAGGAGTACGCCCAGTGGGGCTTCTTCGGCTCGCTCATCCTCGGTGCGGTGCTGGTGGTCATCTACACCGTGCGGCTGTTCCGGGGCGGTGGTGACCGCCGGCGCTAGCTCGGGGCTCGTCCGGGGCCGTGGGCCAGAGCCGGCGATTAGGCTGGGCGCATGCCCGTGGCCGTTCGCGTCATCCCCTGCCTGGACGTCGATGCGGGTCGGGTGGTCAAGGGCGTGAACTTCGTCGACCTGCGTGACGCCGGTGACCCGGTCGAGCTGGCCGCCGCCTACGGGGCGGCAGGTGCCGACGAGCTGACCTTCCTGGACATCACGGCGTCCTCCGGCGACCGGGAGACCACCTACGACGTCGTCCGGCGCACCGCCGAGCAGGTGTTCATCCCGTTGACCGTCGGTGGCGGCGTGCGGGCCGTGGCGGACTTCGATGCGCTGCTGCGCGCGGGGGCCGACAAGTGCGGCGTGAACACGGCCGCGATCGCCCGCCCGGAGCTGCTCGCCGAGGCCGCCGACCGCTTCGGCGCCCAGTGCGTCGTGCTCTCGGTGGATGCCCGGCGCTGCGGTCCGGGCACGGCCGCCCCCGACATCCGCACCGACTCCGGGTTCGAGGTCACCACCCACGGCGGGCGGCGCTCCACCGGGATCGACGCCCTCGGGTGGGCGATCCGCGCCGCTGAGCTCGGCGCCGGGGAGATCCTGCTGAACTCCATGGATGCCGACGGGACCAAGTCCGGCTACGACCTGGAGCTGATCCGCCTGGTCCGTGCCGAGGTCCGCGTCCCCGTGATCGCCAGCGGCGGCGCGGGCCGCCTCGAGGACTTCGCCCCGGCCGTGGACGCAGGGGCCGATGCCGTGCTGGCGGCCAGCGTCTTCCACTTCGGCGACCTGACCATCGGACAGGTCAAGGCCGCCCTGGCGGAGGCGGGGCACGTCGTCCGGCTCTGACCGCTCGTCGCGGCGTGCCGGGCACGGCCCCGGCGTGGGCCAGAATGACCCCGTGGACTTCCTCGACAGTGAGCTCGACCCGGACCTCGCCGGCCGTCTGCGCCCCGCGGGAACGGCCCCCGATGGGCGCGCCCTGATCACCGCGGTGGCCCAGGACGCCGACACCGGGCGGGTGCTGATGGTGGCCTGGATGGACGGGCAGGCCCTGGCCCAGACGCTGGCCACACGCGTGGCCACCTACTACTCGCGCTCCCGCCAGGAGCTCTGGGTCAAGGGCGCGACCTCGGGAGCCACCCAGCAGGTCCTCGGCGTCCAGCTCGACTGCGACGGTGACGCCGTCCTGCTCCGGGTGCGTCCTGCCGGGCCTGCATGCCACACGGGGCTGGAGTCCTGCTTCGACACGCTGGAGATCACATGATGACCGCCACCCCCGACCTCGAGGACTTCCGCCAGTTGGCCCGCACCCGTCGGGTCATCCCGGTGGTCCGACGCCTGCTGGCCGACGGGGACACCCCTGTGGGCCTCTACCGCAAGCTGGCCGGGGAGCGTCCCGGGACGTTCCTGCTCGAGTCCGCCGAGCACGGTCGGGTCTGGTCGCGCTACTCGTTCATCGGTGTGCAGGCCGCCGCGATGCTCTCGGAGGTGGACGGCGAGGCCACCTGGCGCGGCCGGGCGCCCGTCGGGGTGCCCACGTCGGGCAACCCGCTGGAAGCGATGCGCGACACGCTGGCCCTGCTGCACACGGACACCCTCGACACCGAGGGACTTCCGCCCCTGACCGGTGGACTGGTCGGGATGATCGGCTACGACGCCGTCCGGCGCTGGGAGCGGCTTCCGGATGCCAACCCCGACGAGCTCGGCCTGCCCGAGATCGCGATGCTGCTGGCCATCGACCTCGCCGTCCTGGACCACTGGGACGGCACTGTCCTGCTGATCGCCAACGCGGTCAACTACGACGCCACCGACGAGCGGGTCGCCGAGGCATGGGCTGAGGCGGTGGCCCGCCTCGACGCGATGGAGCAGGCGCTGGCAGCACCCAGCCCCGCGTCCGCCGCGTCGCTGGACCGGGTCGCCGGCGTGCCGGACATCCTCCCGCGGACCCGACCCGAGGACTACATGGCCGGGGTGGAGGCCGCCAAGGAGCACATCCGAGCCGGGGACGCCTTCCAGATCGTGCTGTCCCAGCGCTTCGACCGCCCGACGTCGGCCAGCGCCCTGGACATCTACCGGATGCTGCGGGTCAACAACCCGAGCCCGTACATGTACCTGTTCCGGTTCCCCGAGCCGGGACCGGGTGCCGACCTCGGCGATCACGTGGCCTTCGACGTGGTGGGATCCAGCCCCGAGGCGCTGGTGAAGCTCACCTCGGGCCACGCGATGCTGCACCCGATCGCCGGGACCCGTCCCCGGGGGGCGACCCCGGAGGTTGACGCGGCGTTGGCCGAGGAGCTGCTCGCCGACGAGAAGGAGCGCGCCGAGCACCTGATGCTCGTCGACCTGGGACGCAACGACCTTGGCAGGGTCTGCGCCCCGGGCAGCGTCGAGGTCGTGGACTTCATGTCCATCGAGAAGTACTCCCACGTCATGCACATCGTGTCCACCGTGACCGGGCAGCTCGCCGAGGGCCGCGGCGCCTACGACCTGCTCGCTGCTACCTTCCCCGCCGGCACGCTGTCCGGGGCCCCGAAGCCCCGCGCGATGGCCATCATCGACGACCTCGAGCCGGCCCGCCGCGGGCTGTACGGGGGAGCGGTGGGCTACCTGGACTTCGCCGGGAACATGGATGCCGCAATCGCCATCAGGACCGCGGTCCTGCGTGATGGGGTCGCCCACGTCCAGGCCGGAGCGGGCCTGGTGGCCGACTCCGTTCCCCAGACCGAGCATGACGAGTGCCGGAACAAGGCGGCGGCAGTGCTCGCCGCGATCACGATGGCCGAGGGGTTGCGCCCCGCGGGGGAATCAGATGCCAGAATGGGCCATCACTGACCAGCGAGGAGTGTCATGAGCACCGAGCACGACAACCACGGGCGCACGCCGGCGAACTGGACCGGCGCGAGCATCATCACGCTCGCCTTCATCGTCGGCACGCTCGGCGTGGTGATCGCCCAGCCGATCGTGTTCTGGATCGGCGTGCTGATGATCCCCATCGGCCTGGTGGTCTGGAAGGTCATGGCCGGCATGGAATCCAGCTCCGACGCGGGCTGACCTGATCCGAACAGCACGTCGATCGGACCCGTACTGACCACGTGGAGGATGGGCGACCATGAGCGTCGAGAGTCGTGGGCTGGTGCTGGTCGCCGAGGACGAGAAGCCCATCGCCGACCTGATCGGGATGTACCTGCGCCGTGACGGGTTCGGGGTGCATGCTGTGGCGACCGGACCCGACGCGCTGGCTTCGGCCCGCCGACTGCACCCCGTGGCGATCATCCTGGACGTGGGGCTGCCTGGCATCGACGGCACCGAGGTCTGCCGGGCGCTGCGCGCCGAGGGCGACTCGGTGCCGATCCTGTTCTGCACCGCCCGCGACGACGAGATCGACCGGGTCCTGGGCCTGGAGATGGGCGGCGACGACTACATCACCAAGCCGTTCAGCCCCCGGGAGGTCGTGGCCCGGGTCAAGGCGGTGCTGCGTCGCACGGGCGGCCCCATCGAGGCTGAGGATCGCTCGCTGGTGCTCGGTGCTGTCGAGCTCAACCGCGAGCCGCCACCGGGTGACCGTGTCGGGCGAGCCGATCGACCTCACCGCCACGGAGTTCGACCTGCTGGCCTACCTGATGGCGCGCCCGGGCCGGGTCGTGACCCGTGACCAGCTGCTGTCGGCGGTCTGGGGCTACGCCGCTGCGGCCGGCACCCGGACCGTCGACGTGCACGTCGCCCAGGTCCGGGCCAAGCTCGGCGACGCCAGCCCGATCCGCACGGTCCGCGGCGTGGGGTACAGCGCGGACGAGGGATGAGTCGCACCAGCCTCTCGCGCCGGATCCCCCTGCTGATGGCTGGCGTCGCCGCCATCGCGGTGCTGCTCGGTGCCCTCGTAGCCTGGCCCCTGCTGCGTGCCGCCGCGGACAGCACGGCGCAGCGGACGCTGTCGCGAACCGCGGACCTGACCGCCGATCTGACCGCCGAGCTCATCCAGCGCACGGCCGCCGGGGAGTTCTCGGGGCCACGGAGTCGCGTGAGCGCCCAGTTGGAGGCCCTGCTCGCGCCCCAGCAGGTCACGCTGCACATCTGCGATGCGCTGACGTGCGTCGAAGCAGGCGTCCGCGCGGTCCCCGCGTCGGGGGTGGAGCGACCCCTGCGCGCCTCGGATGTGCAGATCGTCACCAGCGGGGGCGAGGTGTCCGACCGACGCGCCGGTCTGTCGGGGGCCAGCTACGTCGAGGGCCGTCCAGTGACCGACGACATCGGTGTCCTGCTCGTGCAACCCGCCGAGGTGGCCCGTGACCTGAGCATGCCCGCCCTCGGCCGGCTGGCCATGGCCCTGGCCCTGGGCCTGCTGGTGGCGGTCGATCATCGGCTACTGGGTGGCGCGGCGGCTCACCCGCCCGCTGGTGCAGGCTGCCGCGGCGGCCAACGCGATGAGCTCCGGCCAGCGCGACGTCCGGGTCGATCCCCAGGGACCCGAGCGAGGTGGCCGACATCGCGATCGCGCTGAACCGGCTGTCGGCGGCCCTCAACGAGAGCGAGGGCCGCCAGCGCGAGTTCTTCCTGACCGTGTCCCACGAGCTGCGCACGCCGCTGACCTCGGTGAAGGGCTACGCCGAGGCCCTGGCGGACGGCGTGGTCCCGCCCGAGGATGTCCCCAGCTGTGGCGGGAGTGGTCCGTTCCGAGGCAGACCATCTCGACCGCCTCGTGGCCGATCTGCTCGACCTCGCGCGGCTGGGAGCCGTCGATGTGGCCGTCGAGCCCGTGGACCTCGACCTCGCGGTCCTCGGCGCGGACGCAGCGGCGGTCTGGGCCGGGCGCGCGGCCAGGGCAGGTGTGCAGTTCGTCGACGAGGTGGTGCGCACGCCGCACCCGGTGCGCACCGATCCGGTCCGGGTCCGGCAGATCATCGACAACCTGATGGAGAACGCGCTGCGCGTGACCGGGGAGGGCCGCCCGGTCGTGCTGCGGATGTCCGCCGGACCAGCGCCCGGGGAGTTCCTTGTCGAGGTGCGCGACGGCGGTCCGGGGCTGACCGAGGACGACCTCTCCGTGGCCTTTGAGCCCGGCGAGCTGCATGCGAGGTACCGAGGGGTCCGCAAGGTCGGCTCCGGTGTGGGCCTGGCCCTGGTCGCCCGCCTGGCTGAACGGCTGGGAGGCCGCGCGCAGGCCGGTTCGGCACCCGAGGGTGGTGCCGCGTTCCTCGTCGTGCTTCCGGACGTGCCCGCCGAGGAGGGGTCCGGCGCGGTCAGCCGGTCGTCGACCCCAGCCATGGAACCGCAAGGCGCAGCACCCACCATCCCGCAGTGATCCCCATCAGGATCAGCACTGTCCGGTTGGCGATGACCGGGATGGGGAGGCCCCGCCAGGAGCGCGCCACCCAGACCCCCCAGGCCATCACGGCCAGCGGAAGGATGACCAGGACGAACAGGGCGTTGTGGTCCAGGGCGCCGATGACGTCCCCGTGAGCCAGGCTCACCGCCGCACGGGTCGCGCCACAGAACGGGCAGTCCACCCCGGTCAGCGTCCGCCAGGGGCACGGGGTCGGCCCGGTGTCTCCCAGCCGGAGGGTGGCTGCCGTGAGCCAGGCCACCCCGACGCCCGCGAGCACCGCTGCCGGCCCGAGCACATTCCGTCCGCGCTGGGCGCTGACCGTCGAGATGCTCACGTCGGCAAGGGTAGCCCCGCTCACGGCCGATCGGGAGTGCCGCGCGCGGGGGCGATTCGGTGGACGAGTCGGTCAGTGCGTACCCTCTCCACCAGGATCCCGGCGACGAGGTGGAGGCGCGCATGACCGTTCTCGACGACATCCTCGTCGGCGTGCGCGCCGATGTCGCCGAGCGCATGGAACGCGTCCCGCTCGACGAGCTCAAGGAGCGGGCCGGCCACGCACCGGCGCCCCGCAACGCGGTTGCGGCGCTGCGTCAGGAGGACGGGGTCGCGGTCATCGCCGAGGTCAAGCGATCCTCCCCGAGCAGGGGTGAACTGGCGAACATCGAGGACCCGGCAGCGCTGGCCCGTGAGTACGAGGCTGGCGGGGCGCATGCGATCTCGGTGCTCACCGAGGGGCGCCGCTTCGGCGGGTCACTCGACGACCTCGTGGCCGTCCGGCACGCCGTGGACGTGCCGGTCCTTCGCAAGGACTTCATCGTGTCGAGCTACCAGCTCTGGGAGGCCAGGGCCGCCGGCGCCGACATCGTCCTGCTGATCGTCGCCGCGCTGCGCCAGGATGCCCTGGTCTCCCTGCACGAGCGGGCCCAGTCGATTGGGCTTACGGTCCTCGTGGAGGTGCATGACGTGGATGAGGTTCCCCGGGCGCTGGATGCGGGAGCGCGGGTCGTCGGTGTCAACGTGCGCGACCTGCGGACCCTGGCCGTGGATCGCGACCACTTCGCGCGCGTTGCGCCGATCATCCCCGACAGCGTGGTGCGCGTGGCCGAGAGCGGTGTGCGCGGACCGCATGACCTCATCTCCTACGCCAACGCGGGTGCTGATGCCGTGCTGGTGGGGGAGAGCCTGGTGACCGGGGGGGATCCCCGGCAGGCGGTGCATGACCTGGTCACCGCCGGCGCCCACCCGGCCCTTCGGCACGGCCGCCCATGACCGCTGACCTGACCAACCTGGGCCTGATCCCGGGCACGTCGAACACGCCCGACGCCACAGGCCACTTCGGCGTGTTCGGTGGCCGCTTCGTCCCCGAGGCGCTGATCGCCGCCCTCGACGAGCTGGCCGCGGCGTACGCCGCTGCCCGGGTCGACCCTGCGTTCCTGTCCGAGCTCGACCACCTGGCGCGGACCTACACGGGGCGGCCGACCCCGATCACCGAGGCGCCCCGGTTCGCCCGGGCGGGCGGGGTCAGCGCGCGGATCGTGCTCAAGCGCGAGGACCTCAACCACACCGGGTCGCACAAGATCAACAACGTCCTGGGCCAGGCCCTGTTGACCGTGCGGATGGGCAAGCACCGGGTGATCGCCGAGACCGGTGCGGGCCAGCACGGCGTCGCGACCGCCACCGCCGCGGCCCTGATGGGCCTGGAGTGCGTGGTCTACATGGGCCTTGAGGACACCCGCCGACAGGCCCTGAACGTCGCCCGCATGAAGCTGCTGGGCGCTGAGGTGATCCCGGTGACCACCGGGTCGCAGACCCTCAAGGACGCCGTCAACGAGGCCATGCGCGACTGGGTCACGAACGTCGCCGACACCCACTACCTGCTGGGCACGGTGGCCGGGCCGCACCCGTTCCCGCAGATGGTGCGCGACTTCCACCGGGTCATCGGCGTGGAGGCCCGCGCCCAGGTCCTGGCCGACTACGGCCGGCTGCCCGACGTGGTCGCCGCGTGCGTCGGCGGCGGGTCCAACGCCATCGGGATCTTCCACCCGTTCCTCGATGATTCCGGCGTGGCGCTGCACGGCTACGAGGCGGCTGGGGACGGGGTCGAGACCGGTCGGCACGCGGCCACCATCACCGGCGGGTCGATCGGCGTGTTCCAGGGCACCCGCTCCTTCCTGCTGCAGGACGCCGAGGGCCAGACGACCGAGTCGCACTCGATCTCCGCCGGACTGGACTACCCGGGCGTCGGCCCCGAGCACTCCTACCTGGCCCAGACCGGACGGGCCCACTACCACCCGGTCACGGATTCCGAGGCGATGGACGCGTTCAGCCTGCTGTGCCGCACGGAGGGGATCATCCCGGCCATCGAGAGTGCGCACGCCCTGGCTGGTGCGCTGCTGCTCGGTCGTGAGCTCGGCCCTGACGGGATCGTGCTGGTCAACCTGTCCGGTCGCGGCGACAAGGACGTGAGCACCGCAGCCACCTGGTTCGGGATCGACCTTGGCGAGGGGCAGCTGTGAGCGCGCTGCATGAGGCGTTCGCCCGGGCCCGGGCCGAGGGTCGCGCCGCACTGATCGGCTACCTGCCCAGCGGCTTCCCCACCCAGGCCGAGGGAGTCGCCCTGGCCGAGGCCATGGTGGCGGCCGGGGTCGACATCGTCGAGGTGGGCCTGCCCTACTCCGACCCGCTGATGGACGGTCCGACGATCCAGGCCGCTGTGCTCCAGTCCCTGAACTCGGGGTCGAACGTCGCCCATGTGCTCGACACGGTCGCCGCCGTGGCTGCGACCGGTGCCCCGACGCTGGTGATGTCCTACTGGAACCCGATCGAGCGGATCGGCGTCGACGCGTTCGCCGACAGACTCCGGGAGGCCGGGGGCGTCGGCGTGATCACCCCGGACCTCACCCCGGAGGAGGCCGGCGACTGGGTGGCAGCCACGCAGGCCGCAGGCCTCGACCGCGTGTTCCTGGTCGCCCCGTCGAGCAGTGACGAGCGGATCGCCGCGGTCGCGGGGATCACCAACGGCTTCGTCTACGCAGCCTCGCTGATGGGTGTCACCGGCGCGCGGTCCAGCGTCGGCTCAGGCGCCCGCGAGCTCGTCGCCCGCGTGCGGGTGCTCACCGACCTGCCGGTCGCTGTCGGCCTGGGTGTCTCCACCGGCGACCAGGCCGCCGAGGTCGCGTCCTACGCCGACGGCGTGATCGTCGGGTCGGCGTTCATCGCCCGGATCCTGGCAGCCCCCGATCATGAGGCAGCCGTCGCGGCTGTCCGGGAGTTGGCGGCCGAACTGGCAGCCGGAGTGCGTCGGCGGGTCTAGCGACGCTCAGAGGTACTTGGAGAGCATCATGCTGGCCACGACGGCCAGGATCACAACCACGGCGGCAGTGTCCAGTCCGAGGCGCAGGGGGCGCTCCAGTCGTCGCTTCGTGCCGGCGCCCAGATGGCCCTCGAGCACGTTGATCCGGGTGATCGCGGCGAAGGCTGCAATCGTCGTCACGTAGAGCACCATGCAGTAGGGGCACAGGGCGCCGATGACGAAGTAGGACTCCACGAAGAGCCAGATCGCGAAGGCCAGTCCCAGCGTGAAACCTGCGTGTGCGCCCAGCATGAACCAGCGCGGGAACCGGACCCCGCCGAGGGCAGCCACGGCGATGGTGATCATCACCGGCTGGCTCATCAGGCCCAGGAAGGCGTTGGGGAAGCCCAGCAGGCTGGCCTGCCAGCTCAGCCCCACGGTGGCGCACGAGATCGTCGACGAGATGTTGCACGACAGGTCGGCCAGCGGGTCCTCGGCCAGGCGCACGGCATCGATGGACAGCTCCAGGGAGGCCAGCAGCCCGACCACGCCAGCCACCAGGATCACCACGAACGCCCCGGTGTGGTACCGGTCGCGAGCGGTCGGCAGCGGATGCGCCGGGGGTTCGGCACCCTCGGTGGTGACGTGGGCCATCTCGCGTCCTGCCTGTCCTGGGTCGTCGGGTGTCGACCGGTCCGTGGCACTGCTTCACCCGATGGTAGTTCAGGGCGGGAGGATCCGGGATCGGTCGACGCGACGACACAGGACGGGTCCGGTGCCCGGCATTTCGGGTAATCTGGCCCGTGACTCCTGGAGGTACTGATGGCACCTGAGAAGAACAAGCCCACGTCGGGCCAGTCCGGGCTGACGCCCAAGCAGCTGGCGGAGCAGGCCCGCGCCGAGTCGGAGGCCGCAGAGCGCCGCCGCGAGCGCACCATCCGGATCGTCGGCGGGATCGTGGTCCTGCTGGTCGTGGGGGGCCTGCTGGCGGTCGGGTTCCTCGCCGGCCGCGACGGCGGTACCGACAGCTCCGCCAACCCCGCACCGACTGCTGACCCGAATGCTGCCCTGCCAGCGGGAGTCTCGGGCGAGAACTACGGCGTCCCGTACGGCACGGGCTGGACGTCGGCGGACGAGGCGAAGCTGCCGACGCTCGAGATCTGGGAGGACTTCCAGTGCCCGGCCTGCAAGCAGGTCGAGGCAGCCTCCGGCGCCCAGATCCAGGCGCTGGCCGACGCGGGCAAGGTCAAGCTGCTCTACCGGCCGGCAACATTCCTCGACGCCAGCCTGGCTGCGGACAACCAGGCCAATGGCAACCCCAACTCCTCTGCTCGGTCCACCAGTGCCTGGGGCTGCGCGGTGGATGCCGGGAAGGCCGGGGAGTTCCACTCGGCCGTCTTCGACATCCAGCCCGCCGACGAGGGCGTCGGGTTCTCCGACCAGCAGCTCATCGACCTCGGGACGACGGTCGGCATCGAGGGGGCGGACCTGGCCACGTACACCACGTGCGTCCAGGACGGCACCTACCTGAGCTGGTCGGCCAACAGCAACCAGACGTTCGTCGAGTCCGGCGTCGGGGGGACGCCCACGGCCTACCTCAACGGGGTCGAGCTCAACGGCTCCGACCTTGCCGACATCGAGGGACTCACGGCGAAGATCGAAGCCGCGACCGCCAAGTGATCGGCGCGCTGGCCACCTCGATCCCCAGCCCGGACCAGTCCGTCTGGCACCTGGGCCCGCTGCCGATTCGGGCCTACGCGCTGTGCATCCTGGTGGGCATCTTCGTCGCCATGTGGGTGGGCGACCGGCGCTGGGTCGCCCGCGGCGGTGAGAGGGGCCTGGTCTACGACGTCGCCGTCTGGGCTGTTCCGTTCGGGATCATCGGGGGGCGGATCTACCACGTCCTGACCGACTGGCCGACCTACTTCGGTGACGGGGGATCGGGCGTCGGCGGGGCGATCGCCATCTGGCAGGGTGGCCTGGGCATCTGGGGTGCGATCGCGCTGGGGACCGTGGGCGCGTGGATCGGCTGTCGCCGACACGGCGTGCCGCTGCCGCCCTTCACCGATGCGCTGGCTGTGGGCGTCCCACTGGCCCAGGCCATCGGACGGTTCGGCAACTGGTTCAACCAGGAGCTCTTCGGAAAGCCGACCGACCTGCCGTGGGGCCTGGAGATCGATCCCGCCCTCCGGCCCTCCGGCTACGAGCAGTTCGCGACCTTCCATCCCACCTTCCTCTATGAGGCCCTCTGGCTGGTCGGGGTGGCGGGTCTCGTGGCGTGGGCGGATCGGCGCTGGACCCTGGGGCACGGGCGGGCATTCGCGCTCTACGTCGCCGCCTACTGCGTCGGTCGCCTGGGCATGGAGATGCTGCGCATCGATCCGGCGACGCAGGTGAGCGGCATCCGGATCAACGTGTTCACCTCCGTGGTGGTCGGGCTCGGGGCGGTCGTCTACTTCGTGGTCAGTGCCCGCACGCGGCCCGGACGCGAGTCCCCCGATGCCCTCCGGGGTATCCGCGCAGGTCAGGACGCGGTTCCCCTTCCTGAGTGAGGCAACCCTTGGTCCCGCGGGAGTCAGGACCTTCGGCACGCCCTTGTTGGCCGTTCAATCCCATTCGTCCGGTTCGACAGGGCGCATAGTTGATCCCGCAAGGGTTTCCTCCACACTCACGAGAAGAGAGCACCACATGTCCAAGACCCCGAAGGTCGTTGCCATCCTGCTGTACGTTGCGGGCGCGATCATGATCATTGCCGGCGCCGGCACCTGGTACACCGTGTCCGACTCGCTGGCGGCGGAGAACATCACCGTGACCGACGACGCCAGCTGCCAGGCCGGCCAGGCCGTCAACGGCCCGCTCGAGGCCTACTGCATGGCCGACATCATCGCCGTGCACGCGCTGGAGGCGACCGGTGGCAAGACCTACGCCGAGCTCGACCGTGAGGACCCGCTGCGCGCCGTCGCGCAGAGCGCCTCGTTCCTGCGCGCCTCGCTGTTCACCTCGGTCGTCGCCTTCGGCGTCGCTGCGTTCGCGATGGGCGTGGGCCTGCTGATGCTGCTCATCGGTGCCGGCATCGGTGCCCTGGACAAGCGGACGAGCGTTGCGGCCCTGCCGGCGGAGACCGTCAGCGCCTGACCCGGCACGTCCCAGAACCTCCGCGAGTTCCGTCCGCCGGACTCGCGGAGGTTCTGGCATTGTCGGCCCTCCCGGAGTGGTCGCGGCTACCAGCCCTCGGTGAACGCCACCTCGAGGGCCTCGAGCAGGAAGTCCACTCCGGCCGCGTCGATGCACAGGGGGGGCTTGATCTTCAGGACGTTCATGTGGTCCCCCGTTGCGGCCATGACCACGCCGAGCCCCAGCAACCGCTCGCACAGGGCGTCGGTGGCCTCGGTGGCCGGGGTGCGGGAGTCCCGGTCGGTGACCAGCTCCAGGCCCAGGTAGAGCCCGCGGCCGTGCACGGCGCCGACCATCTCGAAGCGGGCGGCCAGCGACTCCAGCCCGGCACGCAGCCGAGCGCCCATCCGCTCGGCGTTGCCCATCAGGTCCTCCTCGCGCAGCGCGCGCAGCGTCGCGATCGCTGCCTGCGCCCCGGCTGGCGTGCCACCCATCGAGGCGAACAGCGACCCCTCCACCGCGAAGGCCTCCGCGATCTCCTGGCTGCAGACGACCGCCGACACCGGGTAGCCGTTCCCGGTCGACTTGGCCAGGCAGACGATGTCGGGGACGACCCCGTTCATCTCGAATCCCCAGAAGTGCGACCCGAGCCGGCCGTACCCGACCTGCACCTCGTCGGCGATCACGACGCCGCCGGCCCGACGGACCGCGTCGTACACCTGGGCCAGGTAGTCATCCGGCAGCTCGATCCCCCCGGCGTTGCCGTTCAACGTCTCGCAGATGAAGGCCGCCGGTCGCCGTCCGGCTGCGGCCAGCTCTGCGAGGATCCGGCGGACGTCGTCGGCGTAGCGGGTACCGGCGTCCGGTCCGGTGAACGGTCCCCGGTAGGAGTTCGGTGGCTCGGCCAGGTGGATCCACTCGGGTCGGGTCTCGAGTGCGCGCGGGTTGTCCATCAGGGCGCTGGACACCTCGTCGGAGGCCGTCGTCCAGCCGTGGTAGGCCGTCCGCAGGGCGATCGTGTCCCGCGCCCCGGTATGCACCCGGGCCAGCCGCAGCGCGAGGTCCACCGTCTCGGACCCGCTGGAGAGCAGGAACACCCGGTCCAGGCCCGCGGGCATCGTCTCGAGCAGCATCTCGGCGAACTCGACGTGCGCGGCGTAGTGGAACCGGGAGTTGGTGTTCAGGGTGCGCAGGGCCCGGTCGACGGCGTCGGCGACGGCCGGGTGGCTGTGCCCCAGGACCGTGACGTTGTTGATGCCGTCGAGGTAGACCCGGCCCGAGACGTCCACCAGATGGTGCCGCCAGCCGCGCTCGATCCGCGGCGGGTCGGCCCAGTAGTGCTTCTGCACCGAGGCCAGGGACGACTCGCGACGGTGGAGCAGCTCGTGGGAGTCCGGCTCCTCGGGTGACCGCGCCAGTCCCAGGAGCTCGCCTGGATCCGGGCACAGGTGGCGCCAGAGCTCGGCCTGCGAGGCAGGGGCGTGGGTCGGTGCCGTGACCCCGCTGCGCACCACCTGGACGTGGATGTGGTCAGGCAGGGCGGGTGCCCGGGAGGTGGTCACGGCAGCGATCGGGGTGCCCGCGCTCACCCGCGAACCGGGGGCACGCAGCGGCTCGGCCCCGGAGACGATCAGGTCCCAGCCCCCGGCCCCCACGAGGCGGGTCACCCAGGGTTCACCGAGGGTCAGTCGGCCCGGCCACGGGGCGATGACCTGGCTGCCCCGGGGGAGCAGGACGTCGAGGCCGAGGTGGATGGTCGCCGGCTCCTCGAGGCTGTTGATGACGCTGTGGTGCAGGTGGGGCTGGCTGTACGCGATGACTCCGGTGACCGGGCTGCGCGCGGGACCGAGGGCGGACCGCAGCGCCGCACGCACGCGCCCCGGATCTGTCCACGCTCCCTCATCGAGCAGTGGGGAGGTGGTGGACAGGTCGATCGGCGTGGTCCGGCCCAGGTCGGGCAGGATCGTGGTGCCGACCTCGGCGGCGCCGGGTCGACCGAGGATCCCGGCAGCACGGCGCATCGCGAGCGTGCCGAGCTCCAGGGGCAGTGCCGCCACCATCTCGAACACCGCTCGGTCCACGGCGAGGTTGTCGTGCAGGTAGTCGTTGTCCGGCTCGCTGCGCAGCTGGTGGGCGGTGCTCACCAGCCCCGCGCAGGCACGCGCGGCGACCATCGGCCACAGCGCCTCGACCTCGGCGGGGGTGAGCGGCTGCTGGCTGAGGAACCCGCCGAGGACGTCCTCGGCGATCCGCAGTGGGGCCCTGGGATCCTTGACCAGCAGGGCGCAGAGGGTGACTGCTGCCTCGGCCGCCCGCCAGGTGTGCATCAGGTCGCCGAAGTCGATGATCCCCGCGGGAACCAACCGGGCGTCCGCACCCGGGTCGCCCACCACGTTGAAATCGGTCACGTCGGCATGGATGACCTGGTGGGGCAGGTCCGCGGCGACCTCGTCCAGGGCTCTCTGGGACGCGGTCGACAGCGTCGCGACTCGCTGGCCCAGGCCTGGGTCCAGGGACCCCAGGAGGTCGGCGACCACCTGCGGGGAGCGTCGTACGTCCCATTGGCTGGGCAGGTCGGCCCCGGGGTGCGAGAACCCGGCCAGGGCACCGCTGACCTGACCAGCCAGCGCGCCGAACTGCCGGGCGGTGATCGGGGCGAGGTACCCGGGGCCGGTCATCGGCGCCCCGGCGACGAAGGTCAGCAGCCGCACGCTGTGAGGGCTCCCGGAGAGGTCCACCACCTCGCGCAGGGAGCCGCCGAGCGAGGCCACGGGTCGGGGCACCCGGATCGGCAGGTGCCCGACGGCCAGCATCGCGGCGTTCTGGGCATCGAGGGACTCGTCGGGGATCGCGGCGTTGGCGACCTTGAGCACGTGGCGCGCCCCGGCGGTCGTGATCAGGAAGTTGCGGTCCTGGTGGCTGCCCAGGTCACGGGCCGCAGGGGCGACCAGGCCCCACAGGTCGGTGGCGATCCGGGCAGCGTCGTCGAGGTCGAGGACCGGTGCCTCCTCGAGGATGCTCACCGGAGCAGGGTAGCGCCGGGGCCAGCGGACCAGGAGCGGGCGAAGTCGTGACCTTGGCCACTTCTGCTGGCACCGGCATCGCGGGTAGCGTCCCAGCCATGGAGCCCGGGAGCCGGGATCGCTTCATCGACCTGCTGCGCGGTGGGAGCATCGTGGCGGTGGTGGTCGGGCACTGGCTCGTGGCCGACGTCCGGTGGGCTGACGGGGGCGCCGACGCAGGGCGGTTGGTCGAGACCAGCACCCTGCATGAGGTCCCGGCGATGTGGCCGCTGACATGGCTGTTCGTGGTCATCCCGCTGTTCTTCTTCGTGGGGGGCTATGCCAACCGGCGCAGCTGGGAGGGGACGCGTCGCCGCGGCGAGGGCTACGCCACGTTCGTGGACCGCCGCGTCCACCGTGTCCTGGCGCCGGCCGGCCTGTACATCGCGGTGGTGGCGATCCTCGGCCTGCTCGTCGATCGGGCCGGGGGAGTGGGCGTGCGCGCCCTCGGCGGGCTGTTCTACCAGCCCCTGTGGTTCCTCGGGGCCTACCTGTGCGTGGTGGCGCTCACCCCGGTGACGCTGCGCCTGGATGTCCGCTTCGGGGCAGCGGTGATCCCCGTGATGGTGCTGACGGTGGCAGCGCTCGACGTCGGCCGGTTCGCCCTCGGGTCGCAGGCCTTCGGCTACGCCAACGTCCTGTGCGTCTGGATCCTGATGCACCAGGTCGGGTTCCTGTACGCCGACGGTCGGCTCGACCGATGGGTCGCGCTGTCGATGGCGGTCGGGGGCCTGGCCACGACGGCCCTCGTCGTGGCGTTCGGGCCGTACACGGCCACCATGGTGGGCGTGACTGACGGCCCGGTCGGGAACATGCACCCGCCGACCCTGGCCATCGCCGCGCTGGGGATCGCGCAGATCGGCATCGCACTGCTCCTGCGCGCTCCGCTCACACGGTGGCTGGCCCGGCCGCGGGTGTGGGCCGCGGTCGTCGTGGTGAACCTCAGCGTGGTCAGCATCTACCTGTGGCACCAGGCGGCGCTGACGATCGCAGCCCGTGTGGTCCTGCCCCTGGGGTATCCCGACCCGACTCCCGCGACGCCGGCGTGGTGGGTGGCCCGCCTGCTGTGGCTGCTCCTGCCCGGTGTCGTCCTCGCGGCGATCGTGGCCCTGGTCGGTCCCGCCGAGCGCGTCGCGGCCCCGTCCCGGATCCGGCCCGGGAGGGGTACGGCTGCGGCGGCGGCTGCCGGTGTGGTGCTCGTCTGCGTCGGGTTCCTCGGGCTGGCCGGCTCCTCGGCGACGGAGCCGTTCGCCCGGGGCCAGTCGCTGGGGCCGTTCACCGCCTCGCCGGTGCTCGGCCTGTCGACGATCGCCGCTGCGGCAGCGCTCTTCTGGGTGCTTCGCCGGGTGGCCCCGGGTGTGGGCGCCGGTCCGGGCTCAGGCGCCCCTGGTGAGGATCAACAGGGTGCCGTCGTCGGTCGTGGCGGTCACTGAGCCGTCCTGGCGCACCTCGACGTCGCGGATCCGGTGGCCCACCTCGAGGCGCTCACGTTCCAGCACGCGACCGGCTCGATCCACGCGCACGCGCCAGAACGACTGGTCCTTGAGCGTGCCCATGAGCAGGTCCCCACCCACCGAGGTGGTCCACCCGGTCCAGGACGCAGGCACCTGGACCAGTTCGGACGTGGCCACGCTGGGCACCCAGGCCGCCTTCGGCTTCGTGTAGCCCGTGTGGGTCCCGGTGCGCCGGGGCATCACGTAGTCGGTGGTCCCGTAGGGCTCACCCAGCGTCACGAACGGCCAGCCGTAGTCCCGACCGCGCCGGATCAGGTTCAGCTCGTCGCCGCCGCGGGGACCGTGCTCGGTCTCCCAGAGCCGGCCCAGGCGATCGAGGGTGAGGCCCTGGCCGTTGCGGTGGCCCTGGCTGATCCGGACCGCCGCGCGCCCCTTCTCGATCCGCAGCACCGAGCCGAGCTGTCCGCGGACCTTCCGGTTGTCGATCCCGGGATAGCCCAGGTCGCCGAGCGTGACGTAGGCGCGGGAGGCGGAGATCCGGACCAGCTTCCCGGAGGCGTGCTGGATGTTGGCCGGAGGGACGCACGGCGTCGAACGGAACACCTTCGCCGTACGAAGGATCCGCGGCTGGGCGTCCAGGGCGACGTCCACCCGGTTCACTGCCAGGCGCACGCACTTGCGGCCGGCAACGTACTCCGGGAAGGACACGAACAGCCGGGTCCGGGTGCCCGTGGTGGACATGACCTCGATGTCGGTGGGCGCGAACCGGGCGTCGTCGAGGCGCTGACTGGGCCGGATGACCTTGCCCACCTCCTGCATGCTCCGGGTCGCCGGATCCATCACCAGCAGCGTGCGGCCGTCGGCTCCTCCGCCCAACAGGATGCGCCCGTCGCGCAGGGCCGCGGACGAGGGTCCGCGGGTGCCCCCGCTGGAGTCGCGCACGACCGCCTCGGCGATCGGGATGCGGGACACCTGCACCTCGCCGACGGAGCTGTTCAGGGAGTCGGGGGTCCCTGCCGGGACGAGGGTCACCGCTGCGGCGGTGACGGCGGCCGCATTGGCGACGATGAGCGCGGGGAGCAGGATGCGAACCATGACAGTGAGGGTAACGGCCCGCCCCGGGGCGCACACCAGGTGTCGCGATGGCCTATTCTTCTCCGCGAGGTGGGCCAACGACGTCCCATCGACCTCAACTCCCGCACCAACCGCGTCCTCGCGGCCTGCAGGAGCAGGCCGGTGATGACGTTGAGGAGCCACCATGACGCTGTTCTCCGCCGTGCCCGCCGCCACCGGCCTGTACGACCCCGCCTTCGAGCGGGATGCCTGTGGCGTGGCCTTCGTGGCCACGATGACCGGGGTGCCCAGCAACGACATCGTCGTCAAGGCGCTCACCGCCCTGCGCAACCTCGACCACCGGGGCGCCTCCGGTGCCGAGCCGGACAGCGGCGACGGTGCCGGCATCCTCGTGCAGGTCCCCGATGCGTTCCTGCGTGCCGTGGTCGACTTCGAGCTGCCGGCCGCCGGAGCGTACGCGGTCGGCCTGGCGTTCCTGCCCGACGATGTCGCCGCGGAGCGGCACGCCATGGCCGCGATCGACCGGATCGCCGAGGAGGAGGACCTGATCGTCCTCGGCTGGCGCGAGGTGCCGGTCGCGGACGACCTGGTCGGCGTCACCGCCCGCA
Organism: uncultured Actinomycetes bacterium; assembly: GCA_963818445.1. Lineage (GTDB taxonomy): Bacteria > Actinomycetota > Actinomycetes > S36-B12 > CAIYMF01 > Prado023. Next base: position 279,313 of record CAWFSG010000001.1, read on the forward strand.
GCACGATGCCCCGGTTCCGCCACCTGTTCGTCGCGTCCCGGCACCGGGTGACCGACCAGATGGTCCTGGAGCGGATGGCCTTCTGCCTGCGCAAGCGGGCCGAGCGCGAGGCGGAGGTCTACTTCGCCAGCCTGTCGAGCCGGACCCTGGTCTACAAGGGCATGCTGACGACCGGCCAGCTCGAGCCCTTCTTCGCCGACCTGTCCGACCCGCGGATCGCCAGCACGCTCGCGTTGGTGCACTCGCGGTTCTCGACCAACACGTTCCCCAGCTGGAGCCTGGCCCACCCGTACCGGCTCATCGCCCACAACGGCGAGATCAACACGGTGCGCGGCAACCGCAACTGGATGCAGGCCCGTGAGGCCCAGCTGAACTCCGAGAAGATCCCCGGTGACATCCGGCGCATCCTGCCGATCTGCACGGAGGGGGCCAGCGACTCGGCCAGCTTCGACGAGGTCGTCGAGCTGCTGCACATGGCCGGGCGCAGCCTGCCGCACTCGGTCCTGATGATGATCCCCGAGGCGTGGGAGAACCACGACGAGATGGACCCCGCGCGCCGGGCCTTCTACCAGTTCCACGCCAACCTGATGGAGCCCTGGGACGGCCCGGCGAATGTGAGCTTCACCGACGGCTCGGTCATCGGGGCGGTCCTGGACCGCAACGGCCTGCGCCCCGGGCGGTTCTGGGTCACCGACGACGGCCTGGTCGTGCTCGGATCCGAGGCCGGTGTGCTCGACATCGACCCGGCCACGGTCGTGCGCAAGGGTCGCCTGCAGCCGGGCCGGATGTTCCTCGTGGACACCGTCGCGGGCAGGATCATCGAGGACGACGAGATCAAGTCCGAGCTGGCTGCGCAGGCGCCCTACGCGGACTGGCTGCGCGCCGGCATCGTGCACCTCGAGGAGCTCCCCGAGCGCGAGCACGTGGTGCACACCTCGAAGTCGGTGGCCCGTCGCCAGCAGACGTTCGGCTACACCGAGGAGGAGCTGCGCATCCTGCTCACCCCCATGGCCCGCAACGGCATGGAGGCGCTGGGCTCGATGGGCACCGACACCCCGATCGCTGTGCTGTCGGACCGGCCGAGGCTGCTCTTCGACTACTTCGTCCAGCTCTTCGCCCAGGTGACCAACCCGCCCCTTGATGCGATCCGTGAGGAGATCGTCACGTCGCTGGGCAGCCATATCGGGCCCGAGGGCAACCTGCTGGAGGCCGACCCCGGGCACTGCCGCCAGGTCCTGCTGCCGTTCCCGGTGATCGACAACGACGAGCTCGCGAAGCTCGGCCAGATCAACGCCGATGGTGACGCGCCCGGGTTCTCCGGTGTCCGGGTCGCCGGGCTGTACCGGGTCGCCGACGGCGGGCCGGGCCTGCGCAAGCGCCTGGGCGAGATCTGCGCCGAGGTCGATCGGCACATCGCCGGGGGCAAGAAGTTCATCGTGCTGTCCGACCGGGACTCCGACCCGGACCGGGCCCCGATCCCGTCGCTGCTGCTGTGCTCGGCGGTGCACCATCACCTGGTGCGGCGCAAGACGCGAACCCAGGTCACCCTCCTGGTGGAGGCCGGTGACGTGCGCGAGGTCCACCACGTCGCCCTGCTGATCGGTTACGGCGCCGCCGCCGTGAACCCGTACCTGGCGATGGAGTCCGTCGAGGACATGGCCCGCCGCGGGGTGATCACCGGGATCACCCCGGAGAAGGCCGTGCGCAACCTGGTGAAGGCGCTGGGCAAGGGCGTCCTGAAGGTCATGAGCAAGATGGGCGTCTCCACGGTGGCCTCGTACCGCGGTGCCCAGATCTTCGAGGCGATCGGCCTGAGCCACTCGCTGGTCGACCAGTACTTCACCGGAACCACCTCGCGATTGGGTGGGGTGGGCCTGACGACCATCGCCGAGGAGGTCGCGCTCAGGCACGCCAACGCGTACCCGACGAACGGGATCGCCCCGGTGCACCGGACGCTCCCCGTCGGCGGCGAGTACCAGTGGCGCCGGGAGGGCGAGCCGCACCTGTTCGACCCGGAGACCGTCTTCCGCCTGCAGCACGCCACGCGGACCGGTCGGATGGACATCTTCCGCCAGTACACCGCGCGCGTCGACGACCAGTCCGAGCGGCTGATGACCCTGCGCGGGCTGTTCCGGTTCGCTGAGGGGGCTCGCCCGCCCGTGCCCCTCGAGGAGGTCGAGTCGGTCGGCGAGATCGTGAAGCGCTTCTCCACCGGGGCCATGAGCTACGGCTCGATCAGCCAGGAGGCCCACGAGACGCTGGCCGTCGCGATGAACCGGCTCGGCGCGAAGTCGAACACCGGTGAGGGCGGCGAGGACCCCGAGCGCTACGTCCCGATGGCCAACGGGGACTCCAAGCGCTCGGCGATCAAGCAGGTCGCCTCCGGGAGGTTCGGTGTCACCAGCGAGTACCTGGTGAACGCCGACGACATCCAGATCAAGATGGCCCAGGGAGCCAAGCCCGGGGAGGGTGGGCAGCTGCCCCCGCACAAGGTGTACCCGTGGGTCGCGAAGACCCGGCACTCCACCCCGGGCGTGGGCCTGATCAGCCCGCCGCCGCACCACGACATCTACTCGATCGAGGATCTCGCGCAGCTCATCCACGACCTGAAGAACGCCAACGACGCCGCGCGGATCCACGTGAAGCTCGTGGCCGAGGTCGGGGTGGGCACGGTGGCCGCGGGGGTGGCCAAGGCGCATGCCGACGTGATCCTGATCTCCGGGCACGACGGTGGCACGGGCGCCTCCCCGTTGACGTCGCTGAAGCATGCCGGCGGACCCTGGGAGCTCGGCCTGGCCGAGACCCAGCAGACGCTGCTGCTCAACCGGCTGCGCGACCGGGTCGTGCTGCAGACCGACGGCCAGCTCAAGACCGGTCGGGACGTCGTCGTCGCTGCACTTCTGGGGGCTGAGGAGTTCGGGTTCGCCACCGCCCCGCTGGTGGTCATGGGCTGCGTGATGATGCGCGTGTGCCACCTGGACACCTGTCCGGTGGGTGTGGCCACGCAGAACCCGGAGCTGCGCGCGCGGTTCGCGGGCAGGCCGGAGTTCGTGGTGAACTTCTTCGAGTTCATCGCCGAGGAGGTCCGCGAGTACCTGGCCCAGCTCGGCTTCCGCACCATGGAGGAGGCGATCGGGCACGTCGAGATGCTCGACACGCGCGCCGCGGTCACCCACTGGAAGGCCTCGGGCCTGGACCTCGCGCCGATCCTGGAGTCGCCGGCCGTCGAGCCGGGCGCGTCCCTGCACCAGTCGGTCATCCAGGACCACGGATTGGACAAGGCCCTGGACAAGCAGCTCATCGCGCTGTGCGGCCCGGCCCTGGAGTCCGGCGAGCCGGTGCGTGCCCAGCTGGCGATCCGCAACGTGAACCGCACCGTCGGCACGATGCTCGGCTCCGAGGTCACCCGCCGCCACGGCGGGGCGGGCCTTCCCGAGGGCACCATCGACCTGACGTTCACCGGCTCGGCAGGGCAGTCCTTCGGGGCGTTCCTGCCCCCGGGAATCACGCTGCGTCTGGAGGGCGACGCCAACGACTACGTGGGCAAGGGCCTGTCCGGTGGCCGCGTGATCGTGCGGCCCGACCGCTCGGCGCCGTTCGTCGCCGAGGACCAGATCATCGCCGGCAACGTCATCGGCTACGGGGCCACGTCCGGCGAGGTGTTCCTGCGCGGGCGTGTGGGCGAGCGCTTCGCGGTGCGCAACTCGGGGGCCACCCTCGTCGTCGAGGGCGTGGGCGACCATGGCTGCGAGTACATGACCGGGGGTCGGGTTGTGGTGCTCGGGCCGACCGGGCGCAACTTCGCGGCCGGCATGTCCGGCGGCGTCTCCTACGTGCTCGACCTCGCCCCGCAGCGGGTGAACCTCGACATGGTCGCCCTCGAGCCGCTGGGCCCGGATGACCAGGACTGGCTGACCGCCATCCTGCGCCGGCACGTCGAGGAGACCGGCTCGGCCATCGCCGAGGCGCTTCTCGAGCAGGGCACGGCCGCACTCGGGCGCTTCAGCAAGATCATGCCGACCGACTACCGCAAGATCCTGGACATCCAGGACAAGGCCCGGGCCGAGGGCCGGGACCCGATCGAGGCCGTGATGGAGGAGATGAGCCGTGGCTGACCCCAAGGGCTTCCTGACCACCCCGCGCGAGCTGCCCGCCCGGCGGCCCGTCGACGTCCGCATCCGGGACTGGAAGGAGGTGTACGAGCCCTTCGGCGCCGACCACCTGGAGAAGCAGGCGGGCCGCTGCATGGACTGCGGCATCCCCTTCTGCCACCAGGGCTGCCCCTTGGGCAACCTCATCCCGGAGTGGAACGACCTCGTGTGGCGCGACGACTGGCGTGAGGCCGCTGAGCGTCTGCACGCCACCAACAACTTCCCCGAGTTCACCGGCCGCCTGTGCCCGGCGCCCTGCGAGACGGCCTGCGTGCTGGGGATCAACGCGGACCCGGTGACCATCAAGCAGGTCGAGGTCTCGATCATCGACCGGGCGTGGGAGTCCGGCTGGGTCGTCCCGGCCGCCCCCGAGCGGCTGTCGGGCAAGCGGGTCGCGGTGATCGGCTCGGGGCCCGCAGGGCTGGCCGCCGCCCAGCAGCTCGCGCGTGCCGGCCACACGGTCTCGGTGTACGAGCGGGCGTCGAAGATCGGCGGCCTCCTGCGCTACGGGATCCCCGAGTTCAAGATGGAGAAGCGACACCTCGACCGACGGCTGGCCCAGATGGAGGCCGAGGGAGTGACCTTCCGCACGGGAGTCGAGGTCGGCGTGGACCTCACCATGGCCGAGCTGCGCCGTCGTCACGACGTGATCCTGCTGACGATCGGGGCCACCGCCGCGCGCGGGCTGCCCGTTGCGGGTGCTGACCTCCCCGGGGTCCACCAGGCCATGGAGTACCTGCCGCTGGCCAACCGCGTGGTCGAGGGGACCCTGCCCGAGACCCCGATCCACGCGGCCGGCAAGCACGTGGTGATCATCGGCGGCGGCGACACCGGCGCCGACTGCCTGGGCACCGCGCACCGACAGGGCGCGGCCAGCGTCACCCAGCTCGAGATCCTGCCCACGCCCCCGGCCACCCGGCCGGATGCCGCCCCGTGGCCGACGTATCCGATGACCTACCGGGTCACCTCGGCCCACGAGGAGGGCGGTGAGCGGGTCTACTCCGTGAGCACGAAGGAGTTCCGCGCAGATGCGTCCGGGAACCTGCGGGCGCTGCTGCTCGTGGACGTCGAGATGGTCGACGGGCGGTTCGTCGAGGTCGAGGGCTCCGAGCGGGAGCTCCCCGCCGACCTGGTGTTCCTGGCCATGGGCTTCACGGGGCCGGAGCGGGGCCCGCTCGTCGAGCAGCTCGGGGTCGCCCTCGACGAGCGCGGCAACATCCGTCGGGACCAGCACTACGCCTCGTCGGTCCCCGGGGTGTTCGTCGCCGGGGACGCCGGTCGCGGCCAGTCGCTGATCGTCTGGGCCATTGCCGAGGGCCGGGCCGCCGCGGCGGCCGTCGACGCCCACCTGATGGGCTCGACCACCCTGCCTGCCCCGATCCCGCCGACGGCCCGTCCACTGGTCGTCTGACGAGATGGCTGCCCGGGCGACCTCCGGCCACGGGGACCCTGGCCGGGCCAGCCGGTAGCCTCAGACAGTGGACGTCGCCCGACTGCTGGACAGCATGCGCCGGGCGGTCGCCCGGGAGCCCGGCGACGACGTCCTGCGCGCCCACCTCGCAGAGCTGCTGATCGGGGAGGGGCTGGGCAATGAGGCTGTCGGTCACCTCGGCCAGCTGCTCGCTGAGGACCCGGGCAACGCGGACTACCTGGAGCTGATGCGCGAGGCGATGGGCGCAGGCAGCACCGCGGTTCAGGCCGGCGCCGCACAGGGCTCCTCGGCCCCGGCCACCCATCCGGCATCGCTGGGACCACGCCCCACGGACCCGAACTTCGACTGGGGGGCCGCCGAGGACGATCTCACCGGTGGCATGGCCCACGAGCCGGTGGAGACCAAGCTGCGATTGGCCGACGTGGGCGGGCTCACGGAGGTCAAGGCGCACATCGAGGCTGCGTTCCTGACGCCACTGCGCAACCCCGAGCTGCGCGAGCGCTACGGGGCGACGCTGCGTGGCGGGCTGCTGCTCTACGGACCCCCCGGGTGTGGCAAGACCTACCTGGCCAGGGCGGTGGCCGGTGAGCTGGGGGCGCGCTTCATCCCCGTCGGGCTCTCGGACGTGCTCAGCCGCTGGATGGGGCAGAGTGAGAACAACATCGCGGATCTGTTCGCCTACGCCCGCGCACAGGCGCCGTGTGTGCTCTTCTTCGATGAGATCGACGCGCTCGGTCGCTCCCGGTCGGGGTTGGGTCGCTCGGCCTCGGCCCTGCGGGGGGTCATCAACCAGCTGCTCGCCGAGCTCGATGGGGTGGCCAGCGAGAACGAGGGGATCTTCGTCCTGGGAGCCACGAACGCACCGTGGGACGTCGACGGTGCCCTGCGCCGACCGGGCCGCTTCGACCGGGCCGTCTTCGTGCAGCCGCCGGACCCGCAGGCGCGCGAGGACATCCTGGGAATGCACCTGGGCGCGCTCCCCGTCGACCCCGCCGTCGACGTCAGGAGCCTCGCGGCCCGGACCGAGAGCTTCTCCGGGGCCGACCTGGCCCACGTGTGCCGCACGGCTGCCCAGTCCGCGCTGGTCGATGCGGCGCGGACCGGATCCTCGGACCGGGTCATCACCACCGCGGACCTCGTGGCGGCGATCGCCGCGATCACGCCCTCCACCGGACGCTGGTTCGCCTCCGCGCGCAACGTGGTGCTCTTCGCCGACCAGGCCGGGGAGTACACGCCCCTGGCCGAGTACATGAAGGCCCACCGGCTGCTGTGACGTCGGACCCCTATGCCCTGCCCGAGGCGCTCGTCGCCGCCGAGCGCTGGGATTCGGCGCGTGCGGCCCTGGGTGAGGCGCTGGCCGCCAACCCCGATGACCCGAGGCTCACTGGCCTGCTCGTGCGCACCCTGCGGGCACAGGGCGCGCGCCAGGAGGCCCTGGATACCTCGCAGCGCCTGCTGGCCCTGACCCCCCAGGACCCCTACGCGCTGCGTCTGGGGACGCTGGTCTGCCTCGACGTCGGCTGGGTCGACGAGGCGATCGGGCTCGCCAGGCGCGCGGTCGAGCGGGATCCCGGGAACTCGGCCAACCACCTCGCCCTCTCGCGGGCCTGGGCGAGCTCCACCCGCCCCGAGGCCGTGGCCAACCAGCTCGCCGCGGCGCGGGAGGCGGTCCTGATCGACCCGAACAGCACCGACGCCCAGGTGCAGATCGGAGCTGCGCTGGCAGCCGACGGCGATGTGGACGCAGCGCGGGTGGCCTACTTCGAGGCATTGCGGCGGGATCCGGCGAACACCGCGGCCCTGAACAACCTGGCGGTCCTCGAGATGCAGTCGGGCTCGGCCGCGGAGGCCGCCCGCCATCTGGCCTCCGCGCTGGCCGCGAACCCCCAGGGGGTCTCGGCCCGCCGAAACCTCGATGCCCTGGCTGTCCTGGTCGCGCGCAGGGCGGGCCGCTGGATGCTGCTGGCTCCCTTCCCCGGGCTGGTGGCGGCGGCGGCGGGCTTCGACCTGCTGGCCCGCGTCCTGGCGGTCCTGGCACTCGTGCTCCTGCCGACGGTCTGGTTGCGGTGGTGGCGCGCCCTGACCGGCGGCCAGCGCCAGGCATTGCGCGGCCTGCCCCGCAGGATGCGGGCGCGCATCTGGTTCTGGCCGATCCTTGCCGCACTCGTGGGCGGTTCGGCCATCGCGATGGCGGCTTTCGCCCCCAACGCCGTGACGAGCACCGTCGTGGTCGGCTACCTGGCGGTCATGACCTACCTGCTCCTCCTGGGCGCGCTCGACAGCACGCCGGTGCGCGTCATGCGCGCCCGGGCGGCGGGTCGGTCCTCGGATGTGGGACGGATGCTCGGGGGTCGCTGACTCCGTGCCGGGCACCCGGTGCCGGCCCATCCTTCACGGCCGGTTCACCGCTGGGCACTGCGTTCGACGCGCAGCCCGGCCGCGTGCTGGCTACTGTTCGTGCCATGCGTCGAGCGAAGATCGTGTGCACCCTGGGTCCGGCCACCTCCACCTACGAGCAGATCCATGAGCTCATCGAGGCGGGGATGAACGTGGCACGCCTGAACATGTCCCACGGCGAGCACGCCGTGCACGCCGAGTCCTACGCCAATGTCCGGCGGGCGGCCAAGGAACTGGGCGTGGGCGTGGGCATCGTGGCTGACCTCCAGGGCCCGAAGATCCGGCTGGGGCGGTTCGCCGATGGTCCGGTGATGCTCGAGGACGGTGCCGAGTTCACGATCACCGCGGAGGACATCCTCGGTGACGTGACCCAGTGCGGGACCACCCACAAGGGCCTTCCCGAGGACTGCAACCCCGGTGACACGGTCCTGGTCGACGACGGCAAGGTCAAGCTCGAGGTCATCGACGTCGTCGGCCCCCGGGTTCGTACCCGGGTGCTCGAGGGTGGTCCGGTCAGCAACAACAAGGGCATCAACCTGCCCGGGGTCGCGGTCAGTGTGCCCGCGCTCTCGGACAAGGACAAGGACGACCTGCGTTGGGCGCTGCGGATCGGTGTCGACTTCGTGTTCCTGTCGTTCGTGCGCTCCGCGGCCGACGTGGAGGACGTGCACGCGATCATGGACGAGATGGGCCGGCGGATCCCGGTGCTCGCGAAGGTGGAGAAGCCGCAGGCGGTGGAGAACCTGGCCGGGATCGTCGCGGCCTTCGACGGGATCATGGTCGCCCGCGGGGACCTGGGCGTCGAGCTGCCCCTGGAGGAGGTGCCCATCGTGCAGAAGGGCGCGATCCAGATGTGCCGCGAGGCCGGCAAGCCGGTGATCGTGGCCACCCAGATGCTCGAGTCGATGATGGAGAACTCCCGGCCCAGCCGCGCGGAGGCCTCGGACGTGGCCAACGCGATCCTCGACGGCGCCGATGCGGTCATGCTGTCCGGCGAGACCAGTGTGGGCAAGCACCCGAACCTCGTGGTCTCCACCATGGCCAGGATCGTGGACTACACCGAGGAGATGGGCCTCGAACGCTTGCCCAAGCTGCCGAAGAAGAAGGACATGAGTGTGGGCGAGGCGGTCACCAAGGAGTCCGTCGACGTCGCCAGGGCGCTGAAGGCCAGCTACCTGATCGCGTTCTCCGAGACCGGCCTGAGCGCCCGGATCATGGCCGCCTCCCGGCCGAAGATCCCGATGATGGTGTTCACCCCCAACGCCGCGATCCGCAACCAGCTCGCGGTCGTCTGGGGCCTGGAGACCTTCCTGGTCCCACCGGCCTCGCACACCGACCAGATGGTCGAGCAGATCGATGCCGAGCTGCTGGCCGGGGACCGCGCGCAGGCGGGTCAGTTGTGCGTCCTGATCGCCGGTGTCCCCCCGGGTATCGCCGGGACCACCAACAGCATGCGTGTCCACACGATCGGTGCCGGATCCATCGAGCGCAGGCTCTGAGTCGCTCCCCGGGTTGCATCCCTACCGTCACTCTCCGTAACGTGGGCGCTGACGTGAGGAGTGGCGATGTCGAACGACTACGCGAAGGCGCTGGGCGCCAAGCTGCGTGCCGTGCGCAACCAGCAGGGGTTGTCCCTGCAGGGGGTGGAGGCCAAGTCGCAGGGTGCCTGGAAGGCCGTCGTCGTGGGGTCCTACGAGCGTGGCGACCGCGCGGTCACGGTGCAGCGACTTGCCGAGCTCGCTGAGTTCTACGGGGTACCGATGGCTGAGCTCCTCCCGGAGCCGGCCTCCACCGCCATCAGTGAGCCCCCGCCGAAGCTGGTCATCGACCTCGAGCGCCTCGGTCAGGTGCCCGCGGACAAGGCCGGTCCGCTGGCCCGCTACGTCGCGGCGATCCAGGCCCAGCGCGGGGACTACAACGGCCGCATCCTGTCCATCCGCCAGGACGACCTGCGCACGCTGGCCGTGATCTACGACGAGGCCCCCGGGGCCCTGGCCGATCAGCTCGTCGCCTGGGGCGTGCTCAACCCCGACGCCCGGCGCATCGTCGACTGATCCCGCGGGTCCCTGCTGGTCGGGGCGCCGGCCCCATTAGGATGGGCCGCGACGTCGACCCCCGACGACCTCCTTTAACGACCGTCCCGTGAGGCGGGGAAGGAGTGGGCGTGCCCACCCGCGTGCTCGATCAGTCCGACATCACCCGCGCACTGTCGCGGATCGCCCACGAGATCCTGGAACGGGAGAAGGGCGCGGAGAACCTCGTCCTGCTGGGCATCCCCAGCCGAGGGGTGCCCCTGGCCCACCGGATCGCCGAGCGCATCGCCGCGATCGAGCCGGGGACCGCCCCGCCTGTGGGGTCCCTGGACATCACCATGTTCCGCGACGACCTGCGCCTGCGCCCGGCCCGCGCGCTGGAGCGGACCGACGTGCCCGTCGGCGGGATCGACGGGCGCACCGTGGTCCTGGTCGACGACGTCCTGTTCAGCGGCCGCAGCGTGCGCGCCGCGCTCGACGCCCTCTCCGAGCTCGGCCGGCCGAAGGCCGTGCGCCTGGCGGTGCTGGTCGACCGCGGGCATCGGGAGTTCCCGATCCGCGCCGACTACGTGGGCAAGAACGTCCCCACGTCCCTGCGCGAGTCGGTGCAGGTGCGGGTGGCTGAGATCGACGGAACCGACGAGGTCGTCATCGGGGAGGACGCGTGAAGCGGCACCTGCTCTCGGCCGCCGACCTGACCCACGACGACGCGGTCCTGGTCCTGGACACCGCCCGCGAGTTGGCGGCGGTCAGCACCCGCGAGGTCAAGAAGCTGCCCACCCTGCGCGGTCGCACCGTGGTGAACCTCTTCTTCGAGGACTCCACGCGAACCCGCATCTCGTTCGAGGCGGCCGCCAAGCGGCTGTCTGCCGACGTCATCAACTTCTCCGCCAAGGGCTCGAGCGTCTCCAAGGGGGAGAGCCTCAAGGACACCGCGATGACCCTGCAGGCGATGGGAGCCGACGGCGTGGTCATCCGCCACGGTGCCAGCGGCGCACCCCACCGCCTGGCGAACTCCGGGTGGATCGAGGCGGCGGTGGTCAACGCCGGCGACGGCACCCACGAGCATCCCACGCAGGCCCTGCTCGACGCCTTCACGATGCGCGACCACCTGGCCGGGGGCGAGGGCGACCTCGCGGGCCGACGGGTGACCATCGTCGGCGACGTCCTGCACTCGCGGGTGGCCCGCTCCAACGTGCTGCTGCTGCACACCCTGGGTGCGCACGTCACCCTGGTGGCGCCGCCGACCCTGCTCCCGGTGGGCGTCGAGACCTGGCCCTGCGAGGTCTCCTACGACCTCGACGCCCCGCTGCCCGACACCGATGCGGTGATGATGCTGCGCGTGCAGCGCGAGCGGATGGGCGCGGCGTACTTCCCCAGCGAGCGGGAGTACGCCCGCCGCTACGGCCTCGACTCCCGCCGCGCCGGGATGCTGCCCGGGCACGCGATCGTGATGCACCCCGGGCCCATGAACCGCGGCATGGAGATCACCGCGGAGGTCGCCGACGGCTCCCGCTCGGTGATCGTCGAACAGGTCACCAACGGTGTGAGCGTCCGGATGGCCGTGCTCTACCTGCTCCTCGGAGGACGCTCATGACGTACCTGATCACCGGCGCCCGCCCCCTGGGCGGGCCGGCAGTCGACCTGCGCATCGAGGGGGAGACGATCGTCGGGATCGGTGCCGCCGGCTCGCTGTCGGCAGACGGCGCGACCGTCGTCGACGCCGACGGGCTGGTCGCCCTGCCGGGTCTCGTGGACCTGCACACGCACCTGCGCGAGCCGGGTCGGGAGGACGCCGAGACGGTCCTGACCGGGTCGCGGGCCGCGGCCCTCGGCGGCTTCACGGCCGTGCACGCGATGGCGAACACCGATCCCGTGGCCGACACGGCCGGCGTCGTCGAGCAGGTCTGGCACCTGGGCAAGCGCGCCGGCCTGGTCGACGTGTTCCCGGTGGGTGCGGTCACCGTCGGACTCGGGGGGCAGAGGCTGGCCGAGCTCGGGGCCATGGCGGACTCCGACGCGGGGGTGCGGGTGTTCTCCGACGACGGCAAGTGCGTCTCGGATGCGGTCCTGATGCGCCGGGCGCTGGAGTACGTCAAGGCCTTCGACGGGGTCATCGCCCAGCACTCCCAGGAGCCCCGGCTGACCGAGGACGCGCAGATGAACGAGGGTGAGCTCTCCGGCCGCCTCGGCCTGCGCGGCTGGCCGGCGGTCGCCGAGGAGGCGATCATCGCCCGCGACGTGCTGCTCGCCGAGCATGTCGGCTCCCGCCTGCACGTCTGCCACCTGTCGACGGCCGGCTCGGTCGAGATCGTCCGCTGGGCCAAGTCCCGCGGGATCGACGTCACCGCCGAGGTCACGCCGCACCACCTGCTGCTCACCGAGGACCTCGCCGCGACCTATGACCCGGTGTTCAAGGTCAACCCGCCGCTGCGCAGCGCCGCCGATGTCGAGGCGGTCCGGGCGGGCCTTGCCGACGGCACCATCGACATCGTCGGCACCGATCACGCCCCGCACCCCATGGAGGACAAGGAGTGCGAGTGGGCCGCGGCAGCCTTCGGCATGCTCGGACTCGAGCAGGCGCTGGCCGTGGTGATCGAGACGATGGTGCGACCCGGACGCCTGGACTGGGCGGGGGTCGCCGATCGGATGTCGATCCGACCTGCCCAGATCGGGCGTCGGCCCGGGCACGGCCGGCCGATCGCTGTGGGGGAGCCGGCCAACCTGGTCCTGGTCGACCCGGACTCCCGGTGGGTCGTGGACCCGTCGCGCTCAGCCTCGCGAAGCCGCAACAACCCGTACGGCGGTCGGGACCTGCCCAGCCCGGTCGTGGCCACGTTCCTGCGCGGGCGGGCGACGGTCCTCGACCGCGCGCTCGTGGAGCCCTCGTGATCGCCGCAGCGCTCCGCACCGCGGAGTCGGCCCCCGTCACCTCGTGGGGGCCCCGGCTCGCCCTGACCCTGGTGGTGCTCGTCGTGATCGGGCTGGGGGTCTGGGGGATGCGTCGCGGATGGCGTGCGCGGGCCGAACGACAGTCCGACATCCCCGCGCCGATCGGTCCACCCGTGGGGGCCTCGTCCGGGCGGGCCGTCCCCGGTCAGTACGTCGCCACGACCACCGCGGGGGACCTGCTGGACCGCATCGTCGTGCACGGGCTGGGCAATCGCGGGCGGGCGGACCTCTACGTCCGCTCCGAGGGGGTGCTCCTCGATCGCGTCGGCGAACCGCCGCTGTGGATCCCGAAGGAGTCGCTGCGCGACATCCGGCTCGGCTCGGGCCAGGCGCAGAAGGCCTTCGAGGCCGGCGGGCTGATCCTGATCACCTGGCTCCTCGGCGACCGCGAGTTCGATACTGGGTTCCGCGCTGACGATCCCGCCGAGCATGTCGCCACGGCCAGCACCCTGTCCTCGATGATCCCGAACGCCGGAGGCTCCCGATGACCCACAGCACCGCACCCGGGGGGACGCAGCCGCGGCCGTCCTCGTGCTCGAGGACGGCCGGACGTTCACCGGACAGGCCTACGGTGCGATCGGCACGACCGTGGGCGAGGCCGTCTTCTCCACCGGCATGTCCGGCTACCAGGAGACGCTGACCGATCCGTCCTACCACCGCCAGGTGGTCGTGATGACGGCCCCGCACATCGGGAACACCGGCGTCAACGACGAGGACCCGGAGTCCAGCCGGATCTGGGTGGCGGGCTATGTGGTGCGCGACCCCGCCCGCCGGGCGTCCAACTGGCGCTCCACGCGCACCCTGGATGAGGAGCTCGAGCGCTACGGGGTGGTCGGCATCAGCGGTGTCGACACCCGGGCGCTGACCCGGCACCTGCGCGAGCGTGGGGCGATGCGCGCCGGGATCTTCTCCGGCGCGGCGGCCGAGCAGGGGTTCGCCGCGATGCACGCGGCCGTGATGGCCAGCCCGCCGATGGCCGGTGCCGACCTGACCGCCGAGGTCACCACGGCGCAGGAGTACGTCATCGAGGCGGTCGGTGCGCAGGTGGCCACCGTCCTGGCCGTCGACCTCGGGATCAAGACGATGACCCCGGTGCGGATGGCCGAGCGCGGGATGCGCGTGCACGTCCTGCCCGCCGGCATCTCGCCGGCCGAGCTCGTCGCCCGCGCCCGGGCGGTCGAGGGACCGGTCGGGGTGTTCTTCTCCAACGGTCCCGGTGACCCCGCGACAGCCGACCACGCCGTGGCCCAGGTGCGGGCGCTGCTGGCCGAGCGCATCCCGGTGTTCGGCATCTGCTTCGGAAACCAGATCCTCGGCCGCGCGCTGGGCTTCGGGACCTACAAGCTCGGCTACGGGCACCGGGGGATCAACCAGCCGGTGTCCGACCGGGCCACCGGTCGCGTCGAGATCACCGCCCACAACCACGGCTTCGCCGTCGACGCCCCCCTGGACCACGTGTCCGACACCGAGTTCGGCCGGGTGGAGGTCAGCCACGTCTGCCTCAACGACGACGTCGTGGAGGGACTCCGCTGCCTGGATGTGCCAGCCTTCTCGGTGCAGTACCACCCGGAGGCGGCCGCCGGACCGCACGACTCGGCCTACCTGTTCGATCGCTTCGCCGACCTCATGGAGGCATGACATGCGCTACGGGCACTTCGACGATGAGGCCCGTGAGTACGTCATCACGACCCCCCGGACCCCCTACCCGTGGATCAACTACCTGGGGTCCGAGGAGTTCTTCTCCCTGGTGTCGCACACGGCGGGTGGCTACACCTTCTACCGGGACGCGCGCATGCGCCGGCTCACCCGCTACCGCTACAACAACATCCCGAACGACGCAGGCGGCCGGTACTTCTACCTCAACGACGGCGGTGACGTCTGGACCCCGTCGTGGATGCCGGTGAAGGCCGAGCTGGACTCCTTCGAGGCCCGGCACGGCATGGGCTACACCCGGATCACCGGGTCGCGCGGCGGCCTGACCGCCTCGGTGCTGTACTTCGTGCCCCTCGGGCGCAACGCCGAGGTCCAGCAGGTCACGCTGACCAACGACTCCGAGGTCGCCAAGTCCGTCGGGCTGTTCTCGTTCCTGGAGTTCGCGCTCTGGAACGCCCACGACGACCAGACCAACTACCAGCGCAACCTGTCCCTGGCTGAGATGGAGGTCGAGCTCGACGGGCCCCACGGGTCGGCGATCTACCACCGCACCGAGTACCGCGAGCGCCGTGATCACTACGCGGTGTACGGCGTGAACACGCGCGCCGCCGGATTCGACACCGACCGCGACACCTTCGTGGGGGCCTACAACTCGCTCGGCGAGGCCGCCGTGCCGCGCGCCGGGCAGGCAGCGAACTCCGTGGCCTCCGGGTGGTACCCGATCGGCTCGCACCACCTGGCCGTGGACCTCGCGCCGGGGGAGTCCCGCAGCTTCACGTTCGTCCTGGGCTACATCGAGAACCCGCGTGCGGCCAAGTGGGCGCCCGCCGACGAGGCGGCAGGCATCGCCGAGGGCCAGGTGGTGGAGAAGTCCCGGGCGCATGAGCTGCTCGCGGCGTTCGCCACCGAGGCCCAGACCCGCGCTGAGTTCGCTGCGCTGACGGAGCACTGGGACCGGCTGCTCACCACGTACACGGTGAAGTCCACTGACGAGAAGCTCGACCGGATGGTGAACATCTGGAACCAGTACCAGTGCATGGTCACGTTCAACATGTCGCGCTCCGCGTCGTACTTCGAGACCGGGATCGGCCGGGGGATGGGGTTCCGCGACTCGAACCAGGACCTCCTCGGGTTCGTGCACCTCGTGCCGGACCGCGCCCGCGAGCGGATCCTGGACATCGCTGCCACCCAGTTCCCGGACGGCTCGGCGTACCACCAGTACCAGCCGCTGACCAAGCGCGGCAACAACGATGTCGGCTCCGGGTTCAACGACGACCCGCTGTGGTTGATCCTCGGTGTGGCCGGGTACCTCAAGGAGACCGGCGACTGGTCGATCCTCGACGAGATGGTCCCCTTCGACAACGACGTCGCCCAGGCCGCGTCCCTGTTCGAGCACCTGACCCGCTCGTTCGAGTTCACGCTGGCCAACCGAGGCCCGCACGGCCTGCCGTTGATCGGACGTGCCGACTGGAACGACTGCCTGAACCTGAACTGCTTCTCCACCGAGCCCGGTGAGTCGTTCCAGACGACTGAGAACCAGGCCGGGGGCACCGCGGAGTCGGTCTTCATCGCGGCCATGTTCGCGGCGATCGGCCCGGAGTACGCCGAGATCGCCGAGCGGAGAGGCCTGGCCGATGTGGCCGCCCGTGCCCGCGCGGCCGTCGAGGACATGCGGGAGGCCGTGCTGGCCCACGGCTGGGACGGCGAGTGGTTCCTGCGGGCGTATGACTTCTATGGCAACAAGGTCGGGACCGACGAGCATGCCGAGGGCAAGATCTGGATCGAGCCCCAGGGCATGGCGATCATGGGCGGCATCGGCCTGACGGCCACCGACCCGGCCGACCCGGCCCACGCCAGCAGTGTGGCTGTCCGTGCCCTGGACTCGGTGGGCGAGCTCCTCGGCACCGACCACGGCCTGGTCCTGCAGTACCCGGCGTACACGAGCTACCGGATCGAGTTGGGTGAGGTCTCGACCTACCCGCCCGGCTACAAGGAGAACGGCGGGATCTTCTGCCACAACAACCCGTGGGTCATCATCGCCGAGACGATGGTCGGCCGCGGGGAGCGCGCGTTCGACTACTACCGGCGGATCACCCCCGCGTACCGCGAGGACATCTCCGAGGTCCACCGGCTCGAGCCCTACGTGTACGCCCAGATGATCGCCGGCAAGCAGGCGCCACGCCACGGCGAGGCCAAGAACTCCTGGCTGACCGGCACGGCCGCCTGGAACTTCGTGACCGTGTCGCAGTACCTGCTCGGTGTCCGCCCCGGGTACGACGGCCTGGTCATCGACCCGCAGATCGGACCCGACGTCCCGAGCTGGGAGGTCACCCGCGTGGCACGCGGGGCCACCTACCGGATCAGCGTGACGAACTCCGGTGCCCCCGGGGCGCGAGCGACCCTCGTGGTCGACGGCGAGCCGATCCAGGGCAACACCGTGCCGTATGCACCGGCCGGGTCGGTCGTGCAGGTCCAGGCGACCCTGTAGGGATCACGCTGGGGGAGCCGAGGGGCGCAGCGCATCCCCGATCGCCTGGGCGAGGGCCTGGGGTTCGTCGAGCATCAGCAGGTGGGCGCCCTCGATGTCGACGACCCACGCCCCGGGGCCGAGCTCGCCAGCGCGCTGCTCGAGGGCGTCCAACCATGTGCGCCTCCGCAGCGGCACCGGGCCCGGCCAGCGGGCCGCCCCGACGATCAGGATCGGCACGTCGGGCAGCGGATGGTCCTCGGCCAGGACCAGCAGCTCGGAGGCCTCATCCCCGATGCGCAGCAGCTCGTCGATCGAGGCCTGCTGGTGCTCGGGATCCTCATAGGCGTCGACGATCGGTTGGGCTGCGGCCCCGCCCGCGCCCAGGCCCACGGTGCCCCCGGAGGCGAATGCCCAACCCAGCCACCTCCCGATCCCGCTGAGGCGATGGGCCAGGTCCCTGGCGATGTCCGGGAACCGCTCGACCAGCGTGGTGCTGTCCGCCTCGTGGGCAGCCAGGGACGGGTCCACCAGGACCAGCGCCGACACCTGCTCGGGGTGCATCCGGGCGAAGGCCTTGACGAGGATCGCGGCGTACGAGTGCCCCACGAGGGCGACGCGGATCCTCGGATCGGGGGAGCAGGCGGCCAGGACGTCGACGATCAGGGCGACCTGGTCGGCGAGCGCCGGAGGGTGCTGCCAGGGCGTCGACCCCCCGAGCCCGGGACGGTCGGTGAGGATGCAGCAGACCCCCGGCAGGTTCTCGACGACGGGGTGCCAGATGTCCATCGGCAGCCCGAGCCCGGCTTCGAACAGGGCCACGACGGGGGCATCCGGGTGGTGCACCTCGACCCGGACCTGCGTCCCGGGGTGGCCCGCCACGGCAACGCGCAGGTTCCGGACTCGGCCGGCGTGCTCAGCGGGCTCGGACGATGAGGGCACCGGCTCAGGGTAGTCCGGTCCCGAGCCTCGGGAGCGGCCGCTGCGTGCCCTCGTGGCGCGGGGCCTCGCGCTGCCGTGCACCGTCGCCCGGTATGATCGCCGGCAACTGAAGCTTGGAATCGGAAGCCTCCTTTAAGTCCGTCCTGCGAGGCGGGGAAGGAGTGGGCCATGCCCATCCTCACGGTCGTGCTCGTCCCCCTACGCGGGTGGAAGGTTCCTCCGCGCCCCACCTGCAGGGAGGCCGTCGATGCCGCGGCGCGCTGACATCACCTCGGTCCTGGTCATCGGATCCGGGCCCATCGTCATCGGTCAGGCCGCGGAGTTCGACTACTCCGGGACCCAGGCCTGCCGGATCCTGCGCGACGAGGGCTTGCGGGTGATCCTGGTCAACTCGAACCCGGCCACGATCATGACCGACCCGGAGTTCGCCGATGCCACCTACATCGAGCCGATCACCCCGGAGTTCGTGACCAAGATCATCGCCAAGGAGCGCCCCGATGCGCTGCTGCCGACCCTCGGTGGCCAGACCGCGCTGAACGCCGCGATGGCCCTGCACGCTGACGGCACGCTGGCCAAGTACGGCGTCGAGCTGATCGGGGCCAACGTCGAGGCGATCGAGCGCGGCGAGAACCGCGAGCGGTTCAAGGAGATCGTCGCCTCGATCGGCGCCGAGTCGGCCCGCTCGGTGATCTGCCACACCATGGAGGAGTGCCTCGCCGCCGTCACCGAGCTCGGCTACCCGGTGGTCGTGCGCCCGTCCTTCACGATGGGCGGCTCCGGGTCGGGGATCGCCCACGACGAGGCCGGCCTGCTCGAGATCGCCGGCGCCGGGCTGCAGGCCTCGCCGACCACGGAGGTCCTGCTCGAGGAGTCGATCCTGGGCTGGAAGGAGTACGAGCTCGAGCTGATGCGCGACCGCAACGACAACGTCGTGGTCGTCTGCTCCATCGAGAACGTCGACCCGATGGGCGTGCACACCGGGGACTCCATCACCGTCGCCCCTGCCCTGACCCTGACCGATCGCGAGTACCAGCACATGCGCGACGTGGGCATCGAGATCATCCGCGCGGTCGGCGTGGACACCGGTGGCTGCAACATCCAGTTCGCGATCGACCCGAGCGACGGACGCATGATCGTGATCGAGATGAACCCCCGGGTGTCGCGCTCGTCGGCCCTGGCCTCGAAGGCCACCGGCTTCCCGATCGCCAAGATCGCCGCGCGCCTGGCCATCGGCTACACCCTCGACGAGATCCCCAACGACATCACCACCCGCCCTGACGGGCAGAGCACCCCGGCCAGCTTCGAGCCGACCTTGGACTACGTGGTGGTCAAGGCCCCGCGGTTCGCGTTCGAGAAGTTCCCGTCTGCCAACCACGAGCTCACCACGCACATGAAGAGCGTGGGCGAGGCCATGGCGATCGGGCGCAACTTCACCGAGGCGCTGCAGAAGGCCCTGCGCTCGCTGGAGAAGAAGGACGCGGGGTTCGGCTGGGTGGGTGACCCGCGGGACATCGACCGCGAGGCCCTGCTGGAGTCGGTCCGCGTGCCGCACGACGGCCGGCTCGAGGAGGTCCAGGCGCTGCTTCGGGCCGGCGCCTCGATCGACGAGGTGCATGCCGCGACCGCGATCGACCCGTGGTTCCTGGACCAGATCGTCCTGCTCAACGAGGTCGGCGAGCAGGTGCGCACCGCACCCATGCTCACCCCGGAGCTGCTGCGCCTGGCCAAGCGCCACGGCTTCTCCGACGCCCAGATCGGGGCCGCGCGCAGCATGCCCACCGACGTCGTGCGCGGGGTGCGCCACGCCCTGGGCATCCGTCCGGTGTTCAAGACGGTCGACACGTGCGCCGCGGAGTTCGCAGCCAAGACCCCGTACCACTACTCGTCCTACGACGAGGAGACGGAGGTCGAGCCGCGCGAGGTCCCGGCCGTGATCATCCTCGGCTCCGGGCCGAACCGGATCGGCCAGGGCATCGAGTTCGACTACTCCTGCGTGCACGCCTCGCTGACCCTGCGCGAGGTCGGCTTCGAGACGATCATGATCAACTGCAACCCCGAGACGGTCTCCACCGACTACGACACCTCGTCGCGGCTGTACTTCGAGCCGCTGACCCTCGAGGACGTCCTGGAGGTCTACCACGCCGAGCTCGAGGCGGGCCCGGTCGCCGGGGTCATCTGCCAGCTCGGCGGGCAGACCCCGCTGGGCCTGGCGCACGGGCTTCAGGCTGCCGGCGTCCCGATCGTGGGCACGTCCCCGGCTGCGATCGACCTGGCCGAGGAGCGGGGGGCGTTCGGCCGGGTGCTGGCCGCCGCCGGGCTCCCGGCCCCGAAGTTCGGGATGGCCTCGTCGTTCGACGAGGCGAAGGCCGTGGCCGACGAGGTCGGCTACCCGGTGCTGGTGCGGCCCTCCTACGTGCTCGGTGGGCGGGGCATGGAGATCGTCTACGACGAGGCGATGCTGGAGTCCTACATCGACCGGGCCACGCAGGTCAGTCCCGAGCATCCCGTGCTCGTCGACCGCTTCCTCGACGATGCCCTGGAGATCGACGTCGACGCGCTCTACGACGGCACCGAGCTCTACCTGGGTGGGGTGATGGAGCACATCGAGGAGGCCGGGATCCACTCGGGTGACTCCGCGTGCGCGCTGCCGCCGATCACCCTGGGCAGGGCCGACATCGCGCGCATCCGCACCTCCACGGAGGCGATCGCCCGCGGGGTGGGCGTCCTGGGGCTGATCAACGTCCAGTACGCGATGGCCGCGGACATCCTCTACGTCCTGGAGGCCAACCCCCGCGCCTCACGCACGGTGCCGTTCGTGGCCAAGGCCACCGGCGTCCCACTGGCCAAGGCCGCGGCGCGGATCGCCCTCGGCGAGAGCATCGCCGACCTGCGCGCCGATGGGACCCTGCCGTCGGTCGGGGACGCGGCCGACCTTCCCGACGGCGGGATGATCGCCGTCAAGGAGGCGGTCCTTCCCTTCGGCCGGTTCCACGGCGTGGACACGGTGCTCGGCCCGGAGATGCGCTCCACGGGCGAGGTCATGGGCCTCGACCGGCAGTTCGGCACCGCGTTCGCCAAGTCGCAGATCGCCGCGTACTCCTCGGGCCTGCCGACCAGCGGGACGGTCTTCGTCTCAGTGGCCAACCGCGACAAGCGCTCGATGATCTTCCCGCTCAAGCGCCTGGCCGACCTGGGGTTCCAGATCACCGCGACCGGCGGCACGGCCGACGTCCTGCGGCGCAACGGTGTCGAGGTGACCGACATCCGCAAGATCCACGAGCCCGGTGAGGGGATGAACACCGTCGATGCGATCCTGGGCGGCCACATCGCGCTGATCGTCAACACTCCCTACGGGGTCGGCCCGCGCCTGGACGGCTACGAGATCCGCACCGCCGCCGTCGTGCGGGGGGTCCCGTGCATCACGACCGTCCAGGGCCTCGGGGCCGCGGTGCAGGGCATCGAGGCATTGATCTCCGGCGACATCGGGGTCCGCTCGCTCCAGGAGCACGCGACCGAGCTCGCGGACCTGCGCGCCGGGCACGCGGGGCGTGCTGCGGGGAGCGCTGCCCCAGCCGCGGGGGCGTGATGTCGGTCCAGGTCACGGGCGAGGTCGTCAGCCTGCGCCGCACCGGCGCCTACCACCACCTCACCCTGCTCGCGCCGGGCATCCCGGAGGCCACGCGCCCCGGGCACTTCGTGGCCCTGGCCGTCGGTGGTGAGGGCTCCGGGATGCTCCTGCGCCGGGCGTTCTCCATCCATCGGGTCACCCCGGGGGGAGCCTCGGGGGGCACCGTCGAGGTGGTGTTCGCGACCCACGGCAAGGGCACCCGCTGGCTGGCCGACCGGCGCCGCGGCGACAAGCTCGACGTGATCGGCCCGCTGGGCCGGCCGTTCACCCTCCCCAAGGAGCCGGTGTCCTGCGTGCTGGTCGCCGGGGGGTACGGCGCCGCACCGCTGTTCATGCTCTCCGAGCAGCTCCGGTCGCGCGGGTGTCGCGTGGACATGGTGCTCGGGGCCGCCACCGAGGACCGGCTCTTCGGGGTCCTGGAGGCCAAGCGCAGCTCGGCGTCGGTCACGGTCACCACCGACGACGGCTCGGCAGGGATCCGCGGTCGGGTCACCGATCCGCTGGCCGCGATCATCCGGGCGTCCGGCGCCGACGTCGTCTACGCGTGCGGGCCGATGGCGATGCTGGCCTCCGTGGCAGCCGTGGCCGCCGAGACCGGCACCCACAGCCAGTGCGCCGTCGAGGAGTCGATGGCCTGCGGGATCGGCGTCTGCATGACGTGCGTGCTGCCCGTGCGCGGATCCGACGGCGTGACCCGGATGGTGCGCTCCTGCACCGACGGTCCGGTGTTCAAGGGCAGCGACGTCCGCTGGGGTGACGTCGGCACAGTCCCCGCGGACACGCTCGGGGCACCCGTGGCAGGGGGGCACTGATGGCCGCGACCGCCTCCGCACCACGCGCCGCGCGCGTGGACATGTCCACCCGCCTGGGCACGTTTCAGATGCCCGACCCCGTGCTCACAGCCTCCGGGTGTGCGGCGGCCGGTCGCGAGCTGGCACCGTTCCTCGACCTGAGCGCGATCGGTGCCGTGGTCACCAAGTCGATCATGCTCAACCCGCGCTCCGGGCGACCCACCCCGCGGATGGCCGAGACCCCCTCGGGGATGCTCAACTCGATCGGCCTGCAGGGCCCGGGCATCGAGGAGTTCATCGCCAAGGACCTGCGCTGGCTGCGCGAGCGCGGCATCCGCACGGTGGTCTCGATCGCCGGCGGGTCGGTGCAGGAGTACCAGAAGCTCGCCCAGAGGCTGCGCCACGAGCCCGGGATCGCCGCGCTCGAGGTCAACATCTCCTGCCCCAACGTCGAGTCCCGCGGCCAGGTGTTCGCCTGCGACCCGTTCTCGGCCGGGTCGGTGGTGCAGGTGGTCCGGCGCCACACCTCGCCCGACGTCCCGGTGCTGGCCAAGCTCAGCCCGGACGTCACCGACATCGTGGCGATCGCCAAGTCCGTGCTCGACGCCGGCGCCGACGGGCTGTCGCTGATCAACACCCTGCTGGGGATGGTGATCGACCCGGACACGATGCGCCCGATGCTCGGCGGGATGACCGGTGGCCTGTCCGGCCCGGCGATCCGGCCGGTCGCGGTCCGCGCGGTCTGGCAGGTGCACGCGGCCTACCCGAAGGTCCCGATCCTGGGCATGGGCGGGATCCGCACCGGCCAGGACGCCTTCGAGTTCCTGCTGGCAGGGGCGAGTGCGGTGTCGGTCGGCACGGCGGTGTTCAACGACCCGCACGCCCCGGCCCGGATCTCGGCCGAGCTGAACGACATCCTGGCCGCCCGCGGGTTCGCGCGGCTGTCGGACGCTGTTGGCCTCGGGCACACGATGCAGGCCCGGCACGTCGCTGCCAGGGACGCCCAGCGCGCGAACTCCGAGGAGAAGCCATGAGTGCACCGATCGCCCTGGCCCTCGATGGCCCGGACCGTGCCACTGTCCTGGCGTGGGCTGCGGCAGCTGCCCCCCACGTGGCAGTCATGAAGGTGGGCCTGGAGACCTTCCTGCGCGACGGTGCCCCCGTCGTCGACGACGTCCGTTCCGCGGCGCCGGGGTGCGGGCTGTTCCTCGACCTCAAGCTGCACGACATCCCCAACACCGTGGCCGGGGCGGCGCGCAGCATCGCCCACCTGGCTCCGGACTACCTCACGGTCCACGCCAGTGGCGGGCCCGCGATGGTGGCCGCCGCAGCCGAGGCGCTGCCCGGCACCCGGATCACGGCGGTGACCGTCCTGACCTCCATGTCCGAGGCCGACCTGGACGCCATCGGGATGCGCGGTCCGGCGCTGGATGCCGCTGTCCGCCTGGCCCGGATGGCGGTCACCGCTGGAGCCCGGGCGATCGTCTGCTCGCCGCAGGAGGTGGCCGCGATCCGGGCCGCCGTCCCCGCCGACATCACGCTGGTCACCCCCGGCGTCCGGCCGGCGACCGGTGAGGGCAGCGCCACTGCCGACCAGTCCCGGGTGGCCACCCCGCAGGCCGCCCTGGCCGCGGGCGCCGACCTCCTGGTGATCGGGCGGCCGATCACCGCCGCCGCCGACCCGGGTGCGGCTGCGTGGCGGTTGGCACAGTCCCTGGAGCAGGCGTGAGCGCCCAGCAGGGCCCGCCGCCGCCCCCCCTGACTCCCGAGGCACGCGCTGCGGCCGCGGCCCGGGGCGTGCACGCCCGCCAGGTCCGGGCCCAGGTGCGGGCAGGGCTGGCCGACGGCAGCATCGCGGTCGCCGACGTCCTGCGCGAGGGCCAGGGACGTGACGAGCGAGGTCGCATCCTGGCGCGGATGAAGGTGGTCGAGCTGCTCTCCAGCTTCCGTGGCATCGGTCCCATCCGTGCGGCGGACATCATGGAGGCCATCGGGATCGCGGCCAACCGCCGCGTGGGCGGGCTCGGTCCCCGCCAGGTCGAGGAGGTCATCCACCTGATCGCCGAGCGCCACCCGGGGACGACGCGCTGATGCGCGGACGGCTCGTGGTCCTCACCGGACCCAGTGGCGTGGGCAAGGGCACGGTGGTCGCCGAGCTCCGCCGCCTGCGACCGGACCTGTGGGTGTCGGTGTCGGCCACCACCCGGGACCCACGGGCCGGCGAGGTCGACGGGGTGGCCTACCACTTCTGGAGCCCGGAGCGGTTCGCCGCAACGATCGCCGAGGACGGGTTCCTCGAGTGGGCCGAGTTCGCCGGAAACCGCTACGGCACCCCGCGCGCTGAGGTGGAGCGGCGGCTGGCCCAGGGGGAGCCGGTCCTGCTCGAGATCGAGCTCAACGGGGCCCGGCAGGTGCGTGCCGCGATGCCCGAGGCCCTGATGGTGTTCCTGACCCCGCCGACAGTCGCCGCACTCGAGGCACGCCTGCGCGGTCGGGCCACGGAGGACGAGGCGGCCATCACCCGCCGGCTGGAGCGCGCCCGGGAGGAGATGGCGGCGGCCGCGGAGTTCGACGCCGTGGTCGTCAACGACGATGTGGTCCGCGCGGCCCGGGAGTTGGTAGACTTCATCGCAGATCCGGGTCATCCGGCCTGAGAGGCTCACCTCCGGTGCGTTCCGCCCGGAGTGGTCCAGCACCCCCACAGGAGGGTTCGCCGTGTCCGGCACCAGCATCCGCCCCGAGGGCATCACCCACCCGCCCATCGACGAGCTTCTGAGCACGACGCACTCGAAGTACTCGCTGGTCATCGAGGCCGCCAAGCGCGCGCGCCAGATCAACGCCTACTACTCCCAGCTCGGCGAGGGCCTGCTCGAGTACGTCGGCCCGCTGGTGGAGACCCACCCGCAGGAGAAGCCGCTGTCGATCGCCCTGCGCGAGATCAACGAGGGCCTGCTGTCCGTGGAGCCCATCGAGGAGCCCATCGAGGAGTCGCTCTGACGAGCGCACCTGCGCACGTCGTGCTCGGCGTGGCAGGCGGGATCGCGGCCTACAAGGCCGCCCACCTCCTGCGCCTGCTCAGCGAGTCCGGTCACGACGTGCGCGTCGTTCCAACCGACTCCGCCCTGAACTTCGTCGGCACCGCCACATGGGCCGCGCTGTCCGGACATCCCGTCCATACGACTGTCTGGGATGACGTCGAAGGCGTCGAGCACGTCCGCCTCGGCAAGTCCGCCGACATCGTCGTGGTGGCCCCGGCCACCGCCGACCTCCTGTCCCGGGCGGCCACGGGTCGCGCCGACGACCTGCTCACCGCCACCCTGCTGACCGCCACCTGCCCCGTCGTGATGGTCCCGGCCATGCACACCGAGATGTGGCTGCATGCGGCCACCCAGGCCAACGTGGCCACCCTGCGCGAGCGCGGGGTGATCGTCCTGGACCCGGCCGTCGGCCGCCTGACCGGAGCCGACACGGGCCCGGGGCGCATGCCCGAGCCCGAGGCGATCGCCGCCGCAGTCGGCGCCATCCTGCACACCGGCGGCCTGCGCGACCTCGCCGGGGTGCACGTCGTGATCAGCGCCGGCGGGACCCGTGAGGCCCTGGACCCGGTGCGGTTCCTCGGCAACCGGTCCAGCGGCCTGCAGGGCTACGCGTTGGCCGCCACGGCAGCGGCCCGAGGGGCGTCCGTGACGCTGGTCAGCGCGAACGTCGAGCTGCCCGATCCCGCCGGGTGCACGGTCGTGCGGGCCGGCAGCGCCCTGGAGCTCCAGGAGGCAGTGCGGGCAGCGGCCGCCGACGCCGATGTCGTCGTGATGGCGGCGGCCGTCGCCGACTTCCGGCCCACGGACGTCGCCGCGGACAAGATCAAGAAGGACGACAGCGACGACGGCACCCCGCAGCCGATCGCCCTGGTCCGCAACCCTGACGTCCTCGCCGGGCTCGTGGCGGCCCGCGCCGCCGGGGAGCTGCTGGCCGGGTCGGTGCTCGTCGGGTTCGCCGCGGAGACCGGCGATGCCGAGGGCGATCCGCTGACTCACGCCCGGGCCAAGCTCGCACGCAAGGGTGTGGACCTGCTCGTGCTCAACGACGTGTCCGGCGGGTCGGTCTTCGGCCGCCCCGACAACGAGGTCCACCTGCTCACCCCGGACGGCGCCGTCGACGGCCCGCACTCGGGCAGCAAGGCCGAGGTCGCACACGCCGTCTGGGACCGGGTGGTCGGACTCCGCGCCGACTCCGCATAGGATCTGCGCAGTACGCCGGGCCGCAGGTGCCCGATCGAACCCCCTAGAAGGGCCTGCCCAATGACCACGCGTCTATTCACCTCGGAGTCCGTGACCGAGGGACACCCCGACAAGATGGCCGACCAGATCAGCGACGCCATCCTCGACGACCTCCTGCGCCAGGACCCCAAGTCCCGCGTCGCCGTCGAGACCCTGCTCACCACCGGACAGGTCCACGTGGCCGGCGAGGTCACCACCGAGGGCTACGCCGAGGTGATGGACATCATCCGCACCGTGGTGCTCGAGATCGGCTACGACCACTCCGAGAAGGGCTTCGACGGCGAGTCCTGCGGCGTGCAGGTCTCGATCGGCCGGCAGTCCCCGGACATCGCCCAGGGTGTGGACGACGCCTTCGAGGAGCGCGTGGAGGGTTCCGGCGACGCGCTGGACCGCCAGGGTGCTGGCGACCAGGGCCTCATGTTCGGCTTCGCGTGCACCGACACCCCGGAGCTCATGCCGCTACCGATCCACCTGGCCCACCGCCTGGCCGAGCAGCTCACCGAGGTGCGCAAGTCCGGGCAGCTGCCCTACCTGCGCCCCGACGGCAAGACCCAGGTCACGATCGGCTACGAGGGCACCACGGCCGTCAGCCTCGACACCATCGTCGTGAGCTCCCAGCACGCCGAGGACGTCGACCTCGACACCCAGCTTGCACCCGAGATCCGCAAGTTCGTCGTGGAGCCGGTCCTGGCCGGTCTCGACCTCGACACCTCCGGCGTGCGGCTGCTCATCAACCCGACGGGGCGTTTCGTGACCGGTGGTCCGATGGGCGACGCGGGCCTGACCGGCCGCAAGATCATCGTCGACACCTACGGCGGCTTCGCCCGTCACGGTGGCGGTGCGTTCTCCGGCAAGGACCCGTCGAAGGTGGACCGCTCGGCGGCCTACGCGATGCGCTGGGTCGCCAAGAACGTGGTCGCCGCGGGCCTGGCCACCAAGTGCGAGGTCCAGGTGGCCTACGCCATCGGCAAGGCGCACCCGGTCGGGGTCTTCGTCGAGACGTTCGGCACCGGTGTCCTGCCCGATGAGGCGATCCAAGCCGCCGTGCTGGACGTGTTCGACCTGCGCCCCGGGGCGATCATCCGCGACCTGCAGCTGCTCGACACCTCAGTCGTGAAGTACCGGCCCACCGCCGCCTACGGCCACTTCGGCCGCGAGTCGGCAGGCGGCGCCACCTTCACGTGGGAGCGGCTGGACCGCGTGGACGACCTGCGGGCTGCCGCCGCCCTGTGATCGACCTGCCAGCGGGGTTCACCGCGACCCCGCTGGCAGACGACGACATCGACGGTGTCGTCGCGCTCGTGCGCGCGTGCGAGCTCCATGACTCCGGTGAGGCCATGTACGAGCGTGCCGACCTCGTCGGCGATCTCGTGCTGGCCGACCGGCAGCGTGACGCCCTGATCGTCCGGGCCCCCGACGGGGTCCTGGTCGCGTGGGGCTTGATCCTGCGCACTCGCACGCGGTGGGCCGACGTCCACCCGGACCACCGTGGCCACGGCCTCGGCCGCAGCCTGGTTCAGTGGTCAGTGGACCGCGCCCGGCAGCTGGGCGCGGACCGGATCGGCCAGACGATCGAGGACACCCGGGTGGACGCGCGCGACCTCATGCGGACGTTCGGCGCCCTCCCCGTGCGCACCGCGTGGATCCTGCGCCGGGACGATGGCGCTCGCCTCGCCGCCAGCACCGCCGGACGACCTGCCGGGCATCGTCCTGCGGGAGTCGACGCCCGCTGACGAGGTCGAGGCGCTGGAGATGATGGAGCTCGCGTTCAGCGAGTGGCCCGACCGGCAGCCGTCCACGCTGGCCACCTGGCAGGCGCTGGTCACCCGGCGGGAGGGGTTCACCGCAGACCAGCTGCAGCTGGCGGTCAGCGCCGACGGTCGGATCGTGGGTGCGGCGTTCATCATCGACGACGGCCAGGAGCTGTGGGTCGACAAGCTCGCGACCGACCCCGAGTTCCGTGGCCAGGGGATCGGCAGCGCGCTGATGCGCCGGACGTTCGTCCTGGCCCACGCCCGCGGCCGACTCAGGACGTGCGTGTCCACCGACTCGAACACCGGAGCACTGCCGTTCTACGAGCGGCTCGGCATGGAGGTCACGCGCTCGTTCACCCATTGGGCGATACCGCTGGGCGATCAGGGCGCCACCCCATGACGCAGGGCCAGATCCCCTTGCTCCCGGATGATCCCGTCCCGCCGACGCGTGCGCCGCGCGTCCGGGTCCGCCATCCCGCGGCCGAGCTGCTCCCGGTGGCCCGGGTCGCGCTCATGACCCCAGTGCCGCACCTGGACCGGGTCTTCGACTACGAGGTCCCCGAGAGGCTGGCCGCCGCCGCGGTGCCCGGGGTCAGGGTGCGGGTGCGACTGGCCGGCCGTCTCGTCGACGGGTTCGTCCTGGAGCGGGTCGAGACCTCGGAACGGGAGCTGCAGCCGCTGAGCTCCGTGCACGGCCCGGCGGTGCTGACTGCTGAGATCGCCGACCTGTGCCGCGCGGTGGCCGACCGGTACGCGGGCACCCTGGCCGACGTGCTTCGGTTCGCCGTCCCGCCCCGGCACGCCCGCGTGGAGGCCCGATCGAGTGCCACGTCGAGCCAGTCCACTGCAGTGGACCCCGTCGACCCAGCTGCGTGGGCGGCCTACCGCGGCGGTGCCGAGCTGCTCGGCGGGATCGGTGGCCCGGTGCCCATGCGCGCGCTGTGGGTGTCCGCACCCGGCGAGCAGGTCGGGGCTCGGATCGCGGACCTCGCCCGCGTCGTGATCGCGCGGGGGCGGGGGGTCCTGATCATCGCGCCGGACGCCACCGAGGTGGAGCGGATCATGGCCGCCCTCGGCGCCGGCGGGATCACCGCGGTGAGACTGGTCGCGGAGTCCGGTCCGGAGGCCCGCTATCGGGCGTTCCTCGGCGTGCTGTCCGGGGCCGCCCGCGTCGTCGTCGGCACCCGTGCAGCGGTGTTCGCCCCGGTGGTCGATCTCGGTGCGATCATCGTCTGGGACGACGGGGACGAGTCCCTGGCCGAGCCGCAGGCCCCGGGCTGGCACGCCCGGGAGGTCGCGGCGCTGCGCAGTGCCCACTCGGACATGTCCCTGGTGGTCGGCGGCTCGTCGGTGACCCTCGAGGACGCCCGGATGGCGTCCTCAGGATGGCTGGCACCCATCGAGGTCCCGCGGGCCGTCCTGCGCGCCCGGATGCCGCGGGTCCAGGTGGCCGCGGACCTCGCCGCCGACCCGGCGCGCTCCGCGTCGCGGATCCCCGCCGTGGCGATCGACATCCTGCGCACGGCTGTGCCCAGCGGCCCCGTGCTCGTCAGCGTCCCCCGTGCCGGGTACCTGCCGATGCTCGCGTGCCAGTCGTGCAGGGAACCGGTCGGGTGCCCGCAGTGTGCCCGGCCCATGCAGGCCCAGGGCCCGGATCGGCGCCCGTCCTGCCGATCCCACGGCGCAGTCGCGGACTGGCGGTGCCCGGTGTGCGCAGGGCAGGTGGTGCGCGCGGTCGTCGTCGGGGTCCGCCGCACCGCGGAGGAGTTCGGTCGGGCCCTGCCCGGGGTCCAGGTGGTCACATCGTCGGGGCAGGAGCACGTGCGGACCCTGACGCGGCACGACGTGATGGTCGTGGCCACACCCGGCGCGGAGCCCGATCCGGGTCCGGACGGGTACAGCGCGCTGGTCATCCTCGATGCCGCCGCCGCACTGTCGCGGCCCGGGTTGCGGGTGGCCGAGGAGGTGTTGCGGCGCTGGTTCGCCGCGGCATCGTGGGTCCGGTCCGCGGATGCCGGTGGCCGGGTCGTGGTCGTCGGTGACTCCGACATGCGTGAGGTCCAGGCACTGGTCCGCTGGGACCCGCATGGGTACGCCCAGCGCGAACTGGCCGAGCGCGCCGCCCTGAACCTGCCCCCGGCGGTGCGGATCGCGCAGCTGTCCGGGCCTGCCCTGCCCACCCTGGAGGTCGTCGACGCCCTCGCGGACGAGCTCGGTGGGATGGTCCTGCGGCGCTCCGGCCCGCTGCCCGGCCCGGAGGACTCGGTGACGTGGCTCCTGGCGGTGTCCATCGCCGATGGCGCGCACCTGACCGGCGCCCTCCACCGCCTGCAGGCCG
The DNA here is from genome assembly GCA_963818445.1 of uncultured Actinomycetes bacterium. Taxonomy (GTDB): domain Bacteria; phylum Actinomycetota; class Actinomycetes; order S36-B12; family CAIYMF01; genus Prado023. Next base: position 310,128 of record CAWFSG010000001.1, read on the forward strand.
TGCGCAGCGCCCGCAAGGCGCCGATGGTCTCGGTCCGGATGGATCCGGTGACCCTGAGGTGATCCGCCCGTAGAATGTGGGCATGCCGCTGCAACCCATCCGTCTGTTCGGCGACCCCGTCCTGCGCACGCCCGCGGCGCCGGTGGAGACGTTCGACAAGGAGTTGCGCACGCTCGTCGCGGACCTGACTGACACGATGATGGACGCCCCAGGAGTCGGGCTGGCCGCGCCGCAGATCGGCGTGTCGCTGCGCGTCTTCACGTACTGGGTCGACGACGTGGTCGGTCACCTGATCAACCCCAGCCTCGACCTGTCCGAGGAGGAACAGGACGGCGAGGAGGGGTGCCTGTCCCTGCCGGGGCTCACCTACGACACGAAGCGGGCGATGCGGGTCGTGGCCACGGGCATGAACATGCACGGCGAGCCGGTGATCATCGAGGGCTCGGAGCTGCTCGCCCGCTGCGTCCAGCACGAGACCGACCACCTCGACGGGATCCTGTTCATCGACAGGCTCGACACCGCGACCCGCAAGATCGCGATGAAGGAGATCCGGGAGTCCGAGTGGTTCGGCACGCCGGCCCCGGTCGTGCGCTTCAGCCCGCATTCGCTGCGCCCGGGCCTCGGCTGATGCGGGTCCTGTTCGCGGGCACCCCGGAGGCGGCGGTGCCCTCGCTGCGGGCCATCCTGGCCTCGCCGCACGAGGTCGTGGCCGTCCTGACCCGGCCCGATGCGCCCGCGGGGCGGGGTCGGCGGCTGATGCCCTCCCCGGTGGCCGAGATCGCCCAGGCCGAGGGCATCGAGGTCCTGCGCCCCGCTCGGGCCAGCGATCCCGAGTTCCTGGAGCGGCTTGCCGAGATCGCCCCGGACGCCGCCCCGATCGTGGCCTACGGCGGCCTGATCCCCCCAGCAGCCCTGGCCATACCGACCCACGGCTGGGTCAACCTGCACTTCTCGCTGCTGCCGGCGTGGCGCGGTGCCGCGCCCGTGCAGCACGCGGTCATGGCCGGTGACGAGATCACCGGCGCGAGCACCTTCCGGCTCGAGGAGGGCCTGGACACCGGACCGGTGTTCGGTGTCGTCACCGACACGATCCGGGCCACGGACACGGCCGGCGACCTCCTGGGTCGCCTGGCGGTCGCGGGTGCCGGGCTGCTGGTGGCCACCCTCGACGGGCTCGAGGCCGGTGCTCTGGTGCCGGTCCCGCAAGTGCCTGACGGGGTGAGCCTGGCCCCCAAGATCCGGGTCGAGGATGCTCGCGTCATCTGGACCGACCCGGCCATGCGCGTCGACCGGCTCATCCGCGGGTGCACCCCTGCCCCGGGGGCGTGGAGCGGGTTCCGGGGCGAGCGGATCAAGCTGGGCCCGGTGCGACCCGCCGACGACATCGTCGACCTGGCAGCCGGCGAGGTCCGGGTGCGCAAGAACTCGGTGTGGGTCGGAACGGCCACGCACGCAGTCCTCCTGGGCGAGGTCAAGCCCGAGGGCAAGAAGCTGATGGCCGCGGGCGATTGGGCCCGGGGCGCTCGCGTGGAACCGGGCGAGCGCCTTGGCTGACACCGGCAACCCGAACCGGCCCGGCGGCGGTCAGCCCGCGTCCACGGGGCGCCCGCGCGCCACGTCGCCCGCGAAGCCATCTGGCCGGCCTGCTCGGATGGACCCCGCCCGGCTGGCAGCCCTGGACCTCTTCCGCGCCGTTGAGCTCGACGGCGCCTACGCGAACATCGCCTGGCCCCGGATCCTGTCCCACCACCGGCTCTCCGGACGGGACGCCGGGTTCGCCACCGAGTTGGGCTACGGCGCCCTGCGTTGGCGGGGCCGCCATGACGCGATCCTCGCCGACTGCGTCGACCGGGGGCTCGACACCCTCCAGCCCGAGCTGCTCAACGCCCTGCGCCTGGGTGTGCACCAGTTGCACAACATGCGGGTCAGCGACCACGCGGCCGTCGGGGAGACCGTCGAGCTGGCCCGCCAGACCGTCAACCAGGGGGCCGCCGGCTTCGCCAACGCCGTCCTGCGCCGGGTGGCCCGTGGGGGCTCGGCCGAGGACTGGATCGACCACCTGGTCGCCTCCCGGGCCCTGCCCCCGATCGCGTCGGACCCAGTCGCGCACCTGGCGGTCGCCACGTCGCACCCCGCCTGGATCGTGGGTGGCGTGCACGATGCCCTGGCCGCCTCGAAACCGGGGCGCACCTGGGCCGACACCCGTGCCGAGCTGCTGGCCGACAACACCTCGGGGGCGGTCACCCTGGTCGCGCGCACGCTGGCCCGCGAGGAGCTGTCGGCCAGGCTGGCCGAGCAGGGCGTGTCGGCGCACGAGGGTGCCCTGTCGCGGCTGGCGGTACGCGTCGACGCCGTGAACCCGGCGATGATCCCCGAGGTGGCCACCGGCGCCGCCGGCGTGCAGGACGAGGGCAGCCAGGTCGTGGCCCTCGTCCTGGCAGATGCGGCGCTCGACGGCTCGGATGCGCGCTGGCTGGACATGTGCGCGGGACCGGGCGGCAAGGCGGCGCTGCTCGCCGGGCAGGTGGTGCAGCGCGGTGGATCGCTCACGGCCGTCGAGCTGCACGCCCATCGAGCCGAGCTGGTTCGCGCCTCGCTGCGGCCGATCCAGGGCCGGCATGAGGTCCTGGTGGCCGACGCCACCTCGCAGGACATCGGGACCGGCTACGACCGGGTCCTGCTCGATGCGCCCTGCACCGGGCTGGGTGCCCTGCGCCGGAGGCCCGAGTCGAGGTGGCGCCGATCGGCCGAGGATCTCGCCGAGCTCACCGCCCTGCAACGTCGACTCCTGGCTCGGGCGCTGGAGGTGGTGCGGCCGGGCGGGCTCGTGCTCTATGTCACGTGCTCGCCGCACCTGGCTGAGACCGAGGCCGTGGTCGCGACCGCCGATCGGCTCGGCGGCGAGGTGGTCGGCATGGGTGAGCGCCCTGAGCTGGCGCTGCCTGCGGGCTCGGTGTCGGGGCCCTACCTGCGCCTGTGGCCCGGGGAGCACGACACGGACGGCATGTTCGCCGCGCTCATCCAGCGGCGCTGACGCTGTCGGCGCCCGGCCCGACGACGTCCGGATCCAGCCTGCGCCCGAACAACCACAGGCCCAGGGCGCACCCCGCGGCGACAGAGCCGGACACCAGCAGCGGCAGGACTCCCGACCCTGGCCCCGCCGTCCACAGCAGGCCCGCCCAGAGGCCGGCCACCAGGATCCCGGCCCCGGCCAGGCCCTGGAACAGGCCCTGCGCATGGCCGCGGACCTCCGGCGGGGCCAGGGCGCTGATCCACGCCTTGCCCACGCCGTCGGTGATCCCGGCGAACCCGCCGTAGACCACCAGCAGGGCGACCACCGCCCAGCCACCGTCCACCAGTCCCAGCCCCACGTACCCGACCGCGAAGCAGGCCAGGCCCAGGGCATAGACCCGCGAGCGGGGCCACCGGTCGCTCAGGGCGCCGGCCGGGTACGCGATGGCCGCGCTGGCCAGGTTGAACAGCGCGTAGGCCCCGGCCACCTGGGCCGCGCTGTAGCCGAGCTCGTTGACCCGCAGCAGGATCAGCGCGTCCGGGAAGTTGACCAGCGCGAACACGCCGAGCACCGCGGCCAGCGTGCGCACGGGCCGGGGGAGCGGCGCGCGTGTCGGGGCCGGGCCGGCAGTTGCCCCGGTCGCCTGGGCGGGGGTCCGGCGGGCGGCAGGCTGGCGTGCCTCCCGGGTGAGGGTGACCAGGGCCACGCTGATCAGCGCCGGGATCACCGCGATCCACAGCGCCAGGCCGATGTCGTCGCCGGTGGCCGTGAGGATGGCCAGGCCCAGGAGTGGGCCGATGACCGCCCCGAGGGTGTCGGCCGCACGATGGAAGCCGAAGACCTTGCCCAAGGATTCCGCCGGGACGCCGTCGGCGAGCAGGGCATCGCGGGGCGCACCCCGGATGCCCTTGCCGATCCGGTCAACCACGCGCCCCAGCAGCACGACGGGCCAGACCCCGGCCGCGGCGATGATCACCTTCCCGAAGGCCGCCAGCCCGTAGCCGCCCACGACGGCGGGCTTCCGGCCGAACCGGTCCGACCAGCGCCCCGACAGGTACTTCATCGCCGCCGCAACGCCCTCAGCCACTCCCTCGACGAGCCCCACCACGGCGGCGGGCGCCCCCAGGGTGGTGGTCAGCAGGATCGGCAGCAGCGGGTACATCAGCTCGCTGGCGGCGTCCTGGGCCAACGAGACGGCGGAGAGCACCTTGACGTTGCGCGTCAACCAGCGCCGGTCCTGCGCTGGGGTGCTCACGGCGCCCAGACTAGGCCGGATGCCGGGAATGAGCCGGCATCGCAGGGCGTTGGACCCAGCGACGAGGAGGAGTGCCTGGTGCTGGTCCACATGCACGACGAACCCCGCACGAGCGGGGCGGCCACCGGAATGCCGCTAGGCTCAGGTGCCATGACGACCGCCAGTCCGCCGCCGACCGAGTCGGATGCGGCGCGGTCGGCCCGGTTCGAGCGCGACGCCCTTCCCCACCTGGACTCGCTCTACAGCGCCGCCCTGAAGCTGACGCGCAACCCCGCGGAGGCCGAGGACCTCGTCCAGGAGACCTTCCTCAAGGCCTTCGCCGCGTTCCACCAGTACAAGGACGGCACCAACCTGCGTGCCTGGCTCTACCGGATCCAGACCAACACGTTCATCAACTCCTACCGCAAGAAGCAGCGCGAGCCGCTGCAGTCCTCCACCGACGACGTCGAGGACTGGCAGATGGCTCGCGCCGAGGGGCACACCTCCGGGGGCCTGCGCTCGGCTGAGGCCGAGGCCCTCGACAGCCTGCCCGACTCCGATGTCACCGCCGCGCTGGCGGCACTGCCCGAGGAGTTCCGCATGGCGGTCTACTACGCCGACGTCGAGGGGTTCGCCTACAAGGAGATCGCCGAGATCATGGGCACCCCGGTGGGGACGGTCATGTCCCGGCTGCACCGCGGTCGCAAGCTGCTGCGCGCGAACCTCGAGGACTACGCCGTCGAGCGCGGCCTGATCCGCGCCGGATCGCAGGGGGATCCGTCATGAGCTGCGGGAATCCCCACGAGCTGGACTGCACGGCGGCCCTCGATCACCTCTACGAGTTCCTCGACGGTGAGGTGGCACCCACCGACCACGAGCAGATCGCCCATCACCTGGATGAGTGCGCGCCCTGCCTGCAGGAGTACGACGTCGAGCGGATCGTGAAGGCCCTGGTCGCCAGGTCCTGCTGCGAGGTGGCCCCGGCCCAGCTGCGCTCACGTCTGCTGGCTGAGCTCGTGAGCGTCCGGATCCGGATCGACCCACCCGACAAGGCCTGAGCCCGGTCGCGCGGCGCAGGGATCCCGCACGCGGCAGGATGTCCCCGTGCACCTGTCCATCCATCTGACCACGCCGGATGTCCGGCCCGCCGTTGTCGCCGACGCCTGCACCCTCCTCGACCGGGAGGTGGCACGCACCTCGGGCCTCTCGGGGATGGCCATCCGATCGGCCTACCGGATCCTGACCGGGATCCGCCCCGGCATGGTGCCCAGCGCCGTGGACGGGCTGCTCGACCCCTTCGCCGACCAGCTCGACCCCTTCTACCAGCAGCATGTCGCCACGGGCCAGCCGTTGTCCGACATCCTGACCGCGCAGCGCACGAGCATGGCCGAGGCGCTGCTGTCGATCACCGACGACCGCGCCGAGCGCACCAGCCAGGCGACGCTGCGCCGCGCCTACCAGCGGGTGCGCGGATCGGCGCGTGGCTACGTCGAGGCGGCCGCGCCCGGCATCGCAGAACTGATCGACGCGCACACGCCCGCAGCGTCGGACCCGTCCGCCTGATCAGCAGCTACGCGGCTGCGCCCCGGCGGGGGAGCAGGCCCAGGACCAGCCCGAAGAAGGCCGTCCCACCGACCACCAGCAACGGTGTCAGGGTCCCCAGCGCCACGACCCCGTACATGACCAGCAGGGCCGCCACGCCCACGCCGAGCACCAGGCCCGCCAGGATCCCCAGGATCGTCCGCCCGAACCGGTTCTGCCCGACGGGCACAGCCGGCACGTGGATGAGCATCCGCAGCAGGAGCAGCATCCCGATGCCGCCCAGGACGCTCAGCCCGATCGCGACCCACCCCGCGGGCGACGACAGCGGGTTGCCGGAGAACTGGATCCAGCCCGACACGCTGCACGCCGCGCCGCCCTCGCCGGACAGGTCCACCGTGACCAGGACCAGGCCCGGGATGGCGAAGGGGAGGTACTCACTCGGCGTGATCGTCCCGTTGGCCTCCTGCGTGCCCGAGCTGTTGGTCACGTCCCCGGAGAAGGAGAACGGCGTGGCGGTGACGGTCCAGCCGCCGTTGGCGATGACCGCGTCCGAGGACCCCTCCCACGTCACGGGGCCGTCGAAGTCGACCTGGAAGGGATCGTCCTGGGTGGCGCCCGCACCGGGCGCGGTGACGGTCTGGATCTCCCCACCGGACGTGGTGAACGACGTCGCAGACCCCTGACATCCCGAGGCGTCCGCGCCGACCGCCGCTCCGGTGGCCATTCCGGCCAGCAGCAGCGCTGCCATGGCCGACAGGATCGTGCGAGATGGGTGCCGCATTGCTCCTCCAACGGGCACGCCTGCGTGGGCACGCAGGTGCCCGACTGCCAGTCTGGCAAGCCGGCGCAGGCCCGCGCGAGGGCCGGAAGTCCCGACCCCATGGGCGATGCAGGGCCCTCAGGATGCGGCGTCGTAGGCGGCCGCGACCCATCCGGCCAGCTCGTCGTCGAGGTCTCCGGGGTCGCGCACCTCGAGGTGGTGCATCCACCGGCCCGGGTAGGGCTCCACGACCTGCTTCCAGCGGGGGCTGTCGAGTCGCTGGCGCAGTCCCAGGGACAGCACCACCTCCGCCTCCGGGTGGGCCAGCCACGCCCCCGGGAGCCAGAGCCAGGCGAACCCGATCCGGTGCCGGAACGCCACCTGGGTCGCCGTGAGACGGACCACCGCGGGTCCGAGGCCGGCGACCACGCCACTGGTCCAGCCGAACGCCGCCGCACCGAGCGGAGCGCCGGCGAAGAACTCCCCGATCAGCGGTAGGGCGGTCACGTCGTCGAGCTGCCACTCGGTCGTCACGCGGCAGACGCTAGCGGGTCGCCGCCGCCGTGGGGGGCGACGTCCTCGGGCGAGCGCCACGGGACGCCGGGATTTCGCCCGCCGCACGCCGGTGTGCGACCATGGGGCCTCCGTAGGACTTGAGGAGTCGACATGAGCAAGCGCGCCCGCAAGCGCCGTTCCCGCAAGGGCAACGGAGCCAACCACGGCCGTCGTCCCAACGCCTGACCGACGTCAGCACGCAACGAGGAGGGACCCCGCGGTCCCTCCTCGTTCGCATGTCGGACTGCTCCGATCGGGGTAACGGTCAAGACCTGGGCCCCACGGGTCGAATAGACCTCCGTGAGCCTTACATCCGTGGGTTCGGTCTCCTTCGGGATGCCGGAGCGTTCGACCCGGGCAACATCAGCCCGGTCCGTCGAACCGTACTTGCGCGCCCTGGTCGAATCCGGGGGCTCGGACCTGCATGTCAAGGTCGGGTCGCCGCCACGGGTGCGCATCGATGGGCGGCTGCGCAAGCTGCAGGCCCCCGAGCTGACCGCTGACGACACCGAGCACATGGTCCGCCAGGTGCTGCGCTCGGACCTCGTCGAGTACTTCGAGCGCACGTGCGAGGCGGACTTCGCCTACGCGATCGAGGGGCTCGGGCGGTTCCGGGTCAACGCCTTCCGGCAGCGTGGCTCCGCGGGCATGGTGTTCCGCAGGGTCGCGATCGGTGCCGATCCGCTGGAGAACCTCGGCCTGCCCGCGGTGGTCTCCGCGCTGGCCACCGAGCCGCGCGGCCTGGTCCTCGTGACCGGACCGACGGGGTCGGGCAAGTCCACGACGCTGGCCGGCATGATCGACCACGTCAACAGCCATCGCGAGGTCAACATCGTCACGATCGAGGACCCGATCGAGATCGTCCACTTCGACAAGCTGGGCATGATCAGCCAGCGTGAGGTGCACGTCGACACCGACGACTTCGCCACCGCGATGCGCGGTGCGATGCGCCAGGACCCCGACGTCATCATGGTCGGCGAGATGCGGGACCTGGAGACCGTCAAGGCTGCGATCACCGCCGCCGAGACCGGCCACCTGGTCATGTCGACCCTGCACACGGTCGACGCCCAGGAGACCGTCGCCCGCATCATCGACTTCTTCCCCCCGCACGAGCAGCAGCAGGTCCGGTTCTCGCTGGCCGGGGCCCTGCGCGGCATCCTGTGCCAGCGGCTCGTCCTGCGCGCCGACGGGCGCGGCCGGGCAGTGGTCATGGAGGTCTGTGTCAACACCGGGCGCGTGGCTGATGCCATCGCCGATCCGGCCAAGACCTCGATGCTCTCCTCGCTGGTGGGCGAGGGCGGCTACTACGGGATGCAGACCTTCGACCAGCACCTGACTGTGCTCTACCGCGATGGGATCGTCAGCCTGGACGCGGCGCTGGCGGCCTCCAGCAACCCGCACGACCTCATGGTGGAGCTGCGCAGACTGGGCCTGGTGTCCTGATCCGCACGGCCGTCGGCCTACGCTCGTCATCGTGACCTGCGTGCGATTCACCGTGACCGAGGACGACACCGCCATCGCCCTGGGCAGTGGCGACGTCCCCGTGCTGGCCACTCCGCGCCTGCTGGCGTGGATGGAGGCAGCCACGGTCGCCGCGGCCTCCGGGCGCATCGACGCAACGAGCACCACGGTCGGCGTCGAGGTGTGGGTGCGCCATCGGCGGGCCTCGGCCGTCGGCGCGCTCGTCGAGGTCGAGGTCGTTGAGGTCACGGAGCAGGATCGCGGGCTGTCCTTCGACGTGGTCGCGCGGGAGGTGCGTGCGACCGTCGACCCGGGCGATCCCACCCAGGGCGTGAGGTCGATCGAGATCGCGTCGGGCCGCGTCGTCCGGGCCATCGTCGATCGCAGCGCGTTCCTCAGCCGCCTCGAACCCCGCCGCCCCTGAGATTCCGGGGAGTGTCATCGATCAGGCGATCCACATGCCGGATCGAGGACACAGCGACCGGGATCGCCGACGCCATGGGCGGACCTTAGCCACGGGATGGTGCGCGTTGGGCGCGACGCGCGTGTGGTCCTCCGTACTGTCCGGGGCATGTCCACGCCCTGGTGGGCCCGAACTGAGGAGGTATCCATGCGCGTCCGCATCATGGCCCTGTCCGCAGCCCTGGCTGCGTCCACACTCCTGGCTGCACCAGCCATGGCCGACGAGCCCGCTCCCACTGCCGACCCCGCGACTGTCGCAGCCCCGGCGCGGGCCGAGGCACAGCTCAGGTTCCGCAACTCGTGCAAGCAGACGGTCGCCACCCTGCCGGCGACCGTCGAGGGCCAGCCCGCGTCCTTCGTGCCCGGGGCGGCGAAGGGCGTCTACATCTGGCACGAGCGGGCTGGTTGGCGCGTGCGCGTCACCCACCCGGGCGGTCGGACGACCGAGGGCAAGCCGAACCTCATCGAGGTATGGGGGCGGATCACTGCGACCCGCACGCTGACGAACGTCAGGACGATCCGGCTCGAGGACAAGCAGCGCGGCGAGTGGGTGAAGGCCAGGAACAAGGTCATGGAGTTCCGATTCGTGAACGGCGGCTACATCGACGGGATCAACCTCAATGCCGGCTGCTCAGGACGTCTCGGCTTCACCGTCTGGGAGGTCACCCGCGGTGCGGATGGGAAGCCGATCCGTGACGCGAACGGCAAGGTCGTGCGCACACCGCTGCCGATCTTCATCGGGACCAACGCGACCCCGGTGACCGCGGACTCGACCCCCGTGGCGCTGGCACCCAACGCACCCGGGGACGTGTCCCGGGTCGTGATCCGGCGCACGCCCGTCAACTGACGACGCACGCGGTCAACGGTCGTGCCCCGGCGCCCCACGGGTCCGGGGCACGACCATGCGTGCCGGGCACGGTGCCCATCGACGGGTTCGATCCTCGCGCCGCACATGGATACAGTGGGGACCCCCGAGGTGAGGAACCAGATGTCCGAGGACCGCGGCGCCCTGATGGCCGCCGAGATCGCCGAACAGCCCGAGGCACTTGCCCGCCTCCTCACCTCCGAGTCCCTCTCGCGGGTCCGCGCCCTCGCGGAGACCATCCGGGGCCGGAGCCCCAGGTTCGTCCTGCTCGCGGCGCGGGGCACGAGTGACCATGCGGCCCTCTACGCCAAGTACCTGGTCGAGGTCTCCCTCGGCCTGCCCGCCGGCCTGGCCTCGCCGTCGACGATGACCGCCTACGGTGCCCGACCGGACCTCTCCGACGTCCTGTTGCTCACCGTCAGCCAGAGCGGCGGCTCCCCGGACCTTGTCGAGACCGTGCGCACCGCGCGAGCAGGTGGCGCGACGACGCTGGCGGTCACGAACAACCCGGACAGTGCCCTGGCCGGTGCCGCGGAGCTGCAGCTCGACGTCCTGGCAGGTCCGGAGCGCGCGGTCGCAGCCACCAAGTCGTACTCCTCCCAGCTGCTGGCGCTCTGGCTGATCATCGATGCCTTCCGGGGCGGTGACGCCGCTGCTGCCCAGGGCATCCCCGAGGCAGCGCAGTCCCTGGTGGATCGCCGTCAGGAGGTCACGGAGCTGGCCTCGCGCTACCGGTTCACCGACCGGCTGGTGACCACGGGACGCGGGTACTCCTACCCGACGGCACGCGAGGCCGCCCTGAAGCTCATGGAGACCTCGTACGTGGCCGCCCACGCGTTCTCCGGGGCCGACCTGCTGCACGGTCCGCTGGCAATGATCGACCACGACCACCCGGTGATCGCCGTCGTCCCGGACGGCAGGGGTGCCGAGGCGATGCAACCGGTCCTCGAGCGGCTGGCCGAGCGGGGGGCCGACGTCACGGTCTTCGGCGGTGCCCGATCGACGTCGCTGGGCACCGTGGGCTACGACGTGCGCTGCGAGAACGTCACCGAGGAGCTGCACCCGGTGGTCGACATCATCCCCTTGCAGCAGCTGGCACTGCAGATGACGCTGGCTCGTGGGTTCAACCCGGATGCGCCGCGCGGCCTGACCAAGGTGGCGGAGACGCTGTAGGAAGGTGGGCCGCGCAGTGGGGGTGCGGCGCTGAGTCCGCGCCACTGGCGCGAGGAGGGCAGGGGAGCAGGTGGCCGTGCGCACCCTCGCGGAGATCGCCTCCGATCGCACCGACCTGGAGCCGGGGGCGATCGCGCACTGCGAGTTCCTCCTGCGCGATCTCGGCCTGCTCGCGGACCTGGCCTTCTCGGACCTCATCCTGTGGCTGCCGGTCTGGAACCAGGGTGGTTTCGTGGCCGCGGCCCAGGTGCGTCCCTCGACGGCCGCCACCCGATACCCCAATGACCTCGTCGGGGCGTTCACGCCCCGAGGCCGACGCCCGGAGCTGGATCGGGCGTGGGCGGCCCCGGGGCTCGGCCAGCTCGCGCCGCGGACCGACCCGCTCCTGCCGGCTGCAGGTGAGGCGGTCGGGGTGGGGCTGAGCACCAACGGTCCGTGGATCGCCGCCCTGACGCGCTCAGCCGTGCCGGCGACCCGGGCCTCGGGAACTCTTGAGCGCGCCTACCTGCGGGCGGCCGACGACCTCTTCTCGATGATCCGCGCCGGGGAGTTCCCGTATCGCGAGGTCTCGGACTCCACCGGTGCCGAGCCCCGGGTCGGGGATGGCCTGATCCGCCTCGATGCGTCCGGGGTCGTCGAGTTCGCCAGCCCCAACGCGTCCTCAGCGTTCCGCCGCCTCGGCCTGGCGACCGACCTGATCGGGGCGCACCTCGGGCTCGTCAGCGGTCGGATCGCGCGTCGGGGCGGGGCAGTGGATGCCAACGTCGCGCAGGTGTGCGGTGGCCGGATGCCCGGCGAGGTGGAGCTCTCCTCGGACACCGCCACGGTCACGGTGCGGGCGCTGCCGATGCGCGGCCCCGCCGGGCAGCGCGGCTCATTGGTGCTCGTGCGCGACGTCACCGAGCTGCGCCGTCGCGAGCGTGCCCTGCTGAGCAAGGACGCGACGATCCGCGAGATCCATCATCGGGTCAAGAACAACCTGCAGACCGTCGCGGCCCTGCTCAGGCTTCAGGCCAGGCGCCTGGATGAGCCCGGAGCGGCCGCCGCCCTGGCTGAGGCCGAGCGGCGCGTCGGAGCGATCGCCGTCGTGCACGACCTGCTGGCCCAGGCGAGCACCGAGGAGGTGCCCTTCGACGCCGTGGCCGACAGGCTGGTCACGATGGTGTGCCAGACCTCGGCGCCGGACATGGGGGACCGGCGGATCGTGCGGACGGGATCGTTCGGGGAGGTGCCCGCCGAGTTGGCGACAGCCCTGGCGATGGCGCTGGTCGAGCTGCTGGCGAACGCCGTCGAGCACGGCGCGGACGATGTGGAGCTGCGCAGCACCCGAGACCCGGTGGGGCTGCATGTGGTGGTCCGTGACCACGGCCCGGGCTTCCCCGAGGGGTTCGAGGTGGCGTCATCGCCGAGGCTCGGGCTGCGGATCGTGGACACGCTCGTCCGCGAGGAGCTCAACGGGACGTTGACCCTGGGGCGCGCGGGGGACTGCACCGAGGTGTCGGTCGACCTTCCGCACGATCAACGATGAACGGCCGACCCGCAGGGGCCGGCCGTTCGCGAAGCGGATGCCAGGGGGTCAGCTGTGGGCGCGGGCACGGGCCCGGGCGTTGCGACGCTTGAGGGCGCGGCGCTCATCCTCGCTCATGCCGCCCCACACGCCCGCGTCCTGGCCACTGTCGATGGCCCACTTCAGGCAGAGGTCGACGACCTCGCAACGGTGGCACACAGCGCGCGCCTCTTCGATCTGCATAAGTGCGGGTCCGGTGTTCCCAATCGGGAAGAACAACTCGGGATCCTCATCACGGCATGCCGCCTTGTGGCGCCAGTCCATGTCTCCTCAGCTTTCCTGCACCCCGATCGGGGCACGCTCACCACTGTGCCAGCGGATGTCAGGGCCGGTTCATCGGCCCCTATCACCCTCCGGTACGCTTGCGACGTTTGCGGGGTGTGTCCCCGCGTCGTCCTGACTGCCCTCAAGGGTCGCAGACGATCCGCCCTGTCACAAGGGTTTTGCCCCGCGTGGGACGAGTTCAGGCTGTCGCGTACGTCACATTCCGGCCCGGAATTCCGACCATCTGCCCAGATGCGGCCATTCCAGGGTGGTTCGGGCGCTGGAATGCCCACCACGTCGGCGGTTTGGCGCTTCGTCAGCCGACGATGCGCAGTGCGTGGGGCGTGTGCCGGAAGTAGACGCTGTCGATGTGGCCCATGTAGTCCCCGTCGAGCTGCAGGCCGGTCGGTTCCTCTGACCGGATGGCGAACGCCTGCACATCGTGCAGGAGGGTCAGCTGGCCGGGGACGGCCCCCGACCTGCTGCCGCGCAGCATCCGCAGGCCGAACCGCGCGGCTGGAAGTGGGGCCAGGGAGTGCGGTGCGAACACGTCGAGTGCCAGGTCGAACGAGGCCCGCGGGCACGGGTTGATCGCGAACGGCCCGAAGAACGTCCAGGGGGCGGTGTTCTGGATGATCACCATCGCCAGGCCCTCGATCGGGTCCTCTCCTGGCAGCTGCAGGCTCACCGGGGAGGGACCCCGGCGCCCGACGTCGCCGAAGTACTGCTGGGCGGCGGTCCACACGTACCGGGTCGGGCTCGCGGCCCGACCCGCCGCCCGCTGGGCCTCCATCGACGCGATCACGTCGGCATCGATGCCGACCCCGGCGTTGATCGTGAACCAGTGGGAGCGATCCTGACCGGTCTCCAGCTGAGTGAAGTGCGCGTTGCCGAGGCCGACGTCGTGGCTGGCGTCGGTGCGCAGGGACTCCAGGATCATCCCGGTCGCCTCGATCGCATCGTTCGGGAACCCGAGTGCACGGGCCATGACATTGGCAGAGCCGCCGGGGATGGCCGCGAGCATCGGCAGGTCCGCATGCCTGGAGTTGAGCATGCCGTTGACGGCCTCGTTGATCGTCCCGTCCCCCCCGAGGGTGATCAGAAGGTCGAGCCCGTTGGACTCGGAGGCCAGTTGCTCGGCGTGGCCCCGATGGGTCGTGGTGACGACTTCGAGATCGATCTCGTGCCCCAGGGCCCGCGTGATGACGTCGCGCATCCCGGCTGACGTGCTGGTCGCCTGGGGGTTGGCGATCAGCATGCCGCGGGGCTTCATGGGGCAACTCTAGGCCCGTAGTCTGGCGCCATGGCCGATCCCGTGCGACCCCTCGTCGCGATCGCGGGGCTCGAGGCGGTGGCTGCCGCGGTGCTCAGCGTCCTCATCGGCCTGGGTACCGCCGGCTCGGACCTCGACGTCTGGATCGCGGTGGCCACAGTGGCCATGTGGGTGGTGATCGTCGGTGCGCTGGCCCTGATCTGGTGGGGTCTGTTCCGACGGCGGAGTGTGGCGCGCACGCCGTTCCTGCTGGCCCAGGCCTTCGCGCTGGTGGTGGCCTGGCCGCTGGTCAACTCGGACATCGCAGTGGACCTCGTGGCGGGGGTCGTGCTGGCGATCGTCGCGGTGGCGGGCCTGGTTCTGGGGCTGCGTCCGGCGGTGCGCGAGGCGCTGGTCTGAGGCCGGCGGCCCGATTCTCCTCAGGCGGTCGGTTCGACCAGGCCGGTGCGCAGCTGTGCCAGGGTCTTTGCCAGCAGCCGGGAGACGTGCATCTGGGAGACCCCGATCTGCTCGGCGATCTGGGCCTGGGTCATGTTCTCGTAGAACCGCATGTGGATGATCCGCTGTTCGCGGGCGGGCAGGGTGGCCACCAGGGGGTGCAGGGTCTCCCGGGTCTCGACCTCACCCAGTCCGGGATCGTCCTCGCCCAGGGTGTCGGCCAGCGAGGAGCCCTCATCCATCCCGTCGGCGGAGGAGGAGTCCAGTGACAGGGTGGCGTAGGCCTGCGCCGACTCCATGCCCTCGAGGATGTCCTCCTCGCCCACGTCGAGGTGCGCGGCGAGCTCGGCCACCGTGGGCGAGCGCCCGGTGGACTGGCTGAGCTCGGCCGTGGCGCGGCCGATGGAGATCCGCAGCTCCTGCAGCCGCCGTGGGACTCGGATGGCCCAGCCCTTGTCGCGGAAGTGCCGCTTGATCTCGCCGACGATCGTGGGGGTGGCGAAGGTGGAGAACTCCACGCCCCGCTGCGGGTCGAACCTGTCCACCGCCTTGATGAGCCCGATCGTGGCCACCTGGGTCAGGTCGTCCAGGCTCTCGCCGCGGTCGCGGAACCGGCGGGCCAGGAAGGCTGCCAGGGGCAGGTGCATCGTGACGAGCTCGTCACGCGCGGATGAGCGCTGCGGGTCACCCTCGGGCAGCTCGGCGATCAGGGCGATCAGTTCGCGCTCGCGGGTGCGGTCACGGGTGGACCAGCGGGGCTCGGCGATCCTCTCGATGGCCTCAACCGCCTCCGGCTCGACCAGCTCCGGCTCGACCAGCTCCGGCTCGACCAGCTCCGGCTCGACCCCATCCGCGGGGGCGGCGGTCGCCGGTGTGTCGCCCGCCGCGCGGTCGTTCACGGCCTGACCGCCTCGGAGCGGTGCACGGCCAGCGAGATGGTGAGGTTCCTGTCCGCCGAGACTGTGGCCACCACCTCGTCGACGAGGGCCGTGAGCACCGTCCAGGTGAAGCTGTCACGCTCGAGGGACCGGCCGTGCACCGTGGGTGCGGTCATCTCCACGCGGATGCCGTCGGGTGCGTCCGGCGTGAACCGCACGTCGAGGTCGGTGCCCTCGGGGGCGTCGCTGAGCAGCAGGGCAGCGGCCTCGTCCACTGCCAGCTTCACGTCCTCGATCCGATCGATGGTGAAGTCCAGGCGCGCGCACATCGCCGACACTGCGGCGCGGATCAGCACGACGAAGGCGCTGTTCGCCGGCACCCGCAGGGTCACGGTCGGATCGAGGTCCACGGGTGGTCACGTTAGCCGATGGGACGCATCGAGGGTGGCCGGTTCGTCGCCGGCGTGGCTCATCGCCGATCGGGGCGCTGTGCAAGGCGCTCGAGCTCGGCGCCGCTGATCCGGTGGACCGTCCATTCATCCATCGGCCGGGCCCCGAGCGAACGGTAGAAGTCGATGGCGGGGGTGTTCCAATCGAGCACCCACCACTCGAGCCGCGCGTAGCCGCGCTCGACGCAGATCCGCGCCAGCTGCGCCATCAGGGCCTGTCCGAGGCCGAGGCCGCGGAAGGCGGGGCGGACGTAGAGGTCCTCGAGGTAGATCCCGTGCCGGCCCATCCAGGTCGAGGCGTTGAGGAACCACAGGGCCATGCCGGCCAGGACCGGCGCACCTGAGGTGTCGTCCGGTGCCTGCACCACGTGGCAGTGGGCGGCCGGAGCCCCGCTGGGGGTGTTGGTCCCGAACAGGAGGTCGGCCAGCAGCTCCTCGTTGGCCAGCACCTCGTGGGCGCTGCGCTCGTACTCCGCCAGCTCCCGCACGAGGGCCAGGATCTCGGGGACGTCCTCGGGACGGGCCGGGCGGACCACCGGTCCGGTGGCCGTCGGCTGGGCGCCCGCAGGCCCCGGGCCCTCCGGGCCGGGGACAGGCCCGGGGGCGCCGGTGACCGCGTCGCGGCCCGGCGCCCCCGGAAGGTCCTGCGGTGAGCTCACGCCGCCTTGGTCTCCCAGAAGATCTCGGCGATCTCGTCGATCTTGGCCAGCAGCGAGTCGGCCACGGCGACGTCGTTGGTGCCCTTGGTGCCACCGGCACCGGCCAGCTTGGTGGCCTCGTTGAACAGCGTGTTCAGCTGCGGGTACTTCTCGAAGTGGGGTGCCTTGAAGTAGTCGGTCCACAGGACCCACAGGTGGTGCTTGACCAGGTCGGAGCGTTCCTCCTTGATGGAGACGGCGCGGGCCTTGAAGTCCGTGTCGTCGGAGGCCGCGTACTTGACCATGCAGGCCTTGACCGACTCCGCCTCGAGGCGCGCCTGGGCGGGGTCGTACACGCCGCAGGGCAGGTCGCAGTGGGCGTGGACAGTGGTGCGGGGGGCGAGGAACGACAGCATCTCTTCTCCTGGCTCGTGGTCTGGTGCTCGGTCGGTGGCCGTTGGCCGGGGGTGGCCGCGTGAGCCACACTACGCCAGTGCGCCGATTCTGCTACCTGGCTGTGGCTGGTCCCTCGATGGAGCCCACGCTCCTCGACGGGGACTGGATCATCGCCCGCCGCAACGGGCGTGCCGAGGTGGGCGACGTCGTGGTCCTCGAGCACCCCGAGCGTGCGGGGATGCTGATCGTGAAGCGGGTGCAGCGCGCCGATGCGAAGGGTTACTGGGTGGTGGGTGACGCGCCGGACGCCTCCACGGACTCCCGCCACTTCGGAGCCGTTCCCGAGGTCGTGGGCCGGGTCATCTGGCGGGTCCGCCCCTGGGGCCGCATCCGCTGACCGCCGCACCATTCCTCGCCTCCTCCCGCCGGCCTCCGCCACGGAGCCATCGATCCGCGGCGGATGAATCCGGAGCTGAGCCGCGAGAAGGTGGATCGATCGGAGCGGGGGGCGGCGGCGGGGCGGCTACGGGGTCAGGACGATCTTGCCGAACAGGTCACCGGAGGCGACGTGGCGCAGGGCCTCGTCCGCGCTGGCCAGGGGGAGCACATGGTCGATCACCGGGCGGAGGCCGGTCGCCTCGCACATCGCCACGAGCCGCTCGAGCTCGTCGCGGGTGCCCATGGTGGAACCGACCACGGACAGCTGCAGGAAGAACACCCGTGACAGGTCCGCCGGCGGCTGCGAGCCGGAGGTCGCCCCGGCGATGACCACCCGCCCGCCCGGCCTCAAGGAGCGCAAGGAGTGGGACCACGTGGCAGCGCCGACCGTCTCCATCACGACGTCGACCTTCTGCGGCAACCGCGCCCCGGACGCGAACGCCTCGTGCGCCCCGAGCTCGACAGCGCGCGCGCCCTTCGCCTCGTCCCGGGAGGTCACCCACACCCGGAAGCCGGCCTGGCGGGCCAGCATGATCAGGGCGGTGGACACGCCCCCTCCGGCCCCCTGGATGAGCACGGTCTGCCCCGGCACCAGCCCCGAGCGCGTGAACAGCATCCGATAGGCGGTCAACCACGCGGTCGGCAGGCAGGCGGCCTGCTCCCAGGTCATCGAGGCGGGCTTGGGGATCAGGTTCCGGGCGGGTACCGCGACCCGCTCGGCGAAGGTCCCCTGATGCTTCTCCGACAGCAGGCTCCGACCCGGGTCCACGGTCTCGTCGGCGTACCCGCCGTCGGTGATCACCCCGTGGACGATCACCTCGTTGCCCTCGGGGTCGACCCCCGCGGCGTCGCAGCCCAGGATCATCGGCAGCCGCTCCGCGCTGAGCCCCACGCCCTTGAGGGTCCACAGGTCGTGGTGGTTGACGCTGGTCGCGCGCACGTCGACCACAACCCAGCCGTGGGGGACGATCGGCTCGGGATGATCGCCCAGGCGCAGCGCGCTCAGGGGGTCGTCGGGGCTGAAGGCGACTGCGCTGGCGGCGAACATGCCCCCGATCCTGCCAGAGCCGGGCGGGGGGTCGGGGAGTAGCCTTGACCGGTGTGCGGGCACGGCCGGATCCGTCGCCCGGTGGAGTTCCCCGATCGTCGAGAGGTAGCCGGACGTGGCCAATGATGCGGGATCCCGGATGGTGGCGTTCGGGACCAACGAGTGGCTCGTCGATGAGATCTACCAGCAGTACCTGAAGGACCCGCAGAGCGTTGACCGGGCGTGGTGGGACTTCTTCGCCGACTACCGGCCCGGGGATGCCTCGACGCTGCCCGGACCGACGGCGGGCACCGTCCCCGACGCTGATGCGGCCGCAGCGAGTCGGCCGCTCGGAGCCCCGCTGATCGTCGTGGAGTCCCCGGCCACCACTGCCCCGGCGCCGACCACCGGGTGGGCACCGAGCGACGACGTCCCCCCGACGTCGGAGCCCGCCGCGCCCGGCACCCCCGAGCGCGCACCCGGGGTCATGCCCGAGCTTGAGCACAACATCCCGGCGTACGAGGTCGAGGCCCCCGCCTCGGCGATGGACCAGGTCGCCCCGCAGGTGGGCCTGTCCTCAATCCCCACCGGCCCCACAGGCTCGGCCGCGATCGACCCCACGCCGCGGGTCCTGCGCGGGCCGTCGGCACGGGTCGTGGTCAACATGGAGGCCAGCCTCGAGGTCCCGACGGCCACCTCGGTCCGCGCGCTGCCCGCCAAGCTGCTCATCGACAACCGCCACATCATCAACAACCAGCTGGCCCGAGGGCGCGGCGGCAAGGTGTCGTTCACCCACCTGATCGGCTACGCGGTCGTGCGGGCGCTGTCCGACATGCCGGAGATGAACGTCGGCTTCACGCGCGTCGAGGGCAAGCCTGCGGTCATACAGCACCCGGCGGTCAACCTCGGCCTGGCGATCGACATCGCCAAGCCGGACGGGACCCGCCAGCTGCTCGTCCCGTGCATCAAGGGCGCCGAGCAGGTGGACTTCGCGGCTTTCTGGGCCAACTACGAGGAGCTGGTCCGCAAGGCCCGCACCGGGGCCCTCAACGCCGATGACTTCGCCGGGACCACCGCGACCCTGACCAACCCCGGGACGATCGGCACCGTCAGCTCAGTTCCGCGCCTCATGTCCGGCCAGGGACTGATCGTGGGCGTCGGCTCGCTGGACTACCCGGCCGAGTGGCAGGGTGCGGCCGAGGAGACGCTCGCCCGCGCCGGCGTGAGCAAGATCCTCACGTTGACCTCCACCTACGACCACCGGATCATCCAGGGCGCCCAGTCGGGGGACTTCCTGCGCCGCGTGCACCAGCTGCTGCTCGGCGAGCACGGGTTCTACGACGAGATCTTCACCTCCCTGCGGATCCCGTACGAGCCCATCCGCTGGGCCACCGACATCGCGACCAGCCACGACTCGGACCTCAACAAGACCGCGCGCGTGCAGGAGCTGATCCACGCCTACCGCGTGCGCGGCCACCTGATGGCCGACATCGACCCGCTGGACTACAAGCAGCGCAAGCACCCCGACCTCGATGTGGCCGCGCACGGGCTGACCCTGTGGGACCTCGACCGCGAGTTCGCCGTGGCCGGGTTCGCCGGGGAGCAGTTCATGACCCTGCGCGACGTGCTCAAGGTGCTGCGCGACGCGTACTGCCGCACGGTGGGCATCGAGTACATGCACATGCAGGACCCCGAGCAGCGCCAGTGGATCCAGCAGGGGATCGAGACGGCCCCGGAGAAGCCGGAGCGCACCGAGCAGCTGCGCATCCTGCGCACGCTGAACGCCGCCGAGGCATTCGAGACGTTCCTGCAGACCAAGTACGTCGGGCAGAAGCGGTTCTCGCTCGAGGGCGGCGAGTCGGTCATCCCGCTCGTGGATGCCGTGCTGTCCGCAGCCGCCAGCGACGGCCTCGACGAGGTCTGCATCGGGATGCCGCACCGCGGCCGGCTGAACATGCTGGCCAACATCGCGGGCAAGTCGTACTCCCGGATCTTCAACGAGTTCGAGGGCAACTACGGCGTGGAGAGCGTCCAGGGCTCCGGCGACGTCAAGTACCACCTCGGCACGGAGGGGACGTTCACCGCCGGGGACGGCTCCGAGGTCAAGGTCTCCCTCGCGGCCAACCCCAGCCACCTCGAGGCCGTCAACCCGGTGCTCGAGGGCATCGTGCGCGCCAAGCAGGACCAGAACGAGCCGGATCGCAAGTACGCGGTGCTGCCGCTGCTCATGCACGGCGATGCGGCCTTCGCCGGCCAGGGTGTCGTGGCCGAGACCCTGAACCTCAGCCAGTTGCAGGGGTACCGCACCGGCGGCACGATCCACGTGATCGTGAACAACCAGGTCGGGTTCACGACCTCGCCGAAGTACAGCCGCTCCACGGTGTACTGCACCGACGTCGCGCGGATGATCCAGGCGCCGATCTTCCACGTCAACGGCGATGACCCCGAGGCGGTCGTGCGCGTGGCGCGGATGGCCTACGAGTTCCGCCAGGCGTTCGCCAAGGACGTCGTGATCGACATGATCTGCTACCGGCGCCGCGGGCACAACGAGGCCGACGACCCGTCGCTGACCCAGCCGACGATGTACGCGGTCATCGACGCCAAGCGCTCGGTCCGCAAGCTGTACACCGAGGGCCTGATCGGCCGCGGCGACATCAGCGTCGAGGAGGCCGAGGACGCCCTGCGCGACTTCCAGGAGCGCCTCGAGCGGGTGTTCCAGGAGACCCGCAGCGCCGGCGACGAGCAGTTCAACGCGAACTCGGCGGAGGTCATCTCCACCGGGAGCCAGGAGCTCACGCCGCAGACCCCGGCGTGGGATGTCGACACCTCGATCAGCCAGGAGGTCGTCGACCTCGTCGTGCGCAGCCAGATCGACCTTCCCGAGGGCTTCGTCGCCCATCCGCGGTTGGTCCCGCAGCTGCGCCGGCGCGCCGAGATGGTGGCCTCCGACACGATCGACTGGGGGATGGGCGAGGCCCTGGCGATCGGCTCGCTGGTCAACGAGGGCAAATGGGTGCGCCTGGCCGGCCAGGACTCCCGTCGCGGCACGTTCGGCCACCGGCACGCCGTCATCGTCGACGCCCGCACGGGCTGGCAGTACAAGCCGCTCAAGCAGTGCTACAACCACGGCGGCAAGCTCTTCGTCTACGACTCCCTGCTCAGCGAGTACGCCGCGATGGGCTTCGAGTACGGCTACAGCGTGGCGCGACCCGACGCGCTGGTCATGTGGGAGGCGCAGTTCGGCGACTTCGTCAACGGCGCCCAGACGATCACCGACGAGTTCCTGACCTCAGCCGAGCAGAAGTGGGCCCAGCGCTCGTCGCTGGTGCTGCTGCTCCCGCACGGATACGAGGGCCAGGGCCCGGATCATTCCTCGGCCCGGATCGAGCGCTTCCTGGCGATGTGCGCGCAGGACAACATGACGGTCGCCCAGCCGACGACCCCGGCGTCCTACTTCCACCTCCTGCGTTGGCAGGTGCACTCGCGGCTGACCCGGCCGATGGTGGTGTTCACCCCGAAGTCGCTGCTGCGCGCGAAGGTCTCGACGTCGCTGACCCGCGACTTCACCGAGGGCTACTTCCGCGCCGTGCTCGACGACCGGGGGATCACGCAGGAGCGCATCGACCCCGCCGGGATCCGCCGGGTCCTGCTCTGCTCGGGCAAGATCGGGTTCGACCTGATGGCCGAGCGCGACAAGCGCGAGCGCACCGATGTGGCCGTCCTGCGCATGGAGCGGATGTACCCGCTGCCGCACCGCACGCTGGTCGAGATGCTCGACCGCTTCGGGGACGCGGAGGTCGTCTGGGTCCAGGACGAGCCGGAGAACATGGGCCCGTGGCCGTTCATGAACCAGCACCTGCCCAGGGCGATCATGCGGACCGTCGCGGGTGTCACGCGGGTCGCGAGCTCGTCGCCGTCGGTGGGGTCGCTGCATCGCCATGAGGAGGAGCACCGGGCACTCATGGACCGGGCGTTCGAGTAGGTCTGGCGTGTACGACACCGATCGGGGCATCGAGGAGCTCGTCCGGCGCAGAGGGGACGAGGAGGTCACCCTCGAGTGGCTGGCTGGGCAGCTGGTGACGTTCGTCGACCTGCACCCGGAGTTCGAGGTGCCGGTCGAGCGGCTGGCCAGCTGGTTGGCCCGCGACGACGACGACTGACAGCGCCTCAGCGGGCGGCCGCGCGCGCTGCGCCCTCGGCCAGGCCCGTGAGCGTGTCGACCACCAGGGTCCCGAGGCTCTTGAGGTGGTAGCCGCCCTCCTGGACGGCCACCGTCGGGACGCCCAGGCCGCCGAGCAGGATCCCCGCGGCGCGCAGCCCGTCGCGGGTGACCCGCAGCGGGCTCTCCGGGTCATCGATGGCCGCATCCACGCCGAGGGAGACCACCAGCGCATCGGGGCGGAACGCCCGGGCTGACTCGATCAGGTCCTGGACTGCCTCGAGCCAGCGGTCGTCCCCCGCCCGGGGCGGCACGGGGATGTTCAGGTTGGCCCCGGCCCCGCCGTGGAACCCGGTCTCGTCGGCGAAGCCCATGAAGTGCGGGAACCAGCCCGCGCCCGGGTCGACGTGCACGGATCCGTAGAACACGTCCCCGCGGTTGTAGAAGATCGCCTGCGTGCCGTTGCCGTGATGGGCGTCGATGTCCAGGACGGCGACGCGGCGGGCGCCCCGGGCCCGGAGGGCCTCGGCAGCGATGGCCGCGTTGTTCAAGTAGCACGAGCCGCCGAACGCCTCGCGGGCAGCGTGATGACCCGGCGGGCGGCACAGGGCATAGGCCATGGGGGCTGCGCCGGGCCCGCTGGTGCCATCGCCGGGACCGTCGACCCATGCGGCCGTCGCTACGAGGTCCACCGCGGTCAGCGCGGCCCCGGCAGCGGCCTCGACGGCGTCCCAGGTGCCCGGCCCGATCAGGGTCATCGTGTCGTAGCAGTACTGCCCGGCGCGGGCATGCGCTGCGGTGGGGCGTCGGACGGGCAGCCCGCCGAGCATCGCCTCCGTCGGGAACACGTAGGGCACGACCCTGTCCTGGCCGGGGTCGGTCGTGTAGCCACCGACGACCCAGGCGTCGTGGATGGTGCGCAGGTGCTCGATCAGGCCGGCGGAGTGCACGGCGAGCAGGGCCTCGGGGTCCGGGTCACTGGCGGTGACCTCCGGGTGGCCGGCACGGATCAGGGCCTCGCGGATGACGTTGACCCGCTCCACCACCTCCGTACCGGGAGTCCGCACACCCAGCCAGATCTCGGCCGAGGGGAGGTGCCGACGCGTCCGCGGATGCCACACGAACGGGATCGGGGCGACGGTCGTCGGGTCGTGGGCCACGTGCTGCATCCTGCCAAGTCCGCGCGGCTGATCACGCTCCGGGTCGACCCGTGCCGCAGTGGTGGCATGCTGGGCGACCATGACCAGCCTCGCCGATTTCGGGATCACCGTCGGGACCCTGCCCCCGGGTCCGACCAACTCCGTGCTCGACGTCCCCGGAGTCGGGGTCGGCCACACCACGATCGTGCGGGACGAGGCGCCGCCCCCGGTGGGTCGCGGGATCGCCCGCACAGGGGTCACCGTGCTGGATCTCGGGGGCGACCTCTGGGCCCGGCCGGTGGCCGCGGGCGGGGCGGTGCTCAACGGGGCCGGGGAGTGCACCGGCTGGCAGTCCGCCCAGGAGTGGGGCCTGGTCGAGTCCCCGATCTACCTGACCTCCACGATGCAGCTGGGCCGGGTCTACGACGCGGCCTGCCGGATCGCACTCGCTGAGGTGCCTGAGGTTGCCGACGACGTCGTCATCCCGGTCGTGGGGGAGTGCGACGACTCGTGGTTGAGCTACGCCGGCGCGATGCAGGTGGAGTTCGACGACGTCGTGTCCGCCAGGGACGCCGCGCGGGCGTCGGTCGGGTCGGCAGACCGCCCGGCGACAGGGGCCGTCGGGGCTGGCACCGGGATGCTCTGCCTGGGGTGGAAGGGGGGGATCGGCACGGCGTCGAGGGTGCTGCCCTCGGGGCACACGGTCGGCGTCCTGCTGCTCACGAACTTCGGGCAGTGGGACCGGCTGACGATCGGCGGCGTTCCGGTCGGGCGGCTCCTGGGCCGGTCCGGGCTCGAGGACACGTCGACGGGTGCCGCGGGTGTCCCGACGAGCGCTGCGGTTCCACCGCCGGCCGGCTCCTGCCTGGGCATCGTCGTGACCGACGCACCGCTGGACACCCAGGGATGCCGGCGGCTGGCCACGCGGATCGGGCTGGGCCTGGCGCGAGCCGGCTCGGTGGCCCACCACGGGTCCGGCGAGATCTTCCTGGGCGTCTCGGTGGGCCTGCGCGCACCGCGGGGCAGGCGTCCTGACGGCGCCGGGCTCGGTGGGGCGGACCTCGACCCGTTGTTCGTCGCCTGCGTCGACGCAGCCGAGGAGGCGGTCGGCGACTCGATGCTCAATGCCCAGGACACCGTCGGGCACCGCGGCCGCCGCGCCCGTGCCCTGCCGCACGACGCCCTGCGCGCCGCGCTGGAGGACCACCGCCGCTGAGCCGGGCCCCCGATCCCACGAGGTTGTGCTGCATCTGCGTCGCGGACACGGACCTGCGCTGCATCTCGGACGCGTGATCGACCGAGATGCAGCGCACGTCTGCGGGGCGGGCGACGCGGCGCGACGGGGTTGGGTGCGTCACGATGGGCCCATGGTCACACCGCCCTTCGAGGTCCTACGCCCTGAGCAGCTACGTCGGCGCACGTCGATCAAGTGGCAGTACTACGATCCGGACGTCCTGCCGGTGTGGGTCGCCGAGATGGACGTGCTTCCCGCGCCTGAGGTGGTCGAGGCACTGACCGAGGCCGTGCGGTCAGGCGACACCGGATACCCGAACTTCGGGACCACGTACAAGGAGGCCCTGGCCGAATTCGCCCTCGCGCGATGGGACTGGCACGCGGACCCGGGTCACATGGGCCTGTGCGCGGATGTCATGACCGGGATCCGGGTCCTGGTCGAGCGGTTCTGCCCGCCGCGGGGAACAGTCGTGATCCCGAGTCCGGTCTATCCGCCCTTCGCGGCGTTCAGCCGGGAGGCAGGTCGCAAGGTGGTGGCGGTCGCCCTCACGGACGAGGGCCGCTGTGGACGTGGCCGCGATCGATGCGGCCCTGGCCGCGAACCCGACCGATGCCGCGTCCCGGCGCACGGTCCTGCTCCTGTGCAGCCCGCACAACCCGACCGGGGTCGTCCACACCGCCGAGGAGCTCGCGGCCGTCGCGGAGTCCGCGCAGCGTCGAGGCGCCCTGGTGATCGTCGACGAGGTGCATGCGCCGCTGGTCCCGGACGGTGCGACATTCGTACCGTGGTTCGCGGTCGCCGACCACGGCTTCGTTGTCACCTCGGCGGCCAAGGCATTCAACCTCGCTGGCCTCAAGGCGGGCCTGATCGTCAGTGGTCCGGCGAGCCGTGCCCAGCTGAAGCGGCTGCCTGACTCCGTCGCGTACGGCGGCAGCCACCTCGGCGTGATCGGGCACTCGGCCGCATACCGATCGGACCCGTCCTGGCTCGACGCCGTCAACGCGAACATCGCCTCGAACCGGGCGCTGCTGGCCGAGCTCCTCGCCGAACGGCTGCCCGGGGTGCGTTACCGGATCCCGGAGGCGACCTACCTTGCGTGGCTGGACCTGCGAGGTGTGGGCCTGGGCCAGGACCCGGCTGAGATCCTGATCGAGCGGGGCCGGGTCGCGCTCACCGCAGGGCGCCCGTTCGGGCGCGGCGGCATCGGGCACGCCCGGCTCAACCTCGCCTGCTCGCAGGAGGTGCTCACCGAGGCAGTGGACCGGATGTCCGCCGCGGTTGCCGCCCATGCCAGGCAGGCGGGCGGGGACGGCACCTGACCGGAGCTCCGCGGACCGGGCGGCACCGCTCGACCTCGCGGGAGGGAACAGGATCGCGTGTCGACACGTACCCCGGAACCCCTCAGCCCAGAGCGAAGCAGGCTGCGGCGTGCCCGGACTGCACCGGGAGCAGCGGGAGGGACTCGCCGCGGCAGCGGCCCGCGACCGCGTCCGGGAGCCCGGACTGCAGCACTGGGCAGCGAGGATGGAACCGGCAGCCGGCGGGGATGCGCGCGGGGTCCGGGGGCTCGCCGACCAGCACGATCGGTTCGAGGCGTTCGATCTCGGGCACGACCGAGAGCAGCGCCTGCGTGTACGGGTGCTTCGGCTCGGCCAGGACCTCCTCGGTGGTCCCCTCCTCGATGATCCGCCCGAGGTACATGACCGCGATCCGGTCGGCCACGTTCCAGGCCAGGCCCAGGTCGTGGGTCACGATCAGGATCGACAGGCCCAGCTCGTCGCGCAGCCGCAGCAGCAGGGCGAGGATCTCCCCCCGTACCGAGGCATCCAGGCTGGACACGGGCTCGTCGGCGACGAGGATCTCCGGCTCGAGCACCAGGGCCCCGGCGATCACGACGCGCTGGCGCTGCCCCCCGGACAGCTCGTGGGGGTAGCGGGCGAAGAAGCGCTCCGGCGGGCGCATCCCCACCCGCGACAATGCCTCGGAAACCCGCTCCTCCTCGCGGTCGACCCCGTGGATGCGCAGCCCCTCGGCCACCGACTCGTAGACGGTCATCCGTGGGTTCAGCGACCCCATCGGGTCCTGGAGCACCAGCTGCGCCCGGCGGCGGTAGGCCTTCAGCCCGGACCGGGAGGTGGGCAGCGCCTCGCCGTCGACGAGCACCTCTCCCGCGGCCAGGGGCTGCAGCCCCAGCAGTGCCCGCGCCAGCGTGGACTTGCCGCACCCGGACTCACCGACGAGGGCGAGGATCTGGCCGGGCATGAGCGTGAGGTTCACCCCGTCCACGGCTCGCGCGGAGGTGTGGCGACCGGTGTGGAAGCTGACCTGCAGGTCGCGGGCCTCGAGGGCGGGCGACGTCATGCGTCACCTCGGTGCGCTTCCGCCCGATCGTCGGCCAACGGGTGGCGGCAGGCCGCCATCCGACCCTCGGCCACCGCAGCGAGCTCGAGGGTGCCGGTCAGGCAGTCCTCGCGCGCACTGGGACAGCGTGGCGCGAACGAGCAGCCATCGCCCACGTCGCCGGGGAATGGGGGGTCACCGGGGAGCCCGGAGGGCGCGTAGCGGAAGCTCGTGTCCCCGATCCTCGGGAAGGCCCCGGCCAGGGCACGTGAGTAGGGGTGCGCCGAGCGCTCGAACACGTCGGCGGCGGGACCGGACTCCACGATCCGCCCCGCGTACATGACCGCAGCGCGCTGGCAGACGTCGGCCAGCACCGAGAGGTCGTGGGAGATCAGCACAAGGGTCAGGTCGAGCTCGTCGACCAGATCGGTCAGGACTTTCAGGACCTGGGCCTGGACCATGACGTCCAGGGCGGTGGTGGGCTCGTCGGCCACGATCAGCCGTGGACGGCAGGCCAGGGCCATCGCGATCATGACGCGCTGACGTTGGCCCCCGGAGAGCTGGTGCGGGTACGCCCGGGCCCGAGCGGGCGGGAGTCCGACCTGTTCGAGCAGCTCGCCGACGCGGCGGTCGACGTCACCCCGCGCCGCCTTCGGGTCGTGGACGGTGATCGGCTCGGCGATCTGCTCCCCGATCCGCTGCAGCGGGTTGAGCCCGTGCAGGGCGCCCTGGAACACGATGCTCGCCTGCGCCCAGCGCAGCGCCCGCAGCCGCTTGAACGTCATGCCCAGCACGTCCTCGCCGTCGACGAGCACCTGGCCGGTGACCGTCGCGGACTTCGGCTGCAGGCGCAGCACCGTGGAGATGAGCGTGGACTTGCCGCTGCCGCTCTCGCCGGCGATGCCCAACGAGGAGCCGGCGGCTACCGTGAGGTCCACCCCGCGCACGGCCGGCACGTCGCCGTCGCGTCCGCGGTAGGTGATGTGGACGTCGCGGAACTCCAGGGCGGGACCGGGTGCGTCGGTGGCCATCAGCGGCCCCCCTGCTGGCGCGGATCGACGACGTCCTCCAGTGCGCGGCCGATCAGGGTGAAGGCGAGCACCACCGCCACGACGCACAGGCCGGGTGGCAGCACGTACCACCAGGCGCCGACCGTCATGGCCCCGCTGGTGAACGCCCCGTCGAGGATCGAGCCCCACGACGGGGACAACGGGTTGCCCAGGCCGAGGAAGCTCAGGGTGGTCTCGCTGAGGATCGCCAGGGCGACCATCAGGGTGGTGTTGGCCAGCACCAGCGGCATCACGTTGGGCAGGATGTGCCGGCGCATGAGGTGGGCGTCGCCGCCGCCGAGGGCCCGGGCGCGCTCCAGGTAGGGCCGCGCGCCGATGCTCAGCGTCTGGGAGCGGACCAGCCGCGCAGTGCCGGGCCACGAGGTGATCCCGATGACCACGATGATGTTGATCAGGGAGGCACCGAGCACCGTGGCCAGGACGATGGCCAGGGGCAGGAACGGGATCACGAGGAACCAGTCGGTGAACCGGTTGAGCACCAGGCCCAACCCCCCGCGGAAGTACCCGGACATGATCCCGATCACGGTGCCGATCAACATCGACATGACCGTGGCCGCCAGCCCGACGACCAGGCTGATCCGTGCGCCCCACACGATCAGGGCCAGGATCGAGCGCCCGCTCTCGTCGGTGCCGAGCGGGAACCCGGCCGTCGGCGGGCTCATCGGCTCGCCGGTGGCCTGGGTGACGCTGATCGTGCTCGGCGGGAACAGCACGGGGGCGAGCAGCGCGAGGGCGATGAAGATCACCAGGACGACCAGGCCGAGCATCCCGCCGCGGTGGGACCGGAACGCCCGCCAGGTGCGTGTGCGGGAGGCGCGCCGACGGGTGCGGGTGACCTGTCGCGCTGAGGTGGGGCTGACGGGGTCGAACCCCGGACGGGTCATCGTCATCAGGCACGGACCCGAGGGTCGAGCACGGCGTACATGAGGTCGGCGATGATGTTGGCCACGATCACGCCGATGGAGAACAGCAGGAAGGTTGCCTGCAGCAGGGCGATGTCCGGCCCGCGCAGGGCGTCGTAGGTGAGCAGCCCGAGGCCGGGCCACGAGAAGACCGTCTCCACGGTGATCGCACCGGAGATGACGAAGCCGAGGTTCATGAAGATCAAGGTCACGGTCGGCAGGATCGCGTTCGGCACGGCGTGGCGCCGGCGCACGACCTTGTCCTTGAGTCCCTTGGCCCGCGCCACCGTCAGGTAGTCCTGGCCCATCTCGTCGATGAGTGAGGCGCGCATCACCAGCGCGTACTCGGCCAGGTAGACCGCAGCCAGTGTGGTCACGGGCAGCACCATGTGCCATGCGACGTTCAGGACGCCCTCGAAGCTGGCGGGGTCGACGCCGGGGGTGATGATCCCGCCGATCGGGAAGATCCCCGGTGTGATGGCCGTGCCCACCCCGAACATGATCAGCAGGATCATGCCCAGCCAGAACTCGGGCATCGCGTAGAGCGTCAGGGTGACCGCCGAGGACACGCTGTCGAAGCGCTCGCCACGCTTCCAGGCCGCCCGGATCCCGATCAGCGTCCCGAAGATGGAGGCCAGCAGGATCGCGGTCCCGACCAGCAGGAGGGTCGAGCCGACCCGGTCGCCGATCAGCTCCCACACCGGCCGGTTGAACCGGGCGGAGTTGATCGTGGACGCGAACGGGTTGGAGATGTAGGTCAGGAACTGCTCGGTGATGGGCTTGTCGAGCTCGGCGCGCAGCTCGGCGATCTGCTCGGGGGCCACGTTGCGGCCCCGCGTGTAGAGCCCGATCGGGTCTCCGGGCAGCATCCGGAACAGGACGAAGTTGAACACCACCACGAAGGCCAGGGTCGCGAGCCCGGAGCCGACCGAGCGCAGGGCGTAGCGGGCCCCGGGGCTCATCCCGGGGGTTCGCGTCGATGCCTCCTCTGCGCTGGTCGGCGACGGCCGGGCCGCCGCTGTATCCGCGGTGGACCCCATGCCTACTCGGTGTCCTCGTCGGAGGATCGGCGTCGCGAGATCAGGACGACTGCCGCGATCCCGGCCACGACGAGGGCTCCGAGGCCGGCCAGCAGCGCGGGGTTGATGCCCCCCGCTGTCGAGGACTGCTCTGCCTGGCCGTCCTCGGCCCCCGCCGGGGTGATCGACTGGTAGGACCACGTGCCGAACTGGAACAGCAGCGGACCGGCGTCCGTGGGCTGCTGGACGAAGTTCGTGAAGCGGTCCGAGCGGTAGGCCTGGAGCAGGTCGTAGTAGAACGTGATGGCATACGGCGCCTCGTCGTAGACGATCTGCTGCATCGCCTTGACGATCTCGGTGCGCTTGGCCGGGTCGGTCTCCAGCGCCTGCTCGGCGTAGAGGCGGTCGTACTCCTCGTTGCAGAAGTGCGAGTCGGACAGCCCGGCGTAGATGGTGCCGTCCTCCTTCGAGGAGCGCTGGGCGCAGGTGAAGGTGGACAGCTGGTAGTCGGGGTCGGGCTCCACGACCCAGCCCCACTCGAACAGGTCGAAGCGGCCCTCGCCGTTGAGCTCGATCAGGGTGTCCTCGGTGACGATCTTGGTGTCGACCGCGATGCCGATCTCCTCGAGCCACCCCTCGACGAACTGGACGGTCTGCTGGGAGGTCTGGGACTCCTGGCGGCCCAGGAGGCGAAGGGTCAGGGGCGTGCCGTCCGGGCCGACCCGCGTGCCGTCGGGGCCGAGGGGGTAGCCGGCCTCGTCGAGCAGCTCCCCGGCCCTGGCCGGGTCGTAGGTGAAGGGGTTGCTGGGCTCGAGGTGCTGTGCGGCGTAGAGCGGCGGGATGATCGTGCTGCCCGGCGTGCCGTACACCGCCACCTTCTCCACCAGGGTCTGGCGGTCGATGGCGTGGTTGATCGCCTGGCGCACCCGCCTGTCCTTCAACGCCGGGTTGCCGTCGCCGATCGGGGTGCCATCGGCCAGGGCCGCACCGACGTTCATGCCGATCTCGTTGAATCCGTAGTAGGCGGCGTTGACGGCGGTGATGCCCTCCTCGTCCTTGATCGCGTCGAAGACGTTGGCCTGCAGCTCGTCTGCGAAGTCGATCTCGCCCTTGCGCAGGGCCTGGGCCACGGCGTCGCCGTTCTTGTAGACTCGGAAGGTGAGCTCCTCGACAGCCGGAGCGCCGCCGTAGTAGTCGGGGTTGGCCGTGAAGCGGATGAACTGGCCCTTCTCCCGCTCGATGAGAACGTAGGGACCGTGGCCCACGATGGGCTGGCCATCGGTCGGCTCGTTCTCGTAGGAGCGGACCTCCTTGCCGTCGATGTCCTTCCAGATGTGCTCGGGCAGGATGTAGACGGCCAGGTTCTCCATGATCGGCGAGGGCTTCTCGACGGTCAGGACCAGGGTGGTGTCGTCGGTCGCCTCGGCCTTGGTGATGTTGGCCACGTAGCTGCCGTAGTTGGTCTGCTCGTAGTCGCCGTCGATGATCCGGTTGAACGAGTACGCCGCGTCCCGGGCGGTCAGGGGCGTGCCGTCGCTCCACGTCAGCCCCGGGCGGATCTTGTACGTCCAGGTCGTCTTGTCCGCGGACTCCTCCCAGGACTCAGCCAGGCCGGGCCCCGGCGAGAAGTCGGCAGCCGAGTTCTCCGTGAGCGTCGGGTACATGAGCTGGTACATCTCGTAGGAGGTCGACACGATGCCCGTGAACGGGTTCAGCGAGTCGACGTCGTCGGTGATGCCGACGGTGAACGCCGGTGACTCGGCGGCGATCGGGACCGCGCTCGGGACGGCTGACGGGGACTCATCGGCGTGCACGGCGGCGATCGGCACCAGTAGCGCGCAGGTGACTCCGGCGGCGACGGAGATGCGTCGAAGTGGGAGGAGGTTCATCGGTGCCTCCGATGGCAGGGCACTATGGCCGGGGGTCCGCCTCCGGCGGGTGATTCCCCCACCCCGGGTCGGAAGGACGTGCGCAGGATAGCCGACGCACCATCGGATTCCCTGCGCACTGTGTCAGCGTCCGGCAAGGCCCGTGGACCCTGCTAGGTTCGGCCGTCATGGTCACCCCTCCTGTGGCACCCACGCGCCCCCATGTCCGGCACCTGCATGGCCGCGACGTCCCTGACGAGTTCGCGTGGATGGCCGAGGGGGGCGAGGACTTCATGGGCTACCTTCGCGCTGAGCTCGACCACTACGCCGCGGCCACCGCACCGTTGGAGCCCTTGCGCCGGCGGCTCTTCACGGAGATGGTCTCCCGCACGCCTCTGACCGAGGTGGGACCGGCGCACGCCTGCGGTGCCGCGCAGTTCCGGGACGTGATGCCCGATGGTGCCCAGCTCGGCCAGTTCCAACGGCGGTCGGGGGCGGGGGCGTGGACCACGCTCGTGGACCTCGACGTCGAGGCGGCAGCGGCGGGATCCTCCTACGGCGAGGTCGGGGTGCGCGAGGTCAGCCCGGACGGATCGCTGTTGGCCTGGTCGTTCGACGCCACCGGCGAGGAGCTCTACCAGCTCCGCTTCCGTGACGTGGCCACGGGCACGGACCTGCCCGAGCGGATGGAGCGCACCTACTACGGGGGCGCCTGGTCCGCCGATGGGCGCACCTTCTTCTACACCGTGGTGGACCACGTGTACCGGCCCCACCAGGTGTGGCGCCACCTGGTCGGGACCGACCCGGCGACCGATGTGCTGGTGCTAGCAGGAGGAGGACCGGCGCTTCGAGCTGTCGGTGCGCACGACCCGGTGCGGGCGGT
Source organism: uncultured Actinomycetes bacterium (assembly GCA_963818445.1). Classification (GTDB taxonomy): domain Bacteria; phylum Actinomycetota; class Actinomycetes; order S36-B12; family CAIYMF01; genus Prado023. The sequence continues at coordinate 343,175 of CAWFSG010000001.1, forward strand.
GGGTGCTGATCCACGCCGGGAGCCGGGACAGCGCCGAGACCTGGGCCATCCCGGCGCAGGACCCGACCGCCGCACCGACCGCAGTCGGGGGTCGCCGGGAGGGGCATGAGTACGCCGTCGAGTCAGTTCCCGGCGGTCCGCAGCCCTTCCTCGTCGTGACCAACCACGGGGGGGCGCGGGAGTTCACGCTCAGCTGGGTGGGCCTCGAGGCGACCGACCCCTCGGCCTGGCGCTCGGCCATCGACGCGCCGCTCCCGGGTGATGTCGAGGTGGCGGGCTCCGACCTGGACCCGCAGGCGGGGCCGGTCCGGCGCCTGCTGGCCGTCGATGCTTTCGCCGGCCACGTGGTGCTCGGCCTGCGCGAGTCCGGGCGCCCAGCCCTCTACGTGGTTCCCTTGGCTGCATCAGGGCTGGACTGGTCGAAGGCGCACGTGCTGCGCGCCGCCCCGGGGGGGTCCATCGAGCTGGGCGCCAACGAGGAGTTCGACGCGACTTTCGTGACCGTCGTGGTGCAGAGCCGGGTCGATCCGCCGACCTGGACCGACCATCCGTTCGACCGCCGCTGCTGAGCCGGTCGTGCGCCACCGGGGCGAGTCACCCAACCACGATGCCGGCAACTACGTCGTGACCGAGCAGTGGGTGACGGCCCGCGACGGGGAGCAGGTCCCGGTCACGTTGGTCGCCCACCGCGTGACGCCGCTGGACGGGACAGCGCCCTGCCTGCTGTACGGCTACGGCGCATACGAGTACGCCTACGACCCGACATTCAGCCGGGCGCTTCCCAGCCTGCTGGACCGAGGGGTGGTCTGGGCCCACGCGCACGTGCGGGGCGGTGGCGAGCTCGGCCGACGCTGGTGGGACGGCGGGCACATGGCCACCAAGGCCAACTCGTTCCGGGACTTCGTCGACGTCGCCCGGGCCCTGGGTTCGGGCCCCGACGCTGCGGTGGACGGCTCCCGGATCGTCTCCCGCGGTGGGTCGGCCGGGGGGCTGCTGGTCGCCGCGAGCATGGATCTCGACCCGGAGGCCTTCGCTGGTGTCATCGCCGAGGTGCCCTTCGTCGACGTGGTCAACTCGATGCTGGACTCGGAGCTGCCGCTGACCGTGGGGGAGTGGGAGGAGTGGGGCAACCCCGCGGTGCCCGAGCAGTACGCGTGGATGGTCGACTACTCGCCGTACGACAACGTCCCGCCCGCCGGTCGCCGGCCGTTCATCCTGGCCACCGGAGCGGTCCACGACCCCCGGGTCATGGTCCATGAGCCGGCGAAGTGGGTCGCCCGGTTGCGGGCGACGGATCCGCAGCAGGGCGCGGTCGAGGTCCCGGGCCGTCGGGGCGGGGTGCTCCTGCGGGTGGCACTCGAGGAGGGATCCCACGGCGGGGCGGCCGGTCGCTACGCGGCCCTCGACGAGGAGGCGCAGACGCAGGCTGTGATCCTGGCTGCGATGGGGATCAGCGGGTAGCGGGAGCTGCCGCTCAGCGGCGGGCGCGCGACGGGGATGCTGCGCGCGTGGGCGCTGGCGCAGACCCGGCGCGCAGGACCACGAGGTCGGCCACCGCGTTCGTGTCGGCCAGGACGCCGGGCGTGACCGGGGTGTCATGCCGGTCGGCCGCCGTGACGATCCGGTCGCGCAGGATCCCGTCGGCGATCACCATCGGCACCACGATGAACGAGGTGCAGCCGTCCACGCAGCGCATGAGCGTGCGCATCCTGCCCAGCGGTCGGCCACCGTCGAGGTAGGCAGCGCGCACCGCGCGCGCTCCCAGTGAGTCGGCCAGGGCAGGGCCCTGGGTGCGGAACAGCGACTCCATGGCCCCAACGGCGCGCAGGTCGCGGGAGCCGGCTGCCGCGAGGATGATCCCGGTGCGGCCGTCGACGGGCAGGCCGGAGGCGGCGATCAGTTCGGCAGCCGCGCTGAGCAGCAACGGGTGCAGCCCGACTGGTTCTGCTGCGGCGACGCCGAGCCCGGGCGCGGCGGACCGCATGGCGGTGATCGCTGCGGGGACGTCGACCCGCGCGTGGTAGGCCGGGCTGATGAGCAGCGGGACGACCGTGGTGTCGGCTGCCCCCGCCTCGCGCCACGACTGCGCCGCCTGGGCGGGACCCGGCTCGTGGTGATCGAGGTAGGCGGTGCGCGTGGGGATCCCGGCCACCTTGAGCCGCCCCGCCAGTGACGCGACGTCGCGCGCGTGCCGGGGGTCCGGCGATCCGTGGGCCAGCAGTGTCAGTGACATCGTCCCTATGGTTACCCAGCCTTCCCGATCTCAACCCGCGGCACGCCGGCGAGGTCGCCGAGTTCTGCCCGAAGGTCGACGACGTCCCCGACCACGATCACGGCAGGGCCGGGCAGGGCGGCGGCGGCCACGGCCCCGGCGATGACGGCCAGGGTGCCGGTCACGGTGCGCTGCCGAGGGGTCCATCCGTCACTGATGACCGCGACCGGGGTGCGCGGGTCGCGCCCGGCCGCAATCAGCTCCTGCATGGTCCCGGCGAGCCCGGACAGGCCCATGAGCAGCACCAGGGTTGCGTCGTGGGGTGCGCTCCGGGCGGCGTCGAGTGCCTGTCCGGCGCCGGCATGCGCACTGGCGATGACCAGCGACGTGGTGATCCCACGGTGGGTCACCGGGATCCCCGCGGCCGCGGGGACGCTCACTGCGGACGTCACCCCCGGCACCACCTCGACCGGGACGGCGTGGGCCAGGCAGTACAGGGCCTCCTCGCCGCCGCGGCCGAGGACGAACGGATCCCCGCCCTTGAGCCGGATGACCGTACGACCGGCCCGGGCGTGCTCGACCAGGATCCGGTTGATCTCGTGCTGAGGGATCGGGTGGTTGCCTGCGGTCTTGCCCACATCGATGATCGAGACGTCCGCGCCCAGCTCCGACAGGAGACTGGTCGGGCCGAGCCGGTCGGTGACGACGACGTCAGCTCGAGCCAACCACTGCCGCCCAGCAACGGTGATCAACCCGGGATCCCCCGGCCCACCCCCGACCAGCACGACGCGCCCCACCACCGGGATCGTGTCGGGTCTGCTGGGTTCTGGGTCGGACCGCGGGGGGTTCACGCCGACGCGATCCGCTCGAACCCGACGCGAGCCGGGGGCGGGGCGACGGGTGCGGCGCAGGGGGAGGGCGCCTGTGGCCAGCAGGTCGCTGATCGCGTCGCGGATGGCGCGGGCGCGTCCCGGGTCGCCGCCACCGGAGACCGCCACCTGCACGCCGTCGGGCCCGGTGGCCAGCGCCGGGACGTGCGCAGCGGAGTCCGCGGCCCGGTCGGCGCGGACGCACCAGATCCCGACATCGTCGGCCCGACGGGCGATCGCCGCATCCACGTGCCGGTCCCCGGTTGCGGTGTGGACCAGCCACCACTGGGGCCCTTCGACCTGCCCCGCCGCCTTGCCGGGCCCGCCATCGAGGACCCGGTCGCCTGCCCGGATCCCCGCGGCTGGGCTGGCCGTCACGTCGTCGGCCGAGGCCTCCCTCTGCCACCAGGTCACCTCGCCCCCGGCCACGAGGTCGACGAGGTCCTCGCAGATCGCCGGGGCGATCACGGTCACCTGCGCCCCGGCTGCCAGGAGCCCGGCCGCCCGGCGCGCGGCGACCGGCCCGCCGCCGACCACGAGCGTCGCGCGCCCTGCCAGGTCCAGCAGCAGCGGATAGCGTGCGGTGGGTTCAGCCCCGGTTGACGTGGTGCTCATGCGGCCGTCGTCCGGACCATCCCGGCGGCCACGGTGGCCCCGGTCTGCTCGTCGATGAGCAGGAACGCGCCAGTGGACCGGATCTCGTCGTAGGGGTCGAACGCGACCGGTTCGGCCAGGCGGATCCGCACCTCCCCGATGTCGTTGAGACCGAGTCGGTCGACACCCGCACGCGCCTCGAGGGTGTCGATGTCCAGCCGGCTCTCGATGCTCTCGACCAACGCCCGGACGGTGCGCGAGCCGGCCTTGAGCAGCAGTCGCTGGCGGGGCACCAGCGCCTGCTCGGCGAGGACCGTGACCGTCGCGCCCACGTCCCGGACGACCTCGGGCGCCGCCTGCGCCGCAGCCAGCAGGTCGCCGCGGGAGATGTCGATGTCATCGGCCAGTCGGAGGGTGACCGATTGGCTCGCCTGCGCCCAGGCCAACGGCCCGTCGTAGGTGTCGATCGCGACCACCGTCGATCGCGCCCCGCTGGGGGCGATGACCACGGAGTCCCCCACGGACACCGTTCCGGCCTCGACCCGTCCGGCGTAGCCCCGGTAGTCGTGGTGCTCGGCGTCCTGCGGGCGGATCACGTACTGCACCGGGAACCGGAACGGCTGTCGGGCGGGGTCGCTGCCGACCGGCACAGCCTCCAGGTGCTCGAGCAGGGTCGGACCCCGGTACCAGGCGGTCCGGGCCGATCGGGTCACGACGTTGTCGCCGTCGAGGGCGCTGATCGGGATCGCCACCACGTCATCGACGCCGTGCGCGCGGGCGTACGCGTCGAACTCCGAGCGGATCGACTCGAACACGTCGCGGTCGAACCCGACCAGATCCATCTTGTTGACCACCACCGCGATGTGCCGCACGCCCAGCAGGGCGCTGATGGCAGCATGCCGGCGGGTCTGCTCGACCACACCGTTACGGGCATCCACGAGGATCAGCGCGAGCTCGGCGGTGGAGGCCCCGGTCACCATGTTGCGCGTGTACTGCACGTGCCCGGGGGTGTCGGCCAGGATGAACGACCGGTTCTGTGTGGCGAAGTACCGGTAGGCCACGTCGATCGTGATGCCCTGCTCGCGCTCGGCGCGCAGGCCGTCGGTCAGGAGCGCGAGGTCCGGCGCTGCAAGGCCCCGGTCGCGGCTGACCTGCTCGATCGCGTCCATGGTGTCGGCCAGGATCGACTTCGTGTCGTAGAGCAGCCGGCCCACGAGCGTGGACTTGCCGTCGTCGACGGACCCGGCGGTGGCCAGGCGGAGCAGCTCGTGCGCCATCAGAAGTACCCCTCCTTCTTGCGATCCTCCATGGCCGCCTCGGACATGCGGTCGTCGGCGCGGGTCGCGCCCCGTTCGGTGAGCCGGCTGGCCGCGACCTCGGTGATCACCTCGGCCACCGTCGTGGCGTCGGAGTCCACCGCGCCCGTGCATGACATGTCGCCGACGGTCCGGTAGCGGACCCGGCGCACCTCGACCGTCTCGTCGCCCCGGGGGCCGCCCCACTCGCCGGCCGTGAGCCACATGGAGTTGCGCAGGAAGACCGCTCGGTCGTGGGCGTAGTAGATGCTGGGCAGCTCGATGCCCTCGCGCTCGATGTAGCGCCACACGTCGCCCTCGGTCCAGTTCGACAGCGGGAACACCCGGACGTGCTCGCCGGGGGCGTGCCTGCCGTTGTACAGGTCCCACAGCTCCGGGCGCTGCCGTCTCGGGTCCCACTGGCCGAACTCGTCGCGCAAGCTGAAGATGCGCTCCTTTGCCCGGGCCTTCTCCTCGTCGCGCCGACCGCCGCCGAACACGGCGTCGAACCTGTGGGCGCTGATCGTGTCGAGCAGCGGGACCGTCTGCAGTGGGTTGCGCGTGCCGTCGGGACGCTCCCGCAGCACGCCGCGGTCGATCCAGTCCTGGACGTGGGCCACGACCAGCCGCGTCCGCGTGCGCGCGACCGTGGCGTCGCGGTACTCCAGGACCTCCGGGAAGTTGTGGCCGGTGTCGACGTGGACCGCCGTGAACGGCACGCGCGCGGGGTGGAACGCCTTGATGGCCAGGTGCAGCATCACGACCGAGTCCTTGCCGCCGCTGAACAGCAGCGCCGGGCGTTCGAACTCGCCGGCCACCTCCCGCATGATGTGGATGGCCTCGCTCTCCAGCGCCGACAGGTGGTCGACAGCCAGGGTCGGCTGGGTGGCCTTGAGGATCGTGGTGCTCATGTGTGCAACCCGCATTCCGTCTTGGCCCGGCCCGACCAGCGGCCGGATCGGGGATCGTCTCCAGGGGCAGTGGGATTCGTGCAGGGGGCGCACCCGATCGACGCGTAGCCGACCTGGCGCAGCGGGTTGAGCAGGACGTCGTGGCTCTCGGCGTAGGCCGAGACGTCCTCGTCGGTCCACGCGGCCAGCGGGTTGAGCTTCACCTTCGACCGCCTGGCGTCCCATCCGATCACCTCGATGTCGGTGCGCGTGGGGGCGTCGGCGCGGCGCATGCCGGTGATCCAGGCGGCGAACGGGGCCAGGCCGCGCTCGAGCGGCTCGACCTTGCGCAGGGCGCAGCAGCGGTCGGGGTCGCGGGCGAAGAGGTCGGCACCCTCGGTGGCGTCCTGCTCGGCCACGGTCTGCCGGGGCGTGAGCGTGATCAGCGTGATCGGCCGGACTGCGTCGTAGGCGGCGGCCGTGCCCAGGGTCTCGGCGAAGTGGTAGCCGGTGTCGATGAACAGGGTGTTCACCTCGGGGATCACCTCGCTGGCCAGGTGCACCAGCACCTCGTCGCCCATGCTCGAGGCCAGGACCAGGTCGTTGCCGAACTCGTCGTGGGCCCAGGCAAGGGCGATGCGCGCCTGGTCGTAGGGGTCGGCGAAGCGCGCGACGACCGCCGCACCCTCAGCCACCTGCCGCGGGTGCGCACCGCGGATGTCGGTCGTGGTCATCGGGTTCCTCCAGTCGGAGTCGGTTCGGCGTCGGCGTCCTTGGTGGGCGGCCATGTGGGAGTCAGGGGCGCCATGCCACAGGAACTTCACCGAGAACATGCGGGTGCACGTGCGGCAGTGCCAGGCGCCCGGGGTTGCCCCGAGCGGGAGCAGGTCCTCCTCGGCGCAGTACGGGCAGTGGTAGGGCACCGCCCGTTCCCGGCGGCTGCGGGCTGTGGCTGTGGCTGTGGCCGACGTGGCATCCGTGTGAACGGAATCGACGATCTGATGGTCGATTCCGTTCACACCGGTGGTCGAGGGCGGGGAAGGCGCTCATCGCAGGGCCTGCTCGTCGGCGCGGACGACCCAGTCGGCGAACTGCTCGCCCTCGGTGCGTTGCTCGAGGTACCGGCCGGTGACGCGGTCGACGAAATCGGGCAGCTCGTCCGCGGTCACCTTCAGGGCCCGCAGCTTGCGACCGAATCCGGCGGCGTGGCCCAGCGAACCACCGAGGTGCACCTGGAAGCCCTCGACGGGGGTTCCGGAGTCGTCGGGGACGAGCATCCCCTTGAGCCCGATGTCGGCCACCTGGAAGCGGGCGCACGAGTTGGGGCAGCCGTTGACGTGCACCGCCAGGGGGACGTCCAGGTCGGGCCGGCGCACCTCGATCGTCTCGATCAGGACCCGCGCGGTGTCCTTGGTGTTGACGATCGCCAGCTTGCAGAACTCGATCCCGGTGCAGGCCATGGTCGAGCGCCGGATCTCGTGCGGGTGGACCTGCAGGCCGACGTCGCCCAACTGGTCGGCGAGGTCGTCGGCTCGCTCGGGGGCGACGTCGAGGATCACCAGCTTCTGCTGGGCTGTCAGGCGGATCCGCCCGGAGCCGAACTCCTGCGCCAGGTCGGCCAGCCGCCCGAGGGTCTCGCCGTTGATCCGCCCCACGGTCGGTGCGGCCCCGACGTAGACCCGGCCGTCGCGCTGCGGGTGGATGCCGACGTGGTCGCGCGCCCCGGCCGGGACCGGGTCCGGCGCCGGTCCGTCGATGAGCGGGCGCCGCAGGTACTCGGTCTCCAGCACCTCGCGGAACCGCGCCGCGCCCCAGTCGGCGACGAGGAACTTCAGTCGCGCCCGGTTGCGCAGCCGGCGGTACCCGTAGTCGCGGAAGATCTCGATGATCCCGCCCCACACCTGGGGGACCTCATCCAGCGGCACCCACGCACCGAGGCGCTGGGCGAGCATCGGGTTGGTCGACAGTCCGCCGCCGACCCACACGTCGAACCCCGGGCCATGCTCGGGATGCACGACCCCCACGAACGACACGTCGTTGATCTCGTGGGCGACGTCGTGGCGCGGCGACCCGGAGACTGCGGACTTGAACTTGCGGGGCAGGTTCGCGTACGCGGGGTCGCCGACGTAGCGGGCGACGATCGCCTCGATCGCCGAGGTCCCATCGATGATCTCGTCGGCGGCGACGCCGGCGACGGGGGAGCCCAGGACCACGCGCGGCGTGTCGCCGCACGCCTCGGTGCTGCTCAGGCCCACGGCCTCCAGCCGCCGCCAGATCTCCGGGACGTCCTCGATCCGGATCCAGTGCAGCTGGATGTTCTGGCGGTCGGTGATGTCGGCGGTCCCGCGGGCGAACTCGCCTGAGATCCTGCCGATCGTCCGCGCCTGCTCGCTGCTGAGGGCGCCGCCGTCGGAGCGGATCCGGAGCATGAAGAACTCGTCGTCGAGCTCCTCGGGCGGCAGGCTCGCGGTACGCCCGCCGTCGATTCCCGGCCGGCGCTGCGTGTAGAGGCCCCACCAGCGCATCCGGCCGCGCAGGTCGTCGGCGGGGATGCTGGCGAACCCCTGGCGGGAGTAGACGCTCTCGATCCGCTCGCGCACGTTCAGGCCGTTGTCGGCGACCTTGAACTCCTCGTTCGCGTTGAGAGGCGTCGTGGAGCCCAGGGCCCACTGGCCCTCATCGCGTGGGGCCCGGACGGGCCGGGGGGGAGATGTGGGTGTGTCGGTCATGAGCGTTCTCCGGGGTTCGGAGGACGCATGCGCTCAAGCGGGGCGCGGGATCATGGGTGTCCGGCGCCTTGTCGACCGCAGCGTCCGGAGGGGATCTGCAGGATCAGGCGCAACACATGCACGACTGCATGCGGCACAGGTCGACGTGACGGCGCACCACAAGGGTGTCCGTCGCGCGCCCGGCCGTCGTCATGACGGACAGGCTGCCCTAAGCCCGGCGATCTGTCCACCTCCGTTCGCATGATGAGACGCGGCGTGTCGCACGCTCACGGCGACCCGGCCAGCGCGCCCCACCCATTCGATCGGTCCGCCATCGGGTGGCCCAGTGCCGGATCGCTCCGGATCCGCGACCGGGAATCCTCCGGGATCCGGACCGATCGGCAGGAGCTGGACACCACGAGCGGGCCCCCGCGAGTCACGCGCGCACCCCGCCCGCGTCCTCGGTAGCCTGTGCGCCATGTCGCGCCCGATCCATTTCGTGCTGGACCGTGCCGACTCCTACCAGGGCGTCCAGGCGCAGTTGCTGGACCTCATCGATCCGCATCTGCCCGACCCGAAGCCCGAGCGTGGCGACTACCGGCCCGGGGCGCTCAACTTCTGCCTGTTCATCCGGCCCCGGGCTGACGTGGTCATGAGCCACGGCGTCGCGGACAAGAACTACCTGTGGTCATCCGATGGTCAGGGCAAGCGGCTTGCCAACCAGCGCCAGCACCTGCTCGTGCCGGGGCAGTGGCTCAAACGGCGGCTGATTGAGTCACCGGCGATCAAGCTCGGCGAGGACCGCATCCACGTCGTGGGGTGGCCGCGACTCGACGACCTGATCCGGCAGGTGCCGCCGCCCCCGCGCCGGCTCATGGGCGAGCCGAAGCCGCGCGTGCTGTGGGCGCCGACCCACAACCGGCGCAAGCGCGGTGAGACCGGTCGCTCGACGTCAAGCTTCCCCGCGTTCGAGAACTACCTGCGCGCCCTGTCGAAACTCGCGTGGATCGACGTCTCGGTGCATCCGCGCAACCGCACCGACCACACACCGACGGGCGCCTCGATGCCTCGGGCGGACATCGTGGTCGCCGACTTCGGAACGACCGTGTACGAGGCATGGGCCCTGGGCAAGCCGGTGATCTTCCCGCGCTGGCTGCTCGCCGACCGGATCGCCGAGTACCTGCCGGGCAGCGCGGAGTCCTACATCTTCGCCGAGCGCATCGGCTACCACCCGGAGTCCTTCGACGAGATGGTCGACATGATCCGGGCACGGCCGCTCATCACCCCGGACGTGACGGCGTTCATGGACGACTACCTGGCGCCGCAGTACTTCGGGCGCAGCGGTGCACGCGTGGCCGAGGTGCTCACCGAGATCGCCGGGCGCGACCACCACTGACGGCGGAACCCGCTGCTGGCCCAGCGGATCAGGGCAGCGTGCGCAGCGCCCGCTTCAGCCCGGTGCGCACATGGTCCAGTACCTCGAGCCGGGCGGTGAGCTTGTCGTTGGCTGGGACGATGTGCCAGGGCGAGTCGCTGGATGACGTGCGCACCACCATCTGGTCGACGGCCTGGACGTACTCATCCCACTTCTCCCGGTTGCGGTAGTCCTCCTCGGTGATCTTGTGGGCCTTCTCCGGGGTGCTCTCGCGGGCCTGGAATCGGGCCAGCTGCTCGTCGGCGGAGATGTGCAGCCAGAACTTGGCGACGTAGAAGCCGTGCTCGACGAGCTGGTCCTCGAAGTCGTTGATCTCGTCATAGGCGCGCTGCCACTCGGCCGGGGTGGCGAAGCCCTCGATGCGCTCGACCAGCACCCGTCCGTACCAGGTGCGGTCGTAGATCACGAACTTGCCGGCCGGGGGCAGATCACGCCAGAACCGCCACAGGTAGTGGTACTTGCGCTCCTCCTCGGTGGGCGCGGCCGTGGAGATCACGCGGTAGTCACCGGCTTCCAGGGCCTGGGTGATCCGGCGGATCGCCCCGCCCTTGCCCGCAGCGTCCCATCCCTCGAAGGCCAGCACCGTGGACATGCCCCGGTCCCTGGCCTGTCGCGCGAGCCCGTGCACCTCGCGCTGGAGCTTGTTGAGATCCTTGTCGTAGGTGGCCTTGTCGGTGGTGCGGCTGAGGTCCACCGTGTCCAGGACGGTGGCCTGGCGCTCGCCGGGGGAGAACAGCTGGTCGCTGACGGACACGCCAGTCGGGGCCCCCTCAGCCATCCGCGCGGTGATCGCGTTGAGGATCGTGCGGGCCACGGCGACGTCGCGGTAGCGCGCGTCGGTCGCCTCGACGACCGACCACGGGGCGCCGGCCACCGACGTCCGTCGAAGCAGCTTCTCGAGCTTGTGCCCGCTCTCCTCGAGGAGGTCCAGCATCGCCCAGTCGCGCTGGTCGATGCGCCAGCCCTCGTCGCGGTCGCCCTCGGCCTTCTTCATCCGCTTGCGCTGCTTCTTGGCCGGCGTGTGCAGGAAGACCTTGATGATCAGCGTGCCGTCGGCGACCAGCGCCTCCTGCAACTGCTCCAGGTGGTCGATCGAGCGCTCGTAGTCCTCGTCGGACAGCTCGCCGGCGAGGTTCTCGTGCAGCAGGCGCAGGATCCCCCCGGCCATCAGCGCGATCCGGCCCTTGGCCGGCATGTCGCGCCAGACCCGCCAGTACCTCGGCCGCATGGACTCCTCGGCCGTGAGCGGACCCATCACGTGGGTCTGGATGAAGCGGGCGTCCATCCACTCGTTGATCCGGTTGACGACCTCGTTGCCGGCGATCCGGTCGTCGCCGGCCACGAACACCAGCACGCCGAAGTCGGCGGAGCGCAGGTCGTACTGGGCGTTGACCAGGTCGACCCGCAGCTGTGGCTCGATGTCCTTGAACTCCTGCTTGGACAGCTTGTTGCCGACCTCCGACGCCTCGAGCATGTGCCGACCTCCCGGGTTGTGGGTGCTGCGCCGACCGTACCCCGCGGGGTGACGGGGACGCGGGCTGGCGGCGTGGCTGGCTGGCGTCGTCAGGTCCGTGGGTCAGGCGTGGTCGGGCTCATCGTGGTTGGCCTCGTGGCCGGCCACGGCGGTGGGCAGGGTTGGATAGACGTTCTCCGCACCGATCAGCTCCAGGATCCCTGCTCGCTCGAGCAGCTCGGCCAGCTCCACGTGGACGCGAGCCAGGGCCACGGAGATGCCGGCGCGCTGGAGCTCGCGCACCAACGCATCCAGTGCCTCCACCGCCGTCGAGTCGGCGTCGACGTTGGCCTCGCAGTTGAGCAGCACGGTGCGGACCTCGAGACCGTCCTCCTGCTGCTCCCGTACGGCATCGAGGACGCGGATGCGGAAGTCCTCGGCGTTGGCGAAGAAGAGGGGCGAGTCGTACCGGAAGACCAGCAGGCCCTCGATCTGGGTTGCGGCCGGGTACTCACCGATGTCGTGCATGCCCGCCAGGTCGGGAACTCGGCCCAGGACCGCCGCATGCGGCCGAGCGACCCGCGCCAGCACGACCACGGCGGACAGGGCGATCGCGAACCCGATGCCGGCAAGCAGGTTCAGGGTGAGCACGGCGATGGCCGTGGCGATGCCGAGCCAGAACTCGCTCCGGCGGAAGTTCCAGAGCCACCGGAACTCCGCGAGGTCCACGATCTTGAATGCTGCGAAGACCACGAGGCCCCCCAGGGCTGCCATCGGGAAGTTCGCCAGGATCGGCCCCGCGAAGAGCAGCACGACCACGACAGTCGCGGCAGTGACCCACCCGTAGGCCGGCGTGCGCGCCCCCGACACCTTGGCCAGGGCCGTGCGGCTGCTGCTGCTGGAGACCGGGAACCCGGAGGTGAGGCTCGCCCCGATGTTGGACATCCCGAGGACGAGCAGCTCTGCGTCGGCGTCGATCTCCTCTCCGTCGTCGGCGAATGCCCGTCCATCGAGTGCGTTGTCGGCGAATGCGACGACGGCGATGCCCACGGCGGGCCCGAGGATCTGGGTCAGCAGGGACAGGTCCGTGGGGAGCGAGAGGGGTGGGAGGCCCTGTGGGATGGTGCCCACGACCTTGACCCCCTGGTCCTCCAGGCCGAATGCCGTCGTGAGCGCTGTGGCGCCGAGCACCGCGAGCAACGGCCAGGGCAGGCGAGGGGCGAACCGGGTCCCGACGAACAACGTGACGATGACGGCGAGGCTGATGGCAACCGTCGCGCCATTGGTGGCATCGAGGTGCTGCAGGGCGGAGACGATCTGCGCGATCGGCTCGGTTCCGTCGACCTGCACCCCGAAGAGCTTGCCGAGCTGGCCGGCCACCATGATCACGGCGACGCCAGCGAGGTAGCCGATGAGCACGGGGCGACTGAGGAGCTGCGCGACGAATCCCACGCGGAGCAGGCCCGCGGCCAGGGCCAGCACGCCCACAACCAGGGCACACATTCCCGCCATGGCCGCGTAGGTGGAGGGGTCACCGATGGCCAGGGGTGCGAGGGCTGCCGCCGTGAGGATCGAGGTCGTGGACTCGGGGCCGACGCTGAGCAGCCGCGATGTGCCCGCGACCACGTAGATCGTGAGCGGCGCCAGGCATGCCCAGAGGCCCACGACGGGGTCCAGCCCGGCCAGGGTCGCATAGGCCATGACCTGGGGGATCAGGTAGGCCGCAACGCCCAGGCCGGCGAAGGCATCAGGTCTGATGCAGGAGCGATCGAACTGCTTCAGGCGCAGCAGGTTGTACTGCGTGGGACGTGCTCTCGGGGCCACGCCCCACAGTGTGCTGCCCCGCGCCGGTCGGATGCGGCTCTACGCTGGGCGACATGCGTGGATTCCGTCGTCGGGCCGAGGACCCCGAGGGTCACGACCCTCCGGAGGAGTCGACGACCGTCGTGATCGATCGGGTGATGGTCGGTGGAGGTCCGCCGGGGACCCATGCCCCGCCCGCGCAGGCGCCACCGGGCCCGACCCACTCCGACACCGAGGTCCTGGATGCCCAGGTGGCCGGATCCCTGATCGATCCGGGTGCGTCGACCCAGGTGATCCCACGCGGACCGATGATCGCCCCCGGCCAGCCCGCGGGGACCACCGGCGACGGTGGACAGCCCGGCCCCCGCGCCCACGCCATCCGCCCCGTTGGTCAGCAGGCGCGTGGCTGCGGAGATCGGGATGTACACGGGTGCGGCGCTGGTGCTCCTCTCGATCGGTGGCGTGGTCGTGCGTGGGTGGGGAGCGTGGGGCCCGGGCACGCGCTGGGCCTTCGCCGCACTGATGACCGTGGCCCTCATCGCGGCGGGACTCTTCGTGCGGCTCCCGTGGAGCCGGCCACTCAGCGATGAGCGCCGCCGGGCGGTCTCGGCCCTGCTGACCATGGGCGTCGCGGTGGCCACGACTGGCGTGGCGGTCGCCCTGGGGTCGACGCAGGGGTCATCGTCAGCCGATGCGCGCCCGGCTGCCTCCGCCGTGGGCGTCGTTGTCGCCATGCTGGTGGTCAACCTGATCTCCCGGACCCCCGTGTCGGAGGCGGGGCTGCTCGGTGCGCTGGCGTGGGTCGCCTGGGTCGTCGTGCCACCGGGGCCCGGGACCTGGGCCTTCCTGGTGGGGCTGGGTGTCGTGTGGGCCGGGCTGGGTGTGCGCTGGGCGCGTGGCCGGCGGACGTCGATGGTGCTGGGAGCGACCCTGGCGCTCGTCGCCTCCGTCGGGATGGCGGCTGGCCCCTGGGCCTGGCCGACTCGGGCGGGACTGGCGGCGGCCGCAGTCCTGGGCCTCGGAGCCTTCCTGCGGGGTCGGGCCAACTACTGGCTGGCGCTCGGGGCAGGGGCGGCGACTGCACTGGCGGCTTCGGTGGCCGGTGATGTCGTGGGTCCGGCGCTGGCACTGCTCGTCGGCGGACTGGCCACGATGGTCGTGTCGTGGATCGCGCTGCGCAGCGCCCGCCGCGGATAGCTCGCAGGATGCCCGAAGGGCCCCAGATCCGCCGTTCGGATCGGGGCCCTTCGGGTGAAAGCCGGTCTGCTGGCCTCAGAGAGGGGTGACCTGGTCTGCCTGGGGGCCCTTCTGGCCCTGGGTGACCTCGAACTCGACGCGCTGCTCCTCCTCGAGCGACCGGTAGCCGCTGGACTGGATGGCGCTGTAGTGAACGAAGACGTCTGCGGTGCCGTCGTCGGGGGCGATGAAGCCGTACCCCTTCTCGGCGTTGAACCACTTGACGGTGCCTTGTGCCATGGTGCTTCGTACTCCTCGTGCAGATGTGAGATGAGCCGCTGCTCGACCCTCTTCGTCCAACAGCGGCATCACCGTACAACACACAGGGCCGCTGCACGCACGCGCGCGTACACCGTCGTGTCGGTGCCGTTCGCAGGGGGTCCGGTCAGGTCAGCCCGGTCAGCTGGCCCGGGCCAGGCTGTAGGTCAACCAGCCGCCGTCGAGGTTGACCACGTCGTAGCCCAGCTGGGTGAGCAGGCGCGCCGCGGTGTGCCCGCGCTGGCCGACCTGGCAGTAGACCGCGACCGGGACCGGCTGCCCCGAGGCGTCCCGCGGGATCTCGGTGTGCCGCGCGCGCAGGTCGTCGACGCTGATGTTGATCGAGCCCTCGATGTGACCGCGCCGGTGCTCGCCGTGCGTGCGCACGTCGAGCAGGAACCGGTCGGTGGAGTCGACCTCGTCCCAGCCGATGGTTCGCGTCGTGCCCATCATGATGTTCTCCGCGACGTACCCGATCTGGTTGATCGGATCCTTCGCCGAGCCGTAGGGCGGGGCATAGGCCAGCTCCAGGGCGGCCAGCTCGTCGGCCGTGATCCCGCCGGTCATGGCGGTGGCCAGGACGTCGATCCGCTTGTCGGTGCCGGTGCCCCCGATGCCCTGGGCACCGAGGATCTGCCCGGTCTGCGGGTCGAACAGCAGCTTGAGGCTGATCCGCTCGGCCCCGGGGTAGTAGCCGGCGTGCGAGCCGGGGTGCGTGTGGACGGCGGCGTATGCACGGGCGGAGGCCTTCAGCCGCTTCTCGTTGGCGCCGGTCACGGCGACGGTCAGGTCGAACACCTTCACGATGGCGGTCCCGAGCACGCCACCGAAGCGGATGGTCCGCCCGGAGATCGCGTCGGCCACGAGCCGGCCCTGGCGGTTGGCCGAGTTGGCCAGGGGCACCAGCGTCGGCTCGCCGGTGGTGGCATCGGACTTGTCCACGGCGTCACCCACGGCGTAGATGTGCGGATCGGAGGTGTGCATCTGGTCGTCGACCTTGATCCCGCCCCGCGGACCGAGCTCCAGCCCGGCGGCGACGGCCAGCTTCGTGTCCGGGCGCACGCCGATGCTCATGATGACCATGTCGGCGTCGACCTCGCGCCCGTCGGAGAGCAGCACCGTGTCGGCGCGGACCTCGGTGACCTGCACCCCGAGCGCCAGGTGCACGCCGTGCTTGCGCAGCTCGGCGGCCACGATCGCGGCCATCTCCGGGTCCAGCGGGGCCATGACCTGGGTGCCCAGCTCCACGACCGTCACGTCCATGCCGCGCTCGCGCAGGCTCTCGGCCATCTCCAGGCCGATGAAGCCGCCGCCCACGATGACCGCCGACAGCGCGGCGCCGCCCACTGCCTCCTCGCTGGAGTCGACGGACAGCAGCAGCGAGTCGACGCGCTCCTTGATCCGGTCGGTGTCCTCGATCGTGCGCAGCGTCAGTGCCCGCTCGACCCCGGGGATCGGCGGGACGATGGGCGAGGCTCCGGGGGACAGGACCAGGTGGTCGTAGCCCTCGGTGTAGGACTCGCCGGTGGTGAGGTCCTTGACCGTGACGGTGCGCGCCCCGGGATCGATCGAGGTGACCTCGGAGTTGACCCGCACGTCCAACCCGAAGCGGGCGTTCAGGCTCTTCGGGGTCTGGAGCAGCAGGTTGCGGCGGTCGGCGATCGTGCCCCCGATGTAGTAGGGCAGGCCGCAGTTGGCGAACGACACGTACCCGCTGCGCTCGAGGACGACGATCTCGTGGGACTCGTCGAGTCGGCGCAGGCGGGTCGCGGCGGAGGCTCCACCGGCCACGCCGCCGATGATGATGGTCTTCATGGTGCTCCTCGGGTGGGTGGACTGATGGGGCCCAGTATACCCCCCGGGGTATAAGCGAACGGGGTCGAGCCGCGTTCCGTGCCCCCGAGGGACTGATGTGGAGCCTATCGGCGGCCTAGGCTCGGGCACGTGCTGATCAGACACCTGACCATCGGGGGCCTGCGCTCCTACGCGCCCGACCCCGCTGCGCGTCGGCCTCGCCCCGCTGACCTTGGTCTTCGGCCCCAACTCGGCGGGGAAGTCCTCGTTGCTGTCCGTGCTGCCGATGCTGGCCCAGACCGCGGCACGCCCGGACGTCCTGTCGATGTCCGGCGACCTGGTCGAGGGTGGATCGTTCCGGATGGCCGTGCACTGCCACGACGAGGACGCGCCCATGACCCTGGGGTTCGGGTGGACGTCGAGTGAGGGCGTGCCGCGGGATGCCGCCATCTCGTTCCGGTGGGACCCCTCCCGGCGCGCGGCGATCCGTTCGCACACCGAGCTGGCCGACGGTGACGAGCGGGCCTCGATCGATGGCCCACGGCCGTGGGGGAGTCAACCGGGCGTCGCGCTGCACCATCGGGTGACCGAGGAGTTCTGGGGCACCCTCGAGCGCGTCTACTTCGTCGGGCCCATGCGCAGCCGGGCGGAGCGGACGACCTTCGTGGGGCAGGGGAGCGAGGACTACGTCGGCCCCTCGGGTGAGGAGATGGCCGCCATCCTGCACGCGCGGCCCGCCCTCGTCACGGCCGTCAACGAGTGGTGCGACCGGCTCGGGCTGGGCTATCACGTGCGCATGCTCGACCCGCTCAGCCAGGAGATCGTGATGACCGCGGGCGAGTTCGCGGTCCTCGCCCTGGAGGACGTGCGCCGCGACCCGCCGGTCCTGGTCTCGTCGCGGGGCGTGGGTTACGGCGTGGGGCAGCTGCTGCCGATCATCGTGCAGTCGCTGCTCACGGCGTCCGGGATGATCCTCGTCGAGCAGCCCGAGGTGCACCTGCACCCGAGGCTGCAGTCCGCGGTCGGCGACCTGTTCGTCGACACGGTGGTCTCCGGGCGCGCCCAGTTGCTCGTCGAGACGCACTCCGAGCACCTGGTGCTGCGGCTGCTGCGGCGGGTTCGCGAGGGCGTTCTGGATCCGGGCGATCTCGCGATCCTCTACGTGGACCTCGACGAGGACGGGGCGGCGTTCGTGCGGCGCCTCGAGGTCGATGCCGACGGGGATCTGGCCGACGGCTGGCCGGGTGGGTTCTTCGACGAGCGGCTGGCCGAGGTTCTGGGTGGGCGCTCGTGACCGAGAAGGCCGCGCTGCCGCGCAAGACGGTCTTCGGCGTCGCGATCTCCACGAACGCATTGGGCGATCGCTCCGAGGACCCTGCCCTGCGCCGCGCGATCCACGAGGAGCTCCTCGAGGATCTCGCAGTGCACGGCCGGCTGGTGTTCACCTCACAGGAGCACCTCGAGCTGTTCCTTGCGGCGGTCGGGCGGCTCCCGACGTCGCTGGCCAAGGCGTGGGAGGTGGTGCTCTCCAGCCGGAAGGTCCAGGTCGGGATCGCCCGACCGCCCCTCGACGAGCTGCTCGGCGACATCCTCGACCCCGGCCTGATCGACGCCGAGCTCGCTGACGACCTCGAACTCGTGCTCGTCGAGGCCGACCAGGCCGAGCTGCTGGGCGTCGCCGAGGACGAGTTCTCCGCGACCACCCCGTCGGGGCTGGTGGAGATCGGGCGGATCACCACCGCCGGGCGCACGTCGGTGCTGATGGCCGCGCGCCAGGTGCTCGACGCGCCCCTGCGTGAGGGCGTGAACCGCGAGGTGGAGTGGAAGGAGCGGTTCGGGCCACTCTGCGCCGACAGCAAGCCGCTGGTCATCTACGACAAGTTCGTGGGCCAGCAGACCGTCCGTCGCTACCTGTACAACCAGGGCTCCAGCGACGGGCTGACGTGGTTCCTGGCGCGCGTTGGCATGACCCCGGGGCGGCGGGTGACGATCATCACGGCCGTGACCGACTCGGTGGACCGCGGGCAGCGCTTCGACGAGGAGGCGATCGTCACTGGCTTCCTGCGGATGATGGCCTCGATGGCTGACCGCGACCTGCGCCTCGAGTTGGTGCTCGTGCCGGAGCGGACGCGCGGCGAGAAGGGCCGGGCGGTCGAGCGGTTCGGCCACGACCGGCACCTTCGGTTCGGTGAGCGCGCAGCCCTGGCGCTGGGCGCGGGGATGCAGACGTTCGCCAACGCCACCTTCCGCGAGACGGTCACGGTCGCGCGGCTGCCGATCGCCGATGCGAAGGCGCGCGAGGAGCGTGCGATCAAGGCCGCCCTGCGCCCACCCGACGGCGGCTGGCTCGGCTGACCCGGGATCCGGAGCGCCGCGAGTCGCCAGTGGGTGGCCCGGGAGGCCCAACCCCTGTCGCGTACGGTGTTCGTCATGGCCGACGGTGACGTGCGCAACTCCGACGACCCCGGGTCCGGGGAAGCGTCCGAGGCCAGCGATACGGCCGACTCCGCCCCTGCCACGGGTCGCAAGCGGCCGCTGTGGCTGGCGGCGCTGGCTGCCCTCGTCACCCTCCTGGCCCTCTACGGCGCGTACTCCCGGCAGAGCTCCGACCTCTCGGGAGAGGACTCGCCGGAGAGCCCGGCGAGGTTGTTCCAGCAGTCCCAGGCGGCCGGGACGTCGCTGACCGCGGTGGGCCGGACCGCTGGGCTGGCCGAGCCCTGCACGGCGTGGCTGCTGGAGGCAGGTGCGCCCAGCGATGCGTCCGCGTATGCGGTGACCAGCGCCCGCTGTGTCGGGCAGACGGACCCCACCACAGTGATGGCAGGGCAGGACCTCCAGGAGGCGACCGTCGAGTTCAATGCCTTCGCCCCGCTGACCGCCGCGAGGCAGCCCGACCTCGTGAAGGCTCCGATCGAGGCCGTCGAGTGGGCGTCGGTCCGGGGCACCGACCTGGCTGTCCTGCGCCTGGGGGCGACCTACGGCGAGCTGGCCGGGCGTGGCGTGCGTCCGATCGATCCCGTTGCGGCGCCGGAGGAGGGCGCTGAGATCCTGATCGCGGGAGTGCCGGTCGAGGGGATCGACCCGAACCAGCAGTACCTGCGCGGGAGCCGGTGCCAGGCCGGGGAGACCTCCGACCTCCTCGAGGACGTGATGCTCGGCCGTGCGGCCCAGTCGTCGCAGTGCACCGGCATCCTCGACGGGTCGCAGGGGTCGCCGGTGTTCAACCCCGCGGGCGAGGCTGTCGCGATGGTGACCACGACGACCATCGGGGCCACGCAGCAGACGGCCTGTGCACTCGGGCTGCCGTGCCAGGTGGCCGACGACGGCGGCATCTCGGTCAAGGAGAACACCACCTACATGCTGCCCGTGGCGGCCCTGGCCGGATGCTTCCCGAAGGGCGCCTTCGCCCTCGGCGGGGGCTGTGCGCTGGAGGACCCGGCGTCGGTGCTCCCAGCCCGTGCGGTCACGGCGGTGGCCCGGCCGGGCTCGACGGTGGAGATCCGGCTCGAGGGGGAGTTGCCGGAGGGGTTCACCTCGACCGCTGCGATCGCGGTGAAGCAGGGCACGTTGGGCACGGTCGACTGCACGGCGCCCGAGGGGTGGCTGGGCGCCGCGGAGGCTGCGGCACTGGCTGCGCAGGACGCCGGTGGGGGCGATGTCGGGGCGGTCGTGGCGTCGCCGAGTGCCGGCGCCGGGACGTCCGCGTCGGCTGACCCATCGGCGGTGGCGAGTGCCCCGTCTGCGCCGGCTGACCCGGGCGACATGCGCCGTCCGCGTCGGCCGACCCGGGCGCGAACCCCGACGCGGGGTCAGGTGAGGTCGTGCCCACGCCCCCGGGGCAGTGGTCCTACCCGGTGATCCTCCCCACCGACGAGGGCTTCACCCTCGTGTGCGTCGGGTCGGCCGCGCAGCCCACCGAGGTGGTGATCAGGGCCGACGGCACGCCACCTGATCCGGCCACGATCGAACTGACCACCACAACGATCGAGGGCGGGGTCCAGGTGGAGCCCGTGTTCGACCCGCCGGAGCTCACCGCGTTCAGGTGGGTGAGCGGCCCAGCCGACTCGATCGACTGTGCGACCGCAGAGGGCTACGTCGAGTACCGCCGCATCCCGGCGACCGTCCAGGCCGCCGACCTCCCGAGCACCGTGTGCGTGATCGGGATCGACGAGGCGGGCAACGAGTCGAAGCCCGCCGCGATCAAGGTCGAGTAGGGTTCCGCCGGGCGCCCCGGCTGGCTCGTCGCTGGGCGCCCCGGGGCTGGCGGCTGGCAGGATGCTCAGCATGACCACACCCTCGACCGACCAGTTCCGCTCCGCCGTCGCTGCCGCCCTGCCGGGCATCCGCGCCGACCTCGAGGACCTCGTCCGCATCCCGAGCGTGAGCCGCGATGGAGCAACGTCCCCGGACGTCGCGCGCAGCGCGGAGACGGTCGCGACGCTCCTGGCCGACCTGGGCATGCCGGATGTGCGCGTGCTGGAGGCCGACGGTGGCGCGCCCGCGGTGGTCGGCAGGATGCCGGGGCCGGACGGGGCACCGACGGTGCTCCTGTACGCCCATCACGACGTCCAGCCCGCGGGCAACCTGGCCGACTGGGACAGCGATCCGTTCGAGCCGGTCGAGCGCGACGGGCGGCTCTACGGCCGCGGGGCGGCCGACGACAAGGCTGGGATCATGGCTCACGTCGGCGCCCTGCGGGTCCTGCAGGCGGCGTACCCCGACGGGCTGCCCGTGGGCGTGACGGTGTTCGTGGAGGGCGAGGAGGAGGTCGGCTCGCCGACGTTCGGCCCGTTCCTCGAGGAGTACGGCGACCTGTTGGCCGCCGACGTCGTGGTGATCGCCGACTCGTCGAACTGGGAGGTCGACGTCCCGGCGTTCACGACCTCCTTGCGCGGGCTGGTCGAGGTCTTCGTGGAGGTGCGCACGCATGCCGGCGAGCAGCACTCGGGAGTGTTCGGCGGTCTGTTCCCCGACGCCCTGACCTCGCTGTGCCGGGTGCTTGCCGGGTTGCACGACGACGAGGGTCGGGTGGCGGTGCCCGGGTTGGTGCACGGGCCGGTCCCGACGGTCGACCTCGACGAGGAGGCGTTGCGTGCCGAGGCGGGGGTGTTGGAGGGCGTCGCCTCGATCGGGGAGGGGTCGGCGGCCAACCGGATCTGGTCGCTGCCCGCGGTGACAGTCCTCGCGGTCGACGCCCCGCGCACGGAGGCCGCAGCCAATGTGCTGCTGCCGATCGCCCGCGCGAAGGTCAGCATGCGGATCGCTCCGGGACAGGACCCGGCGGCTGCCCAGCAGGCGCTGGCCGACCATCTGGTCGCGAGCGCGCCGTGGGGGGTCACGGTGACGTGCGTGCCCGGTGCGGCCGGGAACGCGGTTGCGCTGGTGCCCTCAGGGCCGAACGCCGACGTCGCCCGGGCTGCGTTCGCCGACGCGTGGGACGGCACCGAGCCGGTGCACATGGGCATCGGCGGGTCGATCCCCTTCATCGCCGACATCGCCGTGAAGTACCCGGACGCCACGATCCTGGTGGTCGGCCCCGGCGACCCCGCGGCATGCTGGCACGGCCCCAACGAGAGCGTGGACCTCGAGGTGCTGCGGCGGCTGATGTTGGCGGAGGTCCTGCTGCTGGCGCGCCTGGGGGAGTGACGGGGAGGATCTGTCGACCTCGCCCGCACTCGTGGCTGCCTGTTGCATGAGCCATCCCGCGATGCGTCGTATGTAACGGTTACGCGCACTCAGGGATCAAAGCCAGCGGGCGAAGGCGGTGGGGATTCGCTACCTTCCGCGAATGGGCAGACGGGGTCAGCAGCGCAACCGGTACGTCGCAGCACTCACGGCAGGGAGTCTCCTGGCGGGAGGGATGGTCCTGGGGGCGCTGCCGGGAGGGACACTGCAGGCACAGGCTGCGCCGGGGGAGCCGTCCACTCCGATCTCCAACCCGGATCTGACCAAGGCGTGCGGTATCGACATCAACGTCGTTCTTGATGAGTCCGGATCAGTCAAGAACTACAAGAGAGATGTTCAGACGGCCTTTCGCGCTTTCACGGGTGCGCTGAAGAACACGGGATCCCGATTGGCGGTCTCGGAGTTCTCGACCGTGGCTCGCCTTCCACTTCCCGCTCCCTACACCAGCGCCTACACCGCTGTGACCGACGCGACGATCGCCAGCACCTTCGAGCCGTACATCACGAACAACTACAACCCGGACGGGTCGACCAACTGGGAGGACGGGTTCCGCGTCTCTCGCTACATGCTTCCCCGGCCCTCGCAGACACAGCCGCACCTTGTCGTCTTCATCACCGACGGAAACCCGAACAAGATCATCGACGAGCGGGATGTTGACCAGAACGAGTACGAGACTGTGGTTCCACTGTCGAGCAATGACATGCAGGACGCGAACGAGGACGCGGCAGCGAACCGTGCGGTGTCTAACGCGAACGCGCTCAAGGCCAGCGGCTCGCACGTTCTGGCACTTGCGGTGGGTGCCGGACTGAACTCGACTTCGTCGCTGAACCGACTCATCAAGGTGTCGGGACCGAATGTCTTCCCGACGACCCAGCCGGTCTTCGACATCTCGACGACGGATGTCTACAGGGAGCCTGACTTCACCCAGCTCGCGGCAGCACTTCGTGAGGCCGCCTTCCAGTTGTGTGCGCCCTCCATCACCGTCCGCAAGCTCGTGGACCTCACCCCGGACAAGATCGGGGACGACCCCCAGCCGGGCGCCGGCTTCGAGCTGACGGCGGTCGCGTCCCCGACGCCAAGCGATTGGACCCTGCCCGCCGATGGTGGGACTCCGGCGAACCCGAACGACGCCACGGCGAAGGCGAAGACCGACGGAAGCGGCTTCGTCAACTTCCAGTGGCAGACGACGACCCCAACGGCCTCCTCCGTGGTGATCACAGAGCAGGATCCCAGCGGCGGCGTGGCAGGCTTCCCCCCGCTCGAGTTCGACCCGAGCAAGACGAAGTGCACCGTGTCGGACGCCGGACAACCCACGGACCTGCCGCTGACTAACGACACCGGTCAACGCTGGGCTTCTCGGCAGAGGTGCCCAAGGACGCGATCGTCACGTGCGACATCCTCAACAAGGCCCTGCCAACCCCCGGGCTGACCCTGCAGAAGTCCACGAACGGCTTCGACGCGGATCTCCCGCCCGGTCCGCAGATCCCCGCAGGGCAGGCCGTGACCTGGGAGTTCAAGGCCACCAATACCGGGAACGTGACCCTCACGGACCTCGCGGTGGTCGATACTCCGAGCGACCCGGGCGATGCGGTGCCTGTCGTGACGTGCCCGGTGTCGATATTGGCACCAGGCGACACGACGACGTGCAAGGCCACCGGCACGGCTCGTCCAGGCAACTATGCGAACACCGCAGAGGCGACGGCCAAGGCATCAACCGGTGGCACTGTGCAGGCAACTGATCCCTCGCACTACTTCGGCCCGCTCCCCGCCATCAGCATCGTGAAGAAGGTCAACGGGGACGACGCCAACGACCCCACCGGACCTCTCGTGGAGGTGGGGAGCACGGTCGAGTGGACCTACGACGTCACCAACACAGGCAATGTGCCGCTTACGAGCGTGGACGTCACCGACGATCAGGGGGTCGTCGTCACCTGCCCCAAGACCTCCCTGGCTGTCAGCGAGTCGATCACATGCACAGGGTCAGGCTCCGCGACGGCCGGCCAGTACGCGAACATCGGCACGGCAACGGGCCTCGGCGCGGGTAGGACTGTGAACGCCTCCGACCCCGCCCACTACTTCGGGGTCGCGGCGAGCGTCGACATTCAGAAGTTCACCAACGGCGAGGACGCAGACACGGCTCCCGGACCCAGCATCCCGGTCGAGCGACCCGGTCGACTGGACCTACGTGGTCACGAACACCGGCAACGCAGCCCTCACGGGCGTGGACGTCAGCGACGACCAGAACGTGACGGTCGCCTGTCCCAAGACGTCGCTGGATGCGGGCGAGGCAATGACCTGCACCGCCGCGGGCAGAGCAGTCGCAGGCCACTACGCGAATGTCGGCACAGTCAGAGCAAAGGACCCGCTCGCAAACCCCGTCTCGGACACGGACCCCTCCCACTACTTCGGTAGCGACCCCGGCATCGACGTGGAGAAGGCCACGAACCTCCAGGACGCAGACCTGGCACCGGGTCCGCTTGTGGCGGTTGGCAGCCAGGTGACGTGGACCTATGTGGTTGCGAACTCAGGCCCTGACCCCTTGTCCGACGTGGCCGTCGTGGACGACCGGGAGGGGCCTGTCAGCTGCCCCGCGACAACGCTTGCGCCCAAGGGCCAGAGTGGGGACTCCATGACCTGCACCGCCAAGACGGGAACCGCGACTGCTGGACAGTACGAGAACTCGGCCACGGCCACGGGCACAGATCCGGCACGAGCCAAGGTCGCGGACTCAGACCCCTCGCACTACTTCGGGGCGGAGCCCAAGATCGACCTCGAGAAGTCGACCAACGGTCAGGATGCCGATGCTGCGCCCGGACCCTACGTCCCGGTCGGGAACAAGGTGGCGTGGAACTACAAGGTGACCAACACCGGCAACGTGCCGCTGACCCTCGGCTCCCCGATCGTCACCGATGACAAAGTCACCGCGATCGTCTGCCCGAAGCTGCTGATCCTGAACCCCGGGCAGGTGGTCACGTGCGCGGCCGTTGGCAAGGCACAAGCCGGTCAATACGCGAACGAGGGTTCCGTGTCGGCCACAGATCCGCTTGGGCTGGTTGTGTCCGACAAGGACCCGTCGCACTACGTCGGCTCCGACCCTTCAATCGACATCGAGAAGCTCACGAACGGCGACAATGCTGACCTGGCTCCGGGCCGGTACATCCCGGTCGGTGACCCCGTCAACTGGACCTACGTCGTGACCAACACGGGGAACGTGGAACTCACGGACGTGTCTGTCGTTGACCTGCCGACGGACCCGGCTGATCGCGAGTGCCGGTGGTGACCGTGCCCGTCCGGCAATCTGGCTGTCGGAGCGTCGATCAACTGCACTGCATCGGGGACCGCCAGGGCCGGGGAGTACGAGAACACCGGCACCGCAAGCGGCGTCAGCGTGCCCGATGGCCGTACGGTCACCGACAACGACCCGTCGCATTACTTCGGGACCGACCCGTCGGCGACGATCAAGAAGTACACGAACGGCGAAGACGCGGATTCGCCCACTGGTCCGCTGATCACGGTGGGGGACCCAGTGGTGTGGACCTATGTCGTCACGAACACAGGGAACGTGGCTCTGGAGGACGTGACCGTCACCGACGATCAGGGCGTTGACATCCTGCTCTGCCTGCCGGTGATCAAGAAGCTGCTCCCTGGCAAGTCCGTGACCTGTTACGGCAAGCCGGGGATCGCCGTGCCCGGTCAGTACGCCAACGTCGGCAAGGTCACGGCGGTCGACCTCGCCGGGACCCCGATCGGCATCAACCCGGAGATCACCGACCCGTCGCACTACTTCGGGGTCCAGTCGTCCATCGACGTCGAGAAGGCAACCAATGGCGAGGACGCGGACAACGCTCCCGGGCCGTACCTGCCCGTCGGGAGCACGGTCACGTGGACCTACGTGGTGACGAACACTGGCAACACGGAACTCACGGGCCTAGCGCTCGAGGACACCGTCGAGGGACCCGCGACATGTCCCAAGACGACACTCGCCCCCGAGGAGGAGATCACCTGCACCCTGACCGGGACGGCGATCGCAGACCAGTACACCAACAGCGTGACCGCCACCGCGCTCGACCCTGTTGGCAAGGAAGTGACGGACAACGACCCGTCGAACTACTTCGGCGCCAACCCCGGGATCCTCGTCGAGAAGTCGACCAACGGCGATGATGCTGATGAGGCGCCGGGGCCGTACATCGGTGTCGGGGAGCCGGTCGACTGGGTGTACGAGGTCCAGAACACTGGGAACACCGGGTTGTCGGGCGTGAGCGTCGCCGACGACAAGGGCGTGCTGGTCACCTGCCCGGTCGACGGCGCTGGCGCCACTGGGCCAGGAGGGTGACTCCATGATCTGCACCGGTTCGGGGGTTGCGACCCTCGGCCAGTACGAGAACACGGCGACGGCCACCGGCACTGATCAGGAGACCCAGAATCAGGTCACGGACACCGACCCTTCGCACTATTACGGGTTCGTGTCGTCGATCGACCTGCAGAAGTCGACCAACGGCCAGGACGCGGACACGCCGACCGGTCCGTTCGTGCCTGTGGGTGACGACGTCACCTGGAACTACGTGGTGACCAACACGGGCAACATCGACATCCTCAGCTTCACCGTGACGGATTCCGATCCGTCCCTGACGATCGCGTGCCCCACCGTGGAGCGGATCCTGCCCAACCAGTCTGTGAGTTGCGTTGCGTCTGGCAAGGCCGAGGCCGGCCAGTATGAGAACGTCGGCACCGTGGATGCGCTTCGACGTCCTCGAGCAACCAGTGACCGACAAGGATCCGTCGCACTACTTCGGCGCGGTCCCGGCGATCGACGTGGAGAAGGCCACAAATGGCCAGGATGCGGATGCTGCCCCCGGCCCGAGGATCCCGATCGGGGATGC
Organism: uncultured Actinomycetes bacterium; assembly: GCA_963818445.1. Taxonomy (GTDB): domain Bacteria; phylum Actinomycetota; class Actinomycetes; order S36-B12; family CAIYMF01; genus Prado023. Next base: position 370,287 of record CAWFSG010000001.1, read on the forward strand.
GGTGACCTGGACCTACGTTGTGACCAACAAGGGGAACGCGCCGCTCACATCGGTGAAGGTCACTGACGACAAGGTCGGCGCGATCACCTGCCCTGCGACGGTCCTCGCTCCCACAGCCAAGATGACCTGCACCGCCAAGGGGTCCGCCCAGGCAGGGCAGTACGCGAACCTGGCCACGGCCACAGGGCAGTTCGTCGTGTCGGAGGCGCCAGCACCGCAGGCTCTTCTGTTGGAAGCAAGCCCATTGACTGAAGCACTCGCAACCAGCGCCGCTCCGATCACGGTCATGGACACCGACCCCTCGCATTACTTCGGGGTGGGTCCGGCGATCCAGATCGTGAAGTCCCCTGATGACGGTGAAGTCCCTGCGGGCGACCCGTGGACCTTCACCATCCGCGTGATCAACATCGGGGAAGTGCCGCTGGAAGGTGTCGTAGTCAGCGATCCGCTGGTGCCAGCCTGTGATCGGATCATCGGCAACCTCGCACCTGGAGCGTCCTCTCAATACGACTGCGTTCTGGCCGAGGTCACCGAGGCATTCACCAACGTCGCACGTGTCGAGGGTCGGAGCAATTCAGGAATCGTCGTCACCGATGACGATGACGCCCGTGTCTCTCCTGCGATCGTCGACAACACTGGTGAAGCGAACGGAAATGTTGACGACGGGGAGGACTTGGCTGACACCGGCACCGACGGCGTGGCAGCTCTGCTCGTCGCGCTCCTCGGCGTCGTCCTGATCGGTGCTGGCATGAGGCTCTCAGCCAAGAGGCGCTGAAATCCGCGGGTGGCCCGGTTCTTCAGGACGGGGCCACCTGGCTCGGCCGCGGCGACGGGCCACACCCGTCGACCGGGGTAGCCCGTAGCACGGCGTGATGCTGGTTACACCCATTCGGGTGACACCTGCAACCAGCGAGACACGGTGTGTAGTTGTGGCCTATGGTGCGTGTGTCCGAGATTGTGGCCTTTGGGGGTTCCCATGAGTGTTCTCACGCAACATCCCGGTCGCGCTGTGAGCCTCGGGCTCGCAGCCATGGCCATCACGGCATTCGCCGTCAACGGGTCAGTCGCTGTCGGTGCGACGGCCGAGAGCCCCAATGGGTCCACGGTCGTGGTGTCCGAGGCCCAGGGTGACATGGCCCCGATGATCGAGCCGATGGAGGACGTCGACGAGTCGGCCCTGTCGGATGAGTCCGGCGACCTGGCTCCCATGATCGAGCCCATGGAGGACGTCGACGAGTCGGCGGGTGACTCCGGCGACCTGGCCCCGATGATCGAGCCCATGGAGGACGTCGACGAGTAGTCCGGCCGGGCTGCCGTCGGCTCCGAGTGCGGTCGACCGTCTCCCGGACTCAGTTGCCCGCGGCCATCACCGGTCGGCGTGCTGAGTACAGCCACGCGTACGGCAGCCCGATCAGCAGCGCCCCACCGACCCAGTTGCCCAGGGTCGCCGGGATCAGGTTGGCCGTCACGAACTGCGCGACCGTGATGTCTGCACCGCTGAGCATGGCAGCCGGGATGAAGAACAGGTTCGCGATGCTGTGCTCAGTGCCCAACGCCACGAAGGCCATCACCGGGAACCAGATCCCCAGGATCTTGCCGGTTGTCGACCGCGACGAGTAGGCCTGCCAGGCTGCCACGCACACCAGCATGTTCGCCAGGATCCCCTTGCTGAACACCTCGACCCAGGTGTGGGAGACCTTGCCGTCCGCCAACGCCAGCAGGTACGGCGTCCAGGGCTGGTCTGGGGCCAGGATGCCGCTCGACCATCCCAGGAATGCAAGACCCACGGCACCGACGACGTTGGCCAGGTAGGCAACGATGAGCACCCGCAACATCGCCGACGCGGACACCCGGCGCCGGTACCAGGGCACGACCTGGGTCGCGCAGTCGGACGTGAACAGCCCCGCGCCGGTGAGCATCACGGCGATGAACCCCACGGGGAAGACCACGCCCATCACCAGTCGGGCCAGGCCGGGGTTGTTCGCAACGAGTTCCGTGGACCCGCCCGCCACCACGATCGCGAGGAGCGCTCCCACCGCGATGTACATCCCGCCGAGCACGGACATCACGAACAGCTTCACGTTGGCCAGGGTGGACTTGGATGAATGGCGGCTTCGTCGATGGTGTCGACGGTGGAGCGGGGGAGCGGGCTTCGGCCATGGGCGCGACGTTACCGGGGGTAACTCAGCTCGAGCGTGCGGGGGGACATGCGGGAACGCTGAGAGGGGCCCAGGCGATGTCCGCCGGGGCCCCTTCAGCACCGCTGCGATCAGCTAGTTCATCCCGAACCGGCGACGGCTGCCGATCAGGGCTGCTCCGCTCAGCACCAGCAGCGCGCCCAGCAGGGCGGCGGAGGTGCTGCCACCGGTGGCAGCGAGCTCGTCCTCGGAGGCTGCAACAGCCGACTCGTCTTCGACGACGTCCTCCTCGGCATCAACAGCCTCCTCGTCCTCGACCTCTTCCACGACGGGCGGGGTGCACAACGGACCGGGTTGGTGACGGTGACCGTGTTCGGGGCCAGGACGAGTGCGAACGACGGGGCCGTCGTGGTCGCGGTACCACCATTGACAACGTACGACGGTGCGTCGGGCGTGCAGGTGTATCCAGCAAGCGGGGGCGGCGTCACGGTGGCCTCGGTCACAGTCGCGGTCGCGCCGACCGTGTGACCGGAGGTCGTAGCTCCCCATGCCTGACCGGTGGCGGTGCCTCCGACCATGACCGTCAACGCTCACCGGCGGGGTGACGACCGGGGCGGGGTGACGTGACCCGGCGGACGGTGACGACCGGCGGGATGACGATTGCCGCGCAGGCTAGGGCGTTCACGACCGTGACGGTGTTGTCACTCGCCTTGAGCTCGAACACTGCCGTGTCCGACGGCGGATCCACCGTTGACGATGTAGCTCGGGTCACTCAGGGTGCACGTGAAGCCGTCGAACGTGGGCAACGTGGGCTTCGTCTCCGACACGACAGCGCTCAGCACCGACCGGAAGGCCACCCTTCACGTCGTTCCACGTCTGGTTCGTCGACGTGTCGTTGACCGTCACCGACAGCGCGCCGGGTGTCCGGGTCCGACTTGCCCGGCGGGACGCCGCCAGGCTCCACTGCTTGACGACCTTCAGGGTGGTCGTGGGCTTCTCGTCCTTGATGCAGTCGACGCTGTTCGTCACCACGACGGTGTTGCTCCTCCTCAACGCAGGGGGAACGTCGGCGCCACCGTGCCGTAGTCCACCCCGTTGACCTCATAGAGCGGTACGCCCTTGATCGTGCAGGTGAAGTCGGACGGGCTCTCAGGATCGTCGACGGAGGCCTCGGAGACTGAAGCCGTGGCCCCGACGGTCCACCCGCTTGTGGTCTGGCCCCACTCCTGCCGGGTCGCCGTTTCGCCCACTGTCACAGTCAGCAGCCCGGCATCGGTCTCGTCCAGTGGTGAGGCCATCCGGGACGCCCTCGCCGTACGTCCAGACCTTCGTCGACGACGAGGTCGGTGGTCGTGGGCGGGGGTGGGGGGATCCCCTCACACAGGATGATGTGCGAGATGCCCTTGTCTCCGCCCTTGCCGCTCGGGTTATGTTCGCCGTGCCGTTGGTAGTCGGCCCAGACAGTCTGGCCGACCTTGGGCGGCTCGCCGAAGACCGTGTTGGCGTACTGCCGGACCCAGCCTTGACGATGATCTGGGAGTAGGCTTCCGTCGACCACTCAGGAAGCGTATGTGTCGCCCAGGCCGTTGCCGTGATCTTCCGCCCATCTTGCACCAGTAGCTCGACCTTGTTGGCCGCAGAGCTGATGATTGTAGGCGGTGATCTTGGTCACCATCGGAACTCCACCGTTGCGAGCGACCGGCTGGTCTTCGTCACCGGCTGCGGACGCTGGGTTGATCCCGATCGATCAGTGAGGCTGCGATCAGCGCCAGGGCCGTGCCGAGTGCGAGCGATGCTCGGCTTCGACTGGTTGAGGTGGTGGGACAAGTGACTCAACTCCTTGCAGGCAGTTCCTGAAGCGGTGACGGCTGGTCAAATGAGTCCGTCAGACGGCTCAGAGAATATCACGGATAGTGACGTACGCGACCGTGCCGCGAACGGGTGAATCTCGATCACGGAACGCAGGATTCGTGCTCCGGAGGTGACTCAGAGTGGAAGGATGGGCTATTTGTCCACCATAGGGGACACCCACAGTGATAATCCGCAGGCCCCCCCCGGCATGACGGTGAGTAACTTGCATCAGCACTGCGAGGGCTGTGCGCCGCCGAGGATGGCGCCGCAGCAGACGCGGCTGGGAAGCGGCAGAGCGGGCTCGTCAACGCTCCCGGACCCGATCGGACTGAACTGTTCGATGGGGTGCCCCCGGCAGGATTCGAACCTGCGCGCATGCCTCCGGAGGGCACCGCTCTATCCCCTGAGCTACGGGGGCCAGGGCACGAGCCATCCTACCGACCCCCACTCACGCCCCCAAATCCACCGCTGCCCCCCGAGACCAGGACGTTGCGCTGCCTCTCGGCCGACTTCCGTGTGTCGCAGGTGCAACGCAGGTCCGTGTCGGGTGGACGGGCGATGATCAACGGTCGAGGGCCACGATCCGGATGGCGGTCTGCCCGTCCTCGGAGTAGTAGTGCGTCACCTGTACCGCTTCGCCGTCACGGCCGAAGGACTTCTGGTCCCAGGCCGTGTCGGCCGTGACCCAGCCGCCGGCCGTGATGTTGCCCACGAGGGTCGCCATGACCGACTGGGCGTCCTCACCGGGGTAGATCAGGAAGATCGCGCAGGTCCCGTCCTGCTGCCCCTCGGCCGGGCCGAGCGCTGACCCATACTGCCGGAACTGCTCGAGGACGGCCACCTTCTGGCTGGAGCAGGCCGTGGCGATGTTCGTCTGGTTCGCGTCATACGAGCGACCGCCGAGGACCGCCATCCCCGTGACCGCCCCCATCATGAGCAGGACACCGACCGGCGCCAGCACGGCCAGCCTCGGACGGCGGCGCCCTCTCGCGGCGACACCGAGGGACACGGCCCAAGCGGCAAGCAGACCGGGCACCACCGAGACGATGACGATCAGGATCCACCCTCGCGGGTCGCTGAGATCGGCGCCATTCACCTCCATCGAGGAGTAGACCAAGGCCAAGGTCGCCACCACGGACACCGCGGCCACGATGCCGACCAGCGCAGTGCGCCTCCGCGTTGGGACCGGTTGCGCGGCTACCGGCTCCTGAGACGTTCCCGTGGACATAGCCTCCGCCCTCCTGCGGCCTCCAATCTCAGAGTCGCACGAACGACCAAACGCCAGCAGAGCCGATGGTCCTCACTCCCGCGATGCACCAGGGGGTTGGGGGAGTTGGCGCAGGTCCGAGCCCCACCGCCCGCCCCACTAACATTGGCTCATGACCCCCGACGCCCTGGCATGCCCTGGTCTCGGCCTCCGTCACCGACCTCATCGAGCACAACAAGCTGTGCCTGCCCAAGGGGTACCGCGTCAACGCCACCGTCGAGCGGCCCAAGAACCGCGAGCACGGCGACTACGCCACCAACGTCGCGATGACGCTGTCCAAGGCGGCCCACACCCCGCCGCGGTTCATCGGCGAGATGCTGGCCGCCCAGCTGTCGCTGAGCCCGGCGATCGCGCACGCCGAGGTCGCCGGTCCGGGATTCGTCAACATCACCCTCGAGGCCGCCAGCCAGGGGGAGGTCGCCTCGCGGATCGTGGTCGAGGGCGCGCACTACGGCCACGGCACGTCCCAGCACGGCCGCTGGATCAACATCGAGTTCATCTCGGCCAACCCGACGGGCCCGATCCACCTGGGCCACACGCGCTGGGCCGCCGTCGGCGACGCGATCGCCCGGGTGCTGGCCGCCCAGGGCGCGGACGTCACCCGTGAGTTCTACATCAACGACCGCGGCGTGCAGATGGAGCGCTTCGGCGAATCGATCATGAACGCCGCACACGGACGCCCCGCCCCGGAGTCGGGATATCACGGCGGCTACATCAAGGACATCGCGGCGGCGATCGTGGCCAACGACTCCGGCATCACCAAGCTGCCCGCCGACGAGCAGCTCGTGATGTTCCGCGAGCTGGGGTACCGCACCATGCTGGAGGCCCAGCAGGAGAGCCTCACCCGCTTCGCGACGCACTTCGACGTCTGGTACTCCGAGCGGACCCTGCACGAGTCCGGCGCGGTCGAGCGCGCGTTCACGCAGCTGCGCAAGCAGGGCCACATGTACGAGGCCGACGGCGCGGTCTGGCTGCGCACGACCGACTTCGACGACGACAAGGACCGCGTCCTGGTCAAGGCCGACGGCGAGCTGACCTACTTCGCCTCCGACACCGCGTACTACGTCGACAAGCGCAACCGTGGGGCCGACCTGTGCATCTACCTCCTCGGCGCCGACCACCACGGCTACGTCAATCGCCTGCGCGCGGTCGCCGCGTGCGCCGGGGACGACCCGGACACCAACATCGAGGTCCTCATCGGCCAACTGGTCAAGATGGTCAAGGGCGGCGAGGAGGTCCGGCTGAGCAAGCGCGCGGGCAACATCATCACGATCGACGACCTCGTCGACGAGGTGGGCACCGACGCTGCCCGCTACTCGCTGATCCGCTACCCCGTGGACTCCCCGCTGGTGCTCGACGTCGACCTGCTGCTCAAGCGCACCAACGACAACCCCGTGTACTACGTCCAGTACGGCTCCGCGCGGATCGCCTCCGTGCTGCGCAACGCCGACGAGCTGGGCATCGACTGGCGCAACGCGCCGTTCGACCCCGCGCTGCTGTCCAACGAGCGGGAGAACGACCTGCTCGGCGTGCTGGCTGAGTTCCCGCGGGTCGTGGCCAGCGCCGCCGAGCTGCGTGAGCCGCACCGGATCGCGCGCTACCTGGAGCGCCTGGCCACCGCCTACCACCGCTTCTACGACGTGTGCCGCGTCCTGCCGATGGGAGACGACCCCGTCGAGCCCCTGAACATCGCCCGCCTGTGGCTGTGCGCGGCCTCGCGGCAGGTGCTGGTCAACGGGCTGACCCTGCTCGGGGTCTCCGCGCCCGAGCGGATGTAGCCAGTGCCAGATCCGGGGCCGTCCTCCGGCCGCCCACCGCTGACGCCCGACGGGCCACCGGTGGTGCCTGGAACGGCGGTGGAGCCCGCCGACCGCGTTCGCGAGGAGGGCGGCTCACCGGCCCTTGTCCGCTGGACCGAGCGCATCGACGACCACGCCCCTGAGGCTGGCGGCAAGGTCGGGTTCTGGGTCGCCGTCTACGCCCGATTCGCCCGGCACCGTGGATCGGTCCTGGCCGGCGGGCTGGCGTTCTTCGCGCTGCTGTCGCTGGTGCCCGCGGTCCTGTCCCTGGGTGCGGTCGTCGCGATGTTCCTGGACCCGGCGCAGTTCGTCGCCAGCGTCGAGGACTCGTTCGCGTCGAACCAGGAGCTGCTCGAGGCCCTCGCGCCATTCCTCGACCAGATCGCTGCACTCAGCCCGACCAGCCCGGGCTCGCTGGGCATCGCCGGTCTCGTCGGATTCGCGCTCTCGCTGTATGCAGCGAGCCGCTTCGTGTACGTGGGGCGCCAGGTCCTCGACATCGCGTTCGAGCTCGAGCCGCAGCACCCGAGCATGCTGAGCCGGGCGATCGCCGTGCTGGTCACACTGGCGGCGGAGGTGGTCATCATCGCTGGGGTGGTCGCCCTCACTCTGGTCCCGCGGGTGCTCGACACCCTCGGTGTGGGGGCGTCGTTGAGCACGGGCATGCGCTACGCACGCATTCCGGCCGCCATCGTGGTGATCTACCTGATGCTGACCGCGGCCATGCGCTTCGGGATCCGCGCCCGCCGTGCGGTCGGCTGGTTGAACCTGGGTGCAGCACTGGGCACCGTGCTGATCGTCCTGGGCACGTTCGGCCTGGGCTGGTACCTGTCGGTCTCCTCGACCTACTCCCAGATCGTGGCCGTCCTCGGCGGGGTGATCGCCCTGGAGATCTGGCTGTACGTCATCGGGTTGGCCATCGTCGGATCTGCGGAGATCGAGGGGATGCGCCTGGGCTTCCGCCGTCGCGATCTTGCGAACACCGCACCCCCTGGCCACTGACCTCGCGTCCCTCCTGCCCGCCGCATCTCCCTGCATGGCCGGTGGGGCTCCCTCGCCGGCACGCGCGCGCAGGTGGCGCATCACGATCCGCCGAACTTCGTGGGGATGCGCCGATCCGGCGCAGATCCTGCGGGGCCGTTGTGTGGGAACGTGAGGCTTGTTCGCGCCGCCGCCGGTCGAGGGAGGAGCGCCCTAGGATCGCGCCATGCGCGCACATCCCGCCGGCCCGATGCACGGCGACTACGCCCAGGCCCCCTCCATCCCGAGCGTTCCCGACACCAGCCTCATGGCCCGGATCGACCCGCAGATCTGGCCGGCGACCGCCCGCCGCGACGCGACGGGGGCATTGGTCATCGGGGGGATCTCGGTGCGTGACCTCGCCGCCACCCACGGAACCCCGGCGCTGATCCTCGACGAGGCGGACTTCCGGGCACGCGCCGCGGCGTTCCAGTCGGCCTACACGGACCGGGACGTCCCGGGCTCGGTGTCGTTCGCGGGCAAGTCCTTCCTGAGCGCCACCACCGTGCGCTGGCTCGCCGAGGAGGGGCTCGGCCTGGACGTCTGCACCGGCGGCGAGCTGGCGCTGGCGTGCGCCGCCGGGTTCCCCACCGAGCGGATCAGCCTGCACGGGAACAACAAGTCCGAGGCTGAGCTGCGCGCCGGACTGGCCGTGGGCGTCGGTCGTTACGTCATCGACTCCTTCGAGGAGGTCGACCGGCTCGCCGACCTCGCCGGGGCCGCCGGCGTGGTCGCCGACGTGCTCGTGCGGGTCACGACCGGCGTCGAGGCGCACACCCACGAGTTCATCGCCACCGCCCACGAGGACCAGAAGTTCGGCCTGTCCCTGACCTCGGGCGCCGCCCGGGAGGCCGTCCTGGCCGTGGCCGCACGTCCCGAACTCCGACTGGTCGGCGTGCACTCGCACATCGGCTCGCAGATCTTCAACACGTCCGGCTTCGAGGTCGCCGCGCACCGCGTGGTCGGCTTCATCGCCGACCTGCGCGAGCGCGACGGGGTGTCGGTCGCCGAGCTCAACCTCGGCGGCGGCATGGGCATCGCCTACCTGCCGACCGACGACCCCGTGGCGCCGGTCGGGATGGCCGAGGCGCTGCGCGTCATCGTCGCCGGCGAGTGCGCCCGGCGGGGGATCGACGTGCCGCTGATCGCCGTCGAGCCGGGTCGCGCGATCGTCGGCCCGAGCATGATCACCCTCTACGAGGTCGGGCACGATCAAGCCGGTCGAGTACCGGACCGGGGCCTGGCGGACCTACGTCTCGGTCGACGGCGGGATGAGCGACAACATCCGCACCGCCCTGTACGACGCGGACTACACCGTCGTGCTGGCCTCGCGCACCTCCTCGGCCCCGGCGATGCTGACTCGCGTGGTCGGCAAGCACTGCGAGTCCGGGGACATCGTGGTGCGCGACGCGTGGCTGCCCTCCGACCTCGAGCGCGGCGACCTGCTGGCCGTCGCCTCGACCGGTGCCTACTGCCGGGCGATGGCCTCGAACTACAACATGATCGCCCGCCCGCCCGTGGTGTCCGTGCGCGGCGGCGTGGACCGGATCGTGCTCCGGCGGGAGACCGAGGCCGACCTGTTCGCCCTCGACGCCGGGCTGGCCGACACCCAGTAGCCCGCCCGCCTGGATTCTGCTGACGATTCCGACGTTGCGAGTGTCGGAATCGTCAGCAGAATCCGACGAGTGCGCTCCCTCGTGGGCGCGTCCGGCCCGAGCGCGGGTCGTGAGAGAATCTCGGGTGCGTCCAGCCGCGCATTCCGGCGGTGGAGCTGTCCCGAACCGCCCAAGGAGTCCCGTCATGGCACCGCCCCCCGAGAAGTTGTCCGTCGTCGTGCTCGGCGGCGGGACCGTGGGAGCCCAGGTCGTGCGCCTGCTCGAGGAGCAGTCCGACCACCTTGCGGCCCGCGTCGGGGCGCGACTGGTCGTGACCGGCGTGGGCGTGCGCGATGCGTCACGTGAGCGCCCCGGGATCCGCCCCGAGCTCCTCAGTGCCGACCTGCCAGCACTTCTGGACACCGACCCCGACCTCGTCGTGGAGCTCATGGGCGGCATCGAGCCGGCCAAGGAGCTCATCCTGCGGGCACTCAAGGGCGGAGCCTCGGTGGTCACGGCGAACAAGGCACTGATCGCCACCGAGGGTGCTGCGCTGCACGCCGCCGCCGAGGAGGCGGGCGTGGACCTGTCCTACGAGGCCGCGGTCGCCGGGGCCATCCCGCTGCTGCGCCCCCTGCGTGAGTCTCTGGCTGGGGATCGGATCCGCCGGGTCCTGGGCATCGTGAACGGCACCACCAACTACATCCTGACCCAGATGGACTCCACGGGGGCGTCGTTCGCCGACGCCCTGGCCGAGGCCCAGGCGCTCGGGTACGCGGAGGCGGACCCCACGGCCGATGTCGAGGGGCTCGACGCCGCCGCGAAGGCCGCGATCCTCGCGTCGATCGCCTTCCACACGCGTGTGACGTTGGACGACGTGGACGTCCAGGGCATCTCCGCGGTGTCGGCCGCGGATGTGGCGGCTGCCGACGAGATGGGCTACGACATCAAGCTCCTGGCCATCGCCGAGCTGATCGAGGCCCCGAGCGGCGCCGGGGTCAGCGTCCGCGTGCATCCCACGCTCGTGCCCAAGACCCATCCGCTGGCGGGCGTGCGCGACGCGTTCAACGCGGTGTTCATCGAAGCTGATGCCGCAGGTCAGGTGATGTTCTACGGCCGGGGCGCCGGCGGCGCGCCGACTGCCAGCGCGGTGCTCGGCGACATCGTGACCGCCGCGCGCAACCGGGTCACCGGCTCAACCGGACCGGGGGAGTCCGCCTATGCCGAGTTGCCGGTCCTGCCCATGGGCGCGGCCACGACTGCGTACTTCGTGCACCTGCGGGTGTTGGATCGGCCGGGCGTCCTGGCCGGGGTCGCCGGCGCGTTCGCCGAGCACGGCGCCAGCATCCGGAGCATGACCCAGAAGGGCGAGGGTGACCAGGCTGAGCTGCTGATCCTGACGCACCCCGGGCGCGAGGCGGACCTCGCGGCAACTGTCGCCCAGCTGCGCGACCTGGACTCCGTCGATGAGGTCGTCGGGTTCATGCGCGTGATCGGGGCGGCGCAGTGAACGTGGCAGGTGCGCTGGGTTCGGCGGCCCCAGGCCCCGCGCCCGCCCTTGGCGCGCGGCCCTGGCGCGGAGTCATCACCGAGTACCGCGACCGGATGCCCCTGCCGGCGGAGCGCTGCGGTGATCAGCCTGTGCGAGGGGGGGACGCCCCTGGTCGAGTCCGGGTGGCTCTCGGAGCTGACCGGATGCCGCGTGCTGCTGAAGTTCGACGGCGGGAACCCGACCGGGTCGTTCAAGGACCGCGGGATGACGATGGCCATCTCGATGGCCGCCCACGAGGGCGCCCGGGCCGTCATCTGCGCATCGACCGGCAACACGTCGGCGTCGGCCGCTGCCTATGCCGCCAAGGCCGGGATGACCCCGGTCGTCCTGGTACCGGCGGGCAAGATCGCCATGGGCAAGCTCGCCCAGGCGGTGGCCCACGGCGCGCAGCTGCTGCAGCTCGACGGCAACTTCGACGACTGCCTGCGCCTGGCCCGCGAGCTGTCGGACTCCTACCCCGTCGCCCTGGTGAACTCCGTGAACCCGGCCCGGATCGAGGGCCAGAAGAGCGCGGCGTTCGAGATCGTCGACACCCTGGGTCACGCCCCGGACATCCACGTCCTCCCGGTGGGCAACGCCGGCAACATCACGGCCTACTGGAAGGGCTACGTCGAGTACGCCCGGGACGGCCTGGCTGCGCGGACCCCGCGGATGTGGGGCTTCCAGGCCGAGGGCGCGGCGCCCATCGTGCGTGGCGCACCCGTGGCCAACCCGGAGACGATCGCCACGGCGATCCGCATCGGCAACCCCGCGTCCTGGGAGTTCGCCGTCGCCGCCCGGGACGAGTCCGGTGGATTGATCGACATGGTCAGCGACGACCAGATCCTCGAGGCACACCTCGCCCTGGCGGCGCGGGACGGCCTGTACTGCGAGCCGGCGTCGGCGGCTTCGGTGGCGGGGCTGGTCGCGGCTCAGGCGGCCGGTCGGGTCGACCCCGGGCAGACCATCGTGTGCACCCTCACCGGTCACGGGCTCAAGGACACCCAGTGGGCGCTGGCCAGGGCCGCGGACCCGACGGTGATCCCGGTGGATGTCGCGGCCGCTGCTCGTGCCCTGGGCCTGGAGCGCTGATGCCCGCCGACATCGGCGGCATCCCGGGCGGCGAACCGGTCTGGTCAGCGGGGGGTGCAGCGGGCAGATCGGCGGCCCCGTCGACGGTGGCCATCGAGGTGCCGGCCACGAGCGCCAACCTTGGTCCGGGATTCGACTGCCTGGGCCTGGCCCTGAGCCTGACCGATCGGATCGAGGCGCGCTTCGTCGAGGGTTCGGCGGTCACGGTCGAGGTGGTCGGTGAGGGCGCTGGTCGGGTGCCCACGGACGACACCAACCTGGTGGCCCGGATCGTTCGCACCGGGCTCGTGGCGTTCGACGAGTCCGGTGAGCTGGCTGCCCGCGGGCTGAGCCTTCGCTGCGAGAATGCGGTGCCGCAGAGCCGGGGTCTGGGGTCCTCGGCCGCGGCGATCGTCGGTGGGCTGGCGGTGGCCGCGCACCTCGCTGGTGTGGCCGACTCGGTCTCCGACGCAGAGATGATCGCGCTTGCCACGCGCTTGGAGGGCCACCCGGACAACGTGGCCCCCGGGGTTCTCGGAGGGGCCACGATCGCCTGGATGCAGGCCACCGAGCTCGGTCCGGTCGGGCGTGCCACGCGGTTCGCCGTTCACCCCGATATCGCGCCCGTGCTGGTCATCCCCTCCTACGAGGCCTCGACCGCCAGGGCCCGAGGGGCGCTTCCGGCATCGGTGCCGCACGCGGATGCAGCGTTCAACGTCGGGCGTTCGGCGCTGCTGGTCCATGCGCTGTCGATCGACCCGGCGCTGCTCCTGGAGGCCACCGAGGACCGGCTGCACCAGCAGCAGCGCCGCGCGGTGTACCCGACGAGCATGGGCCTCGTGGAGCACCTGCGCTCGTTGCGGATCCCTGCAGCGGTCTCCGGTGCCGGTCCGGCCGTGATCGCCTTCGCGACCGACGGTGATGGTGCTGGGCTGGCGGCCCGGATCCTCGACGTGGTGGGCGATTCCACCCGAGTGCTTGCGCTGCCGGTGGCCGACGGGGGCGTGCGGGCGCTGTAGGCGCGCCGACGCGCCGCGCGAGCGCCCGATGCGTGATTTCACGCCACCTGTCATCAGGGTGCTACCGTGTGTGGTGGATCAGCACGGCGCCATGAACACAGGTGGCGGACCGGCACCGAGTACGGAACCTCACTCCTGACGCCTGAAGCATCTCCTCGCCGTCGCGATCCACTTCCACGGATATCTGTCGCCTGCGGCGTCAAGCCGCGCGGGCGATTCACCTCACCCATAGGAATCACGTGACCGACACGATCAGCATCGCCCCGGACGCCGAGCAGAACGCCGGCGGTGGACGCCCCAACAGCAGCCTGTCCGCGATGCTCCTGCCCGAGCTCAAGAAGGTCGCCCACGACATGGGCCTGGCCGGCACGTCGTCGATGAAGAAGAGCGACCTGGTGGCCGCGATCAGCGCCGCCCAGTCGGGAGGTGCGCCGGCGGCGAGGACCGGACGGACCCGTCGCCCGCGTGGTGAGGCTGCCGGCGTGACCACGGGCAGCCCCGATGTGGCGTCCGGCGACCGCGGGGAGGAGTCCCGCGCTGGTCGCGACGACCAGCGCAGCGAGGGTGGGCAGGGCGCCCAGGGAGGCCCCGAGACGATCCCGGACGATCGTGCGCAGCGTGCGGACGAGCAGCGGGAGCCCCGGCGGCGCGACGGTGGCCGGGACCGCGGTCAGCAGGACCGCGACTCGCGCGACGGGAACCAGAACCAGTCCCAGGGGCGGGACGGCCGTGAGGGCGCCCAGCAGCGCCAGCCCCGCGAGGACGGCGCGGACCAGGGTGGCAGCCAGCAGCGCGAGCCCCGCGAGGACGGCACCCAGAACCAGGGCGGCGGGCAGAACCAGAACCGAGACAACGACCGGTACGGCGACGAGCCGGGCGGTCGGCGTCGCCGTGGTCGCGACCGCAACCGCAACCGCAACGACCGCAACGACCGCACCGAGCGGCGCCCGGGCAACCAGGGGAGCCAGGGCCGCGACTTCGAGCCCGAGGTGTCCGACGACGACGTCCTCGTGCCCGTTGCCGGGATCCTCGACATCCTGGACAACTACGCGTTCGTGCGGACCACCGGCTACCTGCCGGGTCCGACGGACGTCTACGTCTCGTTGTCCATGGTCAAGCGCTACGGCCTGCGCAAGGGCGATGCGATCACCGGCCAGGTCCGTCAGCCGCGTGAGGGCGGCGGGGACCGCCGGGAGAAGTTCAACCCGCTGGTCAAGGTCGAGTCGGTCAACGGTGCCGACCCGGAGGCCGCCCGCGGTCGGGTGGAGTTCGGCAAGCTGACCCCGCTCTACCCCTCACAGCGGCTGCGCCTGGAGACCGATGCCAGCAACATGACGACCCGGATCATCGACCTGGTCGCCCCCATCGGCAAGGGTCAGCGTGGCCTGATCGTCTCACCGCCGAAGGCCGGCAAGACGATGGTGCTGCAGGCGATCGCCAACGCGATCACCACGAACAACCCGGAGTGCCACCTCATGGTCGTCCTCGTGGACGAGCGTCCCGAGGAGGTCACCGACATGCAGCGCTCGGTCAAGGGCGAGGTCATCGCCTCGACCTTCGACCGGCCGGCTGAGGACCACACGACGATCGCCGAGCTGGCGATCGAGCGTGCGAAGCGCCTGGTCGAGTTGGGCCACGACGTCGTCGTCCTGCTCGACTCGATGACCCGCCTCGGCCGGGCCTACAACCTCAGCGCCCCGGCGTCCGGTCGGATCCTCTCCGGCGGTGTCGACTCCGCGGCGCTGTACCCGCCGAAGAAGTTCTTCGGCGCCGCCCGGAACATCGAGAACGGCGGCTCGCTGACGATCCTGGCCACCGCGCTGGTCGAGACCGGCTCGCGGATGGACGAGGTGATCTTCGAGGAGTTCAAGGGCACCGGCAATATGGAGCTCAAGCTCGACCGGCGCCTGGCGGACAAGCGGATCTTCCCCGCCGTGGACGTGGACGCCTCAGGCACCCGCAAGGAGGAGCTGCTCATGAGCTCCGAGGAGCTCAAGATCGTGTGGACGCTGCGTCGCGTGCTTCATGCGCTGGAGGCCACGCAGGCCATCGAGCTGCTGCAGAGCAAGTTGCGCGACACCAAGAGCAACTACGAGTTCCTCCTCCAGGTGCAGAAGACCACCCCCACGGCACCGAGCACGCGCTCCGACGACTGAGCGGGGCGGCCGCGGCGCCCTCCGGGTGCGACGGTGAGGGAGCCTGACCCCGTGGGCTGGGGGAGGATGGGGGCATGACGGCGGTTGAGGAGGCGCGTGGGGCGGGCCGCCTGGCCACTCTTCGCCACGAGACCTTCTCCGCACTGTCCATCCCGAACTTCCGCCTGTACTTTGCTGGGCAGTCGATCTCGCTGGTCGGCACCTGGATGCAGATGGTCGCCCAGGCCTGGCTGGTCCTGGAGATCACCGGGTCGGCCACCTGGGTCGGCCTGACGTTCGCCGCACAGACCCTCCCGATCCTGCTCGTCGGGCCGTACGGCGGCCTGGTGGCCGACCGCACCGACAAGCGCCGCCTTCTGGTCGCGCTCCAGGCGGTCATGGGGGCGCTGGCCCTCGTGCTGGCCGTGCTGACCCTCACCGACTCCGTCCAGCTCTGGCAGGTGCTCGGCCTCGCCGCACTGCTGGGGCTGGCCGACGCCTTCGAGAAGCCCACCAGGCAGTCGTTCCTGGTCGAGATCGTTGGGCCCGAGTCCGTGCGCAACGCCGTCAGCCTGAACTCGGTGATGGTCAACGCCGCCCGCGTGCTCGGTCCGGCTGTGGCGGGGCTGGTCATCGCGGCCGGGGGACTGGGCGTGTGCTTCGGGCTGAACGCCGCGTCGTTCATCCCCGTGGCGATCATGCTGCTGGCGATGGACTCCTCGCTGCTGCGGCCCTCGGCGCCGCAGCCCCATGAGCGTGGCCAGGTCCGGGCGGGGTTCGCCTACGTCCGCCGCGAGCGTGAGCTCGGCGTGCCGCTGCTGATGATGGCGATCATGGGGTGCTTCACCTACGAGTTCCAGGTCACGCTGCCCTACTTCGCGCGCACCACCTTCAGCGGGGACTCCCGCACCTACGGGTTCATGACCGCCGCGATGGGTCTCGGTGCGGTCATCGGTGGGCTCTACACGGCGGCCCGCGGACGCACGGGGATCCGCACCCTGGTGCGCTCCTCGGTCCTGTTCGGTGTCCTGGTGCTGGCCACCGCCCTGGCGCCCACCGCCCTCACGGCACTGCTGCTGCTGGTCGCCGTGGGTGCGGCGAGCGTGTCGCTGATGGCTCGCGGCAACGCGACACTGCAGCTCGCGTCCGCGCCGGAGATGCGCGGCCGGGTGATGGCGCTCTGGCTCGTGGCGTTCATGGGCACGACCCCCCTGGGTGGTCCGGTGGCCGGCTGGGTCTCCTCGACGTTCGGCGCCCGCTGGGGGCTGGTGCTCGGCGCCGCCGCCTGCTTCGTGGCCGCCGCGGTGGGGGCCGCGGCCCTGCGCCACCCCGCACGGCGTGGGGCCGGAGCCTGACCGGCAGCCTCCCACGGCGCCCACCAGCTCGCTCGCCCTCCCCGACGTTCGTTTGGGCGTCACCGGGGGAACGTGGGATACTCCTCTGACCGCTTCCGGTTCACGTGCGCAGCACACCAGCCCGCACGACCCGGAGCACTGAAGGAGCCAGCCATGAAGTCGGGTATCCACCCCAACTACGTCGAGACGACGGTGACCTGCACCTGTGGGAACACCTTCACCACGCGCAGCACCGCCAAGAACGGCGTGATCCACGCCGACGTGTGCTCAGCCTGCCACCCGTTCTACACGGGCAAGCAGAAGATCCTCGACACCGGCGGCCGCGTGGCCAAGTTCGAGGCCCGCTTCGGCAAGAAGGCCGACTCCAAGTAGTTCCCGCGGACGAGCGGAGCTACGGATGTTCGAGAACTGCCTCGCCCTCGAGCGCGAGTACGCCGACCTTGAGCAGCAGATGTCCGATCCGGCGCTGCACGCGGATCCCGCGGCGGCCCGCCGGGTCGGCAAGCGGCATGCCCAGCTGCGCCCGGTCGTGGCCGCCTATCGCCAGTGGCTCCAGCTCGGTGAGGACGAGGTCGCGGCCCGCGAGCTCGCCTCCGAGGACCCGGAGTTCGCCGCAGAGGCCGACGCGTCGGCCGCCGAGCGCGAGCGGGTCGAAGAGCGACTGACCCTCCTGTTGGTTCCGCGCGACCCGATGGACGACAAGGACGTCATCCTCGAGGTCAAGGCCGGTGAGGGCGGCGCGGAGTCTGCCCTGTTCGCCGCCGACCTGCTGCGGATGTACCTGCGCTACGCGGAGCGGCGCGGGTGGAAGACCGAGATCCTGGACTCAGAGGAGTCCGACCTCGGGGGGTACAAGGACGTCCAGGTTGCCGTCAAGGCCCGGGGAACCGTCGAACCCGGCGATGCCCCGTACGCCCGGTTGAAGTTCGAGGGTGGCGTGCACCGCGTCCAGCGGGTGCCGGTCACCGAGTCCCAGGGCCGGATCCACACCTCGGCCGCCGGGGTCCTTGTCCTTCCCGAGGCGGAGGAGGTCGACGTCCAGATCGACCCCAACGACCTGCGCATCGACATCTACCGCTCCAGCGGCCCCGGCGGGCAGAGCGTGAACACCACCGACTCCGCCGTGCGCATCACCCACGTCCCCACCGGCATCGTCGTCAGCTGCCAGAACGAGAAGAGCCAGCTGCAGAACAAGGAGTCGGCGATGCGGGTGCTCCGCGCCCGGATGCTCGCGGCAGCGCAGGAGGCCGCGGACGCCGAGGCCTCGGACGTGCGCAAGTCCCAGGTGCGCACCGTGGACCGCTCGGAGCGGGTCCGCACGTACAACTTCCCGGAGAACCGGATCGCCGACCACCGGGTCAACTACAAGTCCCACAACCTCGACGCTGTCCTCGACGGCGAGCTCGACGACGTGATCGACGCCCTCACCGACGCCGACATGGCCGTCCGCCTCGCTGCATCCTGATCCTCAGGTCCGCGGCTCGACGAACAGGCACTGCGCGCTGTGCCCGACCGATCCACGGCGGTCGCCCAACTCCCCGGTCGTCCGGCCGATCCCGGCCGGGTCCAGGGTGGTCTGAGCGCGCATCCAGATCTCCTCTCCGACCGGTTCGCGGGTCAGGTGCAGCGTGAGGTCGGTGTTGACGAAGACGAGGTCCGCCGGGCTGGCCACCGCGGAGATCCCGCTCGCGGAGTCCGCGACGGCCACGAGCCGCTCGACCGGGTCGGGGTCCTCGCCCTCCACAAGGTCGACCGCCAGCGTCGTCCAGACCGCGGCCGGACCCGGAGCCTCGAAGGACCCCTCCACCCACATCCAGTGCACCGCATCGAGGTAGCCCGGGTGCCACCCCTCGGGTCGTGGCATCGGGGCAAGATCGACACGCCATGACGGTGCCGGAGTGGTGGGCGTCTCGGGCAAGCCGGCGATCGGCGGCTGGGCCTGGCGCAGGAGCCACGCCCGCAGGGTCATGACCGGGCGCTCGGGGGCCTCGGCGGCGGCCAGCGTCGCCTCCGCCAATGCCACCTTGCGACCGGGGCGCAGGGTCCGGGCGGTGAGCACGAGGTCGGTGACGGGGACGGGGGCGAGGATGTCGAAGCTCAGCCGCGCGGGCAGCGCATTCGCGGGCAGCCCGCCCAGACGCCGCACCGCTCGGGTGAGCAGCGCCGAGGGCGGGCCCGCATGCTGCAGCCCGGCCGCCCAGGGACCGGTCGTGTGAACGGTGGAGCGCACCCGGGCGGTCGTTGCGTCGAGCCCGGCGCCAGATTCCTCGAGCTGTTGGTAGAAGGCGTCCTTCACGCGCACAAGTCTGCCGCTCGGTCGGGTGCCACCTGGGTGCGGGGGTCCGGGAGCAGATCCGACGGGGCGCGCCGACGTAGGGTGCTGCGGTGGAGTCGACCCGGGATCTGCTGGCGACAGCCGCCGCGCAGTTGGCCGCGGCGGGTGTTCCCACGCCGGAGGTGGACGCCGAGCTGCTGCTGGCCCACGTCACCGGGCGGCCGCGCGCCCTGCTGCGGATGGCCGGGGGCAACGTCACCGACGAGCAGTCCGCGTCGTACGCCACGCTCGTGTCCCGGCGAGCCCGGAGGATCCCGCTGCAGCACCTGACCGGTCTGGCCCCGTTCCGCCACCTCGAGCTGCACGTCGGCCCCGGCGTGTTCATCCCGCGTCCGGAGACGGAACTGATGGTCGACCACGTCCTGGCGTTCGCGGCTGGGACCGGTCGCTCCCGGGGCGGCGCGGGATCCGGCGGTCGTCCCGGTGACCCGGCGCCCGCCCGCCGGGGATCCAGGGACAGCCGCAGACACAGGCCTGCTCGTGGTCGACCTCTGCTCCGGGTCCGCCGCGCTGGCCCTGTCGATCGCGAGCGAGCTGCCCGGCAGCCGGGTGATCGCCGTCGAGCTGTCGGCCGCAGCCGTGGACTGGGCCCGGCGGAACATCGCGGACCACAGTGCGCAGGTCTCCGCCGTGGGCAGCTCGATCGACCTACTGGCCGCGGACGCAACCCGGGTGGCCGCCGCCGGCGAGGCACTGGCGCACCTGCGCGGTCGCGTTGATGTGGTCGTCACCAACCCTCCCTACGTGCCCGAGGACGCGATCCCGCGGGAGCCGGAGGTGCGCGACCACGATCCCGGCCTGGCGCTCTACGGTGGCCCCGACGGGCTGGAGGTGGTCCGGCCGTTGGCGGAGCAGGCTGCGCTGCTGCTACGGCCAGGGGGGCTGCTCCTCGTCGAGCACGCAGACGTCCAGGGCGAGGGCGCGGGGGAGTCCGGGGTTCCCGCAGTCCTGCGCGCGCCAGCGCGAACCCGCCCAGCCGCGAACCCGGCCACGCGTCCGCTCCCGGCACCGCGTCCGCGCCCGGCCCCGCGTGGCGTGACGTCACCGACCACCTCGACCTCGCCGGTCGGCCCCGGCACACCTCGGCGATCCGCGCGACGGGCAGGATGGCGCCGTGATGCGGATCGACACGAACACGGCGGAGGAGCGCGAGCGTGGGCTCGCGGCTGCTGCTGCCGCCCTGCGGCGCGGCCAGCTGGTCGGCCTTCCGCTGGACACCGCCTACGGCATCGCCGCTGACGCCTTCAACCCCCGCGGCACGCAGGCCCTCCGCGACGCCAAGGGTCGCGCCGACCTGTCGATCCCGGTGATGGTGCCGAAGATCGCCACGGTCGCCGGCATCGCCGAGGTCGACTCCGACGCGCGCCGGCTCATGCTCGACTTCTGGCCCGGCCCGCTCACCCTCGTCCTGCCGGCCCAGCCCACCCTGGCGTGGTCGCTCACCGACCCCTCGGGCCGGATCGCCGTGCGGATGCCGTTGCACCCGGTCGCGCTCGACCTGCTCGAGCGGACGGGCCCGCTGGGCGTGGTCGCCGCCGCGCTGCCGCCCAGACACGGGCCAGCCCGCCACCCCCGAGGGGGCCTTCCCCGAGGAGCTCGCCACGCTCCTGACGGTCCTGCTCGATGCTGGGCCCCTGCCGGTCGGATCCGCCTCTGCCGTGGTGGACCTCACCGGCCCCGCCCCGGTGCTCGTCCGACCCGGCCCCATGGACACCGAGGACCTGCGCGCGTGCTGCCCGGGACTCGTCGTGCCGACCGCAGGCCCGCAGCCGCAGGGCACGTAGACTCAGGCGCGTCCGGCGAACCCCCGATCGCGCCCTGGAGCCCGCCCATGAGCCTTGATACCCCCTTCTGGGGTCCCGACTTCGACGCCCTCACGGCTGAGGATCCCGAGATCGCCGGGGTCATCCTCGGTGAGCTCGACCGCCTGCGCGCGGGCCTGCAGCTGATCGCCAGCGAGAACTTCACCTCGCCGGCCGTGCTCGCGGCCCTGGGCTCCACGCTGAGCAACAAGTACGCCGAGGGCTACCCCGGTCGGCGCTACTACGGCGGCTGCGCGGTGGTCGATGACGCCGAGAACATCGGCATCGAGCGGGCCAAGGCGCTGTTCGACGCCGACCACGCCAACCTGCAGCCGCATTCCGGGGCGAGCGCGAACATCGCCGCATACGGCGCGTTCATGAAGCCCGGCGAGACCGTGCTGGCGATGAGCCTGCCCCACGGCGGGCACCTCACCCACGGCACCAAGGTCTCGTTCTCCGGCAAGTGGTTCAACGCCGTGCACTACGGGGTCGACCCCACGACCGAGGACATCGACTACGACCAGGTCCGCGACCTGGCCCGTGAGCACCGGCCGAGGATGATCATCTGCGGTGGCTCGGCCATCCCGCGCCTGATCGACTTCGCCGCCTTCCGCGAGATCTCCGACGAGGTCGGGGCGATCCTCATGGTGGATGCCGCGCACTTCATCGGCCTGGTCGCCGGCAAGGCGATCCCCAGCCCAGTTCCGTACGCGGACGTCGTGACCTTCACGACCCACAAGGTCCTGCGTGGCCCGCGCGGCGGAATGATCCTCGCGAAGGCCGAGCACGCGGCGGCCATCGACAAGGCCGTGTTCCCGATGATGCAGGGCGGTCCGCTCATGCACGCGGTGGCGGCCAAGGCCGTCGCCCTCAAGGAGGCCGCCAGCCCCGAGTACGCCCAGTACGCCCGCGACGTCATCGCCAACTCCCAGGCACTCACCGCGGGCCTGGCCGCACAGGGCATGCGCCCGGTCACCGGCGGCACGGACACGCACCTGGCGCTGCTGGACCTCCAGGGCACCGGCGTCACCGGCACCGAGGCCGAGGCGCGCTGCGACGCTGCGGGGATCGTGCTGAACAAGAACGCCATCCCGAACGACCCGCGCCCGGCCAGCGTGGCCTCGGGCATCCGCGTGGGGACCCCGTCGGTCACGACCCAGGGCATGGGTACGGAGCAGATGGCCACGATCGCCGAACTGATCGGTCGGGCCATCCTCGACGAGGACGGCTCTGCCGCTGACGGGATCCGGGCCCAGGTGACCGAACTGGTCACGGCCTTCCCGGCGTACCCACGCGGCTAGTGCGCGAGTACGGGCTCAGCCTGCTCGTCGCCGCCGCCCTGACGTTCCTGGTCATGCCGGTGGTGCGCTTGCTCGCCCTGCGCGCGGGGGCCGTCGCCGGCGTCCGCGACCGCGACGTCCACGACCACGCGATCCCGCGCTGGGGCGGCCTGGGCATGTTCCTGGGCCTGTGCGCCGGGATGCTGCTCGCCAGCAAGCTGCCGATGATGCGCTCGGTGTTCGAGGGTGCCTCCACCGAGGGCGTCGCACTGCTCTCCGGTGCGGCGATCATCGTCGCGCTCGGCCTTGCCGACGACCGCTGGGAACTCGACGCCCCCACGAAGATGGCCGGACAGGTCCTGGCCGCCGCGGTCATGGCGCTGCAGGGGATCACCCTGCTGTGGCTGCCCATCGACGGCGTGCTGGTCCTGGACCCGACCACCTCGGTCCTGCTGACGGTGCTGATCGTGCTCGTGAGCGTCAACGCCATCAACTTCATCGACGGCCTCGACGGCCTGGCCGCGGGGATCACCGCCGTGTCCGCGGCGGCCTTCTTCATCTACGCCTACCTGCTCAGCGTCCAGTTCGGCGTGGAGCGCGCCACCCTCTCGGCCCTGGTCTCGGCCCTGCTGGTCGGGATCTGCGTCGGCTTCCTGCCGCACAACGTGTTCCCGGCGCGGCTGTTCATGGGCGACACCGGCTCGATGCTGATCGGCTACCTGATGGCCGCCAGTGTCATCACGCTGACCGGGAAGGTGGATCCCAACGCACTCGAGGGCACCACCCTGCTGCCCGCGCTGCTGCCGATCCTCGTCCCCCTGGCCGTCCTGGCCGTCCCGCTCATCGACCTCGGCCTGGCCGTCATCCGACGCACCCGCGCGGGCCGCTCGCCGTTCGCCCCCGACAAGCAGCACCTGCACCACCGTCTGCTGGAGATGGGGCACTCCCAGCGACGTGCTGTCCTGCTGCTGACGGGGTGGGCGGCGCTGATCGCCTTCTCGGTCGTGCTCCTGGCGTTCGTCCCGTTGGTGAACGCCATGATCGCCAGCGCCGTGGGGGCCGTCCTCCTCGCGCTCGGGGTCGCCTGGCCCAGCATGCGGGGGCGCGGCGCCCGCACCGGATCGGGGGTCGCATGACCGACACCCCGCCGCCGAACGGCAGCCCACGGCGCGGTCCCACCGCCCTGGTGACCCCCATGCGCCGGGTGCTGCGGATCGGCCTGATCGCCTCCCTGGTGGCGCTCCCCGTCGCGGTGCTCATCGGCTACCTGGTGGCGGGAGCCGCGGGTGCATGGGGTGCGGCCATCGGCATGGGGATCGCCGTGGGGTTCTTCACCATCACCGTGGGAGTCGCGCTGGGTACGGCCGGGATGGACGCCACGGCGCTGGGCGCGTCCGTGCTCGGCTCGTGGCTGGTGAAGATGGTGCTGCTCCTCGTGGTGCTCGCGCTGCTGCGCGACGCCGACTTCTACAGCCGCCCCGTGCTGTTCCTGTCCCTGCTGGTCGGCACGATCGGCACCCTCGTTCTCGAGGCCCTCGTGGTGACCCGGACCCAGGTCCCGTACACCGAGTCCCCGCCGCGATGACCGGCCCCGATCCCGCACCCGACCAGCCCGGCAGCCCGGGTGGCCCGGGGCCCGACCGTGCCGCGACCCCCGATCCGTCCGGGCCGGAGAAGCGCCCGATGCACCCCTCCCTGGAGCCCACCGGGGAGCACGTGGCGCACTCCGCGATCGGCTCACTCCTCGGCGGCGTGATCGTCTGGGGAGGCGTCGGGCTGCTGCTGGACCACTGGCTGGGCACCGGGCGGGTCCTGACGGCCCTGGGGGTGGTGGTCGGTTCCCTGACCGGCTTCGTCATCGTGTATCTTCGCTTCGGACGCGATGAGTAGCGATTCCATGCCGTCCACAAGACCACCGCGATCCCGGAAGGGCCCACTGTGCTGAACGTTCCAGCCGCCATCGGGCTGCTTGCCCCGATGGAAGATGCGAACGATGCAGGGGGCTACGACGCCCCCACCATCATGGAGTTCTTCCCGCCGCAGCTGGGGGACTACTGGTGGTCGCCCACCCGGATCGACCTCATCGGGTTCTTCATGGCCGGGGTGCTGGCGCTCTTCTTCGTGACGGCCATGAAGAAGCCCACGCTGGTGCCCGGGAAGCTGCAGAACCTCGGCGAGATGGCGATCGACCTGGTCTACGTCAACATCATCGACGAGGTGATGGGCGCCAAGGGCCGTCGGTTCGCGCCGATCATCATGACGCTGTTCTGGATGATCCTGGCGTTCAACATCACCGGCATCATCCCGATGATGCACATCGCGGCCACCGCGGTGATCGGCGTCCCGCTCGTGCTCGCGATCGTCTCCTACGTGACCTTCAACTACGCGGGCGTCAAGGAGCACGGGTTCGGCCAGTACATGAAGCTGAACCTGTTCCCCCCGGGCGTCCCCAAGCCGATCTACCTGCTGGTGACCCCGATCGAGTTCATCTCGACGTTCATCCTGCGCCCGGTCACGCTGACCATCCGTCTCCTGGCCAACATGATGGCCGGCCACCTGCTGCTGGTGCTGTTCTTCAGCGCCACCAGCTACCTGCTGATCGAGGCTGACGGGACTGCTGAAGCTGGCTGCCATCCCGTCCTTCGCGATGGGCTTCGCCTTCGTCGCGTTCGAGCTGATCGTCGCGCCGCTGCAGGCCTACATCTTCGCCCTGCTGACCGCCGTCTACATCGACGGTGCAACGAGCCACGAGCACTGACCCAACCGACCACCGCACCACCCCCACGACTCCCGGGCGACCGCCAGGGGCAACACGGAAGGAACCACCACAGTGGAGACGCTCGCCGCAGTCAACGGTAACCTCAACGCGATCGGGTACGGCCTTGCGGCCATCGGCCCGGGCATCGGCATCGGCATCCTGGTCGGCAAGGCCCTCGAGGGCATCGCCCGCCAGCCCGAGGCCACCGGTGTCCTGCGCACCAACATGTTCCTGGGCATCGCCTTCACCGAGGCCCTGGCGCTCATCGGCCTGGTCGCCGGCTTCCTGTTCACCTGATCCGCAGCGACCTCAGCACGTCACGCTGATCCCCGAGGCTGATCAGGAAGGGCCATGGACACCATCATCATCGTCGCGTCGGAGGAGCCTAATCCGCTCATCCCGGCGCCGTACGACATCATCTGGGGCACGCTCTCGTTCGTGATCCTGCTCGTCATGTTCTGGAAGTACGTCCTGCCGACCTTCAACAAGGTCACCGCAGAGCGTGCCGAGAAGATCGAGGGCGGCATCGAGCAGGCCAAGGTCATGCAGGCTGAGGCCGCACGCAGCCGGGATGCCTACTCCGAGCAGCTGGAGTCGGCCACCAAGGAGGCGGCGGCGATCCGGACTGCGGCGCACAGCGAGGGTGGCGAGATCGTGAACGCCGCGAAGGCTGAGGCGGTCACCGCCGCAGCTGCCGTCGCCGCGCGCGCCGACGCCCAGATCCAGGCCGAGCGCGATGCAGCCGTCGGATCCCTGCAGCGCGACGTCGGTGACCTCGCGCTGCAGCTGGCGAGCAAGATCGTGGGGGAGAGCCTCACCGATGACGAGCGTGCTCGCGCCACCGTGGACCGGTTCATCGCCGAGTTGGAGCAGGCCGGCGCGGGATCGGAGTCGGGCACCCCATGAGTGCGTCGGTCCGGGAGAACTCCGCCGGGCTGCGGTCCCGCCTCGACCAGCGTCGGGGCGACCCGCAGCTCGAGGTGCTGCCCGGCGACCTGTTCGCCGCCGCCGACCTCATCGCCCGCGACCCCCAGCTGCGCATGGCGCTGTCCGACGCGGGTCAGCCGGCCCAGGCACGTGAGGGCCTGGCTCGGTCCTTGTTCGGGGAGCGGTTGTCCCCGGTGGCGGTCGATGTCCTGGCCGACATCGCCGCCCAGCGCTGGTCCAGCCCGACCGACCTGCTCGAGGCGACCGAGCAGCTCGCCGAGCAGGCGGCGTTCATGGTGGCCGAGCGCGACGGCACCCTCGACGGCGTCGAGGACGAGCTGTTCAGCTTCTCCCAGGCCGTGTCGGGGTCCGCGGACCTGCAGATGGCCCTGACCGACCCATCGGTGGGCTCGGCCCAGAAGGCCGGGCTCGTCGAGAACCTCCTGGACGGGCGGGCCGTCCCACAGGCGAGCCAGGTGCTCAGCTACGCGATGGCCCACCTGCGGGGCCGCCGCGTCGACTCGGTCATCGACGACCTGATGGACCTCGCGGGTGAGCAGCGCAGCCGGTCCATCGCCGAGGTTCGCGTCGCGCGTCCGCTCGACCCGGACCAGGCCGAGCGCCTCGCAGCGGCACTCTCACGGATCCATGGTCGCGACGTGCGGCTGAATGTGGCGGTGGACCCCGCCGTGATCGGGGGGATCTCGGTGCGCATCGGCAGCGAGGTCGTGGACGCGACGGTGGCCACACGTTTCGAGCAGGCCCGCCGGGCGCTGGTCGGCTGACCGACGAATGACAACAACGACGTGCCCCGCCAGCAGGCGGGGATGGAACGAGGAGAGACGATGACGGAGCTGGCGATCAGTGCCGACGAGATCCGCGCCGCGATCGAGCGCAACGTCGCGGCGTTCGCGCCGGAGACCGCACGCGAAGAGGTCGGCCGCGTGGTCGAGACCGGCGACGGGATCGCACGCGTCGAGGGGCTGCATTCGGCGATGACCAACGAGCTGCTCGAGTTCGAGGGCGGCCTGCTGGGCCTGGCCCTGAACCTCGACGTCCGTGAGATCGGCGTCGTGCTGCTCGGCGACGGCTCGCTGATCGAGGAGGGCCAGACGGTCAAGCGCACCGGCGAGGTGCTCTCGGTGCCGGTCGGCGATGGCTACCTGGGTCGTGTGGTCGACCCCCTGGGCACCCCGATCGACGGCCGTGGCCCGATCGAGACCTCGACCCGCCGCGCCCTGGAGCTGCAGGCGCCCACGGTCGTGCAGCGCCAGCCGGTGAAGGAGTCGATGGCCACCGGGATCAAGGCCATCGACGCCATGACTGCCATCGGCCGCGGCCAGCGCCAGCTGATCATCGGCGACCGGCAGACCGGCAAGACGGCCGTCTGCCTGGACACGATCATCAACCAGAAGGCCAACTGGGAGTCCGGCGACCCGAACAAGCAGGTCCGCTGCATCTACGTCGCGATCGGGCAGAAGGGCACCACGATCGCCGGCGTCCGCGGCGCGCTCGAGGAGTACGGCGCGATGGAGTACACGACCATCATCGCCGCCCCGGCCTCGGACTCCGCCGGCTTCAAGTACCTGGCCCCCTACACCGGCTCGGCCATCGGCCAGCACTGGATGTACGAGGGCAAGCACGTCCTGATCATCTTCGACGACCTGTCCAAGCAGGCCGAGGCCTACCGTGCGGTGTCGCTGCTGCTGCGCCGCCCGCCGGGCCGCGAGGCCTACCCGGGCGACGTCTTCTACCTGCACTCACGCCTGCTGGAGCGCTGCGCCAAGCTGTCCGACGAGCTCGGCGGCGGCTCGATGACCGGCCTGCCGATCATCGAGACCAAGGCCAACGACGTCTCGGCCTACATCCCGACCAACGTGATCTCGATCACCGACGGGCAGTGCTTCCTGGAGTCCGACCTGTTCAACTCCGGCGTCCGCCCCGCCATCAACGTCGGCATCTCGGTCTCCCGCGTCGGCGGCTCCGCGCAGGCCAAGGCGATGAAGAAGGTCGCTGGGCGCCTGCGCCTGGACCTCGCCCAGTTCCGTGAGCTCGAGGCGTTCGCCGCCTTCGGCTCCGACCTGGACTCCGCATCCAAGGCCCAGCTCGCCCGCGGCACCCGCCTGGTCGAGATCCTCAAGCAGCCGCAGTACCAGCCGCAGTCCCTGGAGGTCGAGGTCATCTCGGTGTGGGCGGGCACGACCGGCCAGCTCGACGAGGTGCCCGG
Source organism: uncultured Actinomycetes bacterium (assembly GCA_963818445.1). GTDB lineage: Bacteria > Actinomycetota > Actinomycetes > S36-B12 > CAIYMF01 > Prado023. The sequence continues at coordinate 398,397 of CAWFSG010000001.1, forward strand.
TCGAGGACGTGCGCCGCTTCGACTCCGAGTTCATGGACTTCGTCGAAGCGCGAGCACTCGGCGATCCCGGATGCGATCCGCACCACCGGAGACCTGTCGGACGACACGGTGTCGGGCCTGGAGACCGCGATGGCCGCCTTCAAGCGCACCTTCACCACCAGCGAGGGCCACGTCCTGGTCAAGGACGTGCCGGTGGCCCCGGTCGAGGAGGCCGACGTGCTGCACACGCAGATCACCAAGGTCGTGCGGAAGTAGCTCATGGGCGCCCAAATGCGGGTCTACCGACGCCGGATCAAGAGCGTCCAGCAGACCAAGAAGATCACCAAGGCGATGGAGCTCATCGCCTCGTCACGGATCGTCAAGGCCCAGAGGCACCTCGGCGCTGCGCTGCCGTACACCCGGCAGCTCACCCTGGCCATCTCGGCGGCGGTGTCGATGTCTGCCGAGTCCGACCACCCGCTGATCTCCCAGAAGGACAACCGCAAGCGCGCAGCGGTCCTGCTGATCGGCTCGGACCGTGGCCTTGCCGGCGCATACTCCTCGAACATCATCCGCGAGGGTGAGGGGCTCAACGCCTTCCTGCGTGAGCAGGGCATCGAGCCGGTGCACTTCCTCGTCGGGCGCAAGGTCGTGAACTTCTACAAGTTCCGCGAGCGCTACATCGAGGGGGAGTACGTGGGCTTCACGGACCAGCCCACGGTCGAGGACGCCAAGGACGTTGCCCTCGGGCTGCTCGCCTCCTTCCTGTCCGACAGCGACACCGAGGGCGGGACCGACGAGATCCACATCGTCTACACGCACTTCGTCAACATGGGTCGCCAGGAGGTCCGCATCCGCCGGATCCTGCCGATCGAGGTCGTCGAGCAGGTCATCGGGGCCGGAGGCCAGGCTGAGTTGCAGCCCGTGCGCGACTCCGACGGCACCCAGGCGGCCGCGGCCGTGGCCGCCTCGGCCATGCCGCTCTACGAGTTCGAGCCCGACGCCGACACCGTCCTCGACGAGTTGCTCCCACGCTACGTCGAGAACCTCGTCTACACCGCGATGCTCGAGGCCGCCGCCTCCGAGCACGCCGCCCGCCGACGGGCCATGAAGTCCGCCACGGACAACGCGGAGGAGCTCATCAAGAGCCTCACGCAGCAGGCGAACCAGGCCCGCCAGACCGAGATCACCCAGGAGATTTCCGAGATCGTCGGTGGCGCCGACGCTCTTGCCTCCGCCAATGCAGGAAGTTGAGGATCCACATGACCGCCTCGGTTGAGACCGCACAGGGTGTGGGCCGCGTGGCCCGCGTCACCGGCCCTGTCGTCGACGTGGAGTTCCCCGTCGAGGCCATGCCCGCGCTCATGAACGCGCTGAACGTCGACGTGTCCTTCGGCCTCGGCGAGGAGGGCGGCGGTGGTCACATGCTGACCCTCGAAGTGGCCCAGCACCTCGGCGACAACCTGGTCCGCGCGATCTCCATGCAGCCCACCGACGGCCTCGTCCGTGGGGCTGAGGTCCGCGACACGGGTGGACCGATCACCGTGCCGGTCGGCGACGTGACCGTCGGTCACGTCTGGAACACGCTCGGCAAGCCGCTGGACGTGCCGGAGGACTCCCTGGAGATCACCGAGCGCTGGGGCATCCACCGCCAGCCCCCGGCCTTCGACCAGCTGGAGTCCAAGACCGAGGTCTTCTGGACCGGGATCAAGGTCATCGACCTGCTGACCCCCTACGTCAAGGGCGGCAAGATCGGCCTGTTCGGCGGCGCCGGTGTCGGCAAGACCGTGCTCATCCAGGAGATGATCTACCGGGTCGCCGAGAACTTCAGCGGCGTGTCGGTGTTCGCCGGGGTCGGCGAGCGCACCCGCGAGGGCAACGACCTGTTCCTGGAGATGACCGAGTCCGGCGTCCTGGCCAAGACCGCCCTGGTGTTCGGCCAGATGGACGAGCCGCCGGGCACCCGCCTGCGCGTCGCCCTGACCGCGCTGACCATGGCGGAGTACTTCCGCGACGTGCAGAACCAGGACGTGCTGCTCTTCATCGACAACATCTTCCGGTTCACCCAGGCCGGCTCCGAGGTATCCACGCTGCTGGGCCGCATGCCCTCCGCGGTGGGCTACCAGCCGACCCTGGCCGACGAGATGGGCATGCTCCAGGAGCGCATCACCTCGACCCGCGGTCACTCGATCACCTCGCTGCAGGCCATCTACGTGCCCGCGGACGACCTGACCGACCCGGCACCGGCCACGACGTTCGCCCACCTGGACGCCACCACGACGCTGTCCCGGCCGATCTCGGAGCTGGGCATCTACCCCGCCGTGGACCCGCTGGACTCCACCTCGCGGATCCTCGACCCGCGGGTCGTCGGCGACGAGCACTACGCCGTGGCGGCACGCATCAAGGAGATCCTGCAGCGCTACAAGGACCTGCAGGACATCATCGCCATCCTGGGCATCGACGAGCTGTCCGAGGAGGACAAGGTCCTGGTCAACCGGGCGCGGCGCATCCAGCGGTTCCTGAGCCAGAACATGTTCGTCGCCGAGGCCTTCACCGGCCAGCCGGGGTCGTTCGTGCCCGTCGAGGAGACCGTCGCATCGTTCAAGGCGCTGGCCGAGGGCGAGTACGACCACATCCCCGAGCAGGCCTTCTTCATGGCCGGTGGCATCGAGGACGTCGAGCGCAACGCCGCCAAGCTGAAGGGCTGAGGAGGCCGTCGTGGGTGAGCTCAAGGTGTCCCTGGTCGCGATGGATCGTGAGATCTGGGTCGGCCCGGCGCGCATGGTGGTCGCCACGACCCCCGAGGGCGAGATCGGGATCCTGCCCGGTCACGAGCCGGTGCTGGCCCTGCTGGTGGATGGGGCGGTCCGGATCGAGACGACCGAGGGCGAGAAGGTCGGCGCGGCTGTCCACGGGGGCTTCTTCTCGGTGGCCAACGACGAGGTGGCGATCCTGGCCGAGACCGCTGAGCTCGATCATGAGATCGATGTGGAGCGGGCCCAGGCAGCGCTCGACCGGATCCTGGCCGACGGGATCGTCGACAAGCGCGAGAAGGCTGCCGAGCTGCGCGCCCGCACCCGCCTCAAGGCCGCAATGAGCGTCGAGTCCAAGACCATGCACCTGGGCGGCTGACCGCCGGCCGTCAGCCGCGCTCGCCGCCGGGCTTCCAGAGGATGTCGCCGGACTCGATGTTGGCGTGGCGCGCGAGGACGAACAGCAGGTCGGACAGGCGGTTCAGGTACGTGGCCGGCAGCGCGCTCATCTCCTCGCCGTGCGCGTCCATCGCTGCCCACGTGGCGCGCTCGGCGCGGCGGACCACGGTGCGGGCGACGTGCAGGTGCGCCGATGCGGCCGTGCCTCCGGGCAGCACGAATGAGCGCAGCGTCGGCAGCTCCGCGTTGTAGGCGTCGATCTCGGACTCGAGCCGCTCGATGTAGTCCGTCTCGACCCGCAGGGCGGGGAACTCGGGCTCGGCGACCACCGGCGTGCACAGGTCCGCCCCCACGTCGAACAGCTCGTTCTGGATGCGCAGCAGCACGCCGCGCACGTCATCACTGAGGTCGCTGGCCGCCAGGGCCACTCCGATCACGCAGTTGGCCTCGTCCACGTCGGCGTACGCGATCAGCCGGAGGTCGTTCTTGGTGGTGCGGCTCATGTCACCGAGGGAGGTGGTGCCGTCGTCGCCGGTGCGGGTGTAGATGCGGGTGAGATTGACCATACGAGCAGCCTATGCCCCCGGCCTCGGGCCCGCCGTCGGCCCTACGATGGCACCCATGCAGCAGGTGTTCCGGGTCACGGGCGGTCAGCGCCTCGAGGGCGAGATCGGCGTCGTCGGCGCGAAGAACAGCGTCCTGAAGCTCATGGCCGCCGCCCTGCTCGCCCGGGGTCGAACCACGATCACCAACGTCCCAGACATCCTCGATGTCGCGATCATGGCCGAGCTGCTCCGGCGCCTGGGGTGCGAGGTGGTGCACGAGCGGCCGGGTCCCACCCTCGGGGGCACCGTCACGATCGACGTCCCCGACGTGCCCCACCACCAGGCCGACTACGACCTCGTTCGCCGGATGCGCGCCTCGATCTGCGTGCTCGGTCCGCTCATCGCGCGCTGTGGCGCTGCCGACGTCGCGCTGCCCGGCGGCGACGCGATCGGCTCCCGGGGTCTCGACATGCACATCGCCGGGCTGCAGAAGCTCGGCGCCACGTTCGAGAACGAGCACGGATTCCTCGTGGCCAAGGCCAGCGCCCTGCATGGCGGTCAGATCTGGCTGGACTTCCCGAGCGTCGGCGCGACCGAGAACATCCTCATGGCCGCGGTCCTGGCCAAGGGCGTCACGGTGATCGACAACGCCGCCCGCGAGCCGGAGATCATCGACATCTGCCAGATGCTCATCGAGATGGGCGCCGACATCGAGGGCGCGGGGTCCTCCACCCTGACGGTCGAGGGGGTCGAGGAGCTGCACCCGGTCGAGCACGCCACCGTCCCGGACCGGATCGTGGCGGGGACGTGGGCCGTGGCCGCTGCGATCACGCGCGGCGATGTCTTCGTGCGCGGCGCCATCGGAAAGCACCTGGAGATGGCCCTGGACAAGCTGGCCTCGGCGGGAGCGATCGTCAACATCGCGGATGACGGGTTCCGGGTCCGGATGGACGATCGCCCCCGCGCGGTCGACATCGTCACCCTGCCCTACCCGGGGTTCCCGACCGACCTGCAGCCGCAGTTCATCGCGCTGAACGCGATTGCCGACGGCACCGCGATGATCACCGAGAACCTGTTCGAGGCGCGGTTCCGCTTCGTCAACGAGATCGTCCGGCTCGGCGCCGACGTGCGCACCGATGGTCATCACGCGCTGGTACGGGGGAAGGTCGGGCTCTCGGGAGCCCCGGTCGAGGCGGCCGACATCCGAGCAGGTGCTGGGCTCGTGCTCGCAGGCCTGGCCGCGCAGGGCTACACGACCGTGTACGAGATCCACCACGTGGAGCGTGGCTACGCCGGGTTCGTCCCCAACCTGGTCGGCATCGGTGCCCGGATCGAGCGCCTGGACATGCCCAGCCCCTTCGACGACTGATCCCGACCGGCCGGGGGTCGAATCGGGCGCTGCGTGGGCGATCCGGGGCGGGCCCCCTGAGGTTACCGGGCAGTAACCTCGGGCGATAGGATCGGGTGAATCGCCGTCCTGAGGAGGTCGTATGTCCACTGTCATGGTCGTCGGAGCAGGGCTCATGGGCTCGGGCATCGCGCAGGTCAGCGCGGTCGCCGGCCATGACGTGATCCTGCGCGACATCTCCCTCGAGGCTGTGGCCAAGGGGCAGGGCGCGATCGAGGCGTCGCTGGCGAGGTTCGCCGAGAAGGGCGTGATCAGCTCGCAGGACGCCGAGCAGCACTGGCCCGCATCACGGGCACGACGGACCTCGACGGCGCCGCGCAGTCCGACATCATCGTCGAGGCCATCATCGAGGAGGTCGACCTCAAGGCCGCGCTGTTCGCCGACCTCGACCGCCTCGCCCCGCAGGGCGCGATCCTGGCCACCAACACCTCGGCCATCCCGATCACCCGGATCGCGGCGGCCACCCAGCGCCCCGAGGCAGTCGTCGGCACGCACTTCTTCTCGCCCGTGCCGATGATGAAGCTCTGCGAGCTGGTCCGGGGCTTGAAGACCTCCGACGAGACCCTGGCCGCGGCACGCACCTGGGCTGAGGGGATCGGCAAGACGTGCATCGTGGTCAACCGCGACGTGGCCGGGTTCGTCACCACCCGGATCATCACGGCGCTGGTCAACGAGGCGATCCGCCTCGTGGAGACCGGCGTGGCCACGCCGGAGGACGTCGACATCGCCTGCAAGCTCGGTTTCGGCCACGCGATGGGGCCGCTCGCGACAGCGGACCTGACCGGCATCGACGTCATGCGTCGGGCGTCCATGTCGATCTACAACGAGACCGCGGAGAAGGCGTTCTACCCGCCGGAGCTGATCACCCGGATGGCGATCGCCGGTGACCTCGGCCGCAAGTCCGGGCGCGGCTTCTACACCTACGGAGGCTGACATGGCCAAGGACAAGCCCTGGATGATGCGCACGTACGCCGGGCACTCCTCGGCGACGGCCTCCAACGAGCTGTTCCGGCGCAACCTGGAGAAGGGCCAGACCGGCCTGTCGGTCGCCTTCGACCTGCCGACCCAGACCGGCTACGACCCCGACGCCGAGCTGGCACGGGGCGAGGTCGGCAAGGTGGGCGTGCCGATCAGCCACATCGGTGACATGCACAAGCTGCTCGACGGCATCCCGCTGGACCGGATGAACACGTCCATGACCATCAACGCCACCGCGATGTACCTGCTGGCGATGTACGTGGCCGTGGCCGAGGAGAACGGCATCGAGCCGGCGGCGCTGTCGGGCACGACCCAGAACGACATCATCAAGGAGTACCTGTCGCGCGGCACCTACGTGTTCCCGCCGGCCCCGAGCCTGCGGCTGATCACGGACATGATCGCCTACACGGTCAACGACATCCCGAAGTGGAACCCCATCAACATCTGCAGCTACCACCTGCAGGAGGCCGGAGCCACGCCGGTGCAGGAGATCGCCTATGCGATGGCCACCGCGATCGCCGTGCTCGATGCCGTGCGTGACTCCGGGCAGGTTCCGGCGGAGCGCTTCGGCGAGGTCGTCGGTCGGATCTCCTTCTTCGTCAACGCCGGTGTGCGGTTCGTCGAGGAGATGTGCAAGATGCGCGCCTTCGTCGAGCTGTGGGACGCCCTCACCCTCGAGCGCTACGGCATCACCGATGCCAAGCAGCGCAGGTTCCGCTATGGCGTGCAGGTGAACTCCCTGGGCCTCACCGAGGCGCAGCCGGAGAACAACGTCCAGCGGATCGTGCTGGAGATGCTCGGCGTGACCCTGTCCAGGGACGCGCGTGCCCGCGCCATCCAGCTCCCCGCGTGGAACGAGGCCCTGGGCCTGCCGCGGCCGTGGGACCAGCAGTGGTCGTTGCGGATGCAGCAGGTGCTGGCCTACGAGTCCGACCTGCTCGAGTACCCCGACCTGTTCGAGGGATCGGTCGTCGTCGCCGAGAAGACCGCGGCGCTGGTGGCCGGCGCGCGCGAGGAGCTCGAGCGCGTCCAGGCGATGGGCGGCGCGGTTGCTGCGGTCGAGAGCGGCTATATGAAGTCCGCGCTCGTCGGCGCGCACGCCGCCCGGCGCGGTCGGGTCGAGTCCGGCGAGGACGCCGTGATCGGCGTGAACATGTTCACGTCCACGGAACCCAACCCGCTGCTGGCCGACCTCGACACCGCGATCCAGGTCATCGACCCGCATGTCGAGCAGGCCGCGGCTGATGCGGTGCGTGAGTGGCGCGCCGGTCGCGACGAGGCGAGCGCCACCGCGGCACGCGCCGTCCTGGCCGAGGCGGCCGCCGGCACCGGGAGCCTGATGCCCGCGTCCCTGGAGTGCGCCCGAGCGGGCGTGACCGTGGGGGAGTGGACCCAGACTCTGCGTGAGGTGTTCGGCGAGTTCCGGGCGCCAACGGGGGTCTCCGGGGTGTCGGGCTTCGTTGCTGGCAACGAGGCGCTGGCTGCCGTTCGCGCGGAGGTCCAGCGCACCGGCGAGCAGCTCGGCGGCGGACACCTGCGATTCCTGGTCGGCAAGCCGGGCCTGGACGGGCACTCCAACGGCGCCGAGCAGATCGCCGTCCGTGCCCGCGACGCCGGGTTCGAGGTTGTCTACCAGGGCATCCGGCTGACCTCGGCGCAGATCGTGGCAGCGGCGGTGGCCGAGGACGTGCACGTCGTGGGCCTCTCGATCCTGTCCGGGTCGCACATGGTGGCGGTACCCGAGGTGCTGGCCGGCCTGCGCGCGGCAGGGATGACCGACGTTCCCGTGGTGGTCGGGGGGATCATCCCGGACTCGGACGCCGCCGCGCTGATCGATCAGGGAGTGGCGGCGGTATTCACGCCCAAGGACTACGACGCGACCGCCGTGATGGCGCGGGTGGTCACCGAGATCCGTAAGGCCAACGGCCTGGACTGAGGCTCAAGGGACTTCTTCTGTGCCTGGAGGTGTCGCGTCGGCTCGACGCACGTGAAATCGCTCGTTCGGACGAGTCAGCAGGGCTCTGGCCGACGGCGCACCACAAACCGCTCGTCTGGCCCTGATCCGGGCGTTCAGACGGGCGGTTCGATGTGCGCGACTGGGTGGCGTGCTGGCGCACCCTCGTCTATCGGCCGGGTTCGTGTGCTGGGTGTCGCCGCGGCTGGCGTTGTCGCGGGGACTGGTCCGTGGGTCGACGGGTCCACAGATGTCCAGACCCATACGTCAGGTCGCGGCGCTGAAGGGGGCTCTCCCCGGGCTTCGTAGACGCTTTGGCATACCGGCTTGCCTGACGGAGCGAGCTTGTCCACAGATTCCGCCGAGCTACTTGGCTCCGGCCACTGACCGCACGAGATTGGTCGTGTGCGCACTCGAGATCCCTGGTCCCCGCCCACCACCCCCTTCACCGCTGCCCACGTGGCGCCGCTCGGGATCACCGAGAAACGGCTGAGATCCGCCCGCGCCTCAGGCCAGATCGCCCGATTGCGCCACGGGGTCTATGTTGCGGCGGATGCGGTGCCGGAGGATCCCGTGCAGCTGCACCTGCTGCGGGCGCTGGCCGAGCAGGTGGCCGCACCGGGCCGTGTCGCCAGCCACGAGACAGCAGCTCTGGCGCTTGGTCTGCCCTTGTTCAACACGGATCGTGTGGCTGCTGGGCCAACGCATCTCACCCGCCCGGTGTCGGCCACGGACCGCAGCCGTGCCGCCTCGGACCGCCGGATCCACCTCGGGTCGCTCCCTGTGCACCATGTGGCCACGCTCCCGTCCGGGCTGCTGGTGACCACACCTGCGAGGACTGCGCTCGACGTCGCTGCGGGGGTGCCGCTGCCGATCGGTCTGATGGTCACCGACGCCGCAGCGCGCCTGACCTTCGCTGACCTCGCGGGGTCCCTTGACCGCAGGCACTACGACAACGCGCGCCTGCGCACGGTGGCCCTCGTGCCGTTGATGGAGGCAGTGGCTCATGTCCGGGCGCCGGGGGCTGCGAGTCGGCTGATGGACCTCCTCGCGCTCGTGGACGTGCGCCGGGAGTCCCCGCTCGAGTCGTTCAGCGGCGGGCACATGCACATGGCCGGCCTGCCCGTGCCACAGCTTCAGGTTCGTGTCCGGACGGCGGCCGGCACCTACCCCGTGGACTTCAGGTGGGAGAAGTACCGGGTCATCGGGGAGGCCGACGGCGAGGGCAAGTATGGAGACCCGGGGGAGTTCAGCCGGGAGAAGGAGCGGGAGGGCCACCTGCGCGACGCCGGGAATGACGTTGTGCGCTGGACCGGGCGCGAGATGTTCCGGACCCCGCACGTCGTCATGGAGCGGATCATGCGCGCGCTGGTAGCTGGTGGCTGGACACCGTGACGGTGCGCCGCGCTGGCTCGCATCGCCTTCGGACCTTCTCGACACGCCCGGCGGCGTGCAGGGGTTGCGCGTACGAAACAGTCCTTCACCCGGCGGTGAGGGACTGGCGGCGGACCCGACGCACTACGAACCGCCACTGTGACCTCGGCGGACGACGTGTTCTGGGCGGTTCCGTGTGCATCGCCCTGCTCGGCGAGACTGGCCCGTGCCATACGGACGGAGTCGTGTGCGTGGGAGCCTCCGGGTCCTGATCGGGGCCACCTTCGTGTGAATGAGACCCCGGGTCCCGGGGACAGCCCCGCCGGGCTGCGGCCCAGATTCAGAACAGGCGGGAGTCGGGGTCGTCGACCCCGCGCAGGGCGTCGTAGTCGACCACGACGCACCGGATGCCGCGGTCCTCGGCCAGCGTCCGGGCCTGGGGCTTGATCTCCTGGGCCGCGAACACCCCCGCAACGGGTGCGAGCAGCGGATCGCGGTTCATGAGCTCGAGGTAGCGGGTCAACTGCTCGACGCCATCGATGTCGCCCCGGCGCTTGACCTCCACGGCCACAGCGGCGCCGGCATCGTCGCGGAAGAGGATGTCGACCGGCCCGATCGCGGTCATGTGCTCGCGCCGGACGAGCTCCCACCCCGCACCGAACACCGCTGGCTGGTCGGCGAGCAGGGCCTGCAGGTGCGCCTCGACCCCGTCCTTGACCAGGCCGGGATCGACGCCGAGCGCATGGTGGGAGTCGTGGTGCACGGCCGCGATCGTGATGATGAGGTTCTCCCCGGCCCTGTTCGAGACCGTCCAGGTGCCCGCACCCGCGTCATCGACGTCCTCGCGGACGGTGCAGGGCGGGCTCATCCAGTTCAGTGGCTTGTAGGCGCGGTCGTCGGCGTGAACGGACACCGACCCGTCGGCCTTGGTCAGTATCAGTCTCGTGGCCATGGGCAGGTGGGCCGAGAGCCTGCCGACGTAGTCCACCGAGCAGTCAGCCACCACCAGTCGCATCCGCACAGGGTACCTGCGCCGTGGTCGGGTGGGGGGCGCTGACCTGCCCGGACGCCCCTGGTGCAAGACTGGTCGATGGCGTGGATCCAGCCACGGCGTGGGCATTTCGGGCGTTCTTCTCGGGAGGATGAGCATGGGCCAGATCAGCAAGGTGGGCGTTGTCGGACTGGGCACCATGGGCGCCGGCGTCGTGGAGGTCCTCGCCCGTTCAGGCGTCGACGTGATCGGCGTCGAGGTGTCGGATCAGGCGCTGGCCCGCGGCCGCTCCAGCATCGAGAAGTCCACTGCGCGTGCCCTTGAGCGGGGCAAGCTGACCGACGAGGAGCGTGGCGCACTCCTGGGGCGCATCCGCTTCACCACCGACATCTCCGAGCTCGCAGACCGTGAGCTCGCGATCGAGGCCGTGACCGAGGACCTCGAGATCAAGGGCGCGGTCGTCGCCGACCTCGACAAGGTCCTCGCCCCGGGCGCGATCATCGCCACGAACACCTCGAGCCTGTCCGTCACCCACATCTCGGTGGTCACCGGTCGCCCCGACCGTGTGGTCGGGATGCACTTCTTCAACCCTGCCCCGGTGCAGTCGTTCATGGAGATCGTGCGCACCGTCGTGACCGCACCGGACGTCGTCGACCAGGCAGTCGAGTTCGCCGAGTCGCTGGGCAAGGAGCCGGTCGTCGTCGGCGACCGCGCGGGGTTCATCGCCAACGCCCTGCTCTTCGGCTACCTGAACCACGCCGCCAACATGTATGAGGCGCGGTACGCCTCGCGCGAGGACATCGACGCCGCGATGCGCCTGGGTTGTGGCTACCCGATGGGCCCCCTGGCGCTGCTGGACCTGATCGGACTGGACACCGCGTACAAGATCCTGGACACCATGTACAAGGAGAGCCGCGACCGGCTCCACGCCCCTGCGCCGATCATCAAGCAGATGGTCACCGCCGGGATGAAGGGCCGCAAGTCCGGCCAGGGCTTCTACACCTACGAGGCGCCGGGGTCATCGACCGTGGTGGCCGATGGGTTGACGCCTGCTGCTGGTGGAGCGTTCGGCGCGGGGCGGACCATCGAGAAGGTGGGCGTCGTGGGGTCCGGGACGATGGCCACGGGCATCATCGAGGTGTTCATCAAGGCCGGCTACGAGACTGTCTACGTGGCACGCTCGGCGGAGAAGATCGCCGCGGTGCGCGCCGCGCTCGAGCGTTCGCTGACCAAGGGCGTGCAGCGCGGGAAGCTGACGGAGGAGGCGATGGCGGCAGCGATGGCGCGCGTGTCCGGCACGAGCGTGCTCGATGACCTGGCTGATGTCGACCTCGTCGTCGAGGCGGTCGTGGAGGAGATCGGCGTCAAGACCGCCCTGTTCGCCAACCTGGACGAGATCTGCAAGCCCGGGGCAGTCCTGGCCACCACCACCTCGAGCCTCCCGGTCGTCGAGATGGCGGCCGTGACGAGCCGGCCGGCCGACGTCGTCGGGATGCACTTCTTCAACCCGGCCGCGATCATGCGCCTGGTGGAGATCGTCGCTCACGTGTCGACGGCACCGGATGTCATCGCGACCGCTGCGGAGGTGTGCAAGAAGACCGGGAAGCACGCGGTGCACTGCGGTGACCGCGCCGGCTTCATCGTCAACGCGCTGCTGTTCCCCTACCTGAACGACGCGGTCCGGATGCTCGAGGCGCACTACGCCACAGCCGATGAGATCGATGTCGCCATGAAGAAGGGCTGCGGGCTCCCGATGGGCCCCTTCGAGCTCCTCGACGTGGTCGGCAATGACGTGTCGCTGGCCATCCAGCAGACGCTGTACCGGGAGTTCCGCGAGCCCGGCTTCGCGCCGGCCCCGATGCTCGAGCACCTGGTGACCGCCGGGTACCTGGGCCGCAAGACCGGTCGCGGGTTCCGCTCCTACGCGAAGTAGGCGCACGAAGGGACGTGTGTGCCCCGGCCGTGATCGGTCGGGGCACCTGCGCGTCGAGAGCCCCTCAGGCCTCGTGGTCCATCCGCGCGAACGGGCGCACGTCGTTCCAGCGCTCCATCGGCCCGTGCCAGGTGGTGGGCAGGGGCGCGGCATCGGGGGCGACCGCCCTGACGATGCCGTCCAGGGCGATCCGGGCGTAGGTCTCGCCGACCCAGAGGTGCTTGGCGCCCGGGACCGCGATGATCTCGGCCTGGGGAACGCCGGCGAACCGGCGAACCACGTCCTCTGGTGAGGCGAACTCATCGAACTCGGGCACCAGCGCGGTGACGGGCCGCCCGGTCGCCGCCCAGCCGGCGACATCGGACTCGTCGGTCCACCTGCCGGGCGGGGACAGCAGCACGGCGCCGGCGACCGGGTCGACATTGCCCCAGCGCAGGATCACATCGGTTCCGAACGACCATCCGACAGCCCACGGATCGACGAACCCCTGTGCCGTGACCTCGGCCACTGCCGCGAGGAGGTCCTGGCCCTCGCCGCGGTTCTCGTCGAACTCGGCCTCGCTGGTTCCGGCACCGGCGGTCGTCCCGCGGGTGTTGAAGCGCAGGACGCCGATCCCGGCCAGCGCGGGGAGCCGCCACGCGGCCTTCCGGATGAGGTGGCTGTCCATCGATCCGCCGTGCGTGGGCAGGGGGTGGCAGAAGACGATGACAGCGCCCGGATCGGACTCGAGCGGCAGCGACCACTCGCCGACCAGCCGGACCCCGTCGTCGGTGAGCAGCGAGAGGGGGTACCGGCGGGCGGGCAGCACGGAGTTGGCCGCGATGAGGGTCACAGGCCCAAGCCTAGGTGCAGGCGGGTACACCGGGCGTGGGCGTCGGATGAAAGGGCCCTACCGGGGGCGCCAGCGGGCGCGGTTGTTCCAGCAGGGTGTGTGCCAGTGCCGACGGAACTCGTCGCCGTCGTGGCGGTCTGCACGCCAGGCCACGATGTGCGCCAGCCCCGGGCGGATCTCCTGCTCACAGCCCGGGCAGCGGTAGGCCTTGGTTGCCCCGGCTCCCGTGATGGTGCGGACGTGCCACTCGCCATCGGGGTGGGATTGGGAGGCCTGCACCGACCCGATCGGGCGCATCGGGGCTGACTCCTCCGTCCGCCGATTCCTACGCCCCATGGAAGAACGGTAGCGGGACTGCGCCCACCGTGGATGCGAAGTGGCTACCCTTCGCTGCATGCTGCATCACGTCGAGAGTGGATCCGGACCGGCCGTCGTCCTGCTGCACGCCTTCCCGATGGACAACGCACTGTGGGCGGCCCAGCGGCAGGCCTTGGGACAGGCAGGCCATCGGGTGATCACCCCGGACCTGCCGGGGTTCGGCGGGAGCGCCCTGGCTGCGACACCGCCGTCGCTGGACGTGATGGCCGACTCCGTGGTGTCACTCCTGGACGACGTGGGGATCGACAGGGCAGTGGTGGGCGGGCTGTCGATGGGCGGCTACGTGACCATGGCCCTGCTGCGCCGACACCCTGACCGGCTCTCGGCGATCGTGCTGGCCGACACCAAGGCGAGCGCAGACGCCCCGGAGGCGGCCGCGAATCGCGAGGCGGTGGCCGCGGCGGTCGAGGCAGCCGGAACCGCGACGGGCATCGCCGACGGCATGCTGCCCAACCTCCTGGGCGCCACGACCCGTGACTCCCGGCCCGACGTCGTCGCAACCGTGCGCCGGTGGATCGGCGCACAACCGGCCGCCGGTGTCGCATGGGCCCAGCGCGCGATGGCGGGCCGACCCGATTCCCGGGCGGACATCGCGGCGTTCGGCCGGCCGGTGCTCGTCCTGTACGGCGCCGAGGACACCATCTCTCCGGCGCCTGATGCGGTGGCGATGGCCGATGCGGCGCGATCGGGCGGAAGTGCCACCACCGTGGTCGAGATCCCGGCCGCGGGCCACCTGACAGCCGTCGAGGACCCGGACGCCGTTACCCACGCCCTCGGCGGCTGGCTCGCCACCCTCTGATCCGTGCGAGGGGCGTAGTGGCCGCCAGTGGTTCGTGTCGTGCTCGATCGCGAGGTCGGACGCACCGGGCCGTCGCCGGCGCGCCCGACCTGCTCAGCGGTCAGATCCCGCGGAACCTGTTGATCGCGTCGAGGTGCTTGGCGCGCTTCTCCGCGTTGCGCACGCCGAGTCCCTCCTCGGGGGCAAGGCAGAGCACGCCGACCTTGCCCTGGTGCAGGTTGCGGTGCACCTCGTAGGCGGCGTCGCCGGTCCGGTCCAGGGGGAAGGTCTGGGACAGCGTGGGGTGGATCAGCCCGCGGTCGATGAGCCGGTTGGCCTCGTACGCCTCACGGTAGTTGGCGAAGTGCGAGCCGATGATCCTCTTGAGGTTCATCCAGAAGTACCGGTTGTCGTACTCGTGCATGTATCCCGAGGTGGAGGCGCAGGTCGCGATGGTGCCGCCCTTGCGGGTCACGTAGACGGAGGCGCCGAAGGTCTCGCGTCCGGGGTGCTCGAAGACGATGTCGACGTCCTCCCCGCCGGTGAGCTCGCGGATCTTCTTGCCGAAGCGCTGCCACTCCTTGGGGTCCTGGGTCTGGGGGTCCTTCCAGAACTTGTAGCCCTCGGCACTGCGGTCGATGATCAGCTCGGCACCCATCTTCCGGCAGATCTCGGCCTTCTCGTCGCTGGAGACCACGCACACCGGCGTCGCACCACCGTTGATCGCCATCTGGGTGGCGTAGGAACCGAGGCCGCCGGATGCGCCCCAGATCAGGACCGTATCGCCCTGCTTCATGCCGGCACCGTTGCGTGAGACGAGCTGGCGGTACGCTGTGGCGTTGACCAGCCCGGGTGCGGCGGCCTCCTCCCAGGTCAGGTGCGCGGGCTTGGCCAGCAGCTGGTTGGACTTGACCAGCGCGACCTGGGCCAGGCCGCCGAAGTTGGTCTCGAAGCCCCAGATCCGCTGCTCGGGATCCATCATGGTGTCGTTGTGCCCAGCTGGGCTCTCCAACTCGACGCTCAGGCAGTGGGCCACGACCTCGTCGCCGGGCTTCCAGGCGTTCACTCCGGGACCGCAGCGGAGAACGACGCCGGCCAGGTCGGAGCCGACCACGTGGTAGGGCAGGTCGTGCCGCTTGGCCAGTTCGTGGCTGCGGCCGTACCGGGACAGGAAGCCGAACGTGCTGACCGGTTCGAACAGTGCGGACCAGACCGTGTTGTAGTTGATCGCCGAGGCCATCACCGCGACCAGCGCCTCACCCGGGCCGAGCTCGGGGACCGGCACGTCGTCGAGGTGCAGCGACTTGCGCGGGTCCTTCTCGCGGCTGGGCATCCCGGCGAACATCTCCTCCTCGTCCTTGTGGACGGTGACGCCCTTGTAGGACTCGGGCATCGGGATGTCGGCGAAGCCCGGCTCGAGGTGGGCATCGGCCAGGATCGCGTCGAGGATCTGCTTCACGGTTTGCCTCCAGGGATGTCGGACGGGGATCGGTCCCATTCAGGCTACTGCTCAGTAACCGGCGTACGTCACCCGGGGCAGGGTTCCCTGACCGCTGGGCAGGATGGCGCGGTATCGCCCATGGGCTGGGCAAATCCGGCGTTCGCCCGGCTCAGTGCGCGGCGGCGTCCTTGGCCGGCTCGACCAGCTCGACCAGCACGCCGCCGCAGTCCTTCGGGTGCACGAAGTTGACCCGCGAGCCGGCGGTTCCGCGCTTGGGGACGTCGTAGAGCAGGCGCACTCCGGCCGCGCGAAGGCGCTCCCCGGCCACGTCGATGTCGCTGACGCGGAAGGCCAGTTGCTGCATCCCCTCACCGCTGCGCGCCAGGAACTTGCCGATGGGGGAGTCCGCGCGCAGGGGCGCCAGCAGCTGCAGGAACGAGCCCGACCCGGCGATGTCGATCATCGCCTCGCGCACGCCCTGCTCCTCGTTGACCTCCTCGTGCACCGAGTGCAGCCCGAAGGCGCGGGCGTAGAACGCGATCGCGACATCGAGGTCGGCCACGGCCAGGCCGACGTGGTCGATCCGCTCGACCAGAGGGCCGAGCGCTGCCACTGGTGACGAACCGGGCATCTCCGGCGCAGGGGTGGGGGTGTCCATCGGGAACCGCCTTCCTGTCCGGCGGGGGACCGGACGCGTCGCTGGGGGCGCGAGGGGCAACGATCTGCATCGCGCGCGCATTCAGCCTACGCCGTGGGCGATCCGGCCCTCATGGCGCGGTGCTCGGCAGTGCTGGGGGCCAGTGGATGCAGGGACCGGCGACAGTCTGCCCGCGAGGCCGAGGCGGTGTTCCGTCCGCATCGCCGCGTGGCTATCGTGGGGCGTGAATCAGCACACGCCATTTCCCACGAAAGAGAGGCACGCCATGTCCGGATCCGTGATCGTCGCCGGCGCCCGCACCCCCATGGGTCGGTTGCTCGGGTCCCTGAAGGGGTTCTCGGCCGCCGAGCTCGGTGGCATCGCCATCAAGGGTGCCCTGGACAGGGCTGGCGTGTCCGGCGACCAGGTGGACTACGTGATCATGGGCCATGTGATCCAGGCCGGCGCTGGGCAGATCACCGCTCGTCAGGCCGCCCTCGCCGGCGGGATCCCGCTGGACGTGCCCGCCCTGACCATCAACAAGGTGTGCCTGTCAGGCATCGACGCGATCGCGCTGGCCGACCAGTTGATCCGTGCCGGCGAGTTCGAGGTGGTGGTGGCCGGTGGCATGGAGTCGATGACCAATGCCCCCCACGTGCTGGTCGGCAGCCGCGAGGGCGTGAAGTACGGCGACTGGACCATGAAGGACTCGATGGCCCACGACGCGCTGTTCTGCGCGATCGACGGCCTCGCGATGGGCCTGTCGACCGAGCAGTTCAACTCGCGCTACGACCTCTCCCGTGAGGAGCAGGACGAGTTCTCCGCGCGGTCGCACCAGCTGGCTGCGCGTGCGGCCAAGGATGGGCTGTTCGACGACGAGATCGTTCCGGTGTCCATCCCGCAGCGCAAGGGCGACCCGATCGAGTTCAGCGTGGATGAGGGAGTGCGCGCCGACACCACGGTCGACTCGTTGTCGCGGCTGCGTCCGGCGTTCACCAAGGACGGCACCATCACCGCCGGATCGGCCTCGCAGATCTCCGACGGCGCTGCGGCCGTCGTCGTGATGAGCAAGGCCAAGGCCGAGGAGCTGGGCCTGACCTGGCTGGCCGAGATCGGCGCCCATGGGGTGGTCGCCGGCCCGGATGCCTCGCTCCAGGAGCAGCCGGCCAACGCCGTGCTCAAGGCGTGCGCGAAGGAGGGCATCGCACCGACCGACCTCGACCTGCTCGAGCTCAACGAGGCGTTCGCAGCTGTGGGCATCGTCTCCACGAAGAAGCTCGGCGTGGACCCGGAGAAGGTCAACGTCAACGGTGGCGCGATCGCCATGGGCCACCCGGTCGGGATGTCCGGGGCGCGGATCGTCCTGCACCTGGCCAACGAGCTCAAGCGGCGCGGCGGCGGAGTGGGTGCCGCGGCCCTGTGCGGCGGGGGCGGGCAGGGCGACGCCCTGATCGTTCGCGTCCCCAAGGCCTGAGCGACGCGCTGACGCGGGATCGATCCGGATTTGCGACGATTCGTGGTCGGAGATCCGGATCAACCGCAGGCTGAGCCGCGCAATAGCGGATCATTCGGGTTGGGCGTGGCGGGTGGCCGGGCCGGGTGACG
Source organism: uncultured Actinomycetes bacterium (assembly GCA_963818445.1). Lineage (GTDB taxonomy): Bacteria > Actinomycetota > Actinomycetes > S36-B12 > CAIYMF01 > Prado023. Next base: position 416,382 of record CAWFSG010000001.1, read on the forward strand.
GTCGTGGAGGAGGGTTCTCGTGGGGCGGACCGTGGACGTCGACCAGCTGGTCGAGCGTGCCCTGGCGGGTGACCCCCGCTCGGTCGGGCGGCTGATCACGCTCGTCGAGGACGGGGCCCCGCAGCTGCGTGCAGTCATGGCGGCCCTGGCTCCGGAGTCGGGGGGCGCGCACATCGTGGGGCTCACCGGATCGCCGGGCGTCGGCAAGTCGACCACGACCTCGGCGCTGGTCGCGCAGTTCCGCGCGGCCGGGCGCCGGGTCGGGGTGCTTGCCGTCGATCCGTCCTCGCCATTCTCCGGGGGCGCCCTGCTCGGCGACCGGATCCGGATGCAGGAGCACGCCACCGACCCTGAGGTGTTCATCCGCTCGATGGCCTCCCGCGGCCATCTCGGCGGACTGGCTTCGACCACGCCGCAGGCGGTCCGCGTCCTCGACGCAGCCGGCTGCGACCCGGTCCTCGTCGAGACCGTGGGCGTGGGGCAGTCGGAGGTGGAGGTCGCCGGCGAGGCGGACACCACCATCGTGCTGCTGGCCCCGGGGATGGGCGACGGGATCCAGGCCGCCAAGGCCGGCATCCTCGAGGTCGGCGACATCTTCGTCGTCAACAAGGCCGACCGTGACGGGGCTGACTCGACCGCTCGCGAACTGCGCCACATGATCAGCCTCGGACCCTCGGGGCAGGCCGGGGCGTGGAAGCCGCCCGTCCTCAAGGTGATCGCCACCCGTGGCGAGGGCCTCCCGGAGCTGGTCGCGGCGATCGACGGGCACCGGCAGTGGCTGGAGTCCTCGGGCACCGGGGTGGCCCGGCGCCGGACGCGCGCCCGCTCCGAGATCCAGGGGATCGCCCTTGCCGCGTTGCAGGCGCGGTTCGCCGGGGTCGGGGGCGACGGGGCCCTCGACGGACTGGCTGATGACGTCGCCGCCGGGCGCACGGACGCGTTCACGGCCGCCGACCGGATCGTGGCCGAGGTCGCGGGCTGAGCGGATGAGTCCTCGCGGGGCCGGCGGGCATCGCGACGAGTACCGTGACCTGCATGAGCAGATCTGAGGGTCGGGCGCGCTGGGAGGCGGACTACGACGCCGCCGTTGAGTCGGGCAGGGTCCGCGACGAGGACTTCACCACCCTCTCCGGCGACGAGGTGGCCCCGGTCTACGGCCCGCCCGACGGGGTCGAGCCCGTGGCCCAGATCGGCTGGCCGGGCCAGTTCCCGTTCACCCGCGGCCTGTACCCGACGGGCTACCGGGGGCGGCTGTGGACGATCCGGCAGTTCGCCGGATTCGGCAACGCGGAGCAGACCAATGGCCGGTTCCGCGACATCCTGGCGGCCGGCGGCGGCGGGCTGTCGGTTGCGTTCGACATGCCCACGCTGATGGGCCGTGACTCCGACGATGCGCTGGCCCGCGGGGAGGTCGGCCACTGCGGCGTTGCCATCGACTCGGCGCGCGACATGGAGGTCCTGTTCGCAGGGATCCCGTTGGCCGACGTCACGACGTCGATGACCATCTCCGGGCCGGCCGTTCCCATCTTCGCGATGTACGTGGTGGCAGCGGAGCGCCAGGGCGCGGACATCAGCCTGCTCGACGGCACGCTGCAGACCGACATCTTCAAGGAGTACACCGCCCAGAAGGAGTGGCTGTTCGGACCCGAGCCGCACCTGCGCCTGATCGGCGACCTGATGGAGTGGGTCGGGGCGAACGTGCCCAAGTACAAGCCGCTGAGCGTCTCCGGGTACCACATCCGCGAGGCGGGTTCCACGGCTGCGCAGGAGCTCGCCTTCACCCTGGCCGACGGGTTCGGGTACGTCGAGCTGGGCCTGTCGCGGGGACTGGATGTCGACGAGTTCGCGCCCGGCCTGTCGTTCTTCTTCGACGCGCACATCGACTTCTTCGAGGAGATCGCCAAGTTCCGGGCCGCACGGCGCATCTGGGCGCGCTGGCTGCGCGACGAGTACGGCGCGACCACCGAGCGCGCCCAGTGGCTGCGCTTCCACACCCAGACCGCCGGGGTCAGCCTGACCGCCCCGCAGCCGGACAACAACATCGTCCGCACCGCGATCGAGGCCCTGGCCGCGGTGCTCGGCGGGACGAATTCGCTGCACACGAACGCCCTGGACGAGGTCCTGGCCCTCCCGAGCGAGAAGGCGGCGCAGATCGCCCTGCGCACCCAGCAGGTGATCGCCGAGGAGACCGGGGTGGCCAACGTGGCCGACCCGCTGGGGGGCAGCTGGTACGTCGAGGCCCTGACCGATCGGATCGAGGCCCAGGCAGAGGCGATCTTCGCCCAGATCCGGGAGCTCGGTGAGCGGCGCCATCCAGGCGAGGTGCATCCCATCGGACCCATCACCTCGGGTCTGTTGGCCGGGATCGAGAACGGGTGGTTCACCGACCTCATCGCCGACGCGGCCTTCGCGCACCAGCGCGCGGTGGAGGAGGGGCACAAGCGGGTGGTCGGGGTCAACGTCCACACGGACGCCATCGAGACCCCCCTGGAGATCCTGCGGGTGTCGCACGAGGTCGAGCGCACGCAGGTCGAGCAGCTGGCGGCGCGGCGCGCGGCGCGGGACCCCGAGGCCGTCGAGAAGGCCCTGGCGGTCCTGGCCGAGGCGGCGAGGACGGACACCAACCTCGTCCCGCTGCTGATCGACGCCGCCCGGGCCGAGGCGACGCTGGGCGAGATGTGCAACGTGCTCCGGGCCGAATGGGGCACCTACCGCGAGCCGATCTGAGCCGACCCGTTCCGGACCCGCACGAGCACCTCGAGCACCTCGACCATCGACTCAGGATCGGGCACCCGGTAGCGGGCCAGGCTCTGCCCGGGTCCCACCCTGATCGAGATGTCCGTGGGACGCAGGACGGCCATCGCCGACTCGTCGGTGACGTCGTCACCGGCGAACAGCACCCGGCGCCCCGGTTCTGCCTCGATGAGGGATCGCAGCGCCGAGCCCTTGTCCAGCGGTCGCGTGGACAGCTCGATCACCAGCTTGCCCTCGAGGCAGAACGTGCCGACCATCTCGTGGGCCAGCCCTCGGATCAGCTCCAGGGCGTGCTCCCCGTCGATCTGCGCGCACCCGCGCACGTGCACGGCCAGCCCCGCCGGCTTGTCCTCGACCCGGACCCCCGGGATGCCCACCAGCACCCGGGCGACGTTGGCGCGGATCTCGGCCAGCAGCGTGCCCTCGGGCTCGGTGAGGGCCAGGTCGGCCCCGATCTCCTGCCCGTGCGAGCCGATCAGGAGGGCGACGCCACCAGCCCCGCTGACCGCCGCCAGGTCACGCCGCGAGCGTCCGGAGACCAGGATGACCTCGGTGGCCGGTGCCGCGCCGAGTCGACCCAGCAGCTCCAGTGCCCCGGGGACCGGCCGGGCGGCGGAGGGCACCGCCACGATCGGGGAGATCGTCCCGTCGAAGTCCAGGGCCACGAGGAGCTGATCCACGTCCCGGAGGCCCTCGAGCGCCGCGAGCAGGTCAGGTGACATCGCGGGGTTCCGGTGCGGGAAGTGCGCCCAGGAAGTCCGCTGCCCACTTGGCGACGTCCTCGGTGCTGACACCCACGCGCAGGGCCCGCATCCGGGCAGTTGCCAGGTCCGGCGGCTCGGACAGGGCGTCCATGATCGCGCGCTTCATCCCCTCGATGTCGTAGGGGTTGACCAGCCAGGCCTGCGACATCTGCTCGGCAGCCCCGGTGAACTCGCTGAGCACGAGTGCACCCCGATCATCGACCTTGGCGGCGACGTACTCCTTGGCCACGAGGTTCATCCCGTCGCGCAGCGGGGTCACCAGCATCACGTCGGCCGCCAGGTACAGGGCGGCGAGCTCGTCGGGGGCCATGTTCTGGTGCATGTAGTGGATCGGGTTCGTGCCCACCGGGCCCAGCGCCCCGTTGGCCCGGCTGACGAGCAGCTCCACATCGTCGCGGATCTTCTGGTACTCCTCGACCTTGGCCCGGGTCGGCGGGGCCACCTGGATGAACGCGGTCCGCTCGGGATCCAGGTCGCCGTCGAGCATGAGCTCGGTCACCGCCTGGACCCGCACGTCGATGCCCTTGGTGTAGTCCAGGCGATCCACGCCCAGGAGCAGGACGTCAGGATCCCCGACGTCGGCGCGGATCTGCTTGGCCCGCTGCTGGACCTCCGGCTGCGCGGCCAGCTCGGCGTAGTCGGAGGCCCGGATCCCGATCGGGAACGCGCGGACCACGACGGGGCGGGCACCGCCTGCCTGCGCCACGTGCAGCTCGCCGTGGTAGTCCACGACGTCGGCGAACCGGCGCGCCGCCCGCTGGAAGTTGATCACCGCGTCGGTCGTCTGGAACCCGATCACGTCGGACCCCAGCAGCCCCTCGATGACCTGCGCGCGCCACGGCAGCTCGCTGAAGATCTCGATGGGCGGGAACGGGATGTGCAGGAAGAACCCGATCCGCAGGTCGGGCCGGCGGGTGCGCAGGAGTGCGGGGAGCAGTTGCAGCTGGTAGTCGTGGACCCACACCCGCGCCCCCGGACTCGCGGTCTCGGCCACCAGGTCGGCGAAGCGCTCGTTGACCGCCCGGTGGGCCTCGAACTCGCTGCGGTGGTACACCGGCGCCACGATCCGGCCGTGGTAGTTGGGCCAGAGTGCCGCGTTGGAGAAGCCGTCGTAGTGCGCGGTGACCTCGGCCTGGGTCAACGGCACCGGCACCAGGTGGACGTCACCGACCCTCTCCGGGACCTCGGGCGTGGCGGAGGTGTGGATCCGCGTCGCTGAACTGGCCGCTCCAGCCGACCCACACCGCCTCGGTCTCGCGCAGGACCGACTCCATCGCCGAGACACGAGGCCGCCGGGCGCCCGGCGCCACCCCTCGTCGGCGTCGAACTCGACGGGAAGGCGGTTGGCCACGATCACCAGGTCCGGCCCCGGCGTCGTGGATCCTCGACCGGTGCCACCACTTGGGCTCCACACTCACTGCCCTCACGTCCCCTCTGTCGTCTCGTCAGAACTCGCGGTGATCCTCGCCCAGCTCGAACATCAGGAAGCCGAACGGAGGGAGGGTCAGCAGGTACGGCAGCTCGCCGATCCACGGGAACTCCACGCCCCCGAGCAGCTCGACCGGGCGCTGTCCGGCGTACTGGCCCAGTCCGAGCTCCACCGGCTGCGCTGCGGCCGAGAAGTTGGCAACGCACAGGACCGGCCGTTGCCGGGACGACGTCGGGGTCCGCAGGTAGGCAAGCACCGCATTGCTGGAGTCCTCGAGCAGGACCAACCCGCCGAGGCCGAAGATCGGGTGCTCCCGGCGGATCTGGATCATCCGGCGCATCCACTGCAGGAACGACGCGGGGTTGCGCTGACTCGACTCGACGTTGCGAGCACCGAAGCCGTAGACCGGGTCCATCGAGGGCGGCAGGAACACCGAGGCGAAGTCGGCCTTGGAGAAGCCGCCGTTGCGGTCCGGTGTCCACTGCATCGGGGTGCGCACGCCGTCGCGGTCGCCGAGGTTGATGTTGTCGCCCATCCCGATCTCGTCGCCGTAGTACAGGATCGGCGTCCCGGGCAGGGTGAACAGCAGCGAGTGCAGGAGCTCGGCCTGCCGGCGGTCCCCCTCGACCAGCGGGAACAGCCGCCGGCTGATCCCGACGTTGCGGCGCATCCGCGGGTCGGTCGCGTACTGCTGGTACATGTAGTCGCGCTCCTCGTCGGTGACCATCTCCAGGGTCAGCTCGTCGTGGTTGCGCAGGAAGATCCCCCACTGGCAGCCCTCGGGGATGTCCGGGATGCCCGCGAGGATGTCGTGCACCGCGGAGGCCTCCTGTCGGCGCAGCGCCATGAACATGCGCGGCATCAACGGGAAGTGGAAGCACATGTGGCACTCGTCGCCGTCGCCGAAGTACTCCACGACGTCCTCGGGCCACTGGTTCGCCTCCGCGAGCAGGACCGTGCCCGGGAACCGGGCATCGACGTGCGCCCGCAGCTCGCGCAGGAACTGGTGCGTGCGGGGGAGGTTCTCACCATTCGTGCCGTCGGCCTCGAACAGGTAGGGCACGGCGTCGAGGCGGAACCCGTCGAGGCCCAGGGCCAGCCAGTAGTCGACCACGTCGAGCATCGCCTGGCGGACCTCGGGGTTGTTGTAGTTCAGGTCGGGCTGGTGGCTGTAGAAGCGGTGCCAGTAGAACTGCCCACGGGTGCCGTCCCAGGCCCAGTTGCTCGACTCGGAGTCGACGAAGATGATCCGTGCCTCGGACCACCGGGTGTCGTCGTCGCTCCACACGTACCAGTCAGCCTTCGGGTTGTCCCGGCTCGAGCGGGACTCCTGGAACCATGCGTGCTGGTCGGAGGTGTGATTCACGACCAGGTCGGCGATGACCCGGATCCCGCGCGTGTGGGCCTCCTCGATCAGGGTGATCGCGTCGTTCATGGTCCCGTAGTCCGGGTGCACCGCCAGGAAGTCGGCGATGTCGTAGCCGCCGTCGCGCAGCGGGGAGTCGTAGAAGGGCAGCAGCCAGAGGCAGTCCACGCCCAGCCACTGCAGGTAGTCGAGCTTGGAGGTGAGCCCGCGCAGGTCACCGTTGCCGTCCGCGGTGGCATCGAAGAAGCCGCGGACGAAGACCTCGTAGACCACGGCGTTGCGGTACCACTGCGAGTCCGCGTCGCGCGCCTGGACGATCGATCCTGGGGTCGGCATGCCTGTGAGGCTAGTTGCCGTCGTGGTCCGAGGGCCAGTGGCCACCCACTCGCGACACCATTGGGACTCAACCGCCGTGACCGCGGGCTGAATCGGTGTGAGCGGGTGGGCTGCCCGCAGCACGTCTCGGCGGATGGGAGAATGCTGCCATGAGCAACATGTCTGGATACGGAGCCGTCGACCTCGCTGCCCTCGCCGCCGCCCGGGAGGCACAGGCACAGGCCGAGCAGCGAGCCGCCGAGCGTTCGGCCAATCCCAGCCTCCTGCCCGTGGTCGTGGACGTGACCGACGCCAGCTTCCAGACCGACGTGATGGACGCCTCGATGCAGGTGCCGGTCGTCCTGGACCTCTGGGCGACCTGGTGCGGGCCGTGCAAGACCCTCTCGCCGATCCTGGAGAGGCTCGCCGACGAGTACGCCGGCCGGTGGGTCCTGGCCAAGGTGGACGTCGACGCCAACCCGGCGATCGCCCAAGCCTTCGCTGTCCAGTCGATCCCCAGCGTGTTCGCCGTGGTCGGCGGTCGTCCGCTGCCCCTGTTCCAGGGGGCCCTGCCCGAGCCGCAGGTGCGGGCCTACCTCGAGGAGCTGCTGAAGCTCGCCGAGGCGAACGGGGTCAACGGCACGGTTGCCGGCGCCGCTGCAGACAGCGCGACCTCGGACGTTGCCGACGAGCCCCCGGCCGACCCGCGGATGGAGGCCGCCTACGACGCGATCGAGGCGGGGGACTGGGCAGCTGCACGTGCTGCCTACCAGTCAATCCTCGACACGGCCCCGGCCGATCCGGTCGCCAGGGCCGGCCTGGCCCTCGTGGGTGTCTTCGAGCGGGTGGACGGCGCCGACCACGCCGCGGTCCTCGCCGCAGCCGACACGGCCCCGGATGACCTCGCGGCGCAGGAACGCGCGGCTGACGTCCTGGTGCTCGACGGCAGGCCGGTCGAGGCCTTCGCGCGGCTCACTGGGGCGATCCGGTTCGCGGCAGGTGACGACCGCGACCGACTGCGCACCCACCTGCTCGACCTGTTCGAGGTCGTGGGTCCCGAGGACCCCGCGGTCGCCCGCGCGCGCATCGACCTCGCGAACGCCCTGTTCTGAGCTGGGTCAGCGCGTCACGCCTCCGCCCCAGTCTCGGCCCCGGCGGTCGCCTCGGCGTCGTAGCGCAGCCACACGGTGGCCAGCGGGGGCAGTGTCACCATGGCCGACGCCGGACGACCATGCCACGCCTGCTCCTCGGCCACGACCCCGCCGAAGTTGCCGACCCCGGAGCCGCCGTAGGCCTCGGCGTCGGTGTTGAGCACCTCGCGCCAGTAGCCGGTGCTCGGCAGGCCCACGCGGTAGTCGCCACGAACGACGGGGGAGAAGTTGGTGATCGACGCGAGCACCGACCCGTCACTGCCGAGCCGCAGCCACGAGAACACGTTGCCCGACGCGTCGTTCGCGTCGATCCACTGGAAGCCCTCGGGGGTGTTGTCCTGGTCCCAGAGCGCCCGGGTCTCCCGGTAGGCGGTGTTCATGTCGCGCACGCAGTGCTGCACGCCGTAGTGGTCCTGGTACTCGCACAGCCACCATTCGAGCCCGCGCTCCTCGCTCCACTCGGAGGTCTGGGCGAACTCTGAGCCCATGAAGAGCAGCTGCTTGCCGGGGTGCGCCCACATGTAGCCCAGGTAGGCCCGCAGGTTGGCCGTCTTCTGCCAGCGATCGCCGGGCATCTTCTGGACCAGGGAGCCCTTGCCGTGGACGACCTCGTCGTGGGAGATGGGCAGGACGAAGTGCTCGCTCCACGCGTAGACCATCGCGAAGGTCATCTCGTTGTGGTGCCACATGCGGTGGACGGGCTCGCGGGAGATGTAGCCCAGCGAGTCGTTCATCCAGCCCATGTTCCACTTCAGCCCGAACCCCAGGCCCCCGAGGTACGTGGGGCGCGTGACACCGGGCCAGGAGGTGGACTCCTCGGCGATGGTGACCACACCGGGCACCCGCTTGTAGACAGTCGCGTTCATCTCCTGCAGGAACGCAACGGCGTCGAGGTTCTCCCGGCCGCCGTACTGGTTGGGCAGCCACTCGCCCTCGTTGCGCGAGTAGTCCAGGTACAGCATCGAGGCCACGGCGTCCACGCGCAGGCCGTCGATGTGGTACTCCTCGAGCCAGTAGATGGCGTTGGACACCAGGAAGTTGCGGACCTCGGTGCGGCCGAAGTCGAACACGTACGTGCCCCAGTCGGGCTGCTCTCCGCGACGGGGGTCGGCGTGCTCGTAGAGCGCCGTGCCGTCGAAGCGGGCCAGCGCCCATGCATCCTTCGGGAAGTGCGCCGGGACCCAGTCGAGGATCACGCCGATGCCGGCCTGGTGCAGGCTGTCCACGACGAAGCGGAAGTCGTCGGGCTTGCCGAACCGTGAGGTGGGGGCGAAGTAGGAGGTCACCTGGTAGCCCCAGCTCGGGGCGTACGGGTGCTCGGCGACCGGCATGAGCTCCACGTGCGTGAAGCCCATCTGCGTCACATAGTCCACGAGCTGCTCGGCGATCTGGCGGTAGTCCAGGCCGAGGCGCCAGGACCCCAGGTGCACCTCGTAGACACTCATCGGGGCATTGATCACGTCGGTCTCGGCGCGGGTGGCGAGCCACTGGTCGTCGCCCCAGGTGTAGTCCGAGGTGTAGACCACTGAGGCCGTCGACGGCGGGACCTCGGTGTGGAAGGCCATCGGGTCGGCCTTCTCGCGCCACACCCAGTCCTTTCCGAGGATCGAGAACTTGTAGGTGGTGCCGGCGCCGATGTTCGGGATGAACAGCTCCCAGATCCCCGTGCTCCCCATCGAGCGCATGGGGTGCCCGGTGCCGTCCCAGCCGTTGAAGTCCCCGACGACCCGCACGCCCTCGGCGCTCGGTGCCCAGACCGCGAAGGACGTGCCGGTGATGGGCCCGAACGGGCTGTCGTAGGACCGCTCATGCGCGCCGAGGGTCCTCCAGAGCTCCTCGTGGCGGCCCTCGCCGATCAGGTGCAGGTCCAACTCGCCGAGGGTCGGCAGGAACCGGTAGGGGTCATCGGCGGGGATCAGTCCCTGGCCGTAGTCCACGTCGATCGTGTACGCGGGGACGGTGTCGCCGGGCAGGACGACGACCCAGACGCCCCGGTGCTCGTGGAGCATCGGATGGCGCTGCGTCGGGGTGACGACGATGACCTCCTTGGCCATCGGACGCAGGACGCGGATCGTCACCCCGCTCTCGTACGGGTGCGCGCCGAGGATCGAGTGCGGGCTGGCGCTCGCGCCATCGACCAGCCGGTCGATCTCGCCGGTGTCGACCGGGAGCTTGGCCGGACCCGAGGCCGCCGGGGAGGTGGGCTTCGCGGCGACCGGCGAGGCGGGCTTCGCGGCGCCAGCAGCGGGCTTCGGCGTGCCGGGATCTGCGGGGGTGTTGGACGGGGTCATGGCATCCTCTCGAGAACAACGGCATGTGCGCAGGTGAAGGTGGGGTCGTGCCGGATGTAGTTGTGCGAGCCCCACGCCCAGGTCTGGCCGGTGATGAGGTCGCGGGCCAGGACCCGCTCGTCGCTGCCGAAGCCCAGCGCTGCGAGGTCCAGGTGCAGGGTGCCCGCCTGCGGGCTGTTCGGGTCCAGCACGCAGGTGACGACGATCACCTCGTCGGCCGTCCGCTTCGACCACGCGATCATCTGCGAGTTGTCGATCGTCTCGAACCGCAGGTTTCGCAGCTCGTGGAACGCCGGGTGCTCCCGCCTGATCCGGTTGAGCAGCGTGAGGTAGGGCACCAGGCTGGTGTGTGACGCGGCTGCCCAGTCACGCGGGCGGTACTGGAACTTCTCCGAGTCCAGGTACTCCTCCTTGCCCGGAGCCAACGGCTTGTGCTCGTACACCTCGAACCCGGCATAGACCCCGTAGGTCGGGGCCAGCAGCGCCGCGAGGGTGGCACGGATCGCGAACGCGGCCTTGTTCCCGGACTGCAGGTAGAACGGGTTGATGTCCGGGGTGTTCACGAAGCAGTTGGGCCGCATGTAGTCCGCGGCGAAGGTGCTGAGCTCGGTGAAGTACGTCTCGAGCTCCCACTTGGTGTTGCGCCAGGTGAAGTAGGTGTAGCTCTGGTGGAACCCGACGGTGCCCAGCGTGCGCATCATCGCCGGGCGCGTGAACGCCTCTGCAAGGAACAGCACGTCGGGGTCGGTGGCGTGGATCCGGGCGAACAGGACCTCCCAGAACTCGACGGTCTTCGTGTGCGGGTTGTCCACGCGGAAGATCCGCACGCCCTTGCCCATCCAGAGCCGCAGGATCCGCTCGCACTCGTCGACCAGCCCGTCGAAGTCGGCGTCGAACGCGATCGGGTAGATGTCCTGGTACTTCTTCGGCGGGTTCTCGGCGTAGGCGATGGATCCATCGGCGCGGGTCGTGAACCACTGCGGATGCGTGGTGACCCATGGGTGGTCCGGTGATGCCTGGAGGGCGAAGTCCAGGGCGATCTCCAGGCCGTTCTCGGCCGCCACCGACATGAAGTGCTCGAAGTCGGCCATGGTGCCCAGGTCCGGGTGCACCGTGTCGTGCCCACCGGCCTGCGAGCCGATCGCCCAGGGGGAGCCCGGATCATCGGGGCCGGGGGTCAGTGTGTTGTTCGGGCCCTTGCGGAACGTGTGGCCGATCGGGTGGATCGGGGGCAGGTACACCACGTCGAACCCCATCGCGGCCACGGCGGGAAGGCGCTTCGCGGCCGTGCGGAAGGTACCCGACCGCGGTGGGTTGAGCGTCGCGCCCTCCGAGCGGGGGAAGAACTCGTACCACGCGCCGTACAGGGCGCGGGGGCGCTCGACCCGCACCGGCCACGGGCCCGACATGTGCGGCAGCTCGCGCAGGGGGAATTCGCTGAGTGCGGCCTGGACGGCGGGGGCCTCGGCGGCGTAGAGGCGCTGGGCGGCGGTCTCAGCGGTGTCGCGCATCGCGGCGGCAGCCTCGGTGAGCACCTTGCGCGCGTGCGTCGTCCCCGCCGCAGTGGCGGCACGGTCGAGGACGCGGGCGCCCTCCTCGAGCTCGAGCTCGACGTCGATCCCGGCGGGCAGCTTGATCTCGGCCTTGTGCTTCCAGGTCTCGTAGGGGTCCCCGGCCGTGATGATGTAGTAGTTCCAGTCACCCTCGCGATCGAGCTGGGCGTCGACGGTCCAGCGGTCGGGCTGGGTGGGGCCGACCTCGTGCAGCCGCAGGAGCGGCCCGTCCGGCTCGCCGATCGAGAAGTCGGCCGCGTCGGATCCCGGTGGCACGAACTGGACCTCGACGCTCATCGCGTCGTGACCCTCGCGGAAGGCGGTCACCGAGACCGGGAAGGTCTCGCCGACGACTGCCTTGACGGGGTAGCGGCCGCACTCGACGACGGGGCTGATGTCAATGCTGGGGAATCGACCGATCACCCCCGTGACGGTACTACCCGGGAGCACCCCGGTGCCTGCTGATGGGCGGTGGGTGGGAGCTCGCGCGCTCGGTGGGCGCGCAGCCCAGCCATCCCCGGTGCGCACGCCCAGGACCAGCGCCCATGGGCTTCGCGCCCCCCAGCAACAACGTCGCGGCTGACTCAGCGGGTGACGACGCGCAGCAGCTTGGCGCTGAACGGCGGCATCGGAAGGGCTGTTCCGTGCGTGCGGGTGTGTCCGAACTCGCCCGCGAAGCCGCCGACGGTGTCGACCACCACCTGGTAGTCGGTCCCGAACGGCTCTCCGGGCAGCAGGAACGTGCCGGAGTGCCCGCTGCCGTTGAGCACGAGCAGGAACGGGTCGTCGGACAGCTTCTCCCCACGGGGTCCACGTGACTGGAGCTCGCCGGACAGGTACATGCCGATCATCCGGTTGTCGCTGAAGTGCCAGTCGACCTCGGTGAACTCCCGCCCGTCGCCGCGCAGCCACGCGAGGTCCTTGGCGCGGCCCGGATCCGGGGCAGTCCCCTCGAAGTAGTACGGCCGTGCGAACACCGGGTGGCTGCGGCGCAGGTGGATCACGCCGGCCGTGAACGCGAACAGGTCGCGCTGCCATGCCTCGAGGTCCCAGTCGACCCACGAGATCTCGTTGTCCTGGCAGTAGGCATTGTTGTTCCCGCCCTGCGTGCGGCCCATCTCGTCGCCGGCGGTGAGCATTGGGACACCGGTGCTCAGCAGCAGCATCGTGAGCAGGTTGCGGACCTGGCGCTGGCGCAGGGCGTTGATGTCCGGATCCTCGGTCTCGCCCTCGACACCGTGGTTCCACGAGCGGTTGTTGTCGGTCCCGTCGCGGTTGTGCTCCTTGTTGACCAGGTTGTGCTTGTGCGAGTAGGTCGTGAGATCGCGCAGGGTGAATCCATCGTGCGCGGTGATGAAGTTGATGGAGGCGAACGGCGCGCGGCCCTCGCTGGCGTACAGGTCGGCCGAGCCGGTCAGCCGCCACCCCAGTTCTGACAGCGAGCCGTAGCCGCGCCAGTAGTCGCGCGTGCAGTCGCGGAACTTGTCGTTCCACTCGGTCCACAGCGGCGGGAACTCCCCGACCTGGTAGCCCCCGGCGCCGATGTCCCACGGCTCGGCGATCAGCTTGGTCGTGCGCAGCACGGGGTCCTGCTGGATGGTCGACATGAAGGCGCCCAGCATGTCGACGTCGTGGAAGGAGCGGGCCAGTGCGCTGGCGAGGTCGAACCGGAACCCGTCGACGTGCATCTCGGTGACCCAGTAGCGCAGCGAGTCCATGATCAGCTGGAGCACGTGCGGCTGGGAGGCATCCGGGGTGTTGCCACACCCCGTGTAGTCGGCGTAGTGCCGACCGTGGCTCAGGCGGTAGTAGCCCTCGTTGTCGATGCCGCGGAAGTTCAGCGTGGGCCCCTGCTCGTTGCCCTCCGCGGTGTGGTTGTACACGACGTCGAGGATCACCTCGAGGCCTGCTGCATGCAGTGCCCGGACCATCTCCTTGAACTCCGTCACCTGCTGACCGCGGGTGCCCGACGCGCTGTAGGCGGCGTGCGGCGCGAAGAACCCGAGGGTGTTGTAGCCCCAGTAGTTGGTCAGGCCGTGGGACAGGACGTGATCCTCACTGATGAAGTGATGGATGGGCAGCAGCTCCACGGCCGTGACACCCAGCTGGGTGAGGTGCTCGATCGCTGCCGGGTGGGCAAGGCCGGCGTACGTCCCGCGCAGGTGCTCCGGCACCCCCGGGTGGCGCATGGTCAGGCCCTTGAGGTGGGCCTCGTAGATCACCGTCTGGGTCCAGGGAGTGTTCGGGCGGGTGTCGCCGCGCCAGTCGAACCCGTCGTCGGAGACGACGACGCACCGGGGCACATAGGGCGCGGAGTCACGGTCGTCTCGGACCGTGTCGTCGTGGCCGACGTGCCCTCGCGTTGCTGGGTGTGGGACGTACTCGCCCTCGATCGCGCGGGCGTACGGGTCCATCAGGAGCTTGGCGCTGTTCCAGCGGTCACCGCGCCAGGGGTCCCACGGCCCGTGGACGCGGAAGCCGTAGCGATCACCGGCCTTCATCCCGGGTACGTACCCGTGGAAGGTGTGGAACGTCGTCTCGCTGAGAGCGATCCGCCGCTCCCGCCCTTCCTCGTCGAAGAGGCACAGGTCCACCGCGTGAGCACCCTCGGACCACACGGCGACGTTTGCGCCGTCGGCATCCAGGGTCACGCCCAAGGGGTTCCAGGTGCCGGGCCAGGCGTCGGGCAGCTGCTCAGCTGCCAGCGACACCGGGGTCACGGACGCAACCCCGTCCCCGATGGCTCCGCCGAGCCCCTCCACTGCTCCGTGCACGCGCCAAGGGTACCCGCGCCGGCTCGTACGGGCCCGTTGCCGTGCCGACCTGTCGTCTGGCTAGGCTCGAACGTGCCAGATGAGTTCCCACGAAGGAGTCGCCATGTCCGCTGAGGTTGTCGTCCAGGGTGAGCTCACCCGCGTGGAGCTCGAGGGAGCCGTCGCGACCCTGCGCCTTGACCGACCTCCGGTCAACGCCCTGAACCTGGCGATGCAGGAGGAGATCCTTGCCGCGGCGCGCTGGCTCATGCGCTCGAAGGATGTGCGCGCGGTGGTCATCTACGGCGGACCCAAGATGTTCGCCGCCGGGGCGGACATCAAGGAGATGGCCGCCATGTCCTACCAGGACATGGCCAGCGCCTCCCACCTGCTGCAGGAGTCGTTCGCTGCTGTGGCAGCGCTTCCGATGCCGGTGGTTGCCGCCGTCACCGGCTTCGCACTGGGGGGCGGGTGCGAGCTGGCGCTGTGCGCCGACCTGCGGGTCGTGGGTGAGCGGGCAAAGCTGGGCCAGCCGGAGGTGCTCCTCGGTGTGATCCCCGGCCTGGGTGGCTCCCAGCGGCTTCCGCGGCTGATCGGCCCGTCGCGGGCGAAGGACATGATCCTCACCGGCCGGTACGTGGGGGCGCAGGAGGCCAAGGAGTTCGGGCTCGCCGATCGGGTCGTCGCCGACGACGCCGTCTACGCCGAGGCGCTGGCCCTCGCCGAGCAGTTCGCGACCGGCGCCCCGCTGGCGCTCGCGGCGGCCAAGCGGGCGGTCAACCAGGGACTCGAGGTGGACATCGCCACCGGCTGCCAGATCGAGCGGTTGGAGTTCGCGGGGCTCTTCGCATCCGACGACCGCCGGATCGGGATGGAGTCCTTCCTGGCCGAGGGTGCGGGCAAGGCGAGCTTCACCGGCCGCTGAGCGTCGGGTGCCCGGGCCCTTCACGGGTCGCGCGCTGTTCGCCCGCAACCTGCGGCCGTGATGGGATGTGGCCCTACTCCCAGGAGGCATCACGATGCAGGTGGCGGTGTTCGGCGCGGCCGGTGGCACAGGGCGCCATGTCACAGCCGAGGCCCTGGCGGCGGGCCATGAGGTGACAGTGCTGGTGCGTGATCCGCAGAAGCTGGGTCCGACTGACCCCAGGGTGACCGTCGAGGTGGGCGATGCCCGGGACCCGGAGGTCGTTGCCCGCACACTGACACGCGCACAGGGGGTCATCAGCGCGATCGGCGGCCGGGGGATGGGACGCTCGACCGCGATCACCGACGCGATGACCACGATCGTTGCCGGCCTTCCCGCCGGCACCCGCCTGCTTGCCGTCAGCACGGTGGGGGCAGGGGACTCAGCCTCGCAGTTCCCCCGGGCCGTGCGCATGACAGTGGGCGTGTTGCTGCGCAACGCGATCGCCGATCACAACGGCCAGGAGCGCGCGATCATGGCAAGCGAGCTCGACTGGACGATCGCACGCTGCGTGGGGCTGACCGACGATCCGGCGACTGGCGGCGTCCACGTCCTCACCGAGGGCAAGCTGGGCGGTTCCCGGATCGCCCGCGCCGATGTGGCGCGCTGGCTGGTCGCGAACCTGGAGGACGCCACGTACTCGCGCCAGGCGGTCTCCCTCTGGTGACTGCGGGCCTGCCGTTCCGGTCGCCTTCGGCACGGCGCGGGACCTGACTATCGTGCAGACCATGCGGCCACGCGACGTGCGGTCCCCGGGGCCGGCCGTTCGATCGGTGGAGTCAGCGCTCCGGCGGTTCGCCACCGTGATGGTGCCTGCGTGGGCTGTGGTGATCACTGCTGCAGGACTCGCCGAGCCGTGGCAGCCACTGGTTGTCCTGATTGGCTGCCTTGCGCTTCTCGGGGCCGGTTTCGCGGTCTTCGTGACCAGTGGCAGCGCGCATACGTGGTGGCTGCTGGCCCCCATGATGGTGGGATCGTTGGCGGTCGCAGGATTCGGGGCGATCGGTCGGGACCTGGTGGGGTATCCCATGCTCGCACTGTGGCTCAACATCACGACCCTGACCCTGGGGATCCTGTGGCAGATGCGCCATGCGGCGGTCGCGGCCGCCGTCATTGTTGCGGCCTGCCTGGGCATCGTGTGGCAGGAGCACCTGGCCCGGGCAATCGCCGTCGAGCGATCGGCACTGCTCTCCGTGGGCGTCATCGCCCTGGGAGTGGGAATGCTGGTGGCCGTCCCGGCAGGGATGCTGCGGCGTACCGCCGAGGAGGGCGACTCCCTGGCTGCGGCGGCTGATGCGGTCGCTGTCGACGCCGCGATCCTTGACGGACGGCGGGTCGAGCTGCGCAAGGTCCAGCGCGTCCTGCATGACACCGTGATGAACACCCTGGGGGCCGTTGCCCGGTGGGATGCCTCGGACCGGAGCTCGGTGGCAGCGCGATGCGCCGCCGACCTGGCCATCCTGCAGCGTGCTGAGATGGGGAGCGCCGACGACCCGGGCGTCCTGCTCGAGTCCGTGGTGCACCGGGCGCACCTGCTCGGGATCGACATCGACCTGCACGCCCCCGACACTGGTCCGGCGCTGCCGCCGGGGGTGGCTCCGGCGCTGGAGGGCGCCGCGTGGGAGACCTTGAACAACACCTCGAAGCACGTTCGCGACAGGCGGGCGTTCGTCGACTGGTCATGGGATGGCCGGGCGGGGCATCTGAGGGTCACGGATGCCGGGCCGGGGGTCGACGGGTTGTCGTGGACCCACGGGGGAGTGGAGTCGATCGTCCGTCGGTGCGAGGAGGCGGGCGTCACCGCCCGGATCCGGTCGTCCCCTGACTCGGGGACCGTGGTGGACCTGGTGTGGACAGCGGACCGCGCAGGGTCGGGGCACCAGGTGGTGGTCCACGGCGTCGCAGCAACTCCCGCACGTCCGCTCGACCGCCTGTTCGCCGAGACCCTGGTCCAGGTGTGCGGTGTCGTGGTCTGCGTCGGGATGATCGCAACCGTGGCCCTGCCCGGAGCAGTCCGGTGGTCCAGCCTTGCTGGCGTCGTTGCCGTGCTGGGTGTGGGGTGCGGGGCGTGGGCGGTCCAGCACGGTCACGCCAGGTGGCGGGTCCCCGCAGTCTGCTACCCCGCCCTGGCGCTCCTGGGCACGTGGTTCACCGGCTTCGGGCTGGAGGGTTGCTCCCGGGTCGGATCGTGGTGGTGGGGCTCGCTGGTGGGGATCGCCGTGGGAGTGGCTGCGATCCTGATGGACGGTCGCGGGTGGGTCGTCGTTGCCGCCGCATCAGGCTTCGCCGCCGGGAATGCACTGGTGGCCATGGGCCTGGGCCCGGCAACGACCGCGTGCCACCCAGATGTGGTCATCGACACCCTCGTCGGCGTGGCCGGGCTCGCGGGGCTCTGGGCCTTCCGCGGACACCTGACCCGCACCTGGGAGCAGGCGGCCGAGCAGCAGGCGACACTGATCCGTGAACGGTCGAGGGCAGCCGTGGCGGCCGAGGCAGTACGGGCACGCCGGTCCATGCTGGGCCTCGCGCGCTCCGTCGCCGAGCCGGTGCTGGTCGGCCTGGCCGAGGGAGACCTCGACCCCGGCGACCCGGCCGTCCGTGCGTGGTCGGCTCGTGCTGAGGGGACCCTGCGAGCCCTCGCGGCGGTGCCCGTTGCGGATGCTGGTGGTGCTGGGCGGTCGCTGATGGACCTCGTCCTCTCGGCCCACGACCGAGGTCTTGAGCTGACGTTGGGCCTCCATGCCGACCTCGACCAGAAACCGGACGTGGTCCTGGCGGGGGCAGAGATGCTCGAGCGCGCTCTGGCCGTGTGTCCGCGGGGCAGCGCGGTCCAGGTCACGGTCCTGCAGTCCGTCAGCGGGTTGCAGTGCGTGGTCCTGATCGACCCCCCAACCCCGGTCGCACCGTTGCGTCGAGCTCTCGAAGCTGCAGGGTGGACGGTGACCGTGGTCGGAGACGAGGTCCTGGCCGAGACGCAATGGGAGACTCAGGCATGAGGATCGCGATCATCGACGACCACGCGTTGGTCCGCAGCGGGCTGGCGGGCGTGGTCGCACGCGACATGGGAGCCACGGTGGTCCACCAGGGCGCCGATCCCGCGGTGGTCCTGGACCTGGTGCCACTGCCCGATGTGCTCCTGCTCGACCTCGATCTGGGGTCGACGGCGGCCGATCCGCACCTGGCCGGACGCATCCAGGCGGCAGGGTGTCGGGTGCTCGTGGTGTCGGCCCTGGCCGATGCCCGTGCCGTGTCCGCCATGCTCGATGCCGGCGTGTCCGGGTTCGTGAGCAAGCGCGAGCCCCCCGAGACCCTGGTGGAGGCGATCACCGAGGTGATGGCTGATGGGACGTGGACGAGCCCGGAGGTGGCCGCGCTCGTGCTCACCAGCCCGCGGCGCCCGGCGCTCTCGGAGGTCCAGGAACGGGTGCTGATCCTGTACGCGTCCGGGATGAAGCTCGACAGCGTGGCGCGCGCGATGGGGATCAGCCCGGGCACGGCGGCCACCCACCTGAAGCGGGCACGCGCGAAGTACGCGCTCGTCGGCAGGGACACGTCCAGCAGGGTGGACCTCTATCGGGAGGCCGTGCGCGACGGGTTCATCCGCCACTAGCCGGGTACGGGGCGACCCCGCCATCGACGGGGGATGCAATGACGGGGTCGCAGACCAACACTACGACGTCCACCAGCCACCCGCCACAACCACGGCGTGTCGGGGCAGCAGGACCACCCAGCCGGGTGCTCCTTCCCCGATGACCCACCCGGTGCCTCCCCGTCGCAGGCATCGAGCATCATCCTGGCGCGCCCCCCGCCGGCCCGCGGACCAAGCAAACCACCGGACATGGGGGGTTGCCCTGGCCGATCGTCCCGAGCCCTGTCCCCTGAACAGGGACACGGCGCGCCGGCGGCGGGCCGGCGTCCCGCGGCAGTCTCGCCGCCCGTGGGGTGCCTGAAGGCCCGGCCGGGGTACGCTTCGGCCCAGCATCGAGGTGGATGGGGCGAGCCATGCGCGTGCAGGAGCCGGCGGTCCGGACAGACCTGGTCTGGACCCTGCCGAACGTGCTCAGCGGCATCCGCCTCCTGTCGATCCCCCTCTTCGCGTGGCTGGCCCTCGTGCCGCAGGAGGACGGCCTGGCTGCGCTGGTCCTGGCGCTCGGTGGGGCGACGGACTACTTCGACGGCATGCTGGCGCGACGCTGGAACCAGATCACCCGGCTCGGCCAGCTGCTGGACCCGATCGCCGATCGCCTGTCCACAGTGACGGTGCTGGTGGTGTTCCTCATCCGCGGCATCGTTCCCCTCTGGTTCGTCGCCCTCCTCGTGCTGCGTGACCTGGTCCTGACGGTGGAGATGGGGCGGTTGAAGGGGCGGGGCATCACCGGGCTCCCGGTCAACTTCATCGGCAAGGCCGCCACCTTCAACCTCATGCTCTCCTTCCCCCTGCTGCTCTGGGGGGCCAACCCCCAGACGGGCCTCGAGGAACTCGCCCGCGTCGCCGGCTGGGCCTTCGCCCTGTGGGGCACCGGGCTCTACCTGTACAGCGGCCTGCTGTACATCCGCCAGACGCGTGAGGTGATGTCCCAGCTGCCAGCCGCGGCCGGGGCATAGCGCATGCGTGCCGTCGTGATGGCCGGCGGTGAGGGCACCCGCCTGCGGCCATTGACCACGAACGTGCCCAAGCCACTGCTTCCCGTCGTCGGCGAGCCGATCATGGGCCACCTGCTGCGCCTTCTGAACAGGCATGGGATCGACCAGGCGGTGGTGACGGTGCAGTACCTCGCCGCGAGCATCCGCTCCTACTTCGGGGACGGCGACGAGTACGGCGTTCGCCTGTCCTACGCGACCGAGTCCGTGCCCCTGGGCACCGCGGGCAGCGTCAAGAACGCCGAACAGGGCCTGGCCGGCGAGCCGTTCCTGGTGGTGTCCGGCGACGCACTGACCGACATCGATCTCACCGCCCTGGTGGAGTTCCACCAGCGCACCGGGGCGATGGTCACGGTGGCCCTGGCCCGCAAGCCCAACGTGATCGAGTTCGGGAACGTGATCACCGCCGAGGATGGGCGCATCGAGCGGTTCATCGAGAAGCCGACCTGGGGCCAGGTCTTCTCCGACACTGTCAACACCGGCATCTACGTCATGGCCGCGGAGGTCCTCGAGCTCGTCCCGCCCGACGAGAAGGTGGATTGGTCGGCTGACGTGTTCCCCAGGCTGATGGCTGCGGGGGAGGCCATCTACGGCTACGTGACGGATCGCTACTGGGAGGACGTCGGGACGATCGAGAGCTACCTGTCGGTCCAGGGTGATGCTCTGCGGGGCCGCGTGGACGTCGCGGTGGGCGGCTTCGAGGTGGCGCCCCAGGTGTGGCTCGGCGAGGGGGCCGTGGTCGATCAGAGCGCGCGCCTGGAGTCCCCGTGCTTCATCGGAGCCAACGTCCGGGTGGAGGCCGACTGCGTCGTCGGGCCCGGGACGGTGCTGGGCAGCAACGTGGTCCTCCGGCGTGGCGTACGGGTCGTGGGCTCCGTGCTGGACACGAGTGTCTACGTCGACACCGGCTCGGAGATCACCTCGGCCCTCATCGGACGATCGTGCGAGGTCCGCGCCCGGGTGCACATCGCCCCCGGCGCCGTCGTCGCCGACCAGTGCGTGCTCGGCGAGGAGGTCCAGGTCAGCGCCGGGGTCCACGTGTACCCGGCCAAGCAGATCGAGGCCGGTGCGCTCCTCACCGACAACGTGATCTGGGAGGGCCAGGCGCACCGCTCACTCTTCGGGCCCCGGGGCGTGAGTGGGATCGTCAACCTCGACATCACCCCCGAGATGGTCGTGCGCCTCGGGGCGGCCTACGCGGCGCTGCTGCCCAAGGGCTCCACGGTGACGGTCGGCCGCGACCACTCCCGTGCCGCTCGCGCGATGAACCGCGCCCTTGCCGGGTCGCTGACGGCGGCCGGCCTGAACGTGCGCGACCTGCGGATCACGCCACTGCCTGTCGCGCGGACCGACACGGAGCGCGCCGCCCAGGGCGGGGTCTACCTGCGCACGACGCTGGGCGTCCCGGAGAGCCTGGACCTGCTGCTCCTGGACCCGACCGGCTCGGACCTGTCGGTCGCTGAGCAGCAGAAGCTCGAGCGGATCCTGGTCCGCCGGGACTTCCGTCGGGCCTTCCCCGGCGAGATCGGCGACATCCACACCCCGCATCGGTCGGTCGACGAGTATGCCGCGCAGCTGGCAGGCGCCATCGACACCTCAGGGGTCGCCGAAGCCGGCCTGAAGGTGGTCATCGACACGGGTTCCGGGCCGTCCACCCTGGTGCTCCCTCGCCTGCTCTCCTCGTTGCCGGTGAGTGTGCTGACGGTCAACAACAGGCTCGACGAGGAGAACCCCACCTCCACCGGGCCGTCCTACCATGCGGCGATGGCCCGACTGGCTGAGCTCGTCTCGTCCTCGCGCTCGGACCTCGGCGTGCGCTTCGACCCCACTGGGGAGCGGTTGTCCATGGTGGATGAGACGGGGCGGCCCTTCGACCACGGCCGCACGCTGCTCGTCATGCTGGACCTGGTGGCCGCTGAGCGGCGCAGCGGGGTCGTTGCCCTGCCCGCCCACACCACCCGCGTGGCCGAGGGGGTGACCGCCTACCACTCGGTGGGCGTGGTCTGGACGGGGTCCTCGACCGCCGCCCTGTCCGCCCAGGCGCGCGCCACCCCGGGCCTGATCTTCGCCGGTGACGGCAAGGGCGGATTCATCGTGCCCGAGATGGGCCCCAACGTCGACGGGCTCGCAGCGTTCGTCCGGCTGGTGGGGATGGTCGCCCGCACGAAGCTGACCCTGTCGGCGATCGACCGGCGCATCCCGCAGGTGCACCTGACCAGGTCCGCGGTGCCCACGCCGTGGGCCCGCCGGGGGCTGGTCATGCGCACTCTCGTGGAGGCTGCAGGGGACCGGGCGGTCGACACAGCCGAGGGCGTCCGGATCCAGGAGCCCGATGGAAGCTGGGTCCTGGCCGTCCCCGACCAGTCGGAGGCGGTCATCCGCCTCTGGGCGGAGGCCGCGACGGACGAGCGCGCCGACAGCCTGTTGCGGGAGTGGTTCGAACTCATCGAGTCCGGGGCGGGATGATGTCGACCTCGACGACCGGGCCCCGGCCGCCCGGGGCCGACCGGTCGGGGCCCAGCGCTCGTGAGCGCCAGAACCTGATCGACCAGATCACCAGCGCCGCGGTGGCAAGCGACTACGCCGAGTCGACCGATGCGCGCCCGGCGGGGTCGCGTCGCCAACGGGTGCTCGTCGCTGCCGTGGCCCTCGGCCTCGCCGGTTTCGTCCTCGCCCTGGGCATCTCCGAGCGAGTCCTCAACGACCCCGCTGTCAACGAGCAGCGCGCGGCCCTCATCGATCGGATCGTGGCCGCCGATGACCGCAACGAGGCACTGAGCGAGGAGGTGGCGGCCGGACGTGGGGAGCTCGCCCGGGCTCGTGCGGACAACCTCCGTGCCACATTGGCCGGAGCCCTGCTCGCCACGCAGATCGAGGAGCTCGAGCTCGTGACGGGCTACACAGCAGTCCAGGGCCCGGGGGCGGCGGTGACGCTCACTGATGCCGCGACCACCGACGACCAGGAGGGGAGCGACGTCGAGCGGGTGCTCGACAGCGACGTGCAGCGGGCCGTGAACGGGTTGTGGTCGGCGGGCGCCGAGGCGATCGCCGTGAACGGCCAACGGCTGACGGCACAGTCCGCGATCCGCTCGGCAGCCGGTGCCATCCTGGTGAACTACCGGCCCCTGCGGCCGCCGTACCGCGTGGAGGCGATCGGCCCCCCGGGCCTGGCCGAGAGGTACGCAGCGACCCCGGATGCGCAGGAGTTGGCAACTGTCTCCCAGCAGTTCGGCATAGGCTTGGACACGGCGTCGGTCGACCGGATCAGTCTGCGCTCGGCCACCTCACCGCTCCCCTCGGACGCTGAGGTCGTCGGGGCAGAGGAGCTGAAGGACTGATGCGTGCACTCATGGGGGAGCTGAAGGACTGATGTGTGCACTCGAAGGTGAGGGGGAGGGCTGATGATCGCACTCATCGGGCTCATGATCGGGGTGGTGGCCGGCCTCATCCTGGAGCCCACGGTCCCCATCTGGCTCGAGCCGTACCTGCCGATCGCCGTGATCGCCGCCCTGGATGCTGTCGTCGGGGCCATCCGGGCGCTGCTCGACGGGGTGTTCCGCGACCGTGTGTTCGTGATCTCGTTCCTGAGCAACGTGCTGGTCGCCGGGTTCATCGTGTGGATCGGGGACCTCCTCGGCGTCGGCAGCCAGATGTCGACCGGCGTGGTGGTCGTGCTGACCATGCGCATCTTCGCCAACGCCGCCGCGATCCGCCGGCACATCCTGAAGGCGTGAGCATGCAGCGCGACGACGGCGAGGCCACGGTCGGCCCGGTCACGGCTGCGATCGGGAATCCCGACGAGCCGGACGGGGACTTCCACCAGACCTCGCTCTGGCGCTGGAGCGGACCCGCGAGCCTGATCGGCGGGGCGCTGTTCGCCGTCCTGGGGTGGATGGTCGTGGCCGGTGCCATCGCCCAGAGCGGTGACGAGGCCCTGGCCAACGCCCGACCCGATGAGCTCGTCCAGATCCTCGACAGCCTGGACGCCGAGAACGACCGGCTCGAGCAGGAGAAGCGCCGGCTGGCCGCCGAGGTCTCCTCCCTGACGTCGGGCAGCGATGCCGCGGCCCTGGAGCAGGCCCGCAACCGCAAGGAGTCCCTCGAGGTCCTCGCCGGCACGACGAAGGTGCGCGGTCCGGGAGTGCGGATCGTGATCCGCGATCAGGACGGAGGGGTCGACGCGGCCGCGATCCTGGACACGGTGCAGGAGCTCCGTGACGCGGGCGCGGAGAGCATCGAGGTGGCCGAGAGGCGCGTGGTCGTGAACACCTGGTTCGCCAACCCACCGGACCCCGGCACCCCGGCGATCCTGGTGTCCGGCGACCTGCGTCCCTCGCCCTACACGATCCTGGCCATCGGCGACCCGGAGACCCTGGCCACGGCGATGGAGATCCCCGGCGGCGTCGCGGACTCCGTGCGCACCGCAGGGGCCCTCTTCGAGATGGAGCAGCGGGAGGTGCTCGAGATCACCTCGACCGTGCCGCTGACGACCCCCGAGTACGCTGAGCCGGTGGACCAGGGCTGAGCCCTGGCTGGACCCCGCTGGTCCGCCCACGTCCGTCTGATCGCAGCCCGATGGAGGACCGATGTACCCCGATGACCTGCGTTACACCCCGGAGCACGAGTGGATCCGCCGGGAGAGCCCGACAGTCCTGCGCTTCGGGATCACCTCGTTCGCGACCGAGGCCCTCGGCGACGTCGTGTACGTCGCACTCCCGGCCGTGGGAAGCGAGCTCACCGGTGGGCAGCCGTGCGGCGAGGTGGAGTCGACGAAGTCCGTGAGCGACCTCTACGCACCGCTCGACGGGACAGTGGTCGAGGTCAACAGCGCCCTCGAGGACTCACCGGAGATGGTCAACGCCGAGCCCTACGGTGAGGGCTGGATGGTCGATGTCGAGTGCGCGACGGCCGAGGACGCCGACGCCGCGTGGTCCTCGCTGCTCACGGCGGCCCAGTATGAGGACGGTCTGTCGTAGTCAGGGGTTGACCCGGCCCTCAGGGGGTCGGATAGGTTTGCCCCCGAGGTGAACCTAGACCTCAGGTAGAGGTTCTCGCATGGGGGCTTCAGGGCAGGATTCAGGGTCAGGACGGAGACGACGTGGGGCGTTCATGCCGGCAGTGCGGCCAGGAGATGTCCGACCTGGCGCGGTTCTGCAGCAACTGCGGCGCGCCCCTGGTCGACCTCGGCACCGAGGCCGAGGTCCAGAGCACCGGCAACCTCGATGTCCCCGTGTCGGCGACCGGCCCCCTGGGTGCGGTCGGCACCGGCAGCGTGGGGTCAGTCGCGCCGGGCACAGCCATGTTGATCGTCCGGCGGGGACCCAGCGAGGGCACCTCGTTCGTCCTGGACGCGGACCTCGTCACGGTCGGGCGCTCCGATGACGCCGACGTCGTGCTCGACGACGTGACGGTGTCGCGCCGGCATGCGCAGTTCGTCCGCGATGCCCAGGGCTGGCAGTGCCGCGACGTCGGCAGCCTCAACGGCACCTACGTCAACCGGGAGCGGATCGACGCGACCGCCCTTTCCGGCGGTGATGAGGTCCAGATCGGCAAGTACAGGTTCGTGTTCCTCGTGGGGGGTGGACAGTCGTGAGCACGGCTGCGGCGTCGGATGGCCTGCTGAGCATCGGCGAGGTCCTGCACCTGCTGCGCTCGGACTTCCCGGACGTGAGCATCTCCAAGATCCGCTACCTGGAGGCCGAGGACCTCGTCGAGCCCCAGCGGACGCCCTCGGGCTACCGGAAGTTCACCCGGGCCGACGCGGAGCGCCTGCGCTACGTGCTGCGGATGCAGCGGGACCACTACCTGCCGCTGAAGGTCATCCGTGAGCATCTCGACGCTATCGACCGGGGGTTGCAGCCTGCGCCCCTGAGCGCGACGGACACCGCACCTCGCGCGCTCGTGGCCACGGACTCCTACCCGTCACCAGAGGACCTCGAGGCGGAGAGCCAGGAGCTCCGCCTGTCGCGCAAGGAGCTGCTCGAGGAGTCCGGGATCACCAACGAGGTGCTGCGCGAGCTCGAGTCGTTCGGCCTGGTGGCCCAGTCCCCGGGCACCTCGTACTACGACGCCACCGCCCTGCAGGTCGCCCGGATCGCGTCGGAGATGGCCCAGTTCGGCTACGGCCCCCGGCATCTGCGCCCGTTCCGGCTGGCCGCTGATCGCGAGCTCGCGCTGGTCGAGCAGGTGGTCAAGCCGATGGCCCACGGACGCCACGAGGACAGCGCTGCCAAGGCGGAGGAGGCGTCTCGCGCGATCGCCACGCTGGCCATCCAGCTGCACGTCGCACTGGTCAAGGCGGGGTTGCCCCGGACGCTCGGTCGCTGAGCGATGGTGGGTCCAGCCCACCGGGTCTAGTCTGGCCACGTGGATGGGTACCAGGCAGTTGAAGTCGTGGGCGTGCGCGTCGAGATGCCGTCCAATGCGCCGATCGTTCTGGTGCGTCCGATCACCGGGGGAGCGCTGCTTCCCATCTGGATCGGGCCCAACGAGGCTGCCGCGATCGCCATGGCCCAGCAGGGCGTGGCCGCACCCCGGCCCCTGACCCACGACCTGTTCATCGCCACCCTGCTCCAGCTGGGGACCCCGCTGGAGTCGGTGCGCATCACCAGGCTGGAGGAGGGGGTCTTCTTCGCCGAGCTGGTCGTCGGCGCCCAGGCTGTCGACGCCCGGCCGTCTGATGCCATCGCACTGGCGCTGCGTGCGGGGGTGCCGATCCTGCTCTCGGACGAGGTGCTGGCCGAGGCCGGCGTGGCGCCGGACCCCGACGAGGAGGTCGATGAGGTCGAGCAGTTCCGCGAATTCCTCGACACCGTCACGCCCCAGGACTTCCAGTAGTCGTGAGGGCGGTCTCTCACCCTCAACTTGAGGATGAGACTTTGCCTCGGCGTGTCGGAGTGGACGACGTTGACGCGGGGTGCTCCGGGCTCTAGTTTCGGGGCAGGAATTCCGCCGGTGTAACTACGCCGACGCAAGACGCCACATCGACCGAAGGCCAGGCGAAGATGTCAGCTGAGGGCACGGGACAGCAGCACGAGGTGCAGGGCGCCCTCTTCGACGTCCCCGAGACCACGCTGCCGGAGGGCGTCGGCTACCGCGGCCCCGTCGCGTGTGCCGCGGCGGAGATCACCTACCGGCAACTGGACTACTGGGCCCGGACCGGCCTGGTGGAGCCCTCGATCCGACCTGCCACCGGGTCGGGGACGCAGCGCCTCTACAGCTTCCGCGACATCCTCGTGCTCAAGGTCGTCAAGCGGCTGCTCGACACCGGGGTCTCGCTGCAGAACATCCGGACCGCCGTGACTCACCTGCGCTCGCGCGGCGTCGAGGACCTGGCCACCCTCACCCTGATGAGCGACGGGGCCAGCGTCTACGAGTGCACGAGTGAGGACGAGGTCATCGACCTGGTCCGCGGCGGCCAGGGGGTCTTCGGGATCGCGGTCGGCAAGGTGTGGCGCGAGGTGGAGGGCACGTTGTCCGCCCTGCCCGCCGAGCGCGGCTCCGGCGTGGCCTCCGTCACCGACGACGAGCTCTCGGAGCGTCGGCGCAAGCGCCAGACGGGCTGACCCTCCGAGCCGACCTCGCCGGTGACGACTATCGTGGGCGCGTGCAGCCCTCACCCCGTGACGTTGAGTTCGCCGACCGGCACATAGGTCCCGACGAACGGGACGTGGCACTGATGCTGCGGGCCGTCGGACATCCCGATCTCGAGTCGTTGGCGCGGGCAGCCGTGCCGGCCACGATCGCGTGGGGTGACGGGCTGGACCTGCCTCCCGCGCTCACCGAGTCACAGGCGACCGCCGCGCTGCGCCGGATGGCGGATGCGAACACCCAGGCCGTCTCGATGATCGGCCTGGGCTACCACGACACGATCACCCCGGCCGTGATCCGACGCAACGTGCTGGAGTCACCGGGCTGGTACACCGCGTACACGCCCTACCAGCCCGAGATCTCCCAGGGCCGGCTCGAGGCGCTGCTGAACTTCCAGACCATGGTCGCCGACCTCACCGGCCTGCCCCTGGCCAACGCGTCGATGCTCGATGAGCCGACCGCGGCGGCCGAGGCGATGGCCCTGCTGCACCGAGTCGATCGGACCGGCGCGATGACCTTCGTGGTGGACGCCGACACGCACCCGCAGACCCTGGCCGTCCTCGAGACGCGGGCGACCCCACTGGGCATCGTGCTGGACATCCGCGACATCACCGCCGGGCTGCCCTCGGAGGGCTGCTTCGGGGTCCTGGTCTCGGTCCCGACCTCGACCGGACTGGTGCGTGACCCCGCTGCGCTGTCGGCCCTGGCCGAGCAGGTGCATGCCCTCGGGGCCGGGCTGGTGGTCGCCGCTGACCTGCTCGGGCTGTGCCTGCTGACCCCGCCCGGGGAGTGCGGCGCGGACATCGTCGTGGGGTCCGCCCAGCGCTTCGGGGTGCCGATGGGCTTCGGGGGTCCCCATGCCGGTGTCATGGCGGTGCGCACCGGGCTCGAGCGTCAGCTGCCCGGACGGTTGGTGGGTGTGTCGGTGGACTCCTCGGGCAAGCCCGCGTACCGGCTGGCGCTGCAGACCCGTGAGCAGCACATCCGACGGGAGCGGGCCACCAGCAACATCTGCACCGCGCAGGTCCTCCTGGCCGTGATCGCCGGCCTGTATGGCGCCTACCACGGCCCGCAGGGGCTGCGCCGGATCGCCGAGCGCGTGCACGCCCACGCCGCGGCGCTGGCTGCCGGGCTGCGTCAGGACGGCGTGCCGCTGCTGCACACCACCTTCTTCGACACGGTCGTCGCGGTGGTGCCAGACCTTGCCACGCAGGTCGTTGCGGAGGCCGCCGCCCGGGGGATCAACCTGCGGCTGGTCGATGCCGATCACGTGGGGATCACCACCGATGAGGTGACCGTCGAGGAGCACGTGGCGGCTGTCCGGGAGGCGTTCAGGGCGGCGGGAGCCGGGGGATCGGCCCCGGAGCTCCCCGGTGGACCGGCGCTCCCGGAAGCGTGGCACCGGACCTCGGGCTACCTCGAGCACCCGGTGTTCCACGAGCACCGCAGTGAGACCGAGATGCTGCGCTACCTGCGCCGCCTGGCCGGGTACGACGTCGCGCTGGACCGGTCGATGATCCCGCTGGGCTCGTGCACGATGAAGCTCAATGCGACGACCGAGATGGAGCCGATCAGCTGGCCCGGCTTCGCCTCGATCCACCCCTTCGCCCCCCGGGAGCAGTCCCTGGGATACGCGGAGCTGATCGCCGACCTTGAGGCGCTGCTGGTGGAGCTGACCGGGTACGACGCGGTCAGCGTCCAGCCCAACGCCGGGTCGCAGGGGGAGTTCGCCGGCCTGCTGGCCATCCGGGGATGGCATGCCGCACGCGGCGAGACCGAGCGCGACGTCTGCCTCATCCCGTCCTCCGCGCACGGAACGAACGCGGCGTCGGCGGTGATGGCCGGGATGCGCGTGGTGGTCGTGGCCTGCGACGAGGCGGGCAACGTCAGCGTCGAATCCCTCGGTGCGGCTCTGGAGGCCCATGCCGGTCGGGTGGCGGCCCTGATGATCACCTACCCCTCGACCCACGGCGTGTACGAGTCCGAGGTGGCCACCCTGTGCGCGATGGTCCACGACGCCGGCGGACAGGTCTACGTCGACGGCGCGAACCTGAACGCCCTGGTGGGGCTGGCCAAGCCGGGTCGCTTCGGCGCGGACGTGTCGCACCTGAACCTGCACAAGACCTTCTGCATACCGCACGGGGGCGGCGGTCCCGGGGTGGGGCCGATCGGCGTGCGCGCGCACCTCGCGCCCTACATGCCCGGACACCCGCTGCGCTCCGACGCCGGGCCGGCCGGCCGGGGTCACGAGGACGGTGGTGTCGGCCCAGTGAGTGGCGCCCCGTGGGGCAGCGCCGGCATCCTGCCGATCCCGTGGGCCTACATCCGGATGATGGGTGCCGACGGGCTCACCCGGGCCACCCAGGTGGCGGTCCTGTCAGCCAACTACATCGCCAGGCGCGTGGCCGACTGCTTCCCGGTTCTGTACACCGGGCCCGGGGGATTGGTCGCCCACGAGTGCATCCTGGACCTCCGGGAGATCACCCGGCGCACGGGCGTGACCGTCGATGACGTCGCGAAGCGCCTGATCGACTACGGCTTCCACGCCCCGACCATGAGCTTCCCCGTGGCGGGCACCCTCATGGTCGAGCCCACGGAGAGTGAGTCGCTGGCCGAGCTCGACCGCTTCTGCGACGCCATGATCGCGATCCACGGCGAGATCGAGCAGGTGGCAGCCGGGGAGGTGGCAGTCGCCGACAGCGTCCTGCGGGGCGCGCCGCACACCGCCGAGAGCCTGGTGGGCCCATGGGATCGGCCCTACTCGCGCGAGCAGGCGGTGTACCCGGTCCCCGGGCTGCGCACGGACAAGTACTGGGTGCCGGTGGGCCGGATCGACGGGGCCTACGGGGACCGCAACCTGGTGTGCTCCTGCCCCCGCCCCGAGGAGCTGGCCGCGCTGACCTGAGCAGGGCTGCTCAGGTGCGGCCCTCGGTCTCCTGGATCTCGAACAGGACCTCCTGGGCTGAGGCGTCCGCGCCGTGCAGGTCCGGGGCTGAGTCTGCACCTGAGGTTGAGGGTTGCATCCACAGCGCGTGCAGGACGGGGAAGCCGGCCGCCCGCACTGCCTCGACCACGGCGGCGTCGTCATCGACGAACGCCTCGATCCGGTACCGGCGGGACAACCGGCGCAGGGCGGCCACCTTGGTCATCCGGGCCGGTCGGCGGTCGGCGTCGTCGCGCATGAACAGCTGGCCCTCGGGCAGGCCCTGTGCGGCGAGCCAGGTGAGTGTCGCGGTGCGGCAGCGTTCCGGGCGCCCCGTCAGGTACACCACCACATGACCGGCCCGGTCCGCGGTCGCCACGGCACCAAGGCCCTCGTCCAGCGGGGGATCGTCGGGCGCTGCGCCGAAGAACGCGTCCCAGTCCTTCGGGCGCGAGGCCACGTGGTGCAGCCGGTGGCGCACGTCGGCCAGCACTCCATCGATGTCGAACACGGCGACCGAGGGCAGCCCTGGGGCACCGTCCGGAGACGCCGCGGTCGCCCTCGGGGAAGCCGCAGTGTCGTCCGGGGAAGCCGCAGCGTCGTCTGGCATGTGCGCGACGCTACCGGACCGGGTGCGCTGTGGGTGCCGGGCGCTCGGTAGCCTCGCGGGCATGGACTTCCACACCCTTGTCGCGCAGATGCCCACGGTGGTCCCGATGGTCGGGACCCTCGAGCTGGAGTTCCTGGAGCTCGCGCCGCAGCGGGTGCTGCTGCGCCTGCCGGACAAGCCCGAGTACCGCAACCATGTGGGCGGTCCGCACGCCGGCGCGATGTTCACCCTCGCCGAGACGGCCACCGGGGCGATCGTCCTGGGCAACTTCGGGATGCTGCTGGATCGCGCCACGCCACTGCCCGTGGACGCCTCCATCCGGTTCAAGAAGATCGCCATGGGGCCGATGTACGCCGAGGCGCTGATGCACGACACCCCGGAGTCGATCGTGGCCCGCCTCGACGCCGGAGAGCGCCCCGAGTTCCGGATCGACGTGACCCTGTCCACCGAGGACTGGACGGTCACCGGCGAGGCGAGCTTCCTCTGGACCCTCAAGCCCGTCCGCCGCTGACGACCCCGCCTCCGCCGTCCGGAGGCTGTGTGGTGCGCTGGGGTGGGGACATGCACGAGGGGGCCACCCCCGTGTGGGAGCGGCCCCGTCTGCGCGTGGACGTCAGTGCTTCGGGCTCGCGTCGATGACCTTCTTGGCGATCTGCGCCGGCATTGGCTCGTGGCCGATGTAGGTGCGATTGAAGGTGCCCGTCCCATGCGACATCGAGCGCAGCTCGATCGCGTAGCGGGTCAGCTCGAGCTCGGGGACCTCGGCCTTGATCAGCGTGCGGCCGTTGCCTGCCGGCTCGGTGCCCGAGACCCGGCCGCGACGACCGGACAGGTCACCCATCACCGCACCCAC
Source organism: uncultured Actinomycetes bacterium (assembly GCA_963818445.1). Taxonomy (GTDB): domain Bacteria; phylum Actinomycetota; class Actinomycetes; order S36-B12; family CAIYMF01; genus Prado023. The sequence continues at coordinate 448,339 of CAWFSG010000001.1, forward strand.
GTACTCGTCGGAGACCAGGACGCTGATGGCCGACACCGGCTCGAGCATCGAGATCTGGGCGGCCGCGGCCGCCTCCTTGAGGGCCAGGGCGCCCGCCATCTGGAACGCCATGTCCGAGGAGTCCACCGAGTGCGCCTTGCCGTCGTACAGGGTCACCTGGATGTCGACGACCGGGTACCCGGCGACGACCCCGCGCTCCATCTGGGTGCGCACGCCCTTCTCCACCGAGGGGATGAACTGGCGCGGCACCGACCCGCCGACGACCTTGTCGACGAACTCGAAGCCCGAGCCCGCGGGGAGCGGGGCGACCTCGATGTCGCAGACGGCGTACTGCCCGTGCCCGCCGGACTGCTTGACGTGCCGGCCCTTGGCCTTCGCCGGGGACGCGAAGGTCTCACGCAGCGAGACCCGCAGCTCCTCGGACTCCACGGCGACGCCGTAGCGGTTGCGCAGGCGGTCGAGCAGGACGTCGACGTGCGCCTCGCCCATGCACCACAGCACGAGCTGGCCCGTCTCGCCGTTGCGATCCAGGCGCAGGGTGGCGTCCTCGGCCACCAGCCGGTTCAGGGCCGCGCCGAGCTTGTCCTCGTCGGCCTTGGACTTGGCCACGATCGCCACCGGGAGCAGCGCGTCAGGCATGAGCCACGGCTCCATGAGCAGCGGGGTGTCCTTGTCCGACAGCGTGTCACCGGTCTCAGCCCGGGTGAGCTTGGCGACGGCGATGATGTCACCGGCGACGCCGGCGTCGATCGTGCGCTGCACCTTGCCCAGCGGACTGGACAGCGCCCCGATCCGCTCGTCGAGGTCGTGGTCCTCATGCCCGCGATCGCCACCGAAGTGCCCGGAGACATGGACGATCGAGTCCGGCGTGATCCGTCCGGAGAAGACGCGGACCAGCGACAGCCGCCCGACGTAGGGATCGGTGGTGGTCTTGACGACCTCGGCGCACAAGGGGCCCACAGGATCGCAGGCGAGCGGGCCACGGGGCTGGCCGTCCGGGGTGGAGACCGGGGGCAGCGGGTGCTCCAGCGGTGACGGGAAGCCCCGGCGCACCAGGTCGAGGACCTCGGTCGTGCCGAGGCCACCGAGCTCCACGGCGGTGGCGATCACCGGGTAGAACGAGCCGCGGGCGACAGCCATCTCCAGGTCGGAGATCAGGGTGTCGTGGTCGATGTGCTCGCCGGCGAGGTAGCGGTCCATGAGGGTCTCGTCCTCGCTCTCGGCGATGATCCCCTCGATGAGCCCGGCGCGGGTGTTCTCGATCAGCTCGAGGTGCGTGGCCTCCGGCTCGCGATCCACCCGCGTGCCGCTGGAGTAGTCGTGGATCCTCTCGGTGATCAGGTCGATGAAGCCGGCAGGTGTTCCGTCGTCGGCCATCATCGGCAGCATCAGGGGCATGACGCCCTCGCCGAACACCCGCTGGCTGATCGCCACGAGCTCGTCGAAGTCGGCCCGCGGGTGGTCCAGGCGGGTCACGACGACGGCCCGGGGCATCCCGACGGCAGCGCACTCCTCCCAGAGCATCTGCGTTCCGCCGTCGATGCCGTCGACCGCGGAGATCACGAACAGGGCGGCGTCAGCGGCGCGCAGGCCGGCCCGCAGGTCGCCCACGAAGTCGGCGTACCCCGGTGTGTCCAGGAAGTTGATCTTCACCCCGTCGACGACGACCGGGGCCAGCGCGAGGCCGACAGAGCGCTGCTGGCGCACCTCGGCGTCGTCGAAGTCCGAGACCGTCGTGCCCTCGGTGGTCCGACCGGCACGCGGGATGGTCCCGGTGGCGGCGAGCATCGCCTCGAGCAGCGTCGTCTTGCCCGCGCCGGACGGTCCGACGAGGACCACGTTGCGGATGTCGGCGGGGCTGGCCGGTGCAGAGACCGACCCACCCCCTGAGGTGTTCGCCTGTGCCATGAGGTGCCTTTCGTCGCGGGTCTGCAGTCTCCCAAGGCGCAAGCCTTGCAACAAGGACCTTCGTCCTGCGCACTCGGGGTCGGGTTTCTCGCTACGATCGGCCTCCTCATGTTGAACAATGCCGACGCCCGTGGCGTCATCGCCCCTGTCGTCGAGCCCATGGCGCGTGGGCTGCTGCGCATGAAGGTCACCCCGGACATGGTGACCATGACGGGCACCATCCTGACAGTGCTGACCGCCCTGATCCTCATCCCACAGGGCAACTTCATCCCCGCGGTCATCCTGCTGTTCCTCTTCACGTCCGCGGACGTGCTCGACGGGACCATGGCCCGCCTCAGCGGCACACAGGGTCCGTGGGGCGCCTGGTTCGACGCCACCCTCGACCGGGTCGCCGACGGTGCTGTCTTCGGCGGCGTGCTCATCTGGGCCGCGTGGCAGCGCGACGTCCCGACCGCGTTCTTCGCGACGGCGACGACGATCCTGGCCTGGGTCTGCCTCGTCGGCGGTACGGTCGTCAGCTACGCGAAGGCGCGCGCTGAGGCCGTGGGCGCCACGGCCAACGGGGGCATCGCCGAGCGGGCGGAGCGGATGATCATCCTGGGCCTCGGCGCGATCCTGTACCAGTTCGTCAACTGGGGCATGACCGTCGCGGTGGCCATCCTGGCGGTGCTGACAACCATCACGGTCTTCCAGCGGGGTCTGGACGTGCGTCGCCAGCTGAAGCCGCTCAACGGCCAGCAGTCGCCGGCTCCCAGCACTGAGGAGTGAGCCCCCAGTGAAGGAGCAGGCGACATACCTGGCATATGCCGGGGGGTGGCGGGCCGTGCGGCTGATGCCCGAGCGCATGGCGTACTCGATGTTCGACCAGATCGCCGACCAGCAGTGGCGCACGCAGGGCCCCTCGGTCCGCCGACTCGAGGCCAACCTGAGCCGCGTCGTGGGACCCGTTGCCCCCGACGAGCTGCGCGCGCTCTCACGTGCGGGCATGCGCTCCTACATGCGCTACTGGTGCGACGCCTTCCGCCTGCCGGGCTGGGACGCCGAACGCATCGACACCTTCGAGATGCGTCATCCCGAGCGGCTGTCGGACCCGGTGGCCTCGGGCCGGGGTGTCGTCGCGGCCCTTCCCCACATGGGCAACTGGGACCACGCCGGGGCCTGGTGCTCCCAGCACATCTCCCCGGTCAACACGGTGGCCGAGAAGCTCGAGCCCGAGCAGCTGTACACGGCGTTCGTCGACTTCCGGACGTCCCTGGGGATGCGCATCCACGGCCTGGGGGACCCGGGTGTCTACCAGGAGCTGCGGGGCACGCTCGAGTCCGGCGGGCTGGTGGCGCTGCTGGCTGACCGCGACCTGTCCGCCAAGGGGATCGACGTCGCGTTCTTCGGCGAGACCGCGCGCTTCCCCGCGGGCCCGGCCGCACTGGCCGTGGACACCGGCGCCTCGCTCGTGCCCGTGAAGTTGTTCTGGGAGGGCCACAACGTCGCCGAGATCCTGCCCGAGATCGTGCCCCCCGCGACCGGTGAGCGTGACGAGCGGATCCGCGTGACGACCCAGGCGGTCGCCGATGCCCTGGCCGGTGGCATCGCCGAGCACCCCAGTGACTGGCACATGCTCCAGCGGCTCTGGCTGGCGGACCTGGACCCCTCCCGCCTGGCTGCCCGGGATGCCTCCGAGCGGGACGCGTGATGCGCGTCGGACTCGTGTGCCCGTACGCCTGGGACACCCCGGGCGGCGTGGCTGCGCACATCCACGACCTGCGCCTGGCCCTGATGCGGATGGGTCATGAGGCGGTGATCCTGGCCCCCGCCGAGGACGAGGATGCGCTGCCCGAGTACGTCACCAGCGGGGGCAAGCCGATCTCCATCAGCTCCAACGGGTCAGTGGCCAAGATCAACTTCGGCCCCGTCGCCACGGCGAGGGCCCGCCGGTGGATCAAGGACTCCGACCTCGACATCCTGCACGTGCATGAACCGGCCGGGCCGACCCTGTCGATCCTGTCGATCTGGGTCGCCGACGGCCCCATCGTGGCCACGTGGCATGCGAGCCTGGCCTCCTCCCGGCGGGAGCTCAACGCCATGGCCCCCATGGTGCGCAGCGCGATGGAGAAGGTCCGGGCCCGGATCGCGGTCAGTGAGTACGCCCGCCGCTCGCTGGTCGAGTACACCGGCGGTGACGCGGTGCTCATCCCCAACGGGGTGGACTGCAGTGCCTTCGCCGGTGACCAGACCCTGCCCGGGCGGGCGCGCGGCCGCAACACGCTGATGTTCCTGGGCCGGATCGACGAGCCACGCAAGGGCCTGCCCATCCTGCTCGAAGCCCTGCCCCGCGTTGCGGCCAGCGTCCCGGACGTCTCGCTGCTGGTCGCCGGCCCCGGAGATGTCGACGTGGTTCGCTCCGGGCTGGATCCCGAGCTCGCCACGCGCGTGGAGTTCCTCGGCCTGGTCAGCGAGGAGGACAAGGCCCGGGGGCTGCGGTCGGCCGACATCTACGTCGCACCCAACACCGGCGGGGAGTCGTTCGGGATCATCCTGCTGGAGGCGATGGCCGCCGGGGCTCCGGTGGTGGCCAGCGACATCGAGGCCTTCCAGCGGGTCCTCGATGAGGGCCGGGCCGGCGTGCACTTCCGCAACGAGGACGCTGGGGACCTCGCCGACCGGCTGATCGAGCTGCTCGGCGACCCAGCCCGTCGCGACGCCCTCCGGGCTGCGGGGCGGGAGCGGGCCGCCCAGTTCGACTGGGCGACGGTGGCGCGTCAGGTGCTGTCGGTCTACGAGAGCGTCACGCCGGGTGGGGAGAAGGTCGAGGCAGATCTCTCGGGGCAGTTCTGGGGTCGCCTGCCGCTGCGCCGGCCATCGTGGGGTGCGGACAGCAAGGCGGATGGGGCATGAAGATCGATGTCGGCTGGGGCCTGGTCATCCTCCTGCTCGTGGCCTTCGTGGTCTGGCGCCTGAGTGCCCTGGCCGGTCGGATCGACCGACTGCACCACCGGATCGAGCTGGCCCGCGCGTCCCTCGACGCCCAACTGCTGCGCCGGGCCCGCGCGGCCGAGGCACTGGCCACGTCCGGCCTGCTCGATCCAGCGAGTGCGATCGTGCTGGCGCAGGCCGCGAGCCGCTCGCGCAACTCCGATCCCGGCGACGCCGTGGAGGCAGGGATCGTCGAGTCGGAGATGTCGCGCGACCTGCGTGAGGTGTTCGCCGACCAGCAGGCGGTCGACGAGTTGCGTTCCATTCCCGAGGGCGAGGAGCTGCTCCTGGACCTGGCTGCCTCCTGCCGCCAGGTGACCCTCTCGCGCCGGTTCCTCAACGACGGGGTCCAGGCCGCACGGCTGCTGCGCCAGGGCCGACTGGTGCGGCTGTTCCGCCTGGCCGGCAATGCCCCACGTCCGCAGATGTTCGAGATGGACGATCTGGCCCCCTCGACGTTCGACGTCCTCGCCTGAACACGGCGGGCGACGGCAGTCTCGGTCTGCCCGCCCTCGACGAGGTGCTGTTCGGCTCACGTGGATGAACGCTCGGCGAACCTGTTGAGTCGCTGCCCGCGGTCACGCATGGGCGCAACTACTGTGGCGCCATGCGTCGGATGGCTGTCGTGGTCGGTCTCGGGCTCCTGCTGGCGGCCTGTGGCCCGGACGGGGCAGTGCAGGACACGCCCGTGACGCCCACCACCTCGCCGCCGACGAGTCAGAGCCCGTCGCCGGAACCCGTGCCGGTTGTCCCGACCACCTCACCGTTCAGCGGGCGAGAGGGTGGCGTGGGCACGCCCGTGATGGTCGTCAAGCTCGACAACACGCCCAACGCCCAACCGCACCGGGGCCTGACGAAGGCCGACATCGTGTACGTGGAGCCGGTCGAGTGGGGCCTGACGCGCCTTGCCGCGGTGTTCTCCACGCAGATGCCCGGCACGGTGGGCCCAGTGCGCAGCGCCCGGATCAGCGACATCGAGCTGTTCACCCCGCTGGGCAACGTCGCGTTCGTCTACTCCGGTGCCCAGCGGCGGTTGCAGCCCAAGCTCGCGGCAGCGGACTGGACCCAGGTCTCCCAGGACGTCAACAGCCCCGGATTCCAGCGCGAACGGGGCACGGGGCGCTACGCGCCGTACAACCTGATGGCCGACCCGCAGGAGATCCTGGCCACCTCGGGGGCGACTGCCGTCTCCCAGGACATCGGGTTCGTGTTCGACGAGCAGGCCCCCGACGGTGGCAAGCAGGCCACGCGGGTCACTGCACGGTGGCCGTCGATGTCGGTCCAGTTCCGCTGGAACGCCAAGAAGGACCTCTACGACGTCTGGATGAACGGCCAGCAGGCGCGCGACACCGACAAGCCCGGAGTGCAGCGGGCGTCGTCGGTCATCGTCCAGTACGTCAAGCAGGTCGACTCCGGCTATGGCGACAAGTTCGGGGGCCGGACGCCCCTGACGGTCGTGTCCGGGTCGGGCAAGGGCGTCCTGATGCGTGACGGCGTGGCCCAGAAGATCACGTGGGAGAAGCCCTACTCCGAGGCCCCCACGGCTTACTACGACCTTGATGGCAACCCGGTGGTCCTCGACCCCGGCCAGGTCTGGATCCTGCTCAAGGACCGGACCAGCAAGGTCACCATCGAGTAGTCGTGCGGCGCTGCGCGCGATCGGCGTTTCGCGCCGCCGTGCCCCGGGACGTAACCTTGTCCCATCGTCCCGACCGGCGCAGGAGAACTCGTGAGCAGCACCCCGCAGACCCCCGTCACCACAGGAACCACCCTGGGCACCGACCGCGTCAAGCGCGGCATGGCCGAGATGCTCAAGGGCGGCGTGATCATGGACGTGGTCAACGCCGAGCAGGCCCGCATCGCCGAGGACGCCGGGGCTGTTGCGGTCATGGCCCTCGAGCGCGTCCCCGCCGACATCCGCGCCCAGGGCGGCGTGTCGCGGATGAGCGACCCCGACATGATCGAGGGGATCATCGACGCCGTCTCGATTCCCGTGATGGCCAAGGCCCGGATCGGGCACTTCGTCGAGGCCCAGGTGCTGGAGTCCCTCGGCGTGGACTACATCGACGAGTCCGAGGTGCTGACCCCGGCCGACTACACCCACCACATCGACAAGTGGGCGTTCACGGTCCCCTTCGTCTGCGGCGCCACGAACCTGGGCGAGGCCCTGCGGCGCCTCACCGAGGGCGCGGCGATGATCCGGTCCAAGGGCGAGGCCGGCACCGGCGACGTCTCCAACGCCACCACGCACATGCGCTCCATCCGCGGCGAGATCCGGCGGCTGTCCTCCATGAGCCACGACGAGCTGTATGTGGCGGCCAAGGAGCTCCAGGCCCCGTACGCGCTGGTGAAGGAGGTCGCCGAGCGCGGCTCGTTGCCGGTCGTGCTGTTCACCGCGGGCGGCATCGCGACCCCGGCGGATGCGGCGATGATGATGCAGCTCGGCGCCGACGGCGTGTTCGTCGGCTCGGGGATCTTCAAGTCCGGCAATCCGGCTGAGCGGGCCAATGCCATCGTGCAGGCGACGCTGCACTTCAACGACCCGGGGATCATCGCCAAGGTGTCCCGCGGGCTGGGGGAGGCGATGGTCGGGATCAACGTCGAGGAGATCCCCGCGCCGCACCGCCTCGCCGAGCGCGGGTGGTGACCGGCCCCACCATCGGGGTCCTCGCGCTGCAGGGCGACGTGCGCGAGCACCTGCACGCGCTGGAGTCCGTCGGGGTGCGCGCCGTCCCGGTCAAGGACGCCGAGGCGCTGGCGGGCGTCGACGGCCTGGTCCTGCCGGGTGGTGAGTCCACCACGATCTCGATGCTGGCGATCCGCTGGGGCCTCATGGACCCCCTTCGCGCCGCGGTGCGTGCCGGGATGCCGATGTACGGCTCCTGCGCCGGCATGATCCTGCTGGCCGACACGATCCTCGACGGCCGCGCCGACCAGCGTCCCATCGGCGGCATCGACATGGTGGTGCGCCGCAACGCGTTCGGCCGGCAGGTGGATTCCTTCGAGGGCGACGTCGACTTCCCCGCGCTGGGCGCCGAGCCGATCCGTGCGGTCTTCATCCGTGCCCCGTGGGTCGAGTCGGTCGGCCCGACGGTGGAGGTTCTCGCCTCGGTCCCGGCCGCTGCGGGCGATAGGATTGTGGCCGTTCGAGCGGGGTCGCTGCTGGCCACCTCGTTCCACCCCGAACTCACCGGAGACCATCGGGTGCACGCGCTGTTCGCCACCATGGTGCGCGGCGCCACCTGAGTCGATTCGAAGGAGCACCATGTCCGGCCACTCCAAGTGGGCGACCACCAAGCACAAGAAGGCCGCGATCGACGCCAAGCGCGGCAAGCTGTTCGCCAAGCTGATCAAGAACATCGAGGTGGCGGCACGCACCGGGGGCGGTGACGTCGACGGCAACCCCACCCTCTACGACGCCATCCAGAAGGCCAAGAAGAACTCCGTCCCGGCCGACAACATCGACCGTGCGCTCAAGCGCGGCTCCGGCGCGGATGCCGGCGGTGCTGACTGGCAGACGATCATGTACGAGGGGTACGGGCCCAATGGGGTCGCGGTGCTGGTGGAGTGCCTGACCGACAACCGCAACCGGGCGGCCACCGAGGTGCGCGTCGCGATGACCCGCAACGGCGGGAGCATGGCCGACCCGGGCAGCGTCTCCTACCTGTTCGCCCGCAAGGGAGTCATCATCGTCCCGAAGTCCGACGGGCTGACCGAGGATGACGTGCTCATGGCCGTCCTGGATGCCGGGGCCGAGGAGGTCAACGATCTCGGCGAGGCCTTCGAGGTGATCACCGAGGCCTCGGACATGGTCCCGGCCCGCAAGGCGCTGCAGGCCCAGGGCCTGGACTATGAATCGGCTGAGGCTGAGTTCGTCGCCTCTGTCGAGGTCCAGCTCGATGCCACGGGCGCGGCGAAGATCATGCGGCTCGTGGACGCCCTCGAGGACAGTGACGACGTGCAGAACGTCTTCACGAACGCCGACATCCCCGCCGAGGTCCTGGCCGAGATGGAGTAGGCGCTCGGCTCCACATCCGCAGGGCCACACAGGTACGGTTCGGATACCCCCGGACCACAGGAGCGACAACGTGGCAGAGCAGGACCGCACGACCTCGCAGGACGCGGGCGCGACGGTGCCGCCGGCCGGACCTGAGTCGGCCGCGCAGGAGGCGGCCCCGGCGCCGGCCAAGAGGGCCGCCGTGAAGAGGACGTCCGCGAAGAAGGCCCCCGCGAAGAAGGCCCCCGCGAAGAAGGCTCCCGCGAAGAAGGCTCCCGCGACGAAGGCCGCGTCGACGGGGTCCCCGGCTGCCGAGGCGCCTGCGAAGAAGGCCCCGGCGAAGAAGGCCCCCGCGAAGAAGGCGCCTGCGAAGAAGGCCCCCGCGGCGACGACGTCCGCCGTGACTGCGCCGCCGGCGCCCACCAGCGGTCGCAAGCGCGCCGCTGCCAAGCGGACGGCCAGGGCGGCTGCAGGAAGCGTCGGTGCGGCTGTCGGCTCGGCGACCGCCGCCGGTCGCGCCGTGAGCGACCCGACGGTGATCTCCCCGCGCCGGCTGTCCGGGTTCGACTTCGCCACCTGGCGCCTGGCGTCCAACGACCCGTCGATGCGCTCACCCATCATCGGCCTGATCGCACTGGACTCCAGTCCCGACTGGGACATGCTCGTCGACAGGTTCGACCGGGCCAGCAGGGTTGCCCCGATCCTGCGCCAGAAGGTCCTCGAGGGACCCTCGGACATCCTGAGCCCGCGCCTGGTCATCGACCCGGACTTCGACCTCAGCTTCCACATGCGGCGCTTCCGCGTGGCCGATCCCGGCAGCTGGGACCAGGTCCTGATCGAGGCCCGGCGGCAGTCGATGGCCGACTTCGACCTTGCCCGGCCCCTGTGGCGGCTGACGCTGCTCGAGGGGCTCCAGGGCGGGCGGGCCGCACTGATCGTCAAGTTGCACCACGCCATCGCCGACGGCCAGGGCGCCATGATGCTCGGAGCCACGGTGATCGATCTCGTGCCCGGCGGGCAGGCCCTGGGGGCGATGCCCCCCGCCCCGACGGCGGCACCCCTGGACGGAGCGGGCTTCCTGGGTACGGCGGTCGTGGACGCCTCGTCCTTCCTGGTGAAGTCGGTGAAGGACGTCACGGACTCAGCACTTCCGATCGCCGGGCGCGCCCTGCGCGACCCGGTCGGTGCGGTCGAGGACGTCATGGGGGTGCTCAGGTCCATCACCAAGTTCCTGGCGATGCCGAGCTCGCCGATGTCACCCGTGATGCGTGGGCGGTCGATCAACTACCACTTCGTCACCATTGACGTGCCGATGTCCGAGCTCAAGGCAGCATCCAAGCCCCACGGCGTGAGCCTCAACGACGCGTTCATGGCCGGCGTCACAGGTGGCCTGCGGATCTACCACGAGCGCCGCGGCGAGCCGGTGAGCATGCTGCGCTGCAACATGCCGATCAGCCTGCGCAACCCGCAGCGACCGGCGCAGAACGCTGTCACCATCGCGCGCTTCGAGGTCCCGGTGGACATCCTCGACCCCGTGGAGCGGATGCGGGCCATCCGCGACATCGTCGGGTCCTGGCGACATGAGCCCGCGCTGCACCTGGTCGATCCGCTGGCCGAGGTCGGCTACCGCCTCATGCCCTCGGACGTGTTCACCTCGACGGCGCAGACCAGTGACTTCACCGCCAGCAACGTGCCAGGCGTGCCGGTCCCGGTGTGGATCGCCGGCGCGAAGGTGCGGGCGATGTACCCATTGACGGCCACGGTCGGGGCGGCGACGAACATCACCCTGCTGTCCCACGCGGGCAACGCGGGCATCGGGATCTCGATGGACGACGCTGCCATACCGGACCGCGACCTGTTCGTCGAGTGCATCTGCGCCGGGTTCGCCGAGGTCGTGGGCCATCCCGTGACCGTCAGCGACCCGGTGGCCGGGGACTAGCGCAGCAGCAGCCCCCGTCGACCCACGAACCGAGCAGTGCCAGCACTGCGCACGCGTGTCGTGCGGGTTCGTGGCACCGGCCTCCCGGTAGGGTGCGAACACCTGTTCGTATCGGGAGGTCACGTGCGCGTACTCGGGGTCGATCCGGGCCTGACCCGCTGTGGGGTGGGCCTCGTGGAGGGCTCCCTGGGCCGGCCACTGACACTTCGGCACGTCGAGGTGGTCACCACGCCCGCCTCCGATCCACTGCCCGAGCGTCTGCTCGTGATCAGCAGGCGCATCCAGGAGCTCATCGAGGAGCTGTCCCCGGACGTCGTGGCCATCGAGCGGATGTTCAGCCAGCACAACCTGCACACCGTGATGGGCACGGCCCAGGCGTCGGCGGCGGCAGTGCTGGCCGCTGCCGAGGCAGGGCTTCCGGTCGCGTGGCACACGCCCAGCGAGGTGAAGGCGGCCGTGACCGGGACCGGGCGAGCCGACAAGGCCCAGGTGGCCGGCATGGTCGTCCGGATCCTGCGCCTGGAGACCACTCCCAAGCCGGTGGACGCCACCGACGCCCTGGCCCTGGCGATCTGCCATGTGTGGCGCGGGGCGGCCAATGCGCGCATCGCCTCAGCGGTGGCTGCCTCGGCGCCCTCGCGGATCCCGACCAGGATCCCGCGGTCGCCCGCACGCGGCGCTGAGCCGCAGGGAGGCGTGCCCCCACGATCGGCCGGGGTCGGCGTGCGAGCCGGGGGCTCCCGATGATCGCCTTCGTGCACGGAACCGTCGCCTCGGTGGACGCCGACCACGCTGTCATCGACGTCGGCGGGGTGGGGCTGTCCGTCCTGTGCGGCCCGCGCACCCTGGCGGAGCTGCGTCCGGGGGCTTCGGCCACGGTCGCCACGGCACTGGTCGTGCGCGAGGACTCCCTGACCCTCTTCGGGTTCAGCGACGAGGACGAGCGGCAGGCATTCGAGGTGCTCCAGTCGGTCACGGGCATCGGGCCGCGCACGGCCCAGGCCATCCTCGCGGTGCTCACCGTCGACCAGCTGCGTGCGGCCGTCGCCGCCGACGATCTCGTCACGCTGTCCAAGCCTCCCGGGATCGGGCGCAAGGGCGCAGCCCGGATCGCCCTCGAGCTCAAGGACCGCCTTGGTGCGCCCACCACGTCGACCGCTGCCAGCAGGGCCGCTGACGACTGGTCGACCCCGGTCATCGACGGGCTCATCGCCCTGGGCTGGCCGCCGCGGGACGCCCGTGCCGCTGCGGAGGCCGTGCAGGGTGAGGCGGAGGCGGTCCTGGCCGAGGGCGGCCATCCGTCCGTGCCCGCGCTCCTGCGCTCCGCCCTGCGCCACCTGGACCGCGCGTGAGTGACGACGACCTGGTCCGTGGGGAGGCCGACGACGAGGACATCGCGGCCGAGGGGGCACTTCGTCCCCGCAGCCTGGCGGACTTCATCGGCCAGGACCGCGTGCGCTCCCAGCTCGGGCTGGTCCTCGAGGCGGCGCGGCACCGCAACGCGACCGCCGACCACGTGCTGCTCTCCGGGCCCCCCGGGCTGGGCAAGACCACCCTGGCCATGATCATCGCCGGCGAGATGGCAGCCCCGATGCGGATCACCTCCGGACCGGCGATCCAGCACGCCGGCGACCTCGCGGCCGTGTTGTCCAGCCTGGTGCCCGGAGAGGTGCTCTTCCTCGACGAGATCCACCGGATGGCCCGCCCGGCGGAGGAGATGCTCTACGTGGCGATGGAGGACTTCCGGGTCGATATCGTGGTCGGCAAGGGCCCAGGGGCCACGGCCATCCCGCTGGACCTCGCGCCGTTCACCCTCGTGGGGGCCACCACCAGGGCAGGCCTGCTGCCGGGGCCGCTGCGCGACCGTTTCGGGTTCACCGCGCACATGGACTTCTACGCCGACTCCGACCTGTTCACGATCGTCAACCGGTCGGCCCGATTGCTGGGTGTCGAGATCGACGCGGCCGGCGCCGAGGAGATCGCCGGGCGCTCCCGGGGCACCCCGCGGGTGGCCAACCGCCTGCTGCGCCGCGTGCGCGACTATGCCCTCGTCCACGGCGACCGATCCATCGACCAGCGGACCGCGCATGCGGCGTTGGACCTGTACGAGGTCGACGTCCTCGGCCTGGACCGTCTGGATCGCGCCGTGCTCGAGGCCCTGATCAAGACGTTCCGAGGTGGCCCGGTTGGCCTGTCCACGCTGGCGGTTGCGGTTGCGGAGGAGCCCGAGACGGTGGAGACAGTGGCTGAGCCCTTCCTCGTGCGGGCCGGGTTGATGTATCGCACGCCGCGTGGCCGCGTGGCCACGGAGGCGGCGTGGCGGCACCTGGGGATGGCTCCGCCGACCTCGATCGGGCAGATCGGCCTGCCTTTCGACAGCGACGCACCGGACGGGAATGACCGAGGTGGCTCACAGGGCGTCTAGAATCGGGGCCAATTGTGTGAAAGGTCCTCCATGACGCTTGTCGAACTCCTGCCCTTCGCTGCCATCGCGGCGGCGTTCTGGCTGCTGATCATCCGGCCATCGTCGGTCCGCCGGAAGGCTCAGGCAGCGCTCGTCGCCTCGTTGGCGCCAGGTCAGCGGATCATGACGACGGCCGGCGTGTTCGGAACCCTCGTCTCCCTCGACGGGGACCGGGCCTCGGTGGAGGTCGCACCGGGCGTCGTGATCGAGATGCTCACCGCGGCCATCGCCCAGGTGCTGCCCGAGGATCGAGGCGCCGACGCGATGGCCGAGACTGCCGTGGCGGAGCCTTCCGACGATGCGCCTGACGAGGAGCAGCCCTCCGAGGTCGTCGACGCCATTGCCCCGGCCGAGGACTCCCCGGCCCCGTCCGCCCTGACCCCGGAGGCCGATCGTGGCTAGCAGCGTGTCCCGGTACCACCCCTGGCGAGTCCTTGGACCCATGCTGCTCGGCCTCGCGCTGCTCGTGGCGTGGGCGTTCTGGCCGGGGCTCTCGAACGCGCCCCAACTCGGGCTGGACCTCCAGGGCGGAACCCAGGTCACCCTGCTGCCGACCACGTCACCCGGCACCGACGGGACGATCACCCAGGAGCAGCTCGACCAGGCTGTGGGGATCATCCGGCAACGTGTCGATGGCCTGGGCGTGGCCGAGTCCGAGGTGACCGTCCAAGGGTCCGGCGACAACGCCGCAATCATCGTGTCAGTCCCCGGCTCCGTGTCCCAGGAACGCCTCGTGGACCTGGTCGGGCGCACCGCGCAGCTGGCCTTCCGCCCCGTCGAGGCGATCACGAACCCGGAGGGCATCGACCCGAACGCGACGCCGTCCGCCGAGCCGAGCCCGTCGGTCAGCCCCACGCCCACGCAGGCCAGCCCAACCCCCACGGACGCCTCCCCGAGCCCGTCGGCCAGCGCCTCGGCAGACGCGACCGACGCACCGTCGCCGTCGGCCGCGCCGTCCGATGCGGCCACGGCGAGCGCCAGCCCCAGCGCCACCCCGACGGTGGACCAGCCGAAGACCCCCGTGCAGGCCAAGGAGAACGACACCGACTTCCAGGAGCGCGCGCTCCGCCTGGACTGCACCTTCCCGGAGAACCGTGCCGGCCAGCCCGATGTCCTCGAGCTGTGGCTGGCCACCTGTGACCGTGAGGGCACGGCCAAGTACCTGCTCCAGCCCACCTTCATCAAGGGCACCCAGGTCAACAACGCGACGGCCGTGCTGGACCCGCAGACGAGCAAGTGGTCGGTGTCGCTGGACTTCGACACCGAGGGCGCCAAGAAGCTGGCTGAGGTCTCGACCGACCTCTACGACAACACCCCGCCCCAGAACCAGTTCGCCATCGTCCTCGACGGCGTCGTGTACAGCGCCCCCTCATTCCTCGAGCCCATCACCGGCGGCCAGGCCTCGATCACCGGGGAGTTCACGATCGACGAGGCCAATGACCTTGCCAACGTGCTGAAGTTCGGCTCCCTGCCGATCAGCCTCGAGGTGGGCCAGATCACCTCGGTCACCCCGACCGTCGGTGAGGACTACCTGCACGCGGGTCTCCTGGCCGGCGCGATCGGGCTGATCCTGGTGGGCCTGTACCTGCTCGCCTACTACCGGGCACTCGGGCTGGTCGCAGTCGCCAGCCTCCTGATCGCCGGCGTGATCACCTACTGCCTCTTCGTGATCTTCGGCCGGACGCTGGGCTTCACGCTGACGCTGGCAGGCATCACCGGTGCGATCGTCGCGATCGGCATCACAGCCGACTCCTTCATCGTCTACTTCGAACGGATCCGGGACGAGGTCCGCGATGGCAAGTCACTGCGCGTGGCGGCCGAGACCGGCTGGATCCGCGCGCGACGCACGCTGCTGGCCGCGGACTTCGTGTCCCTGCTCGGCGCGGTCGTGCTCTACATCCTGAGCATCGGCAGTGTGCGTGGCTTCGCGTTCGCCCTGGGCCTGACCACCGTCATCGATGTCCTCGTGGCGTTCACGTTCACCCGTCCGGTCGTCGCACTGCTCGCGGCCACGAAGTTCTTCCAGTCCGGGCACCCGCTCAGCGGGGTTGACCCCAAGCGACTGGGCATCCCCGATCCGCCCGCGCCGCGGACCGTGGCCACCGCAGGGAGGAAGTAGCCATGTCCCGATTGGGAGCCCTCGGGCACAAGCTCTACTCCGGCGAGGTGTCCTACGACATCGTCGGCAAGGCACGGCGCTGGTACGCGATCTCCGGTGTGATCGTCCTCGTCGCGCTGCTCTCGCTGTTCGTGCGCGGACTGAACCTGGGCATCGAGTTCACCGGAGGGGCTGAGTACCAGGTGCCGTCCACCTCGTGCAGCATCGAGGAGGCCCGCAGCTCGGTGGAGTCAGTCGGTGTCGAGCCGTCCACGGTCACCCAGCTGGGCAACGACCTGATCCGGGTCACGACCGAGGCTGTCGACAACGCGACGAGCCTGAAGATCCGGGGTGCACTGGCCCAGACCTGCGGCGTGGACCCGGACCAGGTGTCGGTCCAGCTGGTCGGGCCGACGTGGGGCGGTGAGATCACGAAGAAGGCGATCACCGCACTGCTGGTCTTCATCGGACTGCTGTCGGTGTTCCTGGCGCTCTACTTCGACTGGCGCATGGCGGTTGCCGCCGTCGTCGCCCTGATACACGACATCGTCATCACCGTCGGGGTCTACTCGCTGCTGCAGTTCGAGGTCACGCCGAGCACCATGATCGGCATCCTGACGATCCTCGGCTACTCGCTCTACGACACGGTCGTCGTCTTCGACAAGGTCAAGGAGAACACCCGCGGGATCCTCGGCCAGAGTCGCCATACCTACTCGCAGGCGGCGAATCTCGCCGTGAACCAGACCCTCGTGCGCAGCATCAACACCTCGATCGTGGCCCTCCTGCCGGTCGGGGCGATCCTGTTCGTCGGGGCGGGGTTGCTGGGAGCCGGCACGCTCAAGGACCTCTCGCTTGCCCTGTTCGTGGGCATGGCGGCCGGCACCTACTCCTCGATCTTCATCGCGACACCGTTCCTGGCGCAGCTCATGGAGCGCAACCCGCAGATGAAGGCCCTCGCCGGCCGGGTACAGGCCCGTGGGCTGGGTCCGCGCGGCGCGGCCGCGCGTGGGGCCGGTGGGGCCGCGGCCAAGGGGACCGCGACCACAGCAGAGGCGTCCGCCGACACTGCGGAGGGTGCCGATCTTGCCACGGCCGACGCCGCAGCGGGCAGCACGGAGGCCATGGATCGAGCACGGGCACGGCGGACCGCCAGCGGTCCGCGCAACCAGCCGAAGAAGCAGAGCCGGTCCGACCGGCACTGATCAGCGCCAGCACCACCGGCAACCGGGTCGTACACTCGAGCCAACCAGCAGCAGGAGGAGCAGGTGGCCGATCCGGAGACCCTGCCCGTCGATTCGGCGGTGGAGTCAGCCCCAGGGCTGCGCTCGAGGCTGTCCCGGATCGCCGGCCGTGGTCCTGCCACGCCCCCGGAGCTCGAACCCATCCTGCGGACCCTGCGGCAGTTCCACCCGAAGAGCGACACGCGGGTGGTCATCCAGGCCTATGTGACCGCCGAGGAGCTGCACCGCGAGCAGAAGCGCCGATCCGGGGAGCCCTACATCACCCACCCGTTGGCGGTGGCGCAGATCCTGGCCGACCTGGGCATGACCGGGCCGACGCTGGCCGCAGCACTCCTGCACGACACGGTGGAGGACACGGGCTACCCCCTGGCCGACCTGCGCGCGGAGTTCGGCGAGGAGATCGCCTCCCTGGTCGACGGCGTGACCAAGCTCGACAAGGTCACCTACGGCGCGTCGAGCGCGGCCGAGACCGTGCGCAAGATGGTCGTGGCCATGGCCCGCGACATCCGGGTCCTGGTCATCAAGCTGGCCGACCGGCTGCACAACATGCGCACCCTGCAGTGGCTGCCCCCGGAGAAGCAGGCCATCAAGGCCCGCGAGACCCTGGAGATCTACGCCCCCCTGGCCCACCGCCTGGGCATGAACACCGTCAAGTGGGAGCTCGAGGACCTGTCCTTCGCAACCCTGCACCCCAAGATGTACGAGGAGATCGTCCGTCTGGTCGGCCAGCGCGCGCCCGCCCGCGAGCAGTACCTCGAGCAGGTGATCGGCGACATCGACGAGCGGCTACGGGCCGCACGGATCCGGGCCACCGTGACCGGCCGCCCCAAGCACTACTACTCCGTCTACCAGAAGATGATCGTGCGCGGGCACGACTTCTCCGACATCTACGACCTCGTGGGAGTGCGGATCCTGGTCGACTCCGTCCGCGACTGCTACGCGGTGCTGGGCACTCTGCACGCGGCCTGGAACCCCCTGCCCGGGCGGTTCAAGGACTACATCGCGATGCCCAAGTTCAACATGTACCAGTCGCTGCACACGACGGTCATCGGGCCGGACGGCAAGCCCGTGGAGGTGCAGATCCGCACCCACGAGATGCACCGCTCGGCCGAGTACGGCATCGCTGCGCACTGGCGCTACAAGCAGACCGAGGTGGGCGGCAAGCTCGGGCCCGATGACCTCGGGTGGCTGCGCCAGCTCGTGGAGTGGCAGCGCGAGACCGAGGATCCCGGGGAGTTCCTCGAGTCGTTGCGCTACGACCTCGGTTCCACGGAGGTGTTCGTCTTCACGCCCCGTGGGGACGTCATCGCCCTGCCGTCGGGCTCGACGCCGGTCGACTTCGCCTACGCGGTGCACACCGAACTGGGCCACCGGTGCGTGGGCGCCCGGGTCAACGGCCGGCTCGTCCCCCTGGACAGCCCGCTGTCGAACGGCGACGCCGTCGAGGTGTTCACGTCCAAGGCCGAGGGTGCCGGTCCGAGCCTTGACTGGCTCACGTTCGTGCGCAGCCCGCGGGCCCGCAGCAAGATCAAGGCCTGGTTCTCCCGTGAGCGCCGCGAGGAGGCCATCGACAAGGGCAAGGACCAGCTGCTCAAGGCCATGCGCAAGGAGGGCGTGTCCGTCCACCGACTGCTGTCGACCAGCGCCCTGGCCACCGTGGCTGCTGACCTGCGCCAGCACGACGTCAGCGCCCTCTACGCCTCGATCGGCGAGGGTCGGATCAGCCCGCAGACCGTGATCCACCGTCTGGTCGCCACCGCCGGGGGTGAGGCCGCTGCCGCGGACGATGCGGCCGAGGGCGTCACGCCGCAGGGCATCACGAAGATGCGCCAGCGCTCGGACTCCGACCCCGGCGTGACGGTCATCGGCTCCCAGCTCGGCGATGTCTGGGTCAAGTTGGCCCGATGCTGCACTCCGGTGCCCGGTGACGAGATCACCGGATTCGTCACGCGCGGCAATGGCGTGTCGGTGCACCGCCAGGACTGCACCAACGTCTCCTCGATGGCCGGGCAGGCCGAGCGGTTCGTTCCCGTTGCGTGGGCCCCGGGGGCGTCCTCGGTGTTCCTGGTCAACATCCAGGTCGAGGCCCTCGACCGGTCACGGCTGCTCGCCGACGTCACCCGCGCGCTGTCCGATCAGCACGTCAACATCCTGTCGGCCTCGGTGTCGACCACGAAGGAGCGCATCGCGATGTCGCGGTTCACCTTCGAGATGGGCGACCCCAAGCACCTGGGATCGGTGCTCCGGGCCGTGCGGGGAGTCGAGGGCGTCTTCGACGCCTACCGCGTGTAGCCCGATCTGATCCAGGTTCCGAGCCGCATACGCGCCCGAAACGTGACGCAAACCTCGCGAGGCGCCCGAGACTTGGAGCGAATCGCGATCTTGGTCAGCTTGAGTATTCGGCCAGGTTGTTCTCGGCCGCCTCCAGCAGGGAGCGGGTGGTGGTGATCCGGCCCTGGAGGTCGGCGGCCTTGCGCGCGTCGCCTGCGGCCTCGGCCGCTGCTTCCTGCTTCTCGAGCTTGGTCAGTGAGGCGCGGAAGGTCTCGACGGTCGACTCAGCCAGGGCGCGCTTGGCGGGGTCGGTCCGGCGCCACTGGTCCTCCTCGGCCCGCTTGAGGGCGTCCTCGACCTTGCGCAGCCGGCCCTCGACCTTGTCCCGGTCGTTGCGCGGCACGTGGCCGATGGCGTTCCAGCGCTCGCCGATGCCGCGCATCGCGGTCTTTGCCGCGGCGAGGTCCGTGATGGGCAGCAGGGCCTCGGCCTCGACGGCCAGGGCCTCCTTGGCGTGCAGGTTCTCCAGCTGGTCACCGTCGCGCTCGGACTGGGCGGCGTTGCGCGCCGCGAAGAATGCATCTTGGGCCGCACGGAACCGCGCCCAGAGCTTGTCCTCGTCCGCGCGGCCGGCGCGGGGCGCGGCCTTCCACTCGTCCATCAGCCCCCGGTAGGCCCGGGCGGTCTCGGCCCAGTCGGTGCTGGTCGACAGTGCCTCGGCGCGGGCGATGATGCCGTCCTTGGCAGCCGTGGCCTCCTTGCGGGCGGCGTCCAGCGTCGCGAAGTGCGCCCGGCGGGCCTTGTCGAAGGCGGAGCGGGCGGTGCTGAAGCGCTTCCAGAGCTCCTGCTCGGCGTCGCGGGTCGACCGGTCCCCTCGGGGCAGGGCCGTCCATGCGTCCTGGAGCTCCTTGAACCGGTCGCCGGTGGACTTCCACTGGGTGGACGCCGCGAGGCCCTCGGACTCCTCGACGATCGCACCGCGAGCCGCCATGGTCTTGATGCGGGTCTCCTCGCGGGCGGCCGCGGCGGCCACCTTGCGGGCCTCGCCGGCGGCCTCGAGCTCGTCGGCCAGGCGGGTGAGCACGTCGAGGTCACCGACGACGTGCGGGTTCTCCACGGCGTCGCGCAGCTTCCCCACGACGATGGTCACGTTCTCGGGGGTGCCCTTGCCGTCCTTGAGACGCGCCTGGAGCAGCTCGGCCTCGGCCTTGAGCCCGTCGTACTTGCGCTCGAAGAAGGCCAGGCCCTCGGAGGGTGCCCCGGCTGCCCATTGGCCGACGGCAACCTCCTGTCCGTCGGGGCGTCGCACGTAGACCGTCCCGTCGTCGTCGACGCGTCCGTAGGCGTGCTCGGTCATGCTCGTGCCCTCCGTAGTCCAGTGCCGGTCATTGTCCCACGCCCGTGGTCCGGACCCGGTGCTATGCCTCCTGCGAGACCGCGGTCTCGATCCCGATCGGTGCCGCGGGGGTGCCGTCGGTGCCGCCCCCGGCCACGCCCGCCTCGGCGATCTTCGCGACGATGTCCAGCCCCGAGCTCACCTCACCCCAGATCGTGTAGTTCGGCGGGAGGGTCGTGTCCTCGTACACGAGGAAGAACTGGCTGCCCGAGGTGCCCGGCCCGGCGTTGGCCATGGCCACTGTGCCTGCGGGGTAGTTCACGCCATCCTCGGCCGGGAGGTTCTCGTCGGGGATCGTGAAGCCGGGGCCACCGGTGCCGGTGGCCGTGGGATCACCGCACTGGAGGACCTTGATGCCCTCGGTCACCACGCGGTGGCAGAGCGTGGAGTCGAAGTAGCCCTCGTCGGCCAGCCAGAGCATGGCGTTGACGGTCTCGGGGGCCTTGTCGGCATACGTGTCGATGACGATCTCGCCGCAGTTGGTGGTCAGGACCAGCTGGTAGTCGGTGCCGTCCGTGAGCTGCATCTCCGGGGCCTTGTCCCAGGACTTGGGGTCAGTCGGTGGGGTCGGTGCCGGGTCGCACCCCTCGACGGCCACGGTGGAGGCCGAACTCGACGGTGCGGGTGAGGCGCTGGTGCCGCCTGAGGCCGACGGCGCCGGGGATGCCGAGGCAGAGGCGGCCGGCTCGGCGACGTCGTTGCTGCTGCTGTCCGGCCAGAAGACGACGGCGGCCACGGCAAGCACGCCCACCAGCGCGGCGATGCCCCAGCCGATGCGCATGCGTCGCTTGTGCCGCTCGGCACGCTCGGCGCGGCGTGCTGCCTGGCGCTCCAGCTTGGCGGCGGCCAGCTCCTTGCGGCGCTTGTTGCTGGCCCCGGTTCCGGGCTTCTTCTCGTTGGACACGTCACGTGCTCCCACAGTCGAGGTGTGCGGCTCGCAGGGAGTCTATGTGGCCCTCCGGCCCCTGCGGGGACGACCCGCGCGGTTAGGCCGGCGGGCTCGCGCGCGGATACCCTTGGGGCCGGTCCGCCCATGGCCGGACCGCTGTGAACATCTCGTGAGGAGTGCGCATGCTCATCGCCGGTTTCCCGGCTGGCCCGTTCGGGACCAACTGCTGGATCCTGGCCCCCGGTGCGCACAGCGAGGCGGTCATCGTCGATCCGGGCATGGACAGCCGCGCCGGGATCGAGCAGGTCGTCGCCGAGCACGGGCTGCGCCCGGTGGCGGTCATCCTGTCGCACGGGCACCTGGACCACATGTGGTCGGTGCTGCCGGTGTGCGACGGCTATGACATCCCGGCGTGGATCCATCCGAACGACCGGCCGCTGCTCGCCGACCCGTGGGCGGGCGTGTCGGGGGAGACCCGGATGATGTTCGCGTCCGTGGTGGGCGCGACGGACTTCGCTGAGCCCTCCGATGTCCGTGAGCTCACCGACGGGGCGTCCTTGGAGATCGCCGGCATGACCTTCACCGCCGACCACGCACCGGGTCACACCCCGGGCTCCACCGCCTTCCGGATGATGGACACCGGCGCCGAGCCCCTGATGCTCTCCGGCGACCTGCTGTTCGCCGGCGCCATCGGGCGCACCGACCTGCCGGGTGGGAACAACGCAGCGATGATGGACTCGTTGGCGCGGGTGGTCCTGACCCAGCCCGACGACATGCTGGTGCTCCCCGGTCACGGCGAGACCACGACGATCGGCGTCGAGCGACGGGTCAACCCGTTCCTGCAGGGACTCGCCGCGCCCGGTTCGCGCACTCCCGGTGCCGGCTCATGAGCCGCCCTGCGCCGCTGTCCGGGTTCCCGGAGTACCTCCCGGCCGATCGGATCATCGAGCAGCACGTCCTGGACACCGTGCGGCGGGTGTTCGAGCTGCACGGCTTCGCCTCGATCGAGACCCGTGCGGTCGAACCCCTGGAGCAGATGCTGCGCAAGGGTGAGATCGACAAGGAGGTCTACGTCCTGCGCCGGCTGCACGCCCCCGCCGACGAGCCGGACGCCGGCCTGGGCCTGCACTTCGACCTGACGGTGCCGTTCGCCCGCTACGTCGTGCAGAACGCCGGGCACCTGGAGTTCCCGTTCCGGCGCTACCAGATCCAGAAGGTGTGGCGCGGCGAGCGCCCCCAGGAGGGTCGCTACCGGGAGTTCACCCAGGCCGACATCGACATCGTGGGCCGCGACACCCTGGCCTTCCACCACGAGGTCGAGGTCGCGCTGGTGATGGCCGAGGTCTTCCGTGCCCTGCCGATGCCGCAGGCCGTCATCCTGGTCAACAACCGCAAGCTCGCCGAGGGCTTCTTCCTGGGCGCGGGCGCCAGCGATGCCGGGGCTGCCCTGCGGGCCATCGACAAGCTGGACAAGGTCGGACCGGCCCGGGTGGCCGAGCTGCTCGAGGCTGAGGCGGGGTTGTCGGGCGAGGCGGCGCAGAAGTGCCTGGCACTGGCGTCGATCCGCAGCGCCGACACGTCGTTCGTCGAGGCCGTGCGGGCACTCGGCGTCGAGCACGACCTGCTCGATCAGGGCCTCGAGGAGCTGGCCGCCGTGGTGGGAGCCGCCGCCGAGCGGATGCCCGGGGCTGTGGTCGCCGACCTCAAGATCGCCCGGGGGCTGGACTACTACACCGGGACGGTCTACGAGACCCAGCTGGTCGGGTACGAGGACTTCGGGTCGATCTGCTCCGGCGGGCGCTACGACGCCCTGGCCAGTGACGGCCGCTCGACCTACCCCGGGGTCGGCATCTCGCTGGGGGTGTCACGCCTGATGGGCGTCCTGCTGGGCCGGGGACTCGTGCGCGCCAGCCGCTCGGTACCCACCTGCGTCCTCGTGGCCGTCACCGACGAGGCCGGCCGCGCGGAGTCGGCCGCGATCGCCAGCGCCCTGCGGGCCCGGGGGATCCCGGTCGAGGTGGCGCCGAAGGCGGACAAGTTCGGCAAGCAGATCCGCTACGCCGACCGCCGCGGCATCCCGTTCGTCTGGTTCCCCGACGCCGGGGGCGGATCGGTCAAGGACATCCGGTCCGGCGCCCAGGAGCCAGCCGACCCCGCACTCTGGACCCCGCCCGCCGAGGACCTGTACCCGCGCATCGAGCGCATCGCACGTGACGAAGAGGAGAGCCCCCGATGATCCGCACCCATGAGGCCGGCACGCTGCGCGCCCAGGACATCGGGCAGACCGTGACCCTGGCCGGATGGATCGGCCGGCGCCGCGACCACGGCGGGGTGGCCTTCCTGGACCTGCGTGACGGCTCCGGGATCGTCCAGGTGGTCGTGCACGACCCGGAGGTCGCCCACCCCCTGCGCAACGAGTTCTGCGTCAAGGTCGTCGGCGAGGTCGTGGCACGTCCCGAGGGCAACGAGAACCAGGACCTGGACACCGGAGCGGTGGAGGTCATGGTCGAGACCCTCGAGGTGCTCTCCGAGGCAGCCCCCCTGCCGTTCCCGATCGACGAGCACGTCGAGGTCGGCGAGGAGGCCCGGCTGCGCTACCGCTACCTCGACCTGCGCCGGCCCGAGCCCGCGCGGATCATGCGGCTGCGCTCAAAGGTGAACCAGATCGCCCGCGAGGTGCTGTTCGCCCGTGACTTCCTGGAGATCGAGACCCCGACGCTCACGCGCTCGACGCCGGAGGGGGCGCGCGACTTCCTCGTCCCTGTGCGGCTGCAGCCGGGCAGCTGGTACGCCCTGCCGCAGTCACCGCAGCTGTTCAAGCAGCTGCTGATGGTGGCCGGCATGGAGCGCTACTTCCAGATCGCCCGCTGCTACCGGGATGAGGACTTCCGCAAGGATCGCCAGCCGGAGTTCACCCAGCTCGACATCGAGATGAGCTTCGTGGAGCAGTCCGACGTGCTCACGGTCGGTGAGGACGTCATCCGGGCGCTGTGGGCGGGGACGGTCGGCCACGAGATCGGCGAGATCCCGCACATGACCTTCGCCGAGGCGATGCGCCGGTTCGGCTCCGACAAGCCCGACCTCCGGTTCGGCATCGAGCTCGTGGAGCTCACGGAGTACTTCGCCGACACCACCTTCCGGGTGTTCCAGGCGCCGTACGTGGGTGCGGTGGTCATGCCCGGTGGCGGGTCGCAGCCGCGGCGCACCTTCGACGCGTGGCAGGAGTGGGCCAAGCAGCGCGGCGCCCGCGGACTTGGCCTACGTCACGATCGCCGAGGACGGGATCCTCGGCGGGCCGGTGGCCAAGAATCTCACCGAGGCCGAGCGCGAGGGCCTTGCCGCAGCCACGGGCGCCCAGCCGGGGGACTGCATCTTCTTCGCCGCGGGGCCGGCCAACGAGGCCCGGGCCCTGCTCGGTGCGGCGCGCGTGGAGATCGCCGAGCGCTGCGACCTGATCGATCCCGACGCATGGTCGTTCCTCTGGATCGTCGATGCCCCGGTGTTCGAGGCGGTCGTCGACGACGACGGCACGCCGGGCTGGACGGCCGTGCACCACCCGTTCACCTCGCCGAACGCCGAGTGGATCGACCGCTTCGAGGAGTCGCCGGGGGAGGCCCTGGCCTACGCCTACGACATGGTCTGCAACGGCAACGAGATCGGCGGCGGGTCCATCCGTATCCACCGCGCGGACATCCAGAGCCGGGTGTTCTCCGTGCTCGGCATCGACGAGCGGGAGGCGCGGGACAAGTTCGGCTTCCTGCTGGATGCCTTCGCCTTCGGCCCGCCGCCGCACGGCGGCATCGCCTTCGGCTGGGACCGGATCGTGATGCTTCTCACGGGCGCCTCGTCGCTGCGTGACGTCATCGCCTTCCCCAAGACCGGCGCCGGGCACGACCCGCTGACCGGTGCGCCGACGTCGATCACCGCGGAGCAGCGCAAGGAGGCCGGCATCGACGCGAAGCCTGCTGCGGACGAGGCGGCACCCCAGCCCGATCAGGGCGCGTGAGGGCTTCGTAGGCTGGTCGTGATTCGCGGGACGGACGGGGGCCCGCGAGCAACGGAGGGACGTGATGGGATGCACACCCAGGTGATCAGGGGATGGATCGTCGGGGCCCTGACTGTGCTGGCGCTGCTCATGGGAGTCTCACCCGCGGGGGCACACGCCGAGCTCGAGTCGTCGGATCCGAAGGATGGGGCCACGCTGGCATCGGCGCCGGGGGCGATCACCTTCGTGTTCGGGGAGGAGATCCTCCCGCAGGGCAATGCTGTCACCCTGACCGACGTCGCCGCCGATGCCCGCCTCGAGGTGGGACCGGTCGAGGTCGACGGGGACACCGTGTCGGTGACCTGGCCGGAGTCCAGCCCCGCGGGGCAGTACCGGGCCGCCTACCGGGTGGTGTCCGCTGACGGCCACCCCATCGACGGGACGATCACCTTCACGGTGGAGCAGGCCGTGGGTGCGGTGGATGCCTCCCCGGCAGCGGTGTCGGCCAGCCCCCCGGCGGTTCCCGCCTCCCCGGACCCGGTGTCGGCCAGCCCCTCGGCGGTCGCGGCAAGTCCTGCGCCCGCGGGCGACGATGCGGACGCCGGCCTGCTGGCCTGGGTCCTGGGCATCGGCCTGGCAGTGCTGATCGGTGCAGTTGCCGGCACCTGGGTCATGCGACGGACCCGATGACCGCCCGGACCGTCCCTGAGGCCCGCGAGACGAGTGCGGCCCCGACTGCGCGGTCCGCCCTGCTGCCCCGGGTCCTGTGGTCCATGGCCGCCCTCGGGGCGCTGGTGGCTGCGGCCCTCGCGGCCGGAATCTGGTGGAAGCCCGTCAGCGACGGGCTTCCGGATGCTGGCAGGCTCGTCGTCGACGGACTGCCGGTCCTGCGACTGGTCTCGCTGCTGGCGGGTGGTGCCATGGTCGGCTTCGGGATCTCCGCGGTCGCCCTCGATCCGGGCGCCCGGACCAGCCTGACCCGCTCCGGACGGTCGGACCTCGTCGTGGCATCGGTCTCGGCGTTCGTGCTGGCCGGCGCGAGCCTGCTGTTCGCCCTGTTCACCCTCGCGGACGTGCTGGGGATCGGGCTGTCCGGCCTGACCAGCCCGGGCATCGTCTCGACGTACGTGTGGGACGTGGAGGTCAGCCGCGCCTTCCTGATCTCCGCGGCGCTCGCTGCCGTGGTGGGGGTCGGGTTCCAGGTCGTGCGCTCCCTCGGTGCGGCGGCGGGCTGGCTCGCCGTCGGGCTCGTCGCGGTGGGGATCCCCTCGCTCACGGGGCACGCCGCCGGGCTTGGCGGGCACTCGCTGGCACTGATCAGCGGGTTCCTGCACACGATCGCGGCAGCGGCCTGGGGCGGAGGCGTGCTCGCCCTTGCCACGCATGCCGTGCGTCGGTCGCCACAGATGGGGGAGCGGATCCGCCGGTTCGGGGTCGTGGCGATCGCGTCCGTCGCGACTCTGGCCGTGACCGGGCTGGCCTCAGCAGCGACCCGCATGGACTCGCCCAGCGAGCTCCTCACCACCCAGTACGGCAACACCGTCCTGCTCAAGATCGCCGCCCTGGTGATCGCCGTCCTGCTCGGGGCTGCCGTGCGGCGGGAGGGACGCGACCCCGACCGGACGTTGCGCCCGGGCAGGATGCTGGCCGAGGTGGTCGCCCTGGGGTCCGCGCTCGGGCTCGCCGTGGTCCTGGCGCGCTCGGCCTTCCCCCGCCAGCCCGTCAACCTGCCCACCCTGGGCGAGGATCTCATCGGCTACCCCTACCCGCCGGCACCCACATTCGGCCGGGTCGCGTTCGGGTGGCACCCGGACTGGGTGTGGCTGACGGCGGCCCTGCTGGCCATGGCGCTGTACGCCGCGGGCTACCTGCTGCTGCGGCGACGCGGGGACACATGGCCCATCGGGCGGCTCGTCTCCTGGGTCCTGGGCTGGAGCGTGGTGATCTGGGCCACCTGTGCGGGTGTGGCCTGGTACGCCCCGGCGTCCTTCACCCTGCACATGATCTCCCACATGGCGCTGGCGATGCTGGCGCCCGTGTTCCTCGTGCTGGGTGCCCCGATCACGCTGGCCCTGCGCGTCATCCCAGCCGCCACCGGCGGCGCGCGCGGCCCGCGGGAGTGGATCACGTGGGGGCTGCACTCCCCGGTGACCCGCTTCGTGACCCACCCGTTGTACGTGCTGTTCATCTACACGGTGGGCCTCTACGGGCTCTACTACACGAACCTGTACGCCACCCTCATGTCCTCCCACCTCGGGCACTTCGCCATGCAGGTTCACTTCCTGGCAGCCGGCTACCTGTTCTACTGGGTCGTGATCGGGGTCGACGCCGGACCGCGGCGGCTGGGCTATCCGCCCCGGCTGATCCTGCTCATGGCCTCGCTGGTGATCCACTCGTTCTTCGCGGTGCCGATGATGATGACCGAGGTGCCGATGGTGCCCGAGTGGTACGCCGTGGTGACCCCGCCCTGGCTCACGGACACGCTGCAGGACACTCGCAACGCCGGGGCCATCGCGTGGGGCTTCGGGGAGATCCCGACCCTGGTCGTGGCGATCGTCCTGGGATTCCAGTGGGCGAGGTCCGATGAGCGCGAGGCCCGCCGGATGGACCGGCGCGCCGATCTCGACGGCGATGCCGAGCTCAACGCCTACAACGAGCGGCTGGCCCGGATGAACGCCGCCGACGTGGCCGAGGCTGAGGACCGCTAGGACTGATCGCTGCCCGGGGTGGGTTCGTCGGCCGACGCCTGCCCGGCACCGACCGGGGCGTGGGCTGCCTCGGCCACCACAGCGCCGGCTCGGGGCCGCTCGTAGCCGCGGCCCGCGCCCTCGACGATCTCCACCAGCAGCAGGCCCAGGGCCATGAGCGCGAACGTCCAGAAGATCATCGACGGGCTGCGCCGATCGACCAGGATCAGGTAGGTGGCGGCCAGGGCGATCACGATGGCGCGCAGCGTGGGCACGAACATGGGGTGATCGGAGGTGAACCGACCCACGGGACCGTCGGCCAGGGGGCTGCCCCAGCGGTGGGCCGCCCCGGTGATCGCGTCGCGCACCTTGCGCCCCGAGGGGGTGGCCCCGGCCAGCCATCCGGTGATCGCCAGGGAGATGCCCAGGCAGGTCATCACGAGAAGCGCGTTGGCCAGGAATCGCAGCAGCGTGGTGCTCACGGCCGAGAGGACCTCGGTGTAGTCCGCCGGCGCTGCGCTGACGAGTTGGGCCTGCCCGAGCTCCAGGCCCCCGTACATCAGGGCTCCGCCGAGTGCCAGGCCGACGCCGGTCCACATGACACCGCGCGAACGGGGGCGCCACAGCAGGATCCCGGTGAGGAACATCAGGAGCACGACGACCCACAGCCAGTTCGCGACCGGGAGGAAGATGTTCAGGGCCGTCGCCGCGGTCTGCAGGTTGGGCGAATCGGCCAGCACGACCTCACGGCCCGGCACCTCGATCCTGTCCGCGAACGGGACGCCGCGCTCCACCAGCTGGGCCTGGACCTTCTCCACCGCGACCTTGGTGTCCAGCACGATCTGGCCGTCCTGCAGGGTCACTGCGGCGTTGGCCGTGTCCCGGTTGATGAGATTGACGAACTGCTCCTGGAGCAGCGTCGTGATGGCCGTCCAGCCGTCACCGAAGCGATCGCTCTGGGTGTAGGACGTCACCCCGGACTCGATGGCCCCGTTGATCCCCGAGGAGATCGCCTCTGCGATGGCCGAGTCGGGGCGGATCTCTGCCAGGGGGCCATTGAGCTGGGAGAGGGCTTCCGTGACCCGCGTCTTCGCGTCGATGGCGTCGATCAGTGCAGTGGAGACCTCGCTGGCCACGGTCTGCTGGACGGCAGGATCGTCCTGGAGTGGCGCCAGGGTCTCGACGAACATGTCGGTCTCGGTGATGGTGCGTTCGGCCCAGAGGGCTCCGAGCGCGAACGGGGCCAGGATGGTGGCGACGATGATGAGCAGGGCAGCAATGATTCGACGGGCCATGCACCCACAGTAGCGCCGGTATCACCCGATTCCGGGGGTCACGCGGCCACTGGCCCACCGCTGGCCGACCGTGTAGCCCAGCGACGAGTAGACAGCCCGGGCCGATCGGTTCGCCGCGTGCATTCCCAGGGTGACCGCGGGGGCGCCCCCAGCCAGCGCGTCGCGGGTCAACCGGGAGCACAGGTCGCGGGACAGGCCGCGGCCGCGCCAGTCGGGATGGGTCGCAACCGACCCGAGGTGCGGGATCCCGGGACGCATCGTCGTGACGGCGGCGATCGCGATGAGCTGCTCCGGGGAGGGCTCGTCGGAGGCAGACCCCGGTGTCGGGGACGAAGCCCGCGTCGGTGCGCAGCGATCCGGCCTCGATGGCCCACCATCCGCGGATGCGGGGGTCACCCGGACGGATCATGGCGTCCGGGGACGCCACGGCGAGCAGCGCACGAATGCGCGGGTCGTCGGCACCCAGCGCGACCACCAGGGCCTCACCGGCCCGCGCCGGCGGTGCGGACCGCGTGAACCACCAGTCCCACTCCCAGTGCTCGATGGGGCGCATCCGGGCGGGGAGGTGCGTGAAGGCCAGCCGCTCGACGGTGATCCCCTCGGGCGGGCCATCCGCCTCGACGAGGGCGACGACGCATCGCGCCACGGCCGCGGGATCCGGGCCCATGGCGATGATCCAGGGCCGGTCCCAGGTGGCATGCAGGGAGCGCCAGGCAACACCGCCGGGCTCGACATGCACCGCCGACACGACGTCCAGGCGGGCTCCGACCTCCAGGTACGCCTGGGCGCCCTCGTCGTCGCGCGGCACGGCCGATCGGATCCGGTCGGCCAGCGAGGGGTCGGGGTCCAGGGTGCTCACGGTGCCTATCATGGCGGCGTGCCCGGCCCCTCCCGCACGACCCCTGGCGGTCCGTCGCTGTTCGACGCCCCGGGACTGAGCGAGCGTTCCGTGGATGCGGCAGCCCCGCTGGCCGTGCGGATGCGGCCCCGGGACCTGTCCGAGCTGGTTGGCCAGGCGGACCTCGTGGCGCCCGGGTCGCCGCTGCGCCGGCTCATCGACGGGTCCGGCGCCGCCTCGGTGATCCTGTGGGGCCCGCCGGGGACCGGCAAGACCACGATCGCCTCCCTGGTCAGTGGCGCTGCGGGGCGGCGGTTCGTCGAGCTGAGCGCGGTCACGGCCGGCGTGAAGGACGTTCGCGCCGCGATTGACACCGCCCGGATGTCCGGGGTCCCCACCGTCCTGTTCATCGACGAGGTGCACAGGTTCACCCGGACCCAGCAGGACGCCCTGCTGCCCGGAGTCGAGAACGGCTGGGTGACGCTGGTCGCGGCCACGACCGAGAACCCCAGCTTCTCCGTGGTCTCGCCGCTGCTGTCCCGGTCGCTGCTGCTGACCCTGAGCTCGCTGACCGATGAGCAGGTGGGGGAGTTGCTCGACCGGGCGGTGGGCGATCCCCGAGGACTGGCCGGTCGGGTCGTGCTGTCGGGGGAGGCGCGGTCTGACCTCATCCGCTACTCCGGTGGGGACGCCCGCCGCGCGCTGACCTACCTCGAGGCGGCCGCCGAGGGGGTCGCCGGGGTGGCGTCCGAGGTGGCCCCGGCCCCGGAGACGCCGGGGGGTTCCTCGGACTCCACCGCCCCGGAGACCCCGGGGGATTCCTCGGAATCCTCCGCCCCGGCCCCGGAGATCACCGGCGAGCACGTGGGGGTCGCGGTCCAGCGGGCGCTGGTCCGCTACGACCGCACCGGCGACCAGCACTACGACGTGATCTCGGCGTTCATCAAGAGCGTGCGCGGAAGTGACGTCGACGCCGCCCTGCACTACCTCGCGCGGATGATCGAGGCGGGTGAGGACCCGCGGTTCATCGCCCGCCGGCTGGTGATCCTGGCCAGTGAGGACATCGGCCTGGCTGATCCCAGCGCCCTTGGCGTGGCGACGGCCGCGATGACCTCGTCGGCCCAGATCGGGCTCCCGGAGGCCCGGCTGCCGTTGGCGCAGGCCACGATCCACCTCGCCCTGGCCCCGAAGTCGAACGCCGTCATCCGGGCCATCGATGCCGCGCAGGCCGATGTCCGCGCGGGCCGGGTCGGCCAGGTGCCGGCGCACCTGCGCGACGGTCACTACCCGAACGCTGCCGCGCTCGGCGTCGTCGGCTACCGGTACCCCCACGACGATCCCTCGGGCGTGCTGGCCCAGCAGTACGCCCCGGACGAGGTGCGGGGGCGGCGCTACTACGAGCCCGGCGGCCACGGCGTGGAGGCCCGCCTCGGCGACGTCCTGGCCCGGCTCCGGGAGGCCCTGGACCCCGGCGCGCGATAGTGCTGACGATTCCGACGTTGAAACCGTCGGAATCGTCAGCAGAATCGCGCGCCGCCCGGGGGAGCCTGCCGATTCGGTGCGTCGGCGTGCTTCGCAATAGGGTCGGGCGCATGAGTAGGACCTTCTGGATGGTGGTCGGCGCGGTGGGTGGCGTGGTGGCCTACCGCAAGGGCACGCAGGCAGCTGCGCGCGCCAAGGAGCTCGGCCCGCTGGGCTCGGCCCAGGTCGCTGCGCAGACGACGAGCAGGCTGGCAGGCAGGACCGCGAACGGGCTGGGTCGGCTCCAGGACGTGAAGGCGCGTCGGGAGGGTCGCCTGCTCACCGGCACGGCGCAGGAGGTCACCAGCGGTCCACCTCCTGAGGGCTGGGTTCCTGCCCCCACCTCCACATCCTCGGCCACCAGGAACGGCACCCCATGAGCCTCGACCAGATGGACTCCGCCGAGATCCGCCGGCGGTTCCTGGACTTCTTCTCCACCCGGGGCCACACGCCCGTCCCCAGCGCGAGCCTGCTCCTCGACGACCCGACCCTGCTGTTCGTCAACGCCGGCATGGTCCCGTTCAAGCCCTACTTCCTCGGCCAGGCCACCCCGCCCTACCCGCGGGCGACCAGCGTGCAGAAGTGCGTGCGGACCCTGGACATCGAGGAGGTCGGGAAGACCACCCGCCACGCCTCCTTCTTCCAGATGGCCGGCAACTTCTCCTTCGGCGACTACTTCAAGGCGGCGCGATCCCGCTGGCGTGGGAGCTGCTCACCGGATCGGTGTCCAACGGGGGCTACGGCTTCCCCGAGGAGAAGCTCTGGGTCACGGTCCTCGGCGACGACGAGGAGGCCATCGACATCTGGCACACGATCGCCGGCGTGCCGATGGAGCGCATCCAGCGTCGCGGGCTCAAGGACAACTACTGGCACATGGGCGTGCCGGGCCCCGGCGGCCCGTGCTCGGAGATCTACTTCGACCGCGGCCCCGAGCACGGCCCGGAGGGCGGTCCGGAGGCCGACGAGGACCGCTACCTCGAGGTCTGGAACCTGGTCTTCATGCAGTCCGAGCTCGGCGAGGTGCGCACCAAGGTCGACTTCGACATCCGGGGGGACCTGCCGAACAAGAACATCGACACCGGCATGGGCCTCGAGCGCATGGCCGCCCTGCTGCAGGGCGTGGAGAACATCTACGAGATCGACACCACGAAGCACATCCTCGACCGGGCGATGGCGCTGTCCGGGGCTGCGTACGGCAAGGTGCACAAGACCGACGTCGACCTGCGCGTGGTGGCCGACCACGCCCGCACCTGCGCGTTCCTGATCGGCGACGGCGTCCTGCCGGGCAACGAGGGCCGTGGCTACGTCCTGCGCCGGATCATGCGTCGCGTCGTGCAGAAGATGCGCCTGCTGGGCGCCCACGACCCGTCGATGGGCGAACTGGTCGGGGCGGCGATCGAGGCGATGGGCCCGCAGTACCCGGAACTGGTCGACGCCGCCGGGCGGATCACGTCGATCGCCGTCGGTGAGGAGGCCTCCTTCCTGGAGACCCTCGGCCGCGGCACGACCCTGCTGGACACGGCCGTCACCAAGGTGAAGTCCTCCGGCGCCACGGTCCTGCCCGGTGACCAGGTGTTCGCCCTGCACGACACCTACGGCTTCCCGTTCGAGATCACCCTCGAGATGGCCACCGAGGCCGGTGTCGAGGTCGACGAGGCGGGCTTCCGGCGCCTGATGAACGAGCAGAAGGAGCGCGCGAAGGCCGACGCCCGCGTGCGCAAGGCCGGGCTGACCCCGGCGACGGTCTACCGCGAGGTGATGGACTCCTCGGGCGTCACCGACTTCACCGGCTACACCGAGGTGGTCAGCGAGGGCACCCTGCGGGGCCTGCTCGTCGACGGCCAGTCGGTGCCGGCGGCCGGGCCGGGGGAGCACGTCGAGGCGATCCTGGACCGCACGCCCTTCTACGCCGAGGGGGGCGGCCAGATCGGCGACCAGGGCCTGATCCGCCTGGCTGACGGGACGCTGCTGGAGGTCTACGACGTCCAGCAGCCGGTGCCCGGGCTGTTCGTCCACCGCGCGACCGTCGCCGACGGCCAGGCGGAGGTGGGCGTGGGCGCGATCGGCGAGGTCGACATCCCACGGCGCCTGGCGATCTCGCGTGCCCACACCGCGACGCACATGATCCACAAGGCGTTCCGCGAGATCCTCGGTGAGACGGCGACGCAGATGGGCTCGGAGAACTCGCCGGGGCGGCTGCGCTTCGACTTCCCGAACCCCGCGCCGGTCCCGGCCTCGGTGATGAACGACGTCGAGGACCGCGTCAACACCCTGCTGCTCGACGACCTCGAGGTCACCGCGCAGTACATGAGCCAGGACGACGCCCGGGCGATCGGCGCGATGGCGCTGTTCGGCGAGAAGTACGGCGACAGCGTGCGCGTGGTCTCGGTCGGCGACTGGGCGCGCGAGCTGTGCGGCGGCACCCACACGGCCCGCTCCGGGCAGCTCGGCGTGGTCAAGTTCCTCTCGGAGGCCTCGATCGGCTCCGGCGTGCGCCGCATCGAGGCCCTCGTCGGCGCCGACGCCTACCGGCACCTGGCCCGCGAGCACATCCTGGTCAACAACCTCTCGCAGATGGTCAAGGCGCGGCCCGAGGAGCTGACCGACCGGATCGGCGGGCTGCTCGAGAAGCTCAAGGAGGCTGAGTCCACGATCGCGAAGATGCGCAAGATCGCGGTCATGGCCAACGTCGAGGGCACGATCGGCACGCGCTACGACATCGGCGGCGCCCGGGTGTGGACCTACTCCCTGCCCGAGGGATCCACCGGTGCCGACCTGAGGGAGGCGACCAACGCCGCCCTGCAGATCACTGCGACCGAGGTCCCCGTCGTGCTGGTCGGTGCCGCGGTCGATGGCGCGAAGGTCTCGCTGCTGGTCACTGTCAACGCGATCGGGCAGAAGACCGGGCTGAGCGCCAAGGACATCCTGGCCGCAGCGCTTCCAGCCGTGGACGGTCGTGGTGGCGGCAAGCCCGACACCGCCCAGGGCGGCGGTTCCCGGCCCGAGGGCGTCGAGGCTGCGCTGCTGGCCGCCCGCGAGTACCTGGCGGCGCGCGCATAGTGCGCCCGGGCGTCCGGATCGGGATCGACGTCGGATCCGTGCGGATCGGCGTCGCGCGCACCGACCCGTCCGGCCTGCTGGCCGTGCCGGTGGAGACCGTGGCGCGCGGGGAGGGGGACCTCACGCGGATCGCCGGGATCGTCGCGGAGCACGAGGCCGTCGAGGTCGTCGTCGGCCTGCCGCTGTCGATGTCGGGCAAGCCCGGCCAGGCGGCCGCTGTGGCGCGGGAGTTCGCCGTTGCGCTGGTGCCCGTCGTGGCGCCGGTCCCGGTGCGACTGGTCGACGAGCGGCTGTCCACGGTCTCTGCCACGCGGGACCTGCGGGCAGCAGGGCGGACGTCGCGGACGAGTCGCGCCGTCGTGGATCAAGCGGCTGCCGTGGTGATCGTCCAATACGCTGTCGACAGTGAGCGCGCGACCGGCGTCGCGCCCGGGACCCTCGTTCAGGAGTGAGATGAGCAACCTCGGCCTGCAGATGTCGTCGGACAGCCGCCCGCCCGAGGGCCCGAGGCACCGCGGTCGCTCCTGGATCGCGATCCTGCTGAGCCTCGGCGTCCTGGCGATGATCGGCCTGGGCGTCAAGTTCGCCATCGAGAACATCCCCGACTTCGGGGGGCCGGCTGACTACGTCGGCGAGGGGACGGACCCGGTCGAGGCGAGGGTCGAGGACGGCCAGACCCTCACGGAGATCGGGCGCACCCTCAAGGCCCTGGGCGTCGTGGCGTCCGTGGATGCATGGCTGGACGCAGCGGCCAAGGAGCCCAAGACGAAGCTCATCGGCCCCGGCGTCTATGACATGCGCAAGGAGATGAGTGCCGCGGCGGCCGTGGACCGCATGGTGGACCCGGAGGCACGGATCACCGACAAGCTGCTCCTGCGGGAGGGGCTGCGGTTCACGCAGAGCATCGAGACCATCTCCGAGGCGACCGGGATCTCGAAGAAGAAGCTGGTGGCGGCCTCGGAGGGCGGCAAGATCGGGCTGCCCAAGTACGCCGACGACAACGCCGAGGGCTACCTGTTCCCCGCCACCTACGAGCTGGAGAAGGGTGAGTCGGCCACCGACGTCCTGACCCGACTGGTGGACCGCTGGGAGGAGTCGGCGACGACCCTGGACCTCGAGGGGCGTGCGAAGGAGAACGGCGTGACGCCCTACGAGGCGATGATCATCGCCAGCCTCGTGCAGGCTGAGGGCCACCCCGACGACTTCGACAAGGTGGCGCGGGTCATCTACAACCGCCTCGACGAGGCCACGTGGGGCGGTACCTACGGCTACCTGCAGATGGACGCCACGGTCAACTACGCCCTGGACAAGTCGGAGATCAACCTGACCACCGAGGAACTTCAGAACACGGAGTCCCCGTACAACACCTACAAGTACCAGGGCCTGCCTCCCACCCCCATCAACTCGCCCGGCGAGGCAGCAATCGAGGCGGCGCTGAACCCCGCTGACGGGTCATGGTTGTGGTACGTGACCGTGAATCCGGACACGGGCGAGACGAAGTTCACCGACAACTACGACGAGTTCCTGGGCTTCAAGTCCGAGCTGTCGGAGTGGCTCGCAGCGAACCCGCAGTGAGCGACGTGCCCTCCACCCCCCGCAACGCCTCCACCCCCCGCAACGCCTCCACCGGCGGTCAGACCCTCCCGTCCGGAACGGAGGATCTGAACCCAACCGGAGGGTCTGCGATGACCGGGCGGCGCCGGGCTGCGGTGCTGGGCAGCCCGATCGCCCACAGCCTCTCGCCGGTGCTGCACCGTGCGGCGTACGCCCAGCTCGGGCTCGACTGGGCATACGACGCCATCGAGGTCGATTCGGCCGGGCTGCCCGCGTTCCTTGCGGGGTGCGGGCCGGAGTGGGCCGGGCTCTCGCTGACCATGCCGCTCAAGCGTGCGGTGCTGCCGTTGCTGGACAGCGCCAGTGAGATGGTCGAGGCGGTCGGTGCGGCCAACACCGTGGTCTTCACGCCCGAGGGGTTGGTCGGTCACAACACGGACGTCGTCGGGATCATCGGGGCGCTGCGCGGGATCGGCGCACAACCCGGGCCGGCGATGGTGCTCGGTGGGGGAGCGACCGCAGCCTCCGCGCTGGCCGCGCTGGCAGCGCTGGGGTGTCCCAGCGCCGTGGTGTGCGCCCGGCGCCCGGAATCTGCTGCGGACCTCGTCGGGGTCGCCGACAGGCTCGGACTCGGGTTGGAGATCCACGGATGGCCCGAGCGGCTCCCCTCCCGGCAGGAGGTCCCCATCGTGGTGTGCACGGCCCCGGCGGCCGCGGGGGCAGGGCTCGCGGGTGCGGTTGCCGACGGACCCGGATGGCTGCTGGACGTCTCCTACGCACCGTGGCCGCCGGCGCTGGTCGCCGCCTGGGTCGCGGCGGGCGGTCGCGCGGTGGCCGGCGACGAGATGCTGCTGCTCCAGGCGGTCGAGCAGGTCCGGCTCATGACGGGGCTGGATCCCGAGGTCGAGACCATGCGAACGGCCTTGAGCGCTGAACTCGAATGGAGCAGAGCAACTCAAGCCGCCGAGGGCTCCTGACGATTCACCAGCCGAGGAGTGGGGCTGGCCCACGCCTATGCATCCGGTGAGGGTTCCATGGAGTTGGTGGCGATGCTGAGCGTTGAGCTCACGCACGCCGACGCCCCGTGGGCCATCCCGGGCACCCCAGGAGGGCCGACGCCATGACGACCAACCTCTCCGGAAGCTTGTCCGAGTTCAGCCTCGCCGAGGTGCTGTCCCTGCTCGGCATGGGCGGGCGCACCGCGCGGATGCAGGTGACCTCGCCTGGTGCCGTGGGCACCGTGCACCTGGTGGACGGCCGGATCTCCTCAGCGACCGCGGACAGCGCCCGTGCGGGCCTGCTGCGCGGGCTGGTCGCGGCGCTCCCGGTGCCGGCCGATGACCTTGCCGTGGCCCTGCAGTCCGAGGATCCGGTCCGGGCGCTCGTCGAGTCCGGCGTGGTGGACCGTGACGCCGCCCAGCAGGTGGCGTCCGAGATCTGCACCGAGGCGGTCGGCGAGATGCTCGACTGGGCCTCGGGGGAGTTCGCCGTGTGGGTCGGGTCGCAGGACCCGTCAGACATCGGGGTGCGTCTCGACGTCGACGCCGTGGTCAGCGCCGCGCGGGAGCGGGCCCAGGAGTGGCACGACCTGCGCGCTGCCCTGCCCGGCTCCGACAGCGTCCTGGCCCTTGCGCCGAGCGTGGACCACGCCCCGGTCGTCGACACCGAGGACTGGGCCGTGCTTGCCCGCGTGGATGGGCGGCGGACCCTGGCGGAGGTCCTCGCTGCCATGGGCGCCTCGCCGTTGGCCGCAGGCAATCGCCTCGTCCAGCTGATGGGTCGCGGGCTGGTGGCCGTGCAGGTCGGCGGCGGCGATGCCGAGCAGGAGCGGACCAACCACATGCTGGACGCCTTCGACTCCGGGGGACCCGTTGAGGACGTGATCGAGGTCGCGGTGGCTGCGGAGCCCGCGTTCGTGCCCGACGTCCATGACCTGTTCGTCACCGAGCCGGAGGCCGTGGAGGAGTGGCAGGTGGCTGCCGCGGATGCATGGACCGTCTCGGAGATGGAGCCAGGCTTCGATGCCGAGCCCGTACCGGATCCGTCGCCGGCCGTCGCCCCAGCGCCGGTCGAGGCCCAGGTCGAGGAGTGGCCAGCGGTCAATGAGTGGTCGGCGCTGGTCGCCCCTGAGTTCCCTGCTGGCCCGGAGGCGGTGCTCACCCAGAGCTTTCCGGCGGCGCTCGAGTCGCCCGCCTACGACCTTGAGCCGGTGGGATTCGCCGCCGAGCCCGTGACCTTCGAGGTGGTCGGTCCGACGTACGAGCCGGAGTCAGTGCCCTTCGAGTCCCAGCCGGTGTCGTTCGAGAGCCCGGCCTACGACCTCGATCCTGAGGCGTCCGAGGAGGTGCCCGTCACCTTCGACCTGGCGCCCGTCGCCGAGCCGGTGGCCGAGTCGTTCGCGTGGTCGCCGTGGGCGCAGGAGATGGGCCTCGGCGAGGCCCCGGTTGTGCCCGCTGCTGCCGAGCCCTTCCCCGCAAGCGGCTTCGCGGACATGGTCGAGGATGCCGGTGGCCATGGCCACACCGACGCGTTCCCCGTGCCGCAGGCGCCCGTCGCGAACGTCGAGGAGGGCTCGTACCCCGTGGTTGAGCTCACCCCCGACTACCCCGTCGTCGACGAGGTCGCGCAGTTCGTGCCGCAGCCGCGGGATCCCGGCGACAGCGTTGCTGATCCGACGGCGTATGCCGAGGTCGTGGGTGCCCACGCGGCAGACGCGGAGTTCGCCACCGCCCAGGAGGCGGCTGCCGTTCCCGTTGAGGCCGCCGGGGGACAGGCGGAGTCGGGTCCTGACCTCTTGGCCGGAGGCCTGCTCGCCCACCTGATGTCCAGCGTCCGAGGACTGTGATGGCTGGGCCGCCCGCAGGGGTGGCCCGGGGCCCGGCACCGGAGATGCGGGGACCCGCGGGGGAGCGTGGGCCGTGAAGCAGTTGGGAGACGTCCTGCTCGAGCGTGGCCTGGCCACGCCCGAACAGGTCTATGAAGCCGGGCAGGAGCAGCGCCGGGTCGGGCGCAGCATGGGTCGGGTCCTGGTCGACCAGGGCGTGATCAGCGAGGCCGACCTGGTGCGGGCGCTGGCCGCCCAGATCGGCCTGGACTACGTCGACCTCGGCGACGCCCTGATCGACCCCTCGGCGACTGCGCTGGTCCCGGGCGCTGTGTGCCGGCGGCACATGCTCGTCCCGGTGCGCTTCGTCGAGGGCAAGCTCGTCATCGCCATGGCCGACCCCGCGAACGTCATCGCGCTGGACGACGTCCGCTCGATCGCCAAGGTCGACCTCAAGCCGGTCGTGTCCACGCGCGGCGACGTCATGGCGGCGATCGCCCGTGCCTACCGGGCCGGCGACGAGCTCGACAGCCTCAGCACGGCCATCGAGGTCCGCAACACCGACGAGGAGGACCTGACCCGGATCAAGGAGGTCGTCGAGGAAGCCCCGATCGTCAAGTTCGTGAACCTGCTGATCACCCAGGGGATCCAGGACGGCGCCTCGGACATCCACATCGAGCCGGCAGAGCACGACCTGCGCGTGCGCTTCCGCATCGACGGCGTGCTGCACGAGATGATGCGCTCGCCGAAGTCGATCCAGTCCGGGGTCACGAGCCGCCTGAAGATCATGGCCGACATCAACATCGC
The DNA here is from genome assembly GCA_963818445.1 of uncultured Actinomycetes bacterium. Classification (GTDB taxonomy): domain Bacteria; phylum Actinomycetota; class Actinomycetes; order S36-B12; family CAIYMF01; genus Prado023. The sequence goes on from CAWFSG010000001.1 coordinate 488,083, forward strand.
CGAGCGACGGATCCCCCAGGACGGGCGTCTGTCGGTGAATGCCTACGGCCGCAAAGTGGACCTGCGCGTGGCCACCCTGCCCACGGTGTGGGGCGAGAAGGTCGTCATGCGCATCCTGGACAACTCCACCGCGATGCTGGACCTCAAGGACCTCGGGTTCACCGGCGGCAACTTCGACCGGTACCAGACCAGCTACCTCAAGCCCTACGGGATGATCCTGGTGACCGGGCCGACCGGGTCCGGCAAGTCGACGACGCTGTACTCGACGCTGCACCAGATCAACAAGCCCGAGGTGAACATCATCACCGTCGAGGACCCGGTCGAGTACCGACTCCCGGGGATCAACCAGGTGCAGACCAACGCGAAGGCCGGGCTGACGTTCGCCGCCGCGCTGCGGTCCATCCTGCGCGCGGACCCCGATGTGGTCCTGATCGGCGAGATCCGCGACCACGAGACCGCCCAGATCGCCATCGAGGCCTCGCTGACCGGCCACCTCGTGCTGGCCACGCTGCACACCAACGACGCCCCGTCGGCGGTGACCCGCCTGATCGAGATGGGGATCGAGCCGTTCCTCGTCGGGTCGGCGCTGGACTGCGTGCTGGCCCAGCGGCTGGCCCGGCGGCTGTGCAGCAAGTGCAAGGAGCCGTACACGCCGACGCCGGAGACGCTGGTCGCTGCTCGGTACCCGTGGAACCCCGAGGAGCCGGTGCCGACGCTGTACCGGGCAGTCGGGTGCGGTGCGTGCGCCAGGACCGGGTACAAGGGGCGGCTCGCGCTGCACGAGGTGATGAGCGTGAGCGAGGCCGTCGAGCAGCTGACGGTGGAGCGGGCGTCGTCGGCGGCGATCGAGAACGTCGCGCACGCTGAGGGCATGGTCTCGCTGCGCCTGGATGGGATGCACAAGGTGAGCGAGGGGATCACGTCGCTGGACGAGATCCTGCGCGTGGTGGTGTGACGGTTGGGCCGCTGGCTCAAGTCGCCCGGTCCCTGACTCCGATGGACCACGCAGAGGGCGTATGCCCTCACAGCGTCGACGCGCGGAGGGATCATGGACGAGCTCATCCCCGGGGTGGCCCCACAATCTTCGGCTCCCCAGAGTGGTCCGTTGGCAGGCGACATGCGCTGGGCGAGCGCCCCGGTGGCTCCGCCCGTGGCGCCGTCCGCCTCAGGGTCAGCCGCTCCGGTGCCCGCAGCGTATTCCGCCCCAGCCCCGTCCGCCCCAGCTCCCGCGGCACCTGTGACGCCCGTGTCCAGCGCCGTCCCGACCGTCGCCCCCCAAGCGGTCGCGCCCACCCCCGCGCCCCCGATGGCCTACGGACCGCCGCCGGCTCCCACCCAGCCGCGCCGCCGGCTCCGCCCTCCGCCTACGCCGCCCCTGCGGGCACGATGGCCCCGCCGATGGCGCCGGCACCCACCCACCAGCCCGTCCCCGGACTGGCTCCCGACCTCCGCGGCGCCGACGTCGGTCTGGCCCCCGAGAACCCGGGCCTGATGCCGATCCCCGAGGTGCGGATCGCTGAGTCCGAGGCCGCCGCGTACTCGCGCATCTCCACCGAGGACGAGATCCGGCGCGACGACTTCTCCCTTGCCTCCGCGCTGATGACCATGCTCGAGATGCGTGGCTCCGACCTGCACCTCACGGCCGGCGCGCCCCCGACCGTTCGGGTGGACGGCAGCCTCCGGGCGATCCCCGACACCGAGGAGCTCACCCCCGAGACGATCATGCGGATCATGTACTCGATCGTCACCCAGCAGCAGCGGGAGCGCTTCGAGGAGACCCTGGAGCTCGACTTCTCCTACGCGCTGCCCGACGTGGCCCGGTTCCGGGTCAACCTGTACAAGCAGCGCGACTCGCTCGGGGCGGCCTTCCGCGTGATCCCGTTCGAGATCAAGAGCCTCGAGTCGCTGGGCATGCCCCCGGCGATGGCCAACTTCGCGCAGCTGCCTCGCGGGTTCGTGCTGGTCACGGGACCGACCGGCTCGGGCAAGTCCACCACCCTGGCGGCGCTGGTCGACCTGGCCAACCGGACCCGCAACGAGCACATCATGACCGTCGAGGACCCGATCGAGTTCCTCCACCAGCACAAGAGCTGCCTGGTGAACCAGCGCGAGGTGGGGGAGGACACGTACTCCTTCCAGAACGCGCTCAAGCACGTGCTGCGCCAGGACCCGGACATCATCCTGGTCGGCGAGATGCGCGACCTGGAGACGATCCAGGTGGCGCTGACCGCCGCCGAGACCGGTCACCTCGTCTTCGCCACGCTGCACACCCAGGACGCCGCGCAGACGATCGACCGCGTCATCGACGTGTTCCCGCCGAGCCAGCAGCAGCAGATCCGCCAGCAGCTGGCCGGCACGCTGCAGGGGATCGTCTGCCAGACGCTGTGCAAGACGGCCGACGGGCGCGGTCGAGTCGCCGCCACCGAGGTGCTCATGGCCACGCCGGCCATCCGCAACCTGATCCGCGAGGGCAAGACCCACCAGATCTACTCGGCCCTCCAGGCCGGTGCCCAGCACGGGATGCACACGCTCGACCAGAACCTCGCCGAACTGGTGAAGGCCGGTCGGATCACCTACGACACCGCCTTCGAGAAGTGCCACCACGTGGAGGACTTCACGCGCATGGCCGGACGGCACTGAGGGGAGCGGGCATGACCAAGACGATGGAGTACGACTACGCGGTCCGTGATCGCGCCGGCAAGATGGTCAAGGGCCGGCTGAAGGCCGACTCGCCGGCAATGGTGGCCACGAAGCTCAAGAGCATGGGCTACGCGCCGGTCTCGATCACCGAGGCCAACGCGGGGATGAAGCGCGACATCAACATCCCCGGGCTTCGGCAACAAGATCGGGCTGAAGGACCTCGCGGTCATGTCGCGGCAGTTCGCCACGATGATCAACGCGGGGCTGTCGCTGCTGCGGGCGCTGACGATCCTCGAGGAGCAGACCGAGTGCAAGCCGTTGGCGAAGGTGCTGACGCAGGTCCGCAGCGAGGTGGAGGGTGGTCAAGGCACTCAGCGAGGCGATGGCCGCGCATCCGAAGGTCTTCCCGCCGCTGATGGTGAACATGTGCCGGGCCGGCGAGGTCGGTGGCTTCCTGGACCAGTCGCTGCTGCAGATCGCCGACGAACTACGAGGCCGAGGTCAGGCTGCGCGGCAAGGTGAAGTCCGCGATGACCTACCCGGTCGTGGTCGCGGTCATGGCGGTGCTGGGCGTGACCGGGATGCTGCTGTTCATCGTCCCGACCTTCAAGGACGATGTTCGCTCGACCTCGGAGGGACGCTGCCGGCGCCGACTCGGTTCCTGGTGCTCCTGTCGGAGCTGCTGAAGAGCTCCTTCCTCTTCATCGTCGTCTTCCTGGTGGCCTTCGGGGTTCTGTGGAAGAAGTTCAAGCGCAACCCCCGGGTCCGCAACGTGGTGGATCCGCTCAAGCTGAAGGTGCCGGTCTTCGGCACCGCTGTTCCAGAAGATCGCGATCGCTCGGTTCACGCGCAACCTGGGGACCATGATCCACTCGGGTGTGCCCATCCTGCAGGCCCTGGACATCGTGGCGGACACGACAGGAAACGTGGTCGTGGGGAGCGCGGTGCGCGACGTCCAGGAGAGCGTGCGCCAGGGTGAGTCACTGGCCAGGCCGCTTGAACAACCACCCGGTGTTCCCGCCGATGGTGGTGCAGATGCTGTCCGTCGGTGAGGACACAGGTGCACTGGACGAGATGCTGCACAAGATCAGTGAGTTCTACGACCAGGAGGTCGAGGCGACGACGGAGGCGCTCACCTCGCTCATCGAGCCGCTCATGATCGCCGTGATGGGCGTGGTCATCGGCGGCATGATCATCGCGCTCTACATGCCGATCTTCAAGGTCTTCGACCTCGTTCAGTGAGGCTGATCGTACGACGAGTCGACGACCCTCGGAGGGTTCCCATGGCCAGATTCGACAGGCGCCGGTCTAGCAATGGCTTCACCTTGGTGGAACTCCTGGTGGTGGTGATCATCATCGGGATCCTCGCCACCATCGCGCTCACCGCCTTCCTCCACCAGCAGCGCGAAGGCGTGGGACGCCGCCGTCGAGAGTGACTTGAGGAGCGCAGCAACGGCCCAGCACACGGTCAGTGCAGGAGCGGTAGCAGGGGGAGTTCGCCAGCAGTCTCACGATGCTCGAGGCTGCCGGCTTCCGTGCGTCGCCCGATGTGAACTACTTCGGGGGCGACTTCTCGATGACCGTCACGGCTGTCGGGTCCGAGAGCTTCTGCATGACAGCGCGCTCAGCTTCCGGGCGGTACTTCGGCTACAGCAGCCGGTTCGGACTCGCGCCCAGCTCCAGCCCCCTGAGCGCCACCACGTGCGCCGACGGTCGGTGCGAGTCAGGAACCTGGTCTCGTCGCGGCTCCGGAGGCAGCCGAATCGCTGAGCGAACGGCGTAGGCGCGGCTCGCGCTCGATCACACCGCGACCGTGCGGTGCGCGTGCGTGGTCCCTCACGGGGTCGCGCGCGAGGGCGTATGCACGGACTCACCCGTTCGGGTGACACGGCGATGGAATTCAAGGCCCGATCCCGGCTCCGATGCACTGTCTGTCCGGACCCACATAACCGGGCCTCACGTCACACAACAAGGAGCTAGACATGCTGCAGAAGCTGCGCAAGGAGCGGGGCGACGAGGGGTTCACCCTCATCGAGCTCCTGGTCGTCATCATCATCATCGGCATCCTCGCCGCCATCGCCATCCCGGTGTTCCTCAGCCAGCGCAAGAAGGCCGTGGACGCCTCCCTGAAGGCTGACCTCCGCAACGTGGCCACGGTCGTCGAGACGTACGCGACCGACAACGAGGGCACTTACCCCCCAACCGCTGATGTCGATCAGACCGCCACCACGGTGACCATCACTCCCGCCCTGGCGGGGCAGGAGACCCTGACCCAGCTGGTCACGAAGAACAATGAGATCACGTACGAGGCGACAGCCACCGGCTTCTGCATGACGGCCGCACGTGCCAGCGGTGCTCAGCCGAGCACTCAGACGTGGGTCTACTTGAGCGACGCTGGTGGCCTTCAGCCCGCTAGTACCACAGCCTGCCCGTAGTTCGCTAGGAACGGCCACAACACTGAACGACCCCAAGCTGGCGGAGTGGAGGGATCTCCACTCCGCCAGCTTGGCGTGTGCAGTGGCTGGGGTCGGGTGACTCGTGGCAGTACCTGTTCGGTGGGGCTCCCAGCAACCCCGAGCGTGTTGGCGATGTGTTCGACGAGATGAACCAATCGCTATGGGGGCTCTTCTATCACCCGACCACACACCTCGACGGATTGCCGGAGCCTTGTGGCGGGTCTTCGCCTTCCTGGTTGGTGTGCTCGCTTCTGGCGGCCGCTGAGTTGGAGCGTGTGGGGCGCACCATGGATGCCGTCCTGGTCATCGGATGGGCAAAGGTCCTCATGTCGCCAGTGCCATGGCTGCATCATGGTGTGGGCCTTCCCTGCCGCGATGGTCCTCGGCGTCCAACCGGACGTGGGTTCGCAGGACCGCGCTTAGCACTGGCGGCGATTCAGGTGGCTCCCATTGTGTGGACCGTTGGCTATCCGATCCGCGAGTTGAACCTGAACAACATTTCCGACTTGCTCATCTGGTACGGCTGGCGCACATTCACACCTGGACATACTTGTTGCTGATAGGCCTCCTCTGGTGCACCTGCCTAGCCCGGCGATCCTTCATGTCCAGCCCCAGCGTGCCGATACACATCGCATGGTCAGGCGTACCCCCCTGCGTGCCGACCTCGGCGCCCCACGCGAGGCAGGCTTCACCCTGCTCGAGGTCGTGGTCGCAATGGTCCTGGTGGGCATCCTCGCCTCTGCGATGGCCTCCATCACGATCAGCACGATGAAGGGGGTGGCCGGGAACCGCGTCAATGAGCAGGCCGTGCGGATCGCCGAGCGCACGATGGAGCAGATGCGCGCCATGGCCTTCGCCACGGTCGAAGCGGGCGTCCTCACCAGTGAGGCCGCGACCGACCCGTCCTCGGAGGTGCGTGCCGGTACGTTCAATGGCGAGACGCTCCTCCAGGGTTCGACGGTCACGACGGGCACACCGCTGAATCCCTACCGCAGGACCGGCGGTTCGACGAACCCCGATCTCGTCCTGGACGGGGTGACGTTCACCGTCGCCACCTACCCCACGCGTTGTTGGCAACCGGCGGCCAGCCCGGAGCACGTGCAACCCTGACCAGTCGTCGACGAGCGACTCGGCCGTGGTGCGCGTGACCGTGGTGGTCACCACCAGCGCCCGGTTCGGCGGGGATCAGAACTACACGACCTCGTCGTTGTTCTTCTCGCCCGCAGGATGCATGTCAACACAGACGCACCCCTTCAGTGCGCCCTGCCAGCCGTACTTCTACTCGACGACGTCCTCTTCGGCCGGGAGCGTGGTCGTCCACGGCTTCGACTCACTCAATGGAGTGCAGGCGCCCGAGGTCCTTCCTGGGGCTGGGGAGCACGCGGTGAACCTTCTGCTGGGAGAGGCGCACGCGAACCTGCAGATCGAGCAGATCTCCACGGTCACCGGGTTCCTTCGAGGTGCTGAGGCGCAGATCTCCTCCGAGAGTGGCGTGGTTGAACGTTCCGGTGGGAGGGTCGCCAAGGCCCAGGTCAACACCGATCCAGCCGATGGGTTGGTCCAGACCGACTCGCCAGCACCGATCAGCCAGTCGGGGGACGGCAGCCTCGAGGTGGACGGGTCCGGCGATTGGACCGTCGTGGCCACACCCGGCTCGGATCAGGGATCGGCGGTCGCCACAACGATCGCCAGCAGCCCGATCGGATGCACCGACTCGTCGGGCCTGGTGGCGAACAACGGGCAACCATGCGCGTCAGCCAGTCTGAGCTCCTTGGCGTCGCAGGTGGCTCTGGACAGTGGTGGCGATGAGATCGCACTCCTGCGAGTGGACTCCGCAGGCAGCCCCTCACGAGTCTTCGGGGCGCGACAGGTTGCGCCGGAGGGCCTGCGCTGCACTGGTACGTCGGCGGTCGGGTGCGTGTCCGCCGAGTACCTGATGTCCCTGGGCTCGGCAACGATTGGCGCAGTGCCGAACTGGTGGACGGCCGCGGGTGGGTTGACCAGCCTTGTAGGGATTGACCCGGTCCAGGTCCGCGGTGCGGTGAGCAGCGGGCAGTTCACGCCATCCGCGCCTGCGCCTGCCGCAGGGCTCGTGGGCTCACCAGCGCTGCGCTTCTGGAACGACGGGGCTTACGTGAGCCAGAGCCTGAATGTGATCACTGAGACTCCCATTCGTGTCACCACGCCCCGCCTGCCTTCGGCGGGCCGGTGCTTCGAGTTGGAGATCGGCGGGCGCAATGTCAGCGATCTGCCGTGCAGCACGGTCGTCCATGCCGGATTCACCTGGACGGTCGTCGCCGACTTGACGATTCATCCCTCGTACACCACATCTGCCAGCACACCGCCGTGCACAACGGTGGTGTGCAGCGCGGAGGGCGGCCAGGCCCCGCTGATCAGCGGAAGGGTCATGGTCAAGGTGGAAGAGGGTGCGAATGTGCGGGCAGACCTCGAAGCCGAGCTCACACTCGGGCAGAACTCGACGTCGACGATCTACCGGGCCACCCCGGCGAGCTGAGGAGCGACGATGACAAGGGTTCCCAGGGCACAGGATGACTCGGGCCTGGCCATGCTGTGGGTGATCATGCTCATGATCGTCGTCGCTGGATCGACCGTCCTGATGGGATCCGTGATCCAGGGCGCTCAGTGGAGCAGTCGCTATTCCGCTCGCTCGCAGACGTCGACGATGACTGCCGAGTCCGGGGTTGATTCTGCGCTCGCTGCGCTCGAGACGTCCGTCGGCCTCAATGTGCCGTGTTCGTGGATCGCCGACGATGAGGCGGGTGATGAGGACGCGACCCGGAGTGTCTCGATCACCTACTTCGCGGACTCGCAGGCGACCAGTCCGATCGAATGCACCGATGGGTCAGGGGTGTCGGTGAAGCCGATGGCCGCCTTCATCGAGTCGCAGGGCATCACCGGGTCCGGCGTCGGCCGCCAACTTGAGATGCTTGTGCGGCTCGAGGCGGTTCCCGGCACCTACTTCGACAAGGCCATCTTCTCCGAGGAGTTCTTCGGCCCGTCGCAGGTGGTGTCCGAGCAGGGGAATGTGGGCAATGACGCGGACATCTACTCGAACGGCGACATCTCGCTGGCGAACAACGACGTCATCGCCGGCAGTCTGCAGGTCTTCGGCGATGTGGTCCTCGCCCAGACGGCTCAGGTCCTGGGTTCGATCTGGGCCACAGGCGACATCACGATCTCCAACAACGCACGTGTGGGCGGCGATGTGAAGACCAGTGGCAGTGAGCCGGGCAGCGACGGCGATGTGAGCCTGGCGAACAACGCATTCGTCGGCGGGTCCATCTTCGCTGCCGGCGACATCACTGGATCCGGGACGGTCGCAGGGACGCGCAACAGTGGTCAGAGCGGGGTGGTGGATCCGCCTGTTCGGCCCTTCCCGACCGTCAACTACGATGCGGCGAGTCGTACGAAGTGGCAGAGTCAGGGATTCTCGCTGCTGGACCTGACCTGCACCCAGGCCGAGAAGTACTTGAAGGGGATTTCGGCCCCGACCGTCGACGGCGGGCTGACGGCGAAGACGAGGACTTCACCCGTGGTTGTGCGCGTCGTCCGGTGCACTTCGGGTGATGGCCGCGACGGTTCAGGGGTGCTGACCGGAGCGTTCAGCTCCGGCGTGAAGAAGGGCATCTTCGGACTGAACTTCGGCGCGAACAGCGGGGAGACCATCGCGCTGAACACGGACGTTGCGGTCATCAGCGACGACGGCTGGAACGCCGTCAACAACCTCACCATCAAGTCGACAACCACGCAGACCAGGCGCATGTGGATGATGACGCCATCGAACTCGCCACGAGTGTCGGGCTCACCGTATCCGAATTGCCCCACTGTCACGTCAGGCTCGAAGACCTATTACCCGGGTTCGATCACCTTGGAGAACAACGCTCTGGTCCAACCGACCGTGAAGCTGTTCATCTTCACACCGTGCCGCACCTGGGTGTCCAACAACGGAACCACCGCGGGCATGATCTACGCGGACGTCGTGGACACGAAGAACAACTTCGCGGGTCAGTACTACCCGATGGACGTGCCGGGGCTCGTCGACACCACGTGGACCTACCAGGTGGATACGGTCTACAAGCGGGAAGTCCCGGTGAGCTGAGCATGCGGATCGTGCGGGAGGACCGCGGCCTGAGCCTCGTCGAAGTGCTTGTCGCCATGACGTTGTCCACGATCGTGTTCGGAATCGCGGCGACGGCTGTGGTCGACATGATGAAGAACACCCAGCTGATCACCGCGCGAAGTGAAGCGGTACGGCAGATGTACCTCGCGTCGCAGCAGATCGAGCGGCAGGTCAGATCGGGCAACGTCCTCTACCCGGATACCTCGAGTGGCACACTCAAGATCTACACACAGGCCAACGGGTCCCAGAGGTGCGTCAGGTGGCGGCTCGACCGGCCGACCGGTGAGCTCCTGACGCGCTCGTGGTCCTCGAGCGACGTCAACGACAAGACCAGCTGGCGAGTCGTTGCCCAGAACGTGACCAATCCGTCTGGTGTCCAACCCTTCGTGGTCCAGGCTGGGTCGCCGTACGGCGGGCGGCTGCTGGAGGTGAACCTGCAGATCAAGTCCGATGTCCGTGGAAAGCAGTCCGATCAGGTTAGGCTGGCGATCTCCGGTCGAAACACCACCTATGGCTATGGAGCGACTGTCTGTGATGCTGAGCCGACGGATTGAGCGGCGCCACGACGAACACGCACTGGATTGCCGGAAGCCGACATGGGTCCGCCGTGGTGAGTCCTATTCGCGGTGGGAATCGACGCCATGACCTTGGCCTACTTCTTCATCACCCTCGCGGGGCTGGCCATCGGGTCGTTCCTGAACGTGGTGATCTGGCGCGTGCCGCGTGGGGAGTCCATCGTCTCGCCGCCGTCGCACTGCCCGCAGTGCGACGCCGAGATCCGCGGCTTCGACAACATCCCGGTGCTGTCCTGGCTGATCCTGCGGGGGAGGTGCCGCGACTGCGGGGCGCACATCAGCGCCCGCTACCCCGGGGTCGAGCTGCTCACCGGGGCGCTGTTCCTGCTCGTCACGCTCACGTTCGGCCTCACGTGGGAGCTGCCCGCCTACCTGTACCTGACGGCCGTGGGCGTCGCCCTGGCGTTCATCGACCTCGACACCAAGCGGCTGCCCAACGTCCTGACCCTGCCCTCCTACCCGATCGTTGCCGGTCTGCTGCTCATCCCGGCCGTCGTCTACGACCAGTGGGGCGACTTCGGTCGGGCGATGCTGGGCGGGCTCGGCCTGTTCGCCTTCTACCTGCTCCTCGCCCTCGTGTACCCGGCCGGGATGGGCATGGGTGACGTGAAGCTCGCCGGCCCCCTGGGCATGGCACTGGCGTGGCTCGGCTGGGGGGAGTGGCTGGTGGGGAGCTTCCTGGCCTTCCTGCTCGGGGCGTTCGTCGGCCTGGGGATGATGCTGTTCCGCGGCGCCGGACGGAAGTCCGCGATCCCGTTCGGCCCGTTCATGCTCGCCGGGGCGCTGCTGGGCATCCTCGTGGGGCCGGCGATCGCCGACTGGTACGTGGGCCAGCTCGGCGTCTGAGCGTCCGGTCCGCTCGCCTGACCGGCCGGGCCTCGGGCGATTCGGCACCGATCTGCGGGTGTCACCCGTTCAAGTGACCCCCTCCGAACGGCCGATTCCCTCCTCAGCGCCACACTGAGGAGGCACCATCGTGGGTCGACGAACCGCCATCGGGCTGGACATCGGGACGTCCAGCGTCCGGGCCGCAGAGCTCGCTCTGCGCTCGTCCGGTCCCGAGCTCGTGCACTTCGGCCAGATCGCCCTGCCCGAGGGCACCCTGCGCGACGGCGAGGTCGTCGACCAGGCCGCGGTCACCGAGGCCATCAAGGAGCTGTGGGCCGCTGTGAAGTTCTCCCACAAGAAGGTGACTGTGGGCGTGGCCAACCCCCGGGTCGTCGTCCGCCAGGTCGAGGTGCCGTACCTGACCGGCGACGAGCTGCGCAAGGCCCTGCCCCTGCTGGTGGGGGACCAGGTCCCGATCGACACCGACCAGGCCGTGCTGGACTTCGCCCCCCTCGAGGAGATCCGCACCAGCGACGGGGCTCGCTCGCTCAGCGGCCTGCTCGTTGCCGGAGTCGAGGAGATGATCATCCGCTCCGTCGATGCTGTGATCGCCGCGGGACTCAACCCGACCGTGGTCGACCTCAACTCGTTCGCCGTCCTGCGGGCGATCGCCACGACGCCCGGGCTCGGGCCTGAACGCCCGACCGGAGGCCGTCGTCGACATCGGCGCCGACCTCACCAACATCATCGTCCACGAGAACGGCATCCCCCGCTTCGTGCGCATCCTGCTCTCCGGCGGTCGTCAGGTGACCCATGCCCTGGTCAACGACATGGGGATGTCGCTGATCGACGCCGAGCAGACCAAGCGCGAGGTGGGGCTTGCCGAGGAGACCGGGCCGATGGCACCGGCCATCCGCATCATGAGCCGGGCGGCGTTGGAGCTCATCGAGGAGATCCGCGGGTCCCTGGACTACTACTCGGCGACCTCGACCAACGGGTCGGTCACGCGGGTCGTGCTCTCCGGGGGCGGCGCTCGGCTGCACGGGTTCCCTGAGCGGCTCGCCGATCGCCTGCGCGTGCCGGTGGAGGTCGGGTCGACGCTCTCTGGCCTGTCGGTCGGAGGGACTGGACTCTCGCCGGCGCAGCTCAACTTCGTCGATCCGATCGCGGCGGTGCCCGTCGGTCTTGCCCTCGGGGGTGTGTCATGAGGCTGTCACGTGGCCGCGGGGGAAGCCCCGAGGCGAACGAACCGGTCGAGCTCGGGGACGTGGAGTTCGCCGAGCTCCCGCCCGGCGACCTCCTGGTGGAGGAGGTCCCGACGTCCGACACGGTGACGGTGCTGGCGGCCGTCAACCTGCTCCCGGCGACCTACGCGCGGCGAGCGGCCGTGCGCAGGGCGAAGATCTTCGCCGCCATCGCGGTCGTGATCGCGCTGCTGCTGGCGCTGCTGGGGTGGCTGATCGCCACGCAGAAGGAGAGCGCCGCCCAGGAGGCCCTCGACGCCGCCACCGCGGAGCGCGCGCTGCTCCAGGCTGAGGCGGCCCGCTACTCCGAGGTGCCGAAGGTGTTCGCGGCCGTCGCCGATGCCCAGGGCCAGCTGCAACTGGCCATGGGCAACGAGGTCCGGTGGTCCTTCTTCCTCAACGACCTCGCGCTCACGATGCCCAGTGGTGTCTCGCTGGACACCCTGGCCCTGACCTCGCCGGCACCCGGCGCGCCGACCCAGGCGACGGCCCCGTCGTCGGCCGGCGCCTCGACCGCCGGCGAGCCCACCTCCGGTGCGGGGGTCCCGGGCCTCGGGCACGATGAACGTCTCCGCCAAGGCCTTCACCTACAACACGGTGGCCAACTGGCTTGACTCCCTGGCCAAGCTGCCGACCATCGCCGACCCCTACGTGGGCAGCATCTCCGCCGGCACCGAGGAGGGGACGAAGATCGTCACCTTCAGCTCGACCGGCAACGTGACGGCTGAGGCCCTCTCGGAGCGCTACACGGCCAAGGAGGTCGCGCCATGAGCCTGAGCCCACGGATGTGGAGGGTGGGTGGCATCGCTCGCGGCGGTGCTGCTCCTCGTGGCCGCGTGGTTCGCCGTCATCAGCCCGACGCTGCAGTCGGCCGCCGCGCTGGATGTCGAGACGGCCAGCCAGCAGGCCGCCTCCCAGCAGCTGGAGTCGACGGATCTCGCTGCTGAAGAAGCAGAGTGAGGAGCTGCCGGCGCAGGAGGCGATCCTCGCCGAGATCCAGCAGCGGATGCCACCGACGGTGGCGCTGCCGACGCTGATCCGGAACCTGACCACTGTGGCCGGCAACGCGAACGTGGTGGTGGCGTCAGTCACGCCCGGTCAGCCGACCCCGGTGGCGCAGCCCGCGGCTCCGGTCGCTCCGCCGGCCCCCGATGCTGAGTCCGCGGACGGTGCGGGCGCCGACGATGCTGAGGGCACGGACGACTCGAGCTCAGCGAGCAGCGCGGCAGCCGTTCCTGCCGAGCCCACCGGCCCGCAGGTCCAGGCCGTGAGCCTCAACATCTCCGCCTGCGGGACGTTCGCCCAGCTGCGCAACTACCTGCGGGAGATCGAGTCGATGAAGCGGGTGGCCGCGGTCTCGAACGTGTCGATCTCGAAGGGTTCGTGCGCCGAGGGATCAGCGGAGGACGCCCTGACGGCGACGATCACCGCCCACGTCTTCACCCTCCCCAACGCCAACCCCGATCTCGACCGAGGCCGACGCGGACTCGACCAAGGCCACGAAGGATGACTCCAATGAGTGAGCAGATCCTCGAACGGACGGCGACAAGCTCAGGGTCGTCGATGCCGCCCATGATGGATTCGCGCCCAGAAGCCGCACCGAAGCGGAACCGGACCTTCCTGATCGTGGCGCTGGCGATCGTCGCCGGTCTGGTGCTCGGCGGCATGGCGCTCTTCGTCATGCAGCCGGGGGCTGATGCGGAGCTGCGCGGTCCGGTTCCCTCGGCCCAGGCGGCTGGAGGTGCCGCGGCGGCCGAGGAGGCGGCCCAGGCCGAGCAGGAGGCGGCCGCGGAGCAGGCAGCCGCAACGAAGACGAAGGTCAGGCTCACGAGCCGCGATCCCTTCGCGCCGCTGGTGGCCAAGCCCGCGCCGGCTCCCGTCGCGGCCCCAGTCCCGGCGGCGGCGACCGCGCCGGACGCCGCCTCGTCGACCTCCTCGGACTCCACCTCCGGCGCCAAGGGCGGCACCATCTCCGCCCTGACGATCTCGCCGCTGGGCAACTCGGTGAAGCTCAAGCTCGATGGCAAGAAGTACACGGTCGACGAGGGTGAGCAGTTCGCCAAGTCCTACCGGCTGTACGACATCTTCAACGCCAACTGCGCGGGCTTCCTCTACGGCGACCAGAACGCGGTCGTCTGCGAGGGCGACTCGGTCTCGATCGGCTGATCGGCCGACCTGCGTGCGCGATCCGGGCGTCTGCCCCGGCGTGACAGAATCGGGCAATGCTTCGATGGTTGACCGCTGGCGAGTCGCACGGCCAGGCCCTTGTCGGCGTGCTCGAGGGCATGCCGGCCGATGTCGCGATCACGACCGCCGACATCGCCCGTGAGCTGCAGCGTCGGCGCCTCGGCGTCGGGCGCGGCGCCCGGATGAAGTTCGAGGCCGACGAGATCCGCGTGATCGGCGGCGTGCGGCACGGGCGCACCATGGGCGGCCCGGTCGCGATCGAGGTGGGCAACAGCGAGTGGCCGAAGTGGGTCGAGGTGATGTCCTCGGATCCGGTTGACGCCGAGGTGCTGGATGCTCAGGCCCGCAACGCGCCGCTGACCCGCCCGCGCCCCGGGCACGCCGACCTCGCGGGCATGCAGAAGTACGGCTTCGACGAGTCCCGCCCGATCCTCGAGCGCGCCTCCGCCCGGGAGACGGCCGCGCGGGTCGCGCTCGGTGCGGTGGCGAAGGCGTTCCTGCACGACGTGCTCGGCGCGAGTGTCATCAGCCACGTGGTGGAGATCGGGACCGTCGCGGTGCCCGCCGGCACGCCGCTGCCCACCCCGGCCGACCTCGACGCGATCGACGCCGACCCCGCCCGCTGTGCCGACCCGGCCACCGCGGCCCTCATGGCCGAGGAGGTCGAGGCCGCCCGCCGCGACGGCGACACCCTCGGCGGCATCGTCGAGGTGCTGGTCGACAACCTGCCGCCCGGCCTCGGCTCGCACGTGCACTGGGACCGCCGCCTCGACTCGCGCCTCGCCGGTGCGCTCATGGGGATCCAGGCGATCAAGGGAGTGGAGGTCGGCGACGGCTTCGAGCTCGCCCGCACCCGCGGCTCCCTGGCCCACGACGAGATCCTCCCGGACGGGCCGGGCAGGGTGCGCCGGGCCTCCGGCCGCGCAGGCGGGACCGAGGGCGGGATGAGCACCGGCGAGCTGCTGCGGGTGCGTGCGGCGATGAAGCCGATCGCAACCGTCCCGCGCGCCCTGCGCACCGTGGACGTCGCCACCGGCGAGGAGGCCCGCGCCAACAACCAGCGGTCGGATGTGTGCGCGGTGCCGGCCGCCGGCGTGGTCGCCGAGGCGATGGTTGCCCTCGTCGTGGCCGACGCCGTGCTGGAGAAGTTCGGCGGCGACAGCGTGACCGAGACCCGCCGCAACGTCGAGGGGTACCTGGCCGGGCTGGCCATCCGATGAGCGGCCCGGCCGCCTCGATCGGTGTGAACGATTCCGACGATCGGATGGTCGGAATCGTTCACACCGACCAGCTCTCCGCGTCGGGGGTCCCAGCGAGGCGCCCTGTCGTCGTGCTCGTCGGGGTGCCGGGCGCGGGGAAGTCGACCGTGGGGCAGGCGCTCGCGAGCGGCTCGGGGTCGGCTTCCGGGACACCGACGCCGACGTGGAATCGACCACCGGGCGGGCGATCGCCGACATCTTCGTGGAGTCGGGGGAGTCGGAGTTCCGCCGCCTGGAGGCCCAGGCGGTCGCCAGCGCCCTGGCCGAGCACGACGGCGTTCTGGCCCTCGGTGGGGGAGCGGTGATCGACCCCGGAACGCGGGCCCTGCTGGTCGGCGGTCCGGTGGTGTGGTTGCGCGTGGGTCTCGCCGCCGCGTCGCAGCGCGCCGGTCTCTCGGGTGCCCGACCGGTCCTGTTGGGCAACGTGCGCGCCCAGATGAAGTCCCTGATGGACGCCCGCGCCCCGCTCTACACCGAGGTCGCCCGCCTGATCGTGGACACCGACGAGCTCTCGGCCGACGAGACGGTCGACGCGATCGTCAGCGGGCTCGACCTCACCGCCCCCTCGGATCCGGAGACCCGCCCATGACCGACGCCACCCGGATCACCGTCAGCACGCAGCGCCCGTACGACGTCGTCGTCGGCCGTGGCCTGCTCGGCGAGCTGCCCGCCATGCTCGGCGCGGGGGTCCAGCGCGTCGCCGTCATCCACCCGGCGGCCCTGCGCACCACGGCTGAGGCGGTCCGGGAGGACCTGCTGGCGGCCGGCTACGCGGCAATCCTGCTCGAGACGCCCGACGCCGAGGAGGCGAAGTCCGCCCAGGTGGCCGCCTTCTGCTGGGGCGTCCTGGGGCAGGCCGGGTTCACCCGCTCAGACGCCATCGTGAGCGTCGGCGGCGGGGCCACCACCGACCTCGCCGGGTTCGTGGCCGCCACCTGGCTGCGCGGCGTGCGCGTGGTGCACGTCCCCACGACCCTGCTCGCCATGGTCGATGCGGCCGTCGGCGGCAAGACCGGCATCAACACCGCCGAGGGCAAGAACCTCGTCGGCGCGATCCACGAGCCGTCGGGCGTGGTGTGCGACCTGAACTCGCTGGAGACCCTGCCCCGCAACGACCTCGTCGCCGGGATGGCCGAGGTCGTCAAGGCCGGGTTCATCCGCGACACCACGATCCTCGACCTCGTCCAGGCCGACCCCGCTGCGGCCACCGACCCACCGAGCCCGGTGCTGCGCGAGCTGATCGAGCGCGCGATCCGGGTCAAGGCCGACGTGGTCGCCGGGGACCTCCACGAGACCTCACGTGCACTCGGCGGTCGCGAGATCCTCAACTACGGCCACACGCTCGGCCACGCGATCGAGCGTGCTGAGCGCTACCGCTGGCGCCACGGCGCGGCGGTGTCGGTCGGCATGATGTTCGCCGCGGAGCTCGCCTGCCTGTCCGGGCGGATCGGCGAGGCCGAGGTCGACCTGCACCGCGAGATCCTCACGTCCCTCGGGCTGCCGGTGACCTACGGCGGGTCGTCGTGGCCCGCGCTGTCCGAGGCGATGCTCGTCGACAAGAAGGCGCGCGGGAGCAGCCTGCGCTTCATCATCCTCGACGCCATCGGCTCGCCCATCTTCCTCGACGGCCCCGACCCGACCCTGCTGCTCGCCGCCTACGGCCAGATCGCCGACTGAACCGCCCGCGCCGGGCCGCGGCCCTCCCCGCCCAGCCCCTCCGCCCAGCCCCTCCGCCCAGGGTCCCGAGCTCCCGATCTGATCCAACTCCCGGGCCGAACACGCGCCCGGGACCTGGAGCAAACCGCGAACCCTGCACGAGACTTGGATCAAACCGCGACCTTGGCGTGGGTGCGGGGGCGTCGGCGGCTCGGTAGAGTCCGGGCATGCGCAGCGTCCTGGTCCTCAACGGTCCCAACCTCGGTCGGCTCGGCAGTCGGGAGCCCGACGTGTACGGGTCGACGACCTTCGTTGACCTCGCCCAGCAGTGCGTGGCCCACGGTGCGCTGCACGGCCTGGCCGTCGACGTGCGCCAGACCGACTCCGAGTCCGAGCTGATCGGTTGGCTGCACGAGGCCGCCGACGGGCGCATCCCCGTCGTGCTCAACCCGGCGGCATTCACGCACTACTCCTACGCCCTGCGCGATGCCGTGGCCATGCGCACTGCCCCGCTGATCGAGGTGCACATCAGCAATCCGCACGCCCGTGAGGAGTTCCGCCACACCTCGGTGATCTCCGCGGTCGCCACGGGCGTCATCGCCGGCTTCGGCGTCCAGTCCTACACGCTGGCCCTCGACGCGATCGCCACCACCCCCGAGTAGTCCGCAAATCCGCGCAGGTCTGCCGTCCGCGACCGGCGGGCGCACATCCTCCCGGATTCGCGCTACCTCCAGGAGTTCCGGGAGGGTGAATCGAAAGTGGGAGGGCGGACGACCCGGCCGCGGGCGAGGGGCGTTGTGGAACACCTGCGATGCCGTTGGGCGCCGGACCGTTGGGATTCGGGCAGGGCCCCGGCACCCGGTACCCTTGGGGTCCTGGGCCTCGCCCGACCCCACCGACCACCTACCTTGGAGAACCATGGCCACGACCAACGACCTCAAGAACGGCCTCGTGCTGAACATCGACGGCCAGCTGTGGACCGTGGTCGAGTTCCAGCACGTGAAGCCCGGCAAGGGTCCGGCGTTCGTGCGCACCAAGCTCAAGAACGTGCTCTCCGGCAAGGTGGTCGACAAGACGTTCAACGCGGGCCTGAAGGTCGAGACGGCCAACGTCGACAAGCGCGACATGACCTACCTGTACAAGGACGGCACGGACTTCGTCTTCATGGACCTGCAGTCCTACGACCAGCTGCACATCAGCGGCGACGTCGTCGGCGACGCGGAGAAGTACCTGCTCGAGAACCAGAACGCCCTGGTCGCCACCAACGAGGGCGTCCCGCTGTACGTCGAGCTCCCGGCCTCCGTCGAGCTGGAGATCACCTACACCGAGCCCGGCCTGCAGGGCGACCGCTCGACCGGCGGCACCAAGCCCGCCACCCTGGAGACGGGTGCCGAGATCCAGGTGCCGCTGTTCGTCGAGCAGGGCACCAAGGTCAAGGTCGACACCCGCGACGGCTCGTACCTCGGCCGCGTGAACTGACCCGTGACCGCACGTGGCAAGGCGCGCAAGCGCGCACTCGACATCCTCTACGCGGCCGAGCTGCGCGGCGTGTCGCCGCTCGTGGTGCTGGCGGAGAAGCCGCTGGCCGAGGGCTCGGCGCAGTCCCAGCCGACGCCCAACCCGTACGTGGCGACGCTCGTGGAGGGCGTGGTCGCCCACCAGGTCCGGATCGATGAGCTGCTCAGCACGTACTCGTCGGGCTGGGCGCTGGACCGGATGCCCGCCGTGGACCGCAACATCCTGCGGATCGGCGTGTTCGAGCTGCTGTGGTGCGACGACGTGCCGGACGCCGTGGTGATCGACGAGGCCGTCAGCCTCGCCCGCGGGATCTCGACCGACGAGTCGCCGGCGTTCGTCAACGGCGTCCTTGCCCGGATCCTCGACCTGCGCCCCCGCCTGGCAGTCTGAACGCCCCGGCGGGCCTGGCCGCAGCGGCTCCGGCCCCTTCCGATCCCGCGATCGGTCCGCCATCGCGCGGCCGGATCCCGGATCGGTCCGGATTCGCGCTCGCGGATCGTCGCAATCCGGATCGAGCATCGGTCGACGGCCGCGAGTGCCCCGGGTGGGATTCGAACCCACACTGGACGGTTTTTGAGACCGCTTCCTCTGCCGGTTGGGATACCGGGGCGCCGCGCTCATGGTAGTCCAGCGCCTGATGTCGATGATCCATGCAGCCTCGCGACGCCAGAGGGTTCGCAGACCAGCACGGATCACGCGGCTGGGGCTCGGCGAGCGTGGCGGGGCGGGATCACCCGGGTGGGCGTTGGCGCTCGGCCAGTTCCTCGCTCGGTCCCGTCAGCGCCCGTCGGTAGGGTTGGCACGTGTCCGCCCGTGTCGTCGTCGTCGAGGATGAGTCCCTCATCCGCCTCGACCTCGTCGAGATGCTCACCGAGGCTGGCTACGAGGTCGTCGGCCAGGCCGGGGACGGGGAGTCCGGCGTCCGACTGGTCCGCGAGCTGCGCCCGGATGTCGTGCTCATGGACGTGAAGATGCCCGTCCTCGACGGGGTGTCGGCAGCCGAGGCCCTGGCCGCGGACAGCATCGCCCCGATCGTGCTGCTGACGGCGTTCAGCCAGTCGGACCTCGTCGAGCGCGCGCTGGCCGCGGGCGTCCAGGGCTACGTCGTCAAGCCGTTCACGCTCGCCGAGCTGCGCCCAGCCATCGAGATCGCGCGAGCCCGGTTCGCCGAGGTGCACGCGCTGCGCAACGGAGTGGCTGACCTCGAGGATCGCCTCGAGGCACGCAAGGTCATCGAGCGCGCGAAGTCCGCCCTTCAGGTTCGGTTCGGCTGGGACGAGCAGGCTGCTTTCGCGTGGTTGCAGCGCGCAGCCATGGACGCCCGGGTGCCGATGGCCGACGTGGCGCGGCGCGTGCTCGAGCAGGACCCGCCCGACCCGGCCTGAGTCTGCCCGGCCGAGAGCCCGGTCGCCCCCGGAAGACGGCGGGCTGGCGGAAAGGCCCCAAACCACCAGACACGCGGGCAATTCACCCAGCGTCGGACAAGCCGTTACCAATCCGTTACCGTCCGATCGTCCAGGTCCGTTACATGCCGGACACAGAGGTGCTGTAGTTTCCGCCCCACGATGCTCGCTCCCGCGGGCACGGATCACGACTCCCCAAAGGACACACATGCGTACAACGATCAAGATCGGGGCGACGGCCGTGGCCGCTGCCCTGGCTCTGACCGCCTGCAGCGGCTCCTCGGACTCCGCGTCCGACGGCGCCAGCGGCGGCGCCGCAGCCGGCAAGACCCTCGTCGTCTCGTCCGACCTGCCCCTGCAGGGCGCGGCCACCGATGCCAACGTGTCGACCAACAACATGATCAAGCTCTACCTCGAGCAGATCGGCAACAAGGTCGGCGACTTCAACCTCGAGTTCAAGGAGTACGACAACGCGACTGCGGCCAAGGGCTCGTGGGACGACGCGACGTGTGCCAAGAACGCTGTTGACCACGTGGCCAACACCAACGAGGTCGCTGTCATGGGCACCTACAACTCCGGGTGCGCCAAGATCATCGTGCCGGTCCTCAACCAGGATCCCGATGGCCCCATGCTGATGGTGTCGCACGCCAACACCAACCCAGGCCTGACGAAGACGTGGGATCCGGGCGAGCCCGACATCTTCTACCCGACGGGCGCGCGCAACTACGCCCGCGTCGTGACCACCGATGAGTACCAGGGTGCCGCGGCCGCGCAGTTCGTGGCCAAGGAGCTGGGCCTGAAGAAGTGCTTCGTCATCAACGACAACCAGACCTACGGTCAGGGTGTTGCCAAGGCGTTCGCGGATGAGGCTGCCAAGCAGGGCATCGAGGTCCTGGGCAACGAGGCATGGGATGCCAAGCAGCCCAACTACTCGGCGTTCTTCGAGCAGATCAAGGCCACGGACCCCGACTGCCTCTACGTCGGCGGCATCTACGACAACAACGGCGGCCAGCTCGTCAAGGACAAGGTCAAGGTCCTCGGCGACAACACCGCCGTGGCCATGATGGGCCCGGACGGCTTCACCGGCTACACCGACCTGCAGGCCCAGCCTGAGGCCGAGGGCATGTACCTGTCGTTCGCCGGACTGGACCAGAGCTCGCTCCTGGCCGCCGGTGGTGCCGGTGCGGACCTGGTGAACGCCTACAAGGAGAAGTACGGCACGGATCCGGTC
The DNA here is from genome assembly GCA_963818445.1 of uncultured Actinomycetes bacterium. Lineage (GTDB taxonomy): Bacteria > Actinomycetota > Actinomycetes > S36-B12 > CAIYMF01 > Prado023. Next base: position 509,221 of record CAWFSG010000001.1, read on the forward strand.
GGCAGCTACCCGCTGTACGGCGTGGCCGCGATGCAGGTCATCCTCGAGGCGATCGCCAAGTCCGATGGCACCCGCAAGAGCATCACGGACGCGGTGTTCTCCGGTGAGGGCATCACGATCCCCGCTGACAAGTCCGTGATCGGCAAGGAGATCAAGATCGACACGGCCAGCGGCGACAGCGGCAACAAGGACATCAGCATCCTGCAGATGACCAGTGGCCAGGAGAAGCTGGTCATGCCCTGGGTCATCAACTGATCCACTGAAATGGGAGGGGCGGCCTACTCGGTCGTCCCTCCCATTCGCGGCGTTGAAGGCCTAGGGTGCTCAACCAAGCCCCCGTTGATCGTCAGGAAGAGGCGGCATGACAACAGCGACAGCCATTGAGTCCGCGGAGATGCGGATTGCCATGACGCGCAAGCAGGCGGTCGGCCGGGTGCTGGGCATCCTCCTGTTGCTGAGCGTTGCTGTGTGGCTCGTATTCAGCTTCCTGGCCTCGCCCAACCAGTTCATCAACAGCTTGTTCTACGGCATCGGCAACGGGGCCCTGTACGCCCTGATCGCGCTGGGGTACACGCTCGTGTACGGCATCATCGAGCTCATCAACTTCGCTCACGGCGACCTGTTCATGCTGGCCTCGGTCTTCTCCGGCTTCATGATGGTCCACTGGCTCGGGGCGGTTGAGCCCAGCCCGCAGAGCTGGGCCCTGATGCTCCTGACCCTGATCGCTGCGATGGCGTTCGGCGCCACGACCAACGTGGTGATCGAACGGGTCGCGTATCGACGCCTGAGAAGGGCGCCCAAGCTCGCCTCGCTCATCACCGCCGTGGGCATGAGCTTCATCCTCCAGTGGGTCGGCCTGAAGTGGAACGGCTCGGCACCGCAGCAGTGGCCCACGGTGATCCCTCAGGGCGGGATCTCGATCGGGGGCGCCACGCTGCAGTACTCGACGATCGTGGTCGTGGCGTTCACGATCCCGGTCCTGCTGCTGCTGACCTACGTCGTGCAACGCACCAAGCAGGGCAAGGCCATGCGGGCCACGGCCCAGGACCAGGACGCAGCCCGACTCATGGGGATCAACGTCGACCGTACGATCGCCTTCACCTTCGCCCTCGGCGGCGCGATGGCCGGTGCGGCGGGCCTGCTGTTCCTCGAGTCGGTCGGCACCACCCGGTACGACGCGGGCTTCCAGCTGGGGCTCATCGCCTTCACCGCCGCCGTGCTGGGCGGCATCGGCAACCTTGCGGGCGCAGTGCTTGGCGGTTTCCTGATCGGGGTGATCCAGGGCCTCAACGACGGCGCGGCCTACGGCTTGGGGCAGAAGTGGTCCCAGACGGTTGTCTTCACGATCCTCATCCTGGTGATGGTGTTCCGACCTACGGGCATCCTCGGCCAGCCGACGGTGGAGAAGGTGTAGGGACATGGCGACTCCGACGATCGACGCGAAGGCCTCCACACCGCCCTCACCGCACGCGACGGACCACACCAATCGACGCTGGGCCATCGGCTGGATCATCGCGGTCATCAGCCTCTGGGCGTTCTACAAGTTCGCCCTCGACAGCTTGCCCACTCAGGTCCAGGACCTGGTCAAGCAGTGGTTGCCACTCACAGCGGTCAACGAGGCCATCGTCTGGGTCATCTGTGCTGTCGGCCTGAACATCGTGGTCGGCTACGCGGGCCTGCTGGACCTCGGCTTCGTGGCCTTCTGGGCCATCGGCGGGTACTGCGCCGGATGGTTCATGAGCAACTTCTTCTACCAGGTGAACTTCCACTTCCTGAGCGCAGCGAACCCCGAGGCCGCGGGCATCCACATCAACTGGTGGTTGGTCCTGGTCATGGGCGGGTCCATCTGCGCCTTCTTCGGCATCCTGATCGGTGCGCCGACGTTGCGGCTCAAGAGCGACTACCTGGCGATCGTGACCCTCGGGTTCGGCGAGATCATCCCGCAGATCTTCACCAACGGTGAGGACATCAACGGGTTCAACCTCTCCAACGGGACGAAGGGCATCACGCCCCTCGACCCGATCTCGGTGGTTCCAGGCTCGGCAGCCCTGGGCCCGTTCGACCTCGGCACCAAGTTCCTGCTCTTCTCGCTCGTGACTGCATTCGCCGTCTTCGTCTCCCTGCGGATCCGCGAGGGACGGCTCGGACGCGCCTGGCTGGCGATCCGCGAGGACGAGTTGGCCGCGTCCATGATGGGCGTGCCGCTCATGCGCTCGAAGCTGTACGCCTACGCAGTGGGCGCGTTCATGGGCGGGCTCGGCGGCGTGGTCTTCGCCATCCACGTCAATGGGGTCTTCGCTGACCGGTTCAACTTCTCGATCTCGATCATCCTGCTGGCCATGGTGGTCCTGGGAGGAATGGGGAACGTGTGGGGCGTGATGATCGGCGCGCTCGCGCTTGCATGGATCAACTCCACGTTCATGCCGGAGCTGGGTGAGACGATCAACTCCCAGTTCGGCACGGAGATCAACTTCCCGTCCTACAACTACCTGATCTTCGGCAGCATCCTCGTGCTGATGATGCTCTTCCGCCGAGAGGGGCTGTTCCCGGAGACCCGCAACCGCCAGATCCTGCACGAGCAGGAACGCACGGAGGTCGAGGACCTGCACGCCGACCTGGAGGGGACGTCATCGTGAGCACTGCCCAGGCGGGTCCGGCCGCCCTGTCGACGACCAACGCCCTGCTGGCCGAGAAGATCACCGTCCGCTTCGGCGGCCTGATCGCCGTGCGGGATGTCGACTTCACCATCCCCGAGGGCGGCATCGTCTCCCTGATCGGTCCCAACGGGGCAGGGAAGACCACCTTCTTCAACGTCCTGACCGGCCTCTACAAGCCGTCCTCTGGACATGTGATGCTTGGCGACGAGGACATCACCGGGCAGGCCCCGCACTCCATCGCCGCGCGGGGGATGGGTCGGACGTTCCAGAACATCCGGCTCTTCGGCCTCATGACCGCCTCTGAGAACGTCATGGTCGCCATGCACTCCCATCTGAAGTCGGGGCTGTTCGGCACGATCATCAAGGGCCCGAAGCAGCGTCGCGAGGAGCGGGAGAGCCGTGAGGTGGCCCACGAGCTGCTCGAGTTCGTCGGGATCACCGGCAAGGACGACGAGTACGCCAAGAACATGTCCTACGGCGACCAGCGACGCCTCGAGGTGGCCCGGGCCCTGGCCCTGCGACCGCGCGTGCTGCTCCTCGACGAGCCGACGGCCGGAATGAACCCGCAGGAGTCCGCGCGCTTCGTCGACTTCGTCCACCGGGTGCGCGACGAGCGCGGCGTCTCCATCCTGCTGATCGAGCACGACATGAGCGTGGTCATGAAGGTCAGCGAACGGGTCACGGTCCTCGATCGCGGCGAGAAGATCGCCGAGGGCAGCCCTGCGGAGATCAAGGCCAACACGCGCGTGATCGAGGCCTACTTGGGCAAGACCGGCACGGAAGGCAGCGCCCGATGAGCCAGGCCACGGCAGGCAAGCCCCTGCTCGAACTTCAGGATGTCAGCGTCTACTACGGCAACATCGCGGCGGTGAAGGGCCTGACGATGAAGGTCCCTGAGGGCGCCATCGTCACGCTGATCGGCTCGAACGGCGCAGGCAAGTCCACGACGCTGCGCACGATCTCGGGGCTGATGCACGCCAAGTCCGGGAAGATCACGTTCGAGGGCAAGGACATCAGTCGCGCTCAGGGGCATGAGGTCGTCGGCGAGGGGATCGCGCACAGCCCGGAAGGTCGGCGGATCTTCTCCCGGATGACCGTGGACGAGAACCTCGACATGGGCGCCTTCTCGCGTTCGGACAAGGAAGAGATCGAGGCCGACAGGCGAGCACGTGCTCGAGCTGTTCCCGCGCCTGGCCGAGCGGATCAACCAGAAGGCCGGGACCATGTCCGGCGGCGAGCAGCAGATGCTCGCGGTGGCCCGGGCGATGATGGCCAAGCCGAAGCTGCTCATGCTCGACGAGCCGTCCATGGGCCTGGCCCCGGTGCTGGTCGACCTGATCTTCGACACGATCGAGAAGATCCGCGACTCCGGCGTCACGATCCTGCTGGTGGAGCAGAATGCCCTCGCGGCGCTGCGGGTGGCCGACTACGCGTACGTGATGGAGTCCGGCGCCCTCAAGCTCGAGGGCCCCGCGCCGGCACTGGCTGAGAACGACGAGGTCATCCGCGCCTACCTCGGCGGCTGATCGCGCACGAAGTGCACCGTTAGCCGGCGGAGCGGTTGGGCCCAGGCCCTGAGCGCGCATGAAGTGGGCGTTATGGCTCTCTGGGCCGCGGTCTATCGGTGTGTTTCCTGTGCGCTCAGAGTTTCTGGGTCCCTGACCGGCGTCCGAGACGGCGAATTCGTGCGCGTTCCGTGTCCACCGGTCGGGCGTGTCCTGAGCGCACCGTGACGACTCACTCCGGAGCGGATGGATCAGCGAAGCGCGGCCACGATGGCCGTCAGGATCGGGGCCACGAGTAGGGCGGGGAGCAGGTCGCCGACCGGGACCTGCCGGATCCGCAGCAGCCGCAGGGCGATCCCGACCAGCAGCAGGCCACCGGTCGCGGTGAGCAGCG
>CAWFSG010000002.1:0-54936 GCA_963818445.1 uncultured Actinomycetes bacterium
CCGGCGGGTACGCCTTGGGCCGCTACGAGGAGCTCGTCGGGCGGGTCAAGAGGCAGAGGCGGCGCCGGATCTGGGTGATCAGTGCGGTCGGGGTGCTGTCCTGGTTGGCCGCGGCTGCCTTGCTGGCGCCGTGGAGTTGGTCGGATCTCGCCGCTGCCGTGCTCCTCGTGGTGGGCGGATCCGCGGTCGCCCTGACCGCGGACCTGGATCTGATGCCGGAGTGGGTGGAGAATTGGAAGTCCGGCGGTGATGGGGAGCTGGCCACGGCCCGTCAGCTCGGGCAGTTGCCCGAGTTGTGGCTCGTCCGCCACGACTTGGACCACGTTCCCGGGGTGAAGGGCAACCTCGACCACCTGGTGGCTGGCCCTGCGGGGGTCTTTGTGGTGGAGACGAAGAACTGGCGTGACTGGCAGGTCGAGGTCGAATCGGGCCGGCTGCGTCGCTTCCGCGAGCTGGCCGAGGACCAGCCGCGCGACGAGATGGGCGCCGTCGGCCAGCCGAAGAACGCGGCCCGGCACGTGCACGAGGCGCTGAAGGCGGCTGTGCCTGGCAGGTTCTTCGTGACTCCTGTGCTGGTCATCTGGGCGAAGCAGATCTCCGACCCCGTGGTGGTAAACGGGGTGTGGATCGTCCCCGGTGAGCAACTCGCTGCGTGGCTGGCCACCCGCGTCGAGCTCGTCTCCCCGGAGCTGGTCACGCACATGCGAGGGGCTGTCCACGCGCTCTGAGATCGGTTGCGAGCTCAGGAGCGGCGCTTGACCCACCGATGAAGTGTCAGGGGTGCCTCCTAGGCTGCTCCTGACCTCATGTTGAGGTGATCGAGATGGGGGAGTGCTGATGAACGGAATCCAGAGTAGTGCGGACTGGCTGGCGCGGTGCCCTGTGGGGGAGGCCTGGGAGCCGATCCGCGAGCCGATCGGCCCGGGGACGGCGTTCCTGTACAGCGAGACCACCGCTCCGCTGCCGTCGGCGGCCATGTACGGCTTCTGGCAGTGGTTCACCGACGAGCGTGAGTTGGCCGGCTATCTGCGCATTGTGGGTCTCCCAGGGATGCTGTCGACGTGGTTCTGCCAGCAAGAGTGGGATCCGGATCACGACAGGGTCCCGATGGGGTCGCGACAGATCCTGGCGGGGGCGCGGGAGCACGGGTACCTGACAGAGGACATCCCGTTCGTTGAAGGGCTACTGGACCGGATGGAGGCCGTCGACGGCGTCCCGAAGGATCAGGTTCTCGGGGTGCTTGGGGAGGTCACGTCTGCGTTCACCGCCAGGTTCGGGCGGACCAGTAGCTGGGATCTGGTGCTGCAGGTCCACGCCAGTGCGGTGGCGGCCGGGGCTGCGATCGCCCAGCGGCTGGACTGGGAAACGGACTTCGGTCCCGATGAGTTGCCTGAACCGTTCCACCTCGAGCAATGGCTGGGGGTTTGCCGGCAGGCCGACGCTGGCGACGCGGAAGCAGCCGCGTTGGTCGCTGAGGTTCTGGCCAACAACGACACCCTGTGACCCGCCGCCAAGCGCCCCCACAAACAAGGGACTCGGATGCGTCAACCTCGTCCTTCTCGGACTCCCAGGCGCTACCAGCCGAGACGCGGGCACACGGCTGGCGTCATCTGCATCGGGTTCTCACTGTGCTGATGGCTGCTCTGCGGCTGCGGCGGCGGTCGGTGCATCAGATCTTGAGATGCACCTTGGGAACGTCTGTGAACCCCGCGGGGCTAGAGAGGTACCCCGCGTAGCCGGGGGTCTAGGCGCCGCCAGTTGCCCGATCCGGGGCCGATGCATCGATCGAACTCGGTCCCCCCGACCAATGCTCCAACGTCAGCCGGCCGAGCAGGCTGATGGTTGACTTCGGACATGGCGGACACGAAGCAGACCAAGTCCATCGGCGAGCACCATGTGTGCGCCATGCTGGCCCGCTTCGACTGGGCCCCGGCACTGACACGTGACGGGCTCGAGCGCACCGACATCCTGGCTGTTCACACCAAGGGCGATCGTCCGATGGTCGAGGTCCAGGTGAAGAGCATCCGAGGATCCGGCGATAAGGCCAGCTGGCCGCTCGGCCCCAAGTCGCAGAGCCCGGCCCTGCATGACCGCGAGTGGTTCGTTCTCGTCGCGATACCTGTCGATCCACTGAAGCCGATCCGCAACTTCGTGGTTCCTCGCGATCACGTTGCCGCCGCCGCATGGATCGAGCACATGAACTGGCTTACCGAACCGGGGATCGCCGCCGGTAAGCGCAACGTCGGGGTGGACCGTGCTCGCTCGGAGTTGTCGACGTTCAGCGGCTACGAGGACCGCTGGGACTTGCTGCTCGAGCCTGCCCACGCGGCACCCGTTCTCCTGCCTGCTGCCTTCCACGACTGGGCCCAAGAAGTGCGCGTCGGTCTTCCGCCGGCGCATCCGTGGCAGGTGAGCCTCCCGACCTGGTAAGGCGACAGTTCGCTGGATGTCAGTTCGGCGCGTCGGTCGTGACCCTGCGTCTTATCGGCTCCCTCTGTTCTCAAGCACATGCCAACGAGCGTCCGATGCGCTGGCCCGTGACCGTCCGCACCCTGAATCCCCTGCGACGCGGTCGGCACCGCAGCCTTCTATCTCGCCCTGGCCAAGACCGGGTTGGGAGCTTCAGGCGCGCAGCGGCAGAGCCCGGTGCGCTAAGGCTCCTGGTCAAGCCTCGTCGCGCGCCAGGTACCGGTACACGGTGTCGCGGTGGATGCCGTACTGGCGGGCCAGCTCGGTCTTCGGCACCCCGGACGAGGCCTGGGTCCGCAACTCGACAACCTGCTCGGCGGTCAGCGAGGCCCGGCGCCCCTTGTAGACGCCGCGCTTCTTGGCCAGCTCGATGCCCTCCCGCTGCCGCTCGCGGATGAGCGCCCGCTCGAACTCAGCCACTGCGCCTAGAAGGGACAGCATGAGCTGCTGCATGGGGGAGTCCTTGCCGGTGAAGGTCATGTGCTCGCGGACGAACTCCACCGCGATCCCGGCGTCGGTGAACTCGCGCACCAGCGCCCGCAGGTCGTCGAGGTTGCGGGCCAGCCGATCCATCGAGTGGACCACGACGGTGTCGCCGTCGCGCACGTAGCGGCGCAGGTCCTCGAGGGCGGGTCGATTGCGGGTCGCCCCGGAGATGTGGTCGGTGAACACCCGGTCCAGCTCGATGCCGTCGAGCTGGCGCTCGGTGTTCTGCTCGACGGTGCTGACCCTCACGTAGCCGACGCGTTGTCCTGCCATTCCAGCCTCCCGATGGTGTCGGTCTGGAATCTAGACCCGCTCTCGGGCGGTGTCGACCAATCCAAGAGGGACCTCAACCCGACGCAGGGTGCCGGGACGCTCCGACAGCCGCACTGGGGTGTCGGTCGATGCACTCAGGGTGACTGACGACCGGCCTGGCCAGCCCTCCCGTTGAGGGCCATGCTGAGTCACCCGGGCGCTGCACACGGCCCAGATAGACGCAGACCGATCCGGCAGGGAGGTCCACTTCGCTACCGGTCATCAGCCCCGGTTTCGATCAGCGTCTCGTGGGGCCGCCACCTCGGCACGTATGCCAGCGGGCGCACCGGGTAGGCGCTCGCCGAGCGGGGTTCACAGCTGCGCGGACGCGTCAGCGGGCCCGACTCAGGCAGAACGCCCGAGGTAAGGAGATTGCGATGGCCCCTGCAAAGGTCAAGAAGTTCTCGACACCCGACGAGGGACTGGAGTTCCCGTTGGGGCGGGCAGAGATCGTCACCATCGGGACAGGGAGGGTGCCCCAAGTGACGGGAACCGGGGTAGTTGGGCGGTCCTCATGAGGACAGGTAAGCGGCTCGGGGTTGTGGTCCTGGGGTCCCTCGCCCTCGCGGGTGCGCTCGCGATCCCAGGTGCCCCTGCTATGGCGGGCGGCAACGACGGCGGGCACGACGGGGGACATCATCGGTGGGGCTACACCTGCACGGGCGGTGAGATCCCCTCCGGCGAATACCGCAGCATCACGGTAGCGGGCGACTGCTCGGTCGCGGCAGGCGCCGTGATCGATGTCTACGGGGATGTGACGGTCAAGGCCGGGGCCACTCTCGACGCGCAGTCCGCGCCCTCGACCATCACTATCGATGACGACATCACCGCAGGGCCCGGCTCGGTCCTGGGTCTGGGCTGTCAGCCGCCGGAGCTCACCGGCAACTCGGCGCACCCGTGTGCCACCGATCCGACCGGTCACTCGGACATCACCGTCTGGGGCGACGTCACTGCCTTCAAGGCCGCCACGGTCGCGCTGAACGGGATCCTGGTCGACGGCGACATCGCCCTGATCGGCGGCGGCAGCCCGAGCTACTGGTCGGTCAAGAACAACACTGTCAGTGGCAACATCACGGTGACCGGGCAGACCGTCGCGTGGATCGGCGTGATGTTCAACAAGGTGGACGGCAGCGTCAGGCTGTTCAACATCACGGTCCAGGACGAGCACCCCGACGCACCCGGCGTCTACATCGTCAGCAACACGATCGACCGCAACCTCGTCTGCTTCGGACTTGAGCCAGGGGTGTCCGGCGGCTTCGTCCCCGGCGCGGTCAATGTCGTCAATGGTCGGGCGTTCGGGCAGTGCAAGGACCTGGTCTGACCTGACCGCCGCAGCGGCCATCGGCCACCTCCGGGCTGACCGGGGGCCGCCGGTGGCCGTTGCGTGTCACCGGCGGCGAGCCTCCGCCGGCATCGGAGCCGAACCCCTTGGCATCGACGGCCGGCCCGCGTCAGAATGTCGCCCTGGACGAGCAGCAGCAGGGCGGGCCTGACGCCCGGGCCGAGCGGAGAGGAGGGCGCTCGATGTCAGGATCCGGCCGCGAAACGGTGTCGGCTCTCCCGGACGTTGTTGAGCCGTCGATCACGGTGTTCCTCGTCGATGATCACAGCGTCGTCCGTACGGGCCTCAAGGCCTACTTGAGCACTGAGCCGGGCATGGAGGTTGTCGGGGAGGCCGCAGACGGTCGGGAGGCGCTCGCTCGGCTTGCCGTGCTCGCGGCGGGGGCTGGCGTCCCGGACGTGATCCTCATGGATATGCAGATGCCGCATCTCGATGGTGTCGAGACGACGGTGCGGGTCAAGGCGGCGTGGCCCGAGATCGACGTCATCGCCGTGACGTCGTTCGTCGAGGAGGCGCGCATCCGAGCGGCACTTGAGGCCGGTGCCACGGGCTACCTGCTCAAGGATGCTGACGCAGGGGACGTCGCCGATGCGATTCGCGCCGCGGTGGCCGGCGAGGTGCGGCTTGACCCGGTGGTGGCCGCCGCGCTGGCCTCGGGTCTGCGAGCCCCGAGGTCGGTCGTGGAGGATCTCACCCCACGTGAGCGGGAGGTCCTTGTCCTGGTCGCCGAGGGGCGTACCAATCGCGAGATCGGGCGTCGACTCGGTGTCGCCGAGCGGACGGCGCGCACCCACGTGTCCAACATCCTCACCAAGCTCGGTCTGGCCAGCCGCACGCAGGCTGCCATGTGGGCGGTGCGCGAGGGACTGGTCGACGCCTCGGACGTCACCTCGTGACTGAGGGTGCAGGACGGGGACCTCGGTCGTCGCTTCTGCGCAGCACGTCGATGCCCACGGAACCCGAGGTCGAGGATTTCGCTGCGGCCCTTGGCACGATCGACGAGCAGATCGTTGCGCTGGCCATGGACCGCGTGCCCTTCGGTCTGGCCATCTTCGACCTCGATGGCCGGCTGACGCGATGCAACCGCACTTGGGCGAGCTTCTTCGAGTTCTACTTCGGCGTGGAGCCCGGTTATGCCACTCCTGGCCGCCACATCACGGACCTGGTTCCCGAGAACGCCGACGCGATCGAGGAGCTCTTCGCCGCGGTCAGCGCAGGCAAAGTGGTCCGCCAGGCCGCACACCGCCTGGCCCTGCCCGGCATGGCCACGTACTGGGACGTGCTGTTCGCCCCGCTCTACCAGGACGGGCGGATCGTCGGTGCTCTCGATATCGTCACCGACGCCACCGACCGCGTCCGGAACTCCGAGCAGCTGGAGCGACGGATATCGGCGTTCACTGCGATCGCTGATGCGATAACGCTCGAGCACCCGCTGGAACAGACGTTGCGCCACGTCGCCGGGAGCGTCCGGTCGGCGACGGGCGCTGAGGCGGCGGCATTTGTCGTATGGGAGGACGAGGACCTGCGGAACCTGTCCGCGTACGGCGACGACGGCCTGCCCGACGGCTATCGCCAGGCCGTGGAGGCGGCGTACGCGCTGGGCGTGGACTCGCCGATCCGCAACGTCACCACCGCGAGCGACGTGACGGTGATCCGTGGCTTCCGCACGAGGGCGGAGCGGGATCCCGGCTATGCGCCGCTTCACCCGATGTGGTCGGGGATGGAGTTCGAGGACACGGTCGTGGTGCCCCTCGGTGCCCGCGGTCGCTGCGTCGGGTGCCTGCTCCTCTACGTCAGCGCCGACCGCGAGGTGGACGCGGCCGAGCGGGCCTTCCTGCACGCGGTCGCTGACCAGTCCGCTGTCGCGGTGGAGAACTCGCGGCTCTACGGCGACGCCGAGTCGCACGCCACCCTCGTGGAGCGACAACGGCTCGCGCGCGAGCTGCACGACTCGGTCAGCCAGGCCCTGTTCTCCATGACGATGCACGTGCGCACCGCGGAGCGACGCCTCGAGCCGCTCGGCGAGGAGGCTGACCTGGCTCGAGCCGAGGTGGCGCGTTTGCAGGAGCTGACCCGGGGTGCGCTCGCGGAGATGCGGGCGCTGATCTTCGAGTTGCGCCCCGGGGCGCTCGCGGACGAGGGACTCGGTGCCGCGCTGACGAAGCAGGCCGCCGCGATCGCCGCTCGCGAGCAGGTGACGATCGAGGTGGTCGCCCCCACACGCAGGCTTCCGCTGTCCACGGACGCCGAGGAGCACCTCTACCGGATCGCTCTGGAGGCGATGCACAACGCGGTCAAGCACGCGCGTCCGCGACGAATCGATGTCACGATCTCGATCGACGACACCGCGTGGCAGGTCGCGCTGGTGGTGACCGACGACGGGATCGGCTTCGACACGTCGGTCGAGCACCTCGGGCACCTGGGACTGGGCACGATGCGCGAGCGCGCCGCGGGACTCGGCGGAACGGCGACACTCGCGTCGGCGCCGGGGGCGGGAACGCGGGTCACCGTCGTGGTCCCCGTCGACGCCACGCACCCCCGGGGCTGAGCTCTCCGACGTCTACCGTCGCGGCGTCTACGTCATCCGGCCGAGACCTGGGCCGGCCGTTGTTCCCCTGTCGGACTGTCCCCCTGGCCGATGCCGGCACCCCACTGCGAGCGGCACCCTCGAGGTACCAACCAGAAGGGAGCTCCCGATGAGCATCACCCAGTGGATCCTGTCGATCGCCCTCCTCGCGTGGGCACTCGTGCGCAACCTCGGCACCCGCGAGGTCACTCGCGGCACGTTCGTCCTGCCCCTCGTCATCGTCGTCGCCGCTGCGTCGTACTTCCTGTTCCCGCTGCCGACCGCGGGCAACGACCTCGACCTCGTCGTGGAGTTCGGGATCGTCGGCGTGCTCTTCGGGCTCGCGGCCAGCGCCGTCACGCGCCTGCACACCCGGGACGGACAGCTCGTCGCCACCGCGGGAGCCGGCTTCGCGGCGCTCTGGCTGGTCATGATCGGTGGACGTATCGCCTTCGCCGAATGGGCGACCGGCTCGGGCGCGCGCACCGTCGGGTTGTTCTCCCGCGACCACGACATCACCGGTGCCGACGCCTGGACCGCAGCCTTCGTCGTCATGGCGCTGGGCATGGTGCTCGCCCGCACCGTCGCACTCGCCATCCGGACCCGCCGAACCAGCGCGGATCTCGCGCCAGCGACCGCCTGAACCCCGTCCGCAACGATCACCAGGAGAACACAATGAGCCTCAACCTCGTCGCCTCCGCCGGACCCGCCGGCCTCGACACCACACGCGCCCGACCGATCCGGGAGGTCCTCGCCCTATTCGGCCTCAGCCTGGGCGTCACCGCCATCGGTTCCCTCCTCGCGGAGCTGGTCGCCCCTGAGTCCGACCAGCTGCTGCGCCGCCTGCCCGTGGTGCTGGTCCTGCTCGTGATGAGCCTCGTCGTCGCACGTCGGATCGGCTGGTCAGCCATCGCGGCCGGGAGCCCGGCCACGTGGCGTCAGACTGGATGGCTCACGGCACCCGTCCTCGTCGCGCTGGTGCCGCTGGCGTGGGGCTGGTCTCCGGATCCCTCGACTCTGGTGACCCTGACCCTCGGGTATGCCGCCACAGGGATCTACGAGGAGCTGTGGTTCCGCGGCGTCGTGCTGCGCGCCGCGCTCCCGCTCGGGCCCGGGCGAGCCGCAGCGCTGACCGCCGTCGTCTTCGGCGCCGCACACCTGGCCAACATCCTGTTCGGCCAGAACGTCGCCGTGAGCGCCGCGCAGGCGGTCGGTGCGGCTGCCTTCGGGTTCGGCTACGCCGTACTGCGGCTGCGCACCAACGCCCTCTGGGTGCTGGCCGGCACCCACGCTGTCGGGGACCTGCTCCTGCACACCACCGGTCTGCACGGCGGCGCCCTGTGGGGCGTCATGATCGGGCAGGACCTCGTACTCTTCGTCGTCGGACTCGTCGCGCTGCGCGGCCTGCGCCGCCCCACGTGATCGCCTTGGGCGCCGCGGCGACCGGGTCGGGTGCACTCGGACAGGCACTCGACGCACCAGGAACGCTGGACTGAGGATGGCTCACGTGGCACTTGCGCACCACCGTCGAGATGGGCAGCCCGTCAGGGTGCGCCTGGAGGCAGCGACCTTGATGGATGAGGCGGCCCTGGCGCCGACCTTCACAAGCAACCTGGACTACTTCCGGTCAGCCGGGGAGGTGGCAGGCGACGCCCGATCAGTGCCGGACTCTCTGGTCCGTGGCTACCTCGACGAGGAGCTCATGCGGCCCGGCGGCCGATGCCTGGTCGTGGTTGACCCGACCGGGGCAGTCGTCGGCACCGTCAGCCTGCTCGTGCCCCATCCGCACGAGCCGTATCCCTGGATCGGACTGCTCCTGATCGATGGTTCTCGCCACGGTGAAGGCCTCGGGTCCGCGGCGGCACAAGCTGTCGAAGCACTGCTCGCCGGCGAGGGCTGGACCGAGGTGCGGATCGGAGTGCTCGACACGAACCCGTCCGCACTGGTGTTCTGGACCCGACGCAGCTACGTCGCCTACGACCACCGGCCCGACGGAGAAGGACGCCCCTGCACGCTGCTGGGCAAGAAGCTCCCGCACGGCGCCCAGTGCGATGATCCGCTGATGGAACCGATTGGAGGCCCGATGACCGACCACGCTTCGACATCCGGGGGAAACCAGTTCCCCGACCTTGCTGGGCGGGTTGTCCTTGTGACTGGTGGCACGTCCGGGATTGGGAAGGCGAGTGCGGCGGCCTTCCTGCGTTCCGGTGCGGACGTGGCCATCACCGGTCGTAGCCCGGAGAGGGGCTCGGGGGCCCTCGACGAGCTCGCGCCGATGGGGCGGAGCCGCGAGGCCGTGATGTTCGTCCCGGCTGACGTCACTCGTGAGGCGGACGTGGCTTCTCTGGTGGAGTCTGTGGTGGATCGCTTCGGCGGCCTGCACATCGCCGTGAACTGCGCTGCGAACACCGAGGTGGCCCAGGGCATCGGATCGAGCTTCACCGACATGAGCCTGGAGGTCTTCGACGGTGTCGTGCGTACGTGCCTGACCAGCGTGTGGCTGTGCATGAAGTACGAGCTCACGGCCATCCTCGGCAGTGGAGGAGGGTCGATCATCAACATCTCCTCGGTCGATGCCCTGCTCGCGGCACCGGGAACCGGGTCCTACGCGGCGGCCAAGGCCGGGGTCAACGCCCTGAGCCGGGCCGCGGCGGCGGAGTATGCGTCTCAGGGGGTCCGGGTCAACGTGATCAGCCCGGGCGCGATCGAGACCCCGATGCTCGCCGCGAATCTTGCGGCTGGTTCGGCCGAGGAGCGCGATGCCATCATGGAGCGATACCTATCGATGATCGACTCTCGTCGTCTTGGTAGGTCTGAGGAACTGGCCGCGGCCGTGGTCTGGCTGGCATCGGATCACGCGTCCTACGTGGTGGGTCACAACCTCGTCGTCGATGGCGGAATCCGCGGCGACTAGTCGCGCACGATCTTCGGTCGACTCCGCACCCTGGGCGTCGCCGAACGCCGATCAGGTCGACCAGGGAGGGGCATGGAGTCAGGGGGCGTCGTGCGGGTCTCGGTGGCTGCCCGGCGGATAGCCGAGCGCGGCGAGGGTGGTGAGCAGCAGCAGCTCGGTCGCCACCAGGGCCAGCCCGGCCGACCTGTGTCCGGCCGCCGCCAGGCCGATCCCAGCGGCAAGGAACAGCGCGAGCTCGATGACCACACGGGCGGCGAGCGGGAGGTCGATCTTCCGACGCGGTGCCAGCAGCGCCCCCCAGAGCATCGCCACGGTGCTCACCAAGGCGACCACCGCGAGGAGTTGCACAAGTAACTGGTCGGAGGCGGCCGCGCCGATGACTGCCGCAGACCCCAGCAAGCACAGCTCAAGGATGAACCTGAGCGCCAACAGGACCCCAACCATCCGCCAAGCCTGCCAGTGCCCCCGGGCCGGCGTCGAGCACATCGCAGCCCTTCCCGGCTGGTGTGCCACGCGTCCTGGGTGACACCCTTGCCGCCCGCGGACAGCGTCGCCCGTCACGTCCCGATTGGAGAAGCCATGGAGATCACCTACACCGACCGGGTCCCCACCCTGCAGGAGCATCGCGCCCTGGCTGAACGGGTGGGATGGACCGACGCATTCCGATGGGAGGCCATGCCGGCGTCCCTGGCCGGGTCATGCGCCGGCACCGTCGCCACCGCCCCTGACGGCACCGTGGTGGGCATGGGACGCGTGGTCGGAGATGGTGCGTTCTTCTTCTACCTGCAGGACATCGCGGTCGACCCCGAGCACGGAGGCCGTGGGATCGGACGCGAACTCACCGAGCGGCTGCTGACCCAGGTGCGCGTTATCGCCGGGGGCGATGCGTTCGTCGGGCTGTTCGCCACCGAGGCAGCCGCAACCCTGTACCGTCGCGCCGGCTTCGACGACCAGACGCAGATGCGCGGAATGTGGCAGATCGTGCGCACCCCCTGACCGTCGGCCGGGGCGACGGGATGGGCCAGTTCGGCTCGGTTCAGGTAGGTGACGGGTCTGTCCCGGTCCAGAAGTGTCGGTCCTTGCGTAGGCCGTGTGAAATGCGTCCTGACGGTTGCGTAGGGCACGCTACGTCGCCGCAGACGCAGCCTCGGGCCCGGGCGCTGGGGTCAGGACGGTGCTGAACAGGTGCCGGCGCGCCCCGGGGCGGGGGGCCAACCAGGGCTCGACCGCCTCACGTAGGCGCTCGGTGAACTCGGCGACGTCGTCCTCACCGAGGTGGAGAGCAGCCGTTCGGAAGCCGAGGGCGTCGCGCGCCAAGTCCACATCCGGGCCGCAAGGTAGCCGTCGAACCCGGCGAGCAGGCTAGCGGCGAAGACCCCGAACGAGGTCCGCGCCTGCTCGTGTGACATGAGGTGTGTGTGCGGCTCGGACCTGTGGCCCTACCGCGGGACCGACGAGGTCTCCAAGCCGACCCCGATGGGGCATGAGTACGTCGGTGTCGTCGAGGAGGTGGGCTCGGCGGTCACCACCGTGACGCCGGGCCAGTTCGTGATCGGGTCGTTCGCCGCGTCGGACAACACCTGCCCGATCTGCCGGGCCGGCTACCAGAGCTCGTGCGCGCAGCGGGAGTGGACTGGTGCGGGTGGGGCCCAGGCCGAGGACACGGCCACCGCACGTGACTTCGCTGCCCTGCTCCCGCTGACCCTGACGCTCAGCGACTACGCCGGCGCGGAGAACGTAGCTGACCTTCCCCGCCGCCTCGACACGACTGGTGCCCCGGCCGCCTACACCGGCCGGCCCGGGGACATCACCTACTACGCCCCCTGGGGAAACCTCGCCCTGTTCCACGGCAGCGGGCCCAACGCGCCGGGGCTCATCCGCCTCGGCCGCCTCGAGCCCGGGGCCGCCGCGAAGCTGGCCGACCTCAACGGCAAGGTGACCATCGCCCTGGACACGACACCGGGCAGCAACTGACCCGCGACCCGAATCGGACACCCTTCACTACGAGGAGATGCCCATGACCCAGTGGACTGCCGACGAACTGGCGGCAATCGCCGGCGCCGATGACCTGCACATCGCCCCACTGCGCCCCGACGGTGTCACGTTCGGCACGCCGACGTGGATCTGGTCGGTCGCTGTCGACGGCGGGCTGTACGTCCGCGCGTACAACGGGGTGCAGTCGCGCTGGTACCAGGCGGCACTGACGCAGGGCGCGGGACGGATCACGGCAGCCGGGCTCAGCCGACGGGTGCGCTTCGAACCGGTGACCGGACCGGTCAACGACGACATCGACGCCGCCTACCAGGCGAAGTACGCAGCCAGCCCCTACCTGCCGGCCATGATCGCGACCCGCACCCGCGCCGCCACCGTGCGGATCACCCGGTGAATCGTGCAGTGTTGTTGACCCAGGGGGCAGGGTTGCCGTGTCACCGTGGGTGTCGAGCGGATCTCGGCGGGGCCTTACAACTGGCCGATCGGACTCGTCTATTGCGCGAACCGGCCACGCGGGTGACCAGCCTGGGCAACCCCGCCGCCACAACCATGCTCAGCACGCGGGCCCTGCACACCGCCCAGAAGGACGCGGCATCAAATCGGTCCTGGGATGCTTCAGCCCAGCGAGCCCTGAGCCGATGGGATTGTTCGGGTGTGCATGGGTGGGTTGGTGGCGATGGTGTCGTCGCGGAGGTCGAGGTAGTACTCGGGGGGTAGGTCCCATGTGCCCGGATCGACAAGGGGGCTGCAGACGACCGTGTTCGCCCAGGTGGGTTCGGGCCAGACTCGACAGCCGTCGAAGAAGCAGGCCACCTTCCGTTGCGCGATGCCCGTGACGATTCGGTCAGGGTTGAACATCACGTAGGTCTCTGGGTTCATCGTCAACTGCCAGCCGGGGCAGGTCGGATTCGCGGCTCTCGCGATCACGAGGAGTGCGGCGACGGAGTCGTGCAGCTGGTCGGTCATGTTTCGAGTGTGTCGTCTCGACGTCCACTCGGGGGCGGGGTGTTGACGCTGTATTGACGTGGTCAGGGCACGAGCCGGTAGCCGATCCCCGGGTCGGTGAGAAGGTGGCGTGGTCGTGCAGGGTCAGGCTCGAGTTTGCGTCGAAGTTGGGCGAGGTAGACCCGCAGGTAGTGGCTCTCGCGGTCGAGGTCGGGCCCGCGCAGTTCTCGGAGGAGTTCCTTCTGGGTCACGATGCGTCCGGCGTTGCGGGCCAGGATCTCCAGAAGGCGCCATTCGGTGGGGGTGAGGCGCACGGGTTGCCCGTCGCGGGTCACGATGCGGGCTGCCAGGTCGATGGTGAAGGAATCGGTGACGACAAGTGGGTCGGCTTCAGCGCCGGCTGCCCGTCTTGTGGCCGCGCGGATGCGGGCAAGGAGTTCGTCCATCGCGAAGGGCTTGGAGACGTAGTCGTCGGCACCGGCGTCCAGGGCGGCGACCTTGTCGTGGCTGGTCTGCCGGGCTGACAGGACCACGATGGGGATCTGGCTCCATCCGCGCACGGCGGCCAGGATCGCCATGCCATCGAGGTCGGGCAGTCCGAGGTCGAGCAGGATCAGGTCGGGGTGGCTGCTGGCGACCAGGTCCAGCCCGGCTACCCCGGTCACGGCAACCTCCGTCTCGTAGCCGCGGGCGTTGAGGGTGATGGCAAGCGCACGAGCGAGGGCGGGTTCGTCCTCGATGATGAGGATCCGCGTCATGGCAGCTCTCCGAGGTCCTCATCAGGGTCCGAGGTTTCGGCGCGTTGCAGGGTCAGCACCATGGTGAGTCCGCCGCCGGGTGTCTCTTCGGCTTCCAGCGTCCCGCCGTTGGCCTGGGCGAATCCGCGGGACACGGCCAGGCCGAGTCCGACGCCCTGGCCTGCGGGGACGTCGCCGAGGCGTTGGAAGGCGCTGAAGATGGACTCGAGGTTGTGTGAGGGGACTCCAAGGCCTTTGTCGACCACGCGCAGCACGACCGTGTCCTTGATGGTTCCGGCGGTGATCCGCACGGGCTTGTCGGGGGGTGAGTACCGCAGGGCGTTCTCGACGAGGTTGGCGATGATCCGCTCGATGAGTCCCGCGTCGCCCACGACCATCGGCAGTGTCACGCGCACATCCACGTCGACACGCTCAGGGGGGATGCCCGCGAGGGCACGTGGCACCACCTCGTCCAACGCCACGGGTTCGGTGCGTAGCACCAGAGCGCCGGCGTCGAGACGGCTCATGTCCAGCAGGTTGTCGATGAGGCTCTGCAACCGGTCTGCCGAGGTCTCGATGCCGGCAAGCAACTCGGCCCGGTCGGCTTCAGGAAGCTCAAGGTCGGTCGCCCGTAGGGTTCCCACGCACGCCTTGATCCCGGCCAGAGGGCTGCGCAGGTCGTGGCTGACAGCGGCCAGCAGGGAGGAGCGGATGTCGCTGCGGGCACGGTCGATGCGCGCGGTGGACGCCTCGCCGCGTAGTTGCTGGCGTTCGAGCAGGGTGCCGATCTGGGCCGAGACAGCCGACAGGACCCGGGTGTCCTCCGCGGAGAGGTCGCGGCCCGCGAGCATCAGGACCACGTCGTCGGACACCGGGACGCGCACGCCCCCACCGTCCGAGGAGGGGAGGGTGTCGCCATCGGACGCGATCACGCGCCAGTCCGCGGCGGCGTGGTCGCGCTGGAGCAGGGATGCGCTGTCCACGGCGAAGGTCTCGCGGATGCGTTTCAGCATGGCGGGGAGAGCGTCCTCTCCGCGGAGGACAGAGCTGGCGAGCAGCGTCAGGGTGTCGGCCTCGGCGCGTGCGCGAGCGGCCTCCTTGGTCCGCCGGGCGGCGTTGTCGACCACGATCGCCACGGCGACCGCGACGACCACCATCACGAGCAGGGCTGCGGCGTTGCTCGGTTGGTTGATGGTCCACGTGTAGGTGGGTTCGATGAACAGGTAGTTCAGGGCCAAGCCGGCGATCAGCGCTGCCACCACGGCGGGCGCCAGGCCTCCGACCAGGGCGACCGCCACGGCCAGGCCCAGCATGGCCAGGGAGACCAGGCTCAGGTTGTCGGTGTTGAACAGGGCCAGGGCCAGCAGGGGTGGTCCGAGGACGGCCAGCAGCCAGCCGGCAATCCGGCGGCCGCGAGGAAGTGCGGATGCGCGCCGGGGGATGCCGGTGCCCGTGGTTCGGTGGTGGGTGACGACCACGACGTCCATGTCGCCGCTGCCGCGGATCACCCCGGAGCTGGGACCCGGCAGGAGCGCGGAGCGTAGCCGCCCGCGGCTGGTCTCCCCGATCACGATGTGGCTGGCATTCACCCCCCGGGAGAACTCCAGGATCGCGTCGGCTGGGTCTTCGCCCAGGACGTTGTGGAAGGTGCCGCCCAGGGACTCGACCAGGGTGCGCTGGCGCAGCAGTGCGTCCGGGGTGCCGTGGGCCAGGCCATCGCCGAGGCTGACGTGCAGGGCCAGCAGCTCACCGCCCGACCTTGAGTCCGCGATCCGAGCTCCACGCCGGATCAGGGCCTCGCCCTCGGGGCCGCCGGTCAGGGCGACCACGACGCGTTCCCGTGCGGGCCACGTGTCGGTGATCTCGTTGTCAGCGCGGTAGCGCTCCAGGGCGGCGTCGACGCGGTCGGCGACCCACAGCAGCGCCAGCTCGCGTAGCGCGGTCAGGTTGCCCACGCGGAAGAAGTTCGTCAGGGCCGCGTCGATCTTCTCAGCGCTGTACACGTTGCCGTGGGCCAGCCGGCGGCGCAGGGCCTGCGGGCTCATGTCCACCAACTCGATCTGGTCGGCGGAGCGCACCACGTCATCGGGGACGGTCTCCTGCTGGCGGATCCCGGTGATCGACTCGACGACGTCGTTCAGCGATTCCAGGTGCTGGATGTTCACCGTGGTGACCACATCGATTCCCGCGTCGAGCAGGGCCTCGACGTCCTGGCAGCGCTTGGCGTTCCCCGCGCCGGGGACGTTGGTGTGGGCCAGCTCGTCGACCAGGGCCACCTCAGGTCGCCGGGCGAGGACGGCGGCCAGGTCCATCTCGGTGAACGACGCCCCGCGGTGCTCGATGACCCTCCGGGGTACCAGCTCCAGACCCTCGACCAGTTCGGCGGTGTTTTCCCGGCCGTGGGTCTCCACGAAGCCGATCACCACGTCCGCCCCCCGGGCCAGGCGTCGGTGGCCCTCGGCGAGCATGTCGTAGGTCTTGCCCACGCCCGGGGCCGCGCCCATGTACACGCGCAGGGTGCCGCGCCGCTTGGCCGACCTGCCTGGGTCCGACGCTGCCGCCGCCGAGCCCGGCTCCTCGGACAGCATCGGCGGGGGGAGGTCCACGGAGTTCAGTCTGTCCGACACATCACGTCCTGCCCAGCGCATCGAGGGCCACGTTGAGCTCGAGGACGTTGACCCCCGGCTCGCCGAGGAACCCCAGCACCCGTGCCTGGGTGTGCTCGTCGACCAGCGCGGCCACCACGTCCGGAGCCAGTCCCCGGGCCCGGGCCACGCGGGCCACCTGGAGGGCGGCGTACTCCGGGGAGATCTGCGGGTCCAGCCCGGAGGCTGACGCGGTAACCGCATCCGCCGGGACCTGGTCGGCAGTCACGCCGTTCGCAGTGGCCACCGCTGTCCGGCGCTCCTCGATGGTCTTGATCAGGTCGGTGTTGTTTGGGCCGAGGTTGGACCCGCCGGTGGCCAGCGGGTCGTAGCCGCCGACGGACGGCCGGGGCCAGAAGTACTCGGGGGTGTCGAACCCCTGGGCCAGCAGCGAGGACCCCACCACGGCTCCGTCGATCGTGAGCAGGGAGCCGTCGGTACGCGCCGGCACCAGCCGGCCGATGGCGAAGACCAGGGCGGGGTAGATCAGGCCGAGCAGGACGGTCATCACCGCGACCATGCGGAGGGCGGGGGCGAGCTGGCGCAGGGTGGGCATGGTGATCACGCGATTCCGGGGAGGAGGGAGATGAGCAGGTCGATGGCCTTGATGCCCAGGAACGGCACGACCAGGCCGCCGAGGCCGTAGATGCCCATGTTGCGGGCCAGCAGCGCGGACGCACTGGAGGGGGTGTAGCGGACCCCGCGCAGGGCCAGGGGGATCAGCGCCACGATGATCAGCGCGTTGAAGATGACCGCGGACAGGATCGCGGACTCCGGCGACGACAGGCGCATGACGTTCAGCGCGTCCAGCTGCGGGTAGACCACGACGAACATCGCGGGGATGATCGCGAAGTACTTGGCGACGTCGTTGGCGATGGAGAACGTGGTCAGAGCCCCACGGGTGATCAACAACTGCTTGCCGATGCCCACGATCTCGATCAGCTTGGTCGGGTTGGAGTCCAGATCGACCATGTTGCCGGCCTCCTTGGCCGCCGACGTTCCGGTGTTCATCGCCACGCCGACGTCGGCCTGGGCCAGGGCGGGGGCGTCGTTGGTGCCGTCCCCGGTCATGGCTACCAGGTGACCGCCCTCCTGCTCGGCGCGGATCAGGGCCATTTTGTCCTCGGGCTTGGCCTCGGCCAGGAAGTCGTCGACGCCGGCCTCGGCGGCGATCGCCTTCGCGGTCAGTGGGTTGTCCCCGGTGATCATCACGGTGCGGATGCCCATCGCGCGCAGCTCGGCGAACCGGTCGCGCATCCCCTCCTTGACCACGTCCTTGAGGTGCACCACTCCCAGGGCGACCGCCGGGTCGGCGCCCCGCTTGTCGGCAACGACCAGCGGGGTGCCGCCGGCCATCGAGATCGCGTCGACGGCCTCGCCCACGTCCTGCGTGGGGTGCCCGCCGTTGTCGCGTACCCACTTCATCACCGCGGCCGCGGCGCCCTTGCGGATCTCGCGCTGCTCGTCCGGCAGGTCGATGCCCGACATGCGGGTGGCGGCGCTGAACGGCACAAACACCGCATCGCGCAGCGAATCCGGGGCCCGAAGGCCGTGCTGCTCCTTGGCCAGCACAACGATGGACCGGCCCTCCGGGGTCTCGTCGGCCAAGCTCGATAGCTGGGCAGCGCGCGCGAGCCGATCCGGGTCCACCCCGGCGACCGGCACGAACTCGAAGGCCTGCCGGTTGCCCAGGGTGATGGTCCCGGTCTTGTCCAGCAGCAGGACGTCGACATCCCCGGCGGCCTCCACCGCCCGCCCGGACATGGCCAGCACGTTGCGCTGCACGAGACGGTCCATCCCGGCGATCCCGATTGCTGAGAGCAGGGCCCCGATGGTGGTGGGGATCAGGCACACCAGAAGCGCGATCAGCACGATCATCGGTTGCGGCTGCCCCGAGTAGACAGCGAACGGCTGCAGGGTGACCACGACGAGCAGGAAGATCAGGGTCAGCGCGGCCAGGACCTGGTTCAGGGCGATCTCGTTGGGGGTCTTCTGCCGGGCCGAGCCCTCGACGAGGGCGATCATCCGATCCAGGAAGCTCTCACCGAAGGCCGCGGTGATCCGGACCACGATCCGGTCGGAGAGCACTTTCGTGCCGCCGGTCACCGCGGACCGGTCACCGCCAGACTCGCGGATCACGGGTGCGGACTCGCCGGTGATCGCCGACTCGTCCACGCTGGCCACGCCCTCGACCACATCACCGTCGCCCGGGATGATCTGGCCGGCCTCGACGACCACCAGGTCCCCGACCCTCAGCTCGGGTCCGGGCACTGCCTCCTCGTTGCCATCGGGCATCAGGCGGCGAGCCATGGTGTCGGTGCGCGCTGCCTTGAGGGCCGAGGCCTGCGCCCGCCCACGACTCTCGGCGACTGCTTCGGCGAGGTTGGCGAACACGACAGTGAGCCACAGCCACGCCGCGATCCCGATGCTGAACACGCTGGGATCGGAGATGGCCAGCAGGGTCGTGGCGATGGAACCGACCCAGACCACGAACATCACCGGGGAGCGCCACTGGTGCCCGGGGTGCAGCTTGCGCAGGGCGTCGGGCACACCGGCAGCCAGCTGAGTCGGGTGGAACGGACTTGCCGATCGCGTCTGGGCCAGGGAGGGCTCCTTGTGAGAGGTGGTCGATCTCATTGCAGGGCCTCCGCAATCGGGGACAGGGCAAGGGCGGGCATGAAGGTCAGGGCGACGATGATGACCACCACCGCGAGCAGCAGCCCGATGAACACCGGGCCCGTGGTGGGCAGGGTGCCCGCGCTCGGGGGCACCAGGCGCTGCTGGGCCAACGAGCCGGCAAGGCCCAGGACCAGCACGATCGGCACGAACCGGCCGAACAGCATCGCCACGCCCAGCGCGGTGTTCTGGTAGTCGGTGTTCGCGCCGAACCCGGCGAATGCGCTTCCGTTGTTGTTGCCCGCCGATGCGTACGCGTACAGGATCTCGGACAGGCCGTGGGGCCCGGGGTTGAGCACCGAGGCATCGGTCAGGGCGCTGATCCCGGCGGTCAGGGCGCCGCCGACCAGCACGAGGGTGGGCATGGTCAGGATGTACAGGGCGACGAACGTGACCTCGCGTCGGCCGATCTTCTTGCCCAGGTACTCCGGGGTCCGCCCGACCATGAGCCCCGCGAGGAACACCGTGAGGATCGCCAGCACCAGGATCCCGTACAGCCCCACGCCCACGCCGCCCGGGGACACCTCGCCGAGCATGATGTTGGCCAGGGCCACGCCCCCGCCGACCGGGGTCATCGAGTCGTGCATCGCGTTCACCGAGCCGGTGGAGGTCCCCGTCGTGGACACCGCGAACAGCGCCGAGGCCGCCTCCCCGAACCGGACCTCCTTGCCCTCCATCGCGGCCCCCGCCGCGCCGCTGGCCGTGCCGCCGCCGGCCAGTTCTGCCCACGTCGCGGTCACGACGGCGCCGAACCACAGCACGGCCATCACCGACACGACGGCAACCCCCTGCCGGGTGTTGGCGACCATCCGGCCGAACATGCGCGGCAGGCTGAACGGGATGATCAGTAGCAGGAAGATCTCGAACAGGTTGATCCACGCGTTCGGGTTCTCGAACGGGTGCGAGGAGTTCGCGTTGTAGAACCCGCCACCGTTGGTGCCCAGCTCCTTGATGGCCTCCTGGCTGGCCACCGGGCCCCCGGTGATCGTCTGAGCGCCCCCGGAAAGGGTGGCAATCTCGTTCGGACTGGCGAAGTTCTGCACGACTCCACCGACCATCAACACCACCGCCGCCACGATCGACAGGGGCAGCAGGATGCGGACCACGGCCCGGGTCAGGTCGACCCAGAAGTTGCCCACACGGTCGGTGTGCTCACGGCTGAACCCGCGGATCAGCGCCACCGCGACGGCCAGGCCGACAGCCGCGGACAGGAAGTTCTGCACCGCCAGCCCGGCCATCTGGGCGAGGTAGCCCAAGGTCGACTCACCGGAGTACCACTGCCAGTTCGTGTTCGTCACGAAGGACACCGCCGTGTTCCACGCACCGACCGCAGGGACGCCCGCGAAGCCCAACGACCACGGCAGCGCCGCCTGGACGCGCAGCAACCCGAAGAGCAGGAACACCGACACAGCCGAGAACACCAGCAGCGAGCGCGCGTACACCCCCCAGCGCTGGTCGGCCCGCGGGTCGATCCCGCCAAGGCGGTAGATGACCCGCTCGGCTCGCCAGTCGGACTCCGAGGTGAACGTGCGATACATGTAGTCGCCCAAGGGCCGATACACCGCAGCGAGTGCACCCATCAACAGGGCGACCTGCAGCACACCTGCTGCGTTGTCGCTCATCAGAACTTCTCCGGACGCAGCAGGGCGTACACCAGGTAGGCAGCCAGCGCGACCACCACGATCAACGCGGCGATGTTCAGTGCGCTCACAGCCGCTCAACCCCCTTGAGCAGTCCCAGCAGGGCAGCGAAACTCACGAGTGTCCCGAGCAGGACAAGAACATCAGGCATGTGCTGACCCTTCGATGACGCGAACGATGCACTCCCCATCACACGCCAGATCGGCCCACGAGCACCACGATCCTGACGGAACCCAGACGCCCCATCCCAGCGATCCTGACGCGCTCCGGACGCACGGCTGGTTCGGTCGCAGCGCCTCGCCGGTCGGGACGACCGTCGCGATGGGTCCGGGCCGACGGCTGGCTGCCTGCGCCAGGTGGCGTGAATGCTGCGGCGTCAGTGCCGCGTCAATGACGCGCCCAACGCATGATCAATGAGCGCAGACTGGAGGTATGAGAACCCGCCCAGTCCCGGCTCGCTGGCGCAGAAGGCCATCAGTGGTCATTCTCGCGCTGCTCATCATCGTGGTGACCCTGCTCGTGGCCGTCTCGAGGCGTCCGGTCGGGTTGGCGGAGGTGCTGCTCATCGTGTTGGTCGAAGTGATCGGGGTGTCCCTGGTCGCAGGTCGGGCGGTCGCCGCGGCGACCGCGATCGGAACGTCGTTGGCGGTCAACTGGTTCCTGATCCCCCCGTACGGGACGATGCACGTCGCCGACCAGGAGGACTGGGTGTTCCTTGTGGTCTTCGTGGTGGTGGCGGTCGGGGCCAGCGCACTGGTCGAATCGGTGCTCACATCCGAGAGGGACTCGGCCCGAGTGGCAGCGCATGAGTCCGTGCTCGCCGAGGTCCTCGGCCCCGGCAGGGTGTCGGCGGCCGACGCGCTGCGCCTGATGCGCACAGCCGTGGACCTCGACGAGGCGGCCCTGGTCGACGCGCGCACCGGTCAGCTTCTGCTGTCCACGATGTGGCGACGGGAGCCGCCGTACCCGCCGTGCCTGCAGGTCGACATCGCGCCGGGATACCGGGTCCGCGGCTGGGGTCCGCGACGTCTCGCGGTGAAGGACGACTACGTCACCACACTGGCCACCGCGGTCGCCCGTGCCTGGGAGAGCGAGCAGCTCTCCGCCCACCAGCAGCACGCCACCCACGGTCACCCGGCGACGGGGGAAGGTTCACGCTCGTAGAGGTGGCGGGCCCAGAGGTAGCCGACCAGCGACAGCGCCGCGCACCAGGCTAGGGCGATGAGCACCGTGGATCCGTCGGGGGTGCCGTTGAGTAGCCCGCGGGCCCCTTCGACAATCGGTGTGAACGGTTGGTGTTCGGCGAACCAGCGAAGTCCCACGGGATAGGATCCGGCCGGTACGAAGGCGCTGCTCAGGAAGATCAGCACGATCAGCAGCAGCGGGGTGTTGCTCGCGGTCTCGACGCTGCGGGAGTTCAGGCCCAGGGCCAGGCAGAGCCAGATGACGGCGAAGGAGATGGCCAGGGCCAGCCCGAAGGCCGCGACCCAGCCTGCTGCGGTGCTGCCGGGTCGGTAGCCGAGCAGCACGGCGATGGTGCTGACCACGACCAGGACGAAGGTCGCTTGCACCATGCTGCCCAGCACTTCGCCGGCCAGTACCGCGGAGCGGGCGATCCCCATCGTTCGGAAGCGGGACATGATGCCCTTGGTCCGGTCGGCGGCGATCGAGATCGCGGTGCCGAGGCCGACTCCAGCGATGGCGAACAGCAGGATTCCGGGCACCACGTAGTCGAGGTAGGCCGCGCGGCCAGCGCCGGCGAGGTCGGGGCGCACGCCGGCGCCGAGGGTCTCGCCGAAGACGAAGACGAAGAGCAGCAGGATCAGCACCGGCTGGGCGAGCAGCATGAGAGTGAGCGAGGGGTAGCGCTGGATGTGCCGGAGGTTGCGGCGCAGCATCGTCGCGGTGTCGCGGATGGGCAGGGCGATGCTCATGTGAGTGCCTCCGTGGTCGTCGTGGACGGGCCGGCGGCGTGCCCGGTCAGGGCCAGGAAGACGTCGTCGAGGTCCGGGCGGTGCACCGTGATGTCGGTGACAGCGGACTCGTGGGGGGTCAGCCGATCCAGGGCGCCGCGCAGGGAGGCGACGGTGCCGTCGATCGGGATGGTCAGGGCGCGGTGCTCGGCGTCCGCCTGGCTGCCCAGGGCGCTGGCGGCGGCGGCCAGGGGTTCGTCGGAGTCGAACGTGACCCGGACGTGCCCGCCCGGCACTTGGCGCTTGAGGGCGTCGGGCGTGCCGTCGGCGACGATGCGACCGGCGTCGAGGACGACCACGCGGTCGGCGAGCTCGTCGGCCTCGGGCAGGTACTGGGTGGTGAGCAGGATGCTGACACCCTCGTTCAGGTGGCCGCGCACGATCTCCCAGACGGCCCGCCGGGATCGGGGGTCCAGCCCGGTGGTGGGCTCGTCGAGGAAGATCACCTTCGGCCGGCCGATGAGCGTCATCGCGAGGTCCAGGCGGCGCCGCATGCCCCCGGAGTAGGTGGTGGGCACCCGGTCGGCGGCCTCGACCAGCTCGAACGTCTCGAGCAGCTCGTCGGTCCGGCTGCGGCCGAGGGCGCGGGGCAGATGGTGCAGGTCGGCCATGAGGGCGAGGTTCTCCCGGCCGGTCAGCAGGTCGTCCACCGCGGAGAACTGGCCGGTGACGCCGATCAGCCTGCGGACCGCGTCAGCCTCGTGCACCACATCGTGGCCCAGCACGCGCCCGGTCCCGGCCGTGGGCTTGATCAGGGTGGACAGGATGTTGACCATGGTGGTCTTGCCCGCACCGTTGGGGCCGAGTAGGGCCACGGCCTCGCCCTGGCCCACCGCCAGGTTCTCGACATCGAGGACGGTGGCCTCGCCGTAGCGGCGTGTGAGGCCGAGGGCCTCGATTCCTGGCGTGCGTGTGTTCATGGTCACGCCGACCCGTCGGTGTCCGGCGGGTCGCCGATCCGCCGGATGCGGATGTCGCCGTACGACGTGCGCCCGACGATCCGCACCGAGGGCTCACCCACTGGTGGCGCGTCGGCGGTCGGGACGAACTCGCTGACCACCCGGCCGTACTTCGTGTCCAGGTCCTGCCAGACGGCACGGCCGTCGGGGATGCCCACCTCAAGGTCTCCGTGTGAGGTCTTGAGGTCGACGTCTGCCCCGGTGGCGATCCCGATGACCACGGCCCCGTGGGCGGTGCGGGCGTCGACGCTGCCCGCCACGGCCTCGGCCTCGATGCGGCCGTGCCCGGCGCGGACCCGCAGGTCACCCCCGACCGTGCCGATGCGGGGACCGCTGCTGCCGTTCTTGATGTCGACGTCGCCCGTTGCGGAGGCGATCTGGGTGTGGCCTGCGGGCGTCTCGATCGTGGCGTCGCCGGCGACGTTGCCGACGATGATGTCGCCGGTGCCGCTTCCAGCCTCGAGTGCCCCGGTGTCCCCAAGGCGGATATTGCCCGCGCCCGTGCGGACCGTGCACTGGCCCAGCGTGCCCGTGGCCGCGACGTTGCCGGCGCCCAGGTCAGCGCGTACGGCTGATCCGCTCGGCAGGCTGATCGTGATGTCGAGCGAGGGGGAGTTGAGGATCCGGGCCATCAGGCTCGGCTTCGGGGCGATCACCCGCAGTTGGTCGCCGAGCAGCTCGACGCGGGTGGCTTGGGCGACCTCGACATGCGCGCGATCGTCCGGGTCAGTCGGGCGGACGTCGACCACGGTGTCGAAGCGGTCACTGGCCACGACCTGGACGTCGGCGAAGTTCGCCTCGATGGTGACCGCGATGGGAGTGGGGGTGGGGAAGGTCGTCATGGTGTTCCTCTCGTTCACTGTGCCCAGCCGGTGACCCGCTTGGAGCCGCGGCGGGAGGGGGCGGGTGGGCTGGGAGCGCTGGGGGGGATGGGGGCTGCGTGGTCGAGCGCAGCGGCGGCGGCGCGCACGAGCCAGGCGTTGACCGAGCGGCCCTCGCGCAGGGCCGCCGCCTCGACGCGGGCCTTCAACGAGTCGGGCATCCGCACGTTGATCCGGCTGGCACCCTCGTCCGGCTCAGCGATCGCAGTGTCGGCGGGGGCGCGTGGCGGCGCCGGGTCCGGCTCGGTGTCCGGCGGCGTCGCAGTCACGCCCTCGACGACGAAGCTGGGTTCGCCGCCGCGCAGACGTACCTCGACCGACCCCGGGGCCAACTCGAGGGTGAGCTCATCCGCCGCGGCGGACAGGGACTCGAGCAGCGCCAACCGGACGGCTGACCGCAGCGGAAGAACCAGGCGCTCGGCGACCGCCTCCGCCTCGGGTCCGCCCGCTGCGGCGGCCACGGCCATCTGACGTGAGATGTCATCGACATATCGGTTCAGGTGCATGGCATCAGTATGGCACCAAACTGGCACCTCTACAAGCCGTAGTGGCACAGGAAGTGGGTGCGGTGGCTGAGGCTCAGTCCGGACAGCAGTCGAACGCGTGTCCGACGGAGCGCTTCACTTCATGCCGCGGGCGCGTCATCGCCGCGAGGCCCTCGGGAATCGGTCCCGGAGGTGCCGGCTGGCTGCGATGAACTGGTCGAGTTCGACGTAGTGCACGTGCCCGTGGTCCCCAAGCTCGGGGGAGTGCAGGACGACGAAGACGTGATCGGGGTAGGGGTGGAACCTGGCCATCCGCTGGCGCTGTCGGCATTCCCAGATCGTGACTGCGTGGAACCCGAACACGTCGCGCAGGACGTTCAGGGACTCCTCGTCGCAGTCGGGAATGTCCACCCGCACGGTCGCCTCAGGATCAGCCAGGGCGACCTGCAGTTCCGCTGTGGGCACCACTTGCGCACCTGCTGCGGTGATGACCGGCACCTCCATCGGCGCTGCCTCCTCGTCCCCGTGATGATCCCACCAGCATCCCGCGTGAGTCGGCGTGAGGAGCGGTCAGCGCCTGCCGGGCGCCTTCCGGTCAGCCGCGGGCGGTACGGTCCAGGTGTGGCACATGGCAAGCCGTCGATCGACTCGCTGCGGGAGCATCCGGCCCCGCGGGGCAGCTCGATCGCCCTGGCGGTCGGCGCCACCGGCGTGGTGTTCGGAGACATCGGCACGTCACCGCTGTACGCGATGAAGGAGTCTCTGGACGTCGACGGGCTGACTCGGGATGCCGACACCGTCCTCGGGGTTGCCTCCCTGATCTTCTGGGCGCTGACCCTGGTCGTGACGATCAAGTACCTGACCTACATCATGCGCGCCGACAACCACGGCGAGGGCGGGGTGCTCGCCCTGCTCGCGTTGTTGCCGGACTTCCTGCGAAGGACGGCCAAGGGCAAAGCCACTCTTCCAGCGGTGCTGATCCTGATCGGGGCGGGGCTGCTCTACGGCGACGGGGCGCTGACCCCGGCGATCTCGGTGCTCAGCGCGGTCGAGGGCATCGGGGTGCTGGAGCCCAGCCTGAAGCCGCTCGTCGTGCCGATCACCTGCGTGATCCTTCTGGTCCTGTTCCTGGTCCAGTCCCGGGGCACCCAACTGTTGGGCAAGGTGTTCGGGCCGGTGATGATCGGCTGGTTCACCCTGATCGGCGGGCTTGGCCTGGTCGAGGTCCTCAAGGAGCCGACGGTGATCCGGGCCCTGTCGCCGACGTACGCGTTCCAGACGCTGACCGGAAACGGGATCCACGGGTTCCTGCTCCTCGGCTCGATCATCCTCGCCGTGACCGGGGCTGAGGCCCTGTACGCAGACATGGGCCACTTCGGGTCCCGCCCGATCCGGCTGGCCTGGTTCTCACTGGTCAAGCCCGCACTGGTCCTGGCCTACCTGGGCCAGGCCGCGATCGTGATCAACGACCCGGAGGCCGCGGAGAACCCGCTGTACGCGCTGGCCCCGAACCAGACCTGGGTCCTGATCATGCTGGCGTTCGCGACGATGGCCACGATCATCGCCTCCCAGGCGCTGATCACCGGGGTCTACTCCCTGACCCGCCAAGCCGTGCAGCTGGGCTACTTCCCGCGGGTGCGGGTCACCCACACCTCCGGGCAGGCCGAGGGCCAGATCTACATCCCGGCGATCAACTACATGCTGATGGTCGCCTGCATCACCCTGGTCCTGGTGTTCCAGACCTCGGCCAGCCTGGCCGCCGCGTACGGGGTCGCGGTGTCCGGGACGATGGCGATCACCTCGATCGCGTTCTACGGGGTCGCGGTCCACACCTGGGGCTGGACCCCGCTGCGTGCGGGCACCCTGGTGGCGGTGTTCCTGGCGGTGGACCTGTCGTTCCTGGCCGCGACCCTGCCCAAGTTCCTGCAGGGCGGGTACGTCCCCGTCATGATCGGTGCGGCCGTGGTCGTCGTGATGTTCGTCTGGCACTACGGGACGAACCTGCTGCACAGCCACGTCGGGGCGCACCTGCTGTCGTGGGCGGATGTGCACGGCGGCATCGAGGACGGCAGCATCGCCCGCACCCCCGGTACCGGGGTGTTCCTGGCCTCGAACCCGGACGACGTGCCCCAGAGCCTGAGCAGCCACGTCGAACTGCTTCACAGCCTCCCCGAGCACGTGCGGGTCGTGTCCATCCTGACCGCCACGGTGCCCGTGGTGACCGAGCCGGACAAGTTCGTGATCGCCGACCACGGCAACAACATCGAGCAGGTCATGATCCGCTCCGGGTTCATGGAAACCCCGCACGTGCCCCTGCTGATGGACATCCTGGCCATCCGTAGCGACGAGGACTACACCGAGAACGGACCGCTGCCCGCCATGACGGTCCTTCCCGATGATGCGATCTACTTCACCAGCAACCGCACCTTCGTCGCCACCGGGAAGGGCGACATGTCCGCCCTGTCCGAGCGGTTCTACGCCCTGCTGCACCGCAACGCCGCCAGCCCCACCGCCTACTTCAACCTGCCCACCGACCGCGTCGTCACCCTCGGCACCCAGGTCGACCTCTAGGACGACCCCGTCGCTGGTGCCCGGAGACCGCGTCCCGGCTCCTCCGTATCAGCCCGAGAGCCGCACGGGCCACCGCCCGTGCCGGTGAGGTCGGCGAGTCCTTCATGCCGCCCTCGTATGACTCGGTGGGGTATCGCGGTGTTGGCCTCCGGGCCGCAAGGGCGGGCAGCGACTGCTGAGCCTGGATCCCGGGGCAACGCCTGGCCCGGTCCGTCATCGGGGTGTCAGTCTGGGACGGTGACGTTCTCGGTCTTGGTTGTGGACGGCATCATGAACATGAACGTGCGCATGAATAGCAGGGTCACCTTCTGCCGGCCGGTGACGTCCCCGGTCTCCACGACGGACTTGAGACTGGCCAGGATGCCCTTCCATGTGGAGTCGACCTTGTCCATCTTCGCGCCGGCCGGCCAGCCGCTGTTGACCAGGGTGACCCGGGTGCCCTGCGGGACGGCTTCCAGGTGCCAGGTGACCACGGTCAGCGGGTCGTCTCGCATGGTGAGGACCTGGGTGTGGCTGAACGTGGTCGGTGGATCGCACTCCAGCACCCGCCCGACCATGAAGATGCGCGACCCGTCCGCGGACTTGTAGTACAGCGGGTCACCGGGGCGGAAACTGGTCTCGAGGACCGAGTCCAGCTGTGCTCGTTGACGGGTGCCGATCTTGGTGATCTCGGCCCACACGGTGTCGATGGGTGCCGCGATGATGATCGAATGCCGGATCTGGGTCTCAGCCACTTCGCGTCCTGTCCTCGGTGTAGTCGTCCTGCCGGGCCGCGGCCTCAGCGTCGTCGCGCACGGCGATCAGGGCTGCGGCCCACGGCCCGCTGGCCGGGGAGATCCACCGGTGGTGGATCTGCTGAAGGGGTGCTGCGTTGAGGTAGTTGACCCGCTGCCGACCATGCTTCTCGGTCAGCACGAGGTCGGCCTCCCGCAGTACGGTCAGGTGGGCCATCACCACGTGCCGGTCCATGGCTAGCTCGGTGACCAGGGATCCCGTCGTGGCCGGCGACTCGAACAGCAGATCCAGGATCTGGCGTCGGGTTGAATGCGCCAGCGCCTTCCAGACGTCACCTCCCTGATCATGTGACGAATCCATGACGTAAACAATCGCTTACCTAAGTAGGACTGTCAAGACCTGAGGCGCCGCACGGAACCCTGTGGGCTCCAGCTCTACGGCGGTCAGGTGATCGACTCGAACCTGGTCACGCAGATCGAGGACGATCCGCAGGATTTGGACGTGGGCTCGTACGGGTGGGCCTCTTGGCGCTTCACGGGGGTGAGGCCCATCGGCTCTGCCGGCGTTGGTCCGCTCGTGCGACTCTGTGAGTGGGAGCAGCAGGAGGGGCGGGGCCCACTACATCGGCGAAGGTGCCTACGAGGGCCTCGAGTTCCACTACTACCTCGCCGACCTCGACACCGAAAGCGACACCGTCCGGGTGCACGGGTGGATCTCACCTGCAGGCGCGGACCCGGCGCCACTCAACTCAGAGTAAGCGCCCCACATCGCCGCCTGTCGGGCGTGTTGCCCGTGCGGTGGAGTGGAGTGGCCACTAGCGGTGCTGGTAGATGTCGCGTCGATGCCCGACGGCCACGACGAGGATGAGCAGGACGTCGTCGTGGATCTCGTAGACGATGCGGTAGTCGCCGGTCCGGACCCGCCATTCGCCGTCGCCACCGACCAGCTTCCTGGCCCCGCTCGGCCGGGGATGGCCGGCCAGCAGCTCGACGGCTGCCTGCACCCTGCGCTGCGCGGCAGCGTCAAGCTTGCGAAGCTGGCGCACCGCGGCCGGAGCGACCTGAATGCGATACGTCATGTCAGGCCGAGGTCAGCCTTGACCTGATCCCAGGGGATCGCCGGCTCGCCCTCGTCCATCTCGGTCCGGGCTGCGGCGGCAGCCTCAATGTCGGCCAGGTCCTCCGCGGCCGCGATGAGCCGGTCCAGGTCCTCGGCGTCGATCACGGCGGCAACCCGCTGGCCACGACGGGTCAGGTAGACCGGGTCGTGCCCGACCCGGGCGGCATCCACGACATCGGCCAGCCGAGCCCGCGCCTCGCTGACGGTGATCTCACCCATTCCCACATCGTACGCCGTAGGCGCTGCTTTGTACAATTCAGACATCACGGTGAACGTAGCCGCAAGCGGCAAGTCCACAGCTCGGGCCCCCGTCAAGCACGTGAGTGCTGAAGGTCAAACCCGCTGCATTCCGCCGCTAGCCGGCGTTGCCCCGGCGCAGGCTTGGGCGGGTGTGGATGCACCGGGGTCGTTGCCCCAAGAAGAATGTGGGCGCGGACCAGGGATGCTTCGCCCTGAGTTGTAGAGAGCAGATACCACTGGTGGACTCGATTCCACTCGGCGTGCCCCGGACGTGCGGAAACCGAGGCGTGCTGGCGGGCCGCGAGGTCAGTGGGGTGCGGCGCCCATCTGGGCCATCGCCCCAGCCATGTCCATGACGCCCCAGTGGGCGACGGCTTTGTCACCGCGGACCTCGATGATGTCGATGACGCTCCACCCGACGTGGTTGCCCCTGGCCGGATTCCCCATGAACTCGCCCTGGTGTGTGCCGCTGAAGGTCACCCGGGCCACCACTTTGTCCCCGTCCTGCAGGAGCTCGTGGACAGTGAGCTACTCGGAAGGGTCGACGGCTGCGGGTGGTCCCAGCCTGTGCCCGAAGTTGTCGACCAGGGCAGCGACGGAGGCCGAGTTGGCTACGGAGGTGCGAGATGGACATGAGACTCCCCACCACCGAGGACTTCGATGCTGACGTGCGTGGGGCTCTGGCGCCGGAGTCCAGGGACCACCACGCTCCCGGCTGCGGCTACGCCGCCTCGACCTCCCGGATGAAGTCGGTGATGGCGGTGGTTCCGACGTCCGGCTGCTCGATGAAGACCATGTGCCCTGCGCCGGGGATCCTCAGCAGGCGGGCTCCGGGGATGGCCTGCTGCGCCTTCTGGGCCTCCACCTCGGCGCCGGGATCCTCCGCGCCGTAGATGACCAGGGTGGGGGCCTGGATCTGGGCGAGCATCTCGACCGAGTTCCCCGAGAAGCTGAACACCTCGCGGATCATCGGCACCCCTTCGGGCACGAACTGATCAGCGAACCGTGTGTGCCAGTACTCGCGATCGGCTGCGCGGGTCGGGTCGGACATGAACGTCGACCCGAACATCATCCGCACGGACAATCCGGCGACCTGCCGCCGGACCGCGGTGCCGAGCGGCCCCAGCGGGTGCGTGGCCCGAATCAGCGTTGCGGACACGTCGAACGGCAGCATCTCCGCCCGGGTCAGCGGCCGCACCGACACACCGATCATGGTCAACGACCGGACCCGATCCGGGTGGCGCGCAGCTACCCGCATGCCGACCATCGCCCCGATCGACACCCCGACCCAGTGGCACGACTCGACCTGCAGCTGGTCGAGCAGCGCGACCGCGTCCTCGTACAGCCCCTCGACCCCCAACCGGTGCGGATCCGGCTCAGGGGCGCCGAAGCCGCTGTCGCCCTGGCCGCGGTGGTCGTAGCGGATGCACCGGTGGTCACCGCACAGGGCGGCGACCGGGGCGTCGAACAACTGCCGGTTCGTGAACAGGGCCGGCGAGAACACCACCGTCTCAGCCCCGGTCCCGACCTCTTCCACCCGCAGCCCGGTACCGTTCACCCTCGCCGTCCACTCCGGCGCTGCGTGCTCCACCTTCTTGGCAGCCATCACAACCACCTCCCACTTCCGAGACTGGCCCCAATCACCACCCGACCGGTAGAGGCGATCGGCCTGCAGCGGGAGGCCAACCCCGAGGCGTGGGGCTGGCACCGGGGCGGTCGTCCCGGCCGCAGGCCAAGACGTTGCGTTGCGTCGGGTGGACCTGGGGGCGTCGTCACGCGGACACATCCGCAGTGGTAGCTCATTTGGGGCCACCAGTTCATGCGGGGAGCACAATCCGCCAACGCCTCCCAGCGTGGTGGACAGACGCCAGATGCGGACCCGATTCCACTCGGCGTGTGCCGGGAGTGCGGAAACGGTCGGGCCAGATCGCCCGAACGGCATTCATGCCGAATCAGGTACGGCGTCGGGTGCGGGTTGGCCGCAGGCGCGTTCGGCGAACTCGGGGGGCCAGGTGGCCGTGGTCTTCCCGGGGTGGGTGAATCGGAAGTCACAGCGGTCGCAGCCCCAGGACAGGGTCTTGGTGCGGGTCAGGCCCTCCTCGGCGGCCTCGGCGGCGACGTAGTCCAGGGCGCAGAGGTAGGGCGTGAGGTCCTCGGCACCTTGTGCACGCATGAACTTCTCGACGCCGCATTCGGTGTAGTCGATGCCGAAGTCGAAGGGCTGGCCTTCTCCGTCGATGACCTCGCCGACCCAGTCGCCGGGGTAGCGGCGTTGCTGGCTGCGCCGCGCCAGCCTCTCCAGGTGCCCCCGGCGGTGGCCGAGCAGCCGGGGGCGCAGCGGCCGGGGGATCCGCTCGATCATGGCCTGGAGGTAGCGGTAGGAGACTTCCCCAACGTCCTGCGCCTCGCCGCCGTGGCGCAGCACCACCCGGTACATCGCCACCGCGACAGCGGACTGCGTCAGAGCCGAGGACAGCGGGTTGCGGCGTCCGCCGATATCGGGCACTTGAGGGAGGAGGTCCTGGTACTCGTCGCACATCTCCTGGCGCATCACGGCGGCCTCGGACGCGCCGAACCGTTCGGTGAGCACGTCGGTGTGACGGCTGAGGAACCTCTCGAAGCGGTGCATCTTCCGGCGGGTGCCAAGATCGATGCCTGTCCATGTCATGGTGTTCATGACTGCTCCTTCGGACCGCGGGACTCCGTCGTCGCGACGACCGCGCTCCCATCTCCACAGTAGGCCCGGGACACGGCGCCGGGGAACGGCCGAACGGCCCGCTGCCGCCCCGGGGGCTGATTCAGGCGAGACGGGGATCGGCTTCCAGGGGGCCAAGGCCGGGGCCGAGCACCCCGATGAAGAACACGGCGACGACCAGCCCGACCACCAGCCAGGCCATCGAGCGGGGCAGCCGGATGCTGTCCACCGGCGCGGTCGAGCGCGGCACCGGTATCAGGTTCACCAGAGCCAGCCACACCCCGAAGAAGAGGGTGAGGGCCCACGAGGAGACCAGGGCGTTGGTGCCCGAGTCCCTCGGCACAGCGGTGAACGGGCTGCCCAGTACCGACAGGGTCTGGACGACGAGCAGGACCAGGACGGGAATGGCGGTGATCTTCAGCTGCAGCCCGCGGCGCCCGCGCAGGTCGGGCAGCCACAGCTTCAGCGGGAGCACGTGGTTGACGACCGCGACGAGGATGCCCGCGGCAAGGGCCCCGGCACGCCACAGACCGGCCGGTTCCATGCCCTCGATGACCACAGGCCAGTCCGCGCCCGCGACGAGGTTGAGCGTGACGGTCACGAAGCTGATGGTGGCGAAGACCCACAAGAAGTACTGGGTTGCCGGCCTGGTCACCCGCGGCGAGCGCAGTGCCAGCAGGGCCAGCCCAGCAGTCACGAGATTGAGCACCGTCGCCGATGCGTGAATGGCCCTGACCTCCCCCATTGACTGGATCTGGTCCCAGTCGGCGAAGATGGTCGTGGTCGACACCGCCCGGACCGGGATCCCGAGCAGCACGGCGGCACCACCGTGCCCGACGATCTCGTGCAGGACATCGGTCAGGGCCCAGGCGACCGTCGACACCGCGATCATCGTCAGCACGTCCATCTCGATCGGATGAACGGGGTTCCCTGCCTCGTCTCGGCTGGGGGTCGTCTGTTCGGCCCCGGCGGGCCCAAGCGGTGCCTGCGGCGAGTCGGTGTGGTGACTGAGGAACAACTCGAACCGGTGCCTCTTCCCTCGGGCGCCCACGTCGGTGCCGGCCGTGGTCATGGTATCCAGGGCCCCTCCTTCGGGCCGCCGCAACGAGATCGTGCTCGGGACCGCGGTCCCACTTCCACGGTAGCCCGGCGACATGGCGCCGCAGAACCGCCGAACGTCCCGCGGCTGCTGCACCGGAACGGCCAACCCCCCGGTCGTCCTAGCGGTCGTCGCGCTGGTTTCGCTGGCCGTTCCCGCGATAGCGGCGGCGTGCAGACGCTGGTGTGGGTTGCCCTGATCGTGCTGGTTCCGATCCTCGGCGCGGTCGCGTGGCTGGCATCTCGACTGGTCTGCTGATCGCCCGAGCATTGCATGCGAATTGACTGATTCCCTTGCTGCGGACTGTAGGGTTCAGCGGTGGACTACGTGCGGCGGATCCTCGACGGGGAGTTGGACGACCTGTTCGGACAGGTGCCGGCGATCGCGATCGATGGTCCTAAGGCGGTGGGCAAGACGACCACGGGCGAGCAGCATGTGCACGGGCTCCTCAGGCTCGACTCCAAGGCCAGGCGCGAGGCTGTCCAGGCCGATCCCCAGTCACTGCTTCGGCTGGCCCGCCCCTTGCTGATCGACGAGTGGCAGAAGGTACCCGCTGTGTGGGACGTCGTGCGAAGGGCGGTGGATGAGGATCCGGCCGGAGGCCAGTTCCTGCTGACCGGCAGCGCGTCACCTGCTCCAGGTGCCACGGCGCATTCTGGGGCGGGCAGGATCGGGCGGCTGCGTATGCGGCCGATGACACTGTCCGAACGCGGCATCGGCGAGCCCACAGTCAGCCTGGGCGCCCTGTTGACGGGGCGCCGACCGGCACTCGCTGGCGAGTGCAGCCTCCGTCTGGCGGACTACGTCGAGCAGATCGTCGCTTCCGGCTTCCCCGCCCTTCGTGACCTCTCGCCAAGGGCGCGCCGCTTCCAGCTGGACTCGTACCTGCGCAATGCCGTCGACCGCGATGTCCACGAGCAGGGTCTGGCCGTGCGCCGACCCGAAGCGATGCTGGCGTGGCTGCGTGCCTACGCGGCCGCAGCGGCCACGACCGCCAGCTACTCGCGGATCCTCGATGCGGCCACCCCGGGCCAGAGTGACAAACCAGCCCGATCCACCAGCATCGCCTACCGCGATGTACTGACCCAGCTGTGGCTGCTCGACCCCGTTCCCGCCTGGTGGCCGACCGGCAGCGCCCTGACCCGGCTGGGGCAGGCGCCCAAGCACCACCTGGCCGATCCCGCGCTGGCCGCCCGACTGCTCGGCCTGGACGTCGATGCCCTCTTGGCTGGTGAAGGAGCGGCCATCGGACCTCAAGCCGGCAGCTTGCTGGGCCACCTCTTCGAGTCCTTGGCCACCCTGTGCCTTCGGGTCCCGGCCCAGGCCGCTGAAGCCCGAGTCGGGCATCTGCGCACCCGCAACGGCGACCACGAGGTCGACCTGGTCCTCAGCCGCGACGACGGCAAGGTCGTGGCCGTCGAGGTCAAGCTCGCGGGCACTGTCGATGACCGAGACACCCGACACCTGCACTGGCTGGCGCGTCAGATGGGCGCAGACCTCCTCGACGCCCTCATCATCAACACCGGCCCGCAGGCCTACCGGCGACCCGACGGGATCGGCGTGGTACCCCTCGGGCTCCTCGCCCCGTGACCTGCCCCTTTCCGGCCGCGAGTCGCGCAGCAGCCAATACGTCTGGGGGGCCCGTGGGTCGGGTGGCCCACCTGCTCGATACGCCGTCGCTGGGCTACTGCGGGCGGTAGACGTCGGATCGGGGTGCCACCGCGAGCACGGTCACGATGCGGGCACTGTCGTCGATTCGGTACAGGACGCCGTAGGTCCCCCGGCGGGCGCTGTGGCGATCGCCGAGCGGGGGCATCAGCCGTTCGCCGACGCGGCGCGGATTGACCAGCAGGGGTCCGTTGATGAACTCATGGGCGGCGAATGCGACGGCTTCGGGGAGCTGTTCGGCGAGTTGCCGTCGCGCGGTCGCAGTGATCGCCAACCGATAGGGCGGATCGGAGCTCACGCCGTGGTCCGGCGCTGGCGCATCGCTGCAGCCAGTTCGTCGGCGGTCTCGACCCGTCCGGCGGCCACATCGTCGTCCGCCTGGGCCAGCTGGCGCAGCAGGTCGCTGTCGGCCAGGACGGCGATGGTCTCCTCACGCCGTTCCAGGTCCTCGGGTGCCAGGAGCACGGCCGACGCGCGCCCGTGCACGGTCACGGTCACCCGTTCGTGCTGGGTGCTCACCCGGTTGACGACCTCGGACAGGTGGGCCTTGGCCTCAGCCAACGACATCGTGGACATGGTCCTGAGTGCCGCTTGGCGGGTGTGGAAGCACACACCCTGCCAAGCACCGCCCGAGAATCCCCGCCCAATAGCGATCACACGGAACAGGTGCCCAGGCACCTGCATGTCCTCAAGCGCTTCAGAATCAGACAGACACGACTTCCCGTGTGCCGAGGCCGGAGCGCTCGCGGTCCGCCCGGTCCCGGTTCGAGCCGCCCTGTGGACAGTTCGGGTTGGAGTTGCGGGGGCTAGGGTCGAGCACATGCACGAACACAAACGCTTTGACGCCGAGGCGGCGACTTGGGACGACGACCCCGGTCACGAGGCGCGGCAGGTGGCGGTGGCCCGGGCCATCGAAGAGGTAGTGGACCTCAGCCCCCGGATGAGCGCGCTCGACGTCGGCGGTGGCACGGGTCGGTTGAGCATCCTGCTCGCCGACCGGGTTGGCTCCGCGGTGGTGACCGACCCGTCCGCTGGAATGGTGCGGGTCGCGCGGGAGCGGATCGAGGCGGCCGGGCTCAGTGACCGGCTGCGCGCTGTCCAAGCTGACCTGACGACGGACCGGCTCGATGGGTCCTACGACGTGGTGTGGAGCTCCATGGCGTTGCACCACGTGCCGGACCTCGATGGGCTGTTGCGGTCTGTGGCTGGGCTCCTGGTCGACGGTGGCCGGCTGGCTATCGCGGACCTTGACGAGGATCCCGACGGCGCTTTCCACGCCGACAAGGCCGACTTCGACGGACATCACGGATTCGACAGGGAACGCCTCACCGCGCAGCTGGCCCGCGCCGGCTTCGCCAATGTCAACTTCGTCGACGCCACGACCATCCTCAAGGGCGACCGCGAGTTCGGCGTGTTCCTGTGCACCGCGACCAAGGGCGCATGAGCCCCGGCGGAGATCACTGAGCAGGCAAGACGCTCCCCGCTGAGGTAGGCCCTCGATATCCCGGAGGAGGCCGCGGCGCAGACGCTGCGTGGACACCGTCCGGTGCCCCATCCTGCCGCGAAACGCTTGGGTGGGTCGGGGGTCAGACGCTCTGCAGGGGGTGGATCTGTTCGAGGGTGGTGCCGAGGTGGTCCTTCTCGATCTCGAGGTCGACGCGGGTCTGCAGGTTGAGCCGGAACAGGTCGGTAGTGCCGAAGTAGCGGGCCAGGCGCAGAGCCGTGTCGGCGGTGACGCGGCGCTTGCCGTGGACGATCTCGCTGTCCGTTCGATCCGTGGATCGGAGCAGCCCACACCCCCCTTTGCGGACCTCCTCGGGCCGCCTCGCGATGCCGCGCAAGTCACCGTGGTGGTCAACCGGTTGCGTGGGCTGGGGGTCGTATCTGGGAATCGGCGCCGCGGGAGGCGGGGCGCGGTAGGCAGAAGGCCCTGTTGGGCAACTGCCAGGGGTAACCATGCATGGCCACTGGATGGACGAGCCGGTGGCAGTAGAACCGTTCCATGTACGGCGGATGGGGTTGCGCCGACGCCGACGCGGCGGACGGTGCGAGCACCGTGAGTGAAGCGACCAGCACGGCGATGAGCGGCCGTCCGATCGTGTGGGCCATGGTCGCTCCTCTCCGGAAGCCGACCCTGCCTTTCCGAGGTGCCCCCGAGCACCACCAGGTGCCGCTCGCCAGGACGACTCCTACAAACCGAGCGTCCTCTCACACGCGCGGCAAGTCAATGGCCCCTGCTGGCTGCTCCTATGCACCGGTGCTCCCGCTGCCCGGGTCCGGCTGGCATACCGTGCCCTCAGTGGGCAGCATGCCGTCGAGGAAGTACGCGTCCACCGCCTTGTCGATGCAACTCGACCCTGACGTGTACGCGGTGTGCCCGTCGCCGTTGTAGGTGAGCAGCGTGGCGTTGTCGAGCTCGCCGGCCACCTCCACGCCCCACTCGTACGGTGTGGCGGGGTCGTACTTGGTGGTCACCACGAGGATCGGTGCCGAGCCCTGGGCCCGGAACACCGGCGGATCACCGGCGGCCTCGGCCGTGCCCGCCCCCATCGGATACTGCCAGCACGGGAGGTTGCCCCACGCCATGTACGGGCCGAACACCGGCGCCTCGGCGGCCCACTGCTCGGCCAGCGCAGCAGCGTGGTCGACCCCGCCCACCGCCGGACGGTCCAGGCACGACACTGCGTAGAACGCCTCGTTGCCGTTGTTGGCGAAGGTCC
Organism: uncultured Actinomycetes bacterium; assembly: GCA_963818445.1. Lineage (GTDB taxonomy): Bacteria > Actinomycetota > Actinomycetes > S36-B12 > CAIYMF01 > Prado023. The sequence goes on from CAWFSG010000002.1 coordinate 37,870, forward strand.
CGTCGGGGTTGCGGTCCGTACGCTCGTCCATCATCTGCAGGAGCACGCTGCCGTCACCCTGGAAGGCCGCATCAAGGCCGAAGCGCAGAACCTCCCAGTCGGTCGGCGGGGCGTACAGATAACTCTGGATCGCATAGGTGGCCTGCGCTTGGGTGAGCATCCGATCACCCACGCCCGGGAGCGGGTTCTGGTCCAGATCGGCGATGAACTGCTGGATGCTCTGCGAACCAGCATCCACGTCGCGCGGCAGCGGGCAGTCCTCCTGGGTGATGCAGTCCTCGACGAAGCGGCGCAGTGCGAGGTCGAACGCCTTGGCCTGGCCCAGTGTTGTCTCGTCGGAGTCCAGTGAGCTGGGCAGCACACCATCGAGCACGACCTTGCCGACCTTGTCGGGGAACAGTTCTGCGTACTGGGCGCCCAGATAGGTGCCGTAGCTCTTGCCGAGGAAGTTCAGCTTCTCGTCGCCGAGGACCGCGCGGAGGATGTCCATGTCGCGCGTCGCAGACTCGCTGTCCATGAACGGGGCAATCCCAGGCGACTTCGCCTTGCAGCCAACGCCAACCAGTCGCGACTGCGCGGCCAGGTCGGCGACCTCCTGAGGGGTGTCCGGCGTCCCGTCCGTGGCGAAGAGGGCGTCGAGCTGGGCGTCATCGAGGCAGTCCACGGGGTCTGAGCGGACCACCCCACGTGGGTCGAAGCCGACCACGTCGTATGCGCTGAGCAGCTGGCGGGTGAGAACCACGCGCGCCGCACGCGCGTAGTCCACGCCCGAGGCTCCGGGCCCGCCGGGATTGAGAATCAGAGAACCCCGCGGGCTCTTCACCTTCCGTCGCAGGACCGAGAGGTCGGTGCTGCCGTCGCCAGGCCTCGCGTAGTCCAGCGGGACCTTGATCGTGGCGCACTCGAACGTGTCCTTGCCCTGCACGGAGAAGCCATCGTCGCTGGGGCACCCCTCCCAGCGGACCTTCTGGCCGTAGTAGGCGGCGAGGTCGTCGCTGACATATGCCGACGCGGAGGAGGTCGGATTATCACTGACCGGCGGCGACGGTTCGGGATCCGACGTGCAGGCGGTGAGCACGAAGAGTGCCGCTGCCCCGGCGGCCAACACCCGGGCTGGACGTGCGACCACAGGATCCTCAGTTCCTCGCAGAGCACCCGGACACCTCCGACGCCGGGCACTTCCTTCAGGGTACCTGCAGGAAGCCAGGGCTGTGTTCGGGGCCGTTAACGCGTCACGCTGCCTGCTTGGGTGAGGTCGCATCGTCTGGCGACCCTGGTGCACGATCTGCCCGGACAGTCGAACGTCACGGGTATGCACCGCCGACGCCCACCGCGCCAGACCCTCGGTGTCCGTGCGCTCGTCGAGGGCGACCAGGATCGCGTCACCGGGACCCGGTGTCGAGGGGCGTGACCGACACGAGGGTGACCCCGAGATCGCGGACTTTGGCGAGCAGGCCGTGCAGTTCCGACTGGTCGGTCACGACGCCGCGGAGGGTCGTCGTGCCGTCGCCGTCGTGGGTGATGGTGAGGCCGCCGAACCACGCCGACCAGTGCTGGTCGAGGTGTCCCTCGATGCGCAGTTCGTAGCACACCGGGGCGGCGGGGCTGGGGCAGTTCATGCCTCAGGCCCCCGCCAACGCCGCTCGCGCTCGCCGCGCCCGGCGGACACCCGAACGGCGAATCATCCACTCGGCGACTGCAAGGTTGATGACCCAACCGGACGTGACCGACAACGCGGTGCTGAGGTCGCTGGTTCCGAAGATGCCCTCGCCGACGCCTTGGGTGAACGCCTGGGTGCCCGCAGCCACGGCGAGGGCGTAGGCGCGGATCATCCAGGCTCGATGCGCGGCGACGTCGCGACGTCGGATCGCGTTGATGCCCAGGATGATGCAGGTGGCCGTCGCGGAGCCGACCACGAGCCGGACGGCCCACAGCAGCGCGCCACCGGGTGCGTCGGGGTAGGACAGCGTCATCCAGAGCCCGGAGCCAGCGACGGCCAGACCGGCTCCGACGACGGCGCGGCCTGCCCGGCGGTGCCAGGCGCGGTGGCGGCGGCGCAACCGGGCGGGGAACTGGAACGCCCCGACGACGGCGAACACCGCAGCGGCGACGACGTGCAGGACGAGAGGGGCGGGCGAGGCATCGATCCGCGGGTTGGTGGGCAGCAAGGCAGGACCGCCGGCAACCTCAAGGAGGCGCAGTGACCCGGCCACCAGCGGGATGGTGGTGAGGGCCACCAGCACGGCGGGAACCCGCCAGCTCGACTCCCCCCGGAGCCCCGGACGGCGCGCAGGCGCCGACCGGGTACCGAGAGTGGTGGGCTGGTTCATGCCGCACGCGCCGTCGCGACGGGCCGACTGCTGACGGCCGCCGCCTGCGCGGCGTGGCTGGTACGAGCGGTGCGGAACAGCGAGTAGCCCAGGCCGATCATGGCGATTCCGTTGGGTAGGGCCAGAAGCCGGTAGAACGCGTCGGGCATGACCGACAGCGCGATGGTGACGACCCCTCCGACGGCCAGCAGCGCGCAGGCCCAGCGGGCCAGGACGTGTGCGCGGAACAGGGCGATGCCGAAGAGGAGTCCGCCGAGCAGGTAGCCGAGATCCTGGGCCTTGCTCAGGTATGCCAGCAGACCGACGTCACCGCTGGCGGTGCCGCCGGTGGAGATGGCGATGGCGTCGGTGACGAAGGCGGGGTCGGTTCCCGCGACCAGCGGCAGGATGGACGCGGCGACGATCGTGGTGCTCATGATGAGCAGGTAGCCGCCGCCGAGCACCAGGTAGCCGAAGAGTCCGAGCAGTCCGTTGCGTCGGACCTGGCTGAGGTACATGCCGGTGATGCCCACAAGTGCGAGGACGGCCATGAGCGCCTTCAGCGAGTTCCGGATCACCACTTCTGTGGTGGTGATGGACGTGACGTCGAGGTGGGGGTGGTTGAACTGCACTCCGATGAAGATGAGGCCCGCAGCGACCGCGGCGACGCCTGCGGCGCGGGTGAGGGTGGTGGGTGTGATGGTCATGGCCGGCTCCTTGGCTGTTTCGGTGGTCCGCGGCGGATGCCTCGGGATGTCTGAGAACGTATGGCGGCGGGGTTGGCCTCAGCGTCACCACATGTGGTGACTGACGATGTGACTGTGCCCGCGCGGCGGGAGCGTGCGGGGCGGCGTCCCGGCTGCCCTGGGCGGCTACAGCAGACCAAGCTCGCGGGCGCGGCGGACGGCGGCAGAGCGGTTGGTGACGTCGAGCTTGGTGAAGATGCGCTTCGTGTGGGTGCGCAGCGTGTTCAGGGACACGAACAGCTGGCGGGCGATCTCGGGTCCGGTGAGGTCACTGTCGAGCCGGCGCAGGACCTCGATCTCCCGTTCGCTGAGCGGGTCGGCCATTGGGACTCCGCCGGGGGCCGCCGCGGGCGACATCTGCGCGCTGGCGGCGGCGTTGAGGAGTCGTCGGGCGTGCTGGCGCACCACGTCGGACCCGCTGCTCCCCGTCGCTGGCAGCGGCGTCGTGCAGCAGGGCGAGCATCGGGGCCCCCTCGTCGAGGAACAGGCGCACGTAGCCCTCCGGTTCCGGTGCGCGTACGAGGGCCTGCTCCAATTCGGCGAGCGCCTCCGGTCGGTCGCCCCGGGCATGCAGGGTCACGGCGCGCAGCATGCCGATCTCCAGCAGGCTGCCGGCTCGCGTCGGGGCGGCGTCGGCGTGGAGCCGTTCCAGCAGGGCGAGTACATCGCTCAGCGGCCCCGCGCTGCGCGTGCTACCCGGAGCCGCGTCGCGGACGGTGCCGGGCCAGCAGGAGCCGCACGAGGGTGAGGTGCTCGTACTCCCGCAGGAAGGTCACGTCGTCGCTGGCCGTGACGCCGCGGTCGAGCGCCCACTCCTCGGCCGGGCCGAGGTCTGCCGCCGCGATCTGCACGCGGGCGCGCATGGCAGCGATCGGACGCAGCTCCGGGTAGAAGCCCGGCCGGTACAGCGCGTGGGCCTGGTCGAGCAGCTTCACCGCGCCGACGTGGTCCCCGGACGCGGCGCGGACCTGCGCGGCGGCCACGAACCATCGGTACCGGTTCTCGGTGATCGTGCTGTGCTCACGGAGCACCCTCGCGGTCTCGAGATGTGCTGCTGCCCCTGCCAGATCGTTGCAGCTCGCGGTCCAACTCGGCGAGCCCCACGTGCAGGTCGGCCGTGGCCCGCGGGTACGGCTCGCCGCCCCGGGTCGCGGTCACCAGGGCCTGCTCGTACAGCGCCCGTGCCCGGTGGGGGCGGCCCGCTGTGAGCCACATGTCGCCGAGCACCACAGTGCTGTCCAGCTCGTCGACCAGGTTTCCTGCCGCGTGCAGGCTGCGAACCGCCTCCGAGAAGGTGGCCAATGCCTCCTCCACGTCACCGCCTGCCCACGCAGCCAGGCCGAGGATCCCACCCCCGGCCCCGCGCACGAAGTGGTCCTGGGCTCCGGCCATGTCCACGGCGTGCCGCGCGTGGGCCACCGTGGCCGGGATGTCGCCCCGCGCCTGCGCCAACGCCGCGCGGTAGACCGACAGGGTCGCCGGTGCGGTGCGCAAGTCCTCGGTGTCCGCCCAGGTCGCCGCGAGCTCCTGGTCGTGAGCGCCGGCGGCCAGAGCGACCTCGGCGTCGTCGAGCCAACGTTCCATGCCGGCCAGGTCGCCGGTCATCATCAGCGACCACGCGGACACGATGCTGAGCACTGGGCGCCGTCGCGCCACGGGCTCGGGCAGCGACCGAATCCAGTGCAGCATCAGGGCGTCCTGCCGGGTGCGGCGCAGCTCCGGCAGAGCCGACTCCATCAGGTAGGCGGCGCGGTCGTCGTCGCCAGCGGCCAGTGCGTGGCGGACGGCGTCCCCGAGGAGGCCATGAGCGGCGTACCAACCGCTGGCCGCCCGATGCAGCGCAGGGACCTGCTCCGGTTGCTCGGCCATCAGGCGAGCCCGAAGGACGTCGCCGAACAGGTGGTGGTACCGGTACCAGGAGCGCTGCCCATCCAGCGCGACCACGAACACGTTGGCGCGGTCCAGCTCCTCGAGGACGCGCCCGCCGCCAGTCCGTCCCGTGACCGCGTCACACAAGGATCCGGTCAGTCGCTGCAGGACTGAGGTACGCAGCAGGAAGTCGCGCGCCTCGGCGCTCTGGCGTGCCAGGACCTCGTCCACCAGGTAGTCGATGACCAGCCGGTTGCTGCCGGTGAAGGCCTTGATGAAGTCGACGATTGCCCCGTGCTCGGCGAGTCCACGCAGGGACAGCGCGGCCAGCTGCAGGCCAGCGATCCAGCCCTCGGTGCGCTCCTCGAGGGCCTGCACGTCGCTGTCCGCGAGGCCCAGGCCCATCACCTCGTTGAGGAACGCCCGCGCCTCCGCCGGGGCGAAGCGAAGATCCGCGGCCCGAACCTCGGTCAACTGTCCGCGACTGCGCAACCTGGACAGCGGGAACGGCGGATCCGAGCGCGTCGCCACAAGCAGGTGCAGCTGCTCTGGCATGTGGTCCAGAAGGAAGGTCATCGCCTCGTGGACCTCTGGTGCCACGATCGCGTGGTAGTCGTCGAGCACGAGCAGCCAGTGGCTGCCGGGTCGCCGCCGCCCCACCTGTTCGACCTCGTTGACGACGGCGGTCATTGCCGCGGACGTGGGCGCCGCGATCAGGGCGTCCAGCTCCTCGGCGTCCAGGTCGAGCCCGACGCTGGAAAGTGCCGCCCACAGGTGGGCAAGGAACCGCGACAGCGTGTTGTCGCCCTCGTCGAGAGAGAGCCAGGCCACCGCCACGTCGGCGTCTGCGCGGCGCGCTGCCCAATCGCTGAGCAGCGTCGACTTCCCGAAGCCAGCGGGCGCGGAGATCAGGGTGAGACGGTGACCGCGGTTCAGGGTGCTGTCCAACTGCTCGGCAAGCCCTGGCCGCGCCACCAGCTCGGACCTCGGCGTCGGCGGAAACAGCTTGGTGGCGAGCACCGGAGTGGGCACCTATGGATCATAGAAGCCGCGGCACACCACGTTTGAGGCTTCTGCGACCCATCCGACCGCCAGCGAGTTGCCCAACACCAGCCCGGTGCAGGGTGCATCGCACGGGGGAGTCGGGTACGGGGGTTTGCGGTTATCGTGGTGTGCGGGTGCCGGCCTTGTGGGATGCGGCCTCAGGGAGGACGCTGTGGCCCTACCCGATCTCGTCGAGGTGGACCTTCTCGAGCCGCGCGCGGACTACTTGGACGCGCTTGGGCGAGGGGATCGGCGCAGGGCCACTGAGGTGGCTTTCGACCTGCTGTACCGCGGGATTCCGGCCGACGCCGTACTCACCGAGCTTGTGGGTGTGGGGCAGGTTGAGGTCGGCCTGGCATGGCAGGAGGGCCGGTGGGACGTCGCTCAGGAGCATCGTGCCTCTGCGGTGGCAGAGGCGGTGATCCAGGCGGTGGCCCAGCAGGCCCTGCCGATCGGGCTGCCCACCGCGAGGGGTGAGCGTGGTCGGGTTGCAGTGGCGTGCGCGGAGGGGGAGTGGCATGTCCTTCCGGGCCGGCTGGTCAGCGAGGTCCTGCGGCTGCAGGGCTTCGACGTGGACTTCGTGGGACCGTCGGTCCCGGCTGCCGAGTTGGCCCAGTTCCTGGGATCGGAGTCCCCTGGCGTGGTCGCGGTGTCGTGCTCGATGCCGAGCTCGTTGATCGGTGCCTGGCGCACGATCACCGCGCTGCGCGCGGCCGGGAAGAGCATCGTGTGCGGGGGTCGGGGCTTCGGGCCTGACGGTGTGTGGGGCGTGGCGCTGGGGGCGGACATGGGGGCCGGGGACCTGGGCGCCGGGATCGCCCTGCTCGACGACGCGATCTCGGGGCCGGCTGGCGTCCCTCGTCCTGACGCCGTGCGGCCGGACGTCGCCGCCGAGATGGCCCTGGCCACCCGGGAGTTCACCCGCGTGGTGGGGGCGGCCACCCAATTGGCTGTCGTGCGCGGGGCTCACCTCGTTGGTGGCGAGTCCTCGTTGGCCGAGGCGCGCGGGATGCTGGCGTTCACGCTGCGGACGGTCCTTGCTGCGACCCTGGTCGGTGACGATCGGATCGTGACCGACCATGTCGGCTGGGCCGAGTCCGTGCTTGTGGGCCGGTCGAGGCCGATCAGCCTGGTGGCCGATGCGTTCAACCTGCTGGTGACGGCGCTGCCCGCTGACCTTCCTCGGACCTCGGCCACCGCGCAGGCCGGCCTGGCCGCCTGCGGCCAGCCGCCGCCCTCCGCCTAACCCGCGGGGAGGGTGTCGCGCGGTGAGGCGACACCGCCGTCCACCGGGGACGTCGCTTACGAGTTCGTTACTCCAGGGTGTTGTGACATGCCCTCGGAGTTCGTAGTCTGGTAAGGCTTGGCTGACTGAAAGGAAGGCCTCGACTGTGGGACCTGTCCCTTGCACGCCATATGGATTCGAGTGGGGCGTGCGCACGACGGCTTGTGGATCATGCCGGCCTTGGACTTGTGGAGCGAGGGCAGTGACGGTTCCCCGGGTCTCTCGTCGGCACCGAAGGCAGCTCAGGCGACGGGCCGAAGCCTGCGTCGTGGTTCTGCTTGTGAGGGATGACTGACCGGTGCGCGGCGCTGAGGTGCCGCGGGCCGCCCGGACTCGGGCGGTGGCGCAGTCGCATGCCGCGGGAGTGGGAGGCATCCAGGCTGGATTGGCTGCGAAGCAGGGGTCGCGGGCTGAACTGGACGCGGAGGTTGGTGTTGTGTTGCGCTGGTCGCCGACTGTGCCACGTCCCCGGACGCCGATCGGCGCTCCCGCAGTGCGCCCCGGTGGACGGGGGATGCCCCTGCCGACGCTCCTGTGCGTGGACAAGCACCGTGGGATCCCTCGGGGCGCGAGCGCGTACTTGTTGCTCACGGGCTGGACGTCCGGGCTGATCGCCCGGGGAGGCGTCCTGTGCGCCCCGTTCCTGTCGGCACGTCTCGATCGCCCCGGCACAGTTGGCCAGCATGTGCTGGTCGAGTGGACACAGGCCCTTGGGATTGGCGACCGGATCCCCCTTGAGATCCTCCAGGCCGAGATACCAGAAGCTGGTTGGCTGCGACCGCCGATGGAGGCATCGGCCGTGCCTCTCACTGGTGAGCTCTCTGAGCTGGTCCGTCGGCTGTGGCACCTGTGGATCGATCGTGAGAGTGCAGGAAGTCGCAGCATCATCAGCAGTCATTCGGTGGAACGGGAGTGAGCGATGGCAGGTCGGGTGTTCGTGATCGTGGGTGCCTCGCTGGCGGGGGCGAAGGCGGCGCAGGGCTTGCGCGAGGCCGGGTTCGACGGCCGGATCGTGCTGATCGGGGAGGAACCTGTCGCTGCCGTATGCGCGCCCTGAGCTGTCCAAGGGGTACCTGTTGGGCGGCAAGGTCATGGCCGACCTGCTGGTTCACCCGGCGGGGTTCTATGCCGAGCACGACATCGAGGTGCGGACCGCCACGGCGGTGACCGCGATCGACCGGGCGACCCGTCAGGTGCAGATCACGGGGGCTGAGTCGCTGGCCTATGACCGGTTGCTGCTCACGACCGGCGCGTCGCCACGGGCACTGGACATCCCCGGTGTGGACCTGCCGGGTGTGGTGTCCCTGCGCACCCTGGCGGACGCCGACGCCCTGCGCGAGCGGATCGCGCAGGGGGGTCGGGTCGTGGTGGTGGGGGCGGGCTGGATCGGTTGTGAGGTGGCCGCGTGCGCTCGGATGCTCGGTGCGCAGGTGACGATGCTCACGCCGGACGCGTTCCCGTTGGTTCGGGTCCTGGGTGCAGCAGTCGGGGCGGTGTTCGCCGACCTGCACACCGAGCACGGAGTCGACCTACGCCTGGGGACTGGTGTCGCGGAAGTTGTGGGCACCGATCGGGCGGAAGGGGTGCGCACCACCGACGGTGAGACGATCTCGGGGGACCTGATCGTGATCGGTGTCGGGGCTGCCCCCCGCGATGAGCTGGCCCGGCAGGCAGGCCTCGCGGTGGACAACGGGATCCTGGTCGATGAGTTCCTGACCACCAGCGACCCGCGGATCTACGCGGCCGGTGATGTGGCCAACGCGTGGCATCCGCTGCTGGGTGCCCGGTTGCGGGTGGAGCACTGGGACAACGCCATCAAGCAGGGCCTGGCCGCGGCCGGCACCATGCTCGGCGCCCCCGTGGCGTTCACCCAGATGCCGTTCTTCTACTCCGACCAGTACGAGTTCGGCATGGAGTACCGGGGGCATGCCGCCACCTGGGACCAGGTGGTGTTCCGCGGGGATCCGGCGTCTCGGGAGTTCCTCGCGTTCTGGCTGCACCAGGGCCGGGTCCTGGCGGCGATGAACGCCAACATCTGGGACCAGGGCGACGCCCTGGACACCCTTCTGCGATCCGGTGAGACCCCCCGCCCTGAGCGTCTGGCTGACCCCGGCGTCGACCTGACCGACCTTGTGCCCGCCGGCGGGACCTGACCGGTTGACCGGGTCCGGACACGGTTGGCGGCGGGGGCCTCGAGGCCCACGGGTCCTTGGCTCGGCGGGCGGTCGTGGGCGCGTTTGGCGCCCTGAGCCTCACCGACCCACCACACCACGCAGGAAGCCAGGTCCGCGGCCACGTCCGGGTCTTCCGCACCTGACCCGCCCCGGCTTCATCCGACCACCAACCCATCCGAGAAGGGACCCTGATGCAGATCACTTCGTTGACCGCTCTGGTGCGAGAGCACCTCACCATCGCCCGCGAGGCCTCGAGCGGGCGCAGCGCCCACACCCTCTACGGCGGCCACCAGCACGCGCTGCGCCAAACGCTGATCGCGCTCGCGAGCGGTCGCCACCTCGACGAACACGAGAACCCTGGGGAGGCCACCTTGCAGGTCCTGCACGGCACGGTGCGCCTGACCAGCGGTGAGTCCGCCTGGGACACAACAATCGGAGACCACCTGGTCATCCCGCCCGGCCGGCACGGCGTGGAAGCCCTCGAGGACAGTGCAGTCCTACTCACCGTGGCGGTGCAGGGACCGATGGGCGACTGACTCGCGGAGGAAATGCGTCCGAACTGCCCGACGGGGGGGAACACCCTCCCAGCCTCGGTCATGTTCCAGATGCGCGTCCGCCCCGGGTTGGGGAGGGCCGATCGTGGCGTTCGCCATCGTCTCGGTTGTAGCATTCATTGAGCCCATGGGGGGTAGTGGTGTCTGTTCCTCCTGTGGAGGGGTGCCTGGATGACGACCGACCTCGGCGCCGCCGACAACCCCGGGGGGAACTGGGTCTGGCAGGGCTATGAGGCCATGCTGTTCGACCTGGACGGGGTGATCACCCGGACCGCCACCTTGCATTCGGCGGCGTGGAAGCGGCTGTTCGACGAGTTCCTGGCCGATTGGGCCACACGCGAGGGCGGCGCCTTCGAGCCCTTCGACATCGATCGTGACTACCGGGTCCATGTGGACGGCCGTCCGCGCTACGACGGGGTCGCGGCGTTCCTGGCCTCTCGGGGGATCCGCCTGGCCCAAGGGGCACCGGACGATCCCCCGGACCGCCTGACGTGCTGCGGGCTTGGTAACCGGAAGAACGCCTACTTCGCCGAGGAACTCGCGACGCAGGGTGTCGAGGTCTTCGCCGACACGGTGCAGCTGCTCGATGCGCTGCGGGCTGCGGGCAAGCGGCTGGCCGTTGTGTCGGCCAGTGAGAATTGCACGGCGATGCTGGACCGGGCGGGCCTGTTGGATCGCTTCGACGTCCGGGTGACCGGGGTGGAGGCCCGGCGTTGGGGCCTTGCGGGCAAGCCGTCGCCGGATACGTACCTCAAGGCGGCTGAGCTGTTGGGTGTGGCACCGCCGCATGCGATCGTCTTCGAGGACGCGATCTCGGGGGTGCAGGCTGGGCGATCCGGTGGTTTCGGGCTGGTCGTCGGTGTGGACCGGCGCGGGAAGCCTGAGGCGCTGGCAGGCAGTGGGGCCGACATGGTGCTCGACGACCTGACCGAGTTGCTGCGGTTGACCCCGGCGCAGGTGTTCGCCGGCCCCGGCCGGCCGACCGACGTCCTCTTTGAGGGCATCGTCGTGTGCCCGCCGCAGGGCGGGGCGCGCGGGCTGCTCGACGGCCCCGCCCTGGACGGCGTCATCCAGCGGCTGCGCGACCTCGGCGTCGACGTCGTGGTGGCCGGTCACGACCCGCCGCTGGAGGTGGCGCAGCTGACCGAGCGATTGGGTCGTCGGGGCATCGGTGCCGGGCTGGTCCTCGTCGTCGGCTGGCTGTGGCAGTTCGCGCTTCCGGCGGCCGCCACTCGCGCGGTGGTCGTGTCGGTCCTGCCGCGTCGCCCCGCCGGGCCGCCGCCGTCGATGCGCTGGATGGGGGGTGCCGTGGAAGCGTGCGTCGCGCTGCTGGCCGACCAGGCCGACAGGCGGGCCGCCGGCGTCGTCCCGAGCATCGACGAGGACCCGGCCTGGACGATCACGGTCTCGGGTGACGACCCTGCGCAGCGGCGCGCGCACCAGTCGCTGCTGACGGTCGCAGACACCCGGTTCGGCACCAGGGGGATCAGGGAGGAGGAGGGCCTCGGCGCGCTGCCCCGGGTTCTGGCGGCCGGTGTCTTCGACGACTCGACCGAGCCCCCGGCGCTACTCGAGGGACCCGGCTGGACGGGGTTGCACCTGCTGCAACGCGTGGACCTCCGGCGTGACCGGCGCACCTTCGACCTTCGCAGCGGGGTCCTGTACCGCGAGCAGGCCGCCACCCCGGTTGCGCTGCGGTCGCTGCGGTTCGCCTCACTGGTTCGGCCCGGGTGCTTCGCATTGCGGGCCGAGGGGGCCCCGGAGTGGTTGCACCTCGGCACCGCGCTGATCCCGCCGGCCACGGATGGCACCTTCGAGCGTCGGCAACTGGGGGAGAGGTCCACGGCAGAGGTGCGCACGGATGCCGGGGGTGCGATCGCGGCCGCGACGGTACAGCAGGAGCGGACCGCGGCTGGGCGGCGCATCATCGACAGGCTGGCCAACTTCGTCGGGGACCCCGACGGGATGACGCCCAGGCAGGAGGCGTTCGCTGGGCTGGAGTGCGCAGCGGGTGTCGGCTTCGACGCCCTGCTGGCTGAGCAGCGGGCGGCGTGGGCCCAGCGCTGGGACGATGCACTGGTCTGCATCGACGGCGACCCTGAGCTCGAGGTGGCGGTCCGGTTCGGGCTGTTCCACCTCATGGCCTCCGTGCCGACCTCCGGCGAGGCGGTGGTGGGACCGCGGGGGCTCAGCGGACCCAGCTACCGGGGCCACGTGTTCTGGGACGCGGACGTGTTCACGCTGCCGTTCCTGGCCGCGACCTGCCCGCCCGCCGCACGCGCGATGCTCGAGTACCGGATCCGGCGTCTCGAGCCCGCACGGCAAGCAGCAGCCCAGCGGGGGTACCGCGGGGCCCGGTTCCCCTGGGAGTCCGCGCGGACCGGTGTCGACGTGACTCCAACCGAGGACCGCCCGCTCTACGGCCCGGTCATCCCGATCCTGACCGGCGAGCATGAGGAGCACATCGTCGCGGATGTCGCGTGGGCCGCGTGGCAGTACGCCGACTGGACGGGCGACGACACCCTGCTCAGTGGGCCAGGGCGCCCACTTGTCCTGGACACGGCCCGCTACTGGGCCTCACGGGTACGGCAGGACTCCTCAGGGGGCCACATCGGCGACGTGATCGGCCCGGATGAGTACCACGAACGGGTGGACGACAACGTCTTCACCAACGTGATGGCCCGCTGGAACCTGCGCCGGGCCGCTGAACTCGCCGAGGCCGGGGGCGACGTGTCCCCCGACGAGATCGCGCAGTGGAGGCGCGTGGCCGACAGGCTTGTCGACAACTACGATCCGCATACTGGTCTGTATGAGCAGTTCGACGGCTACTACGCCCTCGAGCCCCTCATGATCAGCGACGTCGCCGAGACCCCGGTCGCCGCCGACCTCCTCTTCGGCCGCCCCCGGATCAGCGGCTCCCAGGTGATCAAGCAGCCCGATGTTCTGATGCTGCACCACCTCGTCCCCGAGGAGACCGCACCCGGCTCCCTGCGCCCCAACCTGGAGTTCTACGAGCCGCGCTGCGCCCACGGCAGCTCACTGTCCCCGGCCATCCACGCTGCCCTTCTCGCCCGCGACGGAAGGCCGGACGAGGCTCTGCGCCTGTTCCGGATGGCGTGCCGGCTCGACCTGGACAACCTGACCGGGACGACTGCCTGGGGGCTGCACCTGGCCACGTTCGGCGGGGTGTGGCAGGCCCTGGTCTTCGGCTTCGCCGGCATCCGACCGCAGCGCGCAGGCCTGGTGATCGACCCCCACATCCCCACCGGGTGGGACCTGTTGCGCCTCCGGCTGCAGCACCACGGCAGAAGGTTGGAGGTGCAGGCCTCGGCCACCACGCTGCAGGTGACCAGCGACGCCCCCATCGACATCACTGTCCCAGGGGCGGGGACGGCCGAGGTCACCCCCGGAGGGCAGCGGTGGACCAACACGATCGACGGCTGGCGGCGGCAATGAGCACCGTCCTGGCCGCCGTCGACAACACCCCCGCCGCGCGCTGCGTACTGGCCACCGCGCAAGCCGTCAGCCAGGCGCTGCACCGTGACATACGCGCGCTGTACGTCGGCGAGTCCCCGGGCCACGCGGCCGAGTACGCCCAGGAGTACGGCCTGCCCCTCCTCGTGGTACCCGGCCGACCCGACACCCAGATCATCGAGGCCGGTGAGCATCCGGACGTCGATCTCGTTGTCCTTGCCCTGCACGGCATGCCCGGCCGCAACGAACCGGGGCACACCGCCCGCGCAGTCGCCACCCACCTGACCAAACCGGTCCTCGTCGTCCCACCGGATGCGCCCATCCGCCTAACCCCGCGCAGGGTGCTCATCCCGCTCGACGGCACACGGGGCGTCAGCGCAGCGGTCCGGCCCTTGATCGCCGCCTACGTCGCGGCCGGGGCCGAGGTCATCGCCGTCCACGTCTTCGAGCCGCACACCGTCCCCCGGTTCCTCGACGGCCCGCCCGACGAGATCGCGTGGCGCGACGAGTTCCTGTCGCAGCACTGCGCCGATCTCGGCATCCGCCTGCAGACCCGGCCGGGACCCACGGTCCTGGCGCTGCTGGATGTCGCTGCCACCGAGGACGTCGACGTGATCGCGCTCGGCTGGCGCCAGAACCTGGCACCAGAGCACGCGAATGTCGTTCGGGAGGTGCTCCAACGGGCACGGCGCCCCGTCGCACTGATCCCACGTGGCACGCGGCGCGAACAGGAGGAAGCCCAGCCAGGCAGGTTGTGAGCCCGGGCGTGCGGCGCACCGACCTCACCGTGGGCTTCCCATACCAGGCGCGGGCGGTGGCTTATCTGCCGTCGTGGCTGACTTGTGAGCTCGCGCGTCCTGTGGACCGGCTCCCCGGTGGCGGCCAAGGCGTCATGTGGGTCAGCCTTCGGCGAGCAGTCGCTGGTAGAGGTCGAGGTGAGCCTGCACCATCCGGTCGGCGGAGAAACGATCCTCGACCGCGGTCCGACAGGCCGCACGGTCCAGTTCCCCGAGGCGGCCCATCGCGACCAGGAGCTCGGCATCCGAGTCGCACACGAATCCTGTGATCCCGTCGTCGACGATCTCCGGAGCGGCGCCCCATCGAAGCGTGAGCACCGGCGTCGCGCAGGCCAGCGCCTCGATCATGACCAGCCCGAAGGGCTCGGGCCATCGGATCGGGTTCAGCAGCGCGCGTGCCGACCCCAGCAGTTCCAGCTTCTGCTCCATGCCCACCTCGCCGACGTAGCGCACGGACGAGTCGAGCAGGGGCTCGACCTCCTGGTGGAAGTAGTCGATCTCCCCCTGCTCGCGCATCTTGGCGGCCATGATCAGCTCGGCCCCGGCCTCGTGCGCCAGGAGCGCGGCCTCCCGGGCCCCCTTGTCCGGGGAGAATCGGCCCAGGAACAGGAAATGGTCACCGTCGCCGGCGCCCACCGGGAAGTCCTCGGGTCGCACGCCGTGGTGGATGACTGCGGATACCGGCGCGGTGCAGTGTGAGGCGTGGTCGTGGGAGATCGCCACGAGCGCGGCGTGCTGCCCGACCCGACCGTAGATCTCGTTGAGCTCGGGTGTGAACGGGCCGTGGTTGGTGGTCACCACGCGGCCGTGGGATCGACCCTGGGCGTACACCGGGCCGAGAACTGTGTGGTCGTGGATGATGTCGAAGTCCGCGACCGCATCGTAGGCGTGGATCAGGTGGTGCAACTCGATCACCGATTGACCCAGCTGGTCGGGGACCGACACCTCGCGGACCCAGGCCCTGGGCACCGGGCAGGTGCTGTCGCCGGTGGTGAACAGCAGGACCTCGTGGCCGGCCTTGACGAATCCTGTGGCCAGCCGGTCGATGACGCCCTCGGTCCCGCCGTATGCCGGAGGTGGAACCGGCAGCCACGGCGCTGCAACCAAGGCAATCCGCACGTCAGCTCCGCCCGTCGCTTGGCGGGCTGTCCGCCACATGCCCCCTACCCCGTCACGGGCGGGTCAGACCACACTACACGCGACCTTGCTGCTGCCCGCCTGACCGGGACCCCCCCGCCGGGTCAGGAGAGGCGCACGAGTCGCCGCACGTCGTCATCGGGGAGCGTGTCGGCGGCGGCCCAGACGCTCAGCTCCCGCAGTTGTCGTCCGGGGTTGTTACAGGGCGTGCGACGGCGTGTAACGCGGCGCTAACCGGGGGCATCTACCCTCAACCCATGGACACGGCGGCGAAGTCAGGGCCAACCCGCGCTGGGGCCGGGGCGGGCGACACGAACCTGCACTCCCAAGGTGCGCACGGTGACGATGCTGCGGGACATGCCTGCGATGTTCCGGGGTATCTCCAGCTGCCGGACCTGGAGATGTTCTGGCAGTGCGTGGACTGCGGGGAGACCTGGGCGGTGGTCGCCGACAGGAGGTCGCCGGGGTCGCCCCTGGAGTTCGTGTGGGTCAGGGATCCGATCCAGCCCGCTGGTTGGCGGACTGCCTAGGGCGGAGTGCTGGCTGTGCTGGAAGGCACCTGTGACCCCTAGACGGTCTGCTCCGGATAAGCGTAGCCTCACCAATATCCCACAACCTAGGGAGGGTCCTCATGAAGGATCTCCGGTGCCTCATCCTCCTTCACAGCTACGCGGCGCACCACGCCCCCGACACGCCGGGCTGGTACATGGAATGCCGCCGGTGCGGTCGCGTGAAGGACAACTTCAGCCAGGAGCAGGGCGGCAACCCGTGGGGCGCGGCCGGCTAGCCCTCACGGCCGCCGACGAACAGTCCAATCGCGCATGCCATGAGGGTTTCCGCGATTCCGGGCGGGGCGCCTGAGCTGCCATTGTGGGCCCCCTCGGGACCCGGCGTCGAGAACACCGCCGGCCCGTCCCAGCGCCTGCGAAGTGATCGCTGGCCCGAGGGTGAGATTGGTGGTCGGAACCTCTTGCGCTGGGGGCCTGGGGGGAGCAGGATCAGAGATGTCCCCGGAGGCTACCGGGGAAACCACAAGGCTGGTGCCTCGCGGCACAAGGGATCACGGCCCCCTTCCGGCAGGAGGGTGCGGGCGCGATAGCCCGGTGACGCAGCCACCCAGGATCCTCTGGCCAGGGGGTTCGGGGCCGGGTCGCAGCAGGTGACTGCTGCGGACGCATCACCATACGGGCTGCCGGGTCAGTGCAGCCGACCCTGTTGCGGGGGAGCACCGCAGCCTGACCGTTCCCGGATAGGGGCGGGCCCCGTCGGACGGGTGCAGCGCACGACCGCAGGCCGTGGGAGACCGCGGGGACCGGGTTGGTGACTGTGGTCCGGCCCACCGCCCGGAGGGCGGAGCCCCCCGCCGGGGTGCAGGGACCGTGAGGTTCGGGCAGCGGCGGCAGCCGCCGGCGGCTGTGACGTCGGGGCGTTCGGCAGGCAAGCCACTTGTCGACGTCCGGCCCCATCGGTGCCCGGGGCGCGCGATACGGGTGCAAGCCGGTGGCCGGGACGCCAGCCACCGACAGACATCGGAGGCCCCCCAGCGCAAGTTGGGGGGCCTCCCCCTGCCCCCACCCGGCCCCGTCCGCCCGAGGTCCCCTGCCACGTGATCCCCATGGTCCTACGGTCGGGTTGGCGGAGAGGGCGGGAATGGCCATTCGGTGGGCGATCTCGGGCG
>CAWFSG010000003.1:0-115148 GCA_963818445.1 uncultured Actinomycetes bacterium
CGCCGGCGAAGAGGTCGAGCACGGAGGATCCATCCGGCGGGATCCACGCCGCGACATGGCTTGGCCGGACGGGTGGCGTGTGGCCGCGATTCGGATCGAAGCCATGCGCCTACCGTTCCATCTGGATCTGCGACCGGTCGGGTTCGACGAGGTCTGGCATCGACGGTGAGGGCGTGCGGGGCCAAGTCCAGGCGGAGCGCAGGATGAAGGCCAGGAGCAGCACCTCGAGCCCAATGGAGAGGCCGTAGAAGTAGGAGTAGGTCCAGGACTCCCCTGCCGCGTTGTAGATCGAGACGGGGATGTAGAGCGTTGCTACGACGAGGTTGATGGTGCGGTTGACACGGGCGGGCATTGTCATGGAGAGCAGGATCATGAGGCTCGGGATGGCAATGAGCGTGAGCGCAAGGGCGACAAAAGTTGGGCCGGTGTCGAACTCGTGCACGATGCCGGCCAGGATGTCGTCGACGAAGCCGGGCTTGTACAGGGCGAGGTAGTCGACGTAGATGTAGAGGAACATGAAGCTGGCCCATGCTGCTGCGAGCTTCGACTGGACCGGGACCTGCCGGTCCTCTAGCGCGGTGAGTTCTGCTGTCTGGGTTCTCACGTCTTACTCCTTCGCTTCAGTCGGATGGCGGGTTGTCGAGCAGGTTCGGGGTGTTCGTTGGGATGGTCATCGGTTCTTCCTTCGAGAGGAGCGGTCCGTCCGCCGGAGTGACGGCAGGTCTGGGCGTGCGGGCATTCGATCGCTGTTCGGTTCCCGCAGAAGCCTCCTCACATCCGAGGCGCACTCTCGCTGGCTCGTACGCCGTACGTCGTACGCCGTACTATGCCCGTACGTTGTACGATCGTCAAGTCGTTCGAGGGAGCGAGGAGAACCGTGTCTGTGAGGGAACAACGCCAGGTCGCGTCAGACGCGGGGCTGAGCAAGCAGCGGGTGGTGGTCGAGGCGGTCCGGCTCGCCGACCGTGAGGGGGTCGACGGGCTGAGCATGCGCCGGCTGGCTGGCGCGCTCGGCGCGGGCGCGATGTCGCTCTACCACTACGTGGCGAGCAAGGAGGAGTTGCTGGACGCCATGATCGACGTCGTGTTCGACGAGATCGAGCTCCCACCCGAGGAGACCGACTGGCAGTCGGCGATGCGACGGCGGGCGGTATCCGCCCGAGAGGTTCTCGCACGCCACCCGTGGGCGATCGGCCTGATGGAGTCGCGGACCTCGCCGGGGCCCGCGAACCTCCGCCACCGCGAAGCGGTCACCGCCTGCCTGCGGAGGGCTGGCTTCTCGGTCTTGATGGCGACGCACGCCAACTGGTTGCTCGACAGCTACGTCTACGGGTTCGCCCTGCAGGAAGCCAGTCTGCCGTTCGACACCGCCGATGAGCTCGCGGACATGGCCGAGGACGTCTTCCTGCCCCAGCTTCCTCCTGACGAGTTCCCCTACCTCAACGAGTCCGCCGCGGTGCTCGTCGCTGACGGCTACGACCCGGCGGAGGAGTTCATCTTCGGCCTCGACCTCGTCCTAGCCGCCCTCGAGCCCCTGAGAGCCTCCGCATAGCCACGCTCACGGACCGTCGCGCGGCCCTCTGCACCGCAGCTCCGATCCAGGGGCCGTCGCGTCCTTCTGTGCGGTGATGCCTGCGCCAACGTGGGCGATAGGCGGCGATGTGGGGGCATTGCGTCAGCAGCCCCTCGACGCTGTGGCTCCTCGTGCTTGAGCCCCCCGGCGTCCTGCCGAGGGGTCTGTGCGCAGCTGCCCGGCGCGCATACTGGGGTGTGACAACATCATCTGGAAACCCACGTCCGCGTCACGCCAGCAGCCCCTTCCAGCCTCAGCGCGCGTCGGTGATCGAGGGCTATGTCGTCGACGACCGGGTCTCGCATGACTCGTATGGGTTGGGTCGAATCGTGGGGGTGGACGCAGGTGGGGCGACGGTGGACTTCATGGGTAAGACGGTTTGGATCACGACGCCGTTCCGCAAGATGACCAAGCTCTAGAACGTGTCGCCGGTGCGGGGCTTGGCCCGGGCAGTTCCGCGAAATTCGGTGGCCTTTGGTCAGCGGGTCGGGGGTGCACGCCTCAGGAGCACGGCAGCTCCGAGAACGAGCCACGCGACAGGGAAGCCAACAGTCCACCCGGTTCGGAGGAGTGCCACACCCGGCTGCTTCACCGCGAACGGGTCTGCAGCAGAGGCGTCTTCGGCGCCGGCCAATTCGCAGGTGAAGCGCGGCGGCCAGACAGAGGCCGTCACCGAGGACGCGCCGTAGCCACGATCGGCCGTGACGTCGAGGCACCAGTCCTCGAGCCCGCGAGCAACGCCGAACATCCCGACGCTCCAGACGACGAGCCCGACAAGGGTCCACGTCACACCGAAGGCGACGGCACGACCTTTCGCGGTCATCGCGGACAGGATAGGGCCACGGGTCGCCGCGCACCTTCGGGTGGCGCGAAACGAACTGCGTGCGTTTCTGCGGCAGGGTAGGACAGGGAAAGACCGGACTTAACAACTGACCCTCCACCACACGCACCGCAACGCACCGACACGCCCGCTTGCGACACCTGGGGACCCGTCCCGGCTGCCGGGACCCCTCCGAGTCCCCGGAAACGGCTCAGAGCCACGAATCCACGCCCTCGAAGCCGCCCTCGACCATCGCCGGGGTTCCGTGACCTTCAGAAGGCCGCCGTAGAATCCATCTGGAACGACGCTGGGACTTATGCACACCGCAACGCACACCGCTAAGCACACCTTCCCCGCGCCCGTAGCTCAACGGATAGAGCAGCCGGTTTCTACCCGGCTGGTTGGGGGTTCGAGTCCCTCCGGGCGCACAACGTGGCTGGTCAGGAGGTGGTTTGGGGCTCCTGAGCTGCCGAATTCGGGCTCGTACACCAACGCGTACACCAACCGGATTGCGTTGAGCGCCTCAGCCGACCTCTCCGCAGCCGCCCATCGAGAGGAGCAGCCATGGAACGGCAGATCGACGTTGTGGGGGCGGTGATCGTTGACGACGGTCTCGTGCTGTGCGCACAACGAGGCCCCCACGGGGCGCTCGCCGGGCTCTGGGAGTTCCCTGGCGGCAAGATCGAGCCCGGCGAGGTCGCCCGCGGCGCTCTCGAGCGCGAGATCGCCGAGGAACTTGGATGTGTTGTCGAGGTCGGCAATGAAGTCACGACCACCACACACGTGTACGTGTTCGGCGTCGTGACCCTGACCACGTTCTGGTGCCGACTGGTCGAAGGAACCCCGGACCTGACAGAGCACGTTGACATCAGGTGGTTGGCGCCCACGGAAATGGACACCTTGACGTGGGCGCCAGCCGACATCCCAGCGGTCGAGGTCATTCGAACCCAGCTCACCTCGTGAGCAGCCCGACAGGACTGGATCCCCAACTCACCGCCTTGATCTCCGAGATGGCACCTGCCCGCCAGTAGCCTGGCGGCCGTGGAGCATCTGCCCCCTGGCATCTACGACCTGCTCCGAACGTCGTCCTTGGATCGTCGTGAGCTGGGCGATCCGGAGCGGGGCGCCGTCGGGTCGCCGATCGAGGCGAGGCTGGCAAAGCTCCTGGATCCGAGTCCGGGCAGGCAGAAGGACGCAGGGGCACTCGCCCAACTTGTCGCGTCCGAGCTTGCGCGAATTCTCGAGTCTCACGAGGACGAGGCCGATCGGGCTCACCTGACCAACCGCCTGCTCGAGGTCGCCGGAAGCGATGAGCGTGTTCCGGTGCCGATCGAGTTCCTGGTCGCGGTGGCCGACAAGTCGGCGGGGTCGCTCCCCCACCCGGAGACCCCGCTAGGCGAGGTCGCCCTGCTGACAGCTGCTCGCAACGAGCGGAGTCTGGTCACCGAACTGGCGTCGGAGATACCGAGCGCTGACCGCATCGACATCATCATGGCGTTCGTCCGTTGGGCGGGAGTACGAATGCTGGCGGAGCCCCTGCGTGCTGCCGCCGCACGCGGAGTGCCGATCAGGGTGCTCACGACGACGTACACGGGCTCGACTCAGCGCTTGGCGCTGGATTGGCTCGTCCGTGAAGCCAACGCGGACCGTGGCTGTCTCCTACGAGACGCAGGCGACACGACTGCACGCGAAGGCCTGGCTCTTCGGTCGGAACTCGGGATTCGACACCGCGTACGTCGGCTCATCGAATCTCACCAGCTGGGCGTTGGTTGACGGCTTGGAGTGGAACGTCCGGCTGGTCAGGCCCGCTACCCCGCACCTGATCGAGCGTTTCCGGCGAACGTTCGACGGCTACCTGGCTTCTGACCTGTTCGAGCCGTACGACCCGGACCGCGACGGCGAGCGCCTCGACCAGGCGCTGCGACTGGCAGGTGCGGCCGACACTCGCGACCTCCCCCTCGAGGTCAGTGGGCTCGAGGTCACCGCGCGGCCTCATCAGCGAGCGATCCTCGAGGCCCTCGAGGCGGAACGCGATGTGCATGACCGGCATCGGAACCTGGTGGTGGCCGCCACGGGAACCGGCAAGACGGTCGTCGCGGCTCTGGACTACCGAGCCCTGGCCGAACGCTGGGGACGTCGTCCATCGCTCCTGTTCGTCGCGCACCGCCGGGAGATCCTGGACCAGTCGCATGCGCACCTATCGCGAGGCCCTTGTCGATGGCACGTTCGGCGAGTCCTTCGTGGGAGGCGTACGGCCCCGGGAGTGGCAGCACGTCTTCGCAAGCGTCCAGTCCCTCAGCAGCGGAGGAATGGATCGCCTCGACTTGAGCCGATTCGAGATCGTCGTCATCGACGAGTTCCACCACGCGGAGGCGGCGACCTACCGCGCGCTGCTTGAGCGGATCCAGCCTCGGGAGCTGTTGGGGCTGACCGCCACTCCTGAACGCAGCGACGGGGTGGATGTCCGGGACTTCTTCGACGGGCGCGCCGCCTACGAGATGCGGCTCTGGGACGCGATGGACGAGAGCCTGCTCGTGCCGTTCCACTACTTCGGGATCCACGACAACGTGGATCTTCGCGGCGTCGAATGGCGACGTGGCGGGTACGTCCTCTCGGACCTGAGCGGCGTGTACACCGGCCACGATGCGCGCGTTCGCCTCGTGATCGAAGAGCTACGCAAGAAGGTCGGGAACCTGGCCCAGATGCGGGCACTCGGATTCTGCGTGTCGATCGATCATGCGCACTTCATGGCAGATCGGTTCAACGCCGCCGGGATCGATGCCGTGGCCCTGTCGGGCTCCACGCCCGACGAGCAGCGGGCCGCCGCCATTCGGGCGCTTCGGGATGGCAGGACGCGAGTGGTATTCGCGGTCGACCTGTTCAACGAGGGCCTGGACATCCCGGAGATCGACACCCTGCTGCTGCTGCGACCGACCGAGAGCGCGACCCTGTTCCTGCAGCAGCTTGGCCGCGGCCTTCGGCGCACGCACGGCAAGTCGGTCCTGACCGTCCTCGACTTCATCGGCCAGCAACGTCGCGAGTTCCGGTTCGACGCCAAGATGATGGCGCTCACCGGCGCAAGCAGGCGCGAGGTCGCCGACCGACTCGATCAGGATCATCCCTGGCTCCCCGGCGGCAGTGCGATGCAGCTTGATCGCGTAGCCAGGGACATCGTGCTGGCCTCGGTGCGCGATCAGCTGGACTCGCGCCTACCGCGACTCGTCGCCGATGCCCGCAGCATCGGGACCACAGATCTCGCGACGTTCCTTGCGGAATCCGGCCACGACCTGCCGGCGATCTACCGGAACCGGTCCTGGACGCAGGTCCGGCGGGCTGCGAGGCTCAGCCTCCCTCCTGCCGGACCGCACGAGGAGCAGATCGCGCGACGGGTGCGTTCCCTGGTCCACGTCGACGACGTCGGGCGGGCGGACGCCTACTCGGCGCTGCTGGCACCCGACGGGCCTGCCTACGGGGCGCTAGGCGAGTCCGGTCGGCGGATCGCCCGCATGCTGTGCCTCGCGATCTGGCCCGATCGTGCGGGGCGTACCTATCCGGAACTCCTCGATCGGCTCCGAGGCGAGCCGGCACTCGTCGACGAAATCGGGCAGGTACTGCGGTTGGGCGTGGACTCGTCCCGGCTGGCCCCTGGAGGGCTTGGCGAGGGGTTGTCCGACGTTCCGCTGAACTCGCATGCGAGCTACACACGCCCCGAGATCCTCGCTGCCTTCGGCCTAGCCGACGAGGATCGCTCGGCCCGCGGTCGGCAGGCCGGCGTGGAATGGGCCCGTTCGCACAGGGCCGTGCTGCTCCTGGTGAACCTCCGCAAGGATGCAGCGGACTTCAGCCCAACGACGATGTACCGCGACTACGCCCTCGGGGAGCGCCAATTCCATTGGGAGTCTCAGAACGACACGGCTCTTGATTCCAGCGCAGGTCGAGAGCTACTCGATCCCGCCACCCGCGTGGTGCTATTCGTCCGCGAGTCGCCCAGCAACGACTTGGGCAAGGGCGCACCCTTCCTCTGCCTCGGCAGAGTCCATCTGGTCCCAGGCTCGGTCAAGGGCGAGCGACCGATCGCGATGGTGTGGGAACTCGAGCGGCCGATGCCCGCTGCCGTCTACGAGATCGCGGCCGCCGCGGCTGTGTAGGGCACGGCCCTAGCTTCGCGATCGATCGTCGATGTCCTCGCTGAGCGAGGCTGCCGCCGCGACGTGCCGGCGGATCCGGCTGTTCGTCGCGCCCGTGCGGTCGGCCAACTCATCAGTGGTGGAGATGTCCCGGCCGCGCCTGCGTTCTCCGGGATACCGGTTGGCTGTCAGTTCGCACGGGCTGGGCGAGGGGCTGAGTCAGCGTTCGAGGTGCGCGCTGCCGTTCCCACTCTTCCCAGGCCCGCATGAGTGTCTGGAAGACGTGGTAGGCACGGGCCAGTTCCCGATCGGTGTGGGTAAGCGCAGCAGGCATCAGGCCGAAGCCGATGTCCGCAAGCAGTCTGGCGAAGCCGTCGCGGGCGGGCGCAGCCCCATCGGGGGCGCCCGCCGCAGCATGGCCCGGCGGCACCGGCTGCCGGCTGCTGGCTGCTGGCTGCTGGCTGCTGGCTGAGCCTCCCGGCGATCCGGGCGGCGAGGTGCCAGGGACCAGGTCACCAGCCAGGGTCTCGTCGAAGGAGCGTAGGAACCGCGGCACCCCCAAGGTGGATCGCCGCTGCCGCTGACGCTCGTCGAACTCAGGGTTGCGCATCGAGGCGGCGTGCATCAGCGTCGAGGCGAGGGCCGGGGTCAGATCCGCGGGTGTCAGGCGCAGCACCGCCTCCAGGCGCGCGTTCTCCGCTCTCAGCCGCCTGACCTCGGCGCGCAGGGCGGCCAGCTCAGCCTCCACCGTCAAGACGCTACCCGCCGGAGGTCAGATCGAGGCGGATCATCCGGGGCGCCCTGGAACCCGCCGTGCCCTCGCCGGACCGGTCGCAGCCGCGACTGGCCTCGCGACCCCCGGATTCCACGCAGCGGCAAAGGTGCGCAGGAGCTCCCTGTATTGGAGATTATGAGATATCCTTCAATACAGGAGGTGGCTGTGGGACGTTACATAGAGTCGATCTGGCCCGGGAATCCGTCCGGGTCCACTAGGGCGGAGCGTACATCCTGCCGCTATCGGGCCTATGTGCCCGACCCCCTGGCGACTTCGGAGCTGAGCGTTCCCGCCTCGGTAGCGGCCGACCTCGGCGAGGTGGAGCAGCGTGTTCGCGCCCTCAACGCCGACCACCCCGGCCTTGCGAACCTGGAGCCGCTCGCGCGGTTCCTGCTGCGCGCCGAGGCCGTGGCCAGCTCCAACATCGAGGGCCTGACCATCAACGTGCGACGGCTCGCACGGAGCGAGGCCGTCGAGCGCGAGGGCCTGCCGGTGACCGACGAGACTGCCCGGGCCGTTCTGGGGAACGTCCGAGCCCTCGACGAGGCCATCTCCCTGGCTGCTGACCCGACCCGGCCCGTGACGGTCGAGGCCATCCGGGCGATCCATGCGGCGCTGCTTTCCGGGACACGCGACGAAGCCTGGGCAGGGGTCGTCAGGGACCAGCAGAACTGGATCGGCGGTCGGAACCCCTGCGCCGCAGCGTTCGTCCCACCACCCGCGAATGAAGTCCCGGGCATGCTGGACGACCTGGCCGCCTATCTCACAGGCGACGACCACCCCGCCCTTCTGCAGGCCGCCCTGGCGCACAGCCAGTTCGAGACGATCCACCCGTTCGCTGACGGCAACGGGCGCACCGGCCGGGCATTGATCCAACTCGTCCTTCGCAGGCGCGGCGTCGCCACCCGCGTGCAGCCTCCCGTCAGCCTCGTCCTGGCCACTCGGGCCGATGCCTACGTCCACGCCCTCGACGGAACCCGGTCCGACGCCCCAGGTCACCGTGGGCCTTCTCGACTGGGTCGAACTGTTCCTGTCCGCGACCGGCCGCGCCTGCGCCGACACCGAGCACTTCGCCGACCAACTGGCCACCTGGCAGCAGGATGCCCGCGCCCGGCTCGGCAAGGTGCGCGCAGATTCGGCGGCGCTCCTGCTCCTGGACGCCCTCCCATCCCTCCCAGTGTTCTCGATCACCACGGCGGCCGCGCACATCGGCCGAACCTTCAAATCGACCAGCGATGCCGTGGAGCGGCTACGCGATGCCGACGTCGTCCGACAGGTCACGCTGGGCCGTCGGAACCGGGCCTTCGAGGCGGTTGGGTTGTTCGAGGCCTTCACCGGTTTCGAGCGCATGCTGGCCAGCCCGGATGCCGACACGGCCATCAGCCCACCACGGCGGCCCGTTCCCCAACGACCACGCCCGAGCTAGCCCGTACACCAACCCGTGCACCAACTGGGTGGAATCCGGGGGTGTCCGCGAGTACCCGCCGACCCCCGTTTCGTGCTCAGCGCGACCCCCGGCGAGCACCCCGGAACCGCCCGATTGGACCCGGTTGGTTGGGGGTTCGAGTCCCTCCGTGCGCACAACGTGGCTGGTCAAGGGCGGTTTGCTCGTGGCATTCGGTCGCTTGTGTTCGTTCGATTCGCGCCGGGGAGTTCGACCGACCGGATTCCGAACATCAACCCGTAGCGCCGGGGATCCGCGACGGCCGTCTGGGCAGGGCTGGTGCACCCGACTCCACGCGGCACCCCGACCGCAGCGTCCCTGATCAAGAACGCCGCCGCGGCCCGGATCACTCTAGGGACTCGCCGTTGGCCACCGCCTCGATCCAGTCGACCACATCATCCGGCAGGGGCTCACCGACCGTCACCTCGCCCCCGCCAGCCAGGATGTGGCTCGCGATCTCAGCGGGGATGCTGTCACCGTTGTTGTCGATCAGCCACTGCTGAACGCGAGGGTCGACCTGGTCCCACCACGCAACCGTTGCCATGGCCCGAGGCTAGCCTCGCCGCGGATGTGGAGGCCAGGCCAGGATCGACAGGGAAACCAGGTCGCGAAGCCGAACGCCGCTTGGAGATTGCGTCGAGCCCGGGCGCGGATCCCCGCACGCCCATCCACAGATCGCCGTCGACCCCTTGGCCAAGCGGCCCTGGCCGGCGAGGCTGCGGACCATGAACTTCGAGAACCTTCCGGCCGACTGGCCGACCATCCCTCTCACTGACCCCGAGCCACATCGCCGACGTCCTGGACATCTTCGTGGGCGTGCGCGATCGGACGGTCGGTTCGCTGCTCATCCTGATCTGCGACGAGCTGCGCAGGCCGATGCAGCCCGTCATCATCCACGACATACACGCCCGAGACGCCGGGGGCGATCACCAGCATCTTGCCCACCTCGCCGAGCACCTGGCGAACCTCAAGCCCGACGCCACGGTCCTGTGCGCGGTCGCACGGCAGGGCCGCACACGCGTGACGCGAACCGACCGGCTCTGGGCCCGCTCGCTGGGCCGAGCCTTCGCTGGTCGTCTCGAGCTGCTCGGGGTGCACGTGATCACCCTCGACGGGACCGTTCCGATTCCCGCGCAGACGGACGAGGCCGCGTAGCGCCGGGACGTCTCCCCTTCGCGGGTCCCGCGCTGCAGCGGAGGCGTTCGTGGGTCACCGCACCCGCGAACGCCGGGAAGTCGGGCGCACGCTTGGCCAGGAACGCAGCCACACCCTCGGCGTACTCCGCACTCGCCCACGAGTGCTCGTAGATCGCGCGCACCTCGTCGTCCTCGTCCAGCTGTCCGGTGACGACCCGGTGCACCATCGCCTTGCCGCCGCGCAGCGACACCTGCGCCCGCGAGGCCACCGTGCGCGCGACCGCGTGGGCGCGGGCGGCGACCTGGTCGTCCGGGACCACCTCGTGCACCAGGCCGATCCGCAGCGCAGTGGCCGCATCGAGCAGGTCCCCGGTGAGCAGGATCCAGCGCGCCCACGCCGCGCCGACCGTCTCGACCAGCCGCTCGGTCGACGGCAGCGCATAGACGATCCCCAGCTTCGCCGGCGTGACGCCGAACCGGGAGCCCTCCCCGCAGACCCGCAGGTCACACGCCACGGCGATCTGCGTGCCACCACCGATCGCGAAGCCCTCGATGAGGGCGATGGTCGGCTTGGGGAACTCGATGATCGCCTGCTCGCCGGCCTCAACCGCCTCGCCGTAGCGTCGGGCGCCCTGCGGGTCAGCACGCAGCGTGCGGAACTCGGCGATGTCCGCCCCCGCACTGAACGGCCCGCCGGACGTGCCGCGCAGCAGGACGACCTCGACGTCGTCGTCCGCGGCGAGCACCGGCATGAGCCGGCCGAACGCCTGCCACATCGCGTACGAGATCGCGTTGTGCTTGTCCGGACGGCTCAGCTCCACGGTGGCCACCCCGTCGTCGAGCGTGACCACCAGGTGGTCAGCCGCATCGCCGACGGCGGCGGCGACTGAGGCGTCGAAAGGATCAGGGCCGGGGACGGGCTCGTTCATGGACGCATCGAACCACCCCGGATCAGGGCCCCGACACGGCGGTCCCGTCGAGCACGTCGAGCAGCCACCGCGGCCCCACCAGCTCGGCGGTCAGCGCTCCGCCCGATCCGGACAGGGACTCCCATCGGTGTCGCAGCCCGCGGTCAGCTGAGACCGCAAGGACGTCGTTGCCGTCGGCCAGGAGCTGGTCGGCCACATCCACCAGGACGTCGTCCCCGCTGGTGCCGTGCGGGGCCCGGTGCACCACGACCCAGCCCGGGTCGGCGGCCGACACCGCTGCGCCCTCCAGCACCGCCGCCACTCCCCCGATCACGCGGGGATCGCCGCCTGGACCGCGCACCGTCGCAGCCCGCAACGTGGCCAGGGCTTCGAGCAGCACGCCGGCGGCGCCCGCTCGATCTGTCCACCACCCGTCGGGCCGCGACCCGACCACGTTGGCGGCGTCCACGAGCAGGACGGTCGGACGCACCCGCACCTGTGGCCACGTCAGCGCGAACCCCGGATGCAACGGGAGCACACCAACCTCGCCCACGGGCACCCACGCCAGCGCGGCGCTCTCCTGGTTGGCCACGGTGGGCACGGGCCGTGGGACGTCGGCGTAGACCGTGGTGTAGGACCACCCGCCATGGTCGTCGACGAACTCGTGCCGCGTGCGGATCCGGGCTGGATCGAGGCCCGTCTCCTCGACGGCCTCGCGCAGCGCGGCGGCCACACCGTCCTCGTGGCTGTCGCGGGCGCCACCCGGCAGCCCCCAGGTGTCGCCGTGATGGCTCCACGCCGCTCGGTGCTGAAGCAGGATCCGGACCACGCCCGCATCGTCGACCGCGTGCAGCATGAGCCCGGCCGCGCCGTGGCGCCCCCAGTGCCGATGCCCGCGGGAGCACCGCGCCCACCCGTTGCCATCGCGATCCACCCCCCTTGGGTACCACGTCCCGGGACAGCGCGCCCGTGCGCCGTGGCCGTCAGCCGCCGGCGTCTCCACCCGCTGCAGCGTCGCAGAACACGACGGTGTCCGGGTTCATGACCCGACCGGCCGGAATGGACCGGTCATGGGCCAGCAACCGGGCCAATGCGATCCGCTTCTCGGCCCCTGTCACGAGCCACAGAACAGCCCTACCCCGGGCGAGGCCGGGATAGGTGAGCGTCATCCGGCGCCGGCCCTGGTACGTCCCGGTCAGGGCCACCTCGGCCTGCGTGACGTCCAGCACCGGATCGCCGGGGATCAGCGATGCCGTATGCCCGTCGGACCCCAGACCGAGGTGGATCAGGTCGAGGGTGTCCGGAAGCGCTGCGGCGTAGGCCGCGCACGCCGCCTGCAGGTCGTGGGCCTCGACGGGCATCGGGAGCACGACCGCCGGGCATCCGGCTGGCAGGGCCCGCAGCAGGCCGGTCAGGTTGCGCACGGGGTCGTCAGCGGCCCCGATCCGCTCATCGACCTGCAGGATCGTGGTCTCGGCCCAGGGCATGTCGAGGTCCCCGAGGTGGGCCAGCATCGTCCAGGGGCTGCGGCCCCCGGAGATCGCCAGCGTGAAGGCCCCGCGATCCGCGACCGCCTCGCGGGCTCGACGAGCGATCTCCCCCGCAGCCTCGAACGCCGCGAGCTCTGCGGTGGGGCTCACCGAGACCCGCGGGTCCGGCTGGTTCACTGCACCTTCTCGTGGTGGCCGCCGAACTCCTTGCGCATGGCCGAGAGCACCTTGTTGGCGAAGGCCGCCGACCCCTGGGAGTCGAACCGGGACTGCAGCGCGGCCGTGAGGACCGGCGCCGGAACGCCCTCGTCGATGGCCGCCACGGCAGTCCAGCGCCCCTCGCCGGAGTCCGAGACCCGACCGGAGAACTCCGAGAGCTCGGGCGACTCGTGGAGGGCCGAGGCCGTGAGGTCCAGCAGCCAGGACCCCACCACCGAGCCACGCCTCCACACCTCGGTGATGGCCGGGATGTCCAACTCGTACTGGTAGTGCTCCGGGTTCTCCAGGGGCGCTGTCTCAGCATCGGCATCCCTTGTCCGCAGGCCGGCATCGGCGTTGGCCAGGATGTTCAGGCCCTCGGCGTAGGCAGCCATGAGTCCGTACTCGATGCCGTTGTGGACCATCTTGACGAAGTGCCCCGCACCGTTCGGGCCGCAGTGCAGGAAGCCACGCTCCCCGTCGCCGGGCGGACCGGTGCGACCGGGGGTGCGAGGGGCGGACTCGATGCCGGGGGCGAGCGAGGCGAAGATCGGAGTGAGCTGGTCCACCGGGTCCTGCTCGCCGCCGATCATCAGGCAGTACCCACGCTCGGCACCCCACACCCCGCCGCTGGTGCCGCAGTCGATGTGGTGGATGCCCTTCCCCCGCAGGGCGGCCGCGTGGCGCAGGTCGTCGGTGTAGTGCGTGTTCCCGCCGTCGATGACCGTGTCCCCGGGCTCGAGGGTCTCGGCCAGTTCAGCGATCGTCGTCTGCGTGATCCGGCCCGCCGGGACCATGACCCACACCGCGCGCGGCACCGGGAGGCTCGAGGCCAGCGCCGCCAGGGAGCCCGCCCCGATCGCCCCCTCGGCCTCCAGCCTCGCCACAGCCTCCGGGTTGATGTCGTGGACCACCGTGGAGTGCCCATCGGCCATGAGCCGCCGCGCGATGTTCGCACCCATGCGACCCAACCCGACCACACCGATCGTCATGGGTGAGTCGCTCGTCATCTGCACTCCTCGCTATTCGGGTTCATGCCAGTGGTCCTCGCCGAGCAGGGCATCGGCGGCAGCCGGCCCCCAGCTGCCCTGGGCGTACTGGTGCACGGGCGTCGGATCGTCCAGGGCGGGCTGCACGATACGCCACGTGCACTCGACCGAATCCTCGCGGGCGAACCGCCTGGAATCCCCGGCAATGGCATCCCCCAGCAGCCGCTCGTAGGCCTCCCGGCGCTTGCCCAGGGACGCACCGAAATCGACCGACAGGTCGATCGGCTGGGCGATCAGCTCGGGGCCGGGCTTCTTGGCCTGGACCGTCATGGTGACCCCATCGGCAGCACCGAGGCGGAACCGGATCAGGTTGGGGTGCGGTGCGGCCATGGCCGGGTCCCCGAAGAGCATCCGCGGAGGTTCGTGCAACTCGACCAGCGCCTCAAGTGCAGGCTTGGCCATCGCCTTGCCGGCGCGCACGTAGAACGGCACACCGGACCACCGCCACGAGTCGATCTCGAACCGACAGGCGACGTAGGTCTCCACCGTGGAGTCCTCGGCGACCCCGCGTTCATCCAGGTAGCCCTCGAACTGCCCCCGGACGACGGATTGCGCATCCAGGGAGCGCATCGCCTGGAACACCTTCACCTTCTCGTCACGCAGGGCGTCGGCATGCGGGCTCACCGGAGGTTCCATCGCCAGGATCGCCACGACCTGCAGCATGTGGTTCTGCACGACATCACGAAGGGCGCCCACCCCCTCGTAGAAGGCGCCGCGACCCTCGACGCCGATCCGCTCGGCCATCGTGATCTGCACGCTCTTGACGTAGTTGCGGTTCCAGATCGGCTCGAGGAACGTGTTCGCGAACCGGAACACCAACAGGTCCTCGACCGCCTCCTTGCCCAGGTAGTGGTCGATCCGGAAGATGTCGCGCTCGGCGAAGTGCTGGCGCAGGAGCTGGTTCAGCGCGAGGGCTGAGTCCAGGCTGCGCCCGAACGGCTTCTCGACGATGATCCGCGAGCCCTTGTTCAGGCCCTCCCGGGACAGGCCCTCGATCACGGTGGGGAACAGCCCCGGCGGGATGGCCAGGTAGAACGCAGGGCGGGCCGACCCCAGAGCTGCCAGCGCGGCTCGAAGGTGCGCGAAGGTCAGCTCGTCCGAGTAGTCCCCGCCGACGAGGTGGGTTCGCGCGAGAAGGGTCTCGACGACGAGCGGGTCGATGTTCGCGACGGTCTCACCGATCGCATCCGCAACGTGGGCGCGGAAGCGCTCGCTGTCCCATCCGGACCGGGCGATGCCGACCACGGGAATCTCGAGGGTGCCGGCCTCGGCCATGTGGTAGATCGCCGAGAAGAGCTTCTTGCGCGCCAGGTCGCCGGTGGCACCGAAGAGGACCAAGGCGTCAGCGTGCTCGACCGGGGACGTCGCCATCCCCGGCGCCTGCCGGCCCAGCTCATCGATCTGCATGTGCGCTCCTTGTCGGCAGCCTATGGAGACAGCGGCCCCCCGCTCAGCGGCTCACCTGGATCGCGATCTTGCCGCGCACGTGGCCAGTCATGCTCGCGCGGAAGGCATCGGCCGCGTCCTCGAGCGGGAAGCTCTGGGCGACCGGGACGGTCAGCGTGCCGGCGTCCGCGAGGTCAGCCAGCGCCTGCAGGTCGGCACCGCTCGGCCGGACCCACGCAGCGATCCCTCCCTTGCCCGCCACCGACCCGTCGACGATCGAGCCGTGACGACCTCCGTCGCTTGAGCACGGCCAGCGTGGTCTCCAGGACGCCTCCGGCGAAGTCGACGACGACGTCCACACCGTCCGGGGCCAGGGCGCGCACACGGTCGGCCAGCCCATCGCCGTACTCGACCGGCTCGGCACCAAGCGCGCGAAGGGCCTCATGGTTGCCCGGGGAGGCGGTGCCGATCACCCGGGCGCCCATCGCGTGGGCGATCTGCACGGCGAGGATCCCCACTCCGCCCGCGGCGGCGTGGATCAGGATGGTGTCGCCGGGCTGAACGCCCAGTCGGTTGAGCAACTGGTAGGCCGTGAGGCCCACCAGCGGGAGCCCCGCGGCCTGGTCCCAGTCGAGGGCTGCGGGCTTCCGTGCCAGCGCGCGCACCGGGACCGCAACGAACTCGGCGAACGTCCCGGCCTGGACCCAGTCCTTGCGGGCGTAGGCCATGACCTCGTCGCCGGCCACGAACTCAGGGGTGTCGAGTCCCACGCGCTCCACCACCCCCGCGACGTCCCACCCGGGGATGACGGGGAAGCACACGTTCATCAGCCCGTCGAGGTAGCCGGCGGCGACCTTCCAGTCGACCGGATTCACGCTGGCGCTGCGCACGCGCACCAGGACCTCCCCCGGTCCGACCCTCGGATCGGGCTGCTCGGTCAGGGCCAGGACGCTGGGGTCCCCGTAGTGGTCGTACGTGATTGCCTTCATGACGCACGCAACGTGCGGGTGCGCAGGGGCATTCCCGCGGCGTGCGGGTGCCTCACCGGGATCACCCCGGAGCCGGCGCCACCACCCGTTCGAGCGCGTCGAGGATGAGGTCCAACCCGTAGGTGAACTCCCGATCGACGCTGTACCCGGACCGGCGCGCTCGCTCCCCCAGTTCGACGAGGTTCGGGTACGCGGTCAGGGTGACCGGCTCCGCGACGGGCTCCTCCAACGGGACCTCGTCCTGCGAGGTGCTCACGCGCGCAAGGCTCGTCCCTGGACCTGGCCCACGCTCGCCGAGCGATGACCCGGTCGATCGTGCGTCGTGCGCTACAGGCCGGCGTCGGGGCTGCGCCACCAGCGGATGGTGGCCAGGATGCCGAGGGCCCCGGTGGCGACGACGATCAGCCATGAGGCCGCTGTGGCGTCCTGGTCGGGAGCGACTCCCGCGGCGATCGCAGGGATCGCCCAGGGGATGTAGGCGCCCCAGCCGAGGATCGCCGCGACCTGCGCCAGGGCGAGCAGGCCGATGGCACACCCGAGTGGGGCCAGGTATCCACGGCTGCGGCTGGCCACGTACGCGATCGGCGTCATCGCGAGGATCGTGAGGAAGCAGGCCCGCAGGGTCCCCGATGCGCCGTCCACGGCCAAGGACGCGGACCACCCGGGCAGGCGCATAAGGAGGCCCACGGCGAACGTCACGGCCGTGAGCCACAACCCCAGCAGCGCCGCCCAGACCGCGTAGAGGGCGAACTTCGCGGCGACGATGACGCCCCGGGACACGGGCAGGGACATGAGGTAGTGCGCCGTCCCGTCGACGAACTCCCGGCCGAACATCCACGTGACGATGAACGAGAAGAGCAGCAGCGCACCGGCCGAGGCGATCTGCGTGGAGAACATGAGCATCCCGGACCAGTCGGCGGTGATGCCCGAGAGCTCCGCCTTCTGGCCGAGCAGCCCCAGGTCCTTGGCCCGCTGCGGGTCGGCGGCGATGTAGATGAACAACCCACCTGCGAGCGGGCCGATGGCCAATACCACGAACGTGACGATCGGCACCCGTGACCGCCGGATCTTCAGCCACTCGTTGGCCAGCGCTGCCGACCAGCCGGCCGCGCTCATCGCACCCCTCCGGTCACGGCCAGGAAATGGGTCTCGAGGCTGTCCGACACGACTGCCATCCCCCGCGGCGGGCAGTCCGCACCGACGAGCAGGCGGGCCACCTCCTCCGGTCGTTCGACGGGCACCGGCTCCGTCATCGTCAGCGTCCGGTCGGCCCCGACGGCTGCGATCCCCCGCGCGGACAACGCGGCCACAGCCTGTCGGGCTGACTCCGGTGAGGCGAGCGTCACGACCAGGCGGGGCTGGCCCAGGGCAGCGAGCCGGGATCGGCTGAGCTCATCGACCATCCGGCCCTCGTGGATGATGCCGACCTCGTCGGCCATCCGCTCGACCTCCGACACGATGTGCGTGGACATGAACACCGTCGCCCCGCCGTCGGCAAGGCCGCGCAACAGGTCGCGGATCTCGACCACGCCGGCCGGGTCCATCCCGTTCGTGGGCTCGTCGAGGATGAGGACCTGCGGGCGATGGAGCAGTGCGATCGCGAGCCCGAGACGCTGCCCGTTGCCCTGGCTGAGCGCGCGGGCCCGGATGTCGAGGTACCGTCCGAGGGCCAGCCTCTCGACGATCTCGTCGCACGCGGCACGCGGGACCCGGCGGTAGGCGGCGGCCATGCGCAGGTGGTCCCGCGCCGTCAGGTCCGGGTACAGCCCCGGGCCGTCGACCAGGTAGCCCACATCAGCCCAGGGCCCCGGGAGCCCACCGCGTGAGTCCACGATCCGACCGAGGATCGAGGCCTCGCCGGCAGTCGGGCGGATCAGTCCCAGGAGCATCCGGATCAGGGTCGTCTTCCCCGCACCGTTGCGACCCAGGAACCCGTACAGAGTGCCCGGTGCGATGCTCAGGTCCACGGCGTCCACGGCCGTGAGGTCCCCGAACAGGCGGGTGAGCCCCGTCGCGGTGATCGACACCGTCATGTCGGACAGCGTAGCCGCGGGTGTGGTCCAGCGGACGTTCACAGGCTTCTCACAGGTTCGTCACAGGGGGGCCACAGCGCCACGCGCAAGGCTGGATGCATGGACAGCCGCGAGGCGTCGGAACCTGATCAACATCGCACTGGGCGTCAGCGTGGTGGTGGCCATGACCGCGGGCGGGTTCGCCCTGCTCCGCCCCGACCTCACGTCGGGGGCCAATGCGAGCACCGTGCAGACCGTGGCCGTGACCACGGGAGCGGTGAGCTCCACCGTCTCCGCCGACGGCAGCGTCCAGCCGGCCAGCGAGGTGGCCGCGAACTTCGAGACCTCGGGGACTGTGGACAGCGTCCGGGTCGAGGTCGGCGACACCGTCGCGAAGGGCGAGACCCTGGCCACCCTCGACACCGCCGATGCGGAGCGCGCCGTCGAGGTGGCCCGGCTCTCGCTGACGGCCGCCCAGGAGGGGCTCGACGCCGCCCAGGAGGGCAACACGACGACGGAGCCCGACACCCAGGTGGTCAACCAGTCCAAGGTCGCCCGACGCAAGGCAGCCGTGACGAGGGCGCAGAACGCGACCCAACAGGCGCAGAGCGCGCTGCAGGCGGCCCAGGAGTCCCTGACAGCGGCCCAGCGGGCCACGCCCGATCGACCCGAATGCGGTGGCCCAGGCGCAGTCCGCCGTCGCGCAGGCCCAGTCGGCCTACGACAAGGCCCTGGCAGCGCAGACCAAGGCCGAGATCTCCCTGGCGACCGCCCAGCAGGGGACGACTGTCGAGGGCGCGACGACCACGACCGTCGATGAGGCCTCCGTCGCCAACGCCCGCGCCAAGGTGCTGGAGGCACAGTCGACCTACGACGATGCGCAGGCCGCCCTGGCCGCCTGCGTCCTGAAGGCGCCCGCGCAGGGCACGGTGCTCGAGGTCAACGGCAAGGTCGGATCCAGCGCAGGGTCGAGCAGCAGCTCGACGGCCACCGGGGCGGCCGCCACCACGGCGTCCAGCTCGAGCACCGACTTCATCCTGATCGCGGACCTGGACGAGCTCGAGGTGTCCGTGGCGTTCGCTGAGTCCGACGTCACCGACATCGACGTGGGCCAGGAGGCGGCCCTGACCTTCCCGGGGCTCGACGACGCCACCGGCACGGGTGAGGTCACCTCGATCTCCCCCACCGCGACGACGTCGTCCAGCGTGGTGACCTACGCGGCGCTCGTGACGATCACGGAGCACCCCGAAGGACTGCGCCTGGGGCAGTCGGCCTCGGTCACGATCACCACGGCCAGCGTCGAGGACGCGACGATCGTGCCCAGCGTCGCGGTCACCACCAGCGGCACTCGCAGCACGGTGACGGTCGTCAGCGATGACGCCCAGGCCGTCACCCCCGTGGAGGTCGGGGTCGTCGGTGCCGACTACACGCAGATCCTCTCAGGCGTCGAGTCCGGCCAGGAGGTCGTGCTGACCTCGGCCACCACCACGAACTCCACCTCCACCGACCTGATGGGCGGGTTCCCCGGAGGGGGCCTGGGTGGTCCGCCGGCAGGGGGCGGCACGCCACCGGGTGGCATGCCGTGACCGCTCCCGTTCTCCCACCGGTGCTCGACGTTCGCGACGTGACCAAGGTCTACGGTGACGGCGACTCCAGCGTGCACGCGCTCCGCGGGGTCAGCCTGGAGGTCGGCGCCGGGGAGTTCGTCGCGGTGATGGGGGCCTCCGGATCCGGGAAGTCCACGCTGATGCACGTCCTGGGCTGCTTGGACGTGCCCACGGCCGGTCGGTACCTGCTCGACGGCCTCGACGTCGCCAGGATGGGGTCGCGGGAGCTGGCGATGGTGCGCAACCGCAAGATCGGGTTCGTCTTCCAGGCGTTCAACCTGGTGCCGCGCACGACCACGCTGGCCAACGTCGAACTGCCGATGGCCTACGCCCGGGTGGGTCGCAGGGAGCGCCGCGACCGGGCGATGGCCGCACTCGAGCTCGTGGGACTGGCCGACCGGGCCGGCCACCTGCCCAACCAGATGTCCGGGGGGCAGCAACAACGAGCTGCCGTCGCGCGCGCCCTCGTGATGTCCCCGTCACTGATCCTGGCCGACGAGCCGACCGGCAACTTGGACTCCGCGTCCACCGACGAGGTCATGGCCGTCTTCGACCAGGTCCACCGCTCCGGGCGCACGATCGTGGTGATCACCCACGAGGACTACGTGGCCAGCCACGCCAGCCGTGCCATCCACATGCGCGACGGCCGGATCATCTCGGACAGCGCGGACGGCAGGGCCGTTGCATGAGTCCCCTGGACATCCTGCGCGCAGCTGCACACGGCCTGCGCAGCAACCGGATGCGCTCGGCGCTGACGATGCTCGGCATCATGATCGGCGTCGGCGCGGTGATCCTGCTCGTCGCGGTCGGCAACGGCTCCTCGGTGGCCATCCAGGAGCGCCTGCAGTCCCTGGGAACGAACACGCTCACCGTGTCGGCCAACTCCGGACGCGGCACCAACACGACCCAGACGGCCACCCAGACGCTGACCCTCGAGATCGCCGACGCCCTCGACGATCCGCAGACCGCGCCCGACGTGCTGACCGTCTCCCCGGTCGCGTCGGCGTCCACCACGGCGGCCTACGGCAGCACGAGCACCACGGTGACCGTGACTGGCACGACGCCGACATGGTTCGAGGCCACCAACTCGCCCATCGCCACCGGAACGGCCTTCACGACCGACCAGGTGGACAGCCACGCGAAGGTGGCGGTCCTCGGGTCGAGCACCGCTGAGGACCTCTTCGACACGACCGACCCGATCGGCGAGCGCGTGCTCATCAACGGTTCCGGCTGGGAGGTCGTCGGCGTCCTGGACGAGAAGGACTCAGCCGGCCCCACCGACTCCAACGCCTCGATCGTGGCACCGATCACGACGGTGCGCGACCAGGTCGCCGGGTACGGGGGCCTGACCAGCATCACCGTCCAGGCGACGTCGGCCGACACCGTCGATGCGGCACAGGGCGAGATCACCGCGATCCTCGACAACCACCTGGGGATCAGCGACTCCGACACCGCCACCTACCGCGTGCTCAACCAATCGCAGCTCCTCGACACGGCGACGGAGACCGCTGACACGTTCACGGTGCTGCTGGCGGCCGTCGCTGCGATCAGCCTGCTGGTGGGCGGGATCGGGGTCACCAACATCATGCTCGTGACGGTCACCGAGCGGACCCGGGAGATCGGCATCCGCAAGGCCCTGGGAGCTCAGCACGGCACGATCCTGGCCCAGTTCCTGGCCGAGGCGACCATCCTGTCGCTGCTGGGCGGCCTGCTCGGCGTGGCCGCCGGGGTGATCGGGTCGCGGTTCTCGATCTACGGCGTGGACCCGGTCATCGTGCCCGCCTCGATCCTGCTGGCCTTCGGGGTGTCGGCCGCCATCGGGCTGTTCTTCGGCAGCATGCCGGCCAACCGCGCTGCCCGGATGCTCCCCATCGACGCACTGAGGTACCAGTGATGAGCCCCAACAGCAGGCCGACACCTGACATCGACACCGACCCGGCGGTGGCCAAGGACCTCGACCTCCTGGCCGACCCGCCGAGCACGGTCTCGGCTGAGGACCTCGACGCGGCGCTGTCGGGGCCACCGCCCTCGGCTCGCTCCGTGAGGCTGACCCGGGTTCTGGTCGTCGGCCTCGTGCTGGCGCTGGGCTTCGCCGGGGGCGTGTTCGCCGACCAGACCTGGGGGCAGTCCGGGACCGCCGCCGGCCCGACCGCCGCCCGCCCGTCGGGAATGCCGACCGGGCTGCCGACCGGGCTGCCGACCGCCGGCGCAGCCGCGGGCACGGGGACCAGCCCAGCCGGGGCCACCGACTCCGGCTCGACCACCACCACGGGGACCGTGATGCTGGTCGACGGATCGGTCCTCTACCTGACCGACTCGACAGGAACCCAGACCCGGGTCGAGGTCGCCGACACGACCACGATCACCACGACCTCGAGCACCTCGCTGAAGAAGATCGACAAGGGAGACACCGTGACGGTCACAGGGACCACGAACGATGACGGCCTGGCGGCCACCAGCGTCGAGGTGACGAAGTGAGGCGCGCCTGGGTGGTGGGGACCGGCATCGTCCTCCTCACCGGATGTGCCGGTGGCTCCGACTCGGGGTCCACCCCGGATGCTGCCGCCTCCGCGGCCCCCGGCGGGGCAGCGATGGCCGCCTATGCGCAATGCATGTCCGAACATGGGGTGGACCTCCCCGCCGGTGGGCCGATGGGTGGGGCGCGGCCCAGCGGGGCCCCGTCCGGGATGCCGACCGGCGCCCCGTCCGGCATGCCCACGGACATACCGTCCGCAGTGCCCGGTGGCGGTCCCGTGGGCGGGTCCGGTGGCGGTCCGGGCGCTCAGGCAGCGGCACCGTCCGGGGTGGACGCCGACACCTGGACGGCAGCGCAGGCAGCATGCAGTGCGCTGGCACCGACAGGAGGACCCGCCCAACCTGGCGGCGGCCCACCCGCGGCCACAGGTGGGGCCGCCCAGTTCACCGTGTTCTGGAGCTGCATGTCCGACCACGACGTCGCAGCGCCCACCTCAGGACTCCCGACGGACCTCGACGAGAGCGACGCGACCGTGGCAGCGGCCCTCGCGATCTGCGACGCGCTGCTTCCCGAGCCGGGAACAGGCTGAACCCCACCGGGAATGCCGCCGGACCACCCGCACGCCTCACACGGGCCGGAGCACGACCTCGACCAGGTCACCCTC
This sequence comes from uncultured Actinomycetes bacterium, assembly GCA_963818445.1. Classification (GTDB taxonomy): domain Bacteria; phylum Actinomycetota; class Actinomycetes; order S36-B12; family CAIYMF01; genus Prado023. The sequence continues at coordinate 22,655 of CAWFSG010000003.1, forward strand.
CTCGACGCCGTTGGCCTCGCGGACAGCCCGCTTGACGGGCAGGACGAAGCACCCGGAGGCCTTGTCCGGGAACAGCGACGTGCGCCACGTGGTCCGACCGATCCGGACCTCGACCCGCACCGAGCCGAATCCGGCGCGGGGACCCCGTGCGTCGGCCTCGTCCTCGACGGACGCGCTCACCTCGGGCGGCAGGGTCACGAACGTCCAGGTGTCCTGCTGCCGGGCGTCCCACCGCCAGAGCTCCGCGGTGAAGTGGTGATCGCTCATCGGCCGGTTCCCATCCGCCTATCCCTCATCCGCCTATCCCCCTTCCGCCAATCCCCCATCCAGCATCGAACCCCCATCCAGGAGCTCAGCCGTCATGCTGGCGACCCCGGACTCCACCGTGGTCGACCACGACAGGCCCGTCTTCGCGAGAAGGCGCTTCATCCCCGCATTGTCTGCCAGGACGTGCGCCACGACGTGGGTGAACCCCATGGTGGGCGCGACCTGCAGCATGCGCCGAAGGAGCGCGGCCCCGACACCAGTCCCCTGATGTTCGTCCTCGACGATGAGGGCGATCTCAGCGGATCGACCCTCGTCCGGGGCCACCGGGAACACATTGCCCAGGGCGACGATGTCACCGTCTCGACTCATGGCGACCAGCGTGGCGCCGCGATGTCCGCCCGCCAGCCGGCGCAGTTGGATGTCGCGCCACTCGGTCAGCGAGAAGTACCGCTGGTACCGGCTGCGCTCCGAGCAGCGCTCGTGCATCGCCGCCACCGCCTCGGCATCCTCGGGACGTGCCAGACGGATCCAGACCGTGCTGTCCCGCACGGGGTCGATCCACCCGCTCGCATCGCCGACCCCGGCGGCCCGGGCAATGGCTGAGGAGAGGCGCAGCAATGCGGACGCCCGGGCCTGCTCCGCCCCGGCGAACGGCGCCCAGTCTCCGCTGGAGCAGCACGTGCCGGTCAGCGGTCCACTGCAGCCGAAGGACGTCGGAGCGATCGTCAGCCCCCTCCGTCGCGGCGATCACCTCGACGTGGTCCGCCTCGACCACCCCGGCAGCGACAGTCGGTGCGGCCTCCGGGTGCTTGACCAGGAACGTGGCGGCATCGAGCATCCGGGCCGGGAGGTCACGGCCGGCGTCGGGAGAACCGACCGTGATGTGGGCATGCTCGCCGGCCGATTCGGCGGCCGCGAGGATGACCTCGGCCGAGACGTTGGGTGGGGCGATCAGGGAGAGGTCCACCGTCCGGGTGCCAGGCCCGTGGCCGACGACGCCGAGGGACACCGTGTAGACATGCAGAGCGCCCAGCGCCCGGATGATCCGCGACATCCCGCCGGGCCGGTCGGGGATGTCCACCCGAACGCGCCACCGCTCGCTGACCTCGTACTCGGGCTGCAGCAGCATCTCCGAGGGAGCCACCGCCGCGCCGATCCGGGCGATCATCGCGTCCCACTCCAGCGGCGTCGGTCGGTGCGTGGCCACCGGGTCGAGCATTGCGAGCCCGATGGACAGCGCCATCGACAGGTGCACCACGGCGTTGTCGGAGAGCTCCGGGTCCAGGCCGCCTGCCTCGCGGGAGCTCGCCGAGATGGACTTCACGTTCGCGCTGCGCTGGGCGATCCGCGCGGTCCCGATCTCCCGCATCTGCGCGTCGTCGCGAGCTCGCGCCAGGACCTCGAGCTCCAGGGAATCCCAGCTCGCCCCGGGCGCCTCCTGCAACCGGTGGGCGGCCTCGATCAGGGCTGACAGCGGCGGTGTCCGGTCCGGAGCCCCGGCCGCCCGCTCGACGAGGTCCGCCACGACGGACTCGCTGCGCTCGGCGAGCACCTCGACCAGCAGATCGTGCCGGTCACCCACGAGCCGGCCAACGGCGCGCACATTGACGCCTGCGCGCTTGGCGACCATGTCGAGGGTCGTCGCCCCGAACCCCTGGGCGGTGAACAGCTCGGACGCGGCCGAGATGATCCGCGCCCGCTTCGCCTCATCGGTGGCCATGGGAGTCAGGTTAGGCGGTCAGCCAGGGTGCGCGGGGTGACGGTGCAAGGCAGGGTGGCAGCCCTGCTACCCCGCAGTCACGGTCGGCGCCGCAACTGGTGCCGTGGCGTCCACGCCCCACTTGGCCAGTTGTGCGTCGACTGCGGCTTGGGCGTCGGCGTACTGCTGGTCGATGACGCGCATCTCGGCCCACGTGAGCTCGCGTTCGGCGAGGACCCGGTTGAGCTCGGCGATGGTGGCGTCGTCGGCGGGCAGGTCGTAGGCCACGGAGGTGAACCGGGCCAGGCTTGCCCGGTAGTCATGGCCGTTGGCCACGAACTGCCCGGGGATCACGTTCATCGCGTTCTTCACGTCGATGAACGTGATCAGGAACGTGATGTAGGGCCGCCACGCGGTCTCCTTGGGCACCCCGGGTTCGCGGGTCTCGGGCGGGCCCATCCAGACGGGGGCCTGGACCGCGAGCGGGAACCAGAACTTGGGCATCGAGTCGTTGTGGTGGGTCAGGAAGAAGTACCGGGCGCGGGCCTGCACGTCCTCGGGCAGGGCGAGGAACTCCTGGTAGTTGTCGACCTCGACGATCTCGCCGTCGGGGTCCATGGCCGTCGGGTCCGAGAGCCACTTCTGCCGGAACTTCGTGGCCGCCGGGGTGCCCAGGAACAGCCCGCGGTCGATACCCACCCGGTGCAATCCCTCGGTGCCCTCCTCGGCGAACACATCCTCCGAGGTCTGCGCGCCCAGGGATTCACCGAAGATGTGCAACCGGGGTCGCTGCTCCTCCGGGATCGCGGCCAGCCGCCACTTCAGGGCGTGCAGGAACGCGTTGTTCTGGTCGATGCCGATCCCGACCCGGAACAACGACAACGGGGACGGGCGCAGCGAGTACTGCATCGCCACGCACGCGATGTCCCCGCGGGTCAGGAACTCCAACGACTCCGCGGTCACGTAGTTCAGGTACCCGGTGCCCGTCGGGGACATGAACACGATGTGCTTGCGCTCGAACGCCCCCAACGTCTCCAGCTCCCGCATCGCCATATCCGCGCGCTCGCTGGTCGTGGCCCTGGTCTCCAACCCGACGAACACCCGGATCGGCGGCTTGGCCGGCCCACCCATCACCGCCTCGATCTCCTGCACCGTCAGGGCCATGTTCACGAACCGGCGACCCTCCCGGCCGATCGTGTCCAACGGGACCGCACTGCGCGGACCCGCGGAGACGTACTCCGAGGTGGGGGCGTTGGAGTAGGCCGCCTCCACCGCATCCCCCGTGGTCTCCGCCGAGGCGAACACGTGCTGCAGACCCTTGAACCCGGCGAACCCCAACAACCCGAGGGCCGTGGCATGCCCCACCGGGCGACCGATCAGCTCCAAGCGCGGGTTCATCGAGGTCAGCACCGAACCCACCCCACCGGCGAACATCTTCTCGCCCTTGGCCGCCACGAACAGGGCCACCGAGACACCGGCCCCGATGCCCACAGCCTTGCCGACGGCCACACCCTGCGAGTCGTCGAGCGCCTCACCCTCGGCGTCGTGGGTCACGCCCTCGGCGACCATCCTCGTGCGCAGCCGGTGGTACTGCCACGCCGCCAGACCGGCACCCAACGGCAACGCGACCGGGGCGTTGCGCGTCCACGACCGCTGGTCGCCACCCACGCCCTCGAACAGCATGTCCGCCGTGACGATGATCGCCCCGGCCATCCCACCCACGGCCAGGCGCCAGCTGAACGTCCGACCCCACGCCCGGGCGATCGGCTCGTCCTTGCGCTGGGCCAGGAACCGCTGCGCCGCCACACCGATCCCCATCGCGGCCACGTCACCAGCCAGGATCACCCCGCGCTGGGTCATCCGCCGCTCCGCGGAGTCCGGACCCTGCCCGGCCACCCGCAGCGCCACCGACTCGATCACCGACTGCGACGTCGCCGTCAGACCGTAGTTCAACGCCGACGAGACCCCGGTGATGATCGCCTGATCCGAGGTCGTGCGCGGCATCAGCCCACGACTGAACGACCGACCCACGACCGTCGACCCCGCCAGGATCCCCGCACGCTCCGCCACACCCAGACCCGCACGGGCCTCGAAGAACTTCCCCACCACACCAGCCATGACTCTTCCTTCGTCAATCAGGGATCCGGGCCTGCCGCCATGTCTCCACGCGCTCGACGCTACTGCGCTCGACCGCGCTCTGTGCAGTAGGTGGCGCCCCCCACATCGGGGAAGCGCCACCCACTCGTGCTCAGTGGGCTAGATGCCCAGCGCCTTGGCCTTGGCCGAGGCGAACTCCTCGTCGCTGAGGATCCCCTGCGCGTGCAGCGCTGCCAACTGGTTGATCTTCTCCACAGTCGGGTCCACCTCAGGCGCCGGCGGAGCGGCGTACTGCTGCGGCGGCGGGGCGTACTGCTGGGGCGGCGGCGCGTACTGCTGCTGCTGGTAGGCGGCAGCCTGTGCGGCCTGCTGGTCCTTCGCAGCCCACTTCTGCTGCTGGTGGTGGTTCACCGCACCGGCGGTTCCCACGACTGCTGCTGTGCGGGCAACCCCGCGGACGAGTCCTGGCATGTCTGTACCTCTCAGCTCTCGATCTCGGGGTCTTCGGCTGCCTCAAGTGCGGCGATGACGTCAGTGACGGGGATCCGGTCGAACGCGACGACCTGCCCACCGGCCCGCAACATGGCGGCGGCGAACGGCGCTGCCCACGTGTTCTCGTACATGATGATGGCCGCGGCGGCGCCGGGCTGCAGGATCGCGCCGACGGTGTCGAAGTCGTCCTGGCCCAGGACGTCGGAACTCCAGCCGCTGACGAGGTCCCACACACCACCCTCGGCGTCGAGGTCCTCCACCGACAGGCTCACGAAACTGCCGTCATCGTTGGCCTTGATGACCACGGCGTCGATGATGCGGATCGTGCCCTTGGCCACCAGGTCCAGCAGGATCGGCAGACCCTCACCAGAGAATTTCGCGTCCGCGAACTCGATGACAACCACGTCGACGGGACCGACTTCGATCCCTCCGGCACTTTCGATCTGAGCTTCAGTCACAGCGTGACCCTTTCCCGTGTCTCCGACCGGGACCCTCCCGGACGGCGCATTCGACAACGCTGGAAACCCTACAAGGAACGGCCGGTAGCGTCGCGTCGACGTCGGGGCGAACCGCCCTGACCGTAGTCTGGCCCCCCATGGACGCAGCGTCGGTGGCAACCCTCCTGTTGATGGCGCTCGCACTGGCTGCGCAGCCGTGGTCCGTGCTGGCCGGCATCATCCTGGTCGCCACGCGCGGCGGGTTGGCCAAGGAGGTCGCCTACGTCGTGGGCTGGATCGCGGCCCTCTCGGCCGTGATGGCCATCACCGTGGCCATGGCCCCGGACACACCGAGCGCCTCGGGCTCGACAGCCACGGCCGCGGCGGAGATCGGCCTGGGACTGCTGCTTGCCGGCTTCCTGGCGGTCCGGTGGCGCAGGACCACGGGGACCACCGCCCCGACACCCTCGTGGATGGGTCGCCTGGACACCATGCCCTGGATCCTCGCGCTGGTCCTCGGGGCGTTCCTGCCGAACTACTTCATCGTCGTGGCCGCCGCGACGGAGATGCTCCAGGTCGGCCTGACCGGGGCCTCCCTGGCCGTGGTGGGCGTCGTCTTCGTCCTGGTGGCCTCCTTGGGCGTCGCCGCCCCGCTGGCCGTGCTCGTGGCCCGGCGCGACCAGGCACCCGCCGTGTACTCCGGGTGGCGCACCTGGATCCTGGCGAACAATCGGACGGTGACCTACGGGATGGGTGCGGTCGTCGCGGTCGTCCTCGTCCTCAAGGGGCTGTGGAGCCTGGCCAGCTGAGCGGCCCTCAGGCGGCATCCCGCGGCGGTCACCTGCCGGGGAACTCCTTCGTCCCACCGATCACCAGGGTGACCCGCGTGTCCACGGAGCCGAGCCCAGCCGCGTCGAGGTCGGCGCGCAGGGCATCGGCATCGGCCTCCGGCGCAGAACCCAGCGCCTGGATCACCAGGGCGCCCTGCTGGTAGGCCACCTTCGCGATGATCCAGCCCTCCTGCTCAGCCCATTGCTCGGCCACGGGTTGAGCCTTGGTCACGACCTGCTGCTCGTAGGCGGCCAGCAGGTGCCCCAGGCCAGTGGCAGGGCGATCACCAGGACGGCACCGACGACCACGGCCAGGGTGCGCTTGGAGAACGCAGCGAATCGGCCGACCCGATTCAGCAATCGCGTGGCGGACCCGGAAGAACAGCAGCACGACAGTCCCGGTTGCGATGATCGCGGCCACGTTGGTCGAGAACAGCAGCAGGGCCCCCAGCGCCTCGCCGGGCGCGCCCGACTCGAGGGTCAGTCCCACGACCGCCAGCGGTGGGACCAGGGAGATCGCGATCGCGACGCCCGGCAGGGTGTCGGACACGTCGGAGCGGACCAGGGCGAACGCCCCCACCACCCCGGTGGCCAGCGCTGCAGTCAGGTCGATGAGCTTGGGGCTGACCCGGCCGGCGACCTGGGTGTTGGTGGCCGCAACGACGTCATTGGCGTGCAGGGCGCCGATCAGGTAGCCGATCGCCACGACGACCATGGCGCCGGCGAGCACGAGGCCCATGTTGTGCAGCAGGTGCTTGCGATCGGCCAGCACCAGCGCCAGCGCGGTGCCCAGGATCGGGGTCATCAGGGGAGCCACGATCATGGCGCCGATCACCGTGGCGGTGGAGTCGGCCACCACGCCGGCGGAGGCGATGATGGCGGCGAGGACCAGCAGGACCCAGAACGCCGACATCTTCCTGGCGCTGTCCCGGCTGGCCGTGATGTAGAGCCGGTCCTCCATCCGGTCGACGTCGGCCACCGTCACGTTCCTGCCCAGATCGATCATCGCCACAGGCTAGGGGTCCGACGCCCAGCCGCACGGATCTGCGATGCCCGGGGAATTGGGTACCCTCTGCGCATGAATCTCGCGCTGCTGGCAGCGGCCGGCATCGCGGTCAGCTACGGCCTGGCCACGGTACTGCAGTCAGTGGGCGCCAAGAGCACCGAGAGCAGCGCAGGGCCTGGACCCCGGGCTGATGGTGCGCCTGCTGCGCTCGGTGCCCTACCTCATCGGACTCGCCCTCGACGGCGCCGGGTTCATCCTCACCGTGGTCGCCCTTCAGAGCCTTCCGCTGTTCGTCGTGGAGGCGTTCACCGCCGGCGCCCTGGCCGTCACCGCGGTCGCGGCGGCGGCCTGGTTGAAGGTCCCGCTGTCCCGCGGGGAATGGGCCGGGGTCGCTGCCGTGGTCGCCGGGTTGGTGGCGCTCGGCCTGTCCGCAGGCGCCGACGAGGAGGTCGCGCTGAGCACCTGGCAGAAGTGGCTCCCCCTCGTGGTGGGGATCGGGCTGCTGCTGCTGACCTTCCTCGGGGCGAAGCTCGGCGGGCGCCTCGGCGTGACTGTCCTGGGGGCCCTCGCCGGCTTCGGCTTCGGACTGGTCGGGATCGCGACCCGCACGCTCGAGAGCCCGATCACCGTCACCGGCCTGCTCACCGACCCCTCGGCCTACGGGATCGTCGTCGCCGGGGGCGTTGCCCTGCTCGCGCTGGCGACCGCGCTGCAGCGGGGCGGGGTGACCCAGGCGACCGCTGCGATGGTGGTGGCCGAGACCGTGATCCCGTCGGGCATCGGGCTGGCCTTCCTGGGCGACCGGATCAGGCCCGGCTACGAGGTCGTCGCCGGAGTCGGACTGCTGGTCGCGATCGCCGGGGCCGTGGCGCTGTCCCGACTCGGGGAGATCCCGGAGTCCGAATCCGACGGGCTCATGGAGCCCACGCCCGCCTGAGAAGGGAACACCATGAGCACCGAGGTCACCTCTCCGCCCCAGGGCGGCCCCGAGACGGGGCCACCAGGGGCCGCGCGCCGCGCTCGGCGCATCTTCAACCTCACGTTCTCCCGCACGGGGCTCACAGTGGCGGCGTTCTTCTTCGCCCTCTCACTGCTGCCCTCGCTGCTGCCCCGGGCGCCCTACATCCAGGGAGTCGTCTCGGGCGTCACGCTGATGCTCGGCTACGGCCTGGGCGCAGGTGGGCAAGCCGTCTGGGACTACCTGGAGATCCCCAAGCTTCGCGGCCGGGCCCGCACCATCGTGCTGGGGATCCTCGTGGTGCTCATCGCATGGATGACGGTCCAGGGCGTGTGGAAGCAGGTCGGCTGGCAGAACGACATCCGCCAGCTGTTCGGGATGGAGTCGGTCAGCCCGACCGTCTGGCCGGTGATCCTGCTGACGACCGTCGCCGTGTCCGCACTGATCCTCATCGTGTCGCGGTCGCTTCGCGTGCTGCTCGGCAAGGTGGCCCACTGGTTGGGCCGGCACCTGCCCCGCCGCCTGGCGTGGGTCCTGGGCGTCACCGGGTTGCTGCTGCTGTTCTGGGTGCTGCTGACCGGTGTCCTGGTCAAGGGGTTCTTCGCCGGCGCCAACGTCATGTTCTCAGTGCGCGACGGCGACACCCCGCCGACGGTGTCCCAGCCCATGGGCCCGGAGCGCTCCGGCAGCCCGGCGTCGTTGGCCTCGTGGGACACCCTCGGCCGACAGGGCCGGATCTTCACCGGCTGGGGTCCGGGGGTCGAGCAGATCAACGGGTTCTCCGGGGGTGGGGCCAAGGAACCGATCCGGGCCTACGTGGGGCTCAAGTCGGCCGAGACCCTGCAGGAGCGCGCGGACCTCCTGCTCGCCGAGCTGAAGCGGTCCGGTGCGTTCGACCGCGAGGTCCTGGTGGTGGCCACCACGACCGGAACCGGGTTCCTCGACCCGCGCGGGGTGGACCCGGTCGAGTACGCCTTCAACGGCGACACCGCGATCGCCGGCGTGCAGTACTCCTACCTGCCCAGCTGGCTGTCGCTGCTCGCCGACAAGCAGGCGGTCCGGGAGACCTCCCGGGTCGTGTTCGACACGGTGCACGGGTACTGGGCGACGCTGCCCGAGGAGTCCCGGCCCAAGCTCTACCTGTACGGCCTGTCGCTCGGGTCCTACGGCGTGGGCAGCGTGCTGAACTCGATCAGCATCGTCAATGAGCCGATCGACGGGGCCCTGATGTCCGGCCCCCCCTTCGTCAACGAGCTGCACAAGGAGATCGTGGCCACCCGGGATCCCGGCACCCCGCCCTGGCAGCCGATCTACCGCGAGGGGCGCACGGTGCGCTTCACCGCCGAGCAGAGCGGTTTCGCCAAGACCCCGGGCCCGTGGGGGCCGAGCCGTCTGGTCTACCTGCAGCACAACTCCGATCCAGTCGTGTTCTTCTCCCCGGACCTGGCCTTCCAGGTGCCGGACTGGCTCAAGCCGGGGCAGCGTGGTCCGGACATCTCCACGGAGATGGGCTGGTTCCCGCTGGTGACGATGTGGCAGGTTGCCCTCGACCTGCCGGGCGCGGGCAACGTGCCGTGGGGCTTCGGCCACATGTACACCTACCGCTCCAACCTGGAGTCCTGGGTGCAGGTCACCCAGCCCGAGGGCTGGACGACGGCGAAGACCGACAAGCTGGTGACCATCCTCGACGCCCAGCCCGACTACGACGCGGTCGAGGTTCCCAGCTCCTGAGCCTCAGCGCTCCTGGGCCTCAGTGCTCCTGGGCCAACCTCCGTCTTTCCACGACATCACCTTCGGGGGGCTGGGGAGGGGGGCGTCTGGCCACGGGAGGGCGGGAGTGGCATTGTCCTGATAGCGGGACTCAGCCGGCACGAGGGAGACGACCATGGTTCAGCTCAGGCTCGGGGTGCTCTCGACGTCCAGCAAGGAGAACGAGTTCCGACTGCCGATCCATCCGCACCACATCGAGCGGATCGACGCGGACCTGCGGGCGCGCATGGTCCTCGAGCGTGGGTACGGCCAACAGTTCGGCGTCTCCGACGAGCACCTCACGTCCCTGGTCGCCGGGATGGCTGCCCGTGATGAGGTCATCGCCGGCACCGACATCGTGCTGCTGCCCAAGCCGACGCTGCACGACCTGAGGGAACTCCATGAGGGCCAGGTGCTCTGGGGATGGCCGCATGCGGTGCAGGACCCGGACCTCACCCAGATCGCGATCGACAAGCGCCTGACCCTGATCGCCTGGGAGGCCATGAACCACTGGACCCCGTCGGGAGACTTCATGGTGCACGTCTTCCACATGAACAACGAGATGGCCGGCTACTGCTCGGTGCTGCACGCGATGACCCTGATCGGCTCGACCGGGCACTACGGACGCCAGTTGAAGGCGGTCGTCATCGGGTTCGGCAACACCGCGCGCGGGGCGATCACAGCCCTGCAGGCCCTGGGGGTCCACGACATCACTGTGCTGACCATGCGCAACGTCACGGCTGTGGCCTCGCCCATCCCCTCGGTCGTGATCGAGCACCTCGACCGCACCGAGGAGGACCCCACCCGGACCGTGGTCCTCACGCCGGACGGCTCAGTGCCGTCGGCGGCATTCCTGGCCCAGCACGACATCGTCGTCAACTGCGTCCTGCAGGACACCGACGCCCCGCTCATGTTCGTCTCCGAGGACGAGCTGGGCGCCTTCGCGCCGGGCGCCCTGCTGGTCGACGTGTCGTGCGACCTGGGGATGGGGTTCGACTTCGCCCGGCCGACCTCCTTCGAGGAGCCCATGCTCACTGTCGGGGACGGCGTGGCCTACTACGGCGTGGACCACAGCCCCAGCTACCTGTGGAACAGCGCCACGTGGGGCATCAGCGAGGCGCTCATCCCGTTCCTGCGCCCAGTGATGGACGGTGCAGCGGCCTGGGACGCCGACACCACCCTCAGCAGGGCGATCGAGATCCGCGACGGGGTCGTCGCCAACCCGAAGATCCTGTCGTTCCAGGGCCGCTCCGGGGAGCACCCCCATCCCCGCTTCTGAGCCCCGGTGGCCGCTCAGGCCGGGCGCTCGGCGCGCTGCTTGATGCCGCGAAGCATCTGGCGCTCCATCACGAAGCTGATCGGCTCGACGACGTGCCACATCACCCTCATGGTGTCCGGGTAGGTCAGGCGCTGCCGGACGAGCAGGCGCGTGCCGCGGCCCTCGGCGACAGCCCGGAGCTGCCACTGCCACGTGGCGACCCCGCCGGGCGAATCCGCGCTGGCGACCTCGTGGGGCGGCGTCGGGTCGGCCGCCACCAGCACCAGGAACTCGTCGGGTTGCAGGCTGGCCACCCGAAAGCAGGGGTACCCCTCAGGAGCGCCCAGGCGGATCAGGTCGCCAGCGCCCAACGTCTGGAGCTCGGGGTGGATCCGGTCGGTGCTGTGGATGTCGCAGCGCGCGAGGTTCTCCAACCCATCGAAGCTGTAGAGCCCGCCACGGCCCTGGCCGATCTGCACCAGCCACGACCAGACGATCTCCGGGGGAGCCGCGATCGTGATCGCGCGGGTGTAGCCCATCCGCGGACGGGGCACGAGCTCGTCGCCGGGCATCGCTGCGGCGACCTCGGCAGCGGTGGCGCCCCACGAGTTGTACCGGCGGCGCAGGACTGGAGCGCCGATCACGGTGCCAAGCACCTGGGCGCCGCCCACCACGACATCACCGATCTGGGCCCTGAGCCCCGACCTGTCCACCTCGCCTCCGATCGCCCCGGATCACGCTACTCCAGCGGGTCGGACTCGAGACGCCGGCGCATCCGCCGGTCGGGCCACGCGGCCGTGTCTCGCACTGCGCGATCGCTCCCGGCTAGGGTCGCAGCCATGGGTGCAGATCACGATGGCCGGACCGAACGGCTCGACCTCGCCGATGCGACCGTCCGGGAATGGGACGCGGTGGTCCTCGACGTCGATCCGGACGGCATCGTCCTGGACCGCTCCGCCTTCTACCCCGGCGGTGGCGGCCAGCCACCGGACCACGGCGTCCTGCTGTGGGGCGGCGTCCAGACTCGCATCGTCGGGTCCCGCCGGGGCGACGACCTGAGGCTCGTTCCACACGAGGGCGACCCGGTGCCGCCCGCTGGCACGCCGGTTCGCGGTGCGATCGAGGACGAGCGACGCACCGCCCTGATGCGCACCCACTCCGGCCTGCACCTGCTCAGCGGCGTGGTCTTCCGCGACTTCGGCGCCCTGGTGACCGGGGGGAACATGGAGCCCTTCGAGGCCCGGATGGACTTCAACCTGCCCGAGGTCCCCGAGGGTTTCAAGGACGCCGTAGCCTCGGCGTGCGCCGTCGAGGTGGCCGCGGACCGGGCGATCGAGGTCAGCACCCTCCCCCGAGATCAGGCCTTCGCGATCCCCGACATCATCCGAACCGCCACGAACCTGCTGCCACCGGACCTCGAGGTCGTGCGGATCGTGGACATCGTCGGGCTCGACACCCAGGCCGACGGCGGCACGCACGTGGCCTCCACCCGGCAGATCGGCGAGATCGAGGTCGTGAAGGTGGAGAACAAGGGCAAGGGATTCCGCAGGCTGCGGATCCGGATCAGGCCGTAGCGGTCACGTCCCCCGGCTTGGCTGCGGCGGGCTTGGCAGCGCGAGGCTTGGCTGCGCGGGGCTTGGCTGCGCGGGGCTTGGCAGCGCGGGGCTTGGCGGCGGGGGGCTTGGCAGTGCGGGGCTTGGCTGCGCGCCGGCCGATCGCCAGCATCAGCTCGACCTGGTCCAGGACCAGCTGCTGGAGGCGATCCGGGTCGGGCATGAGCTCCGCGTCGGTCGAGAACCCGACCGTCACCTGCCCTGCGTACGAGGAGATCGACACCCCGAACCCCATGTCGCCGGCGCGCGGGACCCAGCCGATCAGGCCGGCGACCCTGGCCCCCGCGAGATAGACCGGCGCGCGGGGCCCGGGCACGTTGGTCACGACTCCGGCTGCCTTGCTTCCGAAGAAGGCGATCCCGACGTCCTCGACCACCTTCGGCGAGGCCCCCAGCCCGGCGAGGACGCCGAATGCGACCAGGGCCTCGGGGGATCCCTTGATCTCCTCAACCCGCCGGTGCATCTCGTCAAGCCGCTCACGTGCCGGCATGGAGCCCGTGGGCAGGTCGACGAAGTAGAAGCCGAACTCGTTGCCGAGCTCGGGGGGAAGGGGTGCATCCAGGGGGCGCAGGTTCACCGGGACCATGACACGCACCTCGGGCAGCGGTGTGCCGCGCTCGACCAGGTAGTCGCCCAGGGCACCGGCCAGGGCTGCGAGGAGCACGTCGTTCACGGTCGTGCCGGCGTGCCGGGAGATCGCCTTGATGTCGGACAGGGGGATCGGCGGGGTCCAGGTGACGAGCTTGGTCTGGACCACCTTGCCGCTGAGGACCGACTTCGGCTTGGTCGGCAGGGTCGCCAGGTGCACCAGTCGGGTGGTGTCGTGCAGGACGGTCCGCGCCAGCCCGGCGAGGCGCGTGGGGTGCCGGACGAGCCCGAGGCTGCTGGACAGGACCCAACCGGCGGCATCAACCAGGCTCTGCGTCGAACTGGGATCCCGCACGTCCTTGAACGAGTCCACGGGGCCGTCATCGGTGAGCGACAACATCACGCGAGTCAGGGCGATGCCGTCGGCAATCGCATGGTGGATCCGGAAGAAGGCCGCCGAGCCGTTGCCGAAGCCGGAGATGAAGTGGATCTCCCAGAGCGGATGCGTGGGATCCAGTGGGATGCCGGTCTGGCTGCTCACGTAGGCCTGCAGCGCCGCCTCGTCACCCGGCGCGTCGAGGGTGACGTACCGGTAGTGCCAGTCGGCGTCGAAGTCCTCGTCGTCCACCCACTCGGCACGACCCAGCGGGATCCGCGAGGACCCGGGATGCTGGCGGAACCGCGGGAACCGGTCGATCATCCGCTCCCCGATGACGGTCCGGAACTGATCGAAGTCAGCGGGCTCGTCGGTCCAGAAGATGGCATTGACGACCAGCAGGTTCCCCGGCTGGTCCATGCGCAACCACGCGCTGTCGACCGCTGACATGTGATGTGTGCCCATGGGTCCCGACTGTAGGCCGACGCCTTGGGCCGTCACAGAGTCCTTCGACCCCTCCTTGCCCCCACTGGGCTTCGGTGCGACGGTTGGGTCATGCGCAGTCCTCGGATCAGGGTGCTTCTCGGGCGCCCCGAGGACACGTCGGCGGACATCATCCTGCGCGCCGGAGCGCATCCATCTGAGGACGGTCGCGTGGTCACGGTGAGCGCGCCCCGGTGGCAGCCACCCCGCGGGACGGAGCACCTGCTGGCCCAGGCGTATCGCGATGCGGTTGCGGCTGCCAACGCACGGCAGGCACGGAGCATGGCACTGCCAGCCATCTTGGCGCGTGGGCCGTGGCCGATGGAGGAGGTGACCCGTATTGCCCTCACGGTCCTGCGGTCGACACCCACCACCGTGCGCGACGTGGTGATCGCGGCGGGCACCCCGGCCATGGTGGAGCGCTGGGCCGAGGCCCTGGTCCGGGAGCCCACCTACTGAGGGACCAGCACAGGTCTGGCGCCATCGAGCTCGATCACGCTGCCGTCCGGCCTGACCGTCTGGATCCGCCGTCCGTCAGGCGACCACCGAAGCGCGAATCCGCGCTCATGGATCGCCTTGTGGTGGAACTGGCAGGCGAGCACAAGGTTGCGTTCGTCCGTCGGACCTCCGTCCTCCCAGTGGACCATGTGATGCGCCTGGCACCACATCGCCGCAGCAGAGCACCCGGCGAACGCACAGTGCCTGTCCCGCAGGTCGATGACCCGGCGAACGGCGGGAGGCACGACCCGGGCTGATCGGCCCAGCCGAAGGGGAACCCCATCGCGGTCCACGCTGAGCACCTGGATGACGGCATCACACGCCAGGCGCTGCCGCGCCAGACCCGTCAGCCAGAGCCCTCCGGTGGTCCCGTCCGTTCGATCGAGGAGCTCGGCCGGCGATGGGGCGGCCAGGTTCGCAGCGCCGCGGACCGCCATCCGATCGCCGTCGCTGCTGGTGGCGCGCACGCCTGCGTCGGGGACCACCACCATCAGGTGCGGTCGGACGCCCTTGTGCACCGGAAGGCCTGCGGAGAGCTCGCCCCCCAGCAGGACCCCGAGTGCGTCGTGACGCAGCTGTGCGAGATCACGCTCACGGTCCTCGGAGCGGATCGCCTCACAGACCGATTCCAGGGCGATCGAGAGGGCCAGGCCGGTCTCGGTGTCCAAGGTCCCGGACAGC
Source organism: uncultured Actinomycetes bacterium (assembly GCA_963818445.1). Classification (GTDB taxonomy): domain Bacteria; phylum Actinomycetota; class Actinomycetes; order S36-B12; family CAIYMF01; genus Prado023. The sequence goes on from CAWFSG010000003.1 coordinate 37,687, forward strand.
GCCCACATGCCGTCCGAGCCATACCGGGACAGGAACAGCTCACGGCGCTCGGACTGTTCAGCCGCATGGTGATCCGTCACAGGGACGTCGAGCCCCTGCGCCCGCAACTGCGCGTCATGCTCGGCATCCACCAGCGCCGCCCACCGATCAACGAACCGGGCGAAGCGCGGCTCGGTGACCTCCGCCGCGGTCCTGGTCGCCAACTCCTCGACGTCGGCCAGGGCTGCCCACCTGTGGGGCTTCGCTCGGCCAGCCGTGGCCAGCAGCCGGACATGGCCGAGCCGGACCTCCCCACGCAGCACGGCGTCGGCCATCTGCGGGAGGGCCCGGAGATCCCGGCCGGCATGCACCCGCGCCCGCGCGGACGCCGGGTGCTCGACCGCCCTCGCGGCGATCCACGCAGACCCGGATCGGGCACCGTCAGCTGCCCACTGCGCGCCGGACTCGAACTGGTCGGCCCAGACAGCCCGGAGGGCACCCAGCCGTTCGACGACCACACCCAGCCGGAGCAGGGCCGGCCCCACCTCACCCGGCGGCGGGTTCGCACCCGGTGAGCCGCCCGGCCCATTCGTCAGCCACTCAACCTGGCGCTCGAGCGCCTCCACCTCGCACAGCACTGACAAGGCTGCTCCTCCCCCACGGAGTCGCGGGGGCGCCCGGGGCGCGCCGCGACGACGACATCGGAACGGGCCTCATCAGAAACGGGACGCGACGCCCCCACCTCACCACGTGGCCAACGGGCTGCCCGCACCCGTGCCGCCCGGAACCAACGCCCGGGACCATGGGCCGCACCACTCACGCGATGCGACCTTCTCGTACACCTGTTCGAATCATTCCACGTCTGCACAGCTCTGTCAAGCTCCGCACGAGCGCTGTGGACAGCGCCTGCTCAGCCCCGCGCGCGAGCCTCTCGCCGCAGCGCCTCGAGGTCGGCCTCGTCCGCGGGCCCTCCCCACCAGGAGCAGGGAGTGAACGAGTGGACCACGCCCGAGGAGGTCAGGATCTGGGTCCCGCCCCAGAACATCGAACCGGCCTCGAACCCCTGCACCTGGGCCCACGGGATCCGCCGGGTACGGAACACCGTGACCTCGAGATGCTCGTCGGTCAGTACCAGCAGCTGCCTCATGCGGGCGACTGCGTACAGCACGGTGAACACCACGACGACGACCCACGTGTCCTCGGACCGGATGATCAGCGCCCAGACCGAGACGAGGGCCACCGCCGGCAGCACGGACGTCAGCGGCGGTCGGAAGCCGACCCGACCACGGCCCTGGGTCGCACGATCCTCCACTGCCAGCCCCTCGAGGTCACCCCGCAGTGACGATCGCCGCGATACGGCCAGTCTTCGGGCCCCGGGGGACGATGTCAACGACCCGACCACGTGACCACGCCGACGCGGGCGACCAACCGGATCCACGGCCCGAGCCGAGCTCAGAAGTCGCCCTGCGCCACGTCGATGTCCACGACCACCGACTCCGGCCCGGCACCCACGTCCGGGTCGGTGAGCACCGCTGCCAGCAGCGTCGACCCGATCAGGACGACCCAGTAGACGAACAGCCCGCTGAACAGGGCGAAGACGACGCCGATCGGCCCGTAGGCCTCGGCCTGCCGGGTCATCGACTGCGTCAGGTACAGCCCCGACCACACCACGATCCCCAGCCTGCCGATGGTCGCGAGGCCGGCCGCAACCAGGATCCTCCTGCGCTCGACCAGGCCCCGTGTCAGCAGCGTCTGGGTCATCACCTCCGCTCCCGCCCAGGCCACGAGGATCGTTCCCGCAGCAAGCACTGCCAGGGCGGGCCCCGAGTCCCTGGCGAACCCACGCAGCTCGGTCACCATGATGACCAGGACCAGCTGGACCAGGATCCAGACCAGCGAGCGCCACTGGTCGCGAATGGCCAACTGGGGGGTCTGCCAGATGGCGTTGTACGCCCGCGAGGCCCGCTTGGACAGGGTGAATGCCGCGTACAGGGTCAGGGCGAGGCCGATCCAGTAGATCCCCTCGCTGCGAACCTGGATCAGCTCCTGGACGGACTTCGCCGCTGCGCCGACCAGCCCGAAGCGCTTGATGAACTCCTCGGCGACGATGTTGGATCCCGGCGAGGCGAGGCCCGCCGCCAGGGCGAGGATCAGTGGCAGCAGCGTGACGAACGACTGCGCGGCGAGCGTGTACGCCCGGTCGAGCATCTCCAGCTGGCCGACCCGCGCCACGAGGTGGCGCGCCCGAGCAACCACCCATCCCGTTCGATCCTCCGCGAAGGCACCCATGCGCTGATCCTCCTACGACTCTCGCGGCCCATGCCGCAGGGGCACACATGCGGGTCCTTGGATGGTTCAGGACGGGACGATCGTCACACGTTCGCGTCGGACCCCGGGGTTACTCTGGCCGCAACCCGCCAGATGTGAGGTGCGCCATGAGCAAGCACGCGTCCCGCTCCCCTCTCCGCGGTGCCCTGACAGCCCCCTCGGTGTCCTCATCCCATCCCTCTCTCGTAGCCCTGGATTGGCCTCATGTCTGATCAGCAGCCCCGCTTCCCCGGTCTCCCCTCCGTCATCAACGGCAACGGCGCAGTGGCCCACGTGATGCGCCACGTCTGCGGCGGCGTCATCGGGTACCCGATCACCCCCTCGACCGAGATCTCCGAGCTGTTCGAGGCCGCGCGCGCCGAGGGCGGCGTGAACGTGTGGGGCAAGCACCCCTTCTTCTTCGAGCCCGAGGGTGAGCACTCAGCCCAGAGCGGGGCCCTGGGCGCGGCGCTGACCGGCGGGCAGTTCATCTCCAACGCCTCCTCGAGCCAGGGGATCCTCTACGCGATGGAGTCGCACTACGTGACCGTCGGCAAGAAGACCGGCGGCTTCGTGCTGCAGGTCGCCGCGCGCGTGGTCTCCAAGCACTCCCTGAACGTCATGGCCGGCCACGACGACGTGTACGCACTGCTCAGCGCTGGGTACACCATCCTCTTCGGCTCCAACCCGCAGGAGGCCGCTGACCTTGCGGCCATCTCCTACCGGTCCTCCGCGCTCTCGCTGATCCCGGTGGCCAACGCCATGGACGGCTTCTCCACCAGCCACATGCTCAGCGAGGCGCTCATGCCCGAGCCCGAGCTGCTGCGCGAGTACCTCGGCGACCCCGCGGGGCGGGTGAAGTGCCCAACAGTCGCCCAGGAGATGCTCTTCGGCGCCAAGGGCCGGGTCTTCCAGCTGACCCAGTACCTCGACCGGCACCGCGACGACCTCCGGCCCGCTGACCTCACCGGCCTGCAGTCCTACCTGGCCGACAACGCCGAGAAGGTGGAGGCAGACAACGCCGGCGACCTCGTCGCCGAGACCCTGGCCTGGGTGCCCGAGGAGCTGCACGGGCAGTGGCGCCGGCAGTGGCGCAACTCCCTGGAGAAGGGCACGCGGCAGATGGTGCCCGCGCTGGTGGACGTCAACAACCCCGGTCTCACCGGTCCGGTCCAGAACCAGCCCGACTTCCAGGCCGGGGCGGCCGACCACCGCACACACTTCGCGAACGCCGTGCCCTCCCTGGTCCGCCAGGCGATGGAGGAGTACTCCGAGCTGACCGGGCGCACCTACGCCCCGGTGCTCACCTACGACTGCGAGGACGCCGACTACATCATGGTCGGCCTCGGATCGATCACCGACGACGTGCGCGCAGTCCTGCCCTACCTGCGCTCCCAGGGCCTGAAGGTCGGCGTGGTGTCGGTCAAGATGCTCCAGCCGTTCCCCGAGGCCGAGCTGGTGGCCGCCCTGTCCGGCGCCAAGGCCGTCACCGTGCTCGAGCGCTCCGACCAGACCGCCCTGACCAGCCTGGTCACCTCCGCGCTGTTCAAGGGCCGGGCCAACTCCGAGCCGGCCGCCGTCTCCGGGCAGCCGGGCGCCCCCCAGTACGACGGCATCCCCGCGCTGGCTGCCACACCCCGGCTGACCACCGCGATCTTCGGCCTCGGCGGCCACGACGTGCAGCCGCGGCACATCATCGCGGCGTTCCAGAACATGGTCGACGGCAGCACTGCTCCGCTGATCTACCTGGGCTCCCAGTTCTTCAGCACCGATGCCTCCACGGCGATGGCCGAGGTGCAGTCGCGCATGCGGGCGGCCTACCCCGAGACCGAGCTCATGGCCCTGGAGACCAAGCCCAACCCGCGCCTGCTGCCCGAGTCGGCCATGCGGATCCGGTTCCACTCCGTCGGCGGCTACGGCACCATCGCCACCGGCAAGCTGCTCACCGACATCCTCGCCGGCGTCCTCGGCATGCACTCCAAGTCCGCACCCAAGTACGGCTCGGAGAAGAGCGGCGCCCCCACCAACTACTACATCACCCTGAGCCCTGAGCCGGTCCTGATCACCAACGCCGAGCTCGAGGAGGTCGAGGTCGTCATCTCGCCGGACCACAAGGCGTTCATCCACACCAACCCGCTCAAGGGCCTGGTCGAGGGTGGCACGTTCATGCTGCAGTCCGACCTGACGCCCGAGGAGGTCTGGCGCGAGCTGCCCCGGTACGCCCGCCGGACCATCCGTGAGCGCAACATCCGGTTCCTCGTCGTCGACGCCTTCGCCGTGGCCAAGCGGCACGCGCCGACTCCGGACCTCGAGACCCGCATGATGGGCATCGCGTTCATCGGGGCCGTCGCGGCCCACGTCGACCGGGTGTCCGCGGGGGCCTCCCAGGAGGAGATCCTCGCGAAGGTGCAGGCCCAGATCGTCAAGAAGTTCGGCGGCAAGGGCACGAAGGTCGTCGAGGGCAACATGGCCGTGATCCGTGAGGGCATCGAGGCGGCAGACGTCGTCGACTACGACACCCCGGAGTTCCTCGCCATCGACGAGCTGCCGCCCGCGCTGACGCTGCACACCATCTCCACGTCCTCGGACATGTGCGGCAGCTCGTCGGGTGCCAGTGCACTGTTCGACCCGGCGTACTACGAGGACCTGATCGCACGGCCGTTCCGCGAGGGAACGATCGGCGAGGCGCCCGTCCTGCCCGGCATCGGCCTGTTCATGCCGGCCGGCACGTCGTCAGCCAAGGACAAGGGCCTGTTCCGGCGCACCGTCCCCGAGTTCCACGCGGACCTGTGCACCGGGTGCATGGAGTGCGCCCTGGTCTGCCCGGACGCGGCGATCCCGAACACCGTGCACGAGATCCACGACCTGCTGCTCACCGCGATCAAGGACCTCGACGTCACCGAGCCGCAGCGCGAGGCGCTGCGCGGCCTGGTGTACCCGGTGGCCGAGAAGGTCCGGGAGTCCTACCGCGCCGACAAGTCCGACCGCGCGTTCACCGACGTGGTGGCAGCAGCGGTCGCCACGCTCGACGTCGACCAGCTCTCGCTGCGCCGCACCCTCGACCAGCTCGTCGCGGCCCTGGCGATCTATCCGGTGGCCCGCACGCGGCCCTTCTTCGACGCGATGGAGAAGACCACTCCCGGCACCGGTGGGCTGTTCTCCGCAACCATCGACCCGTGGAAGTGCACGGGCTGCCTGGAGTGCATCGAGGTGTGCGGCCCCAGCGCCCTGACCCCGCTCGACCAGGACGCCGAGGTGCTGAACACCCTGCAGGAGCGCTTCGAGTTCTCCACCTCGCTGCCCGCGACCCCCAAGCGCTTCTCCGAGGGCGCGATCGGCGAGGACGGCGAGCTCAAGCGCCTGCTTCTCGAGCGCCCCAACTTCTACTCCACAGCCGGCGGTCACGGCGCCTGCCGCGGCTGCGGCGAGGTCACCGCCATCCGCCTGGTGATGGCCACCAGCCACGCCGTCGGTGACGAGCGGCGCCGGACGCACCTGCGCCAGCTCGAGGCCCTGTCCGCGCGACTGGCGGCGAAGCTCGACTCCCTGGACCCGTCCGAGTCCGAGCGTCGCGCACGGATCGAGTCGATCATCGACACCCTGGACAAGCGCCTCTACCTCTACGAGGGCGGCCCGACCGGCAACGGTCCGGCTCCGATCGTCATCGCGAATGCCACTGGCTGCAGCAGCGTCTACGCCTCCACGATGCCGTACAACTCCTACCTCGATCCCTGGGTCAACAGCCTGTTCCAGGACTCCTCCCCGCTGGCCAAGGGCATCTTCGAGGGGATCTCGGCGCAGACCGTGCCCGATGTCCGTGCGATGCGCCTGGCCGAGCTGGAGCTCGCCGACGCCTACGACCCGGCCGACCACGAGCTGGAGCTGCGGATGCTCTCGTGGGAGCAGTTCACCCCCGAGGAGCTGCACCTGCTGCCCACGGTGATGACGATCGGTGGCGACGGCGCGACCTACGACATCGGCTTCGGCGCCCTGTCGCGGGTGCTGGCCAGCGACACCCCGATCAAGGCGCTGGTGCTGAACTCCGGGGCCTACTCCAACACCGGTGGCCAGGCCTCCACGTCGAGCTACACCGGGCAGGACTCCGACCTCGCCCGGTTCGGCGGTGCCCACCACGGCAAGCACGAGTCGCGCAAGGAGCTCGGCCTGCTGGCCTCGTTCCACCCGAACGTGTTCGCCTGTGCGACCTCCACAGCCATGCACGCGCACTTCATGGCAGCGACCATGCAGATACTGGACTACCCGGCGGCCGCCGTCATGGACGTCTACACGCCCTGCGGCTCCGAGCACGGGATCCCCGAGGCCTCGTCGAACGCCCGGGCGCGCCTGGCCGTCGAGAGCAGGATGCACCCGCTGTTCGTGCACGATCCGCGCCGCGGCTCGACCCTGCACGACTGGTTCTCGCTGGACGGCAACCCGGACATCGACAAGACCTGGACGAGCTCCACCCTGGAGTACGTCGACGACGCCGACCAGGTGCAGCTGCTGACCACGGCCCTGACCCCGGCCGTGTTCGCGCTGGGTGAGGTCCGGTTCTCCAAGCAGTTCACGCGCCTGGCGCCCGAGGACGAGGAGGCGGCCGTCCTCATCGAGGACTACGTCGAGATGACCGTGGCCCAGCGCGGTGACCGGATCCCCTACATCCACGCCACCGACGGCGACCGGCGCCTGATCAAGGTGGCGTGCTCGGACGCGGTCGTCCACCTCGTCGAGGACCGGCGTCGGTACTGGCAGACGCTGCAGTACCTCTCCGGCGTCCACGAGGCGCAGCTGACCGCGCTGCACCGATCGGACTTCGAGGAGCTCAAGGCCAAGTACGAGCAGGCAACGACTGCCCGGGAGGCGTCCCTGGACGACATCGCCCGCGCGATGTCCGACCTCGCGACCTCCAGCCGCGCACCGAGCGGCGCAGGGATGGCCGGCGGGTTCGGCGGCGGCTTTGGCGGCGGCCCCGGATCGGCGGCCGGCGCCACCAGCGCGCCTGCCCCCTCGGCCGGCTCGGCCGTGGGCGTGATGACCGGTCCGGTCCATCTCGACCCGGCCGACGAGCACCTGTGCAACGACTGCGGCACCTGCTACCAGGAGCTGCCGCAGTTCTTCGAGAAGACCACCGTGGTCATCGACGGCACGGCCCGGCAGATCGCCCGCATGATCCCGGGGGCGGCCGAGCGGGTCGAGGTCACCCCGGAGATCGCCAAGCGGATCGAGCGCGTGAAGGCGACGTGCGACGCGGAGATCATCCGATGAGCGCTGAGCAGCCGGCCGGCTCGGACGACCTGCACCGCTATGTCGAGGCCAGCACCACGCTGGAGGACAGTCGCACCCAGGTCGAGGTGCTCGAGCACTCCGAGTCGGTGGAGACCTTCACCCACCAGATGGACCTGCTCAAGCGCCGGCTGCTCACCGAGCCGCGCGCGTTCCGCGAGCTGTTCATCTCCGAGGGCATGGCGGCGGTGGCCTGGGAGTTCCAGCAGCCCGAGCTGAGCCCGGAGTTCACCCGCACCCTCTGGTCGATGCTCCTGCGCGAGGACGACGCCGGCACGGTGCTGATGCGGTTCCTCTGGAACCTGCCGTTGGGCAAGAAGCGCATGTTCATCCGGGCAATCGACGCCCACCTGTCGGACCGGTACCCGATGTTCGACGGGCTGTCCAAGGACTGGCCGGCGGGCAACAGCATCCCGCCCTACGTGCGCGGCCCCGAGGACCGTGCCCACGACTTCGGGCTGGTCAACCAGGGGTACCTGGGCTACATGAACCTGGGCTACACCGCCCGCGACATCGACCTCCTCGTATGGCTGGAGGCCATGCGCGACAAGCAGTGCTCGGACAAGCCGTGCGAGCTGGGCATCTTCCTCAACGACTGCAAGGAGCCCACAGGCGGCTGCCCCGTGCAGATCCACATCCCGGAGATGATCGAGCTGGTCGGCAACGGCCGGTTCCGCGAGGCCCTGCAGCTCATCGAGTCGTGCAACCCGCTGCCCGACGTCACCGGCCGGGTCTGCCCGCAGGAGCTGCAGTGCCAGGGCGTGTGCGTCCAGAACAAGCTGCCGATCGCGATCGGCCAGCTGGAGTGGTTCCTTCCCCAGCGCGAGAAGCTGGTCAACCCGGGTGGCGCAGCTGCGGCACTCTCCGGGCGCCCCGACCCCTGGCGGTCTGCCACCAAGCCGCCGGTGGCGATCGTCGGCTCCGGGCCGTCCGGGCTGATCAACGCCTACCTGCTGGCCTCCGAGGGCTTCCCCGTCACGGTGTTCGAGGCGTTCCACGCCCTCGGCGGGGTGCTGCGCTACGGCATCCCGGAGTTCCGCCTGCCCAACGACCTGATCGACGACGTGGTCGGCAAGATCCGCCTGCTCGGCGGGCGGTTCGTGCAGAACTTCGTCGTCGGCAAGACCGCCACCCTCCAGGACCTGCGCGACGCCGGGTTCCACCGGATCTTCGTGGGCACCGGAGCGGGCCTGCCCCGGTTCATGAACGTCCCCGGCGAGCACCTGCTCAACGTCATGAGCGCCAACGAGTTCCTCACCCGCGTGAACCTCATGCAGGGCCTGCGCGCGGACTACGAGACCCCGCTGCCCGAGACGAAGGGCAAGGAGGTGCTGGTCATCGGCGGCGGCAACACCGCGATGGACGCCGCACGCACCGCCCAGAGGCTCGGCGGCAACGTCACGATCGTCTACCGGCGCACCCGCTCGGAGATGCCCGCTCGCGTCGAGGAGCTGCACCACGCGCTCGAGGAGGGCATCGCCCTGCGCGAGCTGTGCGCGCCGTCGGAGTTCCTCGGCGACGACAAGACCGGCTTCGTCACCGCAGCCACGCTGGAGATCATGGAGCTCGGCGAGCCCGACGAGTCCGGGCGCCGGCGCCCCATCTCCACCGGCCGCACCGAGACCATGCACGCCGACCTGGTGATCATGGCCCTGGGCAACGCCGCCAACCCGATCATCAAGGACTCCGAGCCCCGGCTCAACACGTCCAAGTGGGGCACGATCGTCCTGGACCACGCGGGCTCGCAGGAGACGACGCTGGAGGGCGTCTTCACCGGCGGCGACGCGGCGCGCGGCGGATCGACGGCGATCGCGGCAGCCGGCGACGGCCGGGCCGCGGCCAACGAGATCCTCGGTGAGGCCTCCCTGCCGGCCGATGTCGTGCGCGACATGGTCGCCCGCGCCCTGGAGTACACCGAGCTCGGGACCACCGCGCAGCGGATCCTCGCCCGGTCGCACCTGTCCGACGGGATCGAGGAGTTCACTGTCAGCTCCCCGCTGATCGCGGCCGCGGCCCAGGCGGGCCAGTTCGTCCGCCTGCTCCCCCGCTCCGACGGCGAGCTGATCCCGCTCACGCTGGCCGACTGGGACGTCGAGGCCGGCACCATCTGCCTGGTCGTGCAGGGCGTGGGCACCAGCAGCATCGAGATCAACGCGATGGAGGTCGGGGACGCGTTCACGGGCATCGCCGGACCCCTGGGCCGCCCGAGCGAGATCCACTCGTACGGCGCCGACGAGACCGTGGTGTTCACCGCCGGCGGCCTGGGACTGCCCCCGGTGTACCCGATCATGCGAGAGCACCTGCGGCGCGGGAACCACGTCACCCTGATCTCCGGCTTCCGCAGCGCGGACCTGATGTTCTGGACCGGCCCCGATGAGCGGGTGGGTCGGCTGCAGGCGGAGTTCGGCGACCAGCTCGAGGTCATCTACACGACCAACGACGGCTCGTTCGGCGTCCCCGGGTTCGTGACCGGCCCGCTGGAGGAGATGCTCGAGGCCAACCAGCGCGGCGAGGGTCGCACGGTGGCCGAGGTCGTGACGATCGGCCCACCGATGATGATGCGTGCGGTCAGCGACCTGAGCATGCGGTTCGGCACGCCCGTGCGTGGCCAGCCTGAACTCGATCATGGTCGACGCCACCGGCATGTGCGGGGCGTGCATGGTGCCGGTCGTCATCGACGGGAAGATGATCCGCAAGCACGCGTGCATCGACGGCCCGGAGATCGACTCGCACATCATCGACTGGGACAAGTTCCTGCCGCGGTTCGGCCAGTTCCGCGCGCAGGAGGCGGCGAGCCGAGCGGCGCACGGGCTGGGCTGACCGCCGGCCAGGGCATCGACCCGCATTCGTCGCCAGGGGTCGGGACAGTCACAATGGAGGCCTGCCGCCACCACCGGTACTCGAGGGGATCCCATGGGCCTACCGTCAGTTGCCAGCGTTGCCGGTCGGGCCTCCGGCCTGGCCGACCGGGCGGTCGAGGCGTACCGCACCCGGCTCGAGGCCCAGGTCCAGCGGCGCCGGATCGAGAGCCTCCGACTGAGCATGCTGGTGAACGCCTCCCTGGCCGCCGTCGGGATGGTCGTCGACGTCGTCGCACTCCAGGTGCGCGTCAACGCGCTGCAACAGGCCCTCGACGAGGCCGTCGCCGCCGGGGACCTCGAGACTGCAGAGGTGCTGCGGGGTGAGCAGGTGGCGATGCTCAAGGAGCCGCAGGCCTCAGCGCGACTCATGGCGACCCTGGCCGAGTACATCCCCGCCGTGCTGGCCGAGCAGAGTGGCCGCGACGGTCGGGTGATCGAGGGCGACGTGGTGTGATCGGCGCCGGGGCCTGATCCGCGCCGTCTGATCCGCGCCGGTCTGATCCGCGCCGGCTCACGTCGCGCCGCCCGCACGCCGATAGAGCCCTCAGGGCACCTCACGGTGGTGCCGACTGGAGGGCTGCCACCATGGTCGGGACGGCGGACGCGGCTGTCGCGATGACCGCAGTCGCCGGCCACGCCATCGGCGCGCGAACCTTCCTCGTGCTCGGCCTGCTCGCGTGGCTCGGCTGGCTGGGGTTCCGGGCCTGGGCCCTGGGCACACGCCCCTACATCACGCTCGGCGTCGTCCTGGCCCTGCTGCTGCCAGCACTGTGGACCGAGTTCCGCTGGCTGAGCGTCCAGGCGGCGGCCACCACCGCCGTCCAGCAGCTGGCCGGAGACCCCGCAGCCCGGGTCCAGTGCCAGCGCGCCCTGGGCACGTTCCTCTGGGCGGGGGCCGACCTGGGACGGGTCGAGTGGGACGAGCCGGACCGGGCGTGGCTCACCCTGGAGACCTGCCAGCACCTCGGCAGCTGGTTGCGATCGGACCACTCGGCGCCCACCCTGGACGAGGCCATCGCCGTCCATGTCCTCACCCACGAGGCGATGCACGTCGCCGGGGACCGCAACGAGGCGACCACCGAGTGCCGGGCCCTGCAGCACGACGCACGCACCGTCGTCCTGCTCGGGGGCACAGCCGAGCAGGGATCGGCGCTCGCGCAGCGGATCGCCACGGACGTCTACCCGAGGATGTCCGACGAGTACCGCTCGTCCGAGTGCCGCGCAGGCGGCGCCCTCGACCGCACCCCCGACGACACCAGCTGGCCGTGAGCACAACCGCAACCGCCACCGCACGATCGGTCCGGATCTGCGACCATCCGCGGTCGCGTGGACGGATCAATCCGGGATCGGGCCGCGCGAAAGCGGACCGATCGGGCTGGGATCGGCCTCCCCTCGGGCCCCGGTGGCAGCCAGGGCCGTGTGCGGCAGCACGGCGGCGAAGGCCCTGGTCATCCCCGGGATCCGGCTCACGAAGTGGATCTCGGTGGGCTCGACGTCGAGCAGTGAGGCCTTGACCGCGTTGATCGCCGGACCGTACTCGATCCGAGTGCAGCCGAGGTCGACGGCAAGGTCGATGGAGTCGAGCAGGACGTTCTCGTAGGCGTGGTGGGTCCCACCCTCGGGACGGTCGAACACCCCGGACAGCAGGGCCAGGGTCCGCCCGCTGCGCAGGAACGAGTGGTAGCCCACCGGTTCCTGGCCCACATGTGCCACGAGGTGGACGAGGTCCTCGGAGTCCACCGACCAGTGGGCGTCCACAATCTGCTCGTAGAGCTCCCGGAACGGCGGGTCCGGGGGACGGGGAAGCGCGTACCCGCGCGCGAGGACGGACCGCAGGTCGTCGGGCATTGGTCCGGTGAGCCGTTGGACGGTGCCGCCCCGGTTGGCGAACCGGCGGACCTTGCGCTCCAGGTTCCGGTGGTCGCCCAGGATCTGGCGCCGGGTTCCCTCGTCAGGCGAGAGCGTGGTGACCCCGACCCAGGGCCACGTGGTGTGCGGCAGCGCCGGGGACTGGCCGGCCCGCTCCATGATCGCGCCGAGGGCATACCGTCGCGACAGCCAGGAGATCGCCGCAGCCACGAACCCCTCCCGGTCCACTCCGGGTGCGACCAGGCCCGGGCACGCGATCGAGTCCGTTCCCACGCCCGTGCGCTCCCAGTACCAGATCGGTGGGCCGAACTGCATCGCCCGCCGAGCGGCGGGCTGCGCGAAGAGCCCGGTGCCGCTGTCGCGACAGACGACGACCAGCGCTGCACCCTTGACCTGGTCCCCGGACAGCATCCGCAGGATCCCCGGGCGCGTCAGCCGGCTGCGCACAGACAGGGTCGCCTCGTAGGCGTCGAGCACCCGCTCGTCGGCCCCGAGTTCCTCGAGGTCCGCCCCCAACTGGTCCCGCTCCCGTGCCGAGAACGGCGTGTCCCCCACCGTGAACCGGATGGACATGAGCGCGAGGCTACCCCGGTGACACCCCTCCCACCAGACCTCGCCCGTGCCGGCGACGACGCCCACCGCTACCGTGGCACCCGTGATCCCCTTCTCGTTGTCCGGTCGCACCGCGCTGGTCACCGGTGCGGGAAGCCCGACCGGGATCGGGATGGCGACCGCCCGGCTCCTGGCCACGATGGGCGCCGACGTGTGGCTGACCGCGACCACGGATCGCGTCCACGAGAGGGCCGCCGAGCTGCGGGCCGACGGCCTGACCGCTGATGCGCTCGTGGCCGACCTCACGGATGCGGATGAGGCGGCAGCCACGGTGCAGGCCGCGGCCACCGCCAACGGGCTGCACATCGTGGTCAACAACGCCGGGATGGCCAGCGTCGGGATGGTCGACCCCACCGCGGAGGCCGGAGACCTCGCGGTCATGCCACTGCGGTCCTGGCACGACGGGCTGGCCCGGAACCTGGATACGGCGTTCCTCGTGACCCGGGCCGCCATCCCGCACATGCGTGCCGCGGGATGGGGCCGGATCGTCATGGTGGCCTCCGTGACCGGCCCGGTGCTGGCCATGCGCTCGGAACCCGTGTACGCGGCCGCCAAGGCGGGCATGGTCGGGCTCATGCGAGCCCTGGCCGTGGATCTCGCAGGCGACGGCATCACCGCGAACGCCGTGGCGCCGGGCTGGATCGCGACCGGCTCGCAGCTGCCCCACGAGGTGCGTGAGGGCCAGCACACCCCAGTCGGGCGCAGCGGCCGACCCGAGGAGGTGGCTGCCGCAGTGGCGTGGTTCGCCTCGCCGGAGGCGTCGTACTGCAGCGGTCAGCTGCTTGTCGTGGATGGCGCGGCGGGGATCGCCGAGGAGCGCGCGCTTCCCCTGTGACGGGCCTTGGGCGGGTGCCCGGTCGGTGAGTTGACGATCGGGTCGGGGCGCGTCAGGTCACCCCCCGGCACCGCCCGGCCAGCGCGTCGTGTGCGGTAGTTTCGACCCCGTGCCCGTTGCTGTCCCCATCGTCGCCGGGACCGCCATCCGGGGGGTGGCGGCCACCGTCATGATGCGCGGCGTGCTCGAGCGGCACCCCAACGCCTTCCTGATCACCCTGGCCCACTTCGGCGTCGCCATGTCGCTGGATCGATCCCAGGACCACATCTACTCCGACATCGAGGCCGGGCTCGAGGCGCAGGGCCGGGACCCCGGCTCGCCGGTCGTCCTCGTGGGCCACTCCCAGGGAGGCCTGGCCTCGCTGCGGTACGCGGTCGACCACCCGGACCAGGTCAAGCACGTGATCAGCGTCGGAGCGCCGTGGCGCGGGTCCGTCAGCGCCCAACGGATCTCCCGTCTGTTCTCGTGGACGGGACGCAACCTGACCCCCGCCCTGAGCGACATGGCCGAGGGCTCGCCGTTCCTGACCGCACTGCACGCCGACGTCCCTGCGATCGCCGACCGGATCACCAACATCTACAGCACGCACGAGCTGTTCATCCAGCCCTACATCAACGCCCACATGGACGTGCCCGGGGTGGAGAACGTCCTGATCGCCACCGAGGACGAGTACCGCCGGCACCTGCGCGCGTTCCCGGAGCTCGAGGCCGACGACCACATCCTCGGCCGCGTCACGCACCTGGGGGAGATGAGCTCGCCGGAGGTGCGCTCGCGGATCTGGGCCAAGGTCGATGAGGTGACCGAGCGGGTCCGGCGCGGGGACTGACCGGCCGTCAGGACGTGTGGCCCTCGGGCCTTCCCCTGCGCCCGGCGTGCTTCTCGGCCTTGACGTCCTGGGCGTAGGTGTCCATGTACGTCTGCCCGCCGAGGGCCAGCAGCGCATCGCGGACGATGGTGGCAAGCTCGTCGGCGTCCATGCGTCCGGGGATCAAGCGGGAGCGGCTCGGAGACGCGCACGTGGGCCCGGATGCGACGCGGGAACGAATGGTTCTCGTACTGCGTGGTCACCACGTGGACCGGGACGTCCGGATTGGCCTGCAGCAGGGGGATCATGATCCGCTTGTGCAGCTTGTGCAGCACGTTCGGATCCGGGGACCGGGTGCCCTCCGGGTACAGCGCGATCCGCCCCACCCCCCCGCTGCTGCCCAGCGCGTACCTCGACATCTGCATCGCCCACTCGGTGGACGCGACATCGCCACGGCGCAGCGGGATCTGCCCCATGAGGCGGAAGAACAGCGATCCGCGGTGCTCGAACCACTCGACCTTGGTGAACGCGCTGCACCGCCACCACGTGGCCATCACCACGCAGACGGGGTCCACGAAGTGCACGTGGTTGCCGATCAGGATCGCCGGACCCGGAGCCACCTTGTCCGCACCGTCGATGTCGACCGCCCACCGCACCCGCAGAAGACGCATGGCCGCGATCGTGGCCCAGTAGGTGCGCGAGCGCCCGGGCCGTCCGATCCGCACCCCCGGGTAGAGCCTGCGCGCCTCGGCCAGCAGCGTGTCGTAGTCGCGGGTTGTCGCCTCCGGAAGCTCTGCTGGGGACGGATCCGGGGTGCGCTCAGGGGACGGGTCAGGGCGTGCCATGGAGACGATTCTGCCCTGCGGCACCGGTAGCCTGCCGCATCAGAGGGCACCACCGGCGCACGACCGGAGGCTGGACCACTCGTCGAGGAGGTCACCGATGCCCGCCCGCTGCCTGCCGGAGCGCCCGAGGTTCAAGTCCCGGGCGGAGAAGGTGGCCTTCCACGCGCTGGCCAGCAAGCTGCGCGACGTCGACGTGCTCCTGGCCAACGTCCGGTTCACCGGCCTGGACGGCGACTGGGAGGTCGACCTCGTGGTCGGCATGCCCGACGCCGGGTTCGCGGCCATCGAGGTCAAGGGCGGGCACGTCTGGCGTGAGGCCGGATCGTGGTGGCAGCAGACCCCCCAGGGCAAGCGGGCGATCGACCTCGAGGACCAGGTGACCTCGGGCAAGTACCTCCTGCGCCGCTACCTGAAGAAGCACCCCGGGTGGACGCACGGCGAGCTGCGGATGATCCACATGGTGATCCTCCCGGACACCGAGCTCGGCCCCGAGGATCCCTCCCCCGGCCTGCCCAGGACGTGGATCATCGATCGCACCGAGCTCGCCGAGGCCGCCGGCCGGGTGTTCGACCTGCTCACCGGCCCGTTGCGCAACGAGCCGACGGCGCTCCCCGGGATCGACGTGGTGGAGGACGCAGCGCAGATCCTGGGCGGACGCGGCGATCAGCAGAAGGAGCTGGCCGGGATGCTGGCCGTGCGCGGCGACCATGTGGACCGGCTCACCGAGGCCCAGTACAACGTCCTGGACGTCGCTCGCCGGATCCCGCGCATCGAGGTGATCGGCGGACCCGGCACCGGCAAGACGTGGCTGGCCATCGAGCAGGCCCGGCGCTGGGCCGCCGACGGGCAGCGGGTGGCCGTCATCTGCTACTCCCGTGGGCTGTCGACGTGGATCGCCCGTCGGGTGGCGCACTGGCCCAAGGCCCTGCGCCGCAACGTCCGGGTGCGCACCTACCACGCACTGGGCGTGGAGTGGGGCGTCGAGATCGCCGATGTCCGCGACCAGGACTACTGGGATGTCACGATGCCCGCCCAGATGACCGAGCTGGCCCGCGCCCTGCCCGACGCCCAGCGCTTCGACGCCCTGATCGTCGACGAGGCCCAGGACTGCCCCGACGCGTGGTGGCCGTCGCTGCTGGCCTCGTTGCGCGACCCGGAGCGGGCCCGGATCGCGGTGTTCGCCGACGAGCAGCAGCGCATCTTCGACCGCGATGACCGCCCGGACCTGGGCCTGGTCCCCCTGACGCTGGACGCCAACCTGCGCAACAGCCGCCAGATCGGTGCCGTGTTCGCCCCCCTGGCCAGCGACGCCCCCGAACTCCTGGGCGGCGAGGGTCCACCGGTCCGGTTCATCCAGTGCAGCGCGGCCGAGGCGATGGAGGCCGCGGACGACGCCGCGGTGGAACTCCTCGACCAGGGCTGGGACCCGCAGGATGTGGCCCTGCTGACCACCCATCACCGCCATCCGGAGCAGGCCAACCGCGTCGCGCTGGACGGCCGCGACGGGTACTGGGACTCCTTCTGGGACGGGACCGACCTGTTCTTCTCGACCGTCGCCGCATTCAAGGGCCTCGAGCGGCCGGCGGTCGTGCTGGCCGTCGACGGCTTCCGTGATCCCGCCACTGCCGCGGAGATCCTCTACGTCGGCCTGTCGCGCGCCCGCGACCTGCTGATCGTCTGCGGCGACATCGTCCAGATCCGCCGGGCCGCGGGTGACGAGGTCGCCGATCGGCTGCTCGGGAGGCGCTGATCCCGCGTGACGAATGTCTCGTCCGCGGTGATGCCGGGACCGGGAACAACAACTACCCTTGGCGAGTTGATTGAACGCGTGACCATTCCGGTCCGATGCCTCCGTGCCCCAGAGCCGCGTTCCCAAGCCCAGGAGTTCCCATGCCCACGATCGATCCGCCGAGCACCTCGGCAGAAGCGCCACCCGCCGACCTGATGCCACGGGTGTCGGCCCACGACGTCCCACCGGCGGACCCGAAGCGGTTCAAGGCACTCGCGGTCATCGCCATCGCCCAGCTGATGATCGTCCTGGACGCCTCGATCGTGAACCTCGCGATCCCCAGCGCCTCGGCTGACCTGCAGATCGCCCCGGCCGACGTCCAGTGGATCGTCACCGCCTACACGCTGACCTTCGGCGGCTTCCTGCTGCTCGGTGGACGCATCGCCGACTACTGGGGCCGCAAGCGCACGTTCCAGGTGGGCCTCGCCGGGTTCGCGCTGGCCTCGCTCATCGGCGGCCTCGCCCCCAACCTGGGCCTGCTGATCTCCGCCCGCGCCCTGCAAGGTGGGTTCGCCGCCCTGCTCGCCCCGGCCGCCCTGGCGCTGATCAGCGTGAGCTTCCACGATCCCAAGGAGCGCGCGAAGGCGTTCGGCGTCATCGGCGCGATCTCCGGTGCCGGAGCAGCGATCGGACTCCTGCTCGGTGGCGTTCTCACCGAGTACTTCTCGTGGCGCTGGTGCCTGGCGGTGAACACCCCCATCGCGCTGCTCACCCTGCTGTTCGCGCGCAGCCTGGTCAAGGAGTCCCGAGCCCAGGGGAACACCAGCTACGACATCCCCGGGGCCATCACCTCGACCCTCGGACTGGTCGCCCTGGTCTACGGGTTCACCCAGGCGGCCCCGGACGGCTACACCGACTCGGCGCACTGGACCGACCCGAGCACCTACCTGTGGTTCGTCGCCGCGGCGATCCTCCTGGGGTCCTTCCTGGTGATCGAGATGCGCACGTCCAACCCACTGCTCCCGCTGCGCATCGTCCGTGAGCGCAACCGCGGTGGCGCCTACCTCTCGTCGCTGATCACCGGAGCTGGGCTGTTCGCCATGTTCCTCTTCCTCGGCCTCTACCTGCAGGTCATCAAGCAGTACTCGCCGGTGCAGGCCGGCTTCGCCTTCCTGCCGTTCAGCCTGGGCATCATCCTGGCCGCCGGGATCGCTGCGAACCTGATGCCCAAGGTGGGCCCCCGTCCGCTGATGGCCCCGGGCCTGCTCGTCGCCGCGGCCGGCATGTTCTGGCTCACCCGACTGACGCCGGAGTCGGACTACATGACCGCGATCCTGCCGCCCATGGTCATCATGAGCGTGGGCATGGCGTTCGTGTTCATCCCGACCGCGACCGTCGCCCTGCACGCCGTGGGCAACCACGACGCCGGCGTGGCCTCGGCCGTCATCAACACCTCACAGCAGGTCGGTGGGTCCCTGGGGACCGCGCTGATGAACACGGTTGCGGTCACCGCCACGTCGGCCTTCCTGACGGCCAATGCCGCCCTTGGCGACGCCGCCCTGCCTGAGGCCCTGACCACGGGCTACACCCGCGCGTTCCTGGTCGGCGGGATCCTGCTGCTCATCGCGGCCGTGGTCGTGCTCGTCATGATCCGGATCGGCCCGTCGGCCGCCGCCGAGGAGGACGAGGACGCCCCCGCGGCGGTCCACTTCGGCTGACCGGCGCGACAAGTGCGCCCATCCGGCAGGATCCCTGTCCAGGTGGGCGCACTCGCGCGTCTCTGGCCCACCCCCACTCCCTCCCTTCCCCTCGCTCCACCCCAGGCTCCCGGCCCGCCCCACACCGGCGGGCCCGAGGATCCCCACGTGCACCGATCGCCGCGTTAGATCGGCTCGGTAGCGCCCGTTCGCCCGGCGTGCCCCGACTGCCGCGAATGGCGCCCCGGCTGAGGCTCTTCGCGGCAGTTAGAGCACGCATTCGCACCGGCCGGTCTCGAGGCGGGGCAGATGCGGCAAACCGAGCACCTACCCGTCCGCGGAGCTCTGCCGGGGCGCCGCAGTCTCCTGCGAACGGATCCACAGATTCGCCGGCTGACCCTTCACGGGAGCCCCTGACGTCGGTGACGATCCCCTCCATGCGAACACCCGACCCTTGGGCAATCCCGAACAGCCCCGTTCTCCTTGGGACAGGTCGCCCCGCGCGGTGTCACGCGCCATCACATCGCGGGTGCGCTTGCCCGTGGGACGCTGACGAGGTTGCGGCAGGGCGTCTACGTGAGCACTGGGGCCCTTCCGATGACCCGCGGGCGATGCATGAGCTGCGTGCCCTCGCCGAGCAGGTTGCCGCCCCCGGGCGGATCGGTAGCCACAGGACCGCCGCTATCGCGCTCGGACTCCCGCTGCTGCGAACCGACGCTGCCGCGGCCGGTCCGGTGCACCTCACGCAGCCGCAGGGCGGCCGCACGCACGTGGCCGACGCCGCACCCGGATGGATGTTCGATCTCGGCGACCTCCCGACCCACCACCTCATGACGCTGCCCTCAGGACTGGTGGTGACCACGCCGGCCAGGACACGCTCGACCTGGCCACCGAGATGGAGCTGCCCGAGGCGCTCATGGTCGTCGACGCAGCGCTGCGCTAGAGTTGGGCAACCTCATGGGTCATGTCGACCGTCGCGCCTACCGGAACACCCGCGCCGTGACGGCGGCGATGGGCGCGCTCCAGGAGGCCGCCGGACGGGTCACGGGTCGGGCGTCGCGTACCCGTGTGCAGGCGGTGCTGGCGGTCGCCAGCCCACTGCGCGAGTCACCGCTGGAGTCGTGGTCGTGTGGGCACTTCCACCTCGCCGGGGTTGCCGGAGCCGACGCTGCAGAAGCGCATCCGTACCCCTCTTGGCGACATGTACCCGGACTGCACGTGGGAGGAGTTCAGGGTCATCGGGGAGGCCGACGGAGAGGGCAAGTACGCCGATCAGTCCGCGTTCGCCCGGGAGAAAGAGCGTGAGTCAGCGTTCCGGGACCTGGGGTGGTCGGTGTTCGGTGGACGGGTCGCGAGGGCTTCGGCACTCCGGACGCGGTCGTGGATCGCGCCCGACGCGCCCTGGCGGCGGGTGGCTGGATGGGTTGATCGGGTGCTCGCGCGCACGGGCGGTGGTGCGTGCCGACGGTGCTCCGGGATCCCGCGGCGCAGTGATTGCACGTCGGGCGAAGTCGGGGGACGGCGTGCGGTCCACTGGCGCGCGCTGTCGGCAGGCTACGCAGCAGCCTCGACGGGGCGCTCCCAGCGGTCGTCGACGCGCTGGAAGCCGACCTTGCCGAAGTAGTCGCTCGGGCTCGAGCGCGACATCCACGACCAGCGTCGTGAAGCCCTTGTCGGCGAACACCCCCGACTTGCGATAGACGAACTCGCCGGGGGTGAAGTCGCGGAACCGCTGCGTGACGTAGTCCAGCTCGACCTCGCCGACGCCCGCCCCAACATCACGGACCAGCACCATCCCGACGGTCTCGTCGCCGCGGAGCACCAGGAACGCGGATCGCTCCGCGGCAGCCCCGGGCGACGCGGCGTCCGACTGCCCGGCGACGGCGGCCATCGAGAACGTCGGGTGGGTCGCGGCCAGGTCGTCAGCATGCACGCCCAGCACATGGCGCAGGTAGGCATCGTCCACGTCCACCTCGACGACCTCGTAGGCAGCCTCGTCGTGGCGCTCGCGGGTGAGCCGCCAGATCCAGTACGCGTCGATGACCGCGATGACGCCGTTCATCGCTGCGAACGGCCAGATCCCGAGCATGGCGTTGACGACGGTGGCCATCGCCGCCCCGACCAGGTTCATCCACCGGAACCGGAGCACGCGGGCCTGCATCAGTGACCAGACGACGAGGATCGAGCTGATCCAGCCGAAGATGTCCAGAGCCGACATCCGTCGACCTCCTTCGTCGTGACCGGGCGTGCGACCTCGACAGCCGGGACCCGGCGGGGACCCCCCTGTGCGCGACTGTAGCCAAGCCCGAGCCCCGACAGCCGATCCTCCGGCTGGTGGCCCCGGTCAGGCCTCCGTCGGCGCGGGCTGGTCGTCGGGTTCCCCGCTCGCGACCATGTACGGGTGGACCGGCACGCCGTCGGGACGCCGCATCAGCGCGGCCAGGTCGGCCCGACGTGGATCGTCGTGGCCCGTGGCGTCGAAGGCGACGCCGTTTCGCTGCGAGGGCATCCGCTCGTCCATGAGGGTCAGCAGCGCGTAGGCACGCTCGTCGGCGGGGAACAGCAGGTTGATGTCCACACCGCGCGGCCAGAGCTGCCAGGAGCGCACGACCGAGATCTCGAAGGAGAACACGATGGCATTCGAGACCAGGAACAGCACCGAGAAGATCCCGACCACGGTCCCGAAGACCCCGTACACGGCCGACGACGACGTGATGAACCGACCGAGGAGGACGCTGCCCAGTCCGATGATCGTGGTCATGGCCAGCCCTCCGAGGGCGGCTCCGAGGCCCACCTCGCCGAAGGTGAGCGACCGGCGGGTCAGGAAGGTCGCCGAGGCGTAGAGCAGCGCCGACGCGACGAGCCAGAGCAGGATGGATGCGGCAGCGCGCTGCGCGAACGCGTAGCCGGTCAGGTTCACCACCAGGGCCGAGCCGACGGTGACGACCAGCACCCCGATCCCCATCAGGACCACCATCAGCAGCACCCGGATGTAGCGGGGACCGAACCCGTAGCGGAAGCGGTAGGGGACGCAGAAGACCTGGTTGACCATCGCGTACATCGAGAAGACCCCGGCAGTCCCGGCGAGGACCAGGCCGATGAGCGCCACGGCGAACGCCGGCCCCCCTGAGGGCAGCGCCTCGTAGGCATTGGTGACCTGGTCCTGGTACTCCGGGGGCACGATGTCGGCCACGAGCTGGTCGACGAGGTCCTGGTGGCCGACGAGCAGCGCGTTCAGCAACGCGAACCCGGCGATCGCGAGCGGGAAGAGGCTCATGAAGCTGTAGTAGGCCAGGAGCGCGGCCAGTCGGCTGCCCTCGTCGTCGGCGTACTTCTTGAACGCCGCGTAGGTGAACGCGACCAGCCCGTGGCTGGCCTGCAGCCGGTCGATCATCCGGCTCGTGCCCAGCACCCGCTTCTCGACGGAACCGGCCACACCGGTGTGCGAGGTGGGCGGCTCCCCTGCCGCGTAGTCACGGTCCGGGTCGAGCCACGGCTCGTAGAACGCGCCGTTGTCGGCCTGCGGATCCTGCATGGACCACAGGGTACGGGCCACGCCCCTGCGGGCAGAGGAACCTGCCCACAGCACTGCCTCTGGCCCGCGCCGGTTCGGCGACACTCCAGGAGGGCGCCTCGCAACGACCGCGATCGGAGCTCCCGCGATCGGAACTACCCGCGCCCAGTCAGCTCCGCGGCGGCGACGTAGCCCAGGACCCGCTGGCGGTGGGTCAACGCCACCGCCTCGATGATGACCGCGAGGTTGCGCCCGGGCTGGACCGGGATGAGCACGCGGGCCAGTGGCACGCCGAACACCTCCTGCACCTGCTCGTTGATGCCGATGCGCTCGTACTCCTTGTCGATGTCCCGGGACTCGAGGACCACCACGACGGTGATCCGGCCGTCACTGCGGATCGAGCCGATCCCGAACAGCTCCTCGACGTCGACCGAGCCCACGCCGGGGATGCTGATCACGAAGCCGGCATCGGGCAGGGCCCGGCCGCGCAGGTGGTCGCCGGAGATCCGACGGACCTCGACGACGTCGTCGGCGATCAGCCGGTGGCCACGCCGGACGAGTTCAAGGGTGGTCTCGGACTGCCCGATTCCGGCGTCGCCGAGGATCAGCACCCCCTCGCCATGCACGTCCACGAGCCCAGCCTCGATCACCTGGCGCGGGGCCAGGGCGTGGATGAGCAGCCACGTCAGGGCGCTGGCGAACGGGCTGGTCTCCATCTCGGTCACGAACACCGGCACGTCATGGCGGTCCGCGGCGGCCACCATGTCGGGCATCACGTGCAGCCCGCGGGCCACGATCAGCGCGGGGAACCCGAGGGCGAAGTAGTCGTCGAGTCGCTTGGCCCGGATGCCCGGCTCCAGGCTCGAGAGGTAGGCGGTCTCGATCCAGCCGATGATCTGCAGCCGGTCGGAGCTGAACGCCTGGAGGTAGCCGGTGAGCTGCAGCCCCGGCCGGTTGACCTCGGAGGTGGTGATCTGGACCGGCTCGAGGTCCAGGTGCCCACCGGCGACGCGCATGAGGCCCAGTCGGTCGACGATCTCGGGCAACGGGATCGAGTACCCCGAGGGCTCGCCGCCCGGCCTGCCGTCGCCCGGCCCGCCACCACTCGGCCCGCGCCCGCCGCCTGCTCCCGCGCCCGCCCCGCCGCGTCCCAATCGTCCCGGCACCTCAGACCACCAACTTCTCACGCAACATCGCCACGGAGTCCGCAAGGAACCCGTGGGCCATCAGGTATCCGACCACTGAGCCGTACTGCGCGTCGAGACCCGACAACAGCCCGCTCATGGCGTGGTCCGGGGACCCGCCGAGCACTTCGAACAGGCGCGGGGACACCGGGACCCCGCCGGACACCAGTGCGCCCATCGCCGCATTCAGCCAGGCCCCGTCGAGGTTCAGGGCGCTCTGGGTGTAGTCGGCCACGACGGCCGTCCGATCGACTCCAGCCGCCTCGAGTGCCAGCGCCACGACCAGCCCCGTCCGGTCCTTGCCTGCGGTGCAGTGCACGAGCACCGGGGCCGGCCCACTGTCGGCGATGACCGACACGGCTGTGGCGATCGTCCACCCCGATTCGGTCAGGACCTGCGTGTAGAGCGCCTGGAGGCTGAAGACTCCGTCACTGTCGACGAGGGAGGACCGCGAGCCACCGTGGATCGGCAGCCAGACGTGCAGGGCACCGGGCAGCACGGACCGCGAATGGTCCTGGGATCGCTCCAGCGGGGAGCGCAGGTCGATGACCACGCCGATCCGCATGGCCGCGAGGTCGGCGGCGCCCGTGGCGGTCACGCCCGCGAGCGAATCGCTGCGGAAGAGCTGGCCGAACCGGGTCGTACCCCCAGAGGCGGGATACCCCCCGACGTCGCGGAAGTTGTGGGTCCCGTCGACATCCAGCCGCCCGGTCACGCCAGCCTCCCGAACACCTCGGAGGACGGCCCCCGGGGGTCGTTGCGGCTGGGCCGCAGAAGCCTGTGTGCACGTTGGTCCATGGCGGCCGTCTCGACGAGGATCGCGGTGTTGCGCCCCGGGCGGACGGGGATCGTCACCAGCGGCAGCTCCACCCCGAGTATCTCCATCCGATCGGGCTCCAGGGAGTAGTCATGGTCGGGATCGAGGGGCACCAGGTTGACCACCATGCTGATCTCGCTGGTCGCCTTCACGGATCCGATGCCGAACATCAGCCGCAGGTTGACGATCCCGATGCCCTTGATCTCCATGAAGTGGCGCACCAGCCCCGGGGCGCGGCCGACCAGGTCACGGTCGGAGGGGCGGCGGACCTCGACCGTGTCGTCGGCGACCAGG
Source organism: uncultured Actinomycetes bacterium (assembly GCA_963818445.1). Taxonomy (GTDB): domain Bacteria; phylum Actinomycetota; class Actinomycetes; order S36-B12; family CAIYMF01; genus Prado023. The sequence goes on from CAWFSG010000003.1 coordinate 62,318, forward strand.
CGGTGCCCGCGGCGGATCAGCTCGAGGGCTGTCTCGGACTTGCCGATCCCGCTGCGGCCCAGGATCAGGACACCCTCGCCGGCCACGTCGAGCAGGCCCGCGTGCAGCACCTCCCGGGGTGCCAGCTCCAGGGCGAGGAACCAGGTGAGCTGGGCTGCGAACTCCGTCGTGGCCTGCGGGGTCCGCAGCAGCGGGATGCCGTACTTGTCGGCCAGTTGCACGGACCCGGACGTGACGGACAGGTCGTTGGTCAGGATCGCAGCGGGGACCCCGACCCGGGCGAACTGGGCCAGCCGCTCCCAGCGCTCCTCCTCCGGCAGCGTCAGCAGGTAGCCGATCTCGGCGCGCCCGACAATCTGGATCTGCGAGCTGGGGAACTGCTCGGAGTAGCCGGCCCACTGCAGGCCGGGCCGGTTCAGGTCCGGCGTGGTGACCAGGCGTTCGGCCATGTCGACGCCGGCGTCGGTGACCACCTCGAGGGAGAAGTGCTCGACGATGGCCGCCAGTGGGACGCCACGCAGGGACGCCAGCCCCCTGATCACCTGGGTGGAGTCCATTCCCCCGAGGGTAGGGGGCTGGTGGGCGAAGTGCTGGCTGGCGGGGGTCGGTGACGCCTCGAAGGCCTCCGATGCCGAGCGCGGGCACCGCACGGGCACGACGGGGGAGGATGTCGGCCATGACCCGTCCCGAGGACCTGTTGCACAACCGAGCGCTGTGGGACCTGGTCAACGACCAGTTCTCCGGCGCCGACGGCCTGGAGCTCTGGCGGCGGACGGAGGTCGTATGGGGGTTGTTCGCCACGCCGGAGTCCGAGGTGGGCGTGCTCGGGGACGTGGCAGGCCTCGATGTCGTGGAGCTCGGGTGCGGCACCGCGCACGTCTCAGCCTGGCTGGCACGGATGGGCGCGCGGCCGGTGGCCATCGACCAGTCCGGCGCCCAGCTCGCCTCCGCGCGCGCCGCGCAGGCCGAGCACGGGATGGGATTCGCGCTGCTGCAGGCCGACGCCGAGCACGTGCCGCTGGCCGGGAGGTGCGCCGACCTGGTGATCAGCGAGCATGGCGCCCCGGCCTGGTGCGAGCCGGACGCGTGGATCGGCGAGGCAGCCCGGATCCTGCGCCCCGGCGGTCGGCTGGTGTTCCTCACCAACAGCCCCCTGTCCGCGATGTGCGTCCCTGCCGAGGGCGGCCCGGCCGGCGAGCACCTGCTGCGGGGTCCCGCCGAGCTCCGGGAGATCCGGTGGCCGGGCGGTGGCGTGGAGCACCATCCGGGCCATGGCGAGTGGATCCGGGTGCTGGGAGCCCACGGCTTCGTCGTCGAGGGCCTTCGCGAGCTGCACGCCCCGACCGACCACGACCCCGGCCGGGCGGCCGTGGACTTCTACGACATCGCCGACCTGGCCTGGGCCCGCCGCTGGCCCGCGGAGGACCTCTGGTCGGCCCGACTCACCCGGTGACCGGGAGCACGACACGACCACACCGATGTCAGCCCCCTGTTGTTCGATGATCCCCGTGACCGATGATGGGGATATCGGTTCACCCAGGAGGCCCGCATGGCCGCTCGACGCGGTTCGATCATCCCGCTGATCATCGCGGGGCTGCTGGGCCTCGTGCTGGTCCTGGTCGTCCGCCAGTGGGTGGGCGGCGGCAACGGCGATGCGCAGGCCGGGGGTGAGCCCGCCGAGTCCTCGACACCGGCTGCCCAGGCTCCCGAGGGGTGCACGACGGTGTCGATCGTGGCCTCCAGCGAGAAGGCGGCCCTGTTGGGCACGCTGGCCGAGAAGTACAACGGCTCGAGCCCGGCCGTCGACGGGGAATGCATGTGGATGACCGTGTCCACGAAGGCCAGCGGCGCCGCCGCAACGGCGCTGGCCCGCGGCTGGGACGAGAAGGTCGACGGCCCGACCCCCGACGTCTGGAGCCCGGCGTCGAGCTCGTGGGCGGTGCTCGTCGACCAGGGGTCCACCGATCTCGACCGCCCCAGCCCGATGCCCAAGGAGCGCCCGTCGCTGGTGCAGACCCCGCTGGTCATCGCCATGCCGCTTCCCATGGCCCAGGCCCTGGGCTGGCCGGACGCGCAGATCGGCTGGAAGGACCTCGCCGCGATCGCGAAGTCGCCGAAGGGCTGGGCGAGCAAGGACCATCCCGAGTGGGGCCGCTTCAAGCTCGGCAAGACCAACCCGTACTTCTCGACCTCCGGGCTGAACGCCACGATCGCGTCCTACTTCGCGGCGACCGGCGTCTCCAGCGACCTCACGTCCGCGCAGGTCGCTGACCCCGAGACCCGCGCGTTCGTCAAGCAGCTGGAGTCCTCCGTCGTCCACTACGGCGACACGACGTTGACCTTCCTGGAGAACATGACCCGGGAGGCGGCCGCCGGGCAGGGCCTGACCTACGTCTCGGCGGTCACGGTCGAGGAGAAGTCCGTCCTGGACTACAACCTCGGCAACCCGACCGGGAACCCCGCGACCCTGGGCCAGCAGCCGCCGCCGACGGTCCCCCTGGCGGCGGTGTACCCCTCGGATGGCACCCTGGTCTCGGACAATCCGTGGATCACGCTGGACGCCGCGTGGGTTGACGACGCCACGCGTCGCGCCGCCGCGGACTTCCTCAGCTGGCTGCACCAGCCCGACCAGCAGAAGGTCTTCACCGGCGCAGGGTTCCGGACCTTCGAGGGTGAGCCGGGTGCGGCGATCACGCAGGCCAATGGGCTGCTCCCCGCCGGGCCGGCCAACGTCCTCGCCCCGCCCTCCCCCGCGGTGCTGGCCGACGTGCAGAAGTCCTGGGACGAGTTGCGCAAGCGTGCGCACGTGCTGTTCGTGATGGACGTGTCCGGGTCGATGGGCGAGCTGGTCACCTCGTCGGGCCAGACGAAGCTGCAGCTGGCCCAGGAGGCGGCCATCTCGGCGTTCGAGGGGTTCGCCAAGGACGACGAGGTCGGCCTCTGGCAGTTCTCGACCGAACGCGGACCGAACCTCGAGCCCTGGCTCGAGATGCAGCCGGTCGGCCCGGCCAGCACATCCGTCCCAGCGATGCAGGCCGACGTGGCCGCCATGGTCCCCGACGGCGGCACCGCGCTCTATGCCACGCTGCGCAAGGCCCAGGAGCGCATGCTCTCCGACCTGGACACCAAGCGCATCAACGCGATCGTCCTGCTCTCCGACGGCGTGAACGAGTACCCGCCCGACAACGACCTCGACAGCCTGCTCGAGCAGTTGCAGGGCGAGAGCCTGGACACCAGCGTGCGCGTGTTCCCGATCGGCTACGGCGAGGGGGCGGACCCCGAGTCCCTGGGAGCGATCGCCGAGGCCTCTCGCGGGACGTACTACGAGGCCAACGACCCGGCGAGCATCCAGAAGGTCCTGGCCAGCGTGCTGTCGAACTTCTGAGCGCACACCCGGCACACTGGGGCCATGTCCGCGCGCGAGGAGATCCGTGACCCCTGGGGGTGGCTGGTCGCCGCCGTGTGCGGTGGGCTGGCCTGGGCGGTCCTGGCCGGCCAGATGGGCGCCGCCGCCGTGCTGATGGGCCTGCTCATCGGCAGCGTGGTCCTCGGGACGAAGGTCGCTGTGGGCGCGATCCGCGACCGGGGGTCGGAACCCCGCGCCCTCGAGCGTCCGCGGGACCGCCTCCCCGCGGCGCCGGAGGGCAGCATCCAGGCCGGACTGCTGGCTCGCTCCCACGCGGCGGTGGACCGGCTCGAGGACCTCGTGGGCCGTCCGTCGGACCCCTGGATCGCCGGTGAGGTCCGCGGCGTCCTGACCGACAGCCGGCCCGTGGTCGATGCGATCGAGGAGATGGCGGGCCGGATCACCCTGCTGGACTCCAGCATCGTCGCAGCGCGGCCGAATGCCCTCGCACAGGAGATCGCGGCCCTGCAGGGGCAGATGCAGCACACGACCGACCCCGACGTGCGCCGCGAGCAGGGGAAGGCGCTGGCTGCCCTGGACGGCCAGGCCGATTCCGTGGATCGGCTCCTGCGCCGCCGCGACTCCGCACTGGCCCAGATGCAGGCCTCAGCTGTGGGGCTGGAGGGCCTGGCCGCCCGCAGTGGTGAGCTGGTGGCCCTGGGCCCCGCTGGTCACGACACGGAGGAGGCGTCCCGCATCGTCGAGGACCTGACGAACTCCCTGGACGCCGTGCGTTCCGGGGTCGACGAGGCACGCACCCTCCTGCGCGACCTCTGACCCGGGCCGTCACCGGCCACGGCATCAGTGCTGCCGTCGTGCCAGCCTGCCGCCGATGGGGTCAGGCCACCGACACCACGCGCTCGTACGACAGGCGCGGGCTTCGCGGGAACTGCCCATCGGCCGCGGGGTGCCCGATGTTCACGACCAGGAACGAGCGCTGACGGCCGTCGGGGAAGAAGTCGGCGTCCACGCCCGCCTTGTCGAAGCCGCCCATGGGTCCGGCGGCCAGCCCCGCGGCGCGCAGGCCGATCATGAAGTAGGCCGCCTGCAGGGCCCCGTTGAACGAGCCGAACGCATGGCGCGCGGACTCGTCAGCGAACCCGTCTTGGGCTTTTGGCGAGCTCGGCAGGACTTCGGGAAGCGTGTCGTGGAAGTCGACGTCGTAGCTCAGGATCGCCACGAGCGGCGCCGACTGCGCCTTGGCCCGGTTCCCCGGCGCCAGCCGAGCGGTGAGCCGCTCACGGCCCTCGGCCGAGCGCACGAGGGTGACGCGCATCGGCTGTCCGTTCATCGCTGTGGGCGCCCACTTGACGAGCTCGTGGACTGCGCGCATCTGCGCGTCGGTCACCGGCTCGTCGGTGAAGCGGTAGGCCGTGTGCGCCTCGCGGAACAGCAGGTCCGCCCCGCTGTCGTCCAGCGCCAGGGCAGCGCTGTCGGGGACGACGGTGAGGCGGGACGAGCCGTAGGGGGTGGAGCCGTGCTCGAGGTCATCGCGCAGGGGATTCATGGGGTCCTCCAGAAGGTCGGCGTGGGATGATAGTTGAACTCTCATCTATCTTCCCAACACCGGGCCTCGCCGATGCATTCCCACCGGTCACGCGGCCGTGCGGGACACCTCCTGGCAGGCCAGGGCGAGCAGCACGTCGTCACGGCGCTCGGACACGACCCGGCGCAACCCCGCGGGCAGGTCCTCGGCGGCCAGGAGTCGGTCCGCGGCCGCCACTGTCGCCGGTTCGATCGATGGGAACAGACCACGGGCAAGGGCGAGCCCCTCCCCTGGCGAGCGGCGGTCGAACAGGTCCGGCATCTGTTGCACGTAGGGCTCCCGGTAGGTGTCGAGCAGCCCGGCGGGGGTGTCCGGGTGGGCGAACCCGGCGAGGGTGGCAGCCAGGGCCATGTTGGACAGCCCACCGGCGACCGCAGCATCCCAGGCCGCCTCCTTGGCCTCCGGCGTCGGCATCGCTGCCCGCGCCTGCGCCGCGAACTGCGCCCCGCGGGTCGTCGGGTCGGCGGCGAGCTCGGCGTCGATCAGCTCGTCGCCGGCCGCTCCCTGGGATGCCAACCGGATCACAGCAGCCCAGCGCAGATCGTCCTCGAGCAGGAGGCCGGGGATCTCGGACCGCCCCGCGAGCAGGTCGCCGATCCGCGCCAGCCGCTCCGGCTCGGTGACCGACTCGATGTGCAGCCGGGCCAGGGCGAGCTGGCGGTCGGAGCCCGGCTCGGCTGCGTCGAGCAGTGCCGCCGTCCGGGCGCACACGCGCCGCGCCAGGTCAGCACGCAGCTCCGGGGCGACGAACCGGGCACTGGCCTGGAGCGCCAGACCGCGGACGGTGTCGATGATCGCAGGCCGGTCCTCGTGCGCAAGCCCGGTCAGCGCGACGTCGATGAACTCCTGGGCCGGCATCGCCAGGTCGCGCACCTGCTCCCACAGGGCGCCCCAGACCAGCGCCCTGGGCAGGGACTCGGCCAGGTCGCCGACACTGGCCAGCGCCGTCGTCACGCTCGCCGGGTCCAGGCGCACCTTCGCGTAGGTGAGGTCGTCGTCGTTGACCAGCAGGAGGTCCGCGGCCGGGACGCCGACCAGTTCGGGGACGTCGCTATCGCCCCGAGCACGTCCACCTCGACCCGGGAATCGCGCACCAGGCGACGGCGGCCGTCGAGTTCGGCCCACCGGTAGACGCCGATCGCGATGCGGTGCGGGCGCAGCACCTGGGACACCCCCACCGGCCGCGTGGCGGGCAGCTGCTCGATCCGCACGGATGCGTAGCGGCCCTCGGCATCCAACTCCACATGCGCCTGGAGCGTGGTCACCCCCGGCTCCTGCAGCCACACCCGGGCCCAGGCCCCCAGGTCGCGACCGCTGGACGCCTCCAGCTCGACCAGGAGGTCGGCCAGCGTGGCGTTGCCCCACGCGTGGCGCTCGAAGTAGCGGTTCACCCCGGCCAGGAAGGCGTCGTACCCGACGAATGCGACGAGCTGCTTGAGCACCGAGGCGCCCTTGGCGTAGGTGATGCCGTCGAAGTTCTGGAACATCCCCTCGAGCCCGGGGATGTCGGCCACCACGGGGTGCGTGGAGGGCAGCTGGTCCTGCTGGTATGCCCAGGCCTTCTGCGACAGGGCGAACGTCGTCCAGGCCTGCGTGTAGCGGGTGGCCGACGCGGCGACCCCAAACCCTGCCCAGTTCGCGAAGGACTCGTTGAGCCACAGGTCGTCCCACCAGCGCATCGTGACGAGGTCGCCGAACCACATGTGCGCCATCTCGTGCATGATCACCATGGCCCGGGACTCGCGAGCGGCCTCGGTGACCCGGGAGCGGTAGAGGAAGGCGTCCTCGCGGAACGTGACGACCCCGGGGTTCTCCATCGCCCCGAAGGTGAACTCCGGCACGAACACCTGGTCGTACTTGCCGAACGGGTAGGGCACCACGAACTCACGCTCGTAATGGGCCAACCCGGCGCGGGTGATCTCCAGGATCTCCTCGGCGTCCAGGTGCTCGGCCATCGACGCCCGGACGAAGACCCCGAGCGGATAGGTGCCGTGCGGGCCCGTGTACTCCGAGCGCACGGCGTGGAACGGTCCGGCGCAGAGGGCGGCGAGGTAGGTCGGCAGTGGCGGCGTCGGGGTGAAGGCCCACCGCGCAAGGCCAGGTCCCACGGCCACGGGCTCGGGCGTCGGGCTGTTGGAGACCACCTGCCAGCCTTCCGGGGCGATGACGTCCCAGGAGAAGGTGGCCTTGAGGTCGGGCTGCTCGAAGCAGGCGAACACCCGTCGGGCATCGGCGGCGGCACATTGCGTGTACAGGTAGATCTGCCCGTCGCTGGGGTCCACGGAGCGGTGCAGGCCCTCGCCGGTGTTCATGTACCGGCAGCGGGCGCTCACCACGAGCTCGTTGTCGGCCGCGAGGTCCGCCAGTTCCAGCCGGGCCCCGTCGTAGCCGCCGATGTCCAGCGGGCGACCATTGAGCTCGGCGGACAGCACCTCCTCGGCCAGCAGGTCGATCCACGTGGACGCCCCCAGCTCCCGAGCGGCGAACCGGACGGTGCTGGTCGAGGCGAAGGTGGGTGACGACTCCACCTCGCGCAGGTCCAGGGCGATCACGTACGAGTGGACGCGGATCAGCTCCGCGCGGGCGACTGCCTGCGACCTGGTGATGTTCTCCGACACGGGGGCATCCTCCCGCGATCCCGCCCGGGGCAGCGAATCCGGGGTTGCACCGGCGGTCCCATGCCACATCCGTCACGGTGCGATCCGCACGAACTGCCTGCCCGGGGGTGCATCCGAACGAACCCCCTGACCCGAATAGATGTGTGACGGGCCCACGACCAGACCTGGTGTGGAACACGAGATTGCGTGAGGAGGCGCCCACGATGAGCGTGATGGCACCTCTGAGGCCCATTCCCGCGATGCGGTCGCACCATCCGGTGCGAGTGTTTGGCACTATCAGTCCCATGCACTCCGAGATGACCGACATGGAGGTCGCGCTCGGCTTCCGCTCCGGCCACGAGGACTCCCTGGCCGAGGCGTACCGCCGTTGGTCGCGATTGGTGCACGCGACGGCCCTGCGGTCGACCGGGAACGCCGAGGACGCCGCCGACATCACGCAGACGGTGTTCGTGAACGCCTGGCGCGGTCGCGAGACCTACCGGCCCGAGGCTGGGTCGCTTCCCGGCTGGTTGATGACCATCACCCGGCGCCGGATCGCCGACCACTGGGAGTCCCGCACTCGCGACGCGAAGGTGCGCTCGGCAGTCGAGTCGGTCGAGCCCGCCATCGACTTCGCCCCCCCGGACACCGAGCGCGTCGCCGCGCAGATGTTCGTCGCCGACGAGATCGAGCGGCTGGGCGATCCCGCAGGTCGGATCATCCGGATGGCGTTCTACGAGGACCTGACCCATACCCAGATCGCCGACCGGCTGCAGATGCCGATCGGAACCGTGAAGAGCCACATACGCCGGTCGCTGGAACGGCTGCGCGCAAGGATGGAGGTGGAAGATGTCGCACTGTGATGAGACGACCCTGGCACTTGCTGCTCTCGGTGAGGACATCCCCGCCGACGAGTCCGCGCACCTGCACTCGTGTGCGCAGTGCACTTCGGACCTCGCCGAGTTGATCGAGGTCGTGACCCTGGGCCGCGAGGCCCCCAGTGAGCTGCCCGAGGTGCCCGATCATGTCTGGGCCGGGATTCGCCAGGACCTGGCCCTGACCGCGGCACCCGACGGGTCCGACGCGCGCTCGAACGTGCGCACTCTGCCGCAACCGGCGGCAACGCCCTCGACTCCCGATGCCGGAGCAGGCGACAGCAATGTCGTCCCGCTCGATCGGCAGCGACGCCGTGGTCCGCTGTGGGGCGTGGCCGCAGTCGCTGCGGCCGCCGGCGCACTCGTCGGCGGAGCCGTGGTGTGGTCGGCCGTCGATCGTGGCAGCGGCAGCACCGGGGGCTCCAACGAGCAGTTCGTCGCCCAGGCGGTCCTCCAGCCCCTCACCGAGACCGTGTCGTCCCCGGGGGAGGCAACCGTCCTCGACAGTCCCGATGGCGAGGTGGTGCGCGTCGACGCACGCTCCCTTCCCGCCAACGATGGGTTCTACGAGGTGTGGCTGCTCGATGCCGACGCCACGAAGCTCGTCGCCCTGGGCGCCCTGCCCGCGGGCTCCATCGGCACGTTCACGGTCCCCCCGGGCCTCTCGATCGCCGACTACCCCGTGGTGGACATCTCCCTGGAGACCTACGACGGCGACCCGAGCCACTCGAAGAACTCCCTGATGCGGGGCGAGCTCAAGGCCTGAGGTACGGGCTACCGACGACGGAACCGCTGCTGGGCAGCCTGCTTCGACACGCCGTACAGGGTGCCGATCTCACCCCAGGTGGCCCCTGCGGATCGCGCCTCGGCGACGGTCGACTGCTCGAGCTTCTCCAGCGACTCGCGAGCCCGACGAACAGCTGAGAGTCGGGCCATCGGATCAGGGACGTCGCTCAACGCCGCCAGGGCCCTGGCGAATCGCCGTGAGGGCGCAGTGTCAGCCACGACACGATCGTAGTGCCCCCACACCGAACTTGCAGATCCGTCCGGTCAAGGCTACATTGACGAAATCGTCAATATCGAATTGACACGACACACCGGGGGCGGGGGTCTCCGTGCGTCGTCCCGCGTGCCGCGCAGGCCACCACCGCGCGGCCCCGCCACTGGAGGTCCCCATGCTGAGTTCCCTGATGAACTGGTTGCGTTCGCCGAGCAGCCGTCCGAAGACGGACATCCTCGACGTGCTCTCGCGGCCTGAACCGGAAGCCCCTCAGCACCAGATGTGACCGGGCAGCCCTGCTGTGGGCATCGCCTAGTCTGACGCCCATGCCCGCTGCCCTCTCACTCGCCCCCGGCCTCTGGCGCGTGCCCACCGTGCCGTGGGACCTCATCAACTCGTTCCTCGTCCGAGCCGAGGACGGATCGGTCACCCTGGTCGACACCGGGCTGAAGACTGCACCCTCGCGCATCGTCGCTGCGCTGGCGGAGATCGGCTCCGGTCCCAGCGACGTGACCACCATCGTCCTGACCCACGCCCACGCCGACCACGCGGGCGGCGCAGCCGACCTGGCGCGCCGGACCGGCCGCGGGATCACGGTGCATCACGACGATGCCGAGTACGTCCGGACCGGGAAGGCTCCCCCGCGCGACACGTCATTGCGCCTGGGCCGGCTGATCATGCGCACGCCCGGCACGGATCCCGCACCGGTGGCGCGGACCATGTCCGACGGCGAGCTGCTGGACGGCAGCTCCCTGCGCGTGCACCACACCCCGGGGCACACGCCGGGGCACTGCTCCCTGCTGCACGAGCCCTCGGGGACGCTCATCACCGGGGATGCCATCTGGAACATGCGCTCACGGCGCACGTGGCCGGTCCTGGCCTTCTGCACCAATGCGGTCCTGACCGAGCAGACCGCTGCCACCCTGGGCGAGCTCGAGTACACGACGGCGGCGTTCACGCACGGCCCCGAGATCCGGGGCACGGGTCGGGAGGCGATCCGCGAGTTCCTGGCGCACCCCAGGGCCTTCGGCCCGGGGTTGTAGCCGCTCGGGCGCACCACACGCAGGAGCCCCGCTCCGATCGTGGGATCGGGCGGGGCTCCTGTATGTGTCAGTGGGTTCAGCTCTCCTTGGGGTCCAGGTCGATCGGGCGCAGGACCCGGTCGATGCCGTGGGCGATCTGCACGTTGCCCTTGTTGATGTCGACCGCATTCACGCGCGGGTTGCGCGAGTTGCCGTCACGGTCCTTCAGGCGGATGCCGCCGTCAACCACGTTGACCCGGAAGTAGCCACCCTTGAGCGCGGTGAAGAGGAACGCGTCGTCGGAGGCCAGCGCAGCCTTGGAGTCAACGGTGGCGCCGGGGACCACGTGGTAGAGCAGCACGGTCTCGACGAGGTCGATCCCGCCCAGGCCAGCAACAGCTGCGAACGTCTTCTTCTCGGTGCTCGGCTTCGTGCCCGTCAGGTCCTTGACCAGGGTCTGGAAGGCCTTGTCGTTCGGGATGAAGGCGGTCAGTGCGACGTCACCCTTGGTGAGGGCACCGACGGCCGAGTCAGGCTTGGCCTGCAGCACAGCCAGCACCGCAGCGGTCACGATGTCGTAGTCGTTCCAGTTCTTGTCGAACTTCGGGGTGGAGGCGGTGAGCACGGCGGCCAGCGACTTGTTGCCGTCCGCCGCGGAGGCGGCGGGAGCCATGGCCCCGGCGGCCAGGGCGACAGCGGACGCGGCGGCGATTCCAGCGGCGATCTTGCGCATGATGTTCTCCTGATGGGGGTGGGGCCCGACCTGTTCGAGCTCTCATCCCCTACTTCTCCCGGAACCCTACGAACGGATGCACAAGTTCCGCAGAATCTTCGCGCAAGTTCTGGAAGGGCCTCCCACGCGCCCGGGATCACCCGATCCATACCGCTTTGATGTTGGCGAACTCGCGGATCCCGTGGCCGCTGAGCTCCCGGCCGTAGCCTGAGCGCTTGGTCCCGCCGAACGGCAGGTCGTTGTAGGAGATCGTCATGCCGTTGATCGTGACCACCCCCGAGTCCAGGTCGCGGATGAACCGGTCCTGCTCGTCGGCGTCATTGGTCCAGGCGTTGGAGCCAAGGCCGTAGTTGGTGCCGTTGCCCAGCTCGATGGCCTCATCGATCGAGTCCACGCGGTAGAGCCCGGCGACCGGGCCGAAGACCTCCTCGGCATACATGGCCATGTCCGGGGTCATGTCGGCCACGACCGTGGGCTCGTAGAACCAGCCCGGCCCGTCGAGCGCCCTACCGCCACACAGGATCGAGGCCCCCTTCGCCCGGGCGTCGGAGACCATCACCTCGACATCGCGGCGCCCGGACTCGGTCGCCAGCGGACCGACGTCGGTCGCGTCCTCCATCGGGTCGCCGACCACCAGACCGGCCATCCGCGCGACGAACGCCTGCGCGAACTGGTCGAACACGTCGGTGTGCACGATGAAGCGCTTGGCTGCGATGCAGGACTGGCCGTTGTTCTGGCAGCGCGCGGTCACGGCCACCTCCGCGGCGCGCTCCACGTCGGCCGAGGGCATCACGATGAACGGGTCGGACCCGCCGAGCTCCATGACGGTCTTCTTGATCTCGTCGCCGCAGATCGCGGCCACCGACTGCCCGGCGGGCTCCGATCCGGTGAGCGTGGCTGCGCGCACGCGCGGGTCGCGCAGGACGGGCTCGACCTCGCGGGCGCCGATCAGCAGGGTCGTGAAGCACCCCGGGGGGAAGCCCGCGCGCCGGTAGAGGTCCTCGAGGTACACGGCGCACTGCGGCACGTTGGACGCGTGCTTGAGCAGCCCCACGTTGCCGGCCATCAGGGCCGGGGCGGCGAACCGGACCACCTGCCAGAGCGGGAAGTTCCACGGCATCACCGCCAGCACCACGCCGAGGGGGGCGTAGCGGGCGTAGGCCTGGCTGGCGCCCACGGCCGCCGGGTCGACCGGCTCGTCGGCCAGCAGTCGCTCGGCATTGTCGGCATACCAGCGCATCCCCTTCGCGCACTTGGCTGCCTCGGCGCGGGCGGACTTCAGGGTCTTGCCCATCTCGAGGGTCATGATCCGTGCGATGGACTCGTTGTCCTCGTCGAGCAGGTCGGCAGCTCGGTGCATGAGCGCAGCGCGCTCGGCGAAGGAGGTCGTGCGCCAGGTCTGGAACGTGGCGTGGGCGGTGGCGATCGCGTCCTGGACCTGGGCGCTGGTGTGCGCCTCGAACGTCCTGACGATCTCACCGGTTGCGGGGTTCTGGGTTGCGATGGCCATGGGCGCCATCGTGGCATCCCGCCCGGGGGTCCCGCTGGTCGGCCGGGGCTCAGAGTGGGCGCGAACCGGCCACCGAGCCCCGGGGGGCGGGTGGTCAGACCTCCTGGCGACGCCAGAGCGACATGCGCACCGCATCCGTGGCGCGGGGACGCAGGATCCCGTCCGGCCACAGGGTGTCCTCGTCGGAGTCGATCGCGCGCAGGTCGGCCGTGGCCATTCGCGCTGCGGTGAGGTCGGCCCCGCACAGCACGGCGCCGCGCAGGGTGGCGGCCTCCAGGGTCACTCGGCGCAGGTCGGCCCCGGTGAGATCGGCATCCTGGAGGTCGGCGCCGAACATGTTGGCGCCCACGAGGACAGCACCCGTGAGGTCGGCATGGCGCAGGCAGGCCCCGGACAGGTCAGCCGAGCTCAGGTCGGCCCCACGCAGGAAGGACCCCTGCAGGTCGGCGCGCACCATGCGCGTCCCGACGAAGGAGGCCCGCGTGGCCCGGGCGCCGCTGAGGACGGCCTGGCGGAGGTTGGCGGCGTCGAAGCGCGTCCCGGTCAGGTCCGCACCGGAGAGATCGGCGCGGACCAGGCGGTAGCCGGAGAGGTCGGCCCCGGCAAGGGGCCGGTCAGTGGAGGTGGTGCGTGTGGGCCAGGGGATCGGCATGACCCCAGCGTGGGCCCCCAGGATGGCCGGACCTCAGCGCCGGCACGTCGCACGTCCATCGTCGAGGTGAACATCGCCCGAACCGCGGCGGGGCGCGCGAGGCCCAGCACCGGCGCGCCGCTCACATCGGCACGCTCAGAACCAGGCCTTCCGCTCCACCATGTAGGTCTGGTAGAACTCCGGGTCCGTCTTCGTGAGGTAGATGATCCCCTCGATCAGGCCGATGATCGAGCCGATCCCGCAGGTCAGGACCGTGATCACGATCCTGATGATCCCGCCGGAGGTGTCACCGAGGATGAACCGGTGGATCCCCAGGCCGCCGAAGAGGATGCCCATGACACCGCACAGGATCTTCTTGGAGTTCACGTCGGCGGGAAGGCCGGGCTGCTGGGCGTAGGGGTTGGACATGGGTCCTCCTTGGTCGGCTCCCTCAGCCTACGGGTCTGAATGGGGCGCGGTGTTGAATGGCCCCCATGACGCCGGCCCCCTTCCACTTCCAGGTGGGCGCGCGGCATGGGATGGCCCGCGCTGGGGTGATCACGACCCCGCACGGGCAGATCCGCACCCCGGCGTTCATCCCGGTCGGGACCAAGGCCACGGTCAAGGCGGTGCTCCCAGAGGCGACGAGCGCGCTGGGCGCTCAAGCCGTCCTGGCCAACGCCTACCACCTCTACCTGCAGCCCGGGGCCGACCTCGTCGATGCCGCTGGTGGTCTCGGGGCCTTCATGAACTGGCCCGGTCCCACGTTCACCGACTCCGGCGGCTTCCAGGTGATGAGCCTCGGGGCGGGGTTCAAGAAGGTGTTGGCGATGCAGGTCGACACCGTGACCGCCGACGACGTGATCGCCCCCGGGAAGGACCGGCTGGCCCATGTCGACGACGAGGGCGTGTCCTTCGTGTCCCACATCAACGGCTCGCGGCACCGGTTCACCCCGGAGTCGAGCATGCTCGTGCAGCACCAGCTCGGTGCCGACATCATGTTCGCCTTCGACGAGTGCACGACGCTGATGAACACCCGCGGGTACCAGGAACGCTCAGTGGACCGGACCGCTGCGTGGGCCCGACGGTGCGTCACCGCCCACCAGCAGCTGACCGCGGAACGCGCGCACCGGCCGTACCAGGCGCTGTTCGGGGTCGTGCAGGGAGCTCAGTTCGAGGACCTTCGCCGCGCGGCCGCACGCGACCTGGGCGCCCTGGAGTTCGATGGGTTCGGGATCGGTGGGGCGCTGGAGAAGGACCAGCTGGAGACGATCGTCCGATGGGTGTGCGAGGAGCTGCCCGAGGACCGGCCACGCCACCTGCTGGGCATCGGCGAGCCGGACGACCTCTTCGCCGGCGTGGCTGCCGGGGCCGACACCTTCGACTGCGTGATGCCCTCACGGGTCGCGCGCAACGGGGCGATCCTGTCGCGCGACGGCCGGTACAACGTCGTCACCGCGGCCAACCGGCGCGCGTTCGAGCCCCTCGACCCCGAGTGCCCCTGCTACACCTGCACGAACTACACGCGTGCCTACCTGCATCACCTGTCCAAGGCCGATGAGATGGCCGGGCACACCCTGGCCACGATCCACAACGTGCACTTCCTCGTGGACCTGGTCGACCGGATGCGCGCCGCACTGCGAGTCCGGGGACTTCGACGGGTTCCGGATCGAGTTCCTCGGCCGGTACTACGCGCGGCGACGCCGGCCCGCCGCGCCCTGATCCGGTGGGGCCCTGCGCACCGGCGGGGACCACAGTGGCAGGATTGAGCCGATCTCAGGAGGTACAGAGATGGAACTCGTGACCACTCTCCAGGCGTCAGAGCCGGCGATCCTGGATGAGGCCTTCTCCAGCTTGGAGCAGTTGCACGTCCACCACTACGAGACGGCCGGCGAGAGGTTCACGCGCACCGCCCTCGACGACCTGTTCACCCTGGTCGTGACCGCGATCGAGCACCGGGACCTCGCCGGGGTCATCCAGTTCGCCGAGGGGATCGCCGAGCAGCGATTCACGTCCGGCTTCGACATCTCCGAGGTGCAGACCGCCTTCAACTCGCTCGAGACGGCCATGTGGCGTCTGGTGGTGGCCACCGAGCCCCCGGCGGACCTGCCCGAGGCGGTCGGGTTGCTGAGCACCGTGTTCGGGGTCGCCAAGGACGCCCTGGCGCGGCGCTACGTCTCCTTGGCCTCGCAGAAGCGGGTCCCGTCCCTGGACCTGTCCGCCCTGTTCGGGGGGACGATCTCCTGAGCGCGGCCGGCATCACACCGGAAGCGCAGCGGGGTCCTTCTCGACGGGCAGCCCGTAGGTCGGCTCGCGGCGCTTGACCGCGGCGATCACCCGGTAGGTGATCGGCATGACCAGGACCTCGACGGCCACCTTGTAGAGGTACCCGGTGATGACGTAGTTCACGAACGTCCAGCCCGTGATCACGCCGTAGAACGCGATCGTGCAGAACACCAGCGTGTCGGCGAACTCCCCCACCGCCGTGGACCCGATCAATCGTGCCCACAGCTTCGACTCGAGCGTCCGGGCCTTGATCCGCACCAACACCCAGGCGTTGAGCATCTGCCCGACGAGGAACCCGCACAGGCTGGCCAGGACGATGCGGGGCACGAACCCGAGGACGGCCTCGAAGGCGTCCTGGTTCGGCCAGTCGTCAGCGGGCGGGGCCTGCTGCACGAGCCAGAACGTCCCCGCGGCCAGGGCGGACATCCCGAACGCCAACCAGATCGCCCGCCTCGTCGCCCGCCAGCCGTAGACCTCGGACAGGACGTCGCCGACCACGTAGACCAGGGGGAACAGGAACGCGCCGCCATCGGTGATGAGCGGGCCGGCGGCGATCAGCTTCGTCGCACCGATGTTGGAGATGAGCAGGAGGCCCACGAAGACCGCCACCACCGTGGCGTAGTGCCCGGAGGTGAGGGCATAGGCCGCAGCGGGCCGCGCGGTCACCCCGGCGTCGGGGGTCTCCCCTCCGGGCGTGGAACCACCGGGCGTGGAACCGCCAGGGGTGGAACGCGCGCTGCTCATGGAGCCGCATTGAACCACCGCCGCGACGGGCGCCCCAAACCGTCCGGGATCGTGTCGGGTTGGCTGGCCGCAACACGGGATCGTGTCGGGTCTCAGGGAACGCGATCCACTCAGACCCGACGCGATCAGGGCAGCGGCCCCGCCCCGCGTGGCTCTCGCACCCCGTGAGGACGACACTTGACGTGTGACGCGGACGCTGTACGCACTCGGGCGCTGGTGCGCCGAGCGCGGGGTCCTCGTCCTCGTGGTGTGGCTCGCCCTCCTGGGCGGGGTCCGATTGGCAGACCGGACGCTGCCCCCTCCGGCGCTGGACCCCTTCGTCCTGGCGGGCACCGACAGTGCGTCAGCGCAGACGCTGCTCAACCGGGCATTCCCCGGGGCCGCGACCGAACCGGTCCCCCTGGTGGTGGCCGACGACGTGGACCTCGGATCCGGGTCGGGGGCCGAGACCCTGAGCGCGGTCGCCGAGGCGGTTGCCGCCGTTCCCGGCGTGAACGCGGTGCGCGGCCCGGACGACAACCCGGACCTGCTGGCCGACGACGGGAGGGCCGCGATCCTCCAGCTGACGTTGGCCGAGCAGGCTGCCGGGGACATCGACGTCGGCAACCAGGTGCTCGCGGCTGCGACGCAGGCGGCGCAGGAGGCCTCCCCCACGGCGCGCGTCGCCCTCGGCGGCTACCTGGGCGCCCAGATCTCACGCACGGACACCCGGACCTCCGAGGCCCTCGGCCTGTTCCTTGCCGTGATCGTCCTGCTGTTCACGCTGCGCCGTGGATGGCCGGTTGCGATCCCACTGGCGACCGCCATCGTCGCGGTCGGGATGGGCCTGGCGATCATCGGCCTCCTCGGGCGCCTGGTGTACATCCCTGAGGAGGCGCCCACGCTGGGCACGATGCTCGGCCTGGGCGTGGGCATCGACTACGCGCTGTTCCTGGTCATGCGGCACCGCAACCTGCTCCGACGCGGATTCGCCGTGCCGGATGCTGTCGGGCGCACCGCGGGCACGGCCGGGGCCGGCATGGTCTTTGCGGGGGCCACGCTGCTGGCCGCCGTGTGCGGCTTGGCCCTGACGGGCATCTCCTTCCTGGCCTGGTTGGGCTACACCGCTGCGATCGTGGTGGCCCTGGCGCTTCTGGCCGCCCTCACCCTGGTCCCAGCGCTGATGGGCCTCATGGGCCTGCGGGTGCTGCCGAAGGCCGAGCAGCGGGTGGTCGCCGACGGGGACCTCATCGCCGAGCACTCCGATGACGTCCTCGACCGCGGCGGATGGGCGCGCATGGCCAACGTGGTCACCGGGCACCCCTGGCCCTTCGCGATCGCCGCGACGGCCCTGCTCCTGGCCCTGGCAACGCCGATGCTGTCGATGCAGTTCCAGCAGGTGGACTCCTCCGCGCTGCCCGACGAGACCACCGCCCACCAGGCGGGCGACATCATCCGTGAGTCGTTCGGGCCCGGGTACGCCGGCCCGCTGGCCATCGTCGCCCAGCTGCATCGGGCTGCGACCATCCCCGAGGAGGACGACCCACAGGCCACCGGCGACCCCCGCGCGCGCGACCCACGTCTGGTCGCGATCACCGAGGCGCTCGCGGCGACCGAGGGGATCAACGAGGTCTCGGACCCGATCGTCAGCACCGACGGTGGCGTCGTGATCTGGCGGGCCGTCCCGGGCACCGGCCCCTCCGACAAGGCCACAGAGGCCCTCGTGACCCGGATGCGTGCCGACGTCCTTCCGGCCGCGACGGCGGGCGCCGACATGACCGCCTACGTGGGCGGCGTGACAGCAGCGCGCACCGACCTGTCGCTGCGGATCGCCGACCGGCTGCTGCCGTTCATCCTCGGGGTGGCGACCCTGAGCTTCCTGCTGCTCATGGTCGCCTACCGCTCGCTGGTCATCCCGGCGAAGGCTGCGGCGATGAACCTGCTGTCGATCTCGGCGGCCTACGGCGTCGTCGTCGCGGTCTTCCAGTGGGGTTGGGGGGCCCAGTTGATCGGCCTGGATGGGCCGGTGCCGATCGAGTCCTACGTGCCGATGATGATGTTCGCCGTCCTGTTCGGGCTGTCCATGGACTACGAGGTCTTCCTGCTCACCGCCTTCAACGAGCACTACCAGCGGACCGGCGACATCGTGACCGCGGTCCGCCGCGGCCTGGCCGACACGGGCCAGCTGATCACCGCGGCGGCGCTGATCATGGTGGCGGTGTTCACCTCGTTCGTGATCCCCGACAACGCCGTGGTGAAGATGTTCGGCGTGGGGTTGGCCACCGCGGTGCTCGTCGACGCGACGATCGTGCGCTGCATCCTCGTGCCCAGCCTGATGGTCCTGGCCGCGAAGTGGACCTGGTGGCTACCCGGCTGGCTGGACCGGGCGCTGCCGCAGCTGCACATCGAGGGGGACCCCGCCCAGCTCGAGAGCGTGGGCACGGTGCGCACGCCCCAGCCGTCGGACCAACGTCCCGCGACCGGAGCGCTCGCGCTGATCGTCGGAGTGCTCGTGGCCTGGGTGCTCGGGACAGCCATGATCTCCCAGCCGGCCGCTGCGCCGGGGGCTGCGCTCGCCCTGGCTGCAGCCGGTGGCGGTGCGCTGGCCTACCTCCCGAGGGCGACTCGGGGCGCCGGGGGGACGTTGCTCGTGCGACTGGTCCTGCTCCTGGCTGGGGCCGCGATCAGCGCTGCCGCGTTCAGCCTGGTCGGTGGGCTGACTCCCGCCACCCGCAGCAACACGGCCATGCAGGCCGCGGTCGCGATCCTGGTCCCGGCGCTGCTGACGGCACTCACGCCGATGCGCCGGGGTGCGCTCCCGGTGCTGCTCGGGTCCGTCGTGGCAGTCAGCGCCCTCAGCGGCGCGGCCTCGTCGGTGCCCGACGTGCTCCTGACCGCCGTCATCGCGGCCGCCGCGACCCGGGCGCTGGGGGCACTGGGGCGTGCGGTGGGTCGTGGCCGGGGGCCGGAGTCCGCCGGGGACGCACCCGCCACGTCGTCCGAGCCGGCGCCGGCAGCAGCTCCTGAATCACCTGCCGAGTCCCCGGCCGTGGTGTTCGCCGCCGACGCTCCCGACCCCACACTGGCCCCGGCAGCCCCCCACGGATCGGGGATGCCATGATCCGCACAGCACTCGCGATCGGCACCGCCGGCCTCGTCCTGCTCACGGTGGCCGGCCCGGCTACGAGCGCCTCCGGTCCTGCAGACGCACGTCCAATCCTGAGCCGCGCCCTGCCCACAGCCACGACCCAGCCAGCGGAGATCGTCAACGACGAGGTGGTCCTGGCCGAGCTGGATGCCACCGGGCTCCCGGAGCGCGCCGTCCTGATCAGCCGGGTCACGGTCGACGGCACCGAGCGTGAGGTGATCGACCCGGCGAGCGGGACGAACGTCCGCTACCTGGACCGCCTGGGCCGGCCCGAGGTGGGCCCCGACGGGGTCATCCTGGTGGTCGGGGGTCAGCGTCCGTCGGCGCTCACGGAGGCCCGCTTCGACAAGCCCCTTCCGGTCGCCGTCCACGCGGAGTACGCCGTCGGTGGAGCTGTGGTCCCGGCCGCCACAGTGCCCGGGACCTCCGGGGAGATCGCGGTCACCTACACGCTCACCAACACCACAGCCGAGCAGACGGACCTGACCTACACCGATGCCGCCGGGCAGGAGCAGCAGTCGACTCAGCCCGTCTTCATCCCGTTCCAGGGCACCCTCACGGTGACGCTGCCCGAGGGGGCCGCCCTGGTCGAGGCCCCCGACGCGATGCTGGCCACCGACGATCAGGGCCGCACGGTGGCGCGGTGGAACATCTCCCTGTTCCCGCCGATCAGCACGCCCATCCAGACGGTCAGCCTGACGATGCGCAGCGACCGGGCCGGGGTGCCCGGGGCGTCGGTCGTGCTCACCCCCGCAGGCACGGACCAGGACCCAGCCACGGGCTTCTCCGCCGACCTGCTCACCGGGGCCAATGAGGGCAACGGCCAGCTCTACGAGGGCCTCGACGCCCTGGACGCGGCCGCTGGGCAACTGGCTCAGGGGTCCGACCAGCTGGCCGACAGGGCTGGCCG
The DNA here is from genome assembly GCA_963818445.1 of uncultured Actinomycetes bacterium. Classification (GTDB taxonomy): domain Bacteria; phylum Actinomycetota; class Actinomycetes; order S36-B12; family CAIYMF01; genus Prado023. The sequence goes on from CAWFSG010000003.1 coordinate 82,705, forward strand.
GCCTCGCCGGCGGGGCGAACTCCGCGGCCGGCGCCTCCGAGTCGCTGGCACGGGGCGTGGACGGCCTGGCCGCCGGGGCCGAGACCGCCGCCGACGCCTCCACCTCACTGGCCAAGGGCGTGGGACGGCTTGCCGACGGCGCGGACGACGTCTCGGCCGGGTCCGAGAAGCTGGCCGGAGCCCTCGGTGAGGCCGCGACCGGAGCCCAGGACCTTGCCGACGCGACGGCCGCCCTGGCCAGGGCCACCTCGGGCTCTCCCGCCGGCCAGGTCGCCCCGCTCATCACCGGAGGTGCGCAGATCGAGGCGGGGCTGCTCACCGCCGCCGCACGGATCGGGGGGCCGTCCGACCCCGTGCTGGACATCACCACGCCGCTGACCCCCGACGGCGATGAGGTCTGCCCCGCCGGGGGCAGCGCACCGCCCGACGACGACTGCGTGACGATCTACCAGGGCGTCCGCGCGCTGCGCGATGGGCTCAAGGCCGTCGACGAGGTCGTGGGGAAGCTCGAGGGGCGGGTGGATGAGGCCCGCGATGCGTTCGCCGCGCTCGTGACCGCCCTCGGCTCGATCAAGGACGACGTGACCGACGCGGCCCAGGGCGCGCAGGACCTGTTCGACTCGCTCTGCGTGGCCGTCCCGCCCGCGACCGAGCCGACGCTGGACCAGGCCTCCTGCGACCAGATCCAGGCCGTCATCGACGCGGCCGAGTCCGCGCTCGGCACCGCTGGCGGGGCGCTTCCGGACATCAAGGACCTCCTCGCGGCGATCGCCGCGCTGGAGGCGCAGGCGGCAGGCGCTGTCCGCGACCCTCGACTACGCGCTGGCCTCCACCGAGAAGCTGCTGCTCGGCGTCGAGGCCGTCGGGCTCGCGGTGGGCACCGGGACCCCCACACAGCCCGGGCTCGCCACCGCGATGGCCGCCCTCAACGCCGGGCTGCGGCAGTTGTCAGCCCAGCTGACCACGAGCCAGTCCGAGCTCAACAAGGCATTGACGTCGGTGGCCGACGGGTCCGAGGCGCTGGCCTCGGGCATCGACGGAGCCGCCTCCGGGGCTGATGAGCTCGCGCAGGGGTCCGGACCAGTTGGCGGCGGGGGCGAACGGTGCGGCCAGCGGTGCGGAGGAGTTGGCCGACGGGCAGCAGCAGCTGGCGGAGGGAGCCCAGGGGGCCGCCACCGGCGCCGACCAGCTCTCCACCGGGCTGTCCGGCCTGGCCGAAGGAGCGGACGCCGCCGCGTCGGCGGGCCAGGACCTCGCCGGCGGCGCCACGGCGCTCGAGCAGGACGGCACCGCACCGGCAGCACAGGGCGTGCTCGACGCCTCCACCGACGCGGCCCTGGCCCAGGCGTGGCTCGAGGCGACCGCCGCCCGGGCCTCGGACGCCCTGCCCTACGGGCCCCCGGTGGGAGCCGAGGGCAACGTCGCCTACGTGTTCCACCTCGCCGAGGTCCCCGCGCCGCGCTCCTTCTGGGAGCGCATCCGCGGGATGTTCGGCGGCTGAGGGGCGAGCTGGGACGGCTCCCTCACCATCCTGGGGGAGGACTGGATCCCGCGCCTGCGCCTCAGGCCCCGGCGCGCGCGAGCCGCCACTGCGCCTGATCCCGCAGCCCCACCGTCACCGGGCCCGGGCCGCCCTTGAGGTGCTCGAACGCCGCGTTGTACGCCCCCACCCAGGCGCCGGCCGCATGAGCCACCTGCCACTCCAGATCGGTCCATGCCCGCCCGCGCTCGGCGGCGTAGGCCGACAGGAAGTCGTCGTTCTCGGCCATCGTCGTGATCGCGCAGTCCACCACCGAGTTGTACTGGAAGGCCGAGTTGCCGGCCAGGACGGCTTCCGGCATCGCGACCACCGAGTCCCAGTCGTGGATCACCAACCGGGGCTGGCCGTCACCGCCCTGCACCCAGCGGCAGTTCTGCGCCTCGAAGTCCCCGTGTGCGGCCACCAGGGGCAGCGCCGAGACATCCGGTGCCAGGAGCCGGGCCCGTGCCCGCCGGGCCACCTCGTGGATGAGCGGGTCGATCTCGTCGTCGATGCGATGCGGGTCCCAGCGGTCGGAGGCCGGCGGCGGCCAGACCCGACGCGAGTCGTTGTGGTCCCAGTCCAGCCAGGGAACGGGCGGCTGCAAGGTCGTCAGCTCGCCGACCACGGGAGCGGCCGCGACCATCCGGGCCAGCAGCCGGGCATACCCAGCCGCGCCCAGCGCACCCACCTCGGCCACCCCCTCGCCCTCCCACGTCTCGGCGTTGACCGCCATCCTGCGGGCGTCGACGAGCACCTCCTCACCCCCGGCGACCCAGACCACGGCATCGCCCTCCGCCAGCGGGGCCGGGCCGGCCAACGGTCGCGGGCAGGGGATCCCCGACTGCCACATCACCTCGTGGACGACCGTGCACGCCACCTGCCTTTCGAGGGCCTCACGGACCTTCAGCACGACCTCCCGCCCGTCGGCGAGACGCATGCCGTGCACCGCCGACAGCCGCTGGACGCCGAAGAACTGCGCGACCGGCGGGCTCCCGAGGTGCCGCACGCACCAGTCGACGAGCAGCGGATCCATTCCGCTCCGGTCGCTCGTCACCTCATCAGTACGTCAGCAGCGCGGCGAACGTCGCTTCCGGCGAGGCCGCGGCCAGCAGCGCTCGACCACCGAGGTCGACCAGCTCGACGAGGACGCACGTCCCGGCCACTGTTCCTCCCGCAGCCTCGATCAGGGCGATCGTCGCCGCGGCCGTCCCGCCGGTGGCCAGCAGGTCGTCGACCACGAGCACCCGGTGCCCCGGGTCGAGCGCGTCCCGATGGATCTCCAGGGAGTCCAGCCCGTACTCCAGCTCGTAGTCCACGGCATGCACAGCGGCCGGCAGCTTGCCCGGCTTTCGCACGGGAACGAACCCGACGCCCAGCTGGTAGGCCATCGCCGAGCCGAGGATGAACCCCCGGGACTCCACCCCGACGACAACGTCGAAGTCCCAGGCGTCCACGGCATCGCACATCTGGTCCACGGTCGCCCGCCATGCGACCGGGTCGCGCAGCACGGTCGTGACGTCGCGGAACATGATCCCGCGCTTGGGGAAGTCCGGGACATCGCGCATCAAGGTGCGGATCCTGGCCAGGCGATCCTCGGGCGTGAGCGACTGCGCCGGGGAGCGGCTGTTCGCGAACGCGGGGATCACAGGCGCGGGGATCACGGGCGCGGGGATCGGGGTCGCTGCCGGCTGCTCGGTCACGGACCTGATTCTGCCCCCGTGGGCGCATGGACGCCGCGCGTGGGGGATGCTTGCCCCGATGGATGACGACGACCTGACACCCGATGACGCCACCGAGGACGAGCTCTGGGAGATGCTGGACGAGGCCTCCGGGGTCGACCGCGCCCGGATCCTGCACGAGCTCGGCGGACGGGCCTTCTCCGACCAGGAGTTCGAGCAGTCCGTCGCGCTGGCCGAGAGTGCGGCCGTCCAGGCCCGCGAGGTCGGCGACGAGCTTCTGACCGCCCGCAGCCTGTTCGGCCAGGCGGCCGGCCTGCGCCGGCTGGGCCGGACCAAGGAGCTCATCGAGGTGGCCATGGAGGCCGCCGACCTGCTGCGCGCCAACGGCGAGCCGGAGGAGATCGCCGAGTGCCACGGGATGGTCGCCGGCGCCTTCTGCGACCTCGGCGACGACGTCGCCTCGCTGGAGCACTGGACCAGCGCCGCGCGACTCTTCGAGAGCGAGGACTCCCCCAACGAGGCCGGGCGGATGTGGATGTCCCTCGGTGAGGCCCTGGGCCGGCTCAGTCGCCACGCCGAGGCCCTCGAGACGTTCGATCACGCCCGCGCGCTGTTCCGCACCGGCGACGAGCCGGGCGCCGTCCCGTGGGCTGACGACCGCGCCGCCGCCGCCCTGATCGACCTCGGCCGGGCGGAGGAGGCCCTGGAGCGGTTGCGCGCCGCCCTCAACGTCCGCGAGGCGCAGCGCGACGTGCCCCGGATCGCCTACGCCCACTACCGCCTGGGCTGGACGCTGCGCCTGGTCGGGCAGTTCGAGGAGGCGCTGTCGCACCTGAGCATCGCCGCCGAGCTGTTCGACGAGCTCGACGAGCTCGAGGGGCGTGCGCGCTGCGACCTCGAGGCCGCCAACGCCCTGACCTCACTGGGCCAGTTCGAGGAGGCTGACGAGCTCTACCGCCGGGTTCGCGCGGTGTTCGACGCCCTCGGCCACGACTCGCAGGTGCTGCTCAGCGACGCCAACCGCGCCGTCCTGCTCGCCCGCACCGGGAAGCTCGACGAAGCCGCGGAGCTCAACACGCGCCTCGTCGCCATGGCCACCGAGGCAGACATCACGTGGCTGCTCGGGGACATCAGCAACCACCTCGCGCGCAACCTGATCGAGCTCGACCGGCCAGCGGAGGCGATCGACGTCCTCGACGCCCAGGACCCGGAGCTGATCGAGAAGCCGGCGGCGGTCCAGGCAGCGGCCCTGCGCGCCAAGGCCCTGCTCGCCACCGGCCGGCGGGCGATGGCTGCCCGCGCCGCCGAGGACGGGCTGCGGCTGGCGGCCGAGGCCGAGATGGTCGCCGAGCGCGCGGAGCTCTACGAGATGCGCGGGCTCGCGCGGCTCACGTCGCGCAGCGGCCCACGGGTCGCCGCGGCTGAGCGCGACCTCGCCCACGCCGTCGCGCTCTACCTCGCCGCCGGACTCACCGAGAAGGCCCGCGAGCTCTCGACCCGCTTCCTGCCCAGCCCGGGGATCCACGTCCGCCGCGGCGGCGGCTTCCTCAGCGAGCAGCCGACCCTGCCCCTGCCGGAGCCGAAGGTGGAGCGCACCGAGTCCAAGGCCGAGCCCCGCAACGACTGAGAGCCGCTGTCACGCCGCCGGGGGGTCGTCCTCCTCGCGCAGGCGCGGTTCCGTGCGCGTCTTCGGGTTCACTCCGTGCTTGTCGGCGTAGAACGCCCGGATGAGGTCCATGTCGGCGCGGATGTCGCCGGAGGGCCGGATCGTGGGCCCGTACCCCACGGTCTTCGTCGGCCCGTCGCAGAACCCGAGGCACATCGGCACGTCGGCCTGTTGGGCGATCCGGTAGAACCCCGACTTCCAGTACGACTTCTTCGCCCGGGTGCCCTCCACTGCGATGACCAGCTGGAAGTGCTCTGCCGTGGCCGCCCGGGCCGCGAGGTCCTCGACCACGCCCTGCGGGTTGCTGCGGTCCACGGTGAGCCCGCCCACGCTGCGCATGAAGGGGCCGAGGGGACCACGGAACAGCTCCTCCTTGGCCAGGAAGTGCGGATCGACGCCGGACGCCCACGACAGCCAGAGCATGAGCGGGAAGTCCCACGCGGAGGTGTGCGGCGCGGCGATCATCACGACGACCGGATCCGCGGGCGGCCCCTCGCCGGTGATCGTCCACCCACGCATCGCCAGCGCCCTGGCCCCGATCGCCCGCTTGTCCATGACCGACGATCCTACGCGAGCGTAGGTTGCCCCGACGACGGGGCTGGGGCCGATCAGCGAACCAGCCGGGTCATCTCGACCGTGACCACGGGGTCCGCGCTCAGCGGCCCGGCGTAGATGCCGGTCAGGGGCGACACGTCGCGGTAGTCACGGCCCCGCGCGACCAGCACATGTGCGGCGGCCACCGCGCGGCCGTTGGTGGGGTCATGGGCCTCCCAGCCGCCGTTCCATGCCTCGACCCAGGCGTGGCTCTCACCGATCACCGGCACGCCGATCTCGGCGTCCTCGGTGTGGACGTACCCGCTGACGTAGCGCCCCGGGATGCCCAGCGCGCGCAGCAGCGACAACGTGGCGTGGCTGAAGTCCTGGCACACGCCCAGGCCGTCGGCCCAGGCCTCGCCGGCCGAGGTGTGGACGTGCGTGGCGCCCGGGGTGTAGGCGATGTGGTCGCGGACCAGCTCGACGGCGAGGTTGATCGCGGCCTTCGGCGTGGGCGCGGCGCGCAGGGTCGCCAGCACCTCGGCGCGCGCCGGGTCCGCGGCCGCGTCGTCGACGAACCTGCCGAGCTCGAGGAACTCGCACCAGCGATCGGTGACCTCCTCGGAACCCATCTCCGCCCACGTGACCCCCGGGGCCTGCCGCCACTTCTCGACCGTGTCCACGACCGACGTGCTCACGACCGTCAGGGCGTGGTGCGGGATGTGCACGTCGAAGGCCTCGACGGCCGTGCCCCAGTAGTCGGTGTAGCGGTGCAGCCGGGCCATCGGGCTGACCGACAGGTCGTGGCGCAGCATCAGCTGGCCCGATGTGCTCAGCGGGGTCATGCGGGCCTCGTTGAACGAGGCCAGCACCTCACCGGCGTACGCCAGGCTCGTGGAGTGCATCACGGACAGTCGCTGGGTCATCAGTGGCTCCACACGATCGTGCCGGCCTGCCGGAAGAAGGCCCCGGCGACGGCGTCGCTGGCCACGAAGGCCGCCTCGCTCGCGCGCTCGCTGAGCAGCTCCAGGTCGGCCGGGGTCGGGTTGACCGAGGCGAACTCGAGCTCGGCGCGCAGGATGCCCACCGTGCGCAGCAGCGTCGAGGTCTGCTGCGGGCTGACGTAGGTGCCCATCTGGCGCACCGCGCGCTCTGCCCGGATCGCCGCCTGCAGCGTGGAGCGCGGGAAGGTGGGGTCGAGCAGCAGGAACGCCCGGACCTGCTCGCCGGTCAGGGCGCGCTGCGTGCGCAGGAACGGGTTGAACCCACCGGCCGCGCGCAGGGCGGTCGCTGCGCCGACCTGCGGCCACAGGGCCTCGTGGTCGATGGCCAGCAGGCGCGAGGTCATGTCCAGTCGCTCCAGCGCTCCCCCGAGCCGCAGGAACACCAGCCCCTCGTCGCGGGGCATCTGCCAGTCGATGATCCCGGCCACGACCGACAGCTCGTCGAGCAGGCCACGCAGGGGGATGCCCGGGATGACCGTGGAGATGCCGGCCTGCAGCCGCAGGTGGGTGGCGTTCATCCGCTCGAACATGTCCCCGGGCAGGGCCTCGCGGATCGTCCGGGCGTTCTCGCGGGCGGCCGAGACGCTGCCGAGGATCGTCTTCGGATCGTTGGAGTCCCCCACCACGATCCGCACCAGCGACGCCGGCGTCAACAGCCCGTGATCGGGGTCCTCAGGCATCAACGACAACGGCTCGAGCATGGCCTCCACACCCACGGCCGGATCGAGGCGCGTGTCCTCGACGAGCAGCTGGTGGTGCTCGACGAGCAGTCGGGTGGTGGCCTCGGCGCGCTCCACATAGCGCCCGATCCAGAACATCGCCTCGGCGATCCGGCTCAGCACGTCCCCACCTCCTGCGTCGGCACCCCAGCCGACTGCTGCTGCTGCATCTCCTGCTGGCGCAGCCGCTCGGAGTGCACGGTGGGCTGGTCGACCCGGGCGCGGGCCTCGATCGCCGCTCGGCGCTGGGCCGCGGAGAACGTCGGCTCGTCGGACTCGACCACGAGCTCGGGTTCCAGCGGCGGCAGCGGCTCGTCCTCCCCGATGTCGAGCACCCAGGTGTCCTTGGAGCCACCCCCCTGGCTGGAGTTCACCACGAGGCTGCCCTCGACCAGCGCCACCCGGGTCAGGCCCCCGGGGAGCACCCAGACCTTCTCCCCGTCGTTGACCGCGAAGGGGCGCAGGTCCAGGTGCCGCGGGGCCAGGCGGCCGCCCTCGACGAGCGTCGGGCTGGTCGACAGCGCCACGATCGGCTGGGCGATCCAGCCACGCGGATCGGCCTCGATGTTGGCCGCCGCGGTGGCCAGCTCTGCGTCGCTCGCCTGCGATCCCACGACGATGCCGTAACCGCCCGAGCCGTCCACCGGCTTGACGACCATCCGGTCCAGGCGGGGCAGCACGTGGGCGCGCTGCTCGGGGTCGCGCAGGTCGTAGGTGCGCACGTTCGGCAGCAGCGGCTCCTCGCCGAGGTAGTAGCGCACGATCGTCGGGACGTAGGGGTACACCGCCTTGTCGTCGGCCACGCCGTTGCCGACCCCGTTGGCGATCGTGACCGCGCCCGGCGCGCGCGGCGTTGAGGATCCCGGGGACGCCCAGCACCGAGTCGGGGCGGAAGTGCACGGGGTCCAGGAAGTCGTCGTCGATGCGCCGGTAGATCACGTGCACCGGCTCGCTGCCGCGGGTTGTGCGCATCCGCACGACCCCGTCGCGGCAGAACAGGTCACGCCCCTCCACGAGCTCGACGCCCATCCGGCGGGCGAGGAAGGCGTGCTCGAAGTGGGCGGAGTTGTGCACCCCGGGCGTCAGCACCACGACCGTCGGCTCGGCCACGCCCAGGGGAGCGGCCGCGAGCAGGGCGCCGAGCAGCCGCGCCGGGTACTCCTCCACGCTGCGCAGCCGGTAGCCGGTGAAGATCTCGGGAACCACGTGCGACAGCGTGCGCCGGTTCTCCAGGACGTAGGAGACGCCCGACGGGCTGCGCAGGTTGTCCTCCAGGACCCGGAACGTGCCCTCGTCGTCGCGCACGAGGTCCACCCCGGCGACGTGGATCCGCACGCCGTTCGCCGGCCGGACGCCATGCGCCTCGCGGTGGAAGTGCGCCGAGCTGGTGATGAGCTTGCGGGGGATCACCTGGTCGCGCAGGATCTCCCCGGCCCCGTAGATGTCGGCCAGGAACATCTCCAGTGCCCGGATCCGCTGGGCGACTCCGGCCTCGATGACCTGCCACTCGGCGGCGTCGACGATCCGCGGCACGAGGTCCATCGGCAGCGGCCGCTCGCGGCCCGAGAGCGTGAACGTGATGCCCTGGGCACTCAGGTGCGCGTCGCGCAGGCGGGCCCTGCGCAGCAGCTCATCGGACCCGAGGTTCTCCAGCGCCCCGGCCAGCCCGTCACGGCCGGGGCGGACCTCGCCATCGGCGTCGTACATCTCGTCCCAGGGCAGCATGGCCGAATCATGGACATAGCCCTGTGGCCGTTTCATGACGTCAGGTTACCGACGTGTTACGGCTGCCCCGCACGCCGCGAACCCAGGGCCAGCCGGCCCTCAGCCGAGAACATGGAAGGTACCTGATCCTCTTGCGACAACAAGGCACCAAATTCCCGGGATTCCCTCGGAACGGTGCACAGCGAACTGCGAACTGAGCCGCCCAGCACCGGAGCAGGATGAAATCGGGCACTCAGGCCCTCCCGCACGGGACCTTCGACCTACGGATGCATATGCAGGCTCGGCATAGTGTGCAGAACATGCAGATGTCGCAGGGCCCCGCACGGCCCCTGCTCACCGCCCTGGAGGTCCAGGAGCTGCTGCACATCGATCGCTCCACCGTCTACCGGATGGCCGAGGACGGCCGACTGCCGGCGATCCGCGTCGGGCGCTCGTGGCGGTTCCCCGCCGACCGGATCGAGGCCATGCTCGACTCCGGGCCGGCCGACGGGGAGTCCGGGCACCCCTCGCCCTCGCTGGCGCTGGGCACCGGCGCCCCGGCCCTCTCCGTGGTCCCCGAACCCGCACTCGAGCGGGGGCCTGATCCCCGCGATCTCGACGCCACCGCGACCCTGGACCCGACGCTGAACACCGATGCGGCCAGCGCCGCCGTCGAGGTGGCCGCCGACCTGCTCGGCGTGATGATGGTCGTCACCGACATGCACGGCCAGCCGGTCACCGACGTGGCCAACCCCAGCACCTGGTTCGCCGCCCACGCCGACGAGCCCGAGGTGCTCGACGCCTGCGTCACCGAGTGGCGCGACCTGGCCGACCACCCCGACTTCACGCCCCGGTTCCAGGAGGGAGCCCTGGGGTTCCAGTGCGCGCGGGCGTTCATCCGCCACGGCACGCACGCTGGTCGGGATGGTCCTGGCCGGCGGGGTGAGCCCCTCGACCGACGTGTCGCGTCGACCCCGACCTGTACCACCTCGACGACGCCGCGCGCCGTCGGGTGCTCGACGCCCTGCCCCGGATCGCTGCGGCGATCTCCACCACCACGCCGCGCCCCGCGGCGACCACCCCGGTTGCCGCACCCCGCGGCCACCACGAAGGAGAACTGATGAAGAGGCTGCTCGTCCTGGGAGCCGGCACCGCCGGGACCATGGCCGTGAACAAGCTGCGCCCGCAGCTGCCCCGCGACGAGTGGAGCATCACGGTCGTCGACTCCGACGACACGCACTACTACCAGCCCGGGTACCTGTTCGTGCCCTTCGGCATCTACCGCCCCGACGAGATCGTGAAGCCCAAGAAGCGCTTCATCCCGACGGGCGTCGACCTGGTGATGGGCGAGATCGACAAGGTCGTGCCCGAGGAGAACAAGGTCCTGCTGCTCGACGGCACCGAGCTGGCCTACGACTACCTGATCATCGCCACCGGCACCACGCCGCGGCCCGAGGAGACCCCGGGCATGGCCGACGACCTCGGCGGCGACGTCCACGAGTTCTACACCTTCGCCGGGCGCGACCGCCCTGGCCGAGAAGCTGCGCACCTGGGAGGGTGGCCGGCTCGTGGTGCACATCACCGAGATGCCGATCAAGTGCCCGGTCGCACCGCTGGAGTTCACCTTCCTGGCCGACGCCTTCTTCACCGAGCAGGGCATGCGCGACAAGGTCGAGATCGTGTACGTCACCCCGCTGGAGGGCGCCTTCACCAAGCCGGTCGCCAGCAAGCACCTCGGCGACATGCTCGAGACCCGCGGCATCGCCCTGGAGGGCGACTTCATGGTCGAGAGCATCGACGCTGAAGGCCACAAGCTGATCAGCTTCGACGAGCGCGAGGTGCCCTACGACCTGCTGGTCACCATCCCGCTGAACATGGGCGCGGACTACATCGCCCGCTCGGGGCTCGGCGACGACCTGAACTACGTCCCGGTCGACAAGCAGACCCTGCTCAGCGACGACCACGACAACATCTTCGTCGTCGGCGACGCCTCCAACATCCCGGCCTCCAAGGCCGGTTCCGTCGCCCACTTCGCGATGGACCTGTTCCCGGCGAACTTCCTGCGCCACATCCAGGGCCTGAAGATGACCGAGCTGTTCGACGGCCACGCCAACTGCTTCATCGAGACCGGGCACGGCAAGGGCCTGCTCATCGACTTCAACTACGACACCGAGCCGCTGACCGGCAAGTACCCGCTGCCCGGCGTGGGCCCGTTCTCCCTGCTGAAGGAGACCGAGATGAACCACTGGGGCAAGGTCATGTTCCGGTGGATGTACTGGAACATCCTGCTGCCCGGCAAGGAGCTCCCGCTGCCCGCGCTCATGTCGATGGCCGGCAAGGACGCGAAGGACCTCTGATGACCGAGACCACCCACACGGGCACCGAGACGGTCGGCGCCCTGAGCCCGGCGGCCGCGACCGCCGACTCGAACGCCGCCATCCTGGCCCGCCTGGACGCCATGAGCGCCCAGATGGCCGTGATGGCCGAGCAGGTCGCCGAGGCGGCTGCAGCCCGCGAGCAGTGGAGCGAGCTCGTGGAGACCCTGATCCCGGTCTCGCGCGGCGCGATGGACGTCGCCACGCGCGAGCTCTCCGAGCTCGAGGCCGACGTCACGATCGACGACGTCACGCGGTTCGCCCGCACCACCGCCCGGGCGATCCCCGACATGGAGGTCCTCGTCGGCCAGATCGGCAGCATCTCCGAGCTGGGCCACGAGGTGAGCTCCCTGGGCGGAGCCGGCATGGCCAAGCTCACCGAGGTCCTGCAGGTCGCCGAGGACAAGGGCTACTTCATGTTCGCCCGCGAGGGCGCGGCGATCGCCGACAAGGTCGTCACCTCGTTCGACGAGGACGACGTGCGGGCCCTCGGCGAGAACGTGGTCACGATCCTCAACGCGGTCAAGGAGCTGACCCAGCCCGAGGTGATGGCCCTGCTCAACCGGACCGCCCTGACGATCCAGGAGGTCGAGGACACGCACATCGAGCCACCCTCGGCCTTCGCGCTGCTGAAGTCGATGCGCGACCCCCAGACCAGGCGTGGGCTTGCCCGCGTCCTGTCCATGCTCCACACGGTCGGTGAGGACACCCAGCCGACCTCACCCACCAAGTAGAACCCGAGTAGACAGCAGAGAGGAACACCGACCATGGCCATGGCCACGATCGCCGGCAAGGAAGTCCACGTCAACGAGGAGGGCTTCCTCACCGAGTACGACGAGTGGAGCGAGGACATCGGCGCCGAGCTCGCGAAGAACATCGAGGTCGAGATGACCGACGAGCACTGGGCCCTGATCAAGTGGCTCCGTGAGGACTACAAGGTCAAGGGCGAGACTGCCACGACCCGCCGCGTGCAGACCGAGGGCGGCGTCCCCACGAAGAAGCAGTTCGAGCTCTTCCCGAAGAAGCCCGCCAAGAAGATGTCCTACGTCGCCGGGCTGCCCAAGCCCAAGGGCTGCGTCTGATCCCCGATCGACACCGACGAGTAGAGAGACACCCACATGACCGTCATCCCGAACTTCGACGACGCGGAGACCGACCGCAAGTTCGTCATCATCTGCTCCAAGGGCAACCTGGACATGGCCTACCCGGCCCTGGTCCTGGCCAATGCCGCCCTCGGTGAGGGCATCGACACGCACCTGTTCTTCACCTTCTGGGGCTTCGACATGATCATCGACAGCCGCATGGACGACCTGCAGTTCTCGCCCGCGGGCAACACCGCGATGCACTTCCCGATCAAGGGCAAGGACATGCGCATCCCGCAGGCCGTCATGCCGCTGCCGGGAATGACGGGCATGGCGACCAAGATGCTCAAGGAGCAGCTCGACGACATGGGCATCCCGCCCGTGCGCGACTTCCTCGACCAGATCGTCGCGTCCGGCGGCCACCTGTGGGCCTGCCGGATGAGCGCGGACATGAACAAGGTGGACATGGACGACCTCTACGAGGGCGTCGAGGACATCATCAACGCCACCGACTTCATCGAGATGACCGACGGCGCCCAGCTGCTGTTCATCTGAAGCCACGCCGTACGGCCCCGCCCTCGTGCACGCCACGGGCGGGGCCGTCGGGCATTCCCCGGACTTCGTCCGACTCTCGGGCGCTCCAGGCAACTTCGTCCAACTCTGGAGCGCCGTGACAGCCGCATTGTTGGAGCGATTCGCGATCACGACCGGTGACGGCGCCCTGCATGGGCACCGCGCCCGGCCGCCCGCTGCCCGCCGCGACCCTGTCCCGTGATCCATGCAGGTTCGCGATGCTCGAAGGTCCTCAGGGTGAATGGATCACGCGAGCGGGGCGGCTCAGCTCCCCCTCAGGGCGTACCGTCGGGGGTGTGAGGCTCCCGCCGGCTCCGCCGATCGCCCGGGCGGTGGCCGCCACGCCACCGGATCGCGACCGGGTGCTCGACCTGCTGCGCGCCAGCGCCCTGGCCCTGGTGGTCCTCGGCCACAGCAGCATGGGGATCGTCGGCTGGACCGACTCGGGGCCCGTGATCAGCACGTCGCTGACCGTGTACTGGTGGGCGCCATGGGCGACGTGGCTCCTGCAGATCATGCCGCTGTTCTTCGTCGCCGGCGGGGCGGTGAACGCCCGCTCGTGGCGCACCAGTCGTGACCCGTACGCGTCATGGTTGTGGCGCCGGGTCGCCCGGCTCATGCGTCCGGTGTGGGTGTACCTGATGATCATGGCCCCCGTCAGCGGGCTGGTGTCGCTGGTGGCGCCCGAGGGGTACGCCGAGCCCCTGCTCGGCCTGGCCACCCAACTGCTGTGGTTCATCGGCGTCTACGTCATGGTGTGCGCCCTGACCCCGCTTGCCGTGCGGGCGCACACGATCAACCCGCTCCTCGGCCCGGCCGTCCTGATGGCCGGCGTGGTCCTGTTCGACTGGTTGCGGTTGGGCGTGGGCGTGGCTCCGCTCGGGCTGCTCAACTTCGTCCTCGTCTGGGCGCTGGCCGCCCAGCTGGGCCTGCTCTTCGACGACGGGCTGCTCCGCGGGTGGCGCGGGGCCGGATTGGCGGCCCTGGCCATCTCGGTGAACCTGCTGCTCGTGACCTACGGGCCCTACCCACGCTCGATGGTCGGCATGCGCGGCGAGCCGTTCAGCAACATGACCCCACCGAGCCTCGTGCTGGCCCTGCACACCGTCGCCCTGGCCGGTCTGGTCGGTGCGCTGCGCCCGGGTCTGGCCCGCCTGGCCGCCGGTCGCCGGGTGTGGACCGGCACCACCGCGATCAACCTCACGGCGATGACCCTCTACCTGTGGCACCTGCCGGTCCTGATCGCGCTGTACGCCGGGCTGCACGGCCTGGGCCTGGACCGGCCGGTGCAGTGGGCCGCCGACGGCTACCCCATCCCTGGGCCGGGCTTCTGGCTGTGGACGATCGCCTTCCTGGCCGTCTACCTGACCTGCGTCGTCGGCGTCGTGCGGCTGATGTGGCCTGCCGAGGTCGGTCGGCTGCCCGGCTGGGACCGTCCGGCCCGGACGGTGACCATGGGCGGCCGGACGCAGCCCGGGCGAAGGCAGCCGCTCCGCCGTGGCCGGGATCGGGGCGGCACTGATCGGGATCGGCACGTTGATGCTCGCCGCGATCGGCCTGGCCGGCTTCCCCGCCCGCGTGACGTCGTTCGCGGGCATCCCGCTCAACGCAGTCGCCGCGATCGGGCTGATGGCCGTTGGTGGGCTGCTCGTCCGTCGTGTGGGCTCCACCCGGACTCCGGCTGCTGCAACTAATGGAAACCGACTCTTGCACTAGTGTGAATCTCAGATCTACTATTGGCACATGAACGATGAACTGCGCACCCTTCTGAACCGAGTTGCCTCCGGGGAGATCAGCCCCGAGGAGGCCGAGATCCTGATGAACGCCTCAAAGGCGGACGCCGCGAACGCGAGCCACGAGACCACCGTGGAGCAGCCCGAGCCCGAGCCGGTCCGCCGGATCAGCGTGCGGGGCAGCGCCGTGCGCCTCGTGATCGTGGCCGACCCGTCGGTGGACACCGCGATCGCCGAGGGACCGCACCGCGTCTCGCACGTCGGCGACCGGCTCACGATCCACTCCGACCTGAGGGTCGGTGAGTACGAGGCTGAGGCGCCGAAGTCCACCTTCGCCACGTGGCTGAGCACCGCCAACCGCGCTGGCTCGACGCTGCGGGTGCGGGTCAATCCCGACCTCCCGCTCGACGTCCTCAACGTGGCCGGCTCGCTGGAGCTCAGCGGGATGCACAGCGCCACATCGGTGGGGGTCGAAGCAGGCTCGGCCAGGCTGCATGACGGCGCCGGCCAGCTGACCCTGTCGGTGGCCAGCGGCAGTGCGGACGTGGAGTGGCAGTTCCAGGGCGAGTGCTCGGTGAGCACCGACCTGGGCTCGGCCCGCCTGACCCTGCTGCCGGGCTCGGACGTCGAGGTGAAGGCCGAGGCGACCCTGGGCCTGGCCACCATCCGGCTGGCCGACGGCACCACGATCAAGGCCACGCCCGAGGGGCATCCGCCCGTGACGGCGGGCGCCGGGAGCGGCAGCCTGTCGGCCACGACCCGGCTCGGGTCCCTCGTCGTCTCCGTCTTCTGAGTCCGGATGCGCACGCATCGGCCGCCGACCACGTGCCCGGTGTGCTCCGAGTCGCTGATCACCCTGCGCCTGGGGTGCCCGTCGTGCGGCACGGAGCTGTCCGGGCACTTCGAGACGTGCCGGTTCTGCAGGCTGGGGGCGGCCGACCTGGAGATCCTGGAGGTGTTCCTGCGCAGCCGTGGCAACGTGCGCGACGTGCAGGCGCACCTCGAGGTGTCCTACCCCACCGCGCGGGCCCGACTCATCGAGGTGCTCGACCGCCTGGGCCTGGGCACAGAATTGGTGGTGGCCCCCGGGGCGCAGGTGGCGCACCCGCCAGGCGCATCCCGGGTTGCGGACCTGAGCCCAGTCGAGGGTGCGACCGAATCGGTCGACGCCCCTGGTGTCGGTGCGGTCCTGGCAGACCTGGCAGCAGGCCTGCTCACCGTCGAGGACGCAGAGCACATGCTGGAGCTGGGGGGCAGCTGAACCCGCGGCCCGTGAGGACTCCCGCCGGACTG
The DNA here is from genome assembly GCA_963818445.1 of uncultured Actinomycetes bacterium. Lineage (GTDB taxonomy): Bacteria > Actinomycetota > Actinomycetes > S36-B12 > CAIYMF01 > Prado023. The sequence goes on from CAWFSG010000003.1 coordinate 98,589, forward strand.
CGGGCCGGATCGCGTCTGGCCACGCGAGAGCCCCCGGCCGGCGCTGGAGTTCCCAGTCACCGGTCGGGGGCCCTCGGCCCTACTGTGGAGGCACCTAGCTGATCTGGACCTTGGCGTAGTAGTTCTTGCCCTTGGCCGGGTCAAGCTTGATGAGATAGGTGCCCGGTTGGGTGACCATGAACGGATCGAGCGTGGCTCGTCCCGCCTTGGTCGACTTCACCTTGCCGAACGTGACCCACTTGGTGCCGAACCTGATCTTCGTCACGTAGGTCTTCTTCTTGGCCAACTTCGACACCTGGAGGGTGACGGCCTGGCCGACGCCAGCGGACACGGCCTTCGCCGAGACTGCCTTCGTCGTGGCGACGCCCGTGAGGACGACACTGGCAGGTGCTGCCGCAGGTGCCCCCGTGGTTGGTGTCGCCGCCGCAGGAGGTGCTGCCGCGCCGGCAGGTGCCGGGGTGAGCACCACGGGTGCCGGAGCGGGCGCCGGAGCCGGAGCCGGTGCCGGTGCCGGAGCCGGTGCCGGTGCCGGCGGTGCGGGTGCCGGCAACGTCACGATCACTGCCTCACCGACAGTGAACTCGCCGTTGCTGAAGCGCAGCCGCTCGATCCCCTTCAGGGTGTCCGTGCCGTCGTTGACCGCAGCACCCGGATCGACCAGGTGTGCGACCGTGACGACGCCGCCGTTCTCCGTCACCTTGTACTTGGAGATGTCCCCGGTGAAGACCGCCACGTCGTTGGCGCCGGAGCCAGGCACCAGGGTGCGCACGATGTCGATGCTGGACGGACTCATCGTGTTGTTGAGCAGGGCCGTGCGGACCGCGCTCAGGTTGTCGACAACTCCACGGCCGCCCACGGTGGGGACGGACAGCTGGACGCGCAGGGTGGCATCGCCGTCGATCAGGTCGTTGCCACCCCCGCCCTCCAGCGTGTCGTCTCCGGCGCCACCGACCAGGATGTTCCCGCTGCTCCAGGAGGTTGCCGACCCCAGCAGGGTGGGCAGTCCCTGGACCTTGGCCAGGTCGCTGGAGACGAGCGCATCCGACGCACCCGCGGTCACGGTGTCGAGGGTGGCTCGATCATCGCCTCGCAGGATGTCGTTCCCCGCACCCCCGGACAGCGCCTCAACATCGATGAAGCTGTCCTGGAACGCAGCGGGGATCGTCCCCGGTGGGTTGGCTGGCGCGAAGTTGCCCAGATCCGAATCTGCGTTCTGCGTCGAGCCGTCGTAGGAGTACCAGTCGAATCCGAGTCCGCCGAGGAACTCGTCGACGACTGCCAGGTTGTCCGCATCGACGCCGATGTCAACCCCGCCGCCGCCGTCCAGCGCGTCAGCGCTGCTGCCGCCGATGAGGACGTCGTCACCCGGGGTGTTGATGTCGATGCCGAACGGGGCACCCGAGTCACCGGAGAGTGCGTCAACACCCACCCCGCCCTCGAGCCAGTCGTCACCCTGGTCGCCGGCCGGACCGTCCCCACCGGCACCACCGAGGTAGAGGTCATCGCCGGCACCTCCGAGGGCGATGGCCCCAAGATCGCCCGCATCGACGAAGTCGTCTCCGGTGCCGGCGTTGATCACGTCGGCACCAGGTCCGGCCGCGTTCACGACATCGTGGCCAGGTCCGGGCGAGAGCAGGTCAGCCCCGCCGGCATCGGACAGGAAGTCGTTGCCGTCCCCGCCGTAGGCGAAGTCGTTGCCGAGACCGCCGTTGAGGGTGTCGTTGCCGACGTTGCCACGCAGGGTGTCGTCACCGGCACCGCCGCGCATCGTGTCGGCGCCGGCCGTCCCGATGAACAGGACGTTCAGGGGCCCGGTGAACGTGCCCGTTGTTCCGGTTCCCGCGTAGCTGCTGCCCGCGGGGATCGGTGACGGGACGAAGGTCGGGGCACCTGCGGACTGCATCTGGATGGTCAGGCCGGGGACCGCGAACAGGTCCTTGGGCAGGTCCACCGCGTCGGTGTTGCGGATGAACATCTCCGAGATGGTGTTCCCCTCGACCTCGGTGAGCAGGCTGAGGCCGGCCAGCCGATCGAGGTAGTAGAACCGGTCACCCTCCTGCAGGTTCTCCAGGGTGGTCCTGAAGACGTGGTCGAACGTGGGCCCGAGCAGGTTGCCACCGCCACCGATCGGGTCATTGCTCTCCGCGAGGCCACCGACCCACAGGTCGACGTCGTCGACGCCGGAGCGGGCTCCGCCCTGGTTCACCGTCAGCAGCTCAACACTTCCGGGGATGACCGGAGTGCTCAACTGGGCGTCAGCGATCAGCGCCGTTGCTGCCGCCCGCTTGCCGGCCACAGTGCTCGCACCCGTGATGTCCGGGTGCGTCCCGTAGGCAGCGATCAGGTTCACCAAGGTGCCGGGATGGCGCAGGTTCGCGCCGAACTCGGCCCAGCTGGCGTACGGAGCAAGTCCGAACGCTGCGCGTGCCTCGTTCAACGTGGCCGTCCCCGTGTCCCGACCGCGCACGATGTTCAGCGTGGCGAGGTCCAGCGGAAGTCCGAGCAGGTTGTTGCGCAGGGCACCGGTCACGAACTCGTCGATCTCGTTGCTGACCTGCTTGGACATGCCGCGAACCACGTCGCCCGCGGCCTGCTCGGCCGTCAGCGCGCCGCCGTTGGTGAAGGACGTCGGGTTCAGGAAGGCATTGATCAGCGAGATGTCCGCTGAAGCCCCATTGGGCTTGTTGCGGGCCACGGTCTCGGTGAGCATCGAGTGCCCGAAGCGATAGACCGCGTGGGCGAACTCAGCCGGGACATCCGGGATGAGCTGCGGGTTGTAGGCCGCGAACGGGGCGATCGCCGGGGAGAACTTGCGGGCGAACTCCTCGAACACCGCGTGCTGGTACTCCATCTCGTTGACGAACCGGGAGGCCTGGAACAGGCGCTCCTGGTAGCCCCAGCCGCCAGCGGCCTGGAAGCCGGCCGCGAGCGCGCCGCCGGTCGCCGTGATGATGCTGTCGATGTCCGCGCGCAGCCGGTTGTGCTCGGAGTGGAACACCGTGTGGATGGTGGTCAGGCCGATGTTCTCGTTGCCGCGACCGTCACCCGTGATGTAGTGCGCGTCGAGCAGCTCGTCGTCGTAGGTCCCTGCCGGACGGGGTCGCAGTCGATCGCGTTCACGGCCGTAGTCGGCATCGGGGCCTTGGTCCCCGGGGCCGCGTTGTGGGCGATGTCATCCAGGAACGAGTGACCGGTGCGGATGGCGTTGGCCGGCACGGGCACACCGCCACCGGCGGTGTTGCCACCTTCGACAACACCAGTCACGGTCCCGTTGCCCGCCACGCCCGTCACCATCTGCGGGAACCCGTTGGCCCCACGCAGGAACCGGCCGTACTCGTCGGTGAGCAGCAGGGGGACAGCTGTGATGTCCGTGTCCGCGAGCCGGATCCCCAGGATCGTCGCGGCCTGCGCCTTGACCTCGGCCCAGGTTCCGATGTTGCCACCGACCCCGTCGAGCAGCCGCCCGTTCGACTGGGGCTTGCCGGCACCATCCAGCACGTACTCACGCAGGAACACCTGCTTCGAGGCAGTCGAGGCGTAGGTCTGGTTCTGGTCGATCCACGGCGTCGTCGTGTTGATGGCGTCCAGCGCCGGATCGAGGATCGTCCGGTTGGCGATGATGAAGTTGGTCGGGCTCCCCGGCTGACGTACAGCGGATCATCTGTAGCCAGCGGGACGACGACAGCCTCGGTGCCGGACTTGCCGACAAGGTCCAGTCCGTGGTCGAAGAACTGGCCGAACAGCGTGAACATCGAGCTGGACGGTGCAGCCAGGACGTTGTTGGGCACCTGGTTGGGGATGAAGTTGGACGAGGTGGAGGGGCAGGTGGGGGCCACGCTGCTGCCCTGCTGCCGCGAGCGCTGCGGGGTTGCAGTCCGACTGGTCGGACACGAGGTTGCTGATGACGCGCGGGGTGGAGTCCTGCACGGTCCTGCCCCGGTCTCGTAGGTGGTGGCTCGCGCCACCGACGCCCGCCTCGGTGTCCTTCCAGGTGATGTCGGCCAGCGGCACCATCCGCGGGAACTTCCGATCCGCAGCCCCGAGGTCCTTGGCCAGGGCGGGCGAGGTCGGCACCCGCTGCTGGTCCGCGTCAGTGAGCACGGTGAGGTTGTTGCCCCTCCCGTCGACGGTCCGCAGGCCGTGCGGCAGCGTGAAGTTCACCACGTGTGGCGCGTTGGCGCTGCCGTCGGAGCCGGTGGTGCTCAACACGGAGTTGGGCGGCCTGACGGTCCCCGGGGTCGCGCCCTCGTAGGTCGCGTGCGCCTCAGCGATCTGGATCTGCTTGAGGATGAAGTTGAGGTCCGTCGGGGTGATCGTGAGGCCGGCGCTGACCGGTCCGGCGGCGCCGGCAGGGCCGACACCCAACCCCTGCATGCTCAGGGCGAGGAGCAGCGCTGTGCCCCCCGCGACGGCCTTGGTGGTGGGCCGCTTGCGCGGCCGACGATCTCTTGGTGGTGATGCGGTTCGAGTGATCATGCCTGGTACCCCTTACGATCCGTGACCGGATTCGACCCCGTCGGGTGACGTGTCGGGGTCAGTAGAGAGGTCAGGCTTACCTCAGGGGAAGGGTTATCATGGGCTTGTCCCTAGCACTGTCCCCCATTTCCGAAATGCAATTCGCCATATTTCACGGGGAACATGCCCACACCTATATAAATGACATTTTCCCGACAATGACCCCGTGAATGCCCTGGGGGGTACTCCCGTTCCTCACATTCGCCTCAGGCCACCAGGAAGGACCGCCGCGACAGGCCGTACATCCACCCGTCGATCGTCGTCTCCGGAGCGAGCGACGCGTCAGCCGCTGCGCCCAGGGTGAGGAACATCGGGATGAAGTGCTCGACCGTGGGGTGCGCGTAGGGCATCCCGGGAGCACGCTCGCGGAAGGCTGCAAGCTCGTCGAGGTCCCCGCGCGCCAGGGCATCGGTGGCCCAGGCATCGAAGTCCCGCGACCACCCCGGAACGGCGTCGGGGCGTCCCCAGTCGATGAACGGCAGGCCGTGGGTCATGAACCCGGACCCGATCACCAGCACGCCCTGCTCGCGCAGGGGGCGCAGCCGTCGGCCGAGCTCCACCAGGTCACCCGAGACGTTCGTCGGGATGCTCAGCTGCAGGACAGGGACATCGGCCTCCGGGTACATCGCCATCAGCGGGACCCACGCCCCGTGGTCCAGGCCACGGGCGGTGTGCTGCACCAGCCCGCTGTTGTCGGGCAGCACTCCCGCCACCTGTGCGGCAAGCTCACTGGCGTCCGGCGTCGGGTACCGGAACCGGTAGTACACGGGGTCGAATCCGGCGAAGTCGTAGACCAGCGGAGTACCGGCCGACGCCGAGGACAACGCGAGCGGGGCAGACTCCCAGTGCGCCGAGGCGATCAGGATCGCCCGCGGACGGGGCAGTGCACGGGCCCACGCGAACAGCCGGGCCATCCAGTCGGCATCCTCGAACAGGGGCGGGGCGCCGTGGCTCAGGTACAGCGCCGGAAGCGCACCGTCCTCAGGCTGCCAGGCACGATGAGGTCCGGCTGCTGCTGTGGTGCGTACGTGCGCGGCGTACGGGTGTAGGGCCACGGCTCCTCCATAAGTTGTAGGTTCAACTAAGTGTACGGCACGAGGCAGGGATGAGCCCCTGCGCGAGGCGCGTGGTCCTCAACGCGGGGTCTGGTCGCCGGGGTGTGGGCAGGCTAGCCTTGGGCCCCGTCCTCGACGGTGGGGAGTTGCCCGTGGCCGCCGCGCTCTACTCGTTGGACGAGGCGCGCCCGCTCTCGCGGGCCGGGCGACTCACTGCCTGGGTGGGCGCGGTGGTGTACCTGGGTGCCTCGCTGGGCGTGTTCTCCCAGGGGAGCGACCCGTGGCCGGCCCTCGTGTGGGTCCCGATCGCTCACGCGCTGGTCCTGGTCGTGGTGTGTGGGCTCACCTCACTACTGCTCTACGGCCAGGCGAGCGCCACCGGGCGCCGGGGCTACCTGTGGCTCGGGGGCACCTACCTCTACGTGGCAGTGCTCCTGTTGTCCTTTCCCCTGTTCTTCCCGGGCGGCTTCGGCGGGCAGGAGCCCCTCCTGGGTGGCCCGCAGTCGGCCCCATGGATGTTCTACATCTGGCACTTCGCGTTCGCCGGGGGCCTGATGGTCGCCGTGTGCGTGTTCCACATCGACCGAGTCAGGCATCGGCGGCCCGAGCTGGAAGTGGACATGTGGCCGTCCGTGGTGGGGGTCGTGATCGCTGCGCTGCTCACCGTGGGGTTCGTCGCAGTGGAGGACACCGCGTTCCGGCCCACGCTGCTGGCCCAGGATGTCGGCCTGACGTCGTTGGCGGCCGCTCTGGACTGGCTCCTACTGGGATTCTCGCTGGCTGCCATGGCCCTCTCGCTGTGGTGCCAGCGAGGTGGCGCACTCATCCAGCGGTGGCTGTCGGCTGTGCTGATACTGCAACTCGGTGCCGCGATTGTGAACATGAACGCCAACCGGTGGTCGTTCGGGTGGTACTTCGACCGGTTGTTCGGCATGGTCGCTCTGACCAGCTTGTTGATCTTCCTCGTCTTCAGCCTCGCACGGGCTGGGCAGGCGACCAACATCGTGGCCAGCTCCGACAGCCTCACCCGCAGCGAGAGCCGTGCCAGCTTCACCCAGTCGATGGAGCAGGAGATCGCTGCCGCTCGATTGCAGGGGCAGTCGGTCGCGCTGCTCTGGGTGGACCTCGACGGATTCAAGGGCGTGAACGACCAGTTCGGCCACCAGGTCGGGGACGACGTGCTGCGCGTGACGGTCAACCGGATCCTCGGACAGGTCAGGGACGCCGATCATGTCGGTCGGCTCGGGGGCGACGAGATCGGCGTCCTGCTGTGCGACGGCGCGGCTGAAGCGCCCGTGACCCCCGTGGCCGAGCGGATCCTGGCCGCGCTGCGCGAGCCCATGCACATCGACGAGCTCCTGATCCACATCACGGGATCCATCGGGATCGCCACGTTCCCGACCGACGGAGATCGCCCCGACGAGCTGATCACGCGGGCTGACCTGGCGATGTACGCGGCCAAGAACGCCGGTGGGGACCGGTGCCTGCAGTTCAGCGCGGAACTCGGCTCGGAGGCGATGGACACCGCGCAGTTGCGCCACGATCTGGCACGTGCAGTGATCAGCGCGGACTTCGAACTGGTCTACCAGCCGATCGTTGCCCTGGAGTCCGGTGCCGTGGCAGGCGTGGAGGCTCTGGCCCGATGGCGGCAGCACGGGCAGCTGGTCCCGGCCGCCCGGTTCATGGCGTTCGCGGAGAGGACGGGCCAGATCGTCGCGATCGGACGGCTGATCCTCGAAGTGGTGGAGCGTGACGTCGGCCAGGTGCTGGCCGCCCTTCCACCCGACGGCTTCCTCGCGGTCAACCTCTCCGCGCGCGAGATGGCCGACGACATCCATCTGGATCGGCTCCTCTCCGGACCACTGCACGCCTGCGCGGGACGAGTCGTCCTGGAGGTGACGGAGTCCTCCGAGCTGCTGGAGAAGCCCGACATCACGCACCGTCTGGTGCGCCTTCGCGAAGCCGGGTATCGACTGGCCGTCGACGACTTCGGGGCGGGCTTCTCGAACTTCACCCGGCTCGAGGCGATGCGACCAGACCTCCTGAAGATCGACCGCGCGCTCGTGGCACGTGCCGGCAGCGGGGAGGAAGGAGGCGTGGCGTTCCTCACCGCGGCCCGCAGTGTTGCCGAGAGCCTGCACTGCCCAGTCATCGCCGAGGGGATCCAGACGGCCGCCGAACGGGACGCGGTGGTCGCGACCGGCATCGCACTGGCCCAGGGCCACCTGCTGGGGCGACCGGTCCCGCTGGACCAACTCGCCGCCCTCATCGAACCATCGCTGCAGACCGCACGACACGATGGGCCCCATGACGACACCTGATCCCCCCGGCGAGATGGAGCTCTCGGCCAACGACTCGCTCTGGCTGAACATGGACACCCCCGAGAACCTCATGGTCATCGAGAGCGTGATGTGGTTCCACCACAGGCTCGACCCGGACGCGGTGATCCGCGCCCTGCAGGAGCGCATGATCGTGCGCTACCCCGTGTTCCGGTGGCGACCCCGGCTGTCGCAGGCCATCGGGGGCCGCGACCAATGGGTCGACGACGAGGACTTCGACATCCACCGGCACGTCTCAGTCCACGAGCTGGGCGGCGCCGGCGGGCCGCGCGGAGCTCCAGGCCTTCCTCGAGGCGAGGTTCTCCGAGCCGATCGACCGGGCGCACCCGCTGTGGCGCGCCTACGTCCTGGAGGGCAACGAGTTCGGCGCGGTGATGATCCGCTTCCACCACGCGATCGCCGACGGCACGGCCCTGGCCCGGGTGCTGATCGAGATGACGACCGACAGCCCCGAGGAGGGGTTCGACTACCCGCCGGTCGCCAGGGACCGGCTGCATCCGGCCGACGAGCCACCGGCACCAGAGGAGTCCCCGGACGGCCGCCCGGCCCGGCGCAAGCGGGTCAAGGCCCTCAACGCCGCCACGCAGGTGGCCACGATCCCCCTGGCCGTCGGCGTGAAGGCCACGACCGGTGCCGCCAAGCTGCTCGAGATGCTCGACCTCGACCGCGAGGGCAGCCTGGTGGCCACGGCCGCCGACCACTCGGTCGGAACGGCCGGAACGCTCGACAAGCTGCTCGTGGGCACCCCGCCGGACATCGCCATCTTCGGAAAGGCCGGCGTCGCCAAGCGTGCGGACTGGGCCCCGGCCCACGACCTGGCGCAGGTCAAGCGCGCGGCCCGGACGCGGGGGGCGACGGTCAACGACCTCATGCTCGCCGGCGTGGCGGGGGGCCTGCGCCGCTACCTGCAGGGCCGTGGCGAACCGTTCGCCGACGCGATGACGATGATCCCGGTGAACCTGCGCCCCGTCGACGAGCCGCTGCCTGCCCACCTGGGCAACAAGTTCGCGCTGGTGGCCCTCGACCTGCCCCTGGAGCCCGCCACCCCCGTCGACCGGCTGGACGCCGCCCACGAGCGCATGGAGGTGATCAAGTCCGGGCCCGAGGCGCTGCTCACGTTCGGCATCTCCAACGCCCTGGGCATGGTCGGCAGCTACACGTCGCGGGTGTCGCGGACCATCCAGGAGTACTTCGGGAACAAGGCGATCGGCGTCACGACCAACGTCCCCGGGCCGCAGCGCACCCGGTACTTCGCCGGGCAGGAGCTCGTCGGCATCCTCGGGTGGGTGCCTGGGGCCGCGAACCAGACCCTGGGCGTCTGCATCTTCAGCTACAACGACGAGATCCGGGTCGGGTTCAAGACCGACGTGAACGTCGTGCCCGACATCGCCAACCTGGTCGCGGCCTACACCGCGGAGATGGAGGAGTTGCTGGCGCTGGCTCCCGCCGAGTAGCTGCTCACCGCGGACGTGGACCACGGTGTGACTCCGCCATCGGAAGGGGGCACGATGGGGCCATGTCCGAACGCGTCGCCCTCTCCCCGAACGACTCCCTCTGGCTGAACATGGACAGCCCCGAGAACCTGATGGTGATCGAGGGGGTGATGTGGTTCGACGAGGCGCTGGAGGTTCAGGAGGTGACCCGCGCGCTGCGCGAGCGCATGGTCGAGCGCTACCCGGTGTTCACCTGGCGACCCGAGCACTCCACCGTCGGCCTGGACCACTGGGTCGAGGACCCCGACTTCGACATCGACCGGCACATCACCCATCATCGGCTCAAGGGCGACGGCGGGCGCGAGGCCATGCGGAAGTTCCTGCAGGCCCGGATGTCCGAGCCGCTGCCCCGCGACCGGCCGCTGTGGCACGCCCACGTCCTGACCGGCGACGGCTTCGGTGCGGTCATGCTGCGCTTCCACCACGCGATCGCCGACGGGACGGCCCTGGTGCGCGTCCTGCTCGATCTCACGACAGACACCCCCAGCGGCGACGCGGAGCCTGAGGACGCCGTGGCGGCCCTGGCCGGATCCGATCCGCGCAACCATCCGGTCGAGCCCTCCCCGAGCATGGGGCCGGCCCCCACGGATCGAGATCACCCGGGCCTTCGCGACCGGGCAGGGCGACGCCTGTTCCAGCTGGCCACGTTCCCGGTGGCTGCCGGGGTCGCGGCGACCAACTCCGCGGTCAGCCTCGTGCACATGCTCGACCCCGACAACCGGGGCAGCCTCACCTGGCGGCTCGCCGACCAGGTCGCCGGGACCGCCGACGCCGTCGACAAGCTGATCATCGGCACCCACGAGGACATCCTGCTGTTCGGACAACCGGGCCTCGACAAGCGCGCGGACTGGGCACCGACCTACGACCTCGACGACGTCAAGCGGGTCGCGAAGGCGCGCGGGGCGACCGTGAACGACGTGATGATGGCCGCCCTGGCCGGCGCACTGCGCCGGTACGTCATGGCCCGGGGCGAGGTCCCCCGCGACGTGGTGACGATGATCCCGGTGAACCTGCGCGCCATCGACGAGCCGCTTCCGATCCACCTGGGCAACAAGTTCGCCCTGGTGGCCATCGAGCTCCCGCTGTCCGAGCCCACCCCGATGGCACGGCTGGCCGCATCCAAGGCCCGGATGGACGTCATCAAGTACGGACCCGAGGCGCTGCTGACGTTCGGGCTCTCGCATGCGATCGGCGTGATGGGCTCAGTGACCGAGACCCTCTCGCGGCGGATGACCCAGTTCTTCAGCAACAAGGCGATCGGCGTGACCACCAACGTGCCCGGACCGACCGAGGTGCGCTACTTCGCGGGCCAGGAGATGGTCGGCATCCTCGGGTGGGTCCCCGGAGCATCGCACCAGACCCTGGGCGCCTGCATCATCAGCTACAACGGGATGATCCGCGTCGGCTTCAAGACCGACGCCAACGTCATCCCCGACGTGGGCAACCTGGTGGCCGCCTTCAACGACGAGATGGCCGACCTGTTCGCCGAGGCCACGGCGCCCGCCGAGGCCTGAGGCCGCGCAGGCACGACGGTGCCCGAGCCGACGGACGACTCGGGCACCGGATGCGGGGTCGACCCGCGCGATCAGGAGCAGGTCACAGGACCCGGCCGAAGGAGACGTTGCGGCTCCAGATGTGCACCGTGCTGACGCGCCCACCTGGGCGCGGGGAGTGCAGGGTGCGGTTGTTCCCTGCGTAGATGCCCACGTGGTACGCGCCACGGCCGCCGCGGAAGAACACCAGGTCCCCGGGACGCGCCTGGCTGCGCGAGATGCGCCGGGCCTTGCGCATCTGGCCCGTTGCCGAGTGCGGCAGGCTCACGCCGGCCTTGCGGTAGACGTAGGAGGTGAAGCCGGAGCAGTCGAAGCCGCGGGGGGTCGAGCCGCCCGCGCGATAGGGCACGCCCTTGAGCGAGTTGCCGGTGCGCATGACCCTGGACGCACGGGCGGCGAACGAGCGGGAGCTGCGTGAGGTCTTCTTCTTGCGGTCCCCGGTCGCGACGGTCGAGGCGGCGCTGGTCTCGATGGACACCCGAGGGGCGGGGACGGCCGATGCTGCTGGCGCGGGGGCCATCGGTGAGATCGGGAGCACGACGGCAAGGGCCGTTGCGCCGGCCAGGGCAATGCCTCGGGCACGGGTCAGTAGAGCCATGGTGATGTCTCCTCCAGGCGCCTGCGAGGTGAGCTGTCGGGTTCGGGTGGGGAGCACCCGGCCGCTCTCGCGGCTTCACCCCAAGGACTCACGCCTGTCGACGTGGGACCACGAATCGTGGGTCCCCCGCTCCCGTTCTCAGTGCGTTGCTGGCCAGTGGCCAGGCGCGGGAGGGCATGACGTGAACGGGATTCGGCGCCGTCTGCCCCATCCCACCGGGTGGCGGGACTCCTTCACGGTAGCCAACGTCGCAGGTATGTCACAAACTCATCGGTTGTGATGTATCTCTCGTTCTGGAGGCCCAACACAGGAGGAACCGGCGATTCCGGACGACGGAGAGCGCGCTCTGTGACGTGGTGGCCACCATCTGCAACCGACACCGTCGGAGCCCGCGGCCCTGCCCTCGCAGAACGAGGGGTCAGGCCGGTGGGGTCAGGCCGGAGGGGTCACGCGAGCGTCAGGAACAGCTTCTCGATCTTCTCCATGGACATCGGCGGCTCCTGGCCGTCCTGGGTCGCGGCGGCGCAGGCCTGCAGCTCGGCGGAGATGATCTTGAAACCGGCCCGATCGATCGCCCGGGAGACGGCGGCGACCTGGACCATGACGTCACTGCAGTCCCGGCCCTCGTCGATCATGGTCACGATCCCGGCGACCTGACCCTGGATCCGGCGCAACCGGTTGACCACGTCCTTGCGGCACGTCTCGTCGATGGCCATGGCATCCTCCCGTAGTGAGTACCCCGTAGGGTACCGGTGTTCCGTCGCTCGCGGGAGTCCCAATGCCGACTCCGGTGCGCCTATGCCGCGACGATGACCTGCTTGGCCTGGACACGGGACAGCTCGACGCTGCCCTCCGGGCTCTCCAGTCGCACGCCCCCCGCTGCGAGGCTGACCTCCACCTGCCTGCCGGGCGTCGCGCCGATGCTCCGCAACGCACCCATCGTGGCCTCGTCCGCCTGGAGTGACTCGGCGATCCGCACCACGGTCATCGGGCGCGGCTCGTCCTGGGCGGACACAGCCAGGGACTGGCCGGGGTGCTCCGAGCCCGAGCGATCGGCACGTGCGCCGGCCAGCTCGCCCAGCCCCGGGATCGGGTTGCCGAACGGGGAGGTCGTGGGATGGCCGAGGATCTCCACCAGCCGCCGCTCCACTGCCTCACTCATCACGTGCTCCCAGCGGCAGGCCTCGGTGTGGACCTCCTCCCAGGGAAGGCCGATCACCTCGACCAGCAGGCACTCGGCCAGCCGGTGCTTGCGCATCACGCGTGTCGCCAGGTCGGAGCCGGTGTCGGTCAGGACGAGGTGCCGATCGTCCTCGTCGAGCTCCACGAGCCCGTCGCGCTGCATGCGCGCCACCGTCTGCGACACGGTGGGCCCGCTCTGCCCGAGTCGTTCGGTGATGCGCGCGCGCATCGGCAGGATTCCCTCCTCCGACAGCTCATAGATGGTGCGCAGGTACATCTCCGTGGTATCGATGAGGTCGCTCACCCGCCCATTGTCCCCCACCGCCCCGGGATCCGCGGGACTGGCACGCAGAGCCCCCCGGGGCATATCGCCCGGGTCCAGGGCGAGGAGCCTCATCGTGGGCGACCGGGCGGATGCAGGATCGCCCGCTGCGGCCTAGGGTCAGCGACGTGCAGCACGTGATGTGGTTCCGCCGGGACCTGCGGACCGGGGACCACCCAGCGCTGGCTCGGGCTGCCACCGAGTCCGCCGACGGGGCTGTCCTGCCCGTCTTCGTCGTCGTCCCCGGGCCGTGGCAGCGGCTGGGGGCGCCACCCCGCGCGTACGTGGCTGACTCGTTGGCGGCACTGCGCGCGGACCTCGGCGCACTGCACGTGCGCACGGGTGACCCGGCGGAGGTGTTCACGGCCTTGGCCGAGGAGCTCGGACCGATCACCGTGCACGTGACCGAGGCGCACACGCCCCGGGGGCGCGAGCGTGACGCCCGGGTCGCCGGGGCGCTGGCTGCCCACGGCTCCCGGCTGGTCGCGACCGGGAGCAACTACGCAGTTCCCCCCGGGTCGGTCCTCAAGGGTGATGGGACGCCCTACCGCGTGTTCACGCCCTTCCATCGTGCGTGGCTGGAGGCCGGGTGGGCGGCCCCCACCCGTCGCCCTGCGCGGATCGAGGTCCTGGACCTCCCGGGCCAATCACTGCCCAGCGCCGAACCCCCGCCCGGGACGTCCCTGCCCGCTGCCGGCGAGGAGGCCGCCACGGCCAGGTGGGCCGACTTCGCCGACGCCCACCTGGCCGAGTACGGCGCGCTGCGCGACCGGGCGGACCTCCCGGGCACGAGCAGGCTCTCCCTGCCGCTGCGCTGGGGCGAGATCCACCCCCGGACCCTGCTGGCCGCGCTGGACCCCGAGCGCGACCGCCGGTTCGTCGCCGAGCTCGGCTGGCGCGAGTTCTACGCCGACGTCCTGTTCCACAACCCCACCACGCTCACCGAGAACCTCAACCCGGCGTTCGACCTGATGGTGCACGACTCCGGCCCGGGGGCCGACGAGGCATTCGATGCGTGGGCGCAGGGCCGCACCGGGTTCCCCTTCGTCGACGCCGGGATGCGCCAGCTGCGGGCCGAGGGGTGGATGCACAACCGGGTGCGGATGGTGGTCGCCTCGTTCCTGGTCAAGGACCTGCACCTGCCCTGGTGGCGCGGGGAGCGGGAGTTCATGCGCTGGCTGGTCGACGGCGATCCCGCGTCGAACGCCCACGGCTGGCAGTGGGTGGCCGGGTCCGGCACGGATGCCGCCCCCTACTTCCGGGTCTTCAACCCGATCCTGCAGGGCCTGAAGTTCGACCCCGACGGGGCCTACGTGCGCCGCTACGTCCCGGAGCTGGCCCACTTGGCGGGGGCCGCGACCCATGAGCCATGGAAGGTGCTCGACGGGTACGTCCACGGGTATCCCGAGCCCATCGTCGACCACTTCGAGGAGCGCGACGAGGCCCTGCGCCGGTACGCGGCGATCCGGTGAGCGAGACCTGGCAACGCGCCCGGTGAAGTCCGGGGGTTGAGGGGCCCGTGCGTGGCAGACTGACCACGTGGCCATGCTCGCAGCGATCTCCCTCAAGGGCGGCGTCGGAAAGACGTCGGTCGTCCTGGGGTTGGCCGCCAGCGCCTGGGCCGCCGGCCACCGAACCCTGGTGATCGACCTCGATCCGCAGGCGAACGCAACCGCGGCGCTGGACCCGCACCCCTACGAGTTCACCACCAACGACGTCCTGGCCGACGGCCGCGAGGGGATCGCCGCGGACGCGATCGTTGCCAGCGGCTGGGGTCCGGGGATCGACCTGATCGCCGGCGAGCGAGCCCTCGAGCATCGTGCTCACGCCGAGGGCCCGGACTCCGCGCTGCGCCTGCGCACGACGCTGGTCGGCGCGCTCGACCGCTACCACACGATCCTGATCGACTGCCCGCCGTCACTGGGCGAGCTGACCCGCAACGCGCTGGCAGCCGCTCCCGCGGCGCTGATCGTCACGGAGCCGTCGTACTTCGCCCTGCAGGGGGCCGAACAGGCGCTGGAGGCCGTCGACATCGCTCGCGCAGCGACCAACCTAGGCCTGCGCCCGGCCGGCATCGTGGTCAACCGCGTGCGTCACAGCGCGGAGCACACCTACCGGCTCGACGAGCTGCGTCGGGCCTACCCCACGCTGGTGCTCGACCCGCCGATCCCCGACCGGACGGCCATGGGCGCCGCCCAGGGGGCCGCCGTGCCCATCACTGCCCTGCGCTCGAAGAGCGCGAAGGACCTGGTCGCCCTGTTCAACGAGCTGGCCGCAACCATCGAGGAGGGCCTGTCATGAGCACACCAGCACCACGGCCGGCGCTGAAGAAGGCAGCCGACGCCCACATCCACCCCGCTGCGCCGGGCCACTCGCTGCACACGCTGCGCCCGGCCGCCGACACGGCTGTCGCGCTGCCCGAACCACGCCAGGATCTCGAGCCCAGCTCGCCAGCCACGCCGCTGGCCAAGCCGTCCGGCAAGTCGGGCGATCCCACGCCACACCGCCTGTCCGGCCCCCTGCGAGGCACGACCAGCGACAGCCTGCGCGCCGCTGCCAAGAAGGCGCGGACGCGCCCGTCCGGGAAGGCCGACGAGAAGCCGGTCGACCTCGGCGTGAAGGTGCCCAAGTCGCTGCGCAAGGACTTCCGCGCTGCGGTGAAGGCCGACAAGAAGGATCCCGACGCCGTTGTGACCGCCCTGCTCAAGGCATGGCTGGGCACCTGACACAATCGCGCGCAAGAACGCCGAACCGGCACGCGCCACCTGATCGAGGACCAAGGAGACACGATGAGGCTTCACCGGACGACCACCGCACTGGCCGCGCTGCTCCTGGTGGGCTCGCTCGGCGCCTGTGCCGAGTACACGACCACGGGCGAGCCCTCCGGCGAGGAGGCCGCCAATGAGGTGGTGAAGATCGAGGAGGGGCACCCGCTCGAGGCCACCTCGTGGGCGCTGACCGAGTCCAGCCTGAGCTCTCAGGACCTCGGGAGCCTGGGGATCACCGCCGACTTCTTCAAGGAGCAGATGTCCGGCCAGGCCCCCGTGAACAGCTACTTCGCCGACTACACCACTGAGGGCGAGAAGATCAAGTTCGGCCCGATCGGGTCGACCATGATGGCCGGGGACCCGAAGCTGATGACGGCCGAGAGCGCGTACTTCGAGTTGTTGGGCAGCATCACCACCTTCGAGCTCACCCCGGAGAAGCTGACCCTGAAGGCCGGCGCGCAGGAGGTGCTCGGCTACGTGCCCGCCGACCAGGCCGGCTCGTCCACCGACGTCCAGGGCGCCGCCGGTGGCGAGGACATCAACGCCGTGGCCCCGACGCTCGTGGGCCTGAGCGTGGCCGACGCCGAGAAGGCCACGGCCGACGCGGGGTTCACCTTCCGGGTCGTCTCTGTGGATGGCGAGCCGAAGCCGGTCACGATGGACTACCGCGAGGACCGGATCAACGCCGAGGTCGAGGCCGACAAGGTCGTCCGGGTCACGATCGGCTGAGCCCGC
>CAWFSG010000004.1:0-118993 GCA_963818445.1 uncultured Actinomycetes bacterium
CGTCGGGGATCCACACGGGCTGCCCCGCGCGCTCGGCGAGGGCCACGACGACCTCCGGCAGGCTCGGTCGCTCGGGCAGGCTCCCGGGGTTCCCGAAGATCCGGTTGATGCACGCGGGGAAGTACACGGCCGCCGCGCCCTCGCGCGCGGTCACCGGCAGCGTCCTGGGCGCCGATCCTGGGATCTCCGGGAGCCAGCGGGGGATGAGGTCGCTGCTCACGACGGTCCGGCCCGCCTCGGTGACACCGCTGATGAACCCGGCACCGGTCACCGACCCGACTCCGTGGGCCGTGCGCAGCGCGATCCGACCACCCCTCTGCATCAGCCGGTACCGCTTCGCGACGGTCAGGGCGATGCCCTGGGCGGGGCCCGGGTGGGCCTTCACCCGGAACGCCTTCATCAGGTCGCCGGTGTTGATCCCCACCGGACAGGCCAGGGCGCACGAGCCGTCGCCGGCACAGGTCTGCACGGCGTCGTAGGCGTAGGCGCCGGCCAGCTCCTCGGCCACCGGTGATCCCTCGGGCTGGCGGACCATCTCGCGGCGCAGGGCGATGCGCTGCCGGGGCGTGGTGGTCACCCGCCGGCTCGGGCACACGCTCTCGCAGAAGCCGCACTCGATGCAGGCATCGGCGATCTCCTCGATCGTCGGAGCGGTCTTCAGGTTCTTGAGGTGCGCCTGCGGGTCGTCGGTGAGCACCACCCCGGGGGACAGCACGCCGTGCGGGTCGATCAACCGCTTGACCGCGCGCATGTGCCCCGTGATCGTCGTGCCCCACTCGGCCTCGACGAACGGGGCGATGTTGCGACCGGTCCCGTGCTCGGCCTTCAGCGATCCGTCGAACCGCTCGGTCACCACCTGCACGACGTCGCGCAGGAACGCATCGAACCGCGCGACATCGACCGGATCGTTCAGCCACGGCGTCACCAGGAAGTGCAGGTTGCCTGCGGAGGCGTGCCCGAAGATCACCGCGTCGTAGTCGTGGCGCGCGAACAGCTCCTGCAGGGCCAGGGCGCCCTCGGCCAGCCGCTCCGGCGGGAAGCAGACGTCCTCGAGGATGAACGACGTGCCCGAGGGTCGGGCGCCGCCGACACTGGCCAGCAGCCCGTTGCGGATCACCCAGTACTGCGCGGACAGCTCCGCGTCGCGCGTGAACGTGGTCGGCTCGAGCAGGGTCATGCCGGCGAGCAGCGCCTCGGCCGCGACCTGGGACTGCTCGGAGCGTTCGGGAGTCTCGTCGCGGAACTCCACGAGGAGCCCGGTGGCCGACGGGGGCAGTGCCTCCCAGCGCTCGGGCACCCCCGGACGCCCGCGCACCGCCGCGATCGAGGCGCGGTCCATCAACTCGACAGCCGCAGCACCGGCGGCCACGAACGGCGCGACCGCCGAACATGCGGACTCCATGTCCGGGAACAGCATCAACGATGTGAGGTGGTGCGCGTCGTCGCGGACGGTGTCGAACACGGCCTCGGCGATGAACCCGAGCGTGCCCTCGGAGCCGACCATGAGGCGCCGCAGGATCTGCACCGGGGTGTCGGAGTCCAGGAACGCGTTCATCGAGTAGCCGGTCGTGTTCTTGATCCGGAACTTCGTCCGGATCCGGTCGGCTGTCGTGGGGTCCGCCAGGATCGCGTCGCGGATCTCGCCCAGCCCAGCGGCGATGGCCGGCTCCGCCTCTGCCAAGCGGTCCTCGGCGTCCGGGGCCGCGGTGTCGATGACCGTCCCTGAGGGCAGCACGATCGTCATCGAGCGCAGGGTCTGGTAGGAGTTCTCCACCGTGCCGCAGCACATGCCGCTGGCGTTGTTGGCCACGACGCCACCGATCGTGGCCGCCGCCTTCGACGCCGGGTCCGGCCCGAGCCGGTAGCCGTGGCGCTTCAGCGCCGCGTTCGCGCGCGCCAGGATCGTGCCCGGCTTGCTGCGCAGGGTCCGGCCGCCGTCCTCGACCGTGCACCCGATCCAGTGACGCATGACCTCCACGAGGATCCCGTCGCCCTGGGACTGCCCGGACAGGCTGGTGCCCGCAGCACGGAACGTCACGGGGATCGAGTGCCGGTGCCCATAGGCCAGCACCCGCTGCACGTCCTGGACGTCGCGGGCCAGGACCACGACCTGCGGGAACATCCGGTACGGGCTGGCGTCGGTGGCGAATCGCACGAGGTCGAACCCGCGGCTGAGCACCACCGAGGGATCGCCGAGCAGCGCCTCAAGGTCGGCACGCAGCCGGGGCGACGTTCCCGCGGCCAGGTGGTCAGGGGCACGGTCGGCAGTGGGCGTCGGGTCCGTCACCAGGTAGGTGTCCGCCGGGGGCTCGAAGAGCTTGCGCATGGGCAGCAGGCTTCCATCACGGACGGCCCATGTCCTGATGTGCGCTGCCCCAGGGGACGGCAACCGTGCGCCCCACCGGTCGCCTCCCGGCCCTGCGCGGGACTACCGTGGCGGGGCCAGACCCCACCCCCCGCTTGCCCATCCGCCAGCATCCCCAGGAGGATCCCCATGGACGCATCGAAGGCCGCCCTCGTGCTCATCGAGTTCCAGAACGACTTCACCAGTGAGGGAGGCTCCCTGCACGGCGCGGTCGCCGAGGTCATGGAGGCCACCTCGATGATCGCCAACACCCAGGCGGCGATCGCCGCGGCACGCGCCGCCGGCGCCACGATCATCCACTCGCCGATCCAGTTCGCGCCCGGCTACAACGAGATCACCAGCCATCCCTACGGGATCCTCAAGGGCGTGGTGGACACCAACTCCTTCGTCAAGGGGGCCTGGGGGGCCGAGATCGTCGAGGACGTCGCACCCGAGGAGGGCGACATCGTGCTCGAGGGCAAGCGCGGTCTGGACGCCTTCGCGAGCACGAACCTCGACTTCATCCTGCGCAGCAAGGGCGTGCAGACCGTGGCGCTGGCCGGGTTCCTCACCAACTGCTGTGTGGAGTCGACCATGCGCTCGGCCTACGAGCGAGGGTACGAGGTCCTCACGCTGACCGACTGCCTCGGCGCCACCAGCATCGAGGAGCACGACAACGCCATCAAGTACGACTACCCGATGTTCTCCAAGCCGATGACCTCGGCGGAGTTCGCCGGGTCCCTGGCCGGCGCGGAGGCGGGCGACCAGTCCCGCGGGTACTGACATCGGCCACGCCATCGGCGTTCCTGGGCGGCGGGATGGGGGCCCTTAGCCCCGACGGCGAGGACCAACGCGGACTGACGGGCCTGCGCGCGCGGCCTATCGTGGCGGCATGAGTGTTGACCTGCTGATCTCCGAACCGCTGATCCTGCTCTTCGGGGTGCTCGCCCTGGGATCGCTGCTCGGGTCGATCCGGTTCGGCAGCTTCTCGTTCGGGTCCGCAGCGGTGCTCTTCGTGGGGCTGGCTGCCTCGGCGTGGAACCCCGACCTGGTCATCCCGAGGATCCTGGGCATCTTCGGGTTGGCCATCTTCGCCTACGGAATCGGGGTGAGCAGCGGGCCGCAGTTCTTCCACGTCCTGCGCAACTACCGTGGTGCCGTGCTCCTGGTGGTGGGCATCCTCGTCGCCGCCGCCGGGGTGGCGGTGGGCGTCGGGCACCTGATGGGGCTCAGCGGCCCCGTGGTCTCCGGGCTGTACGCCGGCGCGCTGACCAACACCCCCGCCCTGGCCGCGTCGATCGAGGCGCTCGGATCCGACGAGCCGACCGTCGGGTACTCGGTGACCTACATCGGCGGCGTGCTCGGGATGGTCGCCGCCGTCGGGCCTGATGGGGCTGGCGCGACTGCCGCGCGCGGCGCAGGTGGAGGCGGCTGACGAGGCGCCGCCGGAACTGGTCCACCAGAGCATCCGGGTCACGGCGCACGACGCCCCCGAACTGGGGTCGATCGTGGAGGAGGGGCACGTGATCTTCTCCCGGGTCGAGCACGACGGCGTGGTGCGGGTGGCCACCGACGGCTTCCGCCCGTCCCCGGGTGACGTCGTGACCGTGATCGGGCCCCAGCCGGCGGTGGACGACGTCACGGCCCGCCTGGGCCGAGCCAGCACGAACTACCTCACCCTGGACCGTCGCGACCTGGACTTCCGCCGGGTGGCCGTCTCCAACCACGACATCGCCGGCCGGACGATCGCCGACCTGCGCCTGTACCGGCGCTTCGGCGCCACGGCCACGCGCGTCCGCCGTGGTGACATCGACCTGCTGGCCACCGACGACCTCGTGCTCCAGATCGGCGACCGGGTCCGCATCGTCGCGCCGCGGGACCGGATGCCTGACATCGGGCACCTCCTCGGCGACTCGGAGCGGGGCACCGGTGAGGTCGAGGGTGCCGGGTTCGCGCTCGGCCTGGTCCTTGGCCTGCTGCTCGGCGTGATCGAGTTCCCGCTCCCGGGTGGGAGCACGGTGTCACTGGGCCTGGCCGGCGGGCCGTTGGTCGCGGGCCTCATCCTCGGCCGCCTGCGCCGCAGCGGGCCGTTCATCTGGGCGCTTCCGTTCCCGGCCGCCACCGCGCTGAACCAGTTGGGGATCCTGCTGTTCCTGGCCTACGCCGGCACCAACGCCGGCGACGACCTCGTCGCGGCGATGCAGACCGACCAGGGGATCAGGATCCTGATCGCCGGCCTGCTGGTCACCGGGTTCGCCGCGTTCGCCCTCACGCTGCTCGGGCCCGCCGTGTCCGGGATCGCCGGGCCGCGCCTGGCCGGTGTCATCGCCGGGTTCCAGACCCAGCCGGCCGTCCTCACGTTCGCCAACGAGCGCAACGGCGCCGATCCGCGCGTCAACCTCGGCTACGCCCTGGCCTACCCGGTGGCGATGATCGTCAAGGTGATCGTCGCCCCCCTGATCGGGCGGATGTAGGGGGTCAGCGCAACCAGGCGGCGGTGTCCGGGGGCAGCCAGTAGCCATCGTCGCCGGGCTCCGGCGCAGGACCGCTGGACGCGAGCACCTCAGCTGCCCGCACGAACGCCGGGGAGTCCCCGAGGTTCATCGCCACCAGCACGTGCGGGTCCTCGTCGTCGGCCGGTCGGCGCAGGACGAGGCAGGCATCGCCCGGGGCGCTGATCCAGTGCAGGTCCCCGTCGCCGAGGGCCGGCTCGGCGCGCCGCAGCCGCAACATCCTCCGGGTCAGCTCGAGGGTCGAGTCCGGGTCCCCGGTCTGGGCCTCGACGCTGAGGGCACCCCAGTGCGCGGGCATCGGCAGCCAGGACGCCCCCGTGGGGCTGAACCCGAACGAGGCGCCGCCGCGGGTCCACGGCATCGGGACGCGACACCCGTCACGGAAGCCCTCCGCGCCATTCGTTCGGCGGAACGCGGGGTCCTGCCGGGCCTCAGCCGGCAGGTCGAGCACCTCCTCCAGGCCCAGCTCCTGGCCCTGGTAGAGGTACGCGGATCCGGGCAGGCCGAGCATGAACACCAGCCCGGCTCGGGCACGGGCCAGGCCGCGCGCGTCGTCGGCGGCCACGCCCGGGACCGGGGCGGTGTTGGACTGCGGCATGCCCTCGCCGGCGGCCTCGACCGCGTACTTGGTCCGGACCCGGGGGACGTCGTGGTTCTCCAGGACCCACGTCGTCGGGGCGCCGACCGTCGCCGTGGTGTGCAGTGAGCGGTCGATGACCTCGCGCAGCACCCCGGCATCCCAGCGGCACTTGAGGTAGTCGAAGTTGAAGGCCGTGTGCAGCTCGTCGGGACGGATGTAGGCGGCCAGCGCCGCATCGCTTCCCACCCAGACCTCGCCGACGAAGATCCGCGGCGGGTGGTAGGCGTTGGACACCCGGCGCCACTGGCGCCAGATCTCATGCACGCCCGGCTGGTCCCACTGGGGGAAGTCCTGGATCCCGCCGAGGGTCGGGTTGAGCCCCTCGCCGGAGTGGGGATAACCGGGAGCCTTCACCAGGCCCGTGGCCACATCGATGCGGAAGCCGTCGATCCCTCGGTCGAACCAGAAGCGCAAGGTCGCCTCGAAGTCCGCCCGGACGTCGGGGTGGTCCCAGTTGAAGTCCGGCTGCGCGGAGTCGAACAGGTGCAGGTACCACCACCCGCTGGGCTGCCCGGAGGCATCGAGGATCGGGTCCCAGGCGCTGCCGCCGAACGCCGAGCGCCAGTCGTTGGGCGGGCTGGCCCCTCCGTCGGCGCCACGCACGCAGTGGTAGCGCTGCCACGCCGGCGACCCCGGCTCGGAGGCCAGCGCCTCCTGGAAGAACACGTGCTGGTCCGAGCTGTGGTTGGGCACGATGTCGAGGATGACCTTGATGCCGAGGTCGTGGGCCTCGGCGACCAGCGCCTCGACGTCGGCGACGTCGCCGAACATGGGGTCGATGCCGCGGAAGTCGGCCACGTCGTAGCCGCCATCGGCCTGCGGCGAGGTGTACCAGGGCGAGAACCAGACCGCGTCGACGCCCAGCCGGGCCAGGTGCGCCAGCCGGCTGCGGATGCCGGCGATGTCACCGAACCCGTCGCCGTCGGAGTCTGCCCAGGACTTCGGGTACACCTGGTAGATGACAGCGTTGCGCCACCAGTCTGCGTCCGTGGTGATCGGCATGGGCACATCCTGTCGCGTCCGGCCCTCGGATTCCACGCCGTCTCGGAAGTGGTGTGGCGGCCCGGGCGGTGGACTACATTCGTCCTGTGCAGACCCCGCCCGCCACGCCCTTCGAGCGGTTCGGTGGTCATGAGTTCTTCGACCTGCTGGTCGCCCGGTTCTACGCCGGGGTGGCCGAGGACCCGCAACTGCGGGCGATGTACCCGGAGGCCGACCTGGGGCCGGCGGCCGAGCGCCTGCAGTTGTTCCTCGAGCAGTACTGGGGTGGGCCGACCACCTACTCCCAGGAACGCGGGCACCCGCGCCTGCGCATGCGGCACGCCCCGTACCCGGTCGACATGGCGGCGCACGACGCCTGGCTGCGCCACATGCGCGCTGCGCTGGACGAGGCTGCCCCGGCGTGTGGGATGTCCGCCGAGGACGAGGCGGAGCTCTGGGACTACCTGACCCGGGCGGCCCTGTCCATGGTCAACACCTATCAGGGTCCGGCCTGACCCCTTCTGGTCCGCCAGAGGGTTGGGCGTGGGGACCCTCAACCGGTCCGGTAGGGGTTGAGCGCCGATCGCGCTCGACGGCCGCAGCGCTGATCCGCGTGACCATCGTGGGGAACACGACTCCGTGGAAGGGCATGACTGAGTACCAGTACGCCTGGCCGGCCAGCCCATGGGGGAAGAACGTGGCTCGTTGCCGCAGGGTCGTTCCGCCACCGGGCGCTGGTGCGACGTGGAACTCCAGCCACGCCAGACCCGGGACCTTCATCTCGGCACGCAGGCGTAGGAGCCGTCCCGGGACGACCTCCTCGACGCGCCAGAAGTCGCAGGCCTCCCCGATGAGCAGCTCCTGCGGATCGCGCCGACCCCGGCGCAGGCCCGGCCCGCCGATCAGTCGGTCGAAGGCGCCGCGCGCCTCCCAGGCCCACTTCAGGGAGTACCAGCCGTTGTCCCCGCCGATCGATGCCACCACGTCCCAGACCGCCTCGGGGGACGCGGCCACGACCGCACTGCGATCGTCGGTGAACAGTGACCCGCCGGCCCAGTCGGGGTCGGTGGGCATCGGGTCGCTCGGCGCCCCGGGCATGTAGGCGTCCGACCACCGCGTTGCCACGTCGGCGTCCTTGACCCGCGTGAGTGCGAGGCGGACGGACTCGTCGAAGCCCAGCAGCCCGCCGGGCGGGTCGGGGACGTAGCCGCGGATGTCGTCCTCCTGGCAGACCACCTCGTTTCGCAGCGAGGCCACAAGAGGGCGGGCGATGAGGCTGGGCACCGGCGTCACGAGACCCACCCATCGGGCGGACAGCTCGGGCTGGAGCAGGTTGATCGGCAGGATCCGACGCTTCTTCAGGCCCGAGACGGCGGCGAAGCGCTGCATCATCTGCTCGTAGGTCAGGACATCGGGGCCGCCGATGTCGAACGTCCGGCTCACGTCCGCGGGCAGTGTCGCGCACCCCACCAGGTAGCGCAGGACGTCGCGGATCGCAATCGGCTGGATCCGCGTGCGCACCCACCGGGGCGTGATCATCACCGGCAGGCGCTCAGTCAGGTAGCGCAGCATCTCGAACGACAGGGACCCGGACCCGATCACGGTGGCCGCGCCCAGTGCCGCCGTCGGGACGCCACTGGCGAGCAGGATCTCGCCGACCTCGGCCCGCGAGCGCAGGTGCTCGCTGAGGTTGTCGTCATGCGCCAGCCCGCCGAGGTAGACGATGCGCTGGACCCCGGCCTCGCGGGCGACTGTCGCGAAGGTGCGGGCGACAGCCTCCTCGGTGCGCTCGAAGTCCGGCCCCGTGCCGATGGCGTGGATCAGGTAGTAGGTCACCTCGACGTCGGTCATCGCGCGGGCGAGGGCCACAGGGTCGGCCGCGTCGCCGACGGCGACCTCCACGTCGTCATGCCATGGGAGGTCGCGCAGGCGGTCAGGGTGCCGGGCCAGGACGCGGACCCGATGGCCCGCCGCCAGGAGCTCGGGCACGAGTCGTCCGCCGATGTAGCCGGTGGCGCCGGTGACGAGGCAGAGGCGGCCAGGAGTCGGGTCCATGGCGCCCAGTGTGCCGGTCCCCGGTACCGGCGCAAGTCGCTGGACCATGCGGACCCGCCTGCTGACCTACCGCGGCGCTCCGCCGCCGACGGGGGGCACGGACCCCGGGGTCATGGGCGTGCCATCCGCGTTGAAGCCCATCGGCCGGGCCAGGACGGGAACCACCACGCCGTGCTCGTCGAACTTCCCCTTGAGTCGCTCACGGAGCTCGCGGGTGAGCGGCACCTGCTGGGACGCGCGGGCCTTGACCACGATGCGCACGTACACAGCCTCGCCGGACACCGCCTCGACCCCGGCGAACGTCGGCCGGCCGAGCATCCGGTCGCGGGTCTCGGGGTCGTTGTACATGTCGTTGCCGACCTCGACGACAACCTTTCGGATCTCCTCCAGGTCGGCGTCGTAGGACACCGGAATCACCGCCGCGGCCATGGTCCAGCCCTGCGACTGGTTGGCCACGCGCAGGATCTCGCCGTTGCGCACGTACCAGACCACGCCGGTTGGGTCCCGGATCCGGGTGACCCGCAGGGCCACCTCCTCGACGGTGCCGGTCACCGGGCCGACGTCGACCAGGTCGCCGACCCCGTACTGGTCCTCGACGATCATGAAGAAGCCGGAGAGGTAGTCCTTGACCAGCGTCTGGGCGCCGAAGCCCAGGGCGACGCCGACCACGCCGGCGCTGGCGATCAGGGGCGCCACGTTGACCCCCAGCTCGGTGAGGATCAGCAGACCTGCCGTGCCCCAGACGACCAGCACGAGGGCGCTGCGCAGCAACTGTCCGACGGCCTTCGCGCGCTGCTCGCGACGCTGGCCCATGATCATCGACTGGAGTTCGACGGTCGCTTCGGGGGTGTCGGTCAGGGCGTCCTCGCGACTGCGGCCGCTGGTGATCCACTTCTCCACGGATCGGTGGATCAGCCGGGATCCCAGGAAGTGCAGTCCGCCGGCGACGAGGACGACCACGACGATGAACAGGGCCTCAGTCCAGAAGCCGGCGAACCACTCCCAGAAGGGCTGGTTGGACTCTGTGGGCGCGGGGTCTGCAAGCCTGATCACGCACGCACCCTACGACGCCCGGGGGACATGGCGGCGGACGTTGGTGCGAGGAGGGCCCCCGGGCGCGCGGCGGGTGCGGCCGACGCCCTAGCCTGACCATCATGCCCCGGGGGACCGTCGGCACCGGTCGTGGGACGAGCGTCCGCCCCATCACCTCGGCACCCCGCGGGGACGCCCTGACATGCGACTGGAGGTCCCCGTGGTGAGTGCAGATCGACCGGCGAACCCCGACCCCGCAGGCGCATCAGCACCCAGGCCCCCGAAGCCGTCAGTCGTGGAGCCCGAGTGGGCAGAGCCGAGCCCGGAGCTGGTCGAGCTGGCCCGGGCCTACGGCGTCGCCGTGGAGTACTGGGACCAGTCCGGCAACTACCACCGGATCGGGGCGGCGACCATCATCGCGGTGCTGACTGCCCTCGAGGTGGACGTCAGCTCCCCGGACGCGATCTGGAACGCCCTGTACGACCGGCGCAACGCGCCCTGGCGCCGGATGCTGCCGCCCGTCTTCGTCATGCGCGCGGGCTCGGACAACCAGTGCTGGGTGCATGTTCCCAATGGCGACCCGGTGTCCATGTGGGTCGACCGGGAGGAGGGTGGCGAGGCCTGGTTCCTGGACCAGGTGGACCGCTGGGTCGAGCCCCGGCACGTCGACGGGGTCCTCGTGGGCGAGGGCACATTCCGGTTGCCCTGGGACCTGCCGCTGGGATGGCACACGATGTGGGCCCGATCCGAGGGGGCCGACGGGGTGCTGCGCGAGGCCTCGTGCCAGTTGATCGTCACCCCCGCGAGGCTTGACCCGCCGGCGCTGGCAGCGGGTCGCCAGTGGGGCTTCATGACCCAGGTCTACGCGATGCGCTCCGAGGGGTCGTGGGGGATCGGCGACCTCGTGGACCTCGCCGACCTCGCCGCGTGGAGCGGGCACGCGGAGGGTGCGGACTTCGTGCTGGTCAATCCGCTGCACGCAGCCTCCCCGGCGGCGCCGATGGAGCCCTCTCCCTACCTGCCGGTCACCCGACGGTTCGCCAACCCGATCTACCTGCGGGTGGAGTCCATCGAGGAGTACTCGAGCCTGTCGATGGATGACCGCAGTCGCATCGAGGCGCTGTCGATCCCCGTGCGCGCCCTGTCCACCTCCCCGGACCTGATCGACCGCGATGCGATCTGGGCAGCCAAGTCCCAGGCGCTGCGCTACGTGTTCGCGGCACCCCTGTCGCCGGGCCGTCAGGCCCTGTTCGACGCGTTCGTCGAGCGGGAGGGCCAGGGCCTGTCCGACTTCGCCACCTGGTGCGCGCTGGTCGACGAGCACGGCGGCGAGCCGACCCTCTGGGCGGCAGCCCTTCAGGATGCCGGATCCCCGGAGGTGGCCGCCGAGCGTGGACGCCTGGCCGAGTCCGTGCGCTGGCATTCCTGGTTGCAGTGGCAGCTCGACGAGCAGATGACCCGCGCCCAGCAGGCAGCCCTCGACGCGGGCATGCGCTCGGGGATCGTCCACGACCTGGCGGTCGGGGTGCACCCGGAGGGATCGGATGCCTGGGCGCTGCGCGACGTGCTGGCCCAGGGGGTATCGGTCGGTGCCCCGCCGGACATGTACAACCAGATGGGGCAGAACTGGTCCCAGCCCCCGTGGCGCCCCGACGCGCTGGCCGAGGCGGGGTTCATCCCCTACCGCGACATGCTGCGCACGATCCTCCGGCATGCCGGCGGCATCCGGGTCGACCACGTCCTGGGCCTGTTCCGGCTCTGGTGGATCCCTGAGGGCATGCCCGCCTACAGCGGCACCTTCGTCACCTCGGACCACGAGGCCCTGATCGGCATCCTCGCCCTGGAGTCCCAGCGTGCCGGCGCCTGGCTGGTGGGCGAGGACCTCGGCACCGTCGAGCAGTGGGTGCAGGACTACCTGCTGTCCCGCGGCGTGCTGGGCACGACCATCATGTGGTTCGAGCGCGACTACGCGGCACATCCCGACGTCCCGCTGCAGCCGGAGCAGTGGCGTGGCAACTGCCTGGCCTCGGTCACGGTGCACGACCTGCCACCCACCGCCGGTTACCTCGCCGGTGAGCATGTGCGCATCCGGGCCGATCTCGGCCTGCTGACCCGCCCAGCGGAGGAGGAACTGGCGGAGAGCAACGCCCAGGTGGCCGAGTGGCGCGCGATGTGCGTCGACCGGGGCTGGATGCCGGCAGAGGGAACCGACGAGGACCTCGTGGTCGCCCTGCACGCGCTGGTCGCGGCGTCCCCCTCGGTGCTCGTGGGGGTGGCCCTGACCGACGCGGTGGGCGACCGTCGGGCGCAGAACCAGCCGGGCACCGACAAGGAGTACCCGAACTGGCGCGTTCCGCTCACGGACGCACGGGGTCACGCCGTGCTGATCGAGGACTTCCCCAACCTGCCGTTGCTCCGCCGACTGGTGGAGGCGGTCACCACCAGGTCCTGATCAGGCGTCGCGGGCCTGGCAGCGCAGCGACCGCTCCACGCCATCGCGGCCCTCGGTGATGATCCGGCGCAGGCCGGCCGGGAGGTCGTTGCCGGCGAGGAAGTCGTTGGTGATGCTGACCGTCTCCGGCTCCACGAGGAGCCCGGGGTAGAGCGCCGTGGCGACCATCCCGGCCATCTCCGCGCTGCGGGTGTCCCACACGTCGCGGATGACCTCGAAGTAGCGCTCGCGGAACGGGCGGTACAGGTCGCGCTGCTCGGGGATGCCCAGGCCTGACATCGCAGCCTCGAGCATCGCGTTGGGCAGCGACTGGTCGGTGGTCGCAGCCGTCCAGACCTGCTCCTTGGCCTGCGCGGTCGGGGTGGCCGATCGGACCGCGGCGGCACTGCGACGGCCCGTGGCAGTGTTGTCCTGCGCGAGCTCTGCGTCGATCTCCGCGTCACCGGCCCGTCCTGATGCGACCAGGCGACCCAGCAGCGACCAGCGCAGGTCGGTGTCGATGACCAGTCCGGGGACGGACCTGGACCCGTCCAGAAGGCCCGCGACGAGATCGAGCTGCTCGGGTGTCCGGGCCAGGCTGATCGCGGACCGCGCATAGGCGAGCTGGAGGTCACTGCCCGGGGTGGCAGCCCGCATGGCCGCACCGACCTCCTGCGCCAGTCGCTGCCTGTACTCGTCCCGGTGCTCGGGGGTCGCGTACAGCTCGATCGCCGTGCGGACCTGCAGGAGCACCTTCTGGACCACCCCGATGTCGGTCTCCGCGGGAAGCCCCGAGATGGCCAGCTGCAGGTAGTCGCCGGCCGACCACTCGGCGTCGCGGGTCATGTCCCAGGCTGCGCCCCAGACGAGTGCGCGTGGCATCGGCTGGTCGAGGTCGCCCAGGTGGGCGATCGCGGTGGCCGAGGAGCGCCCTCCGAGGCGGATCTTGGCGAACGTGAGGTCGTCGTCGTTGATCAGCATGAGGTCCGACGCGCGCCGTCCCGCCAGTTGGGGCAGCTCGGTGCGGGCACCCACCAGGTCCAGCTCGAGCTGCCCGGTGCGCGTCAGCCGGCCGTCCACCAGGTCGTAGAGGCCGATGCGGAGCCGGTGGCTGCGCAGGATCGGTTCCAGCCCCGGCGGCATCCGCGGCGGCTCCTGGACGATCGTCACGGTCCCGTACGTGTCGGGGTCCGCGTAGACGACCTCAGGACGCAGGAGGTTCACGCCCGGTGTCTGCAGCCATTGCCGGGTCCAGTCGGACAGGTCGCGCCCTGATGTGTGCTCCAGCTCGACGAGGAGGTCACGCAGGACGGTGTTGCCCCACATGTGCTTCTGGAAGTAGGCCCGCAAGCCCGCGAAGAACTCCTCCTCGCCGACCCAGGCGACCAGCTGGCGAAGGGCGGAGGCGCCCTTGGCATAGGTGATGCCGTCGAAGTTCAGCTTCACCGTGGCGAGGTCGGGACCGTCGGTGGCGATCGGGTGGGTGGAGGGCAGCTGATCCTGGCGGTAGGCCCAGGTCTTGCGCTGGTTGCCGAAGCTGGTCCACGCCTCGGTGTACCGGGTGGCCCGGGCCATGGCGTGGTACGAGGCCCACTCGGCGAACGACTCGTTGAGCCACAGGTCGTCCCACCACCGCATCGTGACGAGGTCGCCGAACCACATGTGCGCCAGCTCGTGCAGGATGGTGTTCGCCCGCGACTCGTAGGCGACCTCGGTGACACGGGAGCGGAAGATGTAATCCTCCATCAGGGTCACGCAGCCGGCGTTCTCCATGGCCCCGGCGTTGTACTCGGGCACGAAGAGCTGGTCGTACTTGCCGAACGGGTAGGGGTGGCCGAACGCGTCCTCGAAGAACGCGAACCCCTGCTTGGTCTCCTCGAGGATCCGGTCGGCGTCGAGGTAGGGCGCCATCGAGGTCCGGCAGAACACCCCCAGCGGGTACGTCCCGTGCGGTCCGGTGTACTCGTCGCGGACCACGTGGAAGGCCCCGGCCACGAGTGCGGTGATGTAGGTGCTCATCCGCTCGGTCGTGGGGAAGTCCCACCGGGCGACGCCTGCGCGAACAGGCGCCGAGATGGGCGTGGGAGTGTTGGAGACCACCTGCCAGTGCTCGGGTGCCGTGACGTGGAAGGTGTACACGGACTTCAGGTCGGGCTGGTCGAAGCAGGCGTAGACCCGTTGCGCGTCGGCCATCTCGAACTGGCTGTAGAGGTAGACCTCCTCGTCGACCGGGTCGACGAGCCGGTGCAGGCCCTCACCGGTGTGGGAGTACGCGCACTCCGCGACCACGACGAGCGTGTTCTCGGCGGCCAGGGCGGGCAGCGGCAGTCGCTGGCCGGTGTGGGCGGAGACGTCGACCGGCTCCCCGTTCAGCGTGGCTGAGATCACCCGCGGGGCGACCAGGTCGATCCAGGTGCTGGCTCCGGGCTCCAGGCAGGCGAACGTGACTGTCGTGGTCGAGGTGAACGTCGTGTCGGAGGTGGTCAGGTCCAACTCGATGTCGTAGGCCTCGACCAGGAGCAGGGCCGCGCGCTGGGCAGCTTCGTCGCGGGTCAGTGCCGGATGTGCCACAGGGGACTCCAAGTCGGTGAGTGCATCGGTGATCGGTCGGGGTGCTCCATGGATGGCGCCCGTCCCACACGTTGTCGTCGGCATTCTTCCACGGGGTCCCCGGCGAGCGTGGGCCGTTGGGCTCACCCGGTGTCGGTGAATCGCCCGGATGGGGCAACGTCGACCTGCGCGTTGGGCGGTCGGGGGTGACTCATGGGGCCCGCATCGGGCAGGATCTGTGCCATGCGGGTTCATCTGGGCTGTGACCATGCCGGCTACGAGTTGAAGAACATGGTGGCCGCCTACCTGCGCGAGGCGGGCCACGACGTCGTGGACCACGGTGCGCACGAGTACGACGCCGAGGATGACTACCCGGAGTTCTGCTTCGCGGCGGCGGCTGCTGTCGTCGAGGAGCCCGGAAGCCTGGGAATCGTGATCGGCGGGTCGGGCAACGGGGAGCAGATCGCGGCGAACAAGGTGCCTGGCGTGCGCGCCGCACTGGCCTGGTCGGTTGCGATCGCGACCCTGGCCCGGGAGCACAACGACGCCAACGTCGTGGCGATCGGCGGGCGCATGCACTCGACTGAGGAGTCCTTCGAGATCGTCAACGCCTTCCTGTCCACCCCGTTCTCGGGCGCCGAGCGCCACCAGCGGCGCATCGACCAGCTGGCCGAGTACGAGGCCGGGCGCTGAGTCAGCGCCGAGGGCCGTCTCAGGTCGTCGGGGCCCAGGTGGAGTAGGGCGTCCGGGCCAGGTTCACGTTGAAGTAGCGATCGTCGTCGGAGACCTCCGGTCCGGCCCAGCCGGGTCGCACGAAGGCCTCGTCGGCGTCGGCGAGCTCGACCTCGGCCATCACCAGCGGGGCGTTCTCCCCGGCGAAGACGTCGACCTCCCAGATGTGTGCCCCCACCGGGACGAGGTGGCGCACCTTGTCGATGACCGGTCCCTGCGCCAGCTCGTCGAGCATCGCCAGGGCATCAGCCACCGGGACCTCGTACTCGAACTCGCTGCGGGCGACCCCGACCGAGACGCCCTTGATCGTCAGGAAGCCCTGGTCGCCCTTGACCCGCACGCGCACGGTGGCCGTGCTGGTCTGGGCGATGTAGCCCTGCACGATGCGCGTCGAGGACGTGACCTCGGCACGCCAGGACTCGTCGGACACCAGGAACTTGCGCTCGACCTCGATCCCCATGCGTGCTCCTACCAGCAGCCAGTGATGCTCGACGTTGCCCGGTCGACCGCAGTGCGCGTGGCGACCCGGCTGTACCTGGTGGGCCGCGAGTTCACGATCGACACGAAGACCTTGGTCTGGCCGTCTGCCCCGGCCGCGTACCCGGCCAGCGCAATGGCGTCGGCAACTGTCCCGGTCTTGGCCTGGATCAGGCCGGCAGCGCACTTGGACGGCGTGGAGGTGAAGCGCTTGTAGCCGGCTTTCAGGGTCCCGGTACGCCCGGCGACGGGCAGCCATCCACGCATGCCGGCCAACTCCGGGTGCTCAGGGGACAGCGCCCGTGCCAGGGCGGAGGTGAGCGCCCCTGCAGTCAGGCGGCCCTCCAGTGACAGCCCACTCCCGTCGACGATCCGCACGCCCGCCATCGGGATGTTCAGCTCGCGCAGCGTGTCGGCCAGGGCTGCCCGGGCGCCGGCCCAGCTGCCGGGCAGCCCGCGCGCGACCGCGATGTGCCGGAACAGCATCTCGGCCGTGTCGTTGTCGGAGACCAGCAGCGCCCGGGACACGGCGTCGGCCACCGAGTGACCCGGGATGCTGGCCACGGTCGACGAATCCGGCGCGGCAGTGGCCTCGCCGGCGTACGTCGCGTCCACGCCGAGCGTGCGCAGCGCCGATGCGAAGTACTTCCCGGCGTCAGCGGTGGCGTCCCGGGCCTTGTTGTCGTCGCGGGCGAAGGCCCCGACGGGGCGCACCTGGCTGGGCAGGTAGGAGTTGGGCCACCCCCGCGATTGCCCGACGCCGGAGAACAGCGTGTCGTCGGCCCGGACGGTGATCGTGCGGGCCGCAACCGGGGCGGCGGTGACGGCGGCCGGGTCGCTCGGGGCCGAGGCGCCACTGTCCGGCGTGCCGGGGCTCGCAGCGTCGGAGGGGACCGGCGACGCCGCAGGTGCCGGGGTCACTCCGAGCGCGTTGGCCGTGGAGCTGGCCAGCGCACGGAGGTCGGCGCTCGAGAGCAGCGGGTCGCCGCCGGCGACCAGGACCACCTCGTCGAGGGATGCCCCGGTGCGCACGGTCGTCGGGAAGCGATGCTCCGGACCCATTGTTGCCAGTGCGCCGACGGTCGTGAGCACCTTCGTCGTCGATGCCCCCCGGAGCGAGGCCCCCGCCCGGCGCTGGAACACGTACGAGCCGGAGGCGGTGTCCCAGACAGTCATCGTGAACCGCTTCCCCAGGACCTTCGAGGTGCTGCGCCTGGCGAGCACCTGACCGATCCGGGCGTTGGCGGTGGCGGTCGACACGCGGGCACGTGTGGCACTCGCGGCGACCGTGCTGTGGTCGGACCCAGTGATGCCGCTCGCCCGCACCTGCCCGGACACGACGGGCGGTCCGGTGGTCGCAGACGCGGGGGTCATCCCCGCCAGGAGGGCGACCACGCACCCGATCGCGAGGCTGGCGGGGGTTGGGCGGCGCATGGCCCCACGCTATCTGCGGGGGCGCTCACATCCAGGACACCGTGCGGCTAGCGGCGGGATAAGGAATCCGCCGGTGCGGGTGCGGCCCGCGGGTCAGCGGGCGCCGAACTCCGCGAGGCAGTCGCGCAACTGGGCGACTGCCCAGATGGCCTCGTCGCCGGTGATCACCAGCGGCGGCGCCAGGCGGATTGTTGAGCCATGCGTGTCCTTGGCCAGGACCCCGCGGGCCAGCAGCGCCTCGCACACCTGGCGGCCGGTGGCCAGGTCCGGGTCGATGTCCACCCCGGCCCACGCCCCGCGGCAGCGCACCTCGACGACGCCGTGTCCGACAAGCTTGTCGAGCTCGGCAGCGAGGATGGCGCCGATCTCCATGGCGCGCTCCTGGAACTCGCCGGTCTGAAGCAGTCGGACCACAGCCCGGCCCACGGCACACGCCAGTGGATTGCCGCCGAACGTGCTGCCGTGCTCGCCGGGCTGGAGCACGTCGAGGATGTCGCGGTTGGCCGCGATGGCCGAGACCGGCAGGATGCCGCCTCCCAGGGCCTTGCCCAGGATGTAGATGTCGGGGATGACGCCCTCGTGGTCGCACGCGAAGGTCCGACCGGTGCGCGCCAGCCCGGACTGGATCTCGTCGGCCAGCATCAGGACGTTGTGCTCGGCGGTCAGGGCCCGGACGGCACGCAGGTAGCCCTCCGGCGGGATCACGACACCGCCCTCACCCTGGATCGGCTCGATCAGCACCGCCGTGGTGTGCTCGGTGATCGCGGCACGGATGGCCTCGATGTCGCCGTACTCGACCTGGATGAACCCAGGCGTGTACGGCCCGAAGTGGTCGCGCGCGGAGTCATCGTCGGAGAAGGACACGATGGTCGTCGTGCGTCCGTGGAAGTTGCCCTCGGCCACGATGATCGACGCCTCGTGGGCGGGGATGCCCTTGACCGTGTACCCCCACTTGCGGGCCACCTTGATCGCGGTCTCGACAGCTTCGGCCCCGGAGTTCATCGGCACCACCATGTCCTTGCCCGTCAGTGCGGCAAGCTCGGCGCAGAACGGGCCGAACTGGTCATGGTGGAACGCGCGGCTGACCAGGGTGACCCGGTCGAGCTGCTCATGGGCCGCCGCGAGGATCTCGGGGTGCCCATGGCCGAAGTTCAACGCCGAGTACCCGGCCAGGCAGTCGAGGTAGCGGTGCCCGGCCACATCCGTGACCCAGGCGCCCGCGGCGCTGGCGATCACCACCGGCAGGGGGTGGTAGGTGTGGGCTGAGTGCTCCTCGGCCAACTCGATCAGCGCGTCCGCGTTGTGCTCCACGTCGTCCTCTCCCTGCCGGTCCCTGCCCGTGCCCCGTCCCGGATGCAGTCTGCCCGACGGTTGCTCCTCAGGTCCCCATCGGGATCCAGACGAGGCCGATGGCGCTGACCCTGACGTCGGACTTCGCCAGCGTGATCGACATCTGGCCGACGGCCGAGGCCTTGGTGTCCCACTCCGCACGGATGCCGGCCATTTCGGCGTCGAGCTCGGCCTGCAGGTCTGCGTACACCGCCTGCAGCTCCTCGACCTTGTCCTCGGCGGCACCGACCCGGTCCGTGGCCGCCGAGGCGCGCTTGGCCGCCGAGGTGATCGAGGTCTTGCGACCGCCGAACAGTCCGCCGAGCATGCCCATCGCATCCGAGCCGATCGCGCTCGTGCGGGCCTCTCGCTGGCGTTCCAGCGTGTTGTTGGCGGTGTCGATCTTGCGCTGCGCCGCCGTGAGCTTGGTCTGGTACTTCGACTGCAGGGCAGCGATCTCCCTGTCCGCGGCGTCCGTCGCAGCGGCCCGGCACCGTGCGGCGAAGTCCGTGGCCCCCTCCCCGATCCGGCCGTAGAGCTTGAGCTCGAGGTTGGTGGGGACGTCCACGGTCATCGACCGCTGGAGGTTGTCCGCGAGGTCACGCTGCAGCGTGGTCCACCACGTCTTGGCGCCGACTTCCGTCGGCGGGAGCCGGTAGATCGCACCTGGGGGAGGTGCGGGCAGCAGGTCGCGGTCGTCGTAGTCGACAGCGCGGAACTGGTCGGCGGCCGGGAACGGCGACAGGGGCGTCAGGATCGCCTCGTACTCCTGGTCGAGCACGATCCCGGCCCTGGCGTCGTCGAAGCGCAGGAGCACCCGGGCGATGGCGCCCGCAGTGAGTCGGTGCCCCGGCACGGACCCGACGGAGGCTGCCCAGGATGCGGCCGGGTCCAGGTAGTGCACGGGCACGCCGTCGGCGACCTTGGGCTGCACGGGGGTCTCGTCAGCAGCCAGGGCGCTGGTTGGGGCAACCGGGGTCGGGCCCGAGGGGGCCGTGACGGGGGAGGGGCTGCGGGAGTAGCGGGGACCGGCGCAGCGGCGACGGGAGGGATGGGAGGGACCGCGGGGGCCGGTGGCGCTGCTGGTGCAGCCGGCACCGGCGCAACGACTGGAGCCGCGGGATCAGTCGAGGCGGCTGGGACCTCGGGAGCCGCCGGAGCGGTGGCAGCCGGCGCCGCGCGAACCTTCAGCGACGTGATCTGCTCCCGGGTCAGCGGGCCGCGCAGGTAGCTCATCGCCCAGCGGGTGGTGAACACCGAGACGGTGTCCTTGCTCGCCCGCTTCATCACGAACTCGCGCTTGCCCAGTCCGGAGATCGTGTCCCCGACGGCGCTGGGGTCCACCGACCCGGCCGCGCTGGTCAGGCCATCGACCAGGCGGGCCTTGTCCTGCTCGGTCTGCAGCCGGCCGATCATCCAGGTGCCCGCGTTGGACAGGGCCTTGTAGTCCACGTCCACCGGGTTCTGGGTGGAGAGCACCACACCGACGCCGAACGCCCGGGCCTGCTTGAGCAGCAGCATGATCGGCGGCTTGGTCGGCGGGTTGCCGACCGGAGGCAGGTAGCCGGCGACCTCGTCCATGTAGAGCAGCGTGCGCAGGTCGGAGGTGCCGCTCTGCCGGCGCATCCAGGAGATGAGCTTGGCCAGCACGACCGACACGACCGACTGCCGCTGCTCGTCGGACAGGTGCGCGATCGACACGACGGCGCAGCGCGGACGCCCGTCCGGGCCGCGCAGCATCGACGCGATGTCGATCCGCTCGCCGACCAGCCACGACGCGAACGCGGGCGAGGCGAGCAGGCCGTTGAGCTTCATCGCCAGCTTCATCCGGTCGTCGGCGGGGTAGTAGGAGTCCAGCTCGAGGACGCCGATCTTGCGCACTGGCGGCTGCTGCACGGAGGCGACCAGCGTCGCGAGGTCCAGCGCGCGGCCGTGGGTCCATGCGTCGTTGATGATCGTCGAGAGCAGGATGTGCTCCCGCGAGCTGAGCGGATCGGCCTCGATGCCGACCAGGTTCAGAAGGCTCGACACGTAGGCGTCGATCTCCTCCTGAACTGCCTGCGGGTCACTCATGTCGGCGGGCACGTCGAGCGTCCCGATGATGTTCAGGCCGACGCCGTGCGGGGCGCCGGGGGTGTAGATCGTGACCTCGACGCCCTCGTGCAGGGAGCGGACGTGCTCGGCGCCCAGCCCCCAGCCCGCAAGGCCCTTGGTCCACGTCTCGGACTGGGCGGCAGCGAACTCGGTCACCGACTGGCCGGCCTTGCTCGCGTCGCCCTCGTTGACCCAGGGCTGGAACTCCGCGGGGGCAAGGTTCGGGAAGGTCAGTGCGAGGTTGGTCAGGTCCCCCTTCGGGTCGATGAGCAGGGCCGGCACCCCGGCGGCCAGGCACTCCTCGATCAGGACCACGCCCAGGCCGGTCTTGCCCGAGCCGGTCATGCCGACGATCACGCCGTGCGTGGTCAGCTCATCGGTGGGAACCCCCGCGGGGTCCGCCGTCCTCTCGTGCGTCGCAGCATCGACGATCCCGCCCAGCCTCAGTTCAGCCATGGCCACAGCGTAGGGAGGACCACCGACAGCCGGCGCGCCGAACAGCGCCAGCGCAGCCGTGTGCACGGAATCGACCATCAGATCGTCGGAATCGTTCACACGGATCGGGGGGATTCGCTAGGGCGTCGGGCACACCGGCTGGTCGGCCGTCGTCGTGTCGAACGTGGTGCTCGGTTCCGGGGTCGCGCTGGGCGAGGCGCTGGCCGAGTCGTCGGTCGAGGACGGGGTGGCTCCCGGGCTGGCGCCGGCCGAGCCACCGCTCTGGCTCGGCGTCGGGGACGGCTTGGGAGTCAGCGGCTCGTCGGCGATGAGCTTCGCCCACATCTCGTCGGCCTCAGGCTGGGCCCACTGGACCCGGTTGGGGTCCGGCGGGTACACCTCGTAGGGCACGGTCGTGAACTCGATGGACTCCAGGCCGATCGCGCGCACCCGCACGGCGATCGAGGCCATCGATCGGATGCTGCCGATCCCGGTGTCGGTGGTCACCGACCTGGTGACCGCGTCGAGGAAGTCGTAGAGCTCGATCGGGTTGAAGAGCACGCCGCTGGAGGTCACCTTCTGGATCAACGAGGACAGGAAGGCCTGTTGGCGCTCGATCCGGCCCGTGTCCGACCCGTTCCCGACGCCGTGGCGGACTCGCACGTAGTCCAGGGCCTTCTTGCCGTCGAGGGTCTGGCATCCGGTCTCGAAGTAGATCTTCGAGTTCGGGTCGCTGATCGGCTCGGGGATGTAGACGGTGACCCCGCCGACCGCGTCGACCATGTCGACGAACCCGACGAAGTCCACGACGACGAAGTGGTCGATGCGCAGGCCGGTCAGGGACTCGACCGTGCGCTGCACGCACACCGGCCCGCCGATCGGGTAGGCGGCGTTGAACTGGCGCAGCGCTCCGGGGACGATCCGTCCGTCTGGCCCCACGCAGTCGGGCATCTGGACCATGGAGTCGCGCGGGATGCTCACGCCCGCCGCCCAGGTGTTGTCGGCCGACAGGTGCACGACCATCGTGGTGTCAGCCAGGCCGGGGGAGTCGCCGCCGACGACGCTGTTGGCGCCCTCGCGGGTGTCCGAGCCGATCGCCAGGACGTTGAGTGCCTGGTTCTCCTTCGCGGGCCGGACCTCGCCCAGCCCGTCGGACGGGTCGATGGTCGCGATGTTGGAGTCCAGCCTCTGGTAGGCGCTCCAGACGGCGACGGCAGTGATGCCGAGCACGGCGAGCAGGACCCCGGCCACGACCCACGGCCAGCGCCGGCGCCGGGCACGCTCCTGCTGCATCACGTCCTCCTGGTCGGCACTGTGAGGCGAGGGTAGCCCGGCTGGGGGCTGACCGGGCTGCCGTGGAGGGTCGCAGCCGTCAGTGGGTCGCCAGCGCGTCCAGTCGAGCGCGGTCGTAGGGGGCTGCCCCGCCCAGGTCGCTGGCGACGATCCGGGCCAGCACCTGACCCCGATGCAGGGCGTCGGCCACCGACAGCCCGGCGAACAGCAACCCGTCGAGGAAGCCGGTCGCCAGGCTGTCACCCGCGCCGGTGGTGTCGACGACCGGCAGGTCGAGCTCGGGCGGAGGCTGCGCGGTCACGACCGGGCCGTCGTCGCCGCGCTGCACC
This sequence comes from uncultured Actinomycetes bacterium, assembly GCA_963818445.1. Taxonomy (GTDB): domain Bacteria; phylum Actinomycetota; class Actinomycetes; order S36-B12; family CAIYMF01; genus Prado023. Next base: position 22,670 of record CAWFSG010000004.1, read on the forward strand.
ACCATCGCACCGCGCGCCCCCATGCCGAACACCACGAGCGAGGCAGGTCCCGCGGCGAACCAGGCCACGGCGGCCGCCACCGGATCATCGAGGTGCGCCGCGGAGGCGAAGACGAGGTCCGCCGAGGCGATGAAGTCCGCGCGGTAGGGGTCGGCCGGGTCGCGGACGTCCTGCAGGTCCACGGCCACGGGCAGGCCGAGCGCCCGGGCCCGCGACACGACGGTGCGGGCCCAGTTGGGCAGTGCCGCGAACACCAGGTCGGTGCCGGTCAGCGCCGCCTCGATCGACTGCTCCGGAGGGCGCAGGGTCATGTGCGAGCCACCGTCGTAGAAGAAGGTCCGGCGCCCATCGGGTCGAACGAAGTTCACGGACCGGGCGGTGCCGGCGGGATCGTCGAACATCAGGGCGGTGTCGACGCCATCGGCGGCCAGCACACCTCGGACCAGTCCGCCGATCACGTCAGCCCCCGTGCTGCCCAGGATGCGCGTGTCGTGCCCGAGGCGGGCGCATGCGCGGGCGACGAACGCGGCGGCGTGTCCCACGGTGTCGACGTTGCGGACGAAGTGCCCGTCGGCCGCGAGGTCGGGATCGTCCTGGGCCAGGACAACCAGGGTGTCCAGTCCGGGGTTGCCCACCACGGTGATGCGGCCCGGGCGCGAACCTCGGGGGAGCGTCTCAGTCCAGGACATGGCTGACCAGGCCGTCGAGCAGCTTCGGCTCGAACCAGGTGGACTTCGGCGGCATGATCCCGCCGGCGTCGGCGACCCCGATCAGGTCGGCGACGGTCGTCGGGTGCATCGAGATGGCCGCCGTCCAGGCGCCGCTGTCGACGGCGGACTCGAGCTCGGCCAGCGGTCGCACCCCGCCGACGAAGCCGATCCTCGGATCGCGCCGGGGGTCACCGATGCCCAGCACGGGCTCCAGCAGGTGTCGCTGGAGCACGGCGACGTCGAGCTGGTCGACCGGGTCGGCGGTCCCGCGCAGCCCATCCGGGGCGCTCAGCCGGTACCAGCTGCCCGCGAGGTAGAGCCCGAACCTGCCCGGGGCAGCCGGGGTGACCGGCCCGTCGGAGGGCTCGACGGTGAAGCGCTCGGCGGCCCCGGCAAGGACCGCCGCGGCGTCCATGGCCTCGGGGGCCCGGACCAGCCGGTTGTAGGCCAGGATCCGGACCTCGTCGGCGGGGAAGGCCACGGCGAGGAACAGCGCGGTGGCCCCTGTGGGGCGGCGGGCGTGCACCATCGAGGCCGCTGCGCTGCGGTGGTGGCCGTCGGCGATGTAGAGCGCCGGCAGCTCGTCGAAGGCCCCGACCAGGGCGGCCACCGTGGCCGGGTCGCTGATCGGCCAGAGCTCGTGGAGCACGCCGCCGGGCCCGTCCACGCGAGTCGGGGCCGGCCCGGCGGTGGCCTGCGCGATGGTCCCCGCGATGGCCGCACTGGATCGGTGGATCAGGAAGGCCGGGCCCGTCTGCGCGCCGACGGCCTCGATCTGGGCTGCGCGGTCGGCCTGCTTGTCGGGCCGGGTCGTCTCATGCCGGCGGATCCGGCCGGCGTCGTAGGCCGCGACGCTGGCGCCGCCGACGATCCCGGTCTGGGTGTGGTCCCCGGTGGTCATCCGATAGGCGTGGAAGCGGGCATCCGGGTCGCGCACGAGCATCCCGTCGGCCTGAAGGCGGGTGAAGGCCGACGCCGCCAGGGCATAGGCCTCGGGGGTGTCCGCGGGGCTGCCCGGGGGCAGGTCGATGTCCGGACGGGACACGTGCAGGAACGAGTGCGGCCGCCCAGCGGCCATCGCCACAGCCTCGTCGCGATCCATGACGTCGTAGGGCAGCTCGGCCACCTCGCCCGCACGGGCCGGGGGCGGGCACAGGCCACGGATCGGCGCGAAGAGGCTCACGGCAGCCCATCGTAGGCGGCGTGGTGCGACGGCCCCGACGGCCCCGGCTGCTGCGTGCAGTGCCTCAGTGGGCGAAGGTCACGGTGATCCGGGCGCGGGCCAGCGTGTGGAAGGCCAGCCGGAATGCGACGCCCACGGGGGACCCGCCGGCCTCGACTCCCAGGTGTTCGACGTCCATCGCGTGCACCACGAACATGTAGCGGTGCGGGTGGTCGCCCTGTGGCGGGGCCGCGCCGCCGTAGGTGGCAGTGCCGAAGTCGGTGCTGGCATGGAACCCGCCGGGCAGGGCGGCGTCATCGGCCCCGGCGCCGCGGGCCAGCTCCGTCACCGACGCTGGGATGTCCACGACCGACCAGTGCCAGAATCCGCACCCAGTCGGGGCGTCCGGGTCGAAGCAGGTGACGACGAAGCCCTTCGTGTCCGGTCGGGGCGCCGGACCAGGCCAGCTGCGGGGAGATGTTCTGCCCGCCGGCCGAGCCGTGGACGTTGGGCATGGGCATGGGCTGCCCGTCGACCAGGTCCGTGCTCGTCACCTCGAACCACGGGCGCGGCGGCAGGAACTCGTACGGGTCGGGGGCCATCGGGCGCTGCAGTGACATCGCGATCCTCCTCCCGGGCACCGGCCGGTCGGGTCCAACCGTCCGAGCCCTGCCTCCCAGCCAACCATGTCGGGCTGCCGGTTCGCGGGTCGGCGGGGTCGGGCGCTGCGGGTTCCTCAAGGAGCTCCGGGCGCAGGAGAACCCCGCTGCCGACGGGGGAGCAAGCAGCGGGGCCCTCAAGATCATTTTGGGCCTTCCGGGGGGGCTGGCGCAAGTCGCCTCGCGGACCTGTGGGCACTATTGGCCCATGACCTTCGTCGCCGTCAATGTCCTGACCGTCCCCGAGGGAGCGGGGGCCACCCTGGAACAGCGCTTCGCCCGCCGCGCGGGCTCGGTCGAGAAGGCGCCCGGGTTCGAGCACTTCGAGCTGCTCCGGCCGTTGGAGGGCACGGAGTCGTACCTCGTCTACACCCGCTGGGCCAGTCGCGAGGCGTTCGAGGAGTGGACCGGGTCGCAGTCGTTCAACGCCGGGCACGGACAGGCCAGCGGCCGCGGGGAGTCCGAGCGCCCGGCCGCCACGGGCTCGACGATCTGGAGCTTCGAGGTCGTCCAGGAGGCTGACCCGGCCTGAGCCGGACGCCCCGTCGCCCATGGAGTGGCACCGTCTAGCGTGAGCCCATGGGAACAGAGTGGACAGACCCGTTCAACACGCCTGAGCGCAGGGCCCTGCGCCAGTTGACCCGCGACTTCGTCACGCGGGACGTGCTGCCCGACCTCGACGAGTGGGAGCGGGACGGGGAGATCCCCAGGTCCCTGCATGAGCGTGCGGCCAGCGCCGGGCTGCTGGGCCTCGGCTTCTCCGAGGACGTCGGCGGCAGCGGGGGAGACCTGATCGACGGACTGGTCATGACCGAGGAGCTGATCCAGACGGGGGCCAGCGGGGGACTGGCCGCAGGCCTGTTCACGCATGGGATCGCGCTTCCGCACATGGTGGCCGCCGGGGATCGCGACCAGATCGAACGCTTCGTCCGGCCGGTCCTGGAGGGCAGGGCGATCGCGGCCCTGGCGATCACCGAGCCCGACGGGGGCTCGGACGTCGCCGCGCTGCGCACGAGGGCCGAGCGCGATGGCGATGAGTACGTGGTCAACGGCTCGAAGATCTACATCACCTCGGGTGCTCGTGCCGATTGGGTCGTGGTCGGGGTGCGCACGGGGGGGCCGGGGTTCGGCGGCATCTCGCTGATCGTGGTCCCGACCGATACACCGGGATTCAGCGTCGTCAGGCGCCTGGAGAAGATCGGCTGGCACTGCTCGGACACCGCCGAGCTGGCCTTCACGGACTGCCGCGTGCCTGCCGCCAACCTGGTCGGCGTGCCCGGCTCGGGCTTCATCCAGATCGCGATGCAGTTCGTGGTGGAACGGCTGTCCATCGCCGTTCAGGCCTACGCCACCGCCCAGCGCTGCCTGGACCTCGCGCTGGAATGGGCCAAGATGCGCCACACGTTCGGCAAGCCGCTGACCGCGCACCAGGTGGTCCGCCACCAGCTGGTCGAGATGGACCGACTGACCGACGTCGCGCGCACCTACACCCGCCAGATCGCCCTGCGCCACGTCGCCGGCCAGGAGGTGATCGCCGAGGCCGCGCTGGCCAAGAACACCGCGGTCGCCGCCGCCGAGGCAGTGAGCTACCAGGCCATCCAGATCTTCGGTGGCCAGGGCTGCATGAGCGATTCCGAGGTGGAGCGGCACTACCGCGACGTGCGGATCCTGTCGATCGGCGGCGGTGCCACCGAGGTCATGACTGAGCTGGCCGCCCGGCGCCTGGGGTTGTAGTCCCAGTGGTGAGCAACTGACGGGTGGCTCTGCCTCCTGATCCCGGGGGCGCGGCCCTAGGGTGAGACCCATGAGTGCCGACGGACTGCGACTCGCCCAGGACAAGATGCGCGGGGCTGGCGTGGACGCCAGCGCCATCGACGTCTTCTCGCACTACTACGGGCTCCTGGAGTCCGGGGCGACGGGGCTGATAGCGGAGGACTCGATCGAGCCGCTCCTCGACCCCCCGGCGCTGGCTGACGTCGTGGTCGATCCGGAGGCGGCCCGCGGGGCGCTGGCCCAGACGGTCCTCATCAAGCTCAACGGCGGGCTGGGCACCTCGATGGGGATGGACCGGGCGAAGTCCCTGCTGCCGGTGCGCGACGGGATGTCCTTCCTCGATGTCCTGGTCGGCCAGGTGCGTGCGGCGCGGGAGGCCTACGACGTGCCCCTGCCCCTGATCCTGATGAACAGCTTCCGGACCCGTGAGCAGAGCCTGGAGGCATTGGCGTCGCACCCCGACATCGCCGTCGACGGCCTGCCCCTGGACTTCCTGCAGAACCAGGAGCCCAAGCTGCTGGCGGATGACCTGACCCCGGTCGACTGGCCGGCGGATCCCGCCCTGGAGTGGTGCCCGCCGGGCCATGGCGACCTGTACACGGCGATCCGGTCCTCCGGCGTGCTCCAGGCCCTGCTCGACCTCGGCTACCGGTACGCCAACACCTCCAACGCCGACAACCTCGGGGCGGCTCCGAATGCGACGCTCGCCGGTTGGTTCGCCGCGTCCGGGGCGCCGTATGCCGCCGAGCTGTGCCGCCGCACCCCGGCCGACCGCAAGGGTGGGCACCTGGCGATCCGCAGGTCTGACGGCCGCCTGATCCTGCGCGACACCGCGCAGACCGCTCCTGAGGAGATGGACTTCTTCACCGACGAGCACCGGCACCCCTACTTCCACTGCAACAACCTGTGGTTCGACCTCGAGAAGCTGCACGCCGCCCTGGTCGAGCGCGGCTCGGTGCTGGGGCTGCCGCTGATCCGCAACGCGAAGAATGTCGACCCCACCGATCCGGGTTCCCCGAAGGTCGTCCAGGTCGAGACTGCGATGGGAGCGGCGATCGAGGTGTTCGAGGGAGCGCAGGCGATCGTGGTCGGACGCGACCGGTTCCTGCCGGTGAAGACGACCGACGACCTGTTGCTCCTGCGCTCGGATGCCTACACCCAGGCCCCGGACGGAACACTCCAGCGCACCAGCGACCCGACCCCACTGGTCCAGTTGGACCCCCGCTTCTACCGCACGATGGCCGACTTCGACGCCAGGTTCCCTGCGGGCCCGCCGTCCCTGCGGTCGGCCACCCGCTTGGCAGTGCGTGGCGACTGGACCTTCGGCCGCGACGTGGTGGCGGTCGGCGACGTCGAGCTGCCTGACACCGGGGGTCGCGAGGTCGTCGCCGACGGGACGAGGCTCGGACCGCAGCCCAGCCAGTGACCCGGATCCGCAGGCATGGTCACCCGCGCGACTCGGAGCTGTCGACTCCGGGGTCTGCGCCGGACGCGGGCTCGACCGGCACCGTGGCCGCCCAGAGGGCGTGCTCCCGCTCGGCCCACCCGCGCGAGACGAAGCCCGTGCGCAACCCGCGCCGGGCCTCCGGGTCCTGCCACGCCATCCACAGGTGTCCGGCGGTCAGGATGACGAGGGCAGCGGCGAAGGCATCGTGGACGAACGTGGCACCAGTGCTGATGTCATCGGGGAACAGCGAGAAGTAGTGCAGCATCAGCCCCGTCGCGAACAGGACGATCACCGAACCCAGGACGAGGGCGGAGTTCAGCTTCTGGCCTGCATTGAACTTCCCCGACGGGAACGCGCCACGGCGACGGTGGGGGGAGCGCAGCCAGGGACCGTCCCCCGGCAGGAAGCGGTTGAGTTGGCGCACATCCGCGCGGAACGCCCGGGAGGCCAGGGCGCCGATGACCAGGGGCAGCGGCAGCAGCAGCCCGCTGGTGTAGTGGACGGTCTCGACCAGGTCGCGCCGGCCGACCAGCGTGCTCAGCGGGCCCCAGTAGAGCATCGCGGCGGTGACGATGCAGACGCCCATGAGCGTGCCCAGCGTGGCGTGGATGGCGCGCTCACCGCGACTGAACCGGCGGATCCGGTCAGGCGATCGGGGCATCGGACCTCCCGTTGGACTGCCCAACCCACGCATCGACGTCGTAGCCGCGTTCCTCCCAGTACCCGGGTACCACCTGGTCGCTGACGGTGATCCGGTCGAGCCACTTGATCGACTTGTAGAAGTACATCGGGGCCACGTAGAGCCGCACCGGGCCACCGTGGTCGTGGGATACCGGTGCGCCGTCCATGGACGTGGCGATCAGTACGTCGGGGCGCATCGCCTGCTCCATGGTGAGGGACTCCGTGTAGGCCCCGTCCGACGAGCCGAACAGGACGGCGCCGGCGGCGGTGGGCGCGGCCACGTGCTCGAGCAGGTCCGAGAGCAGGACTCCGGACCACGTCACGTCCGGGACGCGCCACCCGGTGACGCACTGGACGTCCTTGGTGATCGTCGTCTGGGGCAGCGCCGCGAGGTCGGCGAAGGTGAGCCGCACCGGGCCGTTCGGGAGGCCCTCGACGGTGAGGTTGTACTGCGCCGCTGGTGTCTCGTCGACCGAGGACACCACCGAGTAGAAGCGGAACCGGCCACTGCCGGGGATGAGCCCGGTGAGCCCGGTCGGGTCCCGTTCGGCGATGGCGGACAGCCCCGAACCCACACGGCTTCCGAGGACGATCCCCACGCCGGCCAGGCCGAGCAGTCCCAGCACCACCCGCCGCCCAACCGGGGGACCCGGCACCTCGTCGTCCGGTGGCAGCGGGTCACGTCGGTCGCCGCTCATCGACCAAGCATGCGGGCACAGTGCGGGGCCCGCAAGGGATGGGCGCCCGGGCTCTTCGGGCCGACGCCCCGGCGATCGGGTTCCAGTGCGTGGGCTGGGCGGGTCGAGGGTGGGAGCACTGAGCCAGGTTCGGGTTGGTGCCACCCACGCGCCGGGGGAGTGGAGCGCCGGCGCGTGGGTGGATCCGTGCGCCCTGTCAGGGGCGGGCCCCGGCAGGGCAGTCGTGGGGTCGGATGCCGCGTAGTGTGCGCACGCATTCGTGGAGAGCGCTCTCCGAGCATGTCGCAGAGCGACACCCCTGTCAAGGGTGCATACCGGGCGATCGAGGGGCGGGCACGGCCTCAGGCCGAGTCGCGGACCACCAGCGAGACGGGCAGGATCAGGTGGTCGAGGCCGCTCAGGTCCGGGATCTCGTCCCCTGCGGCCACCTCGATGTCCGGGCGATGCTTGGCCAGGTACAGGCGCACCATGGCGCGTCCCATGACCATCGGATCCTGCCGCATCGTGGTCAGGGGAGGATCGGCGGTCGTGGCGAACTCATTGTCGTCGAACCCAACGAGGGCCACGTCCTGCGGAACGCGACGGCCCGCGCGTCGCAGCGCCGCCAGCGCCCCGAGGGCCATGAGGTCGGACGCGGCGAACAGTCCGTCGAGGTCGGGGACGCGCTCCAGCAGGCGCTCGGTGGCAGCCTCACCTCCGAGCTGGGTGAAGTCGCCGTGCTCGACCACGTCGTCGGTGTACGCCGAACCCAGGGCCTGGCGGAACCCGGCCAGTCGATCGACGCCCGCAGGCATGTCCAACGGTCCCGTGACGGTTCCGATCCTGCGTCGGCCGAGGGCCACCAGGTGCTGGGTGGCGAACTCGGCCCCCAGCAGGTTCTCGCTGTCCACGTACGGGGCCATGTCGGAGTCCTTCGGCCGCCCGCCGATCACGTACGGCGTGGCCAAGCGCTGGAGCTCCTCGGGGAGCCCGTCGCCATCGTGGCCGGAGATGAGCATCACACCGTCGACGGGCGAGGACCTCAGGAACCGCTTGACGCGCTCCAGGTCCTCGAAGTCCTGGGCCATCATCAGGACCAGTTGAAGCCCAGCCCGATTGGTCTCCATGCTGACGCCCCGGACGATGCCACTGAAGAAGGGGTCCCCGAACACGCGGGCGGCCGGCTCGGAGGCCAGGAGGGCGATCGCGTCCGAGCGCCTGGTCATCAGTGCCCGCGCAGCCTGGTTGGGGACGTAGCCGAGCTCGTCGATCGCCTTCTGCACCCGCTCCCGAAGGTCCTCGGCCACGGTCGCCTGGCCGTTGACGACACGCGAGACGGTTGCCCGGGAGACGCCGGCCCGGTCGGCGACGTCCTCGAGGTTCGGGCGGGCGGGCGCAGTGCGTGGCGGCATCGGCCTTCTCCCCTTCTCCCGAGCGCTGGCCTTCAGTTCGGTCGTCATGGTATCCGGTTGTCCCGAGCCTTCTGGGCGAACCAGAGCGCGCTGTCCTTGGGGTGGCGCGCCAGCGTCTCGTAGTCGACGTACACCAACCCGAACCGCTTCGAGTAGCCCTCGGCCCATTCGAAGTTGTCCAGCAAGGACCACGCGAAGTAGGCGCGCACGTCCGCGCCTGCGCTGATCGCGTCGTGCACCGCGCCCAGGTGGCCCTCGAGGTAGGCGATCCTGCGCGGGTCCTCGACCCGGCCTGTCGCGAGGAGGACGTCCGGGAAGGCGGCGCCGTTCTCGGTGACCATGAGCGGCACGCCGTAGTCCTGCCGCAGCCGGACGAGCAGGTCGGTGAGCGCCGCTGGTGAGATCTCCCAGCCCATGTCCGTCAGCTCGCCCTGCGGCGGCAGCATCGCGATGCCCCTGTTCCGGGGGAAGTCCGCCCACCCGGCGGCGCTCGGGCATGCCCCGGCACGATGGGGTGCGTAGTAGTTGATGCCGAGAACATCGATCGGCGCACCGATGACCGACGCGTCGCCGGGCAGCACGAATCCCCAGTCCGTCAGGTCGCGCGTCGCCTCGACCACGTCCGCGGGATACGCCCCACGCAGGACCGGGTCGAGGTAGAGCCGGTTGGCGAAGCCGTCCATCAGGTGGGCGGCAGCCAGGTCGCCGGGCGTGTCGGTGGCCGGCAGGATCGGCCAGAGGTTCAGCGTGATCGACAGCTGCTCCTCCGGGCGTGCGCTTGCCCGCATCGCCTGGACAGCCAGGCCGTGGCCCAGCAGGAGGTGGTGCATCGCCGCCATGGCGTTGGCCGGCTCGGTCCGTCCCGGGGCGTGGATCCCGGACCAGTACCCGAGGTGGGCCGAGCACCACGGCTCGTTCAGCGTGGTCCACAGGTCGACGCGGTCCCCGAGCGCGTCGTGGACCAGGGCGGCGTAGTCCGCGAACCGATGGGCGGTGTCGCGCGCCGGCCAGCCGCCGGCATCCTCGAGGGCCTGCGGCAGGTCCCAGTGGTAGAGGGTCACAGCCGGGGCGATGCCCCGGGCCAGCAGCGCGTCGACCAGTCGGTCGTAGAAGGCCAGCCCCGCGGGGTTGACCGGGCCGGCACCCTCGGGCTGGACCCGCGGCCAGGCGATGGAGAACCGGTAGGCGCCGAGGTTGAGCGCGGCCATGAGGTCCACGTCCTCGGCGAACGCGGTGGTAGTGGTCGGCTGCGACATCCCCGGTGTCCCCGCCCCGGACCTTGCCGGGGGTGTGGCTGAAGGTGTCCCAGATCGAGGGGCCGCGACCGTCCTCGGCCGTGGCGCCCTCGATCTGGTAGGCCGCCGTGGCGGCTCCCCAGATGAACCCCTCTGGGAACCCTCGTCCTGGGCTCACCCCTTGACGGCTCCGGCCATGATGCCCGAGACCAACTGCTTGCCGGCGACGATGAACAGCAGGATCAGCGGGATGGTCGCCAGGACCACGCCGGCCATGATCAGCGCGATGTCCTTGAAGTAGGACGCCTGGAGCAGCTGCAGGCTGACGGGCAGTGTGGGGTTGGTGGAGCCCAGCACGATGAACGGCCAGAAGAAGCTGGTCCACGAGGCGACGAACGTGAACAGCGCGAGCATCGCCGCTGCGGGTTTCGCGGCGGGGAGTGCGACGTGCCAGAACGTGCGGATCATGGAGCATCCATCGACGCGGGCGGCCTCGATCAGTTCGAAGGGCAGGGTCTCCTCGAAGTACTGGGTCATCCAGAAGACGCCGAACGCGGTGACCATCCCGGGCACGATGACGGCCACGAGCTTGCCGGTCCAGCCGAGGTTGGACATCAGGATGAACAGCGGCACGACGCCGAGCTGGGTGGGCACTGCCATGGTGGCGATGACGAACACGAGCAGGGGCCGCCGGCCGCGGAAGCGCAGCTTGGCGAAGGAGAACCCGGCCAGCGTCGCGAACAGCACGACGCTGATCGAGGTGATGACGGCCACGATGATGGAGTTGCCCAGGGCCTGCCAGAACTTGATGTCGGAGTTGATGACTCGGGTCACGTTGTCGACGAAGTTTCCCTCGGGGATCAGTGACGGGATCGGGTTCTGGGCGATCGTGATGGCGTCGGAGGATGCCAGCAGGAAGGTGTAGTAGATCGGGTAGAACGAGATCAGCAGGACGACGGTCAGGATGGCGTAGGTGACCCAGCCGCCCCTGCGGTTGGAGCCCACGCCGGCTGCGCGGTTACGTTTCCGCTCGGCATAGCGTGCTGCTCCTTTGCCTGCGGTCTGCTCGACCGCTCCGATGGAGCTCATGACTTGCCGCCTTTCGTGCTGGTCCCCGAGATTCGTTGGGTGATCATGAAGTTGATGCCGCCGATGACCAGGATGATCAGGAACAGGATCCACGCCACGGCTGAGGCGCGGCCGAAGCTCTTCTGGGCGCCCCATCCGAGTTCGTAGAGGTACATCGTGACGGTCATCCACTGCCGGTCGGATCCGCCGTTGCCGGTCTGGTTGAACATGCGGGGCTCGTCGAAGATCTGCAGTCCGCCGATGGTCGACGTGATCACCACGAAGATGATGGTGGGCTTCAGTGAGGGGACTGTGATCGAGCGGAACGACCGCCAGCGCCCGGCGCCGTCGACGACGGCGGCTTCGTAGAGGTCGTTGGGGATGGCCTGCATGCCGGCGAGCAGGATCAGGGTGGTGTAACCGGTCCACCGGAAGTCGACCATGGTCGCGATGGCGATGTGGCTGGCCAGGACGTCGGCGTGCCAGGCGATCGGCTCGATGCCGAACTTGGCCAGGATCGCGTTGGCCATGCCGGACTGGTCGGCGAAGATCTTGTTGAAGATCATGCCCACGGCCACGGGCATCACGACGTAGGGCAGCAGGACGCCCATCCGCCAGAACGTCTTGGCCCGCAGGTTGGCGTCGAGCATCGCGGCCAGGAACAGGCCGATCAGGACCTGGGGCACCGAGGAGAGCAGGAAGATGCTGAACGTGTTGCGCAGGCCCTTCCAGAACAGGGGTTGCTGCAGGACCTGCTGGTAGTTCTCCAGCCCGACGAAGTCACCCTTGCCGCCGATCAGGTTCCAGTCGTGCACGGACACGAAGGCCGTGTAGCCCAGCGGGAACAGGCCCACGAGGGCGAACAGCAGGAAGAACGGGGAGATGTACAGGTACGGGGAGAGCTTCTGGTCCCACGCGTTGCGCCGCGTTCGGCGGGCCAGCTCGCGCTCGGCGACCGCCTCGGCCTTCTGGGGAATCGGGGGGGCTGAGTTCAAAGACATCGGGCATCCTCGTCTGCGGATCGCTGCACCCACAGCCGACGGGTTCGGCGGTATGGGCCTGGGGGGAACCGCACTGTCTAGCACTGGGCCCGGGAAGCGGCCGGGCAAAGCCTGGGGTGACTCACCAGAGTCGTGTCCGCGCTCACCTCGAAGCCTGACGGCTGCCGGCGCAACGGGGGTGGGGCCCCGGCCCGCCCGGTCCCGTGACCCCGCGCCACGCGGGCGCGGAATCCGGGACCGGGCAGACCGGGTCAGGCGTCAGCCGAGGGTGTTGACGGCCTCTTCGAACTTCGCCCACGACGACGCAGCGTCATCGGTCTTGTCGACGTCCACGCGGGCCAGGGCCTGCTGCATCGCGTCGTTGATCGCGAAGTAGTTCGGTCCCTTGAACGGTGCCACGGCCACAGCCTTGGCCCGGTCAGCCAGGATCTGGCCGGTCGGTGCGTCGTTGAAGAACGCGTTCGTCTGCGACAGCAGGTCCTGCGAGCTCAGCGCTTCGACCTGGCTGGGGAAGGTGCCCTTGGCCTTGAACGCCTTGATCTGCTGCTCCGGGGCGGTCAGCCACGCGGCCAGCTTCTTGGCCTCGGCCTGGTTCTCGCCCATCGCCGGCACGGTCAGGAACGACCCGCCCCAGTTGCCGCCACCGCCGGGGAACACGTTGGCGATGTCCCAACCCTCGACACCAGCAGCGTTGCCCTCGATCACGCCGAGCATCCAACCCGGGCACAGCATCGTGGCGAACCCGTCCTTCTGGAACGCCGCGGTCCAGTCCTCACTCCACTGGCCCACGTTCGCCGACTGGGTTGCGGCCGCCTTGAGAACAGAGTCGTAGATCGCCTTCACCTCAGGGTTGTCCAGCGCGATGATCGTGCCGTCCTCCTGCTCGTAGGCGTTCTTGACCTGGTTGATCATGCCCTGGTACGTAGCGCCAGCACTGTCGAACCAGGCCGACCCGGTGTCCTTCGCCGCGAACTGGTCGCCCACCTCGAAGTACTTCTCCCACGTGGCGCCGTCGCCACCGAGCAGTGCCGCGACCTCCTCGCGATCAGTCGGCAGGCCGGCCTTCTCGAACAGGTCAGCGCGGTAGCAGATGCCCTCCGGGCCGATGTCGGTGCCGTAGCCCAGCAGCTTGCCGTCCGCCGTCGTCGCCTGCGCGACCTTCCACGGCAGCCAGCGACCCTCGACCGACGGGTCATTCAGGTCGACGAACTTGTCGGGGTACTGCGAGAGCTCAGGAAGCCAGTCCACCTCGATGGCCTCGATGTCCGAGGCTCCGGAGCCGGCAGCCAGACGGGTGTTGAGGTTGTCGCGGGCCTCATTCGAGGTGGCCGCCTTCTTGGCCTCGATCGTGACGTTGGGGTTGAGCTCCATGTACTCCTTGATCAGGTCCTCGTACCCGAACTCGTTGAACGTCGCCAGGGACAGGGTCACCGGCTCGGTGCCCGTAGCCTCCGACGCGGTGTCAGTGGCCGTATCGCTGCCGCTCGAGCATCCCGAGGCAACCAGCGCCAACCCCGCAAACGTCGCCGTGAGGGCTACCCACGACCTCCTGTTTGTTCGCACATCCACTCCCTGTGTCAATCGCACAACACTGCGCTGTGCGTTCTCACGTGGCCACGGGATTCCGCGGCCTCGGCCGTCATGGGCGCCGGTCGCGACCCGATGAGGGGCTCGCGGCCAGCACCCGCCCTCCCCGGGAGGAGTCTCTCTGGGAGAGCGCTCTCGCAGCATCTACCCATCCCTGAGCCTGTGTCAAGACGACCTTGCGGGAGTTATCAGATTGTGACATTCTCGGGGGGAGAGCGCTCTCCGATCATACGAGTCCGTCTCGCACCCCGTGTCACTCCCAGGAGGCTCAGCCCATGCTCGGTCAGGTACTGGATCCCGAGGCCGTCGCCAATGAGTCCGAGCCCGCCGAGGGCTACGTGGATCTTCACGGTCGTCGGTTCTACCGCATCGGTGACTACGACCGCATGGCCCCGTTCTTCATGACCGTCGTCGGCGCCGGGAACGCATGGCTGTTCGTGTCGAGCACCGGTGGGTTGACCGCCGGACGCGTGGCGCCGGACTCGGCGCTGTTCCCGTACTACACCGACGACAAGGTGGCCGAGAGTGCCGGGCGGACCGGTGGCCTGAGCCTGCTGCGCGTGACCGGCCCCGGCGCCTCGGGCGTCCTGTGGGAGCCGTTCACCTCGCACCTGCACGAGAGCCAGGGGTCGCGGCGGGCGCTGTACAAGGACATCGCGGGCACCGCGCTGGTCTTCGAGGAGGTCCGGGCGGACCTCGGCCTGCGGATGCGGGTCACCTGGCAGACGGGCACCAGGTTCGGGATCGTGCGCAGCGCCGAGCTGACGAACATCGGCGACCACGCATGTGAGGTCGAGCTCCTCGATGGGTTCGTCAACGTGCTGCCCGCGGGCGTCAACGTCGACATCCAGAACAGGCTGAGCAACCTGCTCGACGCGTACAAGCGTTCCGAGGCCGACCAGCGCACCGGGTTGGGCATGTTCTGGTTGAGCTCCCGGCTGACCGATCTCGCAGAGCCGAGTGAATCCCTGTTCGCGAACGTCGCCTGGCACGTCGGGCTCGGTGACGTCGACCACCTCGTCTCGACCCAGCAGCTGCCCGCGTTCCGCCGCGGTGGTCCCGTCGTCGCAGAGCACGACGTCCGTGGCCAGCGAGGCGCCTACCTCGTCCACGCGCGCGTGAGCCTGGCGCCCGCAGAGCAACGGTCGTGGAGCATCGTCGGAGATGTCGAGCAGGATGCCGCCGACGTGGTGGCACTGCGCGACCTGCTCGCGCGGCCCGACGAGCTGGAGGCCGTCCTGGAGGCGGACCTGCGGGCCAGCCGTGCCGACCTCGACCGGATCCTGGCCTCCGCGGACGGGTTCCAGTCCACTGGCGAGGAGCGTGCGACGGCCCACCACACCGCCAACGTGCTGTTCAACGTGATGCGCGGCGGGATCCCGGCCGCGGGGTACGTGATCGACGCGCGCGATGTGCGGGCGTTCATCGAGGAGCGCAGCCCGGCCACCGCTGCGCTCTGCGTACCACTGCTGGCGGACATGCCCGAGCAGATGACGATCAGCCAGCTGATCGAGGGGGCGCGGGCCAGCAGGAACCCCGACCTGCTCCGGATGGCCCTGGAGTACCTGCCCCTGACGTTCAGCCGTCGCCATGGGGATCCCTCCCGGCCCTGGAACAAGTTCCAGATCGCGCTGCGCGACGAGAACGGTGATCCGCAGCTGTACTTCCAGGGCAACTGGCGCGACATCTTCCAGAACTGGGAGGCCCTCGCGTGGTCGTTCCCGGAGTATCTCGAGTCGATGGTGACCGTGTTCCTCGACGCCACGACCGCCGACGGCTACAACCCGTACCGGATCTCGCGCTCGGGAGTCGACTGGGAGGTTCCCGAGCCGGAGAACCCGTTCGCCAACATCGGCTACTGGAGCGACCACCAGATCGTCTACCTCCTCCGGCTCCTCGAGACATCGGCGCGGTTCCATCCCGGTCGCCTGCGGGGGATGCTCGACACGGCGATCTTCACCCACGCCGACGTCCCCTACCGGATCGCCGACTACGACCAGATCCTTGCCGACCCCTTCGAGACGATCACCTTCGACGAGGAGCACGAGGCACTCGTCGCAGCCCGGGTCGCCGAGCGCGGTGCCGACGGGAGGCTCGTGCACGGTCCGGACGGCGAGCTGGTCCGGGTCACCCTGGCCGAGAAGCTCCTGCTCCTGCTGCTCGCGAAGCTCGTGAACCTGGTGCCCGACGGTGGCATCTGGATGAACACCCAGCGCCCCGAGTGGAACGACGCCAACAACGCCCTCGTGGGCCGTGGGCTGTCCGTGGTGACGCTGGCCCAGCTGCGACGCTACGTGGAGTTCGTCCGGGGGCTCGTGACCGCCGAGGCGCACGTGACCGTGGAGCTCGCGCACCTGCTCAGCGCTGTCTCGCAGGCCCTGCAGGCGCACCGGGAGCACCTCGACGGAGGCTTCACCGACGCGGCCCGGCGCGCCTTCATGGACGATCTCGGGGCGCTCGGCGGCGCCTATCGCGCGCGGGTCTACGCCGGGTTCAGCGGGGCGCGGACGGTCGTCACCGACGATCAGGTCCAGCTGCTCCTCGACTCGGCGTTGTCCTACATCGACGCGAGCCTGCTGGCCAACCGGCGCGAGGATGCGCTCTACCACTCGTACAACACCCTCGATCTCGCCGACGGCGGTGCGCGGATCCGACGGCTGCCGGAGATGCTCGAGGGCCAGGTTGCGATGCTGTCCAGCGGTGAGCTGGGGGTACAGGAGTCCCTGGACCTGATTGCCGCGCTCCGTGCCAGCGCCCTCTACCGTGCGGACCAGCACAGCTACACGCTGTACCCCGACAAGGACCTTGCGGGCTTCCTCGATCGGAACACCTTCACAGCCAGCCGGGCCCAGTCCTGCCCGCTGGTCGCCGCCCTGGTCGCGGCGGGGGACCGCAGCCTGGTCGTCGCAGATGTGCACGGAGACCTGCACTTCGCAGCCGGCATCCGCAATGTTCGCGACGTGCAGGACGCCCTTGACCGGCTCGCGGACGATCCGGGTCTGGGTGAGGTGGCCGCGGCCAGCCGCGCCGAGCTGCTGGACATCTTCGAGGAGGTGTTCACCCACGCCGAGTTCACCGGCCGGTCCGGGTCGTTCTTCGCCTACGAGGGGCTGGGCAGCATCTACTGGCACATGGTGTCCAAGCTGCTGCTCGCGGTGCAGGAGACCGTCGAGCGGGCAGTGGCCGACGGTGAGTCGAGCGCGACGATCGAGGCGCTGATCGCGGCCTACGAGGACGTCCGAGCCGGGCTCGGGTACTGCAAGTCCGCCGAGGTCTACGGAGCCTTCCCGGCCGACCCCTACTCGCACACGCCGGCCGGGCATGGTGCCCGCCAGCCCGGCATGACCGGTCAGGTGAAGGAGGAGGTGCTCACCCGCCTCGGCGAGCTCGGGCTGCGGGTCGAGGACGGCCAGATCGTGTTCCGGCCCATCCTGCTGCGGGCGACCGAGTGGCGCGAGGTTCCCGGGACCTTCGAGTACGTCGACGTCCTGGGCGACGACGGCAGGATCGACCTGATGGCCGGCTCGCTGGCGTTCACGTTCTGCCAGGTGCCGGTCGTGTACCGGCAGGCCGAGGGCGTGAGCGTGCGGGTCGTGCGGGCCGACGGGACTGCGGTGGACTGCCCGGAGGGCCGGATCCCCCAGGACCTGAGCGCCAGCATCTTCGGGCGCACCGGGACCGTCGACCTGATCGAGGTGCGCACCCCCGCAGCGATCTGATTCTGCCTCGCCACGTCCGAGGCGGTCAGCCCGGACAGGACTGTGGCCCAGCCCCGTACCGGGTCTGGGCCACAGTCCTGTGAGTCAGTACTCGAGGCGTTCGCCGGTTTCGGGGTCGAAGAGGTGGGTGTGGTGGGGGACTGCTTCGAGGCCGAGCATGGATCCGCGGGCGGGGTGTTGGCGGCCGTCGGTGCGGACCACGACTTGGTGGGTGGTGCCGCCGGGGAGTTGGACCTCGGTGTAGACGTAGGCGTCGGCGCCGAGGCCTTCGACGAGTTGGACCTCGACGGGCCAGGCGGTCTCGGAGTCCGAGATGCGCAGGTCCTCGGGGCGCATGCCCATGATCACGCTGGTGCGTCCGCGGGCGGCCAGGACCTTGGCGGCGGCGTCGGGTACGGGGACCGACTTGTTGCCCAGGCGGATGTTGCCCTCGATCACGGGTGCTTCGATGATGTTCATCGCAGGGGAGCCGATGAATCCGGCGACGAACACGTTGGCGGGGGTGTCGTAGAGGTCCTGGGGGGTGCCGACCTGCATCAGCAGGCCGTCCTTGAGCACGGCGATCCGGTCGCCCATGGTCATGGCCTCGGTCTGGTCGTGGGTGACGTAGACGGTGGTCACCCCGAGGTCGCGTTGCAGCTTGGCGATCTGGGTGCGGGTCTGCACCCGCAGCTTGGCGTCGAGGTTGGACAGCGGCTCGTCCATCAGGAACACCTGCGGGTTGCGCACGATCGCCCGGCCCATGGCCACGCGTTGGCGCTGCCCACCGGACATCGCCTTCGGCTTGCGGTCCAGGTACGGCTCGAGGTCCAGGATCTTGGCGGCTTCCAGGACCCGGGACTCGATCTCCTTCTTGTCCATCCCGGCGATCTGCAGCGCGAAGCCCATGTTCTCCCGCACGGTCATGTGCGGGTACAGGGCGTAGGACTGGAACACCATCGCGATGTCACGATCCTTCGGGGCCAGGTTGGTGACGTCCCGGTCACCGATGAAGATCGCGCCCTCGTTGACCTCCTCCAACCCGGCGAGCATCCGCAAGCAGGTGGACTTCCCACATCCCGAGGGTCCGACCAGGACGAGGAACTCCTGGTCCTTGACCTCGAGGTCCAACTTGTCCAGAGCAGGCTTGGTCGACCCCGGGTAGATCCGGGTCGCGCCCTTGAACGTCACACTGGCCATGATGAATCCGTTCCCTTCACCGGCAGGTACGTGCCGGACGATCCGTGTGGAGGGTGGTGCTCGAGCACCGGGCCATCGCCATGGCGATGACCACAACCCGATGGGTGGCGATGTCCGGGAGCGCATCGGAGAGCGCTCTCTGACGTGCTCCAGAATGGCCCGGTGCACCACCGTTGTCAACCCTGCCGAGGTGCACACTGGTCGTTCCCAGCGTGGCGGGCTACACAGGCCGACCGAGGTGCGAGCCGGGCGGATCGAGGGCGGCGTGGATCTCCACGAGCAGCTCGGGGGTGAGCCGGTCGGTCGGCAGCCCGGGGTCGAGTGCGCGGAATCGCCATTCGACGGGGTAGGCCAGGCTCTGCCCCGGGGCCAGGGTCACGTAGGCGCCCTGGTTCTCGAGCTCGATGTAGTCACGCCCGGCGTCGAAGAACATCTCGACCTCGCCCTGGCGAGGCGCTGCCTGCTCCAGGCTCAGGTCGGGGAAGACCCGCAGGAAGAGCGTCGCGTCGTGGACATGGGCCAGCCATCCGCGTGCGTCGGTGAAGATCTTCGAGGTTCCCGGGACCTCGGGCACGACGATGCTCGAGTGGTCCTCGCCGGCCTCGAGCCCCTCGAACGTGACGGTCGAACCGGAGTGCACGAACCAGCAGCCGGGGTCCTCCGCCTGCTTCTGGAGGCGGTCGGCGTCCTGGAAGGGCTGGCCCGTGGCCCAGACGAGGATCCCCGTGTGGGGGGCCCGGGTCACCTGCCACGGGGCGACGTCCTGGGCGTGGGACCAGATGTTCGTGAGTGTGAACTGCATGGCCAGGCCGTGCTCGGACAGCTCGAACCGCTTCTCGACCTGCAGCCCGAACTCATGATCAGGGGCGCTGCGCAGGCTCAGGGAGAGTGATGATTCGGCGACGATCTCGTAGGGTCCTGCGTCCAGGACAGGTGGCGGCGGCCAGTCGAATCTCGCCTGCGGGCTGGGCCAGAAGGTGTCGCCGTGGAAGCCGGGCACCCGGCCGGGTGGCAGGACGAGGTCCACCCCGTCGTACCGGAGGTGGGTCAGGCGGCCGCCCTCCGAGGGCAGGAACTCGGCCTCGGTCGGGCCACAGCGTCTGGTCAGTGCGCGGGCGACGTGCATGCGTGCATCCAAGCAGGTCATTGCTCCGGGAGGTGACGTTGGGCCGGGCGCCGACCGGGGTGACAGGAGAGCGCTCTCCCTGCTTTACTGGATCCACCAACCCACGTCGGGAGGCTCGTCCGGCGATTCGTGCCCGGCACGGAGAGGTCGGCAGGTGCCCCCCTGGAGGAGCCGCACCATGAAGATCACGCGCACCACAGCCGCGCTTGCCGCGATCGTTCTGGCCCTGTCCTTGTCGGCATGCTCGTCATCTGGGGACACGACAGATGCGAACGCCGCCTACTGCGAGGGTGCGGCCAAGGTGCAGACCGAGGTGGACACGATGGCGGGCCTGATCGAGGATGGCAGCTCCGCCGAGCTGGTGAAGGCCCAGTGGGGCGCTGTCCAGGCCGCCATCGAGGCGAACTCGGTTCCGCTCTCCCAGCTGACGAAGTCGGTCGCAGGAGGACATCGCGGCGGCCGACGATGCCCTCACCCAGGCCGTCGCAGCGATCCCCGAAGGTACTCCGCCGGCCGAGGCCGCCCCCCAGTACAAGGCGGCGATCGATGCCTGACAACGCGTCGATCACGACGGTCAAGACCGAGGTCGGCTGTTCCTAGGCGAAGGAGGCCATCGTGGCGCTTCCCTACCGGGATCCCCTGACGTCCGTCGACGAGCGGGTTGAGGACCTGCTGGGTCGCATGACCCTGCCCGAGAAGGTCGGGCAGATGCTGCAGCTCAATGCCCAGGGGGACCTCGACGACATCGTCACGACCACTCTGGCCGGCTCGATCCTGCACGCCTCGCCCGAGGCGATGGTCACCGCGATCGACCTGGCGGCCGGGACCCGGCTGGGCATCCCCCTGCTGACTGCGGACGACGCGATCCACGGGCACTCGTTCTGGCCCGGCGCCACGATCTTCCCGACGCAGCTGGCCATGGCGTGCTCCTGGGACGTGGACCTGGTGGAGCGGATGGCCCGGGCATCCGCCGTGGAGGTCTCGGCGACCGGGCTGCACTGGACGTTCTCCCCGGTGCTGTGCATCGCCCGGGACCTGCGCTGGGGACGCGTCGGCGAGACCTTCGGCGAGGACCCCTTCCTGATCGGCGAGCTCGGGGCGGCCATGGTGCGCGGGTACCAGGGGGCCGGCCTGGACGACCCGACGGCCGTGCTCGCATGCGCCAAGCACTTCGCCGGGTACTCCGAGACCCAGGGCGGACGCGATGCCAGCGAGTCCGACATCAGCCCGCGCAAGCTGCGCTCCTGGTTCCTGCCCCCCTTCGAGCGGGTGGCCCGTGCCGGGTGCCGGACGTTCATGCTCGGCTACCAGGCGATGGACGGCGTCCCGATCACCGCGAACCGGTGGCTGCTCAACGACGTGCTCAAGGGGGAGTGGGGCTTCACCGGGATGCTGGTGACCGATTGGGACGACGTCGGGCGCATGGTGTGGGAGCAGAAGGTGTGCGCCGACTACTCGCAGGCCTCGGCCGTGGCGGTGCGCGCGGGCAACGACCTGGTGATGACCACGCCGGAGTTCTTCTCCGGAGCCCAGGAGGCGGTTGCCGACGGCCGGCTGACCGAGGCCGAGATCGATGCCGCCGTCCGGCGGATCCTCCGGCTCAAGTTCGAGCTCGGGCTCTTCGAGAACCCTCGGCCCCCTGCGGACCCAGCCCGTCGGGCCGAGGTGATCGGCACCGCCGAGCACGCCGCCCTGAACCTCGAGGTGGCCCGCCGGTCGCTCGTGCTGCTGCGCAACGACGGGACGCTGCCGCTGGAGGGCGGGATGGGAGCCGGCCCTGATGGGCGGGCCATGGTCGTCGGCCCGGCCCGGACGATCGCGGTCATCGGGCCCAACGCCGACGATCCCGCGGCGGTGCTCGGGGACTGGGCCGGCAACTCCGGCCAGATCAACTGGATGCCCGACGGCCACCCCCGGGAGATGGTGCAGACAGTGCTCGACGGCTTCCGCGCGGTGACACCGCAGGGCTGGGCGGTCACGTACGCCCGCGGGGCCGACATCGAGGTCCTCGTGCCCGACCCGGCGGGCGAGTCGTGGCATGACGGCGCGGCGCGCGCGCCCGTGTTCTCGCCGGCCCCGATCGACGAGGCGCTGCTGGCAGAGGCGGTCTCCGCCGCCGAGTCGGCGGACTACGTGGTCGCTGTCGTCGGCGACACGATCGCGCTGACCGGCGAGACCCGCTCGACGGCCACCCTCGAGCTGCAGGGGGGCCAGGTCGCCCTCCTCGACGCGCTCGCGGCGACCGGCACACCGGTCATCGTGGTGCTGGTGCACTCGAAGCCGTCGGTCCTCCCAGCGTCGGCGATGGCTGCGGCCGCGATCGTCGAGGCGTTCAACCCCGGCATGCGCGGCGGGCAGGCGATCGCCGAGCTGATCCTCGGCCTGATCGAGCCCACAGGGCGACTGCCGCTGTCCGTCCCGCGGCACGTGGGCCAGCAGCCGGTGTACTACAACCAGATCCGTGGCCAGCACGGTGACCGCTACGCCGACCTCACCCAGGAGCCGCTGTTCGTGTTCGGCGAGGGCCTGAGCTACTCGACGGTCGAGTACTCGGACCTGGCGGTGGCTGAGTCGGTGGTGCCTGTGGACGGGGTGGTGCGCGCCGAGGTCACGCTCACCAACTCAGGGACCCGCCCTGCGCTGGAGACGGTCCAGGCCTACGTCTGCGACCTGGTGACCAGCGTGACCTGGGCCGACAAGGAGCTCAAGGCGTGGCGCCAGGTCCAGGTGCCACCCGGGGAGTCGGTCAGGGTCAGCATCGAGGTGCCCGCGAACATGTGCACGCTGGTGACCGCCGACGGTCGCCGGGTCGTGGAGCCCGGTGGGTTCGAGCTGCAGGTCGGCCCCAGCTCACGCCCCGCTGACCTCCTGCGGGCCGAGTTCCTGATCGAGGGCTGATCCCCGAGCCCGGGCCGGTCGACGTGGACCGACCCGGGCTCGGGGATCAGGCGATGTCGAACCGATCGAGCATCATGACCCTGTCCCACGGTGTTCGCGACCCTTCAGGAGTGGCCCCTGGCCTTCCGGTCATCCCTTGACCGACCCAGCCAGCAGGCCGCGGACGAAGAAGCGCTGGAGCGAGAGGAAGACGATCAGTGGGACGAACATCGAGATGAACGCCCCCGCCGACAGCAGGTGCCACTGGGAGCCCTTGCTTCCGGCCAGGTCCGCAACGCGGACCGTCAGGGGGGCGACCTCCGGGCTGGCGCCGAACGTGAGCCCGACCAGCAGGTCGTTCCAGACCCAGAGGAACTGGAAGATTGCGAAGGCGGCGATCGCCGGAACCATCAGGGGCATCATGATCTTCAGGAAGATCGTGAGGTGACCTGCACCATCCACCTTCGCAGCCTCAACGAGTTCCTTGGGCAGCTCGTTCATGAAGTTGTGCATCAGGTAGATCGCCAGCGGGAGGCCGAAGATGCTGTGGGCGATCCAGATCGGCCAGAACGTGCCCGCCAGGCCTGCATCCACGAACCGGGTGAGCAGGGGGACGAGCGTGACCTGGATGGGCACGATCTGCAGGGCGAACACCGCGACGAAGAGCAGCTTCGCCCCACGGAAGTCGATCCACGCGAATGCATAGGCAGCCATGCAGGCGATGCTGATCGGGATCACGACGGCGGGGATCGTGATCACCAGGGAGTTCACGAAGTAGTCAGCCAGGTTGGTGGTGCCGCCGAAGAGGGCCTGCCGGTAGTTCTCGAGCGTGAAGCTCGGGTCCTGCCAGAATGTCCACCAACCGGATCGCCGGATGTCCTTGGCTGGCCGGAAGCTGGTGATGAGCAGGCCGATGGTCGGGATCGTCCACAGTATGGCGATGACCGCCGCGATGACCGAGGCCCAGACGGACTTCTGGCGCAGCGCGATGCTCGCCTCGCTCGCCTTGGGCGCCTTGGCCGGCTTGGGGATGAGGTCCTCGCCCTCGGGGATCGTGTGGGCAGCAGGGTTCAGGGCAGTCATCAGTGGGTCGCCTTCCGCAGCTGCGAGATGTTGTAGGCAATGATCGGCACGACCAGGATGAACAACAGGACGGCGAGCGCTGCGCTCAGTCCGGCGTTGTCGTAGCGGAATGCCTGGGTGTAGAACTCGTTGGCGACCACGCTGGTCTTGAACCGGCCGCCCGTCATCGTGCGCACGACGTCGAACACCTTCAGGGTCCCGATGGCGATCGTCGTCAGCACCACGATCATCCCCGGCCGGATGCTGGGCACGGTGATGTGGCGGAACATCTGCATCCCCGACACCCCGTCAAGCTTGGCTGCCTCGATGATGTCGTCGGGGATCGCCTTGATCGACGCGGACAGCACCGTCATGGCGAAGCCGGCCTGGATCCAGATCATCACGACGATGAGGAAGAACGTGTTCCATGGCTCGTTGAGCAGGAATTGGTAGGTGTCGAGCCCCAGGGACTTCAGTAACTGGTTGGCCAGGCCGATCTGCGGGGCGTTGGTGGGCCGGTAGTCGTACACGAACTTCCAGATGATCGACGCACCAACCATGGAGATGGCCATCGGGATGAATACCAGCGCCTTGGAGAGCGACTCAGAGCGGGTCCGGTCCACGAGCACGGCATAGACCAGACCGATCAGCGTGGCTGCGACGGGCACCAGGAGGACCCAGATGAAGGTGTTGACCAGCACCCGCTGGTACTCCTGCTCGCGGAACAGCGTCGCGTAGTTCTCCAACCCCACGAAGGCCGTGCTATCGGCGTTCTGGAAGGACTGGACCATCGTGACGATTGCCGGGTACAGCAGGCCGAAAGCGAGCATGACCAGGGCAGGGCCGACGAAGGCCAGGACAGTCACGGGCTGGTTGGCACGCCCGCGAACTCTGCTGACGATGAACAGGAGCACGGCGAAGAACACCACGAAGCCTGCGAGGGCGAGGAACATCTGGAAGAACTTCTCGGGGGTGGACACGACGTGCGAGCCTCCATGATCGAGCGAGCCGACGGCGCCGGGTGCCGCATTTAGCCCGACGCGGGACGTTGGTGACGATAGACGAGTTGGGGGGCCAGCCGCATGACGGCTGGCCCCCCAATCACACGACGATCAGGAGGTCGGCCAGGACTTCTCGATGAAGTCCAGCGTGTCTGTCGTCGACTTGCCGGTGATCCACTCAGTCATCCCGGTCCAGAACGACCCGGAGCCGACGGCTGCCGGCATCAGGTCGGAGGCGTCGAAACGGAACTGGCTGTTGGGATCCTGGAGCGTGTCCACCACGATCCGGGTGAGCCCGGTGAACAGCGCGGGATCGACATTCAGGTTCGCGCTGGCAATGCCCGTGCTGTTCTTGGCAAGGCTGGTCGCGTAGTCAGCCGTCGAGAGCCATTCCTGCGCAGCCACGACCTCAGGGGCATCCGAGTAGGCGGTGATGAACTCGCCACCACCGAGGACCGGCTTCGTCGCGGGATCAACGGCAGGCAGGTAGAACGCGAACACGTCGCCGTCCGCGGCGATCTTCACGTCCGGGTTCACGGCCTGGAACTGGGAGGCGTAGAAGGTCGCCTGGCGGTGCATCGCGCACGTACCGTCGAGGATCGGCGTACCACCGTCCTGGAAGGTGGTCGACGCCACCGACTTCACGTCGCCGAGGCCGCCGTTCACGTACTTCTCGTTCTTCAGGAAGGAGCCGACCTCATCGAGTGCAGTCGCGACCTTGGGGTCGTTGAACGGGATCTCGTGGGTGAGCCACTGGTCATAGACCTCGGGGCCGTTCACCCGCAGCATGACATCCTCGAGCCAGTCGGTTGCCGGCCACCCGGTCGCATCGCCCGAGCCGATTCCCGCGCACCACGGCTTGTCCACGATGCCGGATGCCGCGATGGTGTCGGACAGGGTCTTCAACTCCGCCCACGTGGTCGGGATCTCCCAGCCGTTGTCAGCGAACATCGACGGCGAGTACCACACCAGCGACTTCATGTTGGAGCTGTTCGGGGGCGCGTAGAAGACACCGTCCACCGAGCCGTAGGCCTTCCAGTCAGGCGTCCAGTTCTCGTCGACGTTCTTCTCCACGGTCGCGGACGGCTTCTTCACCGAGCCGGTCGCAACCTGGTTCGCCAGCAGGCCCGGCTGCGGGATGAG
Source organism: uncultured Actinomycetes bacterium (assembly GCA_963818445.1). Taxonomy (GTDB): domain Bacteria; phylum Actinomycetota; class Actinomycetes; order S36-B12; family CAIYMF01; genus Prado023. Next base: position 48,189 of record CAWFSG010000004.1, read on the forward strand.
GGCGATGTCCGGCGGGTTCCCGGCCTTCACGCGCACCTTGAGCTGAGCCTCGAACTCGTTGGAGCCCTCGAAGATCAGGTTGGCGCCGGTGCATTCCTCGAACGGCACGAAGGCCGCCTCGTACATCTCCAGCTCTGGGCTGAGGATGGAGGCGTAGATGTTCACCTCCTTGCCGGACAAGTCCCCGTACTGGGTGTAGGCCGCGCACGCGTCGGCGCCGCCGGCAGAGGCCGACCCGGCGTCAGTCGCCGTCTCGGAGCTGGATGAACACCCGGTGAGGGCCAGGGCGATGCTGGACGCGCCAGCCGCCGCCATGAGCCAACGGGATCGGGGAGATGTAGCCATAGAACTGTGTCTCCTTGTATGCGGGATCGGGGCGGGGTACCGCCCTCAGACGCAGCATTGCGCGTGGACAGGTGCTCAGCAAAGACAGAGGGCTGCGAAACCTCCGTGCAGTTGATAACGATTCGGTAACGGGAATCGGGTCACATCCATCGGCCGATGTGCAATGTGACTGCTCCGGCTCAGTTCCCGGGAATTCGATGGATCCGTGAAGGACGAGGAACGACCCTGCACCGGATGATGTTCGCCGTACGGGCATGCCGACCGGGTCGACAACCTCGACTCACCCCACGCTAGCTCTGGGGTCCTCTCAGGGCGGCGGTGCCGGTCAGCAGATCCTCGCATGTGGCGACTCTGCCGGCGGTATCGGTCGCGGTGATGCGGGCGGTGCGGGCGTCGAGGTCGGCTTCGAGCACGGCGGAGGCCTGCTCGTGGGTCCAGGTCAGGACGAGCCGCGATCCGTTCCCGCCGGCCTCGAAGGTCCCACTGAACGCCGGATGGGTGTTGCGCAGGTGGATCAGGTCGAGCAGCGCGCGGACCACGGGCTTGGCGAGGTCCCGATCGATCTCGTCGCGCGTGTAGTGGTGCCGGTTGATGTCGCGCCCGACGCCCGTGCGCGCCAGGAGCTCCATGTCATTGGTCCCCGCCAGCAGGCCGACGTAGTAGACCTGCGGGATCCCTGGGGTGAAGAACTGGACTGCCCGTGCCAGGAGGTAGGCGGCGTCGTCGCAGCCGAGTGCGTCGTAGTACGTGCAGTTCACCTGGTAGACGTCCACGTTCGATGCCGCCCACCCGCTTGCCTTGCGCGACTGGTCTCGGGCATGGGAATGGATGCCGTCGACCAAGGCGTCGATGTCATCAGGGGTGAGCAGTCCCGGGCGCCGGTCGCCCATCTGGTCGGCCCCGACGTCGATGACCCCGATGCCGTCGTGCGTGTCGAGCACCGTGACCGCGTTCGTCGGGCGTACCTCGAGCCAGCGCCGGAGCGGGTCGGCCCGGCCCGTGTACAGGGCGTGCAGCAGCAGGGGCGGGAGAGCGAAGTCGTAGACGCGGTCCACCCGTGCCCCGATCGCGACCTGTCGCTCGAAGTGGGCATGGATCTCCACCAGCACGGTCATGCCCAGGGCGCGCGCCTTGGCGGTCAGCCGGTCGATGAAGTCGAACGTCTGGGGCGTCATGAAGCACGACGTTCCAGGCCGCTTCACGGCGTATCCGGCCGCATCCAAGCGGATCATGGACACACCGCCGCGGGCCAGCGCCCCGAGGACTCGGTCGAGGTAGGCCTCCCCGGCGGGGTCGTCGACGTTGATGTCGATCTGCTGCGGGGTGAATGTCGTCCATACCAGCCGCTTGTCGGACCCGAGAGTCAGGGGCGTGAACGGCAGGCCCGGGCGCGGGCGGTAGATGCCCACGAGTTCTCGCTCGTCAGCGCCGGAGGGGTAGACGTCAGACATCGTCAGGAACAGCCCCATATGCCGGGAGGCGGCCCCGTGTGCGACCACGTCGCGGAACTCTGGGGAGTCTGCGGAGACGTGATTCACGATCATGTCGACCATCAGCGTGTGGTTCGCGCCGATCGCTCGCACGTCGTCCCAGGTCCCCAACCGCGGATCCACCTCGGCGTGATCCACCGGGTCGAATCCGGCGTCAGCCCCGTCGAACGGCGTGAAGAAGGGAAGGATGTGAACCCCCTCGAACACCCCCCGCAGCGGACCGTCGAGGAGGTCCTTCAACCCGGGGAGCGTGCCCCCCAAACGGTCGGCGTAGGTGATCAACTGAACGCCACTACGGGGCGCTTCCTCGGACATCCTGGCCTCCATGGGTTCCGCAGGTCCGGAACTGCTCACCCGCGGGATGCCTGAAGCATAGGAGCCCCCACCTGCCCCGTCGACGCGGAGAACGGCTCCGTCGAGGGCCGAGACGCCGAAGCCCGGGGAGATCCATGTGGACCTCCCCGGGCTCTGGCGGATCAGGCGATGTCGAACCGATCGAGCATCATGACCTTGTCCCACGCGGCGACGAAGTCACGGACGAACTTCTCCTTCGCGTCGTCGCTGGCGTACACCTCGGCCAGCGCGCGCAGCACGGAGTTCGATCCGAAGACCAGGTCGGCACGCGAGGCCGTCCACCGCGGCTCACCGGTGCTCGCGTCCCGACCCTCGAAGGTGTCCTCGGACTCGTTGGTGGCCGCCCACCTGGTGCCCATGTCGAGCAGGTTGACGAAGAAGTCGTTGCTCAGGACGCCCGGCTGCGCGGTCAGCACCCCGAGCTGCGAGCCCTTGGTGTTCGCGCCGAGGACCCGCAGGCCGCCCACGAGGACGGTCATCTGGGGTGCGGTGAGCGTCAGGAGCGCGGCGCGGTCGACGAGCAGCTGCTCAGCCGGGCGATCAGAGCCCTTGCCGAGGTGGTTGCGGAACCCGTCAGAGGTCGGCTCGAGCACCGCGAACGACTCCACGTCGGTCTGCTCCTGCGAGGCGTCCGTTCGACCCGGCGTGAACGGGACGTGGACCTCGACCCCGGCATCGCTTGCGGCCTTCTCGATCGCGGCGCACCCGCCGAGGACGATCAGGTCGGCCAGGGAGACCTGCGTGCCGCCGGCATGGGCGGCGTTGAAGTCGGCCTGGATCCCCTCGAGGGTCCGCAGGACGGTCGCCAGCTGGGCTGGCTCGTTGACGTCCCACCCGTTCTGGGGAGCCAGGCGGATGCGTGCGCCGTTGGCGCCTCCCCGCTTGTCGGTGCCCCGGAACGTGGAGGCCGAGGCCCAGGCCGTGGAGACCAGCTGCGAGACGGACAGCCCCGAGGCGAGGATCGTGGACTTCAGGCCCGCGATGTCGGCGGCGCCGAGCAGCTCGTGGTCGACAGCGGGGACCGGGTCCTGCCAGATGAGCGACTCGGCGGGGACCTCCGGACCGACGTAGCGGCTCTTGGGCCCCATGTCGCGGTGGGTCAGCTTGAACCAGGCCCGCGCGAACGCGTCGGCGAACTCGTCCGGGTTCTCCAGGAAGCGTCGGGAGATCGGCTCGTAGATCGGGTCCATGCGCAGCGCGAGATCCGTGGTGAGCATGACCGGGGCGTGTCGCTTCGACGGGTCGTGCGCGTCGGGGACCGCATCTGCTGCAGCAGGATCGGTCGGGACCCACTGGTAGGCACCGGCGGGGCTCTTGGTCAGGTCCCAGTCGTAGCCGAAGAGGGTCTCGAAGTAGCTGTTGTCCCACGTCTTGGGCGTGGGCGTCCAGGCACCCTCGAGGCCGCTGGTGATCGTCGAGACGCCGTTGCCGGCTGCCGAGGGTGTTCCTCCAGCCGAGTCCCTGCTCGGCCAGCGAGGCGGCCTCCGGCTCGCGCCCGACGTACTTGTTCGGGTCGGCTGCACCGTGGGTCTTGCCGAACGTGTGCCCACCGGCGATGAGCGCGACGGTCTCCTCGTCGTTCATCGCCATGCGGGCGAACGTCTCGCGGATGTCGCGCGCCGCGGCCAGGGCGCTGGGCTGGCCGTTGGGGCCCTCCGGGTTCACGTAGATCAGGCCCATCTGGACCGCGCCGAGCGGGTTCGCGAGCTCGCGGTCACCGCTGTAGCGCGCGTCGCCGAGCCACTCGGCCTCCTGCGCCCCAGTTGACCTCCTCGGGCTCCCAGACGTCGGCGCGACCGCCGCCGAAGCCGAAGGTGTCGAAGCCCATCGACTCCAGGGCGCAGTTGCCGGCCAGGACCATGAGGTCGGCCCAGGACAGCGACTTGCCGTACTTCTTCTTGACCGGCCAGAGCAGGCGACGCGCCTTGTCGAGGTTGGCGTTGTCGGGCCAGCTGTTGAGCGGGGCGAAGCGCTGCTGGCCGGCGCCGGCGCCGCCACGACCATCGCTGATCCGGTACGTGCCCGCGCTGTGCCACGCCATCCGGATGAACAGGGGGCCGTAGTGGCCGTAGTCGGCGGGCCACCAGTCCTGCGAGGTGGTCATCACGTCCTCGATGTCACGCTTGACGGCGGCGAGGTCGAGCGCGGCGAAGGCGGCGGCGTAGTCGAAGTCGGCGTCCATGGGGTCGCTCGCCGGCGAGTTCGCGCGCAGGGCGTCCAGGTCCAGCTGGTGGGGCCACCAGTCCCGGTTGGACGTGCCCGCGACGGAGTGCACGACGGGGCACTTGGCGGGCTCCTCTTCGTTCATGTCTCCGACGACGGCGTTGGTGCTCAGTCATGACGTTCCTTCCAGCTCGGGCGGTGGGATCAGGTGGGTTCGTGCGGTGGAGCAGGTGGGGCACAGGCCCCAGTAGGTGACCTCAGCCTCGTCGATCGAGTATCCGTGGTCGTCGGAGGCGGTCAGACAGGGGGTGTGGCCGACGGCGCAGTCGACGTCGGCGACGGCGCCGCATGATCGGCACACGATGTGGTGGTGGTTGTCGGCGACGCGCGACTCGTAGCGGGCCACGGAGCCGGCCGGCTCGATGCGTCGGACCAGCCCTGCGGTGGTCAGCGCCCTCAGGACGTCGTAGACGGCCTGCGTTGACACGTCGCCGAGTTCGGCACGCACGAGACCGATGATCGTCTCGGTCTCGGCGTGCGGATGGTCGTGAACAGCGGCGAGCACGGAGAGGCGAGGACGCGTCACGCGCAGCGAGGCTCCGCGCAGCATGTCCTGGTAGTCCGGCGCCGTGGGCACCCCCCGAGTCTGGCCCGGTTTCTGGAATCAGTCAAGAAATCGGGTCGGGTCAGGGTGCGTCCCGGAATCGTTGGATTCCCGCGGCCATCACCTGGTCGCTGCGCTCGTCGATCGTCGCGCTGAACTTCTCGATGAGCTCGGTGAATGTGCTGAGCTCCTCGGGGGTCCAGTCGGCGAGCAGCGCATCGATCGACCACGTGCGGATGGTCGCGCTCTGTTCGACGACGATCTGCCCCGTGCTGGTCAGGTGCACGACCGTGCGCCGGCGGTCCTGGGAGTCTGTCGTTCGCCGGATCAGGTCCTCGGCCTCGGTGTCGGCCAGGAGCCGGCTGGTCGTCGAATGCTCCAGGCTCAGCGCTGCCGCGACATCCTTGACCGTGACGGGACGCAGCGGGTCCTCCGGGTCCTGCAGGTCCGAGATCGCCAGGCAGGCCATGATCTTGGCCAGGTCCACGGTGCGTTGCAGGGCCGGGATCGGCACCGAGGTGCTCTCGGGTCGGACGACGGCGCGCCGCATCCGCAACAGGGCGCGATCGAGGCGCTCGATCAACGCGGGGTCATGCCAGGCAGCGCCGAGCGCGCAACTGCTGTCGGCGCGGGACGGATCGTCCATCGCCAGCCCACCTCCTGCGCGTCCGTGCGTGATCCGCACTGTCCAGTAGTTGCATGTGGGGCACACATTACATACTCTCAGCCCAGTTGCATGTGTGGCGCATACATCTGCCGCACCATACCCGAGGGAGTGCCTGAGATGGGAGCGGTATCACGCTGGGCTGTGCGTCGACCGTGGAGCGCGGTCGCCGTGTGGCTGGTCCTGGCGGTCGTGATCGGGGGGTTGGCCGCGAGGTTCGGCGGGTCCTACAACGACTCGTTCGAGCTGCCGGACACCGAGTCCGCATCCGCGCAGAAGGTCCTCAGCCAGATCCCCGGAGTCGAGGACGCGCTCACCGAGGCCACGGTCAAGGTGGTGTGGAGCCCGGAGTCGGGGTCCGTCACCGACCCCGCCACCCAGGCAGCCGCCACCGCCCTGCTCACCGAGATGTCGGCGAACCCGTCGGTGACCTGCGTGGTGACCCCGTACGGTCCGCCGCTGGGTGACGGCTGCCCCGAACCCGCCACCCAGTCCGGCGCCGGGTCCGCGGCGACTGCCCAGCCGACGCCGGAGCAGGCCAAGGTCCTGGCAGGAATGGGCCCGGCCGGGATGAGCGTGGACGGCTCGGTGGCCTATGCGACCGTCACGTTCGGCGCGCCCGTCGGGGAGATCCCCCTGGCCGACGTGTCGGCGGTGCTCGAGGCGACCCAGGCGGCGAACGGCGTGGATGGCCTGACGGTCGGTGCCGGTGGACAGGCCCTGGAAGCCGCCGCTGCGGAGCCGCCGAGCTCCGAGGGCATCGGCGTCACGATCGCCCTGCTCATCCTGCTGTTCGCGTTCGGCTCCCTGATCGGCGCGCTGCTGCCCGTCGGCACAGCCCTGCTGTCCCTGGGCCTGGGCCAGGCGCTGGTCCTGATCACTGCCAACTTCCTGAACGTCGCCACGTTCGCGCCCACGCTGGCCGCGATGATCGGACTGGGCGTCGGGATCGACTACTCCCTGTTCGTCATCAACCGCTACCGGCAGGCCCTCGAGGTCGGTCGGGAGCCACGCGAGGCGGTCCTGGAGTCCGTTCGGACCGCGGGTCGCTCCGTGCTGTTCGCCGCCGCCACCGTCATCATCGCCCTCAGCGGCCTGTTCGTGATCGGCTTCGAGTTCTTCAACGGCCTGGCCGTCGCGTCGATCGGCACCGTCGTGATGATGATGATCGGGGCCACGTTCCTGCTGCCCGCGGTGCTCTCCCTGTTGGGCCGTCGGGCCTTCGCGGTGCGGATGCCCTGGGCCCGCAGGCCCACGGTGCACAACCCCGCCGGGTCGGGGTTCGCGCGGTACGGGCAGTGGCTGGCGCACCACTACAAGGTGGTGGGCGGAGTCGCCCTGGTCGTCGTCGTCGTCCTCGCGCTGCCGATCGGGTCGATGCGACTGGGCTTCACCGACGACGGTGGCCGGCCGGAGGGCAGCTCCGCCCGCATCGCCTACGACCTGCTGGCCGAGGGCTTCGGCCCGGGCCTGAACGGCCCGTTCATCGTGACCGCTGAGACCGCCGAGGCCGGTGACACCGCCGCTGTGGCGCAGCTGGCCGGAGCCCTGGGCGCCGATCCGGGCGTGGCCGTGGCCATCCCGTTCCCGATGGCGCCGGACTCCTCGGTGACGGCGATCCAGGTCATCCCGACCACGTCCCCGCAGGCTGCCGAGACCGAGGAGCTCCTGGTCCGGATCCGTGGTGAGGTGATCCCGCCGGTGGCGCAGGCGACGGGCCTCACCGCGCTGGTGGGCGGCACCCTGGCCATCACCTCGGACTTCACCACGGTGCTGACCGACGCCCTGCCGCTCTTCCTGTTCGTGGTGATCGGGTTCGGGTTCCTGGCCCTGGTCCTGCTGTTCCGCTCGATCCTGGTCCCCCTGACAGGAGTCGTGACCAGCCTGCTGTCGCTGGCGGCAGCCATGGGCGTCACGGTCGCGGTCTTCCAGTGGGGGTGGCTGGCGGAGCTGATCGGGGTGAGTCAGACCGGGCCGATCATGCCGTTCCTGCCGATCATGGTGTTCGCGATCCTCTTCGGGCTGTCCATGGACTACCAGGTCTTCCTGGTGAGCCGGATGCAGGAGGAATGGGGCCACACCGCCGACAACGACAAGGCCGTGCGACGCGGCCTGGCCGCCTCCGGCCGCGTGGTCATGATCGCCGCGGCCATCATGATCAGCGTCTTCGCGGCCTTCGTGCTGGGCAACGAGCCGACGATCAAGCTGTTCGGCCTCGCCCTGGCCTCCGCGGTGCTCTTCGACGCGTTCGTGATCCGGCTGATCATCGTGCCGTCCGTGATGTACCAGTTGGGCAACGCCAACTGGTGGCTCCCCGGCTGGCTGGGCCGGATCCTGCCCAACATCGCGGTCGAGTCCGAGGACGACGCCTCCTTCGAGGCAGCGGAGATCGACGACATCCCCGACGAGGCGGTGCCCACCCCGAGCGAGCGCTGACGGGACCCGGGGTCTGAGCGCCCTCGAGGACAGCTGCTGCCACGCTGACGGCTCTGACCGGCACCAGGCCACCGTTGTGACAGGCGGCGGGGGACGGGACATACAGTCGGGCCATGGTCACCGCAGGGTCCGGTCCCGCCCACCAGCCCGAGTCCCGGTGGGCGGACCTGGACGGTCCGGTGCACTACCTCGACTACGGCGGTCCGGCTGAGGGCCCCCTGCTCGTGTGCGTCCACGGCCTGGGTGGCTCGGCGCTGAACTGGGCAGCCGTGGCCCCCGCCCTTGCAGAGGGCTGCCGGGTCATGGCACTGGACCTGGCGGGCTTCGGGCACACCCGCGGCGGATCCCGCTCGACGTCGGTGCAGGCCAACCAGCGGTTGCTGCATCGCTTCCTCACCGAGGTCGCAGGGGTACCGGCAATCCTCGTCGGGAACTCGATGGGCGGACTCATCTCGATCCTCCAGGCATCGCAGCGCCCGGACACCGTGGCCGGCCTCGTGCTCGTCGACCCCGCGCTGCCCCCGGCGCTGAATGCTGCGCCCGACCCGCGCGTGTTCGCCACCTTCGCCGCGTTCCTCGTCCCCGTGGTGGGGCGCCGCCTTCTCAGCCGCCGTCGGGATGCGGAGTCCGCCGAGGAGGCAGCGCACGCTCTGCTCCGCCTGTGCTGCGCGGACATGTCGCGCGTGCCGAGCGACATCGTCGACCTGCACGTCGAGCTGGCGGGCAAGCGCCGCGAGTACCCCGACGTCGACTCCGAGATGCTGGCCGCCGCGCAGTCCCTGATGTGGGTCCTGGCCGACCGCCGCCGCTTCGCCGCGATGCAGCGCTCGATCGACGTGCCCGTGCTCCTCCTGCACGGCGACAAGGACCGCCTGATCAACATCGCAACGGCCCGCGCCGCCGCCGCAGCCAACCCGTCCTGGCAGTTCGCGGTCGCGCGCGGGGTGGGGCACGTCCCGCAGCTCGAGGTCCCGCAGTGGACCGTGGACCAGATCCTCGGCTGGCTCGACACCCACCGACATGCCGCCGACCTCGCCGCTCAGGCGCGACCCCTCCTCTCGGACCGGAGCTGATCATGGAGAGGCTGAGCTCGCTCGACGCCGGGTTCCTCGACCTGGAGAACGACCGACAGCAGATGCACGTCGGGTCGCTGCTGCTGTTCGAGGGGCCAGTCCCGGCCTTCGAGGAGTTCACCGCCCACCTCGAGGCCTGCCTCGACCTGGTCCCGCGCTATCGCCAGCGGGTGCAGCGGATGCCGCTCGGCCTCGCGCGGCCTGCGTGGGTGGACGACCCGCACTTCTCGCTGGCCTACCACCTGCGGCACACGGCGATCCCGTCGCCCGGTGGTGATGCGCAGCTGCGGGCGCTGGTCTCCCGGGTCCTGTCCCAGCGGCTCGACGTGGACCGGCCGCTGTGGGAGGACTGGCTCGTGGAGGGGCTGCCCGGAGATCGTTGGGCGCTCATCACGAAGACCCATCACGCGATGATCGACGGCCTGGCCGGCAACGAGCTGATGGAGATCGTGTTGGACCGCGACCGTGACACGCCGCGCCGAGCGCCGACCGACTGGCGGCCCAGCCCCCAGCCCTCGCGGCTCGGCCTGGCGGCGTCCGGGATGGCGGGCATCGCCCGGCTGCCGGTCGACGTCACGCGGGCTGCCGCGGGAGCGGTGCGGGGGTTCTCGTCGCCGGGTGAGGCGGCCCGGGCGGGCGCCGTCCGCGCGTTCGGGTTGGCCAGCGTGGGGCGCAGTGCCGTGAGCCCGACGAGCGTGCTCAACGGCCCGTTGGGTCCGCACCGGCGCTGGGGCTGGGCGCGCGCCGAGCTGGCCGACGTCAAGCGTGTCAAGGACGCGGCGGGCTGCACCGTCAACGACGTCGTGCTCGCCGCGATCGCCGGTGGGTTCCGCGAGTACCTGCAGCACCGGGGGGAGGACGTCGAGCACACGACGATCCGGTCGTTGGTCCCGGTCTCGGTCCGGACGGAGGCGCACGAGGGCCGGCTCGGCAATCAGGTCACCGGCATGTTCGCCGACCTCCCGGTCCACGTGGCCGACCCGCGAGGGCGCCTCGACGCCGTGGCCCAGCAGATGGGCCACCTCAAGCGCAGCGGCCAGGCGGTCGGTGTCGATGCGATGCTCTCGGCCGCCGACTTCGTCCCCGCAACGCTCATGACCCTCGGCGCCCGGGTGTACGCCCGCACTGGGCAGCGGGTCATCAACACGGTCACGACGAACATCCCGGGGCCGCAGTACCCGATCTACCTCCTCGGCCGCCGGATGCTGGAGATGTTCCCGTACATCCCCGTGGCCCAGGGTGTTCGGATCAGCATCGGGATCATGTCCTACGACGGGCATGTCGCGATCGGCGTCACGGGGGACTACGACGCAGTGCCCGATCTCGACGTCCTGTGCACCGCGATCGAGGATTCGCTGGTCGAGTTGGTGGGCACCGTACGCAGCCCGTGAGGGCATCCGGGTGCCCGCCGGGCACGACGCAGCTAGTCGGCGAGCAGGCGCTGGACCCGGGGGATGACCTCGGTGGCGTAGAGCTCGATGGAGTGCATGAGCCTGCTGTGCGCCAGCGCACCGTTGGAGTACTTGAGGTCGAAGCGCTGCGCGCCGAGGGCCCGGATGGCGTGGACCATCTTGCGGGCCACGGTCTCAGGCGAACCCACGTACAGCGACCCCTGCTCGACCTCGTCGAGGAAGCGCTCATAGGTCGGGGCCGGCCAGCCCCGCTCGCGGCCGATGCGACCGAACATGGCGCGGTAGTTCGGCCAGAGCTCGGCGGCGGCTTGCTCGTCGGTGTCGGCCACATGCCCCGGCGAGTGGATCGACAGCGGCAGCGGGTCGTGGCCGAACTCGCTGAGGGCGTGGCGGTACAGGTTGGCGATCGGCGCGAAGCGCGCGGGATCGCCGCCGATGACGGCCAGTGCCATGGGAAGGCGCAGCCGGGCCGCCCGGACCACCGACTCGGGGGTTCCCCCGACGCCGACCCGCATCGGGATCCGGCCCCGCTCGGTCTTCGGGTAGACCTGCTGGTCGGTCAGCGGGGTGCGGGTGGAGCCCGACCATGTGACGGCTCCCTCGTCGAGCAACTGGACCAGGAGCTCGAGCTTCTCGATGAACAGCACGTCGTAGTCGGCCAGCGAGTAGCCGAACAGTGGGAAGGACTCGGTGAAGGAGCCCCGTCCGGCCGTGATCTCAGCGCGGCCGCGGGACAGCGCGTCGAGCGTGGCGAAGCGCTCGTAGACCCGGACGGGATCGTCGCTGGAGAGGACGGTCACCGCTGATCCGAGCGTGATCCGCTCCGTTCGAGTCGCGATCCCGGCCAGGACTGTGTCCGGCGCGGAGACCGCGAAGTCGTCACGGTGGTGCTCCCCGACGTTGAAGTGGTCCACGCCGAGCGAGTCGGCCAGCACCGCCTGCTCGACGAGGTTGCGGATGACCTGGCCGGCTGGCTCCGGGTTGCCCGCGTCGTCGACCGTGAGGTCGCCGAAGGTGTCCAGGCCGAAGCCGATGGTCGCTGATGTCATCACGCGACGTCCTTCCGTGCTGGTGGGGATCGGCCAGGGCGTGTGCGGGTGCCGGGCTGGGTCGAGGGGGCTCTCACTGCCGTGCGTGCCTGCGCGATCCAGCCGCGACCTGTGATTACGGTAAGGGCACGGGGCTGGGGAAGGGGAGTTCACGTGCGCGGTCTACGAACGAGGTTGTCCGTGGTGATCGGGTCGGTCGGGGTTGCACTCCTGATGACCGCGGCGCCCACGTCGGCCATGACCGATCTTGCCGAGTTCGACGGCACCGCCCATCCGTCGGTGGTTGCCCTTCTCTACCGGACCCCGGACGGATCGAAGGCGTACCAGTACTGCACGGGGACATTGATCTCGCCCACGGTGGTGCTCACGGCCAGCCACTGCAATGACGGGCTCCTGGAGACGGGCTGGGATCTCATCGTCACCAACGACCCGATCCTGCCTCCCGTCGATGCGACCGGGTGGTTCCCGGCCACGTTGAAGAACGTGGCCCTCGTGAAGCAGATCGTGACCAATCCGCTGTACGAGCGCGGCTATCGGGACGATGTCTCGGCGCAGGTCATCGCCCCTCCGAAGGGAAAGGGGTGGGGCACGATCGGCTTCCCCGCGCTGCCCTCGGCCGGGGTGCTGGACCGGATGCAGGCGGCAGGGACCCTGAAGTCCACGCCGACCACCGTCCTGGGCTATGGCACGATCCAGAAGACCGTCGTCCAGGGTGCCGGGCCGGCGTTCCTCGACAGCAGCGAACGTCGATCGGCCGTCCTGTTCACGAAGGCGCTGGACGCCCAGTGGATCCACCAGGAGATGAGCATCTCGAAGGACCAGGGCGGGGCGTGCTACGGCGACTCGGGCGGGCCGAGCCTGATGGACCTGAACGGTCGGGCCACGGTCGTCGGGGTCACCAGCACCGGAGACAACGCCTGCTACGCCACGAACGTCTCCTCACGGGTGGACACTGCCTCGGCGCTGGCGTTCCTGGCGGGCGTGCTGCGGGCTAGCTGACGAGCTCGGCCATGACGTCGAAGAACCCGCCCCAGCCGTTCCCGGCCTGGCGGTAGCCCTCGGCGGGCATGAATCCGCCGCCCTGGACGACGACCATGCGGGTGCCACCGGGAACCTCGGACAGCTCGACGACGATCGGCGAGAACACGTCGTCCGGTTGGTCAGTCAGCGTGAACTCGAGTCGATGGGGTGCCTCCACGAGCGTGAACTGCCCGTGCCAGTTGATCTCCGCCCCATCGGGGAGCACCATGACCGCGGCCCAGTCCTGGCCCTCCCGCACATCCCATGACAGGCGGTCTGCGGGGACTGTGACGGCGCGGGTCCCGAACCACTGCGCGAACGACGCCGGCGTCGTCCACGCGGCCCAGACGCGGTCCGGAGTGGCCGCGAAGTCGCGGGTGATCCGCAGCCCGTCGGCGCTGGCCACGACGACCTGGGTCAGCCCGCGATCACCCGATCCAGGGGCCAGAGTCGCGAGATGGTCGGCGAGCAGCTCGAGGGTCGTGGCGAAGCCGGTGAGGCCCTCGATCGAGCGGTAGTGGGCGGGCACGTCGCTCTGCTCGATGACCACGCGCGTGCGTCCGTTGCCCAGGTCTGTGAAGGTGCTGGTACTCACCACCGATGCGCCGCCCTCCTGGAAGCTGAACATCTCGGGAGCCACAACCTCGACGAAGGTCGACCGGAACGGGTACTCACCGGTTCCCTCATCGGCCACGATCGTGGCCTCGAACCGGCCACCGGCGTGCGGTTCGATGACCACGCTGCCGGGCGGCACGTGGGTGCCGGTCGGCCCCCAGAACCTCGCCAACTGCTCGGGGTCCATGAACGCGCCGAACACCACCTCCCGGGGCGCGTCGAAGTCGCGGGTGACGGTGACGTACCCGAGGTCGGCAGTGCTGGCATCTGTGGTCATGGTCTTCTCCGTGGTGTGGGTCGATGGTCAGCTGGTGGGGGCTGGGCAGCGGCTTCGAGGGTGGCGATGTCGAGCTTGACCATCTGCAGCATGGCCTCGGTGACCCGTCCGGCGACCCCGGGTTCGGGGCTGCCCAGGAGTTCGCCGAGCTGGCGCGGCACTATCTGCCAGGTGACGCCGAACCGGTCGGTCAGCCAGCCGCACTGGCTCGGCGCGCCGCCCTGGCACAGGGCGTCCCACAGGCGGTCGAGCTCTGCCTGGTCGTCCACGAGGACCATGAGGGAGAAGGCCGGATTCAAGGCGTACGTGGGCCCGCCGTTGAACAGGATGACGCGGGTGCCGGCCAGGCTCACGGTGGCCGACATGAGCTGGCCGCCCATCCGCGGGACGGCATCGGGGTAGCGGCTGGACTCCAGGAGGTCGAAGTCGGCGAAGGTCGATCGGTACGCGGAGACCGCATCGTCGACGTGCCCGTCGAACCAGAGGAATGGGGTCACGGAGGTCATGGCTGCCTGTCTTTCGGGGCGTCGTTGGGGTCGCGGGTGGGATCAGAGGCGGACATCTCGGCCAGGACGATCTCGAGGCGGTCGAAGCGGTCGTTCCACATCTGCTCGAAGGTCGTGACCCACTGGTGCAACGGCTCCAGTGCGTGGGCGTTGACCCGGTAGTAGCGGTTGCGCCCCTGGTGGCGACACCGGACGAGGTCGACGCTGCGCAGGACCTGGAGGTGCTTGGACACCTGCGGCTGGGTCAGGTGCACCCGTTCACAGAGCTGGCCGACGGCCAGCTCGCCCGTGCCGAGGGCCGACAGGATCTCGCGACGGTGGGCCTCCGCGATGGCATTGAACACATCGGAGGTGGTCGACGCGCGTGGCATGGGGAGATCATATTCCGATATCGGCATGTGTCAACCGGGGTACTGCCCGGTGCGGCCATCGCCGCCGGGCATGGACAGCCAGGGGACCTGTGGCCTAGGTTCAGTCGATCCCGACCCACCCAACGAGGAGACCGCTGTGGCATCGACGTTGAACCCGTACATCGGCTTCGCCGGCGACGCGCGCGCGGCCATGGAGCGCTACCGCGAGGTGTTCGGCGGCGAACTGACGCTCAGCACCTTCGGCGACTTCGGCCAGGCCGGGACCCCGATCGAGAACCTCATCATGCACGCGATGCTGCACACCCCGAGCGGCTTCACGCTCATGGGTGCGGACACGCCTCCGGGCATGGAGCACCAGCCTGGTGGCGCGATCACGATCAGCCTCAGCGGAGACGACGAGGCAGAGCTGCGTGGGTACTGGGACGGGCTCTCGGAGGGCGGCGCCGTGACCCTTCCGCTGGAGCGACAGATGTGGGGCGACCTGTTCGGGCAGTGCACCGACCGCTTCGGCGTCAACTGGATGGTCAACATCGGCGCGACGACGTGATGGCGGCTGACTGACGGCCAGACGCGGCGCTTCGTCGCAGTCCGCGCGGCAGGGCCGCCTGATGGCCCACTGCATGCCACCATGTCGCCGGGATCCGGGGAATCCGGAGTCCCCACGTCCACGAGGTGCCGGAGGCGAGCATGAATCAGGTCAGGGCGGCTGAGTCGGCACCCTCGAGGGCCGTTTCCCGAGGGCCGGCGTCGAGTATCCCGAGGGTGTCGGCTCCATGAGCGGGGCCGCTCCCACGGCGTCGCCGGGCGTCGCCGTGCGGCCGGGGATGATGGATCGTGTCCTGGGCGGGATCGAGCGGGTCGGCAACAAGGTGCCGCATCCGGCGATCATGTTCCTCGCCCTGTGCATCGGGGTGATCGTGCTGTCCCAGCTGATGGCCTGGGCCGGCGTGGGTGCAACCTACGAGGTGGTCAGGCCGCCGGACCAGTCGGTGGAGGCGATCGATGTCGGCGGCTCGATGCTGCCAGCCGAGGTGATGCCCTCCCAGCCGCCGGACGCCTCGGACTACGAGGTCGTGACCCAGACCGTTGAGATCGAGAGCCTCCTGGATGCCGACGGGATCCGGTACCTGTTCACGTCGTTCGTCCCCAACTTCATGGGCTTCACCGCGATGGGGATCATCCTGATCGTCATGATCGGCGTGGGGGTTGCCGAACGCTCGGGGCTGGTCGCGTCACTGATCCGAAAGCTCGTGGCCTCGTCGCCTGCGGGGGCGCTGACCTACATCATCGTGTTCCTGGGGATCGTGTCGAGCATCGCCTCCGACGCCGGCTACCTGGTGCTCATCCCACTCGGGGCCGCGGCCTTCGCCAGCGTTGGCCGGCACCCGCTGGCCGGCATGGCAGCAGCCTTCGCCGGTGTCGCCGGCGGGTTCGGGGTGAACCTGCTGGTGACGCCCACCGATGCCGTGCTGACCGAGATCACCAACGAGTCGATCCAGCTCGTCGATCCCGCCGGATCGATCGACCTGACCGCCAACCTGTGGTTCGGCATCGGGTCGACGCTGATGCTCACTGTGCTTCTCGGCTTTGTGACCACGCGCATTGTGGAACGTCGTCTGGGCGGCTACGACACGTCCGTCGCCCCGGACCCGGGAAGTGGCCAGGTCCAGGCCGCCGACGACGCCCCCGATGTGGAGGCCGAGGCCGACAGGCGCGGCCTTCGCCTGTCCGGGTTGTACTTCCTTGCCGCATCGGCGGTCATCCTGGTGCTCACGGTGCCACCGGGCGCGCCACTGCGGGATCCGGAGACCGGCTCCATCATCGGCACCTCGCCGTTCATGAACAGCCTGATCGTGATCATCTCCGTACTCTTCCTGGCCGCAGGCCTCGGGTACGGCAGGGGTGCTGGCACGCTGCGCGGCAACAGCCAGGTGATCGATGCCATCACGAAGTCCTGGGCCAGCCTCGCCGGCCTGCTGCTGCTGTTCCTGCTGATCGCGCAGTTCATCGCCTACTTCAACTACTCGAACATGCCGCAGGTCGCCGCCGTGAAGATCGGTGACCTGATCGAGCAGGTCGACATCGGCGCCGGATGGCTGCTGCTGATCGCCATCGGGATCACGCTCGTGGTCGGGATCATCCTGCCGCAGGCGATCGCCAAGTGGGCCCTGCTCGCCCCGATCTTCATCCCGGTCTTCATGCGCCTCGGGGTCGAGCCGGAGGCGGTCCTGGCGGCCTACCGGGTGGGCGACTCGCCGATGAACATCGTCACCCCGATCATGGCCTACTTCCCCCTGATCGTGGTGTTCGCTGCACGGTACGACCGCCGGTCCGGCATCGGCACCGTGATCGCCCTGATGCTGCCCTACTTCGTCGCCCTGACCGTGGTGTGGACCCTGTTCTTCATGGCCTGGTACCTGCTCGGCATCCCATGGGGGCTCTAGGGGGAGCTTCGTGGCCTCGCTGTGGGCTGGCCCGTGCGGCCATACTTCGGGGATGGCGAACCTGGTCTACTCCGCGATCGTGTCCCTGGACGGCTACGTGGCCGATGCGCAGGGTCGCTTCGACTGGTCGATGCCTGACCAGGAGGTGCACGCGGCGGTCAACGACCTGGTCCGGGTCGTCGGCACGTACTTGTACGGCCGGCGGCTGTACGAGGTGATGGCCGTGTGGCAGGACATGGGCGGGGACCCCGACGAGGCAGCGGAGGTCACCGACTTCGCGGAGATCTGGCGGTCCGCGGACAAGGTGGTCTACTCCACGACACTCGAGACGGTGTCCACGCCGAGGACGCGCCTCGAGCGGGCCTTCGACGGCGATGCGATCCGGGAGATGAAGGCCCGGTCCGAGCGGGACATCGCGATCGGCGGGCCGACCCTGGCCGCCCATGCGTTCCGAGCGGGACTGGTCGACGAAGTCCACCTGTTCATGTCGCCCGTGCTTGTCGGGGGTGGAACCCGGGCGCTTCCGGACGGCATCCGTTCGGCCCTTGCCCTGGTCGACCAGCGGAGGTTCGGCAACGGGGTCGTCCACCTGCACCACCGGATGGAGATCGGCTGACCCGAGCGGAGGATCGCGGCCCGCCTCGGACGAGGGTCGAGTCGTCAGCTTCGCCGCCATGAGGGTCAGGATCCGACGCCCGCGGAACGCATCCCGAGGCGGTCGTCACGCCGCCTGCAGGACCTCTTCCTCCAGCCGCGCATAGCTGGTCTCCATCCCGCCGGTCATCCCGGTCGCCAGCACCATGTCACGGACCTCGGTGCTGGGGTAGGTGATCACGATGCTCAGCAACGTGCCGCCCTCGACCGGCGTCAGGGTCATCTCGTTGGTCGTGGCCGGACCGTCCATCCCGATCATCTGCTCGGTGGTGACGGCACGGTGCGGTGGTGTGCTCTCGAGCAGCTCGCCAGTGAATCCGAACCGCTGCGAGCCGTCGACCGATTCCCACTCGTACCGGTAGTGCTGTCCGACGGCGATGGCCACCTCGCACACGGGCATGGTCCAGCCGTCCGGGCCGAGGAGCCAGCGCTGCATGAGCGCGGGATCGTGATGCGCCGCCCACACCTGCTCGACGGAGCCGCGGATGATCCTGCTCACCCGAACGCGGGTGTCGCTGAGGAGTTGGGCCTCGACCGCGCGCCCGACGGCGAAGGTGGCCAGGTCGGCCAGCACGGCGTCCATCTGGCCCATGGCCTCACGCATGCCCTGCTCCATGCCCATGGCGAGCAGCTGGTCGAGGTCCGCCACGGAGTTGAACCAGGTCGTGGTGCTGACCTGCGAGCCGGTGTCGGTCTCGGTGAAGCGGAACACCATCCGCATGCTGGGCATCTCACTGTTGGCGGCTCCGTCGGGGTTCGCGAACCCGTCCCGGACCTCGAAGGATGCGAGCGGCACCACGGCCAGGAACTCCCAGTAGCCGCGGGACTCGTCGCCCTCGGGCCCGGTCATGACGTACTCGCTGCGGCCACCGGGGTACATGTCGTGGCGGGTGAAGCGGGCGGGGTAGGTGGGCGGACCCCAGAACTGCTCGAGCTGGCGCGGGTCGCAGTAGGCGTCCCAGAGCCTCTGAACCGGGACTGGGAACTCGGCAACGACGGTCATCGTGAGCGCCGCGGGGTCCTTGCTGACGGAGGTGATGGGCATGGTGATCCTTCGCGTGGGTGGGTACGGATCAGGGGGTGTCTTCGGCGAGCAGCGCATCGAGTCGGGCGACCCGATCGCGCCACAGCGCCTCGAACTGGTCGAGCAGCGCCTGCGCTCGCCGGATCGTCTCGGGGTTGCCCCGGACGAGTCGCTCACGGCCCTGCGGATGCTTGGTGATGAGGCCTGCTCCCTCCAGGACGGCGACGTGCTTCTGCACGGCCGCGAACGACATGTCGTAGCCACTGGCCAGCTGCGACACGGTGACCTCGCCGACGAGGGTGCGCCGGACGATGTCGCGACGCGTCCTGTCGGCCAGGGCCCGGAAGATCCGGTCGACCTCGTCGTCCGGGAGGTGACTCTGTACTCGCTGATATACAACCATTGGGTTGTACGTTAGCGGAGTTGGGTGCCCATGGCAAGCGTGAGGTGGTGGCCCCGAGGCGGCGGAGGCTGGCTGCCGTGCTCGACCCTGCAACGCCTGTCCCGGTGCCCGCCGGGCTCCTCGGGGCTTGCCCTCCTCCAGCACCTGTCCGGATGCAGGCATCCCGGCGTACCGTGGGATCAGCCAGGACGCCTCACGCAGTCAACCGTCTACGTCGCCCCCGGCCCGCGCACGGCAAGCGGTCATCGATGGCCGAGAGGACCAGACGCGACATGAACCCCTCGAACAGCACATCCCGCGACCACACACATGACCCGTCCCAGGGGGACGGCGTCCGCCCGGTGAGCACCGAGGCTGATCCCCTGACAGCCGATGCCACGGACACCGGACCGAACGAGCTGACCCCGGCCACCGGACACCGCGTGATCGACACCAAGCCGCCCGCACCCGCCGCGTCGGCTCAGGATCCTGCCGAGGGTGCAGCGTCGTCAGCGGATCGGGCGCCGCGCTTGACGCGGGCCAGTGCCGCGTGGGCGGCCATCATCGGTGCGCTCCTGCTGTCGGTGGTGCTCATCGTCTTCGTGCTGCAGAACCCCACCATGGTCGTCATCCACTTCCTCGGCTGGTCCGGCTCCCTGGCCGTGGGCATGGCGATGCTGATCGCCGCCGTCACCGGGGGACTCCTGGTCGCCACGATCGGGGTCGCCAGGCTGACCCAACTGCGGGTCCGGGCACATCGCACCAGGGCCGTGCCGCGCTGACCCGGTGAGGCCGGCAGCGGCACACCCGAACGACACC
Organism: uncultured Actinomycetes bacterium; assembly: GCA_963818445.1. Lineage (GTDB taxonomy): Bacteria > Actinomycetota > Actinomycetes > S36-B12 > CAIYMF01 > Prado023. The sequence continues at coordinate 67,891 of CAWFSG010000004.1, forward strand.
GTGTGCAACGGTGTCTCACTGGTTCGACGCCGCCCACCCCTGGCGCACGCTGAGACATTCGGCGCACAGTTCGGTCCCCGCCGGGCTGGTCGAGGAGCGCAGGGTGACGAACCGGTCCGGCATCGGGCGACCACACAGTGCCACCTCCTCCGCGAACCGCACAACGTGGGCCAGTTGCCACCCGGCGCGGACTGCGTAGAGCACGGGACCTGACCCGCCTCGGTCCGTCATGGCCTCATCCGGCGTTCGTAGCGATGCCCCCAGTCGGACCCGAGCCCAGCCGCCACGGCGAACACCGGTCAGTCGCCAATCGGGTCAGCAGGCGGGGGAGGGGGGTAGTGCGGGGTGTGCTCGGTTGTCTGGATCCCGGTGACTTGCGGTGCGGCACAGGCCGGGCAGAACGGCCAGGAAGATCGCCACGCGGTGTCCGGGGATGTGCGCCCGCAGGTGTCGCAGGGCAACGGGGCAGCCGCCGATTCTGGGTTGCTCATTTGGACACCGTCCTCGGGGGTGCATCGAGAGCCTCGGAGGGGAAGCCCCGCCGGAACGGGATCGGACCGTTCCCGGCGGGACCAGCCAGACAGCTCAAGCGGCTTGCCTCGACGCTGGTGCTGAGTTCAAGCCCCCGCTGTGCTGAACGTCGCCGTGGTGGTCAGCGGGTGGGTCGCACCCGTGACCGTGCCGCTGCTGTCAACCTCGACAGTGAGCCGCACGCCCTTGGCCTGAGTCCACCGCCCGTCCACGACCACACTTCCTACCCCCGTCGCACAGGAAGGGGTGCTCGCGTCCGGGACCAGCCGACGGGCCACAGACCTGAACTGAACGGCAGGGGGTGCCCGCCATCCCGTTCACGTCCCGGCACCTACGACGGATGCACCTGCAGTGCTGTGCTCCGATTTCTGATCGGGTAGCACTTTGTGGGTTCCACAAGTCTGGAACCTAGCACCATGTCGTGAATACTGACAACACGCGACTTGCGGGCACTGCGTGGCGCCCTTGCGGGCACCCTGCAAGCGCGGGACTATCAGGGCGTGGCCCATGACATCGACCAAGTGATTGCGGCCAACCTGCGTGCCCTGCGCGCCCGGCAGGGCATCCGCCAGATCGACCTTGCCACGCTGACCGGGCTCAGCCGCCCCACCATCGCGGCCCTGGAGAAGGGCTCCCGGCGGGTCACCGTGGCCGATGTCATTGCGCTCTGCTCGGCGCTCGGCATCGGGGTGGGGGCGTTGCTCCAAGGTGACCAGGACGCCCTGCGCGCCCTCGGGCTCGACCAGACCGATGAACAAGCCGCCCAGGTGTGGGCCGACGCCCTCGGCGAGGAGGGCCTCGACGCGCTCGCCGCCGGGCTCCGGGACTCCCGGCTGCCCGTGTCCGCCGCCGGGCGCGCCGTCGCTGTGCTTCGAGCAGCCGGACGGCTCTAGGACGCGAGGCGTGCACAGCGGACCCACCTCATTGATGCCATCCCGGCGATCGCCGAGCGCGAACCGGGTGAGGCACCAGCCACGCGGCCTCACCGAGTACCGGGAACGAGCTGCACATCGGAGCTCATCGGCGCCCGCGCCGCCGGCTCTCCATCTGCACCGTCACCGGACGCGTCCCGCCGCTGTCGATCAGGTGCAGCCGGCCATCACGTGACTCCACGCCGTCGACGCTGACATGTGCCACCTGCCGCGGCGGGTCGCAGTCGGCCACGATCGCGATGTCGTACGTGGTGCCCCCGAACTGGTAGCTCACGTCGACCCGTGTCCACTCCGGGGGCAGGCACGGCTCGATCACCAGGACGTCGCCGTGCCGCTTGAGCCCGAGGATTGCCTCCAGCCCTGCGCGGTACATCCACCCCGCTGAGCCTGTGTACCAGGTCCATCCACCGCGTCCGACGTGGGGCTCCTCGGAGAACACATCCGCCGCGACCACGTAGGGCTCAACCCGGTACCGTTCGGCTGCCTGCGTGGTCAGGGCATGGTTGACCGGGTTGATGCGCTGGAAGGTTGAGGCGGCGCGGTCCTCCCGGCCGAGTGCCGCCCAGGCGAAGACCGACCACAGGGCGCCGTGGGTGTACTGGCCACCGTTCTCCCGCACGCCGGGCGGGTAGGCGCGGATGTACCCGGGGTCGGGCTCGGAGACGTCGAACGGGGGCGTGAAGAGGCGGACGATGCCCTCGTCCGCCATGAACAGCTGCTCCTGGAGCTGCTCCATGGCCTGCTCCGCGCGTTCCGGGTCGGCAGCGCCGGAGAGCACGGCCCAGCTCTGCGCGATCCCGTCGATCCGGCACTCGGTCCGTGACGACGAGCCCAGCGGGGTCCCATCGTCGAAGTAGCCGCGCCGGTACCACGCACCGTCCCAGCCGTGTTCCTCGAGCGCGGCCACCAGGGACGCCTGCTCCTGGCGGCACCGGTCGGCGAAGTCGGCGTCGCCGCGAGCGCGTGCCAGCTCGCCGAACTCGGTGAGCGTCGCGTGGAGGAACCAGCCCAGCCACACGCTCTCGCCCTCCCCGCCGGCGCCGACGCGGTTCATGCCGTCATTCCAGTCGCCGGTGCCCATCAGCGGCAGTCCGTGGCTGCCGTGCCGGAGGGCGTGCTGCACGGCGAGCACGCAGTGGTCGTAGAGGGAGACCGACCGGTTGGAGATGACCGGCTGGAAGAAGCTCTCGTCCTGGTCGTCGCCGAGCAGGTCGCCCTCGATGAACGGGACCTGCTCGTCGAGGATGGCGAGGTCGCCGGTCACCTGCACGTACCGGCAGACGGCATGGGCCAGCCATACGACGTCGTCGCTGATTCGGGTGCGCACCCCCTTGCCGCTGGCCGGCAGCCACCAGTGCTGCACGTCACCCTCGAGGAACTGCCGTCCGGCGGCCCGAAGCAGGTGGCTGCGCGCCAGCCCGGGCTCCACAAGTGCCACCGTCATCGAGTCCTGGAGCTGGTCGCGGAAGCCGTACGCCCCTGAGGCCTGGTAGTACCCGGAGCGCGCGAGCATCCGGCAGGCCAGCGTCTGGTAGAGCAGCCAGCCGTTCATCATCACGTCGAATGCACTGCTTGGTGTCCTGACCTGGACCGCCGAGAGTCGCTGATCCCAGAGCCTGCGAACCTCATCGAGCGACTCGCGGGGGTCGATCGCCCGGTAGCGGGCGACCAGTTCGCGGACCTGGGCCACGTCGTGGCCGGCGCCCAGCACCACGAGGACGTCGGCGTGCGCCCCTGGTTCGAGCACGATCCGCTGCTGAAGGGCCGCGCACGGGTCCAGGCCCGGACCGACGGAGCCTGAGAGCGGGCGCCCGTTGAAGACGGCCAGGGGCAGCTCCGCCGTGCCGTGGAGGCCGAGGAACTCGCCTCGGTCCCCGGTCCACGACTCCTGACGACCGGCCATGTCGAGGAAGACCACCTGGTCGGGGTACTCGGTGCTCCACGGGTTGCGCGCCAGCAGGGCGTTGGACTCCTCGTCGACGTCGGTGAGGATGTGGCGCGATGTCTCGGTGCGGTCCGCGCCCAGCACGAGCTCGGCGTATGCGGTCACCGTCAGGGACCGGCGCCTTCCCGTGCGGTTCGTCAGCGTGAGCAGCGAGAGCTTGACCGGGTCGTCGGGGGCGACGAACAGGGTCTGGTCGAGTTCCACGCCGTCCATGTCGTGCGTGAAGCGGGTGTAGCCGAACCCATGGTGCGCGACATGTCGGCCCCCGGCGACAGGCGAGGCGGTTGGCGAGGCGATCTGCCCGGTCGCGTCGTCGCGCACGTAGATCGCCTCCGAGACGGGCGTGGAGACGGGGTCGTTGCGCCACGGGGTGATCTGGTTGTCCCGGCTGTTGCGCCACCAGGTGCAGCCGGCACCTTCAGCGGTCGCGTGGAAGCCGAAGTGCTCGTTGGCGACGACGTTCATCCAGGGGCCGGGTGTCGACCGGCCGCCGTCGAGCACCGTGACGTACTCGCGCCCGTCCTGCGAGAAGCCGCCGATCCCGTTGAAGAGGAGCAGGGGCAGGGCCTCGGAGAGGTTGGGAGCCGAAGGGTTGGGCGTCCCCGTGATCGACTGTGGGCGACCGAGATGCGCGATCGTCGGCGGGAGGCCCACGGGCGTGGGCCGCGCCAGCTGGGTCGCGAGGTCGCCCCGGCGCGCCACCAGCACGACGGCCGCAGCGCCGATGAGCGCGGCGATGGACTGCGGGTCGGCCTGGTCGCCGCGCACGACGAACACCCGGCCGGTCTGGTCCGACTCCCCGGTACGGACGCCGACGCTGCCCGCGAGGGACATGAGGGCCTGCTGGAGGTCCTGGGCGTAGGAGGTGGATTGCTCGTTGAGCAGCACCACGTCGACGGCGAACCGCTTGAGCCCCCAGAACTCGAAGGCCTTGATCACCTGGCGCACGAGATCCATGTCGGCTGGGTCGTCGATCCGGACGACGAGGATCGGCAGGTCCCCCGAGACGCCCAGCGACCACAGCATGGACTGGGGACCGGCCTCGCGCAGGGCGCGCTCGGGTGCGCGCATGGATCTCTGGGGGAACCTGACGCGCCCGGCGAGGTCCTGGAAGCGCCCCGCCTCGTCCGGGGAGATCCCCAGGTGGCGCAGCTGGATCTGGCTCTGCGTCCAGCCGAGCATGCCGACGCGCTCAGGTGCGCCAGGTGCACGGTGCTGGTCGACCAGGAGCAGGACCTCGTCGCGGCTGGCTGCGACCACCGTCCAGAAGTGGAGGGTCACCTGATCGTCGGGGGGTACGTCGATCACCTGGCTGAGCGAGAAGATCGGGTCGAGCACGTAGCCGGTGCTCCCGGGCGGGTGGGGTCCCGCCTCCAGGCGGAGCGGGGAGCGGGTGGTGCGATTGCGCCCGATGAACGCCAGGCGGTCGGTCTCGGGCATGGGATCGCCGACCGCGCCACCCGCGGCACGCTTCTCGGACTTGGCGACAACGAAGTGCGCGGCCCACATCTCGGGTTCCCCGGCGGAGCGCCGGCGTCGCGTCGCCAGGATCGTCGCCGAGTCGGGCAGGTACTCGGTGCGGACGAACAACTTCGAGAACGCCGGATGGGCGTCGTCGTCGCGCATCCCGGCCAGCACGAGCTCGGCGTAGGAGCTGACGGTGATCCGGCGGTGGCTGCGACTGTCGTTGCGCACCGACACCGTGCGGACCACCGCATCCGCCTCGGGGGAGAGCCGGTGCTCGACGGTGGTCCGCAGGCTCCCCTCCCACCTCGTGTACAGCGCCCGATCCTCCGCGAGGACGACTCGATAGGAATCTGCGGTGCTCCGCACCGGCTCTGCGGTGGCCGACCAGACGTGGTCGTATCGGTCCTCCCGCAGGTAGATGTAGTCGCCCGTGTCTGCGGTCGTCAGGTCGGGATGCCACCGCGTGATGGCACTGCCCTTCCACGTGAGCTGACCGCCGCCGGCCGGTGTGAGGATCAGGCTGAGCCTCCCGTTGGACATCAGGTGCAGTCCGGGAGACGTGGCCGACGCGCCGGTCAGGGTCCGCTCCGCCGGGGCGACGACGCTGCGCACTGATGGTGGGGTCCGGCGCTCGCCGGTTCGGGCGTGCGTGATGGGGACGTCGCGGGGGGCCCGTTCCTGGAGCAGGAGCTCGGTTGCCCTGACGGTGGGCTCGGCGTGGAAGCGCTCGCGCATCAGTCCGGCGTGAAGGACATTGTGGATGGCGACGATCGTCATGCCCTGATGGTGTGCCATGAAGCTGCGGATGATCGCGAACTCCTGGCTTGGCCCCAGCCGGGCGGGTGTGTAGTCGATGGCCTCGTAGTACCCGTACTGCCCGCGGGCACCGAGGGCAGCCAGCCTGCGGTAGTTCTCCACGGCCGCCGCGGGCGCGATCATGGAGGCGAGCCCCGTCGCATAGGGGGCGATGACGAGGTTGTCGGCCAGCCCACGTGAGATGCCGAGCCCGGGGGCACCGAAGGGGGAGTACTGGTAGTTCAGGTCGAGGTCACGGGCGTTGTAGCCCGACTCGGAGATGCCCCAGGGAACCCCGCGATCCGTGGCGTACTCGATCTGTCGGCGCACGGTCCGTCGAGAGGTGCTGCTGAGCAGGCTGGTCGCCGGGGTGCGCATGACCAGCGGTGGCATGAGGTACTCGAACATCGATCCCGACCACGACAGCAGGGCTGCGCCGCCCCCCGCCGCGGTGACCGTACGGCCGAGGCGGAACCAGTGCCGGGTCGGGATGTCACCCTTCGCGATGGCCACGAAGCTGGCCAGCCGGCACTCGGAGGCCAGCAGGTCGTAGCAGTCCCTGTCGAGGGTGCCCTCGTCGACCTGGAAGCCGACCGAGAGCAGCTCGCGGCGTGGGTCCATCAGGAATGCGAAGTCCATGGCGTTGAACTCCCGGCGTGCCTCGTCGGCCAACCGCGAGAGGCGCCCGCCGATCGCGAGGACGTCCTCGGATGTCATCGCCGCGTCGCGCTGCAGCGATGCGACGCTGCGCTGCGTCTGTTCGATCAAGGTGCTGACCTCGGCAGGAGCTCCAGCCCCAGCCAGGTTCGCGAGGGCGGTGCCCACCGCGGCCAGACCCCTGGTGGGGTTCTCGTCCTGCCCCAGATCCCCGATGGCGGCGTCCACGACGAGCAGCCGCGCGCTGATCGAGGTGCGCTGATCGTCGGTGAGGGTCGTTCGATCGAGGTCAGCCAGGGCCTGGCGGATGAGCGCGACCCCGTCGGCGATGCCGCCTCGGCGGTCCCGGTCGAGCCCGGGATCCTCGATCCACTCCCGGCAGGTGCTGGCCATCGCCAGGAGGTGGCCAGCAAGGTTGCCGCTGTCCACGCTCGAGACGTAGCGGGGCCGCAGGGGTTCCAGCGAACGTGTGTCGTACCAGTTGAGCAGGTGGCCGTTGTGATGGTCCAGGGCGGTGATCGTTCGCATCGTCGCCTCAAGGCGGTCGACGGTGTCCGCGAGCCCGATCCACCCGAAGTCGCGGGCGCTGGCCGTGGCCAGGAGGTAGAGGCCGATGTTGGTGGGGGACGTCCGATGGGCCACGACCGGGTGCGGATCCTCCTGGAAGTTGTCCGGGGGGAGGTGGTTCTCGTCCGCGGTGACGAACGCGTCGAAGAAGCTCCAGGTGCGGCGGGCGATCACCCTGAGGTAGGCGAGCTCCTCGGCGGTCGCAGCCACCTCGACTGGACCGTAGGGCCGGCTGACGCGTTGGGCGACGAACGGGGCGCTGAGCCACAGGACGGCGGGGATGGCGGCCACCGCCATCAGAGCCGGGCCTCGGGCCGCGGCGACCATGAGGGCGGCGATCGGCGCAACGAACCCGAGCGCCATGACCCACACGAACCGCCGCACGGTGCCCTTGGCCCGTGCCTGTGCGGCGGCGGCGGTGGTCCATTCGAGCAGGTGCTTGTGGGTGACGACCATGCGCCACAACGTGCGCGCGATGGCGTCGACCATCATCGCGGCCTGGTGGCTGAGGAACACCAGGTTCAGGGTTCCCAGCGTGAGCCCCTGGGCGACATCTCCGGCCAGCGTCTGCGCCTGGCTGCGCTTGGTGACGTCCTTGCGCCGGAGCAGGACAGCGGGGATGAGGGGCAGCAGGGGCGGGAGCAGGAACGACCCCGCGAGCAGGAGGAGCCAGAACGACGCGGCGTTCGCAGGAAGCACGGCAAGGGCCACCAGGAGCCCGACGACGAGGGCGACGGGGGTCAGCGAGCGGCGCAGGTTGTCGACCATCTTCCACTGCCCGAGCGCGCTCAGCCCCTGATGACGGTGCAGGATCCAGGGCAGGAGCTGCCAGTCCCCCCGGGTCCACCGGTGCGTGCGCGAGGCCGCCACCTCATAGGAGGTCGGGTGCTCTTCAACCACCTCGATATCGGTGACGAGCCCGGATCGTGCGTAGTTGCCCTCCAGAAGGTCGTGGCTGAGCACGGCGTTCTCCGGGATGCGGTCTCGCAGGGCCGCAGTGAGGGAATCGATCTCATAGATGCCCTTGCCGGCGAACGATCCCTCTCCGAACAGGTCCTGGTAGACGTCGGAGATGGTGAAGGCGTAGGGGTCCAGGCCCTGCCTCGTCGAGTAGACCGTCTGGAAGTACGAGGTGTCCTCTTGGGGCGGCAGCGAGGGGGTGACCCGAGGCTGGAGGATCGAGTACCCGCGCGTCACGCGCCCCGAATCCGGGTCGAGTCGGGCGCTGTTCAGCGGGTGTGCGAGCTTCGCGACGAGCTTCCTCGCCGAGGCCCGGGGCAGGACGGTGTCGGAGTCCAGGGTGATCACGTAGCGGAACGGGCCGGGCAGTCGGCCCTCGATCGTTGTGTAGCTGGTGTCCTTCGCCCCCCGCAGGAGGGCGTTGAGCTCGTCGAGCTTGCCGCGTTTGCGCTCCCAGCCCATCCACAGGCCTTCACCGGGGTTGTACTGCCGTTCTCGGTGGAACAGGAAGAACCGGTCCCCGTAGCGGCTGTTGAGGTCGCTGATCCCGGACTGGGCCAGCTGCAGCAGGCTCTGGTCGTCGGCGCGGTGCTCGGTCTCGCTGTCGGCCCAGTCCGTCACAGCAGCGAAGTAGATCTCGCCGGAGTCGTTGGCCAGGAAGTGCACCTCCAAGCCGTCGACGAGCTCCTCGATGCCCGCCTGCGAGGTGAGCATGGTCGGCACCACGACCAGCGTGCGCAACTCCTCGGGGACCCCGTCACGCAGTGCCAACGCGGGCAGGAACGAGGCATGGAGCACCCGTGTGACCCGGTGGTTGATGAGCCCGAGGGCGAAATCGCTGGCAGGGACCGCCGCAAGGATCCCGAGGACGAGGACCCATCCCGCGGAAAGGCCACCTGCGAGGCGATCCACCAGCCAGAGGCTGAGCACGACCAGGATTCCCGCGAGGAGGATGACGGCAGCGAGATAGCCCGGCAGTCCGGCCCTGCGGATCATGCGGGCGCGCCGCTCGCGCGGTGGCGACCGGTAGCCCAGGGACCGCTCGAACTGCCTCTGGCCCTCGTCGATGAGCCAGAACCCGACATCCTGGCCCAGGTCATCCGGTGCAGTGCCGGCCAGCCTGAGCGCTGCCCGCGTCACGTCGATCTCATCCTGCCCAGAGCCACGGGCGAGTCGTTCGATCGCGGTGCGGTAGAGGTTGCGCGTCGTGAAGTCCAGGGCGGCGTACCCCGCGTTCGTCATCAGTTCGGCCTCGATCAAGCTGACCGACTCCAGCCAGTCCTCCCAGTTGACATCGTTGAGAAGGCGAAGCGACCCGAAGATGTTGCGCATCGTCACGGCGGCCCGCGCCTGTGCCTGGTGCTCCTCCTGGACAGCCTCCTCGGGATCGAGCCCCTGCGTGAGGAGCTCAGCGCGCAGCCAGGCCAAGGCCTCCTCGGCAGGCTGCTCGGCGAGTCGGCGCATCAACTGCACTGCGAACGCCCGCCCCGGGTGGAACCCAGCCCGGCCGGCCAGGACGTGGGAGAGGCCCTCGGGTGCCGAGCCATCGATCCCCAGCAGGAGGTCCGCGATCTCGTCGGCAGCAGCACGTTGCTTGGCCGCTGCCACCACCTGCTCGGACACGCGGCGGACGTTCTCGATCAGGACGATACGCAGGTTGATCGGCGCGGCCCACAGCTCGCCGAGCGTGAGCGCCTTGCGGGTCTCGTGGGCGTGGATGTAGCGACCGAGCTGGTCGGGGTCGAAATCGCTGTCAGTGTGCGCCACGTAGGCCCACATGATCCCGAAGATCCTGGGGTGGCCCTCGAGGAAGCCGGGCCCTAGTTTCGGCAGCTGCTTGAAGTAGCCGTCGGGCAGGTCCTGGTGCACCTGGCGGATGTGCGCCTCGACGGCGTGGAGATTGTCCACCAGCCACTGTGCAGCCGGCGTGATGCCGCGGCCGGACTCGAGCTCGCCCATGAGCCACTCATAGCACCGGACCAGGGCCCGGTTGTTCTGCTCGACGCGCGTGAGCAACGAGACCACAGGAGTCGCGTTGCGGACGATCACCTGGCTGTCGGCAAGGCTGACGGCGTGGCGCTCGAGCAGCTCGTCGCTGAACAGGTCAGCGCGGATCGGCGCGTGGTCACCCCATGGTTCACGTGAGCGCCGCAGCCCGTGGGCCGCGCTCTGGGACGCACCAGGAGGCATCGATGGCACCTCCTCGCTCCTCTGCGCTGCACGAACCTCACGAGGTCTCGGCTCGTCAGACAAATGACCTCTTGACACGATACGTCCCAGAATGCTGGGAAGCACGGGTGTCGCCCACCTGATCGGCTGCACCACCTCCCTGGCAGGTGGCCCAGGCGCGGTGCTGGTCAGTCCGTCTGGGGCAGCGGGCGGGTGGAGATCCCGGTGGTACCGCCGGCCGTGGATCGTGGTCGTCGATCACGGGGGTTGATCGACTCGTGTCATTCGGCCCCGGGCGCGGGCAGCCGGGGCAGTTGGCGAGCAGCGCTGAGCAGGCCGCGCATCGCTGCCAGCTGGTCCTCGAGGTCCCATGCGAGGGTCGCGTCACCGACGTGCAGCTCGGTCATCGCCCAGCCGGGCACCTCGGCCGGGCGCCACCAGGACGGCAGCGCGACCTGGTCTGTCTCCATCATGCGCAGGGTTGCCTCGTCGAGGTGCTCGACTGGGAGGTCCGCGAAGACCCGGAACGCGTTGGTGTGCGGCGGGTCGGGGTGCACCCTGACGCCGTCCAGGGAGTCCAGGCCCGCGGCCAGTTCCCGGGCTCGCGCGCCGTATGCCGCCATCTTGGGCAGCCGCCGGCGAAGCCCGTCACGGGCGCCGACGGCGTAGGGCAGCATCGAGAACAGGGTCCCGCCGTGCCTGGCCTGCCATCGCCGGGCTTGCGCGACCAGGTCGTGGGAACCGGCCAGAGCGGCGCCGGCGACCCCACCGAGGCCCTTGTAGAACGACACGTACACGGAGTCGAACAGGGCGGCGATCTCCGCGTGCGGGCGGTCGTAGAACGGCTGGCTCTCCCACAGCCGGGCCCCGTCGAGGTGGATCGGCACGCCACGCTCACGTGCTCGGCCGGTGAACGCCACCAGCTCCTCCCAGGTCGGCAGCAGGAACCCGGCATCCCGCAGGGGCAGCTCGAGGCTCACCACGGCAAGGGGCCCGGCGAGGTCGTCGAGGTCGGCCACGGTGGCGGGGCGGGGCTCATGCGTCAGGTGCTGCACGCGCAGGTGGTGCAGCTGGGACAGGGCGTCGCGCTCGTGCAGCACGAAGTGGGACAGCCCGTGCACGGCGACCGCGTCGGTGGACGACCGCTCAACCCAGGACCGCAGCGCGGCCTGCTGCGCCATGACCCCGCTGGGCATGAACACGGCTGACTCGGTACCCAACAGTTGCGCCACCTCACGCTCGAGCGCCTCGACCTCGCCGCCGGAGCCGTACCGGTCGAGGTCCGGCTCGGTCGCAGCGTCGACCAGCTCCGCCAGCCACGCCGTGGGGGTGATGTCGCCGTGCCCCACCAGCCACCGGGTGCACCCGCGACGCGCCTCGGCCCGACGATCGGGCGGCGGCAGCTCGTCGGTCACGCCGCGATGCTAACGCGCTCCTGGGCGTGCACGGCGCGGCTCACGTCCCCTCGCCACATGCCACGAGGCTCGCGGGTCATTCGATCGGGTTCAAAGCCGGTGCCGGGGGCGCCGATACATGCATCGAAGGGGGCTCGTCCTGGGTCATTGCCGGCCCGGGCCTCCCCGGGGTGACCCCTGCCTGGGCCCATTGCCCCCCGCGGGGGTCCCCCTCATCTCGTCGCGACGGCGTCTGGGACTTCGATGCCGGTGCAGTCGGAGCCCCGTACCGCTGAACCGAGGGGTCGCGGTTCGGCGAGGCATGGCCGGAGAATGCGGCCGGGTGGCCGGTGACTGTGGTCGCCTACAGCGTGTCCATGTCGATGCCGGTGACAGGGATCCCGGCGCGCTCATAGACCAGCCAGGTCGCACCCTTCGGGAACCCCTGTGGCGGCTGTGCGGGTCGAAACGCTGCCGGCACGCCGGTGCCGTCGGGGAAGAGTCGTTTGCCCGCACCGAACGTGAGCGGATAGAGGAAGAGATTCAGCCGGTCGACGAGGTCGGCTTCGAGCAGCGACCGGATGAGGTGGCCACTGCCGATCACATGGATCTCCTTGAACTGGCCCTTGAGTGCCGGCACCTGCGCGACGCTCGGCCAGCGCGGTGGTGCCTGCCCACGTCGGGTCAGTCAGCGAGCGCGACACGACGAACTTCGGGACGGCGTTGAGCTTCGCCGCGATCGGGAAGTCGTTGCCCTGGTTCGGCCAGTAGTTGGCGAAGATGTCGTAGGTCTTGCGCCCGAGCAGCAGCGCGTCCATGCGGTCGATGCCGGCGCTGATCGCTGCGCCGGACTCGTGGTCGGTGTAGGGCCCCTGCCAGCCGCCGAACTCGAAGCCGCCGTCGCGGTCCTCGTCTGGCCCACCAGGCGCCTGGTACACGCCGTCGAGGGTGATGAACAGGTCGGCGGAGATGATCCCCATGGAGTGCTCCTTCGCGTGTGTTGTTCCTCAGTCCTCGATGACGTCGAGGCCCTGTTCCCGCAGCTGGGCCAGATGGTCGAGCATCCCGTTGAGCACCTCGGGGTCGTGGCCTTGCCAGGTGTCGAGCTCGGCGATGATGCGCAGCGGGTGGCGAGTGCGGTAGGACTGCGTCGGGTTGCCGGGGAATCGCTTGTTGGTCACGTTGGGGTCGTCCTCGAACGGGCCGAGGGGTTCCACGACGTAGATGTGGCCGCGTTCGCCGCTGCCCGCCAGTGCGGTGGCCAGCTCAGCTCCCCAGGCCGCTGTCTCCACCAGCGCGCTGAAGTAGATGTTGTTGGACACCCGGCCCCCCTGGTAGTTGGAGCCGTACCCGGCCACGAGTTCCACGCCGACCTGCAGAGCGTTCTTCGTGCCGTGGTAGAACGGGCCCTCGATGTGAGCGCAGTGGTTGTAGGTGACCGGGATGTGGGTGCCGGCGGGCTCGCCCATGTGCATGACTCCTCATCGTCCCCGACCGCCGAGCCGAGCGCCTCGGCGGCGTGCCGCGGGGAGCGTATCGCGGCATCCTGAGCGTGTCGGCGCTGCGCAGGCGGGAGACATGGCTGAGGTGCAGGCGGGCATGATCACTGGGGCCGCGGACGTGCGGCAGGACCACGCAGCCACGGACGCGAGGGTTCGTTCCTTGACCCGGTCCACCCATCGCGGCCCACAATGGGCCATGACCGAGCCCGAGCCCCCAGCAGCTGCAGTCGACCCGAGGGTCCGCAATGCGCGCCTGTTCGATGAACTTGCTGACAGCTACGACGCCGTGGGTGTCGAGTTCTTCGCGCCGATCGCCCGTGGCCTGGTCGATGCTCTGGCGCCCGTCGCGGGTGAGCGGGTCGCCGATCTTGGGTGCGGCAAGGGTGCGTTCCTGCTGCCCGCGGCCCGCGCCGTCGGTGATCGCGGCCGGGCGGTCGGCCTGGACGTGGCGCCCGCGATGGTTGCCGCCACCGCGGAGGCCGCCGCATCGGAGGGCCTGGCCCACGTCGAGGTGTCGGTGGGTGACGCGCAGTCCCCGGACCTCCCCCCAGCCGCTTTCGACGTCCTGGGTGCGTCCCTGGTGCTCTTCTTCCTTCCCGACCCCCGGGCGGCGCTCGCGGCCTGGGGCTCGGCGCTGGCTCCTGGTGGCAGGCTCGGCGTCAGCACCTTCGGTCCGCAGGACGATGCATGGCGGGCCGTCGATGACGTATTCACCCCGTATCTGCCGCCGGCCATGCTCGACGCCCGAACCAGCGGGACCCGGGGCCCGTTCGCGTCCGACACCGGGATGGAGCTACTCGTGGCGGAGGCTGGGTTCACCGACGTGCGCACCCTCGTGACCGACCTGCCGGTGCACTTCGCCGACGCCGACCAGTGGCAGGCCTTCAGCATGTCCACGGGGCAGCGGGCGATGTGGCGGGCGGTGCCCGAAGCGGAGCGCCCTGCCGTGCGGGCCGAAGCCGAACGACGGCTGGCCGCCGCAGCCCACCCCTCCGGCGGGTTCGTGATGCACCAGCAGGTCCGCTACACCCTTGGCATCAGTCCCGGCCGCCCCGCCTGACGGTGGGTCTGGGAGTGGGGAGGGCAGGTCGATGTTCGTCAACGTGGTTGCCTCGGTGAGCGGGGCGACCGGGCTTCGCGGGGTCAGTGGCGGTCCCCGCGGATCATTCGCATTGGGTCGGTTCGACCTGTGCGCACGCGGGGGCAGGCTGCGCCGCGGCCACAAGGCCGCGTATCGGACCAGGGGGTGCTTCGGGTTCATCGGGCGGTGCAGGTTTCACGGCCGTGCAGGTGTAGGTGACGACCTGGGCGACGGTGCCGTCGGGCACGGTGTCGACAAGGGTCCGGTGGCTGGTGATCACGTGCTCTCGAGACCCTTCCGCCGCAGCCAGTCGGTGACCTCGGCGTTGCACGCATTGCACGAGGCGGGCCGCTGCGTGTCGCCGGCGGCGCGACCCGAGCCCCCGGGCCGAGCACGATGGGGGTGTGCAACTCATCATCACCACGCTCGCTGCCCGGCCAGCCCTCGCTGACGCCATGTGGGACATGCCGACCTCGTGGCCGGAGTTCATGCGCCATGACCCGATCGGTGGCCTGTTCTACGGCAACATCGAGGCCCGCTTCGCCGAGTTCGTACTCGTCGGCCAGGACGAGACCGGCGAGGTGGTCGCCTGCGCCTACTCCGTCCCCTTCGTGCTGGGAGGGGAGGACCTGCCCGGCAACGGCTGGGATTTCGCGATCCGCAGCGGCGTGCTCGCCAGCATCCGTGGCCAGGAGCCCGACGCGATCTCCGCGGTCGAGATCGCGGTGCGCCCCGACAGCCAGGGCATGGGCATCTCCTCGCAGATGCTCGTCGCCCTGCGTGACAACGCGGCACGCCTCGGTTTCGCCGAGCTCGTCGCGCCGGTCCGGCCCAACGGCAAGACCGACATCCACGAGCCCATGTCGTCGTACGCGTTCCGGGTGCGGGGGGATGGTCTGCCCTCCGATCCGTGGCTCCGGGTGCACGTCCGCGTCGGCGGCCGCATCGCGAAGGTGGCCCCGCGCTCCATGGTCGTCCCCGGCACACTCGAGGAGTGGCGGGCCTGGACTGGGCTGCCGTTCGACACCACCGGCCCGGTCCTTGTGCCTCAGGCCCTCGCTCCGGTTCACTGCGACGTTGAGCACGGCGTCGCGGCGTACGTCGAACCGAACGTCTGGGTGGTCCACCCCATCGTGCGCTGAGCCACTCACTCGCGTCAGTGCTTGAGCGGACCGAGAATCTGGCTCGGCGGGTCGCCGTCGACGCGGTACCTCGCCACGCCAAGTGGGGCGACGAGCTGGATCTCGTTTCGGCTGAGGTCCCGGGTACGTCGTTCAGCCGATGGACTGAGCGGTGCGCCACGAAGCCACCGCCAGTTCTGTAGCAGATGCTCGACGCCCGGGACATAGGCAGGCCTGCCCCTGCGGCGTTTCGCCGCCTGACGGGCGTGTCGGGGCAGGCATCACCACCCAATGCTTCCGTGGCTCATCGAGGTTGCTTGACCGCGAAACCGCCGCCCCCTACCGTCCCAGCATGGTCAACCGGGCGACTCCGAACCTTCCGTCGCGCGATCTTGCGGCGACGGCGGCGTTCTACTCACGTCTCGGATTCGTGGAGGAGTACCGCGACGCCGGCTGGCTGATCCTCACCCGCGATGGGGTGACCCTTGAGTTCTTCACATTCTTCGACCTCGACCCAGCGACGAGCTCCTTTGGCTGCTGCCTGCGTCTGGACGACGTCGATGCGTTCTTCCAGACGTGCGTGGTGGCGGGACTACCAACCGCCACCCAGGGATGGCCTCGACTGCACCCGCCCAAGGTCGAGGAGTCGGGGTTGCGAATCGGAGCGCTGATCGACTTGGACGGCACCCTTCTGCGCCTCATAGCGAATCCGTAGAATCCGACGCCACGACCTCCGGTGAGGGACGTGGGCGCCACAAGGCGGGACACCCCTACCGCCTGGCCTCGGGGCGCTGGTGGCCATTCCACCCGAACCACAGTCCTGAATCGGTTCAACGCAGAACCTGCGGCACTCGGCCGCCTGTCGCACGCATCGCGTCTGGGATCTCAGCCTTCAGATGCGTGGGCGTCGTCGGATCTGAGGCGGGCGAGTTGCGCCTCGTGTGGGCGGGCAGGGTGCCGCGGCGAGGTTGGCGTTCCACGGGTTGCGCCGCCCTTGTTGTCAGGCGGGGGCACGTCCAGTGGCGTCCCGGCGCATCGCCCACGCCGGTGGCCCGCCCTTGCCGAGCGACGCCTGCTCCAGGACGGTGAACCCGAGTTGCTCGTAGAACGGCAGGTTCGTGGGGGTGTTCGTGTTGAGGTAGCACGGCAGTCCCGACTCATCCGCGCGGGCCAGCCCGTCGCGCACCAGTGCGCTGCCGCGCCCCCGTCCCTGCAGCGCCGGATCCACTGCGACGATCAGCAGTTCCCAATGAGGTCCGTTCATGTGACGTTTGTGGATCTTGTCCATGACCCCGTTCGCACCCCCGAACCGCGCCAAGGGCCGCAGTCCAGTCCGCACGGGCACGCCGAGCATTCCGCAACGGACCATCCGCCCGGGGGACATCGGCTCCCCAGGTGGGACCCAGATGGCGACGCACCGGCCCTCGTCGGACTGCCGGACGTAGCCATAGCGCTGCCCGTACTCGAGGGGAACTCGGTTGAGTCGGCGCAGGCCGCGTGCCCGGGCAGCAGGGTCCGGGAACACCCACCCGAACATCGAATCGTCCATGAAGGCTGTCACCAGCGTGTCGTTGGCCGCGTCCAGCATCGACCGCTCGAGCGGTGCGACCGGTGAGTTGTCATTC
Source organism: uncultured Actinomycetes bacterium (assembly GCA_963818445.1). Lineage (GTDB taxonomy): Bacteria > Actinomycetota > Actinomycetes > S36-B12 > CAIYMF01 > Prado023. The sequence goes on from CAWFSG010000004.1 coordinate 84,637, forward strand.
ATACGTGGCACTCCCGCTCCGGGTCAAAGTCAAAGGGGACCTCAATGTAGCCCCGGGCTCAGCGGAATGGCCGACGACGATCGTGGCCGGGCCAGTCCCCGTCGGGCCGCGGTATGGACTCCTGGGCAGGGGAAGCGGCCAGGAATGGCGACGGGGTGGGAGAACCCACGTCGTGACTCAGGGCCGAACCAGCTGTAGCCCACGTCGCCGCGTACGGGGCGCCCTCTGGGGCTGGCTTCCCGATCGGAGATCCGGTTCCTGATCGATGACGCGGGGGACCTCGTCCGAGCGCACCACTGAGGGTGCGTGCGGCGGTGGGCAGGGCGGTGATCTGATCTCGGTCCTAGCTGTGCCGAGCACCGGCTTCGTTGGCCAGCAACCACCGTTCGAAGGCGGGATTGCAGAGACACGCCGGTGAACGCTTGGCCCGGATCAGGGCAATGGCTTCCGCCGGCTGCATCCCCTCCAGCACCAGGGCTCGCGCAGCGACCAGGCTGCTTCGGTTCAATCCTGCCTGGCAGTGCACCAGAACTGGCCCGGTGGCCCGGCATTCGTTGATCCAGGCCGCGATCGTGTCCACCTGGTCGAACGCCTGTTCCTCGCTGTCGTACATGGTCACCTCGAGGGCGGTGTCCAGATCGTGGTTGACCGTGTAGGCCTCCCAGGGATAGAGCGAGACCAGATGTTTGATGAACGAGGGCAGGATCATCCCGTCCTGGCACCCACCCAGCCAGAGGTTCGATGCGATCTCGCTCATGAAGGGAACATCGAACGGGATATGTCCGTGCATGGACACTCCGCGCATGTGTTGAGTCAGCGGATCGAACTCGATGTCGATCCTCGTGGGGTCGCCACTCATGACGGGGCCGCTTCGAAGTACCCCTCGTCGATCACCATCGCGCACCCCCATTCCTCCTCGACCACACGTTCTCGGGAGCACACGGGGCGCGCAAGAGGCGAACGACCTGATCCGGGTGACGAATGGGCATGGACGAGCTCGGTGAGGTTCTGCCGGACCTCGGCCGGGTTCAGCGTGCGGGCCATCTTCGGTTCACCAGCTCGGCGGCGTCGAGGAACACCCCGTGGGCGACGATTGCACCAGGTGTGGCCGCCGAGCGGCGGCGCGAAGTGCGGGCACGGGCTCGACGTCCCACGGCTCGGCCAGGTGTCTCTGATTCACCCGACGGCAGTACCGGTTGCGGAGTTTGCCGCGGAGATCTCGGCGTGGCTGGCCAACGGTGATGCGGACAGCGCGTGGCGGGCCTTCATCGGGGCCAACGACGATCTGAGGGCGGCGCCGGCGGACGTGCGGGTCGCGCTGTGCGTGTGCGAGCCGACCCCGACCCGGGATCCGCGGTTCCATGCCGCCCTGGCCGCGCTGGTCGCCCACCAGCTCGGCGGTTCCGGGCTCCGGTCCCCGCGTGGGTCGACGACTCGTGCCACCTTGGTCACGAGCAATGCACTTCCGAGCATGGGCAGGGCGGCTGCGAGGTGAAGTCCTGCTCCCGCGCGAGAGCGCTGCGGCGCCTCGGCGTGGCTACCGGGACTGCGGTAATGCGATCGACCTCTCTGGGGGTCCCTGGTCGGGTGGACTCTGTCAGGCAGCAAGGCACCACCGATCACAGAGACAGCGACCGTCCCGCGATGCTGGCGCGGAGCCTACATTGCCAGGTCGGCTGGACCCGTCTGCCGCCGTCGACGTGCCGGTCACTCAGGCGGGGTGCACGATCCGGTGATGGCGATCAGGGGTGGGGGCTACTTGGCGCGGTGACAGCGGATCGGGCTCGAGCGCGGGCCAGGACCCCCGAGATGATCCGGCACATGCGTGAGCGGCTAGCCAAACGCGCCGGGCTCGGGATCGAAACGACGGACGACCGACCGACGCACCCCAAGGGGTGCGACAGTCCTTCGCCGCGAGCGGGGGCGCCTATGCCCTGCGGGACTGGGTCTTGAGTCGGTGGGCCAGCGGTCACTCGCGCATTTCGTGCGCCCGTCGTCGTGGTAGGGAACGTTACCCCGCGGCTGCGGCGGGAGGGCTGGTCGGTGGGCCTGCCTACTCGGGCTGGTTGATGAAGTCGAGGATGTGTCGGGGGGTGCGCTCGTCCAGGCAGTGCCCCCGTGGCCCCGGCCCTGGTAACGGATCAGGGTGCAGTCAGGGATGAGCCCGACGGTCTCGTCGACGATCTCGGCGGCGAAGTCGGAGTCCTTGTCCCCGACGATGACTAGGACGGGGGCGGTGATCTGGGGCAGGAAAGGCCGGGTGTCGACGTCCATCACCGCGACGGTCTCGACCAGCACGTCGGGCAGGGTGTTGCCCGACGAGGCGAGCATGCGGCCCATCAGCACGCCCAGCAGGCGGCGCACGGGGCCAAACCAGACCCCGGGAATGGCGTCCTCGAGGGCTACCGCTCCGGCTTCGGTGAACCGGCCGTGGCCCAGCGCCTCGCCGTAGCGGCGCGTGCTTTCCACAGCCCGCACAGTCGGGGCGGCGGCCGAGGAGACCAGCACCACACGGCCCACGGCGCCGGGGTGCCGGGCAGCGAGGAACTGGGCGATCACCCCGCCCAGGGACAGGCCGACGACCGCGTCGACGTGCCCGTCGAAGGCTTCGTCGATGACCTGGGCGACGTCATCGGCCATGTCCGCGACCGTGTGGCCGACTGGCATGCCGCGGCGACGGGTCAGCCGCCACACCGTGCACCCCCCGGCGGCCAACGGCTCCAACAACGTCTGCGCGATCCGGGACCACGCCATCCGCACGACGCCCGGCCCGCGAGGAAGGAAGACCAGCGTCCGCGGGCCGCTGCCGAACGCCTCGTAAGCAATACCGTTGGAGAACGAGCCGGTCCGGATCTCAGGCTTGACTGCCCGCCCCCGACCCGCCGTGATTGCGGCCATGCTCCTCACCATCCCTCGCTCGCCCTCATGCGGCCTCACTGGCATGGAACACCCCGTGCGCTTGGACGTCCAGGGCCGCAAGTCCTTCGCCGGCCCGCGGCGTGAAGCGCGACGGGGCCCATCTTTGCCCGGCACGGTTGCCAAGCCACTTCGGCTGCTACGTGTGCCCGCCCGTCTCGGGCGGGGGTTCACCGGCCTGCCCGAATCGAGTCGCATGCGCAATCCATGCCAAGGGTCGTCCAGTGCGCCTCCGGAACGAGCGTTCCTACAGTTGGTCGACGACGAGGACAACCCGCGTCGATCCAGGCTGGCCAGCACTCGCGTGGTCAGGGCTCGCGGTTCGGTGGGGGTTGGGGGGCTCTGAGGTACTCAGCCAGAGCGGCGTCGAGTAAGCCGTCGGCCTGGTCCAGCGTCAGCGAGGGTGTGCTCTTGCCCTCCCACGGCGGGATCCACAGCTCGATGCGTACCCCGTCGTCGTAGGCCCGTTCGATCACGCGGGTTCCTTCGAGCCCCTGGTTCGAGTCAGGGCCGTGCACGACCATGGTCTGGCTCCACGAGTTCTGCGGCGTGGTCCCGTCCCTCCGGATCGTGGTCGGCCCCTCGGAGCAGGTCGGGTCGCACTCAAGTGCCGGGGACGGCAGCCGCCAGTCCGCGTAGAACTGCGCAGTGACCCCAGACACGCGCTCACCCTTGATCATCAGGTACTGCCCGGCGTACTGGTCGGCAGCTCCCTTGCCCTCGAAATCGGGCCCGCCGCTGACCTCGAGCCCCTGGCCGGCCAGGTACTCGGCCACGGTCTCTGGGACGTCGGGGGACGACGTGGCCGACGGCATGGGAGCCGCCGAACTGGTCTGCGGCAACGCCGCGGCGGCCTGGCTCTGGCTCGGGTTCGGATTCGCGCAGCCAGCGCACGTCAAGGCCAGAGCCACCAGCCCCCACACGACCCACACGCGAACCCTGAGCTTCATCACTTCACCCCGTCCTCCGGCTGCACAGTCTCGCACTCGCCCATCGGCTACCCCGAGCCTCGTCTACCGGCCGGTCGCTTTCAGGCAGTGCAGCCTGCTACGACGCTGAGGGCATGGGGATCCGCGGCCGGCCTGCGACCAGCCAGGCGCTCGCCCCAAGCAGTGGGATGAGCAGGATCAGCAGGACCCATGCGAGGGTCTGGGTGGCGGTGAGGCTGGAGCGTGACCGGGCCAGGGAGATCAGAGCGGCGATCGCCAGGACAAACAGAACGAGCATGACCGCACCCCAGACCACGTCGTAGGCACTCGGCACGAGCGGGTTCGGATCCACTTCTGCTCCCCTCCGAGATGGACTCGTGTGATCGGCCCGGACATTCGCCTGGGCGGGACCGACGACGACTCAGTTCTACCACGCCAGGGTGACGCAGACTCGAGGCCAGCTACCGGTTCCGCAGGCCCCCCAGCCGACATGGCACCCCAACTGAAGTGCCCCACTTCGCCGCGAGCCGGGCGCCTTCGGGGTGGGACAACTGGGTGTGGAGGCGGTGTTGGTGGGCCCGGTCAACAGCCCCGTGAGCGCGTAGAGTCGCACCAAGGGGGCGGACTTGAGGAGGGTGTCACGATGAGCGCGGACGTCGACCGTTCGGTGCTGCCGGTTCCGGATCGGGAGTGGACCGGTGAGTTGCCGCTCGATGCGCGGGATGCGACGTTCCCTGCGATTGTGCCGCTTCGGCCTCCGGTGGGGGCGCCGAACGTGCTGATCGTCCTGCTTGACGACGTCGGTTTCGCCGCGTCGAGCGCGTTCGGCGGGCCGTGCCACACGCCGACGGCTGAACGCTTGGCGAGCGGGGGCCTGCGCGTACAACCGTTTCCACACCACCGCGCTGTGCGCGCCGACGCGCGCGGCGCTGCTCACGGGTCGCAACCACCACACGGTGGGGATGGGCGTGGTGACCGAGCTCGCGACCTCGGCGCCGGGCTACAACTCGCTGCGCCCGAACACGTGCGCTCCGCTGGCGAAGACGCTGCGGCTGAATGGCTACTCGACGGCGCAGTTCGGCAAGTGCCATGAGGTGCCGGTGTGGCAGACCAGCCCGTTGGGGCCGTTCGACGCGTGGCCGACCGGTGGTGGAGGGTTCGAGTACTTCTACGGGTTCATCGGCGGGGAGACCAACCAGTACTACCCCGCGATCTATGAGGGCACGAGCCCGGTCGAGCCGGAGCGGACGCCGGAGGAGGGGTATCACTTCGGCGAGGACATGACCGATCGGGCGATCGGGTGGGTGCGCCAGCAGAAGGCGCTCATGCCGGACAAGCCGTTCTTCGTCTACTACGCCCCCGGTGCGACCCACGCGCCGCACCACGTCCCGGCTGAATGGGCGGCGAAGTACGCGGGTCGCTTCGATCACGGGTGGGATGCTCTGCGTGAGGAGATCCTGGCCCGCCAGAAGGAGCTCGGCGTGGTGCCGCCGGACTGCGAGTTGACGCCGCGTCACGAGGAGATTCCCGCGTGGGACGACGTGCCGGCTGAGCTCAAGCCGATCCTCGCGCGTCAGATGGAGGTGTACGCCGGCTTCCTGGAGCACACGGACTACCAGGTCGGGCGGCTGGTCGACGCCCTTGAGGACCTTGGTGTGCTGGAGGACACCCTGGTGTTCTACGTGGTCGGCGACAACGGCGCCTCGGCCGAGGGCGGGATTTACGGCTCCTTCAACGAGATGCTGCTGTTGAACGGCGCCGCGCACCTGGAGACGGCCGAGTTCATGGCATCGAAGATCGACCTGTTCGGCACGCCGGATGCCTACAACCACTACGCGGTCGGCTGGGCCCACGCGATGGACACGCCGTACCAGTGGACCAAGCAGGTCGCATCGCACTGGGGCGGGACGCGCAACGGCACGATCGTGCACTGGCCGCGCGGCTTCGTAGCGCGCGGTGAGACCCGTCAGCAGTTCCACCACGTGATCGACATCGCGCCGACCGTGCTCGAGGCGGCGGGGCTGCCGCAGCCCGAGAGCGTGGACGGGGTCGAGCAGCACCCGATCGAGGGCGTGAGCATGCGCTACTCGTTCGACGCCGCGGACGCGCCCGACCGCCGGACGACGCAGTACTTCGAGATGTTCTGCAACCGCGGCATCTACCACGAGGGCTGGACCGCGGTGACGCGACATTCGACACCGTGGGTGCTGGCCGGCTCCCGCCGTTCGCCGACGACGTCTGGGAGCTGTACGGGCCCGGGGACTGGAGCCAGAGCCACGACCTGGCTGCCGAGCAGCCGGAGAAGCTCGCCGAGCTCCAGGCGCTCTGGCTCGAGGAAGCCCGCCGCTACGGAGTCCTTCCGCTGGACGACCGTCGCGTCGAGCGCTTCAACCCCGACGTCGCGGGCCGTCCGACGCTGATCCGGGGATCGTCGCAGATCCTGTTCGCCGGGATGGGGCGCCTGACCGAGAACGTGCTGCTCAACGTCAAGAACACCTCGCACGCCGTCACCGCGCAGGTCGTTGTCCCGGAGGGCGGCGCGAGCGGTGTGCTGTTCGCGCAGGGTGGCGCCTTCGGCGGTTGGAGCCTGTATCTCCGGGCGGGGATCCCGACGTACTGCTACAACCTCTTCGGCCTGCAGCGGTTCAAGGTCTCAGCGGTGACGCCCGTTCCCGCCGGGAGCCACCAGGTGCGGATGGAGTTCGCCTACGACGGCGGCGGCCTCGGGAAGGGCGGCACCGTCACGCTGTTCGTCGATGGCGCCCCCGTCGGGGACGGCCGGGTCGACGCGACCCAGGCGATGATCTTCTCGGGCGATGAGACGGCCGACGTCGGCCGGGACACCGCCTCAGCGGTCAGCGACGACTACGACGGTGCGTCCAGCATCTTCACCGGCAGGGTCGAGTGGGTCCAGATCGACCTCGGCCCGGACGCGCAGGACGCGGATCACCTGATCACGCCCGAGGAGCGGCTGCGCGTGGCGATGGCACGCCAGTAGCCCGGGGCGTCGGCCAAGCGAGCCCCGCGGCGTCGGCCAGGTGAGCCCCGCGGCCCCGGCACGCAGAGTTGCTCGGCCGAGAGCCGATGTCGTCACTGCCTCCTCAACGGCCGGGATCGCACTCACACCGTCGATACGGCCAGCACGAGGGGCCGTGGGAGGGCATGCCGTGTGGCTGTCAGCTGATCGGGCGGATTCTCGGGTGGTTGCCCGAGCGGTACCCATCGCTTGTGGCGGGTCCGAGGTTGGCGCCGTCGAGGTCGACCTGGGCCAGGCCACCCTCGCCCGTCCCGAGGTCGGCCACAAACACGACCCGTTCGCTGTCGGGGGTGAAGGTCGGATGGATGGCGCTACCCCCGTCGGCGGCGAGCCGGGTCACCTGCGTCATCTCGGTGCCGTCCGGGCGGATGGTGAACAGGTCCGGGGAGGTGTCGCCGGCCGCGGCAAGGGCGGAGTAGGTGATGAGGGCGCCGTCCGGGCTCCAGTCAGCGGTTGCGGCGAACAGCGCCGGGTCGGTGATCCCCGTGACCGCATGAACAGCGGTGCTCAGGTCCACCACGGACAGGGTCACCCCGGTCACCTCGGCATAAGGGTCCGGACCCGCCTTGTCGACCACCTCGAGAACCGCCGCCGAGCCATCGGGAGCGGGGCGAACGCCGGCGAAGGCAGTGGTGGACTCAGGCCCGAGCAGCACCTGAACGTCTCCGGTCGCGACCTGCACCACCTCCAGGGTGCCGAGCCCGATCTGGCCACTGGGGTCGAAGGCGTTGCGGCTGTAGATGATCGACTGGCCGTCGGGCATCCACGACGGGTCGTCCACGTTCCGGCAGGGGTCGGCGCAGTCGAGGATCCGCTCAGCGTTGGCGCCGTCCACGTCGACGACCCACAGATCCTCCGTGCCGTCGTCGTCGGCCACGATCAGCGCGATGCGCTGGCCGTCGGGCGACCAGTCGGGGTTCGTCTGGTCACCGCCGGGCAGGCCCGATGTGGGCGAGTGGACTCCCGTGCCGTCCGGCCGAACGAGGCTGGTCTTCAGCCGTTCGTCCTGGTACAGGATCCACTCCTCGCCGGGCCGGACGGTGATCGTCTCGGGGCTGGCAGACGTGCTGGTCTGCCCGGCCGGCCCCGAAACCGTCGAAGGGCCAGCATCCCCTGTGGCCGCAGAACCTCCCGACGTGCACGCTGCAGCGAGGGCCACAACCATGCCGAGGATGATCGGTGCACACACCCGGGGGCTGACGGGCGATCGGGACCCAACCAGTTGAGAAGCCGAGCCGTGTCTTGGATGACTCATCGCGTCTCGCTTCGTTCCGGAAGTGCCCCGGCAGAGGGGAAGGGAACTGACGGAGGGGGGCAGCCAGCCCTACCTAAGTAGGGCACGCCCAGCCTCGAGGGTCAAGGGTCAGGCAGCAATTCGGTGCGGCTCTGACAAGTCCGCGGTAGAGCAGGGAATGGGGGGCTCGCTGGACTCCAGCCTTCACAGGACCGCCCTGACCGACCCCTACCCCTGGCTGCCCGCCCGCCTACGCGCCCGAACAACCTGACCCGATCCGCCTGCCGCTCCGAGAGGTGCTGCACTCCGCCGCGTGTCGGGCGTGGGCGGGTTGCGTCGGTAGCCTTGGTTCCCGGGGGTCTGGACAGGGCCCCGGCGCGGGTTCACCATGGGGGGCAGTTGACCCTTCGCGTCACGGTCCCGTGGCTATGGCGGGTCGTGTCCGTAGGAGGATGTCATGCCGGTGTTCGTCATCGAGCGCTCGTACGCCGAGCAGATGTTCCCGGCCGCGGATAGCGCCGCGGGGCTGCGACTGATCAACGATGAGGAGGAGGTCAGGTGGCTCTACTCGTTCCTCTCGATCGACCGCCTCAAGTCCTACTGCCTCTACGAGGCGGAGTCCGCTGAGGCGATCCGGCGTGCCGCGGTGCGGGCCGGGCTCCCAGCGGACGTGATCACCGAAGTGGGGCTCCGGGTGCTGCCGGACGGGACGACGCTTCCCGCGACTGGGTAGCAGCGGTCAGGCCGAGGTCCACGGCCAGCATCGCCGCCTGCGTCCGGTTCGTGCATTGCAGCTTGCTCAGGATGTTGCGCACATGATTGGTGGCCGTGTACTCGCTGATGACAAGGGTGGTGGCGATCTCGCGGTTGCTCAGCCCCCGGCCGAGCAAGCGAAGGACCTCGGTCTCCCGTGGGGTCAGCGACGCGCCCGGGCCGTCAGCCCCGGCTGCCGGCGTGGCGGGTTCGATGCGACGCCGGACACGCGGGAGCCCATGGCGGTCGCAGAGGGCCAGGGCCTCGGCCGTGAGCCGGGCAACGCGCTCCGCGGGTTGGCCTCCTGCACGCCGAAGATGGGCGACGTGTTCGGCGAGGGTGGCCGCTTGGTGCAGCGGCGATCCCATCCGGGTATCCATCTCCAGGGCGGCGACGAAGTGGTCTTCGGCTGATAGCTCGCCGCGGACCGACTCCAGCGCGCCGATCAGCCGGTCGCCACTGCCCAGGGCGACCAGGAACTCGGAGGCCAGGAGGTTTCGGCCGGCGAATCGGCCCAGCAGGGGGAGCAGTATCCCGGCCGCGTCACGATCCTCCAGCCACACGGCGGCGTCCACGAGGAACGACAGGACCGCTGGCCATGAGGCTGATCGCTGGCGCATGTCGAGGCCCTCGTCGAGCATCGCCCAGAGAACGCGCCGGGTCGGCTCGGCCATGCCCAGCTCGGTGTACAGGGCGAGCAACCCAGGGGCCCAGGAGTGCCTCGGGTCCTCGTCACCGGTGACCAGGCGGCCCACCGGCGCGAGGCGGTCAGTCTCACGGCGCAGCATGAACGACTGCAGCGACCATGGACCCTCCGCTTCGCGGTATCCGCCCTCGGCGAAGGCGCCGCGTAGGTGGGCCGTCTGCTTGAGCGTCGCCGCGGCGTCAGTGAACTCGCACCGCATGAGCTGCATGCCGAACGTCACGAAGTTCAGGGCCAGCACCCAGTAGGGCTCGTGGGTGGCCCGTGCCATCCGGGCGAGGTCGAGGTGTGCCGCTGCCAGGGCGGCTGGATCGCCCAGCACGTAGTGACAGACGCAGCGGTGGAACGCCGCGGGGCCCAGATGTTCGACGTCGTCACGCTGACCGACGAGGTTCGTCAGCTCGTCGGCACGCCGGAGCCGCTCGGGCAGGTGCTCGACGCCGCTGCCGTCCAGCAGGCTGATGGCCAGGACCTTCGCCAGGAGGTCCTGGTCGCCGAGGTCCCGAGCCGAACGGACTGCATCCCTGCTCAAGGCAGCCGACGGTCCCGTAAGGTCGGCGAAGCTCAACGCGCGGCCGAGCGCCGCGGTAGCGGTGATCCGGTCACGTTCGGCAGTTCCTCCACCGCCGCGCTCCAGCGCTGCCGTTAGCAACTCGATCGACCGGGTGCGATCGGTGTTGGCCCGCCACGACACGGCCTCGTGCAGCAAGGCGGCCTGCAGCTTCTGCCCGGCCGTCCCGGCTCCCGCCACGAGCTCGGCCAGGTCCCGCGCGCGCGTGGTGTCCGTGGCCTGAAGATGGGCGCGGCCCGCGGCCAGGCGAAGGTCGTCACGCCTGGCAGCGGCCGTGGCATGCGCGGCGGCCCGCTCGTAGAGCTCGGCGGCGTCGGCATGGGACAGCCGTGTCCGGGCCTCGTCCGCGGCGGCCTCGAGGTAGTCGGTGGCCAGGTCGGCGAAGCCCAGCCCGGCGGCGTTCGAGTAGTGGGTGGCCAACCGCTGCACCCGCCGGTCCGCGGCCGGGAACTGGTGCTCCAGGGCCACCGCGACATGGGAGTTGAGGACCACTCGGTCGTACTCGGTCATCAGGTCGAGCACCGCCTGACGGGCGATCGAGTGCTGGAAACGACCGACCCCATTGCGCGACGGCACCCATTCGACCAGTCCCAGGGTGTGGGCCGCGTCCAGCGCCACGAACACCACATGGGGGGAGGGATCGGGTCCCAGGGCGCCGGCCGCCAGCCGGCACGCAGCGGTGACCAGGGGGACGTCGAACTCCTCGCCTATCACGGCGGCCGTCTCAACGAAGGTCCGCTGCTCCGACGACAGCTGCTCCAGACGTGCCCGCGTGGACTCACGGAAGGCCTCGGGAGCGGGAACCGCCCCTCGCCCCAGGTCACCCGACGCCAGGTCCGCGGCCCAGTCCCGGCACACCTCCCGCACCAGGAAGGGGTTGCCCGCCGTCTGGTCGCGCACCAAGCTGGCCAGACGCCGTGCCTGCGGCAACGTGACGCCGGCGTCGCGCACGAGGTACTCCGCGATGGCGTCGGTGTCCAGGCCCGGGAGGTCGAGCCGGCGCACACCGTCGAGGCGCATGAGTTCCGCGAGGACCCTCGCGGCCGAGGATGGCCCGACCTGCGGTTCGGTCCGGAGGGTCACCAGGAACAGGATCGGAACGTCGGCGGTCCGCTCCACGGCGAAGCGCAGCATCTTCAGTGCGTCCTCACCCGCCCAGTGCAGGTCCTCCAGCACGAGCAGCACCGGCGTTACCGCGGCTACCGCGACAAGGGCGTCAGTTGCTGCGGTGAACAGCGTCGACTGGTGCACACCCTCCAACGCGCCGGGCGCGTTCCCTCGCCCGGTGATCAGGCGCAGCAGATCCAGCCGAACGTCGACGTCCTGGGACACCCCTGGCAGGGTGATGGCCCCCGACTCGAGCCCTGGCACCAGGGACGCCAGCGGCTCTACGAACGGATCGAAGGCGCTGCCGGACTCGCCGACACAGGCGCCGAGCAGGACCGTCAACCCGCGTGGGTGGAACGTGACGGCCGCCTCCGAGGCCAGCCGCGACTTCCCCGCTCCCGCCTCGCCCACGGCGAAAACCACCTGACGCGCCCCGGCTTCGACGCAACGCCACACATCCTCGAGAACGGCGAACTGCTGCTGCCGCCCGACGAACGGGGGCAGCGAGGAAGCAGACCAACGCCGCGGCAGTGGCGGCAACTGCCACGAGCCCATCAGGTCACGCTAGCGCCGTTCGCCCAGACCAGGGAATGGCAAGAACTGACCATGCCCACCCCGGTGCAGGAATGACCGATCCGGGTCATGTGCCGCAACCCCCTCGCGAAAGACCCTAGAGCTGCCCGGACCGACGCCATCGGTCCCCGTCGGAAGGATGGCCCCAGATGGCCAGCACGGCACACGAAATCGCCCCATCCTCGAACGCCACCAGCTCCGGCTCCCGAACGTTGCTGCTGGTCGTGGCCATCCTCGCCCTGGCGGTGGCCGTCGCCGTTGCCTGGCAGCGGCTGGCAGCAAGCCCCACGCCAGCGGCCGGCTCCAGCATCACCGCGACCTCGCCCGACGAGCTGGCCTCCTACCGTCCCGGCGGCTCGGTCTACGACTCGCAAGTCCCCGAGGCCGCCCGGAGGACCCCACCCGACGAGCTGGCCCCCTACCGTCCCGGCGGCTCGGTCTACGACTCGCAAGTCCCCGAGGCCGCCCGGGCGATCTCGCCCTGAGAGCATCGGGCGAGACCACTACTCGAAGGCCGATTCAGAGCCTAACTACACCCCGGATTGTGATGAGCCCCCGCAAGCGCCGCGTGGGTGATACCGGCACCGGCGCACAGTTGCGGGCCGCGGACTCCGCCCGGATCCCTGAGGCGCTGGCGATTCGGGTGGACCCACCGAGACGCCGCCGTTTCCTACGGAGTGCGGCGCCTGGTGACGCGGACCACCGGAGCATCTCGAGAACGCCGGGTTCACCGATGTGGATGTCCGCATCGCCCGCCGAGGTCTCTTCGCTCAGGGCCGCAAGCCGACCGGACCGGAAAGGGAGCCAGCGCCATAGCCCAGAAACGCCGCTCAACCCTGCCGGAGTCGGGTGCTGCATACCGCCGCGTGTAGGCGCGTCGCCGATGACCGCCGGATGGCGGGCCAGGTGCTCACGCCCGGCGATGGATCCCATCCCTCCGGCGCTGCAGGTGTAGGGCGAAAGCCCTGCGGCGGCGGTACTCAGGCGGTTGTCCACAGCCTGCCCTGACGTGATCTCGTCCAGCGCGGTGCGGACCAGAATGCTCAGCGGGGGTGCGTTCCCTGGCCGGGGGCTGGTGTCCTTCAACGTGGCCCCGGTTTGGACGGCGGCGGTGGCGGCTGCGTGACGGAGGTCGTGGAAGTGGATGTCATCCAGCCCGATCTCGTGCTTCGCCCTGTGGAACGTGGCGGTCCAGTTCGAGCGGGCCAGTGGTCGCCCGGACGCGGTGGCGAACACCAGGGCGTCGGGTCCGCCTCGCACGTAGCGCTTGAGGTGGCCTTCAAGCAGGGGGTGCAGGAAGCGGGGGACGGTGACGGTCGCATCCCGGCGTCGGTTTTGGGAGTACCGACCAACCACTTGCCCTTCACCCGGCTCATGGTCTTGCGGACGGTGACCGCGGGCAGGTTCGGGTCATCGAGCTGGAGGTCGGCGTGGGTGAGGGCGGTGAGTTCACCGAACTGCAGGCCGCCGTGGGCGGCGACGAGAATCATCACCCGGTATCGGTCCGGGACCCGGTCAGCCAGGGCGTGCACTTGGGTCAGGGTGGGGATCGGCCGCTCGGCGGTGCGGGGGTTGGCCGCACCCCGGATCTGGCAGGGGTTGGTGGGGATCTCGCCGTCCGGACGGTCGGTTGCAGATGGTGCGCAGCAGCCGGTAAGCCTGCGCCTGAGCGGTCGGCCCGGTGGTGGTCGCCAGCCCGGCGTGCCACTCCCGCACCCGAGCGGGGGTGAGCGCCTTGAGTTGCAGGTCGCCGAGGGTGGGCAGGATGTGCAGGGTGAGCAGCCGCTGGCAAAGGTCGGCGGCGCGCGGCTTGAGAGTTGTGCGCTGGGCCAGCCACGGCACCTCTGTCGTGTCGGTTGGCGGGTGTGCGCGGTTGGGGTGGCCCGGGGTGATGCAAGTCCATGTCATCGATGCTGTCCGCCCCGGCCAGCATCCCGGCCACCAGCGACATCACCTTGGCCCCGGCCGTGCCCCGTGATCCTGGCACCGTCAGCCGCTGGTCAGCCAGATCGAGAAGACCGATCCGGTCGGCCAACGCGACCGACGGAACAAGTCCAGCGCAGGCGATCAGGTTCGGCTCATCGAACACCGCAGACAACGCAGCCGGGGTATGGCACAGTGCATCTCGGAGATGCCCTCCTGGATCGCTGGTGTGGAGACGTCGCAATCCCCATACTGCCTACCAGCAGGGCATTTCCGCTGCCACGGCCCGATCAACCCATCAACCACTCCGGTGGATTGAGGCTAAGGAGGATCCATGGCACACGACACCGACAGTCTGCCGACGGCGGCATACCTGGGCGGGACAGAGGCCTTGACAGTCACGCCGATCGTCGGGAAAGCCGTCGTCGCCTCGGCCCTCCTTGTATGTCCCCGGATCGGAGGCACTGGCGCCAGGCGAGATCCGCGTGACCGTACTAGGCAGTGGCGACCCGTGGATCCGGCGAAGCCAAGCGTCAGGTTCGCTGCTGGTGGAGGTTGGTAACCCCGAGCTGGACTTCTTCTTCTTCGACCTCGGCTCAGGGTCTCTCTCCAACTTCACGTCCCTACAACTGCCGGTGGAATCCACCACCAAGGTGTTCCTGTCGCACCTTCACGCCGACCACATCGGTGACATCCCTGGCCTGCTGGGGAGCCTGGCGAAGGCAGGTCGCGTCGACCCGGTCGAGATCTGGGGAGGTGGCAGCGAGGACCCCGACCTCGGCCTGGCGGCGTTCGTCGACCACATGGGCAAGGCGTTGGCCTGGGACACCGCGTCGATCCGAGGGGTCGCACCCACCACCGGCTGTGCTGCGATCGCCCACGAGATCCCGTACGACCGCCCCGAGACGGTCTACGAACGCAACGGCGTGACGATCTCGAGCTTCCCGGCGATCCACGGCTTGAGCGGAGCAGTCGGATACTCGATCACCTACGCCGGCCGCAAGGTCGTCTTCTCCGGAGACACCCGCCCGTGCAAGCACGTCGTGGCCGCCGCCGAGGGTGCAGACCTGCTGATCCACGAGTGCTTCCAGTCCCCGGCTGTCTTCGCTCAAGCCAGGGGACTCCCACTGGCCGCAGTCAGTCAGGCCCTCCGCCTCGCGCACACCGTCCCGGACCAGGTAGGCAGGATCTTCGATCTGGCCAAGCCCCGCATGGGCGCGCTCTGGCACCTTGACCTCACTCCCGGTGTGGATGCCGTCTTCGACGAGATGTCCACGAATTACGGCGGACCGGTCACCGCCTGTCAGGACCTCACGGTCTTCAACATCACCGAAGCCGACGTGTCGGCCCGGCAGGCCAAGGTGAACGTCGCGGCGTCACCTGTGCACGGACCGTCGCACACCGAGCCCAGCCCCGAGGCGCCTTCCACGCCGCCGCTCTGGTGGACCGATGCAATCCTGGACATCTGAGCTGCATCCTCGGGCAAGGGCGTGACATGCGCTCCGACCACGCGGTGCCGCTCCGGTCGAGCACGCGCCCGAGCATCGACCGGGTGATCTACACGACGATCATCGTCATGTCGGTGCTCATCGTGTAGGACGAGTGGGCCGAATTGACCTTCTGGGGCGTCGCGGCGGTCATGGTCGGCCCCGGTCACGCAGCAGACAACGATCGACCCATTCACGTGGCCGGTGGTTGGACCCACCCCTGGCGTGAAAGGACCGCCGATGTCTGCCCCGAACCCGCCGCCGGCATGGTGGGCCGGGGCACTGCTGACCGACTGAACCGTGCAGTTCGGCGGGGAGGATGTGCTGCTGGCTGGGTTGAGGCCCTCCGGGCGTCTGTGGGTCAGCGGTCCTCGCTGTCGTGCAGGGCGGCAGCCACCGTGGGGTACGGCTCAGCCAGCACGTCGAGGTTCGCCAGGCCGAGTCGTGCTGCGTACTCCCGAACGTGCCGGTGGGCGCCGGCGAACCGGAGCTCCGTCCCCGCGAGGCGCAGGTCCTCGGCCAGTGTCGCCAACGCGTCGGCTGCGGTCACGTCAATCTCGTAGCAGGCGCTGAGGTCCAGGACGACGACGCCGGGCTGCTCCGCAGCGGCGTCCATCGCTGCGCGCAGGTCATCCAGAGCGCCATCCACGCTCGCGAAGACCAGCGGCCCGTCCACGCGGAGGATGAGCACGCCGGGCACCGGCACCGCCCCGGGGTTCACGGATGTGTCGACGAAGCCGCGGTCGGGGTGCCGGCCGAGGACGGCCGTGTGCGGGGATCCCAGGCGCAGCAGGAGCAGGAGCAGGCTGAGCACGACCCCGATCACGATCCCGGCCATCACCCCGATGAGCAGGACGCCGAGGAACGCGAACAGGGCCAACCAGAAGTCCGGCACCCGGATCTGGCGCAGCCCCCAGATCTTCAGCGGCTGGATCATCCCCATCACCGCGTGGATCACGATGGCCGCCAGTGCCGCCTCGGGCAGGTTCACGAACAGCCCGGTGAGGAACAGGATCGTGAGCACGACCAGCCCCACGGAAACCACGAACGCCATCGCGGTGCGCGCGCCGGCCCGCTCGGTGGCAGCGGACTTCGACAGGCTGCCCGAGGGCGGCATCCCCTGCAGGACCCCGGCCCCGATCGAAGCCACCCCGTAGGCCATAAGCTCACGATCGGCGTCGACCTTCGTGTGCTCCTTGGCCGCGTACGCCTTGGCGATGGCCAACGACTGGGCGAACCCGACCACCACGATCGCCAGCGCCCCGGGCAGCAGCGACCACACCTCCGACAGGGACACGCCGGTCCACGAGAGCATCGCGAAGCCCTGGGGGATGTCACCAACGACCTCCACGCCCTGGTCCTCCAGGTCCAGGCCGCCGACGAGGGCCGCGGAGGCGACGACCACCACGATCGGGGCCGGCACCTTCGGGGCGACGTGCTCCAGCAGCATCAGCGTCAGGAACGACCCCACGCCGATCAGCAACGTGACCCAGCGCCAGTCGAAGAGCTCCTGGAACAGGCCCACAAACTCCTGGAGGGTGTTGCCCTCCGGCTTCTCCACACCGACCAACTTCGGCAGCTGGCCCACGGCGATGTACACGCCCAGACCCACGATGAACCCGTCCAGCACTGGCCGGGCGAAGATCCGGGAGATGAACCCCAACTTGAACGCGGCGAGCACCAGATAGATCACGCCCACCAGAAGCGACAGGACCGCGGTCAGCAGCACATAGGAGTCGGTGGCAGCCGCCGCGAGGGGGGCGATCACGGTCGCGGTGAGCGCGGCGATCGTGGAGGTAGGGGCCACGACCAGTCGCTGGGAGCTGCCGAACCAGGCGTAGGCCAGCAGTGCCAGCGGCACCGAGTACAGGCCGAACTGCGCCGGGATGCCGGCGACCGACGCGTACGCGATCGCCTCCGGCACAAGCAGGGCCCACAGGGTCAGCCCCGCGAGCGCATCGCCAACGATCCACTTCCGCTGGTACCCGGAGGCCCACGCCGGGGGGGCGATCGACCACAACGGGCGATCGGAGGCTGCCCTTCTACTTTCGATGCTCGCGTCGGCCATGGGGCCATCCTGCCGCCCGCGGTGCCACCGTAGCCGGGCCAGCCGTCGAGAAGGTGCGTCTTTGCGGCCGCCTATCGCGCACGTTGGTGCGGGCATCGGCTACGCCCTCGAAGGATGCTTTGTGGGAATGCTGGACCGACTGGTGTCGGCCTGTTCACCGCGCTGGGCGCCGGGGAGCTCGAGGAGAGGGAACCGCCCCCGTCATAGGCCCGGCTCACGCCGGACGCGCTCGGGCGGCGCGTCAGCTTGTGGCCGGCGCCCGGTAGGGGCGGAAGAACTCGCGCAGCTCGTTGGCGTAGAGCTCGGGTTCCTCGAAGGGCGCGAAGTGCCCGCCGCGGGGGGGCTCGGTCACGTGAACGGTGTTGGCCGTCCGTTCGAGCCAAGCCCGGGGTGGGCGGACGATATCGCCGCGGAACAGCGAGAAGCCGGACGGGACCTCGACCCATCGGGCGTGCTGCGCGGGCGGGATCGCGGCGTTCGCGCGGTACATGCGCATCGATGAGCCGATCGTGCCGGTCAGCCAGTAGATCGTGACATTCGTGAGGATCTCGTCCCTGGTGAAGGCTCGCTCGACGTCGCCGCCGCAGTCGCTCCAGGCCCGCAGCTTCTCCACGATCCACGCCGCCAGGCCGGCGGGCGAGTCGGTGAGCCCGACGGCGGCGGTCTGTGGCTTCGTGCGGTGCATCGCCGCGTACGCGCCCTCGGTCGCCCCCCAGGCCACCGCGCCGTCGATCCACGCACGTTCCTCGGCCGTCAGCTCCGCCGGATCCCCGGTGAAGACCGGCAGTCCGGCGTCCATCCGGTGCACGGCCACGACCCGGTCGGGGTGCTCGAGGGCGAGGAAGCGGCTGACATGGCTGCCGATGTCCCCGCCGGCAGCACCGAACCGCTCGTAGCCCAGCACGGCCATGAGTTGCGACCAGAGGCCCGCGACGGCCATCGAGTCCAGGGGCGCGCCAGTCGGACGGTCCGAGTACCCGAAGCCCGGCATGTCCGGCACGACCACGTCGAACGCGTCCGCGGGATCGGCGCCGTGCGCACCGGGGTCGGTGAGCAGCGGGATGACCTTGTCGTAGCGCCACGCCGAGTCCGGCCAGCCATGGCTGAGGATCACGGGCAGGACCGGGCCGGCCGGCGCCACGGCTCGGGCGTGCACGAAGTGGATCCCAAGCCCGCCGAGCGGCACACGGAAGCGGGGGTGCCGGGCCAGCGCCGCCTCCTGCGCCGACCAGTCGAACCCGTCCGCCCAGTACGCGACGAGTTCGCGGAGGTAGTCCAGGTCAGTCCCGAGCGACCACCCCGCATCCTCAGGGGCGTCGGGCCAGCGCGTCGCGTGCAGCCGGGCACGCAGATCCTCCAACGCCGCGGGGTCAGTCTGGAAGGTGAACGGCTCGGGTCGGGGTGAGGCATCCGCCATGGCTCGCAGTCTACGAGCCGCCCTCCAATGCGAACCCCGCCGCTGAGTTGGCGTTCGGGCCAGCCGCCGCAGTACCCGAGCGTGCATGCGGATCATGACGACGCTCGCATCCGGCGGATGTCACACCGAAGAGCGGTCGAGCTCAAATCAAGCCTTCCGCGCTCCGCTGCGGCGAGGCAGCGGCGAAGGTCCGCCAGGCGCTGCGAGTCCGCCGCCCCGTGACCTCTGTCGGCAGTGCGGCGCGGGTTGGGGGGTCGGCTCGGGGACTTCTGGCCGTTGTGACTCGTGGTGGCTGAGGGGTAGACAGGGATGTGGCGTAGGAATGACCGGCCGCAGGCCGGATGATCAGAACGACGGGGATGTCGCCAAATCGGCCAGCGCCTCGGACTTCACGATGGTTGGCGCAGGGGAAGGAGTCGGAGATGTTCGGCCGGGAACAGCAGGATCTGACGGCTGAGGCTCGACGCGGACTTCCCGGCAGTTTCGTGGAACTGCCGGCGGGGGTCACGCACTACCAGCTGCGGGGCGAGGTGGATGCTGGGACGGTCGTGCTCATCCACGGCAACGCCGCACCGTCCGTCACCTGGGACCGCACCATCGGGCCGCTGTGCGCCGCGGGATTCCGCGTGCTGCGATACGACCTCTTCGGGCACGGCTTCTCGGACCGGCCCGACCTGAGGGCATACGACCGCCGCTTCTACAACACCCAGCTCGCGGACCTTCTGGACGCCCTCGGCATCTCGTCCCCGGTCGGCATGGTGGGGACATCCCAGGGCGGGAGCATCGCCGCCTGCTTCGCCGCCGAGAACCCGGGGGCGGTCAGCAGGCTCGCCCTGCTGGCGCCGTTCTTCGATGAGCTTCCGGGTTCCGGCAGCGTGCTCTACCGGCTCATGGAGACGCCCGTAGTCGGAGACCTGCTGATGAACCTGGCGGGTGACAGCAAGCTGGCAGACCTCTCCGACGCGGTCGTGTCACTCCACACGAAGGCTGAACTCCAGCCCCAGGTCGCCGAGCAGTACCGCTACCGAGGCAAGCGCAGGGCCATCCTGGCCAATCTCAGAGGGGACGCATTGAACGACGCCACCGACTGCTACCGACGTATCCGGGAGTCGGGGATCCCGGTGCTGCTGGCCTTCGGATCTCTGGACCAGAAGCTCCCCCGGGAGTCGATGAGCAGGCTGCGTGACTTGCTCCCGGGCATCGAGTACCACCAGATCGAGGGTGCGGGCCACCTGGCGCACTACGAGTTCGCGGACCGAGTCAATCCCCTCCTCATCAGATTCCTGAGCAACTGACAGCCACTTATCGGCGTGCCCTCCCGGCCCGGGGTGATCGGCGGACACCCGCCGCACAGGTCGCATCTGGACAATGAGGTGTGGCCGTGCTCAACGGGTGCCCGGACCCGTCCGAACATCATCACCGTCGACACTAGGTGAGTCCTTTCGCCGCGAAACGCGCGCGCAAGGGCAGGCATCCCCGCCCACATGAACGCGGTTGCCTTCGCTCGGGTTCCCAGCGCGCAAGGACCACCAGGCCGAGGGCGACGAGGATCACACCACCCCGAGGATGAAGTTCTTCACCCGGTCAGGGCCCCACCGCCCCAGGTGGGACTCACACATCTTCTCGGGGCGGAGGGGAGGGGCGGTCAGATGCCGCGGAACCTGTTGATCGCGTCGAGGTGCTTGGCGCGCTTCTCTTCGTTGCGCACGCCGAGTCCCTCCTCGGGGGCCAGGCAGAGCACGCCGACCTTGCCCTGGTGCAGGTTGCGGTGGACCTCGAAGGCGGCGTCGCCGGTCCGGTCCAGGGGGAAGGTCTGGGACATGGTGGGGTGGATCAGCCCGCGGTCGATGAGCCGGTTGGCCTCGTAGGCCTCGCGGTAGTTGGCGAAGTGCGAGCCGATGATCCGCTTGAGGTTCCACTGTTGGCAGCACGTTCGCAGCACGACCCTCAACCAGCGGTTGAGACTTCCGGCCCTCCAGAGCCTCGGGAACCCCTGGGGGCACCCGTGGCGTGCTGCGAGTGTGCTGTCACAGCATGCCACTCGCAGCACGAAACGTTAACTATCGGACACTATCTGTGCATCCATGGGAAAGCCCCTGATCTGTGTCGTCGATGCAGGTCAGGGGCTGTTTTCGTGTGGAGCGGGTGACCGGGATCGAACCGGCATGGCCAGCTTGGAAGGCTGGGGCTCTACCATTGAGCTACACCCGCGTGTCCCCGCGATCCCGGCCAGCGTGCCGCCGGGCGTCTCAGGGACGAGGATCAGGGTACCCCCTGTTGTGGACTAGACTGCAGCGGCAGTCACGGGGCGTAGCGTAGTGGCTAGCGCGCCTGCTTTGGGGGCAGGAGATCGGGAGTTCGAGTCTCCCCGCCCCGACCGATCAGTTCCATCCCTGCAACCTGCTAGGAGTGCGCCGCTGTGAAGAGCGACGTCGAGACCCTCTCGCCCACCCGCGTCAAGCTGACCGTGGACCTGCCCTTCGAGGAGCTGGCCCCGCAGTTGGACGCCGCCTACAAGCGCATCGCCGCTCAGGTGACCGTCCCCGGCTTCCGCAAGGGCAAGGTCCCCTCCCGGGTGATCGACCAGCGGTTCGGCCGCGCCCTCGTGCTCGAGGAGGCGGTCAATGAGGCCGTCCCCGCGGCCTTCGAGAAGGCTGTCGCGGAGAACAACCTCAAGCCGCTGGGGACCCCGGACTTCGACGTCAAGGAGCTCAATGACGGCGAGAACCTGGCGTTCACCGTCGAGGTCGACGTACGCCCCGAGTTCGACCTGCCCGATCTCGACGCATTCGTCGTCGAGGTCGACGGCGCCGATCCCACCGACGATGAGGTCGCCGAGCAGGTCGACGCCCTTCGCGCCCGCTTCGCGACGCTGACCGACGTCGAGCGTCCCGCCCAGGATGGCGACGTGCTGCTGGTCGACCTGTCCGGCGCCTGTGAGGGCGAGGAGGTCGAGGACCTGATGGCCTCGGCGCTGAGCTTCGAGGTCGGCGGCAAGGAGGAGCCCCTGCCGGGCTTCGACGACGCGGTCCGCGGTGCGGTGGCCGACGACGTGCGCTCGTTCTCGTTCCCGGCCGAGGCCGGCCAGTACGAGGGCAAGGACATCGACGTCACCGTGACGGTCACGACGGTGCGCGAGCGCGAGCTGCCCGCCGCGGACGACGACTTCGCCCTGATGGCCAGCGAGTTCGACACCATGGACGAGCTCACCGACGACGTGCGCACCCGCCTGGTCCGGATGAAGCGCGTCGAGCAGGGCGTGCAGGCCCGCACCAAGCTGCACGAGCAGCTCGTGGACTCCGTGGACTTCCCGCTGCCCGAGTCGCTGATCGCCCGTGAGCTCGAGGAGCACTTCCACGACGGCCACGGCGACGAGGACCACAAGGCCGAGTTCGAGTCCGAGGCCCGCGGCCGGATCAAGAGCGCGATCCTCCTCGACCGGATCGCCGAGGAGAACGAGCTGACGGTCGCCCAGGAGGAGCTGTCCGCCTGGCTGATGCAGCAGGCGCCACGCTATGGGATGACCCCCGACCAGTTCGCCAACGAGCTGGTGGCTGCGGGCCAGGTCCAGATGGCCGTCACCGAGGTCCGTCGCGCCAAGGCCCTGGCCTTCGTGATGGAGAAGGCGAAGATCGTCGACCCGTCCGGTGCCGAGGTGGACCTCGACGCGCTCAACGCCGACCTCGCAGCCGCCATGGCGGCCGGTGGCCTCGCTGGTCTGGGCGGCTGATCGTTCGCACGCCGCACCAACGCACGCACGGGCCCCCGCCCCGGTCACTCGGCCGGACGCGGGGGCCCGTTGCTGCGCCGAGGTGGCCGTCCGGGTCGGTCTGCTCCCGTTCGGACGATCTGCTCCCGTTCAGCCCGCAGCGGATCGTCGCGACGGGAGCAGATCCCACCGGTCGCGGTGCGACGCGCTGCCCACGCCCTGAGCGAACAACCACGGCGCCGGGGAAGCCCGTGTCGGACCCCCGGGTTAGGGTCACTGCAGACGCGATCACCGGGCCACTGGCCCACATCCGGATCGCCCAAACCAGCGGAGGTCACCCGTGAACGGACTGCCGTACCCCACCCCGTCGCAGCCCGAGCTGCGCTCCCCGGCGCCCACCGGTCCCGGCTTCGACGACTCCGTGTACCAGCGCCTGCTGCGCGAGCGGATCATCTTCCTCGGCTCCGTCGTCGAGGACCAGGTCGCCAACGCCATCTGTGCCCAGATGCTCCTGCTGGCCGCGGAGGACCCGGACAAGGACATCTACCTGTACATCAACTCCCCTGGCGGCTCCGTCTCGGCGGGCATGGCGATCTACGACACCATGCAGTTCGTCAAGAACGACGTCGCGACCGTCGCGATGGGCCTGGCCGCCTCGATGGGCCAGTTCCTGCTGTGCGCCGGCGCCGAGGGCAAGCGCTACGCCACCCCGCACGCCCGGATCATGATGCATCAGCCCTCGGGCGGGATCGGTGGAACAGCCTCGGACATCAAGATCCAGGCCGAGCAGATGCTCTACACCAAGAAGAAGATGGCCGAGCTGATCGCCCAGCACACCGGGCAGACGCTCGAGACGATCAGCAATGACTCCGACCGCGACCGCTGGTTCACCGCGGACGAGGCCAAGGAGTACGGCTTCGTCGACCACGTGGTGCGAAGTGCGCGCGACGTGTCCGGTGAGGGCGGCACCGCATGAGCCCGCTGCAGCAGCCCGCCACCGACCCCCGAGCCCAGGAGCATCTCGTGACCCGTATCCAGCAGCCGGCGGCGCGCTACATCCTGCCGGAGTTCCGTGAGCGCACCGCCAACGGCGAGCGCATCATGAACCCGTACGCGAAGCTCTTCGAGGAGCGGATCATCTTCCTCGGGGTCCAGATCGACGACGCCTCGGCCGACGACGTCATGGCCCAGCTGCTCACGCTGGAATCGATGGACCCGGATCGCGAGATCTCGATCTACATCAACTCACCCGGTGGCTCCTACACGGCCATGACGGCCATCTACGACACCATGCAGTTCATCAAGCCACAGGTCCAGACCGTGTGCCTGGGACAGGCGGCATCGGCGGCGGCCGTCCTGCTGGCGGCAGGGGCTCCGGGCAAGCGGTTCGCACTGCCGCACGCGCGAGTGCTGATCCACCAGCCCTACACCGAGGGTGGTGGCCAGGGCTCGGACATCGAGATCCAGGCCAACGAGATCCTGCGGATGCGCGTGGAGATGGAGGGCATCCTCGCCAAGCACACCGGCCGCACCCCCGAGCAGGTCGCCAAGGACATCGAGCGCGACAAGATCCTGACCGCCGATGATGCTGTGGCGTACGGGGTCATCGACCAGGTCATCGCCTCGCGGAAGCTCGCCACCGCGACCTGATCGGCGCCGGTACGCGCTGGGCGTAACCCGAACGGCGGGATTATCCGGAGTGGGTCCTGTGCGACCCCGTATCCGGGAGGTACCTTCGGAGTCAGTCGAGGAGAGGAACCAACGTGGCCCGCATAGGTGACGGCGGCGACCTGCTCAAGTGCTCTTTCTGCGGGAAGAGCCAGAAGCAGGTCAAGAAGCTGATCGCTGGCCCCGGCGTGTACATCTGCGACGAGTGCATCGACCTCTGCAACGAGATCATTGAGGAGGAGCTGCACGAGTCGTCCGACGTCCAGTTCGACGAGCTGCCCAAGCCACGCGAGATCTGCCAGTTCCTCGACCAGTACGTGATCGGCCAGGACACCGCGAAGAAGAGCCTGTCCGTGGCGGTCTACAACCATTACAAGCGCGTTCAGGCCAGCGGCGGCACAGACCGCCAGCGCGACGAGCAGGTCGAGCTCGCGAAGTCCAACATCCTCCTGCTCGGTCCGACCGGCTCGGGCAAGACCCTGCTCGCCCAGACCCTGGCCCGGATGCTGAACGTGCCGTTCGCCATCGCCGACGCCACGGCGCTGACCGAGGCCGGCTACGTGGGCGAGGACGTCGAGAACATCCTGCTCAAGCTGATCCAGGCCGCGGACTACGACGTCAAGAAGGCCGAGACCGGCATCGTCTACATCGACGAGATCGACAAGGTCGCCCGTAAGAGCGAGAACCCGTCCATCACCCGCGACGTATCGGGCGAGGGGGTCCAGCAGGCACTGCTGAAGATCCTGGAGGGCACGACTGCCTCCGTCCCGCCGCAGGGCGGGCGCAAGCACCCGCACCAGGAGTTCATCCAGATCGACACCACCAACGTCCTGTTCATCGTGGGAGGTGCGTTCCCCGGCCTGGACAAGATCATCGAGTCGCGCATCGGCCGCAAGTCGATCGGCTTCATGCCCGAGGAGCTCGACCCCCGCCTCGAGGGCCGCGGCACGTCGGCCTCGGAGATCTTCGCGAAGGTGATGCCCGAGGACCTGCTGAAGTTCGGCATGATCCCGGAGTTCGTCGGGCGCCTGCCCGTCTTCACCTCGGTGAACAGCCTGGACAAGGTGGCCCTCGTGCAGGTGCTCACCGAGCCGAAGAACGCGCTGGTTCGTCAGTACCAGCGGCTCTTCGAGCTCGACGGGGTCCAGCTCGAGTTCTCCGACGATGCCCTGGACGCGATCGCCGAGCAGGCCACCCTGCGCGGCACCGGTGCGCGTGGTCTGCGCGCCATCCTTGAGGAGGTCCTGCTCAACGTGATGTACGACGTGCCGTCCCGCAAGGACGTGGGTCGCGTGGTCATCACCGGTGAGGTCGTCAAGGACAACGTCAACCCGACACTGCTCCCGCGTGAGGCACCGGCCGCGCCGGCACGGCGCAGCCGTCAGGAGAAGACCGCCTGACCCGAGGGCCTACTGCGATCGTGGGTCTCGTCCGGGTCTGTGTGGATGCAGGTCTGGGCGCGTCCCAGGGGGTGTGCGGGTTCAGCCCAGGGTCTGTGCGAGGCGGGGTCTCATGGCGTGACGCCCGCACCGGTCACTGGCTACGTGCCGGTCACCATTCCAAAGACGGCTGCGCCGCCGACCGCCGCCAGGGCGACGAGGCTGAGCGCAGCGGCCTTCACGGACAGGGTTCGGCGGGGCTTCGTCTCCGGGATGCTCTCCTCGGTGCCGGGCGTCGGCCCAGGGGCCGGGAACTGGCCCGCGGCGATCATGTCGGCCCACCACGACAGCAGTGCCACGTGCTCCGGGCTGAGCTCGGTGCGCTCGGGGGACTTCCACTCGCTGCTCGGCGCCCCGGGGGCGGGAGGCTCCTCGTGAGTGACCTGCGCTGGCATGGTGCTGCCCTGGGCTCCCTGCGCCGGCTGAGTGACGTGCCCTGGGGCACTGGCGCCCGTGGGCTCAACGAACGTGCGGGTGTCTGTCTGTCCGGGGTACATGGCCGTCGCAGTGCCACCTGCCGCGAGGTGCTCGGCAGGGGCCGTGGTCGGGGCCTGCGCCATGGCAGCGAGGCCGGCGGCGGGAGCAGCGGGGTAGCGCGATGGCTCGGGAGGGTAGTTGGGGGAGGCGTGACCATAGCCGCCCTGTCCAGCAGCTGCCGTGGCGCCGACCAGGGCCCCGCCCGCCATGCCCGCGCCGGCCATGGCGAAGGCCGGCTCGGGTGACCCGGCCACCTGACCCATCGGCGTCGACTGAGTCGCGGCCAGGGCAGCCCAGTCGGGTGCGGGGGGCTCGGCCTCGAGCGGGGCAGGGGGTGTCGCTTCGGCAGCTGCAGGGTGAGGCGCATCGGCGATCAGTTCCGGTCCCGACAGCGCGGCAGCCTCGGCAGCCGCCGCCGCCGGCTCGGCCCACTCTGGCAGGGGTCGTCCGGGAAGGATGGTCATCCCGACCGTGTCAAAGGGCAGGGCAGCCCCGTTGGCGGGGGATGACTTCGTTGACCTGAGACCCATGGCGAACTCTCCTTGTGCTGGCGCCTTTGCTGGGTCATCGGATTCGCCAGGCACCGGCTTGAGCCGGAGTGCGTCGCTGGGCGGACCAGCGGGTCAGCCGGTGGTCGTCGCCGGGCGAACCTGCGGGTCAGCAGGAAGTCGTCGCAGGGCGAACCTGCGGGTCAGTCGGTGGTTTCTGCGAGGTCGATCCTGGTGCTCGGCTCGCCCGCGCCGATGCGCAGGTCGGCGATGCGTCCGGCCGCGCAGATGTCTGCCCGCGCACCCGTCACCCGCGCCGCGGTCTCGGCCGGGCGCAGGACCTCGGCGTAGGAGACCTCCGCGCGCATCGAGACCTTCGCCTCGGACTTCGCCTTGCGGATCGCGCTGAGGACGTCGGCGACCTCGCCGACCAGGATCGGCTCCCCGTCCTGGGCGATCCGGGCAACCTCCTCGGTGGTCGGCCAGGAGGCGCGATGCACCGAGCCCTCCTGCCACCACGCCCAGACCTCCTCGGTCACGAACGGTAGGAACGGCGCGAAGAGGCGCAGCTGCACGCTCAGGGCAGTGGCCAACGCGGCCCGCGCGGACGCTGCGGCCTCGGGGCCCTGGGCTCCGTAGGCCCGATCCTTGACGAGCTCCAGGTAGTCGTCGCAGAACGACCAGAAGTGGGTCTCGGCCGCCTCGAGGGCGCGGGTGTAGTTGTAGTCCTCGAACGCCGCCGTGGCCTCGGCGACGACGGCCGCGAGGGCAGCGAGCTGGGCGCGGTCGAGCGGGTGGGTGACCGCCTCGGGCTGGTTCGCCGCTGCGGCGTCCACGCCCTGCCCGAGCACGAATCGGCTCGCGTTCAGGATCTTGATCGCCAGGCGCCGGCCGATCTTCATCTGGCCCTCATCGAACGCCGTATCGGTGCCCGGGCGCCCAGAGGCCGCCCAGTACCGCAGCGCGTCCGACCCGTGCTTCTCCAACAGGTCGACAGGCGTCACGACGTTGCCCTTGGACTTGGCCATCTTCTTGCGGTCCGGGTCCAGGATCCAGCCGGAGATCGCCGCGTGCGCCCAGGGCAGCCGGTCGTCCTCGAGGTGCGAGCGGACGATCGAGGAGAACAGCCAGGTCCGGATGATCTCGTGTGCCTGCGGGCGAAGGTCCATCGGGGACACCGCTGCCCACAGCTCGGGATCGCGCTCCCAGCCTCCGCAGATCTGCGGACTCAGGCTGGAGGTCGCCCAGGTGTCCATGACGTCGGGGTCCCCGATGAAGCCGCCCGGCTGGCCGCGCTGGGCCTCGTCGAACCCGGGCGGAGGCTCAGCCGAGGGGTCAACCGGAAGCGCAGCCTCCTCGGGGGTGATCACCTGGTGGTAGTCGGGGTTGCCATGCGGGTCGACCCGGTACCACAGCGGGATCGGGACGCCGAAGAACCTCTGCCGGCTGATCAGCCAGTCGCCGGCGAGCCCGGAGACCCAGTTCTGGTACCGGATGGCCATGTTCGCCGGGTGCCACGCCAACTGCTCGCCGCGCGCCAGCATCTCGGCGCGCAGGTCCGCGTCGCGCCCACCGTTGCGGATGTACCACTGCCGGGTCGTGACGATCTCCAACGGGCGCTCGCCCTTCTCGAAGAACTTCACCGGGTGCGTGATCGCCCGGGGCTCGCCCTCCAGCCAGCCGGCCTGTCCGAGCAGCTCGACCATCTGCTTCTTCGCTGAGAACGCCGTCATGCCGGCGATCGACGCGTACGCCTCACGACCTGTCTCGCGGGTGATCCAGTCGGGGGTCTCGGGAAGGATCCGGCCATCCCAGCCGATGATCGGCCGGGTCGCCAGGGCGAGCTCGCGCCACCAGGTGACGTCGGTGGTGTCGCCGAACGTGCAGATCATGGCGATGCCGGAGCCCTTCTCCGGGTCGGCCAGGTGATGGGCCACGACCGGCACCTCGACCCCGAACACCGGCGTGGTCACCGTGGAGCCGAAGTGCTTCTGGTAGCGCTCGTCGTCGGGGTGGGCGACCAGCGCGACGCACGCGGCGAGCAGCTCGGGGCGGGTGGTCTCGATGTGCACCGCGCCCGACCCGTCGGAGTAGGGGAACGCGATCCGGTGGTACTCGCCGGGCATCTCGCGGTCCTCGAGCTCGGCCTGGGCCACAGCCGTGCGGAACGTGACGTCCCACAGCGTGGGAGCCTCTGCCTGGTAGGCCTCGCCACGGGAGAGGTTGCGCAGGAACGCCTTCTGGGACGCGGATCGGGCCTTGGCATCGATGGTCTGGTAGGTCTGCGTCCAGTCCACGGACAGGCCCAGCTGCCGGAAGAGCGCCTCGAAGGCCTTCTCGTCCTCGAGCGTCAGCTGCTCGCACAGCTCGATGAAGTTGCGTCGGCTGATCGCCACCTGCCTCTTGGGGTCCGGCTTCTCCGGCGGGGTGAAGTCCGGGTCGTGGTGCAGCGTCGGCTCGCAGCGCACGCCGTAGTAGTTCTGGACGCGGCGCTCGGTCGGCAGCCCGTTGTCGTCCCAGCCCATCGGGTAGAAGACGTCGAAGCCCTGCATTCGCTTGTAGCGGGCGATGAGGTCGGTGTGCGTGTAGGAGAAGACGTGTCCGACGTGCAGGGAGCCCGAGACGGTCGGCGGCGGTGTGTCGATCGAGTAGACCTCGGAGCGCGGGCGGGTGCGATCGAAGCGGTAGGTCGCGTCGGCCTCCCAGCGCTCGGACCACACCGACTCGATCCCGTCGATCGAGGGCTTCTCGGGGATGCGTGCGGCGGGGGCGTCCGGCGTC
The DNA here is from genome assembly GCA_963818445.1 of uncultured Actinomycetes bacterium. GTDB lineage: Bacteria > Actinomycetota > Actinomycetes > S36-B12 > CAIYMF01 > Prado023. The sequence continues at coordinate 113,917 of CAWFSG010000004.1, forward strand.
TGGCTCATGGGGCGCGATTCTACTGGGGCCGTTGGCGGCCGCCTCACATGTCGGATGATCGAGCTGGGTCCGGATCAGGCCAGACGCCGGGCGTAGGTCAGGTCCAGCGCCATGAGGGCCAGCCCCTGGCCGACGACCGCGAGGCCGTGACCGCGTGCCGCGTCCTGGGAGATCCGACCGCCCAGGGTGCAGCGGTGGTGGGCAACGTGCGCACCAGCAGCGACGTAGATCACGTCGAGTCCGGCGTTGACCAGCAGCGTCCGGCGCAGGCTGGCCGCCTCGGCCGGACGGGCCCGGGAGCGCCACGCGCCGAATCCCGCGATGCCCAGGTTGATCGCCCCCCAGGCAGCGCTCTGCTGCCCGAACGCGCGCGGCCCGGGCTCGACGACACCAGGGCCAGGACCCCGCCGGCCACGACGCTCGACGCCCCGAGGACTGCCAGGGTCCGCGTGAGCGAGGCAGCCACCTCGGGGCCGAGGTCGGCGGGGCCCGCCGTTGGCATGGCCTGGGTCGGCTCCGTGATCGTGGGGGTCATCGTGTGGTCCCTCCGGTCGGGGAGCCCAATCTAGGCGCGAAGCACCCGGTCCGCTGCTCGGCAGCGCCCGACCGGGGATGCGACGATGGGCCCGTGACCGCTGACCCCACCGACCCGCTGCACCGCTTCGGCGAGGTGCGCCGCGAGCTCGAGGCACGCTGGCCCGAGTCGCAGATCTCCCCGACCCTGGGCCGCATCCGGACTCTCACGCAGTTCCTCGGCGACCCGCAGCGCGCCTACCCGGTGATCCACGTGACCGGGACGAACGGCAAGACCTCGACCGCGCGGATGGTCGAGTCGCTGCTGCGGGGGTTCGGCCTGCACACCGGGCTGATCACCTCCCCGCACCTGTCCGACCTGCGTGAGCGGATCCGCCTCGACGGTGAGCCGATCAGCATTGACGCCTTCCTCGACATCTACGACGAGGTGGCCCCCGTCCTGGCCATGGCCGACGAGGCCAGCGAGCTCGAGGGCGGTCCTCGCCTGAGCTTCTTCGAGGTGATGACCGGCCTGGCGTTCGCTGCGTTCGCCGACGCCCCGGTCGACGTGGCCGTCGTCGAGGTCGGCATGGGCGGCACGTGGGACGCCACGAACGTGGCCGACGGCCAGGTGGCGGTGATCATGCCCATCGGCATGGACCACTCGGACTACCTCGGCGACTCGCTGGCCGACATCGCGGGGGAGAAGGCCGGGATCATCAAGCCCACGTCGTCGGTGGTCCTGGCCGCCCAGGAGGACGAGGCCATGGAGGTCCTCGCCGCGGCCGCGTCCCAGATGGAGGCGCCCACTGCGGTCGAGGGGATCCACTTCGGGGTCCTCGAGCGGCTGGTTGCCGTCGGCGGGCAGCAGCTCACCCTGCGCGGAATGGGCGCGGACTACGAGGAGGTCTTCCTCCCGCTGTTCGGCGCCCATCAGGCGCGCAACGCGGTCGCCGCGCTGGCTGCCGTCGAGTCGTTCTTCGGGATCACGTCCCGGCCGGATCCGGTCGATGGGCCGACCGTCGGGCACCGGGGGCGGTCTCCTGGACATCCGGGACCGGGACTCCGCCCAGGGCGTCGCCAGCGACCTCCCCGTGCCCACGCCGGGCCGGAGGCTGGACCCCGTCGTGGTCCGGGCTGGGTTCGCCTCCGTGACCTCACCGGGCCGGCTCGAGATCGTGCGCCGGGCTCCCACGGTGCTCGTGGACGCCGCCCACAACGTGCCGGGCGCACACGCGCTGGCAGGGGCCATCGCCGACTCGTTCGCGTTCACCTCGTCGGTGGCGGTGGTCGGGATCCTGTCCGACAAGGACGCCGCCGGGATCCTCGCGGCTCTGGACCCGGTCGTGGACAGGGTCGTCATCACGCGGTCGAGCTCGCCGCGCGCCCTGCCGGTCGCCGAGTTGGCAGCGATCGCCGCCGAGGTCCTGGGCGAGGATCGTGTCGAGGCCGTCGAGCGACTCGACGGTGCACTGGAGCGTGCGATCGAATTGGCCGAAGTGGGATCCCCGGCCGGGGTCGGCGCCGGGGTGATCGTCACCGGCTCGGTCACGATGGCCGGCGAGGCGCGGCTGCTCCTCGGTGCTGAGTCCGGGCAGGAGTCCGGGGCGACCCGCTCCGAGCGCGGTGCACCTCGGGGTCGGGCGCCGGAGGGATGGGAATGAGGGTCCTGACCTCCAGCGTGCTGATCATGGAGGCGATCGTCCTGCTGCTGGCCATCCCGGTGGCGGTCGTCGCCGGCGACCAGCCCGCCTCGGTCGGCTGGCTGTTCGCGGCCCTGGCCCTTACGTGCGCGCTGCTGCCCGGGATGTTCTCGCGTCCGTTCTTCGTGCCCGCGGGCTGGGTCGTTCAAGCCCTGGTCGTGTCCAGCGGCTTCCTCATCGGCTGGATGATGTTCGTGCTCGGGGCGGTGTTCGCGGCCCTGTGGTGGACGGCCCTGCACCTGGGCCGAAAGGCCGAGGCCGCCCAACCCACGAACTGACGCTCGCCCGCCCGCCGCCGCCCCGCTCCCGCCCGCCCCGGCCGGATGCCGCGCCCCCGCCCCGCCCAGCCCGCCCTCGCCCGCCGCCGCCGAACGATTCGTCCGGATTTGCGGCACGATCTCAGTCCGAGATCCGGACGGATCCGGGATCGAGCCGCGCGACAGCGGACCAATCCAGCTGCGGGGCCGGGAGCGTGCGGGGCCGGGGCTCGGGGCGACCGGCGGCCGACCGGGGCACGCCCGGGCGGCAGGTAGGCTTGGCCGCCTTGAGGGCGGAGGCTCCGCCCGCCTGCGCAGGAGGCACCTATGACTGAGCGGACCCTGGTCCTGATCAAGCCCGACGGCGTGGCCCGCAACCTGGTCGGTGAGGTGCTGTCGCGCATCGAGCGCAAGGGCCTGCGGATCGTCGCCCTGGAGCTGCGGACGCTGGATCGGGCCACCGCCGAGGCGCACTACGGCGAGCACGCGGCCAAGCCGTTCTTCGCCGATCTCGTGGACTTCATCACCTCCGGGCCCGCTGGTCGCCGCCGTGGTCGAGGGCCCGGATGCGATCGCCCAGTGGCGGGCGATGATGGGCGCCACCAACCCGGTGACCGCCGCCCCCGGCACGATCCGCGGCGATCTGGCCACGGTCATGCAGGAGAACGTCACGCACGGCTCCGACTCCCCGGAGTCGGCCGCCCGCGAGGTGTCGCTGTTCTTCCCCGGCCTCGCCTGACCGCAGCCGATGTGAACGGAATCGACCATCCGATCGTCGGAACCGTTCACACCGATGACCCTGACCCACGCACCGACCGAACGATCCGAGGGGTGAGCGCGGTGGCTGACACGAACCGTCACCTGTTCGCCGGGCGCGACCTCGCGATCGACCTGGGCACGGCCACGACCCTGGTCTACGTCCGGGGTGCGGGGATCGCCCTGGCCGAGCCGTCGATCGTCGCGGTGTCCGCCGACACCGGAGCGCTGGTCGGGGTGGGCAACGACGCCAAGGCCATGCTGGGCCGCACCCCGGAGCACATCGTCACCGTCCGCCCGCTGCGCGACGGCGTCATCGCCGACTTCGACAACGCCGAGCGGATGCTGCGCTACTTCGTCGGGCGGGTGCACAAGCGCAGCTTCTGGTCCCGGCCGCGGATCGTCGTGGCCGTTCCCAGCGGGATCACCGGGCGTCGAGCGCCGCGCCGTCCGCGACGCCTGCTACGCCGCCGGGGCCCGCGAGGTGCACCTGATGGAGGAGCCGATGGCCGCCGCGATCGGCGCCGGGCTGCCGGTGCACGAGGCGACCGGATCGATGGTCGTGGACATCGGGGGTGGAACCACCGAGGTGGCCGTGCTCGCCCTGGGCGGGACCGTGACCTCGATGTCGGTGCGCGTCGGCGGTGACCGCCTCGACGAGGCGATCATCAACTACGCCAAGAAGGAGTACTCCCTGCTGATCGGGGAGCGCACCGCCGAGGACGTGAAGATCGCGATCGGCTCGGCGTTCCCGTCGGCCGACGAGCCGGGCTCCGCGCTGCGCGGCCGCGACCTGGTGACCGGCCTGCCGCGCACGGTCGACGTGACGGCCGAGGAGATCCGCTGGGCCCTCGACGAGCCGGTGCAGGCGATCGTCGACGCCGTCGCCTCGACCCTGGACCGCACGCCGCCGGAGCTCTCGGGCGACGTCCTGGCGCGCGGGATCGTGCTCACCGGCGGGGGTGCGCTGCTCGCCGGCATGGACCGGCGACTGGCCAGCGAGACCGGGATGCCCGTGGTGGTCGCCGAGAACCCGACTCACGCCGTCGTGCTCGGCGCGGGCCGCGCGGTGGAGTCGTTCGACGCGCTGTCGCGTGTCCTGATCGCGGAGCCGCGGCACTGATGGCCTGGCGCAGCACGCGGGTGCTCGTGGGGGCCGCGGTGACCGTGGCCGTGCTGCTCATGCTGATCGACGTGCGCGGCTCGGGTCCGACCGAGGCCCTGCGCGGGGTCGCGGGCGCGGTGGCGGGTCCGCCCGAGCGTGCACTGGCCTGGGTGCGCACCCAGGCCGGCGAACGGCTGGGCGGCTCGGCCGATGAACGGGCCCGGATCGCCGAGCTCGAGGATGAGCTGGCGCAGGCACGGGCGGCGGCGGGCGCCGCGGCGGCGGGCACCCTGTCCGAGGCGGACATGCGGGCGCTGGCCGCCCTGGCGCCCTCCGAGGGCTTCACCCCGGTTCCCGGGCGCGTGGTCTCGGTCTCCGCCGCCCAGGACCCGACGCGCTCGGCCGCCATCTCCGCGGGGTCGGGCGATGACGTCCGTCCGGGTCTGGCCGTGATCGGCGCGGGGGGCCTGGTCGGCATCGTCGACTCGGTCTCGCCCCAGGTCGCCACAGTGCGACTGGTCGTCGATCCGGCCACGGAGATCGCCGCGCGGGTGGCCTCCTCCGGCGAGGTGGGGGTGTTCCGCGGGACCGGCAGCGCGGGGCGGTTCGAGCTTGCTCGACCCGCTCGGGCGGATGGCGCCAGGCGACCTCATCGTCACGCTGGGGACGCCGGGCGGTGACCTCCCCGCGGACCTCCCGCTGGGCGCCATCTCCGCGGTGACCGGATCCTCGGCGGCGCTGAC
>CAWFSG010000005.1:0-41403 GCA_963818445.1 uncultured Actinomycetes bacterium
AACCTGCGACCTCTGGGTTATGAGCCCAGCGAGCTACCGAGCTGCTCCACCCCGCGTCGGTTCCTCAAGTGTACGTGAGGCCCCGCGAACCCACCAAATCGCGGCGTTGCCGGTGGGCGGCAGGACCGCCCGCTGGCTCGGCCGTCAGCCGTGGCCCAGACACCCAGCACGTGTCCGGGACGCCGATGATCGAGTACCCGCCGTCGACGTAGATCGTCTGGCCCGTGATCATCCGGGCACCGTCGGAGGCCAGGAACGCGGCGAGGTGCCCGACGTCGCCCTGGGTCACGTTGTCGCGCATCGGCGAGACCTCGCGGTTGTACGCCAGCAACCGCTCCATGTCGGGGATCCCCGACGCGGCCAGGGTCCGGATCGGCCCGGCCGAGATCGCGTTCACCCGGATCCCTCGCGGGCCGAGGTCGACGGCCAACTCGCGGACATAGGCCTCAAGGGCCGCTTTGGCCACACCCATGACCTTGTAGTTCGCTGCCACCCGGACACCACCGAGGTAGCTCAGTGCGATGACCGACCCGCCGTGGGGCATGTGCTTGCGGGAGGCATTCATCAGCTTCGCCAACGAGTGCGCGCTGGTGAGCATCGCCGTCGTGAAGTCCTCGTCCTTGGTCTGGACGACCCGATGCTCGAACGATCGGGCGGGCGCGAACGCGATGGCGTGGACGACGATGTCGATCGGGACGTGGATCTTGGCGAAGAACGCCTTCACCTCGTCGTCCTTGAGCATGTCGCAGCGCTCGTAGGCGATGAGGTGGGGCAGCGTCGGGGCCAGCTGCATGATCCGGCTGTGGAAGCGGAACTGGTACCCGAGGATCACCCGCGCGCCCTGGTGCGTCAGCTCCTGGGCGATCGCCCACGCGATCGACTCCTCGCTGGCCACGCCCATCACCAGCGCGACCTTGCCCTTGAGCGGCTTCTTCATCGTCATGGCGACCTCCGGCCCATCCGAGACGAGAGCTGTGATCGTAGGGGCGCGGTGCCGGACGTTGTCGGGCGGAGAACGCCCCAGGCGGCCGGCCAGCCCGCATTCGTCGGGCGCGCTCCGGGTTACCGTGTCGCCGTGACTCGACTGATCTGCCTCGGGGACTCCTTCACGGAGGGCATGTCCGACGACCTGCGTCCCGACGGCCGGCACCGGGGATGGTCCGACCGCGTGGCCACGGGACTCGCCGCCGACCGGTCCGGTGTCGCCCACTACCCCGTCACGTACGCCAACCTCGCCATCCGCGGCAAGCTGCTCGACCAGGTCGTCGCCGAGCAGTTCGGCCCGGCGCTGACACTGGGCCCGGACATCATCACGTTCCACGCCGGGGCCAACGACGTCCTGCGCCCGGGGACGGACCTGGCCGACCTGTACGCCCGCTACGACGCCGCCGTCGGGCAGCTCGCTGCCACCGGCGCCCGCGTGGTCCTGTTCACCTCGCTGGCCCGCGCAGGCGGATCCGGGCGCTTCGCCGACCGGCTGGAGCGGGCGTTCCACGCCTTCAACCGCAACGTCCGGGAGGTGGCCGCCCGGCACGGCGCGACGCTGGTCGACCTCGAGGCGATCCACGCCCTGACCGACCGGCGCTTCTGGGCCCCGGACCGGCTGCACCTCAACGAGCTCGGCCACGCCCGCGTCGCCGCGGCCGTCCTCGCCGAGCTGGGGATCACCGATCCGCAGGTCCTCGGCGGGCCGGTCGGCTGGTGGGCCGAGCCGCTCCCGCCGGCACCGCCACGGTCACGCCGCGACGACCTCGCCGGCGACGTCGAATGGGTCCGCGTGCACTTCGTGCCCTGGATCGGCCGGCGCATCCGGCGGGTGTCCAGCGGCGACGGGCTGGCCCCGAAGGAACGCCATCCGCGCGAGATCAGCCACGATCAGAACGACCGCACCAACGCCTGACGGCCCCGATCCCAGCGCACGACGGAAGGACACCATGCCCACCATCCTGATCACCGGCGCCAGCTCGGGCCTCGGAGCCGAGATGGCTCGCCAGTTCGCCGCCAAGGGCTACGACCTGGCCCTGGCGGCCCGGCGCGTGGACCGCCTGGAGGAGCTGCGGGCCGAGATCCTGGCGGCCAGCCCCGACACCCGGGTCGAGGTCCGGGCCCTGGACGTCACCGACGACGACGCCGTGTTCGAGGTGTTCCGCGGCTTCGCCGAGGACTTCGGCACCCTCGACCGGATCATCATCAACGCCGGCCTGGGCAAGGGCGCGCGGCTCGGGACGGGCAAGTACTACGCCAACCGGCAGACCGCCATGACCAACTTCGTCGCCGCGCTCTGCCAGGCCGAGGCGGCGATGGAGATCTTCCGCGCGCAGAAGCGCGGGCACCTGGTGTTCATCTCGTCGATGTCGGCGATGCGCGGGATGCCCAAGTCGATGGCCGTGTACGCGGCCACGAAGGCCGGCGTGGCGAACCTGGCCGAGGGGCTGCGCAGCGAGATGCAGGCCACTCCCGACCTGGACGTCAGGATCTCGACCATCTACCCCGGCTACATCCGATCGGAGATGAACGAGTACGTCGAGAACGCCCCGCTGATGGTCGACACCGAGACCGGCGTGCGCGCCATCGTGGCCGCCATCGAGGCTGAGAAGGCCGACGCCCGGGTGCCGAGCTGGCCGTGGTGGCCGTTGGGGACCGTCGTTCGCTACGCACCGTTGGGGGTCATCCGCAGGTTCTTCTGATCCGTCGCGTCGGCGTCACGTCCGCGCTCAGTCGAGCATCCCCTCGGCGATCCAGTCCAGCTCCGCGTCGGGGTCCTCGGTCACGCCGGTGTGCACCGGCCCGGGCTGGATCACCACGCTGCGGGGTGCGGTCAGCCACCGGAACCGGCGCCCCGGGTCGGCCAGTCCCGCCTCCCCCACGGTGCGGCTCCCCTCGGCGACCGCGTTCGCCGCGGCCAGCGCGTCGGCGATCGCCACGACGTCCGCCTTGGACCACAGCGCGGTCACGCAGCTGAGATCGGCGCGGATCCGCATCCCGAGGTACTCGGCCTGCTGGCAGTAGAGCAGCACCGCCCCGTTCACGTACTCCCCCCGGTCGACCCGGGGCACGATCCGCAGGACGGCGTACTCGAACGGCATCCCGGTCATGAGTCCTCCTGGCCGATCGTCAGCTCGGGGATCCACTCCGGGGGACCGGAGCTGCGCCGGGCCGAGACCCGATGCCCCAGCTCATCGCGCACCGGCCCCGACTCGACGGCCTCCACGAGCGCCGGGACCCACGAGGCCCGCGCGTCGATGCGGGCCCTCAGGAACTCCCGGTAGGCGGCCCGGACCGCCTGGTGCCGCCCCACGCCGCGCTGTCCGCGACGAGCCACTCGTCGGGAACGGCATCCACCGCGTCGCCGATCAGGGACGCCCAGTCCAGGCCGGCGAGGTCCGCGTCGGCGGCCGCGACGTCGGGGGCGTTCTCGAGCAGCGCGTGGTCGGCCACGTCGTAGGCCCGGGTGGCGAAGCGCTGCACCTGGTCTGCCCGACCCGGTGCCCACGAGTGGTGGAAGGTGAGCGCCGCCCCGTGGTCGATGAGCTGCAGCGCGCGGTGCCACACGAGCATGTTCGGGTTGCGCCACGACCGGTCCGCGTTGGCGATCAGCGCATCGAGCCACACGATCCGCCCCGCGAGGCCGGCATCCACGGACGGCATCGGCCCCACGTCCAGGGCACCGGGCAGGAAGTCGACTCCGAGGTTCATGCCGACCGACAGCTTCAGCAGGTGCTGGACCTCCTCGTCCGGCTCGGCCGGCGCCAGCTCCTCGGGCACGAGGACCGGCACCCACCGCGGGACCCGCAAGCCGATCGCCCCCGCGATCTCCGCGCAGATCACCTCGGCGACGAGCGCCCGCGGTCCCTGACCGGCGCCGCAGAACTTGACGACGTACATCCCCAGGTCGTCGGCCTCCATGAGGCCGGGCAGGGAGCCACCCTCGCGCAGGGGGGTCACGTACCTCGTGGCGCGGACCGGGTTCATCGGCACAGCGTAGGACCCCCAAGATCTTGGAAGGTTCCTGCCCCAAGAAGAGCAACGAACCTCCAAGTTGCCGCATCGGAGGCCGGGACTGGATAGAGCGACGCCATCGGCGATCCGCAGACCCGCCCATCGAGCACTCGATGAGGGACCGACCCTGCTGGCGGTGGCCGGGCCGGACGCTGGCAGGACGCGGATAGGCTCATCCCCGCGTCACGAACCGAGGAGCTGCGCATGACTGCCCTGCCCGCACTGCTGCTCATGCACGGGGTCGGCGACGACGGAGCATGTTGGCGCCCGTTCGTGCGACGGCTGCACTCGCGCCCGGGACTGGCCGACCTCCTCGTCGCCACCCCCGACGCCCCGGCCCATGGCGGCCGGCACGCCCAGCCGGGTCAGAGCATCGCGTGGCCCGACCTGCTCGCCGAGGCGATCGCCGCGGCCGAGGCGCTGGTCGCGCGCTCCGGTGGCCCGATCGTGGTCGGGGGGCATTCGATGGGCTCCATGGTCGCCCTGGGGGTGGCGACCAACCGGCCGGACCTGGTGGTGGCCACGTTCCTCGAGGACCCGCCCCTGACCCAGGGGCTGCCCGAGGGCCGGGCCGCGGACAGCAGCACTGAGGCCCAGCCCCCGTCGCTCGCCGACGTGAGCGAGTTCGGCGACTGGTTCGCCGACCTGCAGTCGATCCCGCTGGCCGACGTCGTGGCGGCTGCCCGCGCCGACCACCCGACCTGGGACGACGAGGAGTACGAGCTCTGGGCACGCGCCAAGCAGTCCGTGGATCGGGCAGCCTTCATCGAGCCGGTCGTCTGGGTGCACGCCGACACCGAGCGGCTGCTGCGCAACGCACCGGCCCCGGTGGTCGTGGCCGCGGGGCTCCCTGAGCTCGGCGGCCTGGTTGCACCCGAGGCGGAGGCAAGCCTGCGATCCCTGCCCGGGTGGTCGGTCCACCGCCTGCCCGCCGGGCACGACGTCCGCCGGGACGCCCCTGACCCGACCGTGGACCTGCTCGCCGACCTGATCCACTCGGTGGCCACGTGACCCACGATCACTCCACGAGTGGCCGGCCGGACGCGCCCTCCGGCTTCCCCGCGCACCCCACGGGTGGGCCACCAGGCACGCAGGCCGGCATCCCCGCGAACCTGACCACCGGTCCACCGGACGCGCTCTCGGGCATCCCCGCGCCGCCGGTGCCCGAGGCGGAGGCCGCCGCTTCCGGCCCCGCCCCCGGCACTCCGCCCACGGGCTTCCACAAGCGGCCCGCGCTCGGCTACGCGCTCTACCTGACCGGCGCGCTGCTGTTCGGCATCAACGGCACGGTCAGCAAGGTGCTGCTGACGGCCGTGGACAACGCCGCCCGCGTCTCCCAGCTGCGCGTCACGTTCGCGTTCCTGATCCTGCTCGTGTTCGTCGCCCTGACCAACCGGCGCTCCCTTCCGTTGCACCGCCACGAGCTCGGACCGGTCGCCGCGTACGGCATCTTCGGCGTTGCCATGACCCAGTGGCTGTACTTCGTGGCCATCACGCGCATGCCCATCGGCATCGCCCTGCTGATCGAGTTCACCGCACCGATCATGGTCGTGCTGTGGGTGCGCTACGCCTGGCACCGGCCGGTGCGCAACACCGTCTGGCTCGGCCTGGCCCTGGCGATGGTCGGCCTGGCGATGGTCGCCCAGATCTGGTTGGGCCTGACGCTGAACTCCCTCGGGGTCGCCGCCGCGTTCGGGGCGGCCGTGGCGCTGGCGCTGTACTACCTGCTCGGCGAGACCTGCGGCCGGGAGCGCGACCCGGTCTCGCTGACCCTGTGGGGCTTCGGGTTCGCCGCCCTGCTGTGGGCCGTGCTGCTGCCCTGGTGGCGCTACCCCTGGGCGTCCCTCGAGGGCTCGGCGACCCCCCTCGGCGCAGGCACGACCGCCGTCCCGCTCTGGGCGCTGGCCATCTGGATGATCGTCCTGGGCACGATCGTCCCGTTCTGGCTCGTGCTCGCCGCGATCCGGCACATCGGCGCGGCCGGGGCCAGCATCATCGGGATGACCGAACCGTTCATCGCCTCGCTGGTGGCGTGGTTCGTGCTCGGCGAGGTCCTGACGCCCGCGCAGATGCTCGGCGGCGCGGTGATCCTCGCCGGCGTGGTCATCGCCGAACGCGCCCGCAGCTGACGTCAGCCGCCCGCCCGCCCGCCCAGCCCTCGGTCCGCTTCGCGCGGCCCAACCCCGAGTTCGTCCGGATCTCCGACCGCCGATGGTCGCTACGGCGGACGAATCGCGCAGAGGGGCGCCGCGGCGCGCGGGCATCCGGGAGCGTCAGCCGGCGGTGTCGAGCTCCTTCGTGAACTCCTTGATCGCCTTCTCGTAGGCCTTCGGGTCGACGTTCCAGGCCAGCAGGTGATCGGCGCCGTCGACGACCTCGTAGGTGCCGCCGGCCCCGGCCTCGCGCATGAACCGGTCGTTGACCGCCTTGGGCACGGTCCGGTCCTCGACGCCCTGGAAGGTCAGGAGCGGGACCTCGATGAGCCCCGACATGTCGGTGTAGTCCACCGCCGAGTAGTCGACGCCGTACCGGAAGGCGATCGCCAGCTTCGCAGCGTCCTCGAGTGACTCCGGGATCGGTTGGTTGAGCGGCAGGCTGACGAACTCCGCTGCCTCGTCGATCACGTCCTCGAAGCTCGACGCCGGAGCATCGAGGATCAGTCCGTCGACCCTGCGGGCCAGCTCGCCCCGCGCGAGGAAGCCGAGCATCACCGCACCGCCGTGGCTGGCGCCGCCGAGGACGATGGTCTCGGCCCCCGCGGCATCCGCGTACTCGACGGCGGCCTGGACCTCCTGCCACTCCGTGCGCCCGAAGTGGTACACGCCGTCGTCGTAGGGCGGGGCTCCGACGTCACCGGTGTAGTTCATGACCAGCACGTTGTAGTCCGCCTTGTGCAGCGGGCGGGCCATGCGCAGCATCTCCGAGCGCGAGGCCCCCGTGCCGTGCGCGAGGATCGCCCACTTCGTCGATCCCTCGACGGGGATCTCCCACGCCGGGAACTGCCGGCCGTCCGGGGTCGTGATCACCACGTCCTGCGCATCGAGGCCGGCCTGCTCCGGGTCCAGCCAGACGTCGCGGGTCAGCCCGTACCGGTCGCCCACCTTCGGCGCACTGCCGATCACGTCGAGCACGGGCCGGGTCTGCGCGCCGTCCGCGCCGCGGGTGGACGGTCCGGCCACCAACAGCGACTCGTCAACGGCCAGCCCGACCACGGCGTCGTCGAACTTCGTCTCGTCCCGGTCAGCCTCGTCCGGGAGGATCGTGACGGTCGCCTGCTCGCCGGTCCCGTCGAAGGCCTGGATGGTCCCGCCCTGGAGTCCCGCGGGGTCGTACGGCTCCGCCTTGAGCCCGTTGTCGTACGTGTACCCAGAGAAGTACCAGGCACCGCCGACGTAGAACACGCCGACCAGTGCGATCGCCGTGAACAGGATGACCCACGGCCACCGACGGCGCTTGCGTGATCGAGCCATGCCGGGACTATCCCAGAATCGGCGGGGGATGGCAGGGCGCGCGGCTATCGAGTGGAGTCCTCCACCCAGTGCGCGCGCTGCTTGGGCAGGGTCTGGCCGCGGAAGAACGCCGGTGCCTTGAGGTTCCACAGGGCCATGAGCGGGACGGCGATGAGCATCCCGATCACCCCGACGATGAAGACCGTGCCGATGCCCTGAACCGAGCTGCCGGACCCGTACTCCGGATCCATCATGTTGCGCGCCTCGACGATGACCACGTAGATCAGCACCCCGGACGCAATCAGTGGCAGCAGCACCTGACCGAACGCGGTGCGCACGGACCCGAAGGCCGTCCGGTGGAAGTAGAAGACCGCCGACAGTGAGGCCACGATGTAGTAGGCGCAGATCGAGATGCCGACGCTGTACACGGAGTCCGCCACGATGGCGTCGCTGGTCAGGCTCAGGCCCAGGTAGATCGCCAGGGTCAGCAGGCCCATGAACCACGTGGCGACCTTCGGCGCCGCGGTGGCCTCGTCCACGCTGGCGAACCTGCCGGGCAGGGCCTTGTAGGTCGCCATCGCCAGCAGGCCACGCGCCGTCGGCATGACCGTGGACATCGTGGCGGAGAAGGCCGAGATCCCCACGATGAGGGCAGCCACCACCGCCCCGTGGGATCCGATCGTCTCGGAGGCCATCACGAAGAACACGTCGTCGATGTTGTCCTCGAACGTCATGCTCAGCGGGTCGGCCTCATCGATGCCCGAGAACGCCAGTGCGGCGATCGTGAAGAGCACATAGGTGACCAGGATGATGCCCATCGCGATGACGCCGGTGCGCCCGGCCTGCGCCGAGTTGCCCTCGGACTCCTCGGACATGGCCAGCGAGGCATCGAAGCCCCAGAAGATGAACAGGGCGACGAGGAAGCCCCCGAGCAGCGCGTCGTAGCCATCGATGGCCATGGGGTTCAACCACTGCCACGAGAACGGCTCGGCCGTCGATGCCGAATCGCCGCCCAGGACCGCCGCACCCATCAGGGCGGCGAACAGGATCAGCCCTCCGTACTGGATGACGGTGAGCGCCAGGGTCGTGCGCGAGGACTCCTCGGCCCCACGGGACACCAGCCAGGTGGTCAGCAGGATGAAGACCGTGGCGATCCCGAAGCGCAGGAACGGGGAGGGATCCTCGAGACCCGCGACCGTGACCACGGAGTTGACCATGACCTCCGCCGCACCCACGCCGGCAAGCGTGCTGGACAGGAACAGGCCCCACCCACCGATCCATCCCGTGCGCGGGCCGATCGCCATCGAGCCCCACGTGAACACCGTCCCGGAGTCGGCCGCCACGGTCGTCATGTGCTTGTACGCCAGCGCCACGAAGAACATCGGGATCACCGAGATCACGAACACGATCGGCAGCTGGTAGCCCGACTCCAGCGCGCCGTAGCCCAGGGCGCCGGTCAGCGAGTAGGCCGGGGCCGTGGCCGCCAGGCCGATCGCCACGGCCGCGACGATGGAGACCGAGCCCTTGCGCAGGCCCTTGTCCCTCAGGTCATGGGCCTCGACGTCCGCGTGCTGGTGTTCATGATCGTGGCCGGGTCCGCGCCCGTCCGGTGCTGCGTCCACGTCGAACCCTTCCGACTGGGCCCTGTCGCCCCGTCGCAACCTACCGCCCACCGCACCCCGGATCGCGCTGGCGGCGGCGCAACGCCACCCGGTCCTGGGCCGATCCGGTCAGGCGTCAGCCGGGGTGCCCGTGGCGCTGGCTGCCGGGGCGTCTGCGGCCGGGGCGTCGTGCCGGGGCGTCGGCCGGGGCGTCGGTTGCCGGGGCGTCGGTGGCCGGGGCGTCGGTGGCCGGAGGCTCCCCGGACGTCGACCCGTCCGCGGGGGGAGCCTGCGCGGCCTCCCCGGTGATCCGCCGCTGCGCCGCCGCAGCCCGGTCCAGGGCGGCCTTGAGCTCGTCCTGGGCCTTGCCGTACGCGGCGAAGTCACCGCTGGCCAGGGCCTCCTCGCCCTTCTGGTAGGCCGCCTGTGCGTCGGCGATGGCCTTCACGAGGTCGGCTTGCGCGTCGTCGGTGGGCGTGCCCGCGTCGCCGCCGCCGGTCTCGCCGCCGGTCTCGCCGCCTGTCCCCGTTGCGGTACCGGAGAACACGGCCAGGAGCGCGTCCTGTAGGGAGTTGCGCAGGACCGTCGTGTCACCGAAGCTGACCAGCACCTTGCGCAGCAGCGGGAAGCCCTGGCCCTGGGTGGCCCGCACGTACACGGGCTCCACGTACAGCATCCCCCCGCTGACCGGCAGCGACAGGAGGTTGCCGAACTCCACGTCGGACCCACCTCGGCGCAGCAGCGTCAGCTGCTCGGCGATCGCCGGCTCGGACTCGAAGTTGTTCTGCACCTGGGTCGGCCCCGGCACGGTCGTGTTGCGCGGGAGCTGCAGCACGCGGATCGTCCCGTACGTCGGCCCCGGCACGGAGTCCACGGACATGAACGCCGCGAGCGTCTGGCGCTTCTGCGGCGCGAACGTCGTGGTCAGCGAGAACTTCGGGTCCGCGGTCCCGGGCATCCGCAGCGTCAGGTAGTACGGCGGCTGCAGGGCGTTCACGGACCGGTTGGTGGGGTCGATCGGGATGGTCCAGAAGTCCTGGCCGTTGTAGAAGCTGGCCGCATCCTCCACGTGGTAGCGCGAGAGGATCGTGCGCTGCACCTTGAACAGGTCCTCGGGGTAGCGGAAGTGCGCCACCAGCTCGGGCGGGGCCTCGGAGACGGGCGTGACGACACCGCCGAACGCCCTGGTCCAGGTCTGCAGCAGCGGATCCTGGGGGTCCCAGGCGTACAGGGTCACGGTGCCGTCGTAGGCGTCCACGACTGCCTTGACCGAGTTGCGCAGGTAGTTGATCCGGTTGCTGGGCAGGGTCGCCACCGATGTCGTGGTGGCGGTCAGCGCGTCAGCGGTCGCGTCCGACAGCGTCGTGCGTGAGGAGTACGGGTACGAGCTGGTCGTCGTGTACGCGTCGACGATCCACTTCACCCGGCCGTCCACGACCACCGGGTACGGGTCGCCGTCGATGGTCAGCCAGGGGGCCACCTTGGCCACGCGGGTCACGGGCTCCCGGTCGAACAGGATCTTGGACTCGGAGTTCACCAGCGAGGACAGCACGATGTTCGGGTCCTGGAACCGCGCGGCGAACAGCAGCTTGTGGAAGATGTTCCCCACACCCACGCCGCCCTTGCCGGTGTAGGTGTTGTTGCGCTGACCGGTCGGCGAGGTGTCGTCCGGGAAGTCCAGCTCGCGCGGCTCGGTGTCCTCCGGGCCGCCGACGATCGAGTAGTCCGGGGACTGCTCGCCGAAGTAGATCCGCGGCTGGTCGATCTCGAGCTCGCCGGTGACGGGCACGTCGGAGGCGAAGAAGCTGGGTCGACCATCGGTGCCTGCGGTGTTGTCGTAGGCCGCCACCACGCCGAACCCGTGGGTGAACACCGCGTGGTCGTTGGCCCAGTTGCGCTCCCCGACCCCGTCGAGGTTCACCTCGCGCACAGCGATGATCGCCCCACGCTGCCCGTCATCCAGGGGGTAGCGGTCCACGTCGAGGGCGTCCGGGAACGCGTAGAAGCTGCGGATCTGCTGGAGCTGGCGGAACGTGGGCGACACGACCGCGGGGTCGAGCAGCCGGATGTTGGTCAGCGTGCCCGCGTCCTCCTTGAGGGTGTCGGCCGTGGGCGCCCCCGTGCCCGTGTAGTCGGAGAACTGCGCCTTGTCCAGGCCGTACGCGGCACGCGTGGCCTCGATGTTGCGGGTGATGAACTCCTGCTCCCGAACGAGCTCGGAGGGCTTGACCTGGAACTGCTGGACCAGCGCGGGGTAGAGCCCGCCGATGACCAGGGCCGACACGGCGAGCAGGCCGGTGCCGACCAGCGGCAGGGTCCAGCCCTGGCGGAAGGCGTTGACGAAGAACAGGATCGCGCAGACCAGGGCGATGACGACCAGGATGTTCTTGGCGGGCAGCACCGCGTTGACGTCGCGGTACTTCAGCCCGGTGAAGCCGTCGACCAGGGCCTCGGACTTGATCGCCAGGCCGTAGCGGTCCAGCCAGTAGCCCAGCGCCTTGAGCAGCATGAACAGCCCACCGAGGATCGACAGCTGCACGTGCGCCGCGCGGCTGGTGCGGGGAGGCGCGCCCTGCAGGCGCAGCCCGCCGTAGACGTAGTGCGTGACCGCCGCCATGAGGATGCACAGGATCAGCACGGCGACCATGAACCCGAGCACGAATCGCAGGAAGGGGTACTGCATCGCGAAGAAGCTGATGTCGGTGTTGAACTGGGGGTCGGTCGTCCCGAACGGCGTGGCGTAGCGGAAGGTCATCCACGACTGCCACTGGGCCGATGCCGACATCCCCGCCATCACGCCGAACATGGTCGGGATACCGATCAGGATGACCTTGTGGAACGGCTCCAGGCTGGCCCGGTAGCGCTCCAGGGAGATCTGCTCGGCCGACATCACGCCGATCTCGGGACGGGACCTGAAGGCGATCAGCATGGTCACGCCGATCGCGGTGGCCATGATCAGTCCGAAGACGAGGAACAACACCAGCTGGGTCACCAGCAGCGTGGTGAACACCGAGGACTTCTCGACTGACGAGTACCACAGGAAGTCGGTGTAGAACGTCGTGAAGATCATGAACAGGACGGCCAGCACCCCGAGGATGATCAGGGTCGGGGCGAGCGGACCGGACCGCTTGGCGGTGGTGGTCGGGCGCGGACGGCTGGGCGAGGCGGACGGGTCGAAGCTCACGGTTCCAAAACTACCTGCATTCCGGACATCCCACCGACGACCTCGCAGCGGCGGACCGCCGGCTGGCGCATCCTGACACGACCCTGACCGTCACCCAACAGGATGGGGTGGGTGCGCAGGGGGTGACCCGCCCCGGTGCCCGCCCTACCCTGACGTCCATGACGGCCTCCCACCGGCGGATCCTGCGGTGGGTGCTGGGCGTCCTGGCTGTGGTGGTCGCGGTGGCCGCCTTCTTCGTGGCCAACCTCGCCGCCCAGCTCAGCGGTGGGTGGGACGAGGTGTTCGATCGCAGCCATCCGCTGCCCGGTGATCCCGAGGTTGTGGCCGCCCGCGCGGTCGGGGCAGACACCGTGGACGCCGAGCTCGAACGGATCGTCACCACGGTGGTCGTACCCTCCCTCACCGGCGGACGGGTGGCCCAGCCGGCGCTGGCCGGCCGGGATGCCATGACCGATCGCGGGATCGGGATCGACTCGGGCTGCGAGCTGGGAAGCCACAACTGGAAGCGGGACGACGCCTACGACCTGCTCTGCTCGGAGATCCGGCGCGCCATTGCCGCTGGCGATGAGGAGTCGTTCCGCGCGGACATGCTCGCGCTCGACCGGGCCCTGACCGCCAACGGGTACCAGCCACTCGATGAGTTCTCCGGGCTGCCGGAGGCCCTCGAGCGCGCGGACGGGGACGCCCGGCTGGCCGGTGTGCCGCCGCCGACCAGCGGCACCTTCCCGGGAGCCGGGTATCGAAGCGCCGATGGACGGTTCTTCCTCCAACTCGGGTTCCAGAACTTCGACATCTACACCGGGCTGCCGGCACCCGAGCTGGCCGACGGCGAGTACGCGGTGATGGTCAGCCTCAACCACCAGTCGTTCCTGGACTAGACGCCGGCCGGTGTGCGTCCGTTCGTGGGGCTGGGACACTGGGCGCATGGAATCCCAGGACCTGCTCGCCGCCGCGCTGGACATCGAGCGGCACGTCGCCAGCCAGGGGTGGGACCAGCCCACGCTCCTGTTCGCCCTCGTGCCCACCGACCACGTCCGCACCGCGCAGCCGGGGCTCGCCGCGCAACTGGGCGTTCTCGAGGGCGGACCCGCGCTGACCACGTTCGAGCAGCCCGCTCCACCTGATGACGAGGACCTCGACGTGTTCCTGGCCCGGATCGAGTGGCCCGAGGAGATCGCCGGGGCGGCGCTGGTCGTGGAGCGCATCGTGCTGCCGCCCGAGGCCGAGGCCGCCATCGCCGACCGGCCCGACGCGGCCACGGTCGCGCGCGAGCATCCGGCGGCCCAGGACATGCGCATCGTGGTGGCAGTCACCAAGGACGGCCAGCAGATGAGCGTGCTGCGGCTGCGTGGCGCGGCTGGTGCGGACAGCACTGCGGACGATGCCGACGACTCCGTGCTGACCGGGCACGACCTGGTGCCCGGCCTCGCCGAGGCGCTGCTCGCGACGTTCCGGTAGCCGCCGCGGTCCGGGGCGTTCGCCGGCATTCCGGCAGCCGGCGTTCCGGACCTCAGCGCCCGGCGGCTGCCAGCCCGTCGCCGCACTGCGGGAACTCCGCGGCCGGGTCAGCCACCCACTTCTCCACCGTGTCGCGCGCCTGGCTCAGGGTGCTCACCGGCACGACCGTCAGCCCGCCGGGGATGTTGCCGACCACGTCGGCGCAGTTGTCCTGGGGGGCGAGCATGAGCTCGGCACCCGCATCCCGGGCGCCGACGAGCTTCTGCTGGATCCCGCCGATCGGTCCGACGTTGCCCTCCGGGTCGATCGTCCCGGTGCCTGCGACGTGCTTGCCGCCGTTGAGTTGGCCCTCGGTGAGCATGTCGATGATGGCCAGCGAGAACATCATCCCGGCGCTGGGGCCGCCCACGTTGGAGTCGCCGAACTCGATGTCGAACGGCGCCTCGTAGGCCACCCCGACGACGATCCCCATGTACGGCTGGGGCGGGGCGTTCGGGTCCTCGGGCTTCGGATTGGCGACCGTGACCACCGTGAGCGTCGTGGGCGTCGGCTCGGCACCCGGCTCCTGCGCGCGCAGGACCTCGAGGGTGACGGTGTCGCCCACCTCCCCCTTGCGGACCTCCTCGCCCACCTGCGCGGGCGTGGACACCTCCTGGCCGTTGACCGACACGATCTGGTCGCCCGCCTCGACGACCCCGTCGGCCGGCGATCCCCCAGCCACGACCGTGACGACGATGGCCTCCTCGGTCGGGATGCCCAACTCGTTCATGGCCGCCGCGATCGAGTCCGACTGCGAGAGTGCGAACAGCTGGTCGTTGCGCTCGGAGATCTCCTCGCCGGTGACCTCCGGACCGTAGATCGACTCCCGTGGGACCACCGACTCAGCGGGTGAGGCCCAGCCGATCAGCGCCTCACCCAGGTAGACCCCGCCCGACGACCCGCCGCGCTCGGACACCGTGAGCATGTCCAGGGCTCCGTCCGTCGGGTAGGTGGTGGTGCCGGAGATCGTGATGAGCGGCTGGCCGTTGACCTCACCGATCGTGTTGTAGGTGGGCCCAGGGCTGAGCACCAGCAGGGGCAGCTGGATGATCGAGCCGACCACGACCATCACCGTGCCGGCCACAACTCCCCGGCGGATCGCCCGCGCACGGGTCCGCTGCCGTGGGGTGGTCGGCGGGTGACCGCCGAACCAGAGGATGACCCGGTCCCACCACCCCGGCCGGGGCTCGGCGGCGTCGGTGGCTCGGTGGCGTCGGTCGGCTCGGTGGCGTCGGTCGGCCGTGCTGCTGACTCGGGCGTCGTTGCGGAGGCGTGGGCCCCGGCAGCCGGGGCTTGCGGACCCCCCGCAGGCTCAGGGGTGGCGTCGGTCGGCTCGGTCATGCCTGGCCGCCGGGGAACGGTCGCCGAAGCGCATCGGCGAACCGCGCGAGGTCCCGGGCGTCCTCCGGCGATCCGGGCTCTGGGCGCGGGCGGACCCGGCCGCCCCAGGAGCCGGCCACACGCGTGTAGGCCCACGCCGCGAGGGTGGCGAGGATCGGGATGATCCACCAGGTCACGTCGCCTCCTGCCTCACCGGTCCGGACTCCTGCGCGGGCGAGCCTACCGCCCGCAACGAGCACCCGCGGCCGGTCCGGATGGGCGTTTACCGGACCCGAACGCGGGGAAGGAGCCGGCGTCGGCTGACGGCGCTGGGCACGTGAGCGGCCACACGCCTACGCTTGAACCTGGGTCGCGATGGCGACCCGCGACAGGAAGGCACCGCCCATGAGCAACGTCCCCTTCGGCTTCACGCCCCCGGACCCGGACGACAAGGGCCAGCCGCAGGACCCCTTCAACATGGGTGACCTCGGGTCCGCGCTGTCGCAGCTCGGCGCGATGCTGCAGGGCATGTCCAGCAACCCGGACCCGGGTGCGGTGAACTGGTCGTCGGCCACCGACGTCGCGCGCAAGGCGATCGCCGCGAACGGTGACCCCGTCGTCGCCGACGCACAGCGCCGCGCCGTCGAGGAGGCCGTGCGCCTCGCGGACCTGTGGCTCGACCCGGCCACCGAGTTCCCGTCCACCGGGGCCGGGGCGCGGGCGTGGAGCCGCTCCCAGTGGCTCGAGGCCACGATGCCGGCCTGGCAGGAGATCATCACGCCCATCGCCGAGCAGGTTCAGACCTCGATGACCACCATGATGCCCAGCACCGAGGACCTCGCCGGCGGCCTGCCCGAGGAGCTCAAGGCGATGCTCCCGGCCGACATGCCCGTCGACCTCACCGCGATGCTCGGGCCGATGATGGGCATGGTCAAGGCCATGGGCGCCAACATGTTCGCGATGCAGGCCGGCCAGGGCCTGGCTGCGCTCGCGGGCGAGGTCCTGGGCGCCGGGGACGTCGGCCTGCCGCTCACCTCCGACGGCGTCCCGACCCTGCTGCCCGAGAACGTCGCCGCGTTCGGCACCGGCCTGGAGATCGAGCCGGGCGAGATCGCGCTGTACCTGGCGCTGCGCGAGGTCGCCCACCAGCGACTGTTCACGCACGTCGCGTGGCTGGGCCCCACTGTGCGCGACGCCGTGGCGGCCTACGCGCGGGGCATCGGCCTGGACACCGGTGCGATGGAGGAGAAGCTGCGCGACATCGACATGAGCAACCCGGCCAACCTCCAGGAGGCGCTTGCCTCGGGGGTCCTGGCCCCGGAGGACACGCCCGAGCAGAAGGCCGCGCTGGCCCGCCTCGAGACCCTGCTGGCGCTCGTCGAGGGCTGGGTGGACCACGTGGTCGCCGCCGCGATCGCCGATCGGCTGCCGACTGCCGACAAGCTGCAGGAGGCGGTCCGCCGTCGCCGCGCGGTGGGCGGTCCGGCGGAGAAGACGTTCCAGACCCTCGTCGGGCTCGAGATGCGCCCACGGCGGTTGCGCGACGCTGCGGCGCTGTGGGCCGAGCTCGAGCGCGTGCGCGGCGTGTCCGGGCGCGACGCCGTCTGGGCGCACCCCGATCTGCTGCCCGGTCCGGCCGACCTCGACGACCCCACGTCGTTCGTATCCGGCTCCTCGATCTCGGACGCCGAGCTGGAGGCCCTGGCCTCGGGCGTGGTCCCCGAGGCGGGCGGTGGCAGGGACGTGGAGGCCACTCCGGAGGTCGACGCGGCTGACGCACCCGAGGGCGAGGCACCCCAGCGCGAGGGCGACGACCCCTCGGATGGGCCCGGCGCCCGCGAGTGACAGGAGCGTCCGCACCTGATCCTTCCCGCGCGGTGAGCAACCCGGACATCGGGTCCGCTGGACCGGCAACGTTGTCGGGCGTCGACGATCCGCTGGTTGCCGATGCACGACGCGTCCTCACCGCATGGAAGGCGCCCTCGCCTGAACAGGACGCCCTCCGGGCCCGGTACCTCGCGTTCCTCGAGGCCCACCCCGACGCGTCCAGCCGGGACCTGCGCGACGGGCACCTGACCGCCAGCACGGTCGTGCTGGACTCCGCGCGCGAGCGGGTCCTGCTGACCCTGCACCCGCTTGCCGGCCGCTGGTTCCAGCTCGGTGGGCATGTCGAGTCCGCCGACGGGACCATCGCCGCCGCTGCCCTGCGCGAGGCCACCGAGGAGTCCGGGATCGAGGGACTCGACCTGCATCCCACCCCGATCGGGCTCGACTGGCACCCCGTCCGCTGCAGGAACGGAGCGGGAGTTCCGGCGCCCAGCAGCCACCTGGACTTCGAGTACGTGGCCGTGGCCCCGCCCGGCGCGGAGCACCTGCGCAGCGACGAGTCGCTGGACCTCGCGTGGTTCGCCCTCGACTCCCTCCCCGACGGCGCCGACGACGTCGTCAGGGCCCTGATCCAGCGCGTGCGCGACCTGGGCCTGGCCTGATCGACGGCCGGCGCACCGCTCGCAGCACCCCGGACAAACGGAACCCCCGGAGGCGCGTTGGCGCACGGGGGTCGACCCTTCGCGTGCACCCGTTATCTCCGGGGGTCCTTCGAGAGGTGAACGTATTCACCTGCAGTTCACACGTCAATACCCCGCAGTAACTCGCCTGTGGATGGACTGTGGATCATCTGGGGATCACTGGGCGTGTCGATGTGGATGTGTCGTGGGATAACTGTGGACAACTCCTGTGTACAACTGATCGAAAAGCCTCTGACCTGCGACGATGGGCTGGGGATTATGTGGAGGAA
This sequence comes from uncultured Actinomycetes bacterium, assembly GCA_963818445.1. Lineage (GTDB taxonomy): Bacteria > Actinomycetota > Actinomycetes > S36-B12 > CAIYMF01 > Prado023. The sequence continues at coordinate 17,848 of CAWFSG010000005.1, forward strand.
AAGAAGTTCGCCCGACACGCCGAACGAGTTCTCGACACGCGCTACGACACGCCGTGATGTCCCGGGACAGGTGAGCACTCGACCCCCGCAGCGGCCGACCGGAGGGGCCCGGCCCAAGCCCGCGACGGGAGCGAAGAACCCCGAACCCGACCCGAGCCCGAACCCGACCCGAGCCCGACCCGTCCCGAGCCCGAACCCGTCCCTACGGACCCCGACCCGACGGACTCCGACCCGACGGACTCCGAGCGTGTGGGCCATGCCCGAGCTCAGACCGACCCCGTCAGCGGCCGGTGAAGCGCGGCGCGCGCTTCTCGCGCAGCGCTGCCAGGCCCTCGGCCAGGTCGTCGGAGGCCAGCGTGACCGCCTGAGCCAGGCCCTCCCACTGAGTCGCGGCGGCCCGGTCGCGCGGCCCGCCATCGCGCAGCGCCACCTTCGTCAACCGCACCGCCACCGGGGCGCCGGCGGCCACACCCTGGGCGCCGGCAAGGGCCTCGGCGGCCAGATCCTCGTCAGGCAGCACGCGGCTGACCAGCCCGAGCGACAGCATCTCGGCGGCGCCCACGCGGCGGCCGGTGAAGAGCAGGTCGCGCGCCGCGGCAACTCCGGCCACCTCGGTGAGCAGGTACGTCGAGAGCATCCCGGGGTGCAGCCCCATCCGCACGAAGGGCACGGAGAGGCTCCCCGACTCCCCCGCCCAGCGCACGTCGCAGGCCAGGGCGAGCGCGGCCCCGGCACCGATCGCGGGCCCGTTGATCGCCGCGATGGTCGGCACCGGCAGGTCCCGGATCATCAGCCAGGTCGCGTAGTAGGACAGCATCCGCTCGCGCAGCACCGACACCGGCTCGTGGGAGTCGGCGCCGATCCACGCGGTGTCGCCGCCCGAGCTGAACGCCGACCCCCGACCCGTCAGCAGCACTGCCCGCACGTCGGAGTCGGCCGCGATCCCGGACATCAGCCGGCTCCAGGCAGTGGTCATCGCCAGGCCCATGCTGTTGCGCCGGTCGTGGTCCGCGAGCTCGATGACGACCAGGTCACCGTCGCGTCGCACGGCCAGGTTGTCCACCTCCGGGTCGAAGGCATCGACGTCGAGGCGGACGTGCGCCCCGGTCGGGCTGGCGTACGCGGGGGTCGGCGGCGGGCTCCCGTCGGCGACCGGTGCGGGGCTTGTGGGGGGCGGCGTGGGGGCAGCCGTGCTGGGGAGGTCGGCAGACATGCGGTCAGGCTAACGGGGAGCCTCTTACCGGATCGGGGGGCGCCTGCCGTATGGTGCTCCACGCACGGCCGAAGCCACGAGGGCCCGGCCCCCCACTGACGGAGGCGTCATGTCGGAAGAGTCGTACACAGGCGAGGCCTACTGCGTGAAGTGCAAGGAGAAGCGTGAGTTCACCGGTCACGTCGAAGAGGTCAACAACCGTCGCATGGCCAAGGGCATCTGCCCGGTCTGCGGCACCAAGGTTGCCCGCATCCTCGGCAAGGCCAAGTGACCTGCTGATCGGCACGCGCTGGAGCTGACTCCAGCACCGCACGCCAGCCGGGCACAGCCCGGTCCGAGGGGCGCCCCTGATCACCGGGGCGCCCCTCGGCGTGTCCCCGGGGCACTGGGCGAAGGAGTTGGGTCCGACCGTGGCCACCGCGGGGGTTGACCCTCCGGCAAGCGGACAGCCCCGACAGCACCTCCTTCCACAGCACCGGCGAGACCACGCACACGAAACCAGCCGATACCTCCAGCCGATCAGCCAGGACCACATCCGACGCACAAGGAATCGACCGTTTGGGCCTCTGGTGGCACGCCATTCGGGCGATCTGATGCGCGCTGGGCGGGCCCGGCGCGCGAAACGCCTCGAAACGAGCGACTTCGTGCGCGCCTGCGTGGCAGCGCCTGCTCCACCCCGCACCGGACGGCGGTCGCGGGTTCCCGCCCGGCGAAGCACAATGGACCCATGCCCGACCTACCTGTGCGCGCCCTGACCCGCAGCGCCAAGATGGCGGCCCTGCCGATCGGGCACGCCAGCCGGGCAGCCCTCGGAGTCGGCAAGCGGATCGGGGGCGCCCCGGCTGAGGCCGTCGCAGCCGAGCTCCAGGCACGCACCGCCGAGCAGATGTTCCGCGTCCTCGGGGAGCTCAAGGGCGGGGCGATGAAGGTCGGCCAGGCGATGAGCATCTTCGAGGCGGCCCTGCCCGAGGACGTGGCAGCGCCGTACCGCGCGACCCTGACGAAGTTGCAGGAGCAGGCCCCCGCACTGCCCGCCGAGAAGGTGCACGCCGTGCTGGTCGACAACTTCGGCAAGCAGTGGCGGCGCAAGTTCCAGTCGTTCGACGACAAGCCCGCCGCGGCGGCGAGCATCGGCCAGGTGCACCGGGCCGTCTGGAAGGACGGCCGGCCGGTCGCGGTGAAGATCCAGTACCCAGGGGCGGACAAGGCGCTCATGTCCGACCTGGCGAACGCCTCGCGGCTGGCCCGGATGATGACCGCGTGGGTCCCCGGCGTGGACCTCAAGCCGCTGCTCGCCGAGCTCGCCGAGCGGGTCAAGGAGGAGTTGGACTACGAGAAGGAGGCCGCGTCGCAGCGGGCCTTCGCGAAGGCCTTCCGCGGCGACCCGGACATCGTGGTCCCCGACGTCCTGGGCGCCGGGCACACGGTGATCATCTCCGAGTGGCTGGAAGGGACGCCGCTGTCGCGGATCATCGCCGACGGGACGCAGGAGGAGCGCGATGGGGCCGGGCTGCACTACATCCGGTTCCTGCTCTCATCGCCCACGCGGGTCGGGCTGCTGCACGCCGACCCTCACCCGGGCAACTTCCGGATCACCCCCGACGGGCGCTTCGGCGTCCTGGACTTCGGGGCCGTGGCGCACCTGCCTGACGGGTTCCCGCCCATGGTCGGCAACCTGATGCGGATCGCCATGAAGGGCGACTCCGACGCCGTCCTCGCCGGTCTGCGCGAGGAGGGCTTCGTCAAGACGACCACCACCCTCGAGGCGCGCGGGCTGCTGGACTTCCTCGACCCGTTCGTGGATCCGGCCCGGACCGAGACGTTCCTGTTCAGCCGGGAGTGGTTGCGGGGGCAGTTCGCCCGGCTCAACGACCCGCGCAACCCGGACTTCGCGATCGGCCTGAAGATGAACCTGCCGCCGGAGTACCTGCTGATCCACCGCGTGTGGCTCGGGGCGATCGGCGTGATGTGCCAGCTGAACGCCGAGGTGCCGATGCGCGCCGAGCTCGACCGCTGGGTCCCGGGGTTCGCCCTACCGGAGGCGGCACCGGCGGCCGAGTAGAGCCAGAAGGTTTCCCGACACCTACCGAAGGCGGCACCGGCGGCCGGGTGGGGCCCACGAGGAGGTCCCGAGCACACCGGACCTGCCTCGGATCGGACGCTTCGGACCCGGATGCTTCGGACCCGGATGACCCGGACCCGGACCCGGACGCTTCGGACCCGGACGCTTCCGACCTGGACCCCGGCCCCGAACACCAGGCCCACGGCCCAGTCAGTCGTCCGCGGGATCTCCGGGCGGCGTCGTGACGTCCAACTGGTCGGCGCCCACGCCTCCCTTCGCCCGCACGTCCACGATCTCGTCGCTGTCGCCGGGCCCGTCGATCAGGTGCGCGTCGACCGGCCGATCGCCTGCCGACGCCACGATGGCCAGGACCTGGCTGCCGTAGCTCGCGATCTTGTCGGGGCGGAAGCCGGGGATGTCGCGGAGGTCCGCCTCGGTGGCCGGGCGGCGCTCCTCGACGGCCGCGAGCGTCTCGTCGGTGAGGACGATCGAGGCCGGCAGGCCGCGTCCCTGCGCCTCGGCGTCCCGCCATTCGCGCAGGCTGGTGGCGAGACGCTCATCCGGGGTGCCGGGGCACTTCAGGCAACGACCGAGGGTGCGTTCCCTCCCCGTGACCAGCCCGGCGCCGCACACCCTGCACCGCTCGGGCGGCTTGCGTCCCGAGGGCTCGCTCGTGGCCGCCGAGCGCCCCTGCCGGACCAGCCCGGCGGAGGTCGCGCCGCCACCCGTCGCGCCCCGGGTGCGCATGGAGGCCAGGAAGCGACTGGCCTGGCGGTGCCGCCCGGACCCGGGACGAGTCAGCGACCAGGTGACCACCAGGCGATCCTGGGCACGCGTCACGCCGACGTAGAACAGCCGCCGCTCCTCCTCGATCCGCTCCTCGGTGTCGGCATAGACGATCGGCAGGTTGCCCTCGGCCGCGCCGACGATGAACACGACCGGCCACTCGAGGCCCTTGGCCGAGTGCAGGGTCGTGACGGTCACGCCGTCAGCGGTCGGCGCGTGCGACAGCTGGGCGCGACGCTCGAACTCCTCGACCAGCTCCGACATCGTGCTGCGCCCCGAAGCCGCGACCTCCTCGGCCAGCGCGAGGACGGCGGCGAGGGACTCCCAACGCTCGCGGGTCGCACCCCCGCTGGCCGGACCGCTCGAGAGCCAGCCCATCCCGGCCAGGACGGCGTGGGTCTGCTCGACCAGGCCGTTGGTCGCGTCCAGCGTCACGGCTGCCGCGGCGGTGGTGCTGTCCGACTGCGCAGCCTTCGCGGCGCCGCGCTTGCGGGGGCCGCCGCCTGCGACGGCGTGGCCTCGCATGCGCACGATCGCCTCACGCACCTCCGGGCGGTCGAAGAACCGCTCCGCTCCACGCATGATGTACGGGATGTTGGCCTCGGCGAACGCGACCTCGAACGGCTCCGAGGCGGCGTTGGTGCGCATGAGGATCGCGATGTCGCGGTGCGCGAACCCGCTGGCGACGAGGTCGGCGACACGGGTGGCGACCGCCGCGGCCTCCTCGGCGTCGTCAGCGCACTGCACGATCTCGGGTTCCACCCCGGCAGGACGCTGGGACCGCAACCACACTGCCGTCCCGGCCCCCGACCCGAGGGCAGCCGTGGGGCCATCGCCCACGCCGGTCCCGACACCAAGGGACTCGGGAGCCCCGCCACCGCCCAGCCCACCGCGCCCGGCCCCAGCCGGGGCGGCCCCCACCGGGCCGGGCCCGCCAGCGACCCCGCCTCCACCCCGGGCCCGCGCCGGAGTTCCGCGGATGACCGAGTTGGCCACCGCCACGATCTCCGGCGTGCAGCGGTAGCAGCGGTCCAGGCGCACCTCGGTGGCGTTGGGCCAGCGGCGCGAGAACTCACCCAACGCGTCGGGGCTGGCCCCGGCGAAGGAGTAGATGGTCTGGCTCGCGTCGCCGACGACACAGACATCGTCGCGCTCGCCGAGCCAGCCGGAGAGCAACCGGTCCTGCGCGGGGGTGATGTCCTGGTACTCGTCGACGGTGAACCAGCGGTACTGCGAGCGGATCATGTCGGCGATGTCCGGGCGGTCACCGATGAGGGCGACCATGAGCAGCAGGACGTCCTCGAAGTCGATCGCGCCGGCCTGGGACTTCACGTCCTGGTAGGCCGACATGACCCGCGCGATGCCGGGCAGGTCGATGACGCCGTCCCCGGATCCCACGGGCATCCGACCCGCCGCCGCGGCAGCCGTCGCGTAGTCACCGGCCGAGACCATGGTGGATCCGGCCCACTCGATCTCGGCGGCGAGGTCGCGCACGAGCGGCCTGCCTGACGGGAGGCCGATCTCGCGGCACGCCTGGCCGACCAGGGCCGCCTTGCTGGACACGAGTTCGGGGAACTGCCCGCCGACCGCCGTGGGCCAGAAGTAGCGCAGCTGGCTCAGCGCGGCAGCGTGGAACGTGCGCACCGCGACACTCGGCACGCCCAGGCCGGCCAACCGCTGGCGCATCTCCCCGGCCGCACGGTTCGTGAACGTCACGGCCAGTCCGTTCCCGGCGGCGTGCGTGCCGGTCTGCACGGCGTGGGCGATCCGGTGGGTGATCGCCCGGGTCTTGCCCGTGCCGGCGCCCGCGAGCACGACGACCGGTCCGGTCAGGGCCTCGGCGACGAGGCGCTGCTCGGGGTCGAGTCCGTCGAGGACGTGGGCGGGCATGGCCGCATTGTGTCAGCCGGGTCCGACAGGACCAGCCGGTGTCGGACGCCTCTGGCGGGTGCCCCCACGCAGTGGTAGAAAGGAATTGGGAGGAGTTCCTCCCGACCTCCGGAAGGGGGTGCGTGATGCGTATCGGACGGATGTCGTCATGGGCGTCAGCATTGGTGATGGCCTCCGGCGGGATGGTGCCGGGCCTGGGTTCGTGGCCGTTGATGCTGGGCGCGTGGGAGTTCCACCACACCAACGACGGCGGCGAGGTCGAGGACTGGCGCTGAGCGCCCGGTCCGCACCTCCCGCCAGACCCTCCACCGTGGTTCAGACCCTCCACAGCGGTCGGGAGGGTCTGAACGGTGCGGGAGGGTCTGAACGGAGCGGGAGGGTCTGCGCCGGCCCGGGTCTCGCCGACTACCAGCGGCACCATTCGTCGGGCAGGGGCTGGCCGTACCAGAGGCGCACCAGGTGATGGGCGATCGACAGCCGCCCCGGCAGGCGCACCTCGCGTGACTGGCACAGCGCGGGCAATTCGTCGCGGCTGATCCACCGGGCCTCGGCGATCTCCACGCCGTCGGGCGTGGGCTCGGGGCGGACCCCGCCGATCGTCGCGTGGTAGCCGAGCATCAGCGACGCGGGGAAGGGCCAGGGCTGGCTTCCGATGTACGTGGAGCCGGTGGGGCGCAGGCCGACCTCCTCGGCGATCTCACGGACCACCGCGGACTCGGCCGACTCCCCCGGCTCGACGAAGCCGGCCAGGGTTGAGAAGGCGCCCTCCGGCCAGCGGGTCTGGCGGCCCAGCAGGGCGTTGCCCTCGTCGTCGATCAGCAGGGCGATGACGGCCGGGTCGGTGCGCGGGTAGTGCTCGGAGCCGTCCTGCGGGCAGGTCCGCCACCACCCCAGTCCTGCTACCTCGGTGGGCGCGCCGCACCGCGGGCAGCGGGTGTGGGTGCGGTGCCAGTTGGCCAGGGCGAGGAACTCGGCGAGGATCCCGCGCTCGTCCTCGGGCAGGCGCAGGCCCACGTCGCGAAGTCCCGCCCACTCGGCGCCGGAGGGCACGGCCGGGTCGTCACGGGCGACCACACGGCCACACCAGACCACTCCGGCGGGGTCGATTCCCAGGAGGATGTCCAGGCCGGTGGCGGGGGCCGGGGCGGGGTCGGTGGCGGAGTGCCGGGGCGGGGTCGGTGGCGGGTGCCGGGGCGGGGTCGGTGGGCGTCGTGGGGTTCCCCGCACTCACCGTCGCCAGGCGGGCTGACCGGTCCGCACCCCGGGTGACCGCAACGTCGCCGGACTCATCGAGCAGGACCAGCACGCGCTCGCCCGGGACCGCCGACCAGCCGGCCGTGCGGAGGTCCGCACGGCGGTCGAGCGGGTCATGACCGAGGGCGAGGCGCACCTGGTCGAGCGGGGGGCCAGCGGACATGGGCCCACCGTAGTCGGCGTCGAGCCGGAGGACGTGCGCCTGATGTGACAGGCTGTGGCTCGTGCGCGTGGCGACCTTCAACCTCCTTCACGGGGTCCCCCTGCGTGACCGGGCGGCGGCCCACGTCGCAGGCGGCAAGTCGGGTCCAGGCGGGAACGGGTGCGAGCCCGGGCAAGGGACGCGGAGTGGTGGGGAGCCCCACCGAGCGGGCGAAGGACGCCAGCGCCACCTCCGCCCAGTCCGCCTCCGCCCAGATCGCCTCTGCCCAGTCCGCTTCCGATGCCGCCCACGACGGCGTCGCTCCGACCGAGCGGCATGTGTGGTCACCGGACGTGAGTGACCCCGCCGACCTGGTCCGTGCCATCGAGGAGCTGATGGAGTCCGGGCCGATCGACGTGATCGCGCTCCAGGAGGTCGACCGGGCGCAGGACCGCACGGCCGGTGTCGACCAGGCGCGCCTCGTCGCCGAGACGATCGGAGCCAAGTACTGGCGCTTCGTGCCCAGCGTTCGCGGCACCCCGGGGATCGCCTCGGAGGGTGCGGCCTGGGTGCCGGCCACCGACGCTGACGACCTGCCCGCTGACGAGTGCGAACCCGAGACCCCGACCCAGACCGGACCCAGGTACGGCATCGCCCTGATCAGCCGGTATCCGGTGCGCGGGTGGCGGGTGACCCGCTACCCACCCGCGCCGGTGTCGATGCCGTTGCTGGCTCCCACCGAGGGCCGTCCGAAGGCGATCCGCGTCCCCGACGAACCCCGTGCGGCTGTCGCCGGAATCGTCGAGCTGCCCTACGCCGACGTCACGGTCGCGACCGCGCACCTGTCGTTCGTTCCCGGCGTGAACACCAAGCAGCTCAACGGGTTGCGCGCCTTCGTCGCCGGGATGCCCCGACCGATGATCCTGATGGGCGACTTCAACACCCCGGGCGGCATCCCCGGCCTCGTGACGGGCTGGGACCAGGTCGCGCGGGTTCCCACGTACCCGGTGATGAGGCCCCGGGTGCAGTTCGACCACATCATGGCCGACGGCTGGACCGCCGACGCCCTGGAGCAGGCACGTGCCTCCGCCCGGGCCGTCCCATTGCCCGTCAGCGATCACTGCGCATTGATCGCGGACTTCCCCGAGCCGTAGGCCCTGGCTAGCGCTACTCCCCCACGACCACCTCCTCCGGGTCGCCAGCAAGCAGCGCCTCGATGGCCTGCGCGTCGGGCAGGTCCTCTGGCCGCAGGATCGTCCCCGATCGGATGAACGCGAAGGCCGCACCCACCACCTCGACGGGCACGCCGGCCAGGTCGGCCCACGCCAGCCGGTAGATGGCCAACTGCAGCGGGTCGGCGACGTCCTGCTTCGAGGTCTTCCAGTCGACGACCTCCCAGAGCTGACCGGGTGGCGCCTCCGGACCTGCGGGGAAGACCGCGTCGATACGGCCCCGGATGAGCCGACCGGCGATCGCCAGCGAGAACGGCACCTCGAGACCTGCGGGTGTTCGTTGCGCGTAGTCCAGCCCTTCGAACGCCTCCTTCATGGCCGCCAGCTCCGCCGGGGAGCCGATGGACTCGTCCGCGGCTCCGGGGAGCTCGTCATCAGCGATCAGGGGTTGCACGCCCAGCCGGGCCTCGACCCACGCGTGGAACGCGGTCCCCAGTTCGGCGTGCTGGTTGCGACGACGGGGCATCGGACGCAGCAGCCTCTCGGCGAAGGCGAGCGGATCCTCGGCAAGTTCCATCGTGGCGGAGGCCGACAGCACGCCGGGCAGCGACGCGACGACGCGATCGTCGGCCGAACGGTCGGTTCGCGCGAGCAGTGCGAGGATCGCGGCGTCCCACTGGGCGATCTGCCGCGCGAGCGGATCCGGGGCAGTTGGGGGGCTGCCGGTCGGGTCGGCCGCAGGGGCTCCCGCATCGGCTCCCGAGGTCGCCGCATGGGCTCCCGTTCCCGGAGCCGCCGCACCCGATGCCGCCCAGGGTTCGCCGACCTGACCGGACTCGATCAGCGCCATGACCGCCTGCGCGGCCCCCACGACCCCGGCATCGGCCGGCCCATCGGGTGCGGGCCACGGCACCTCGATCGCCTGCTCCAGCATCGGGTTGGTGAGGTCGCGTGCCGCCCCACCGGCCCCACCACCGGCGTCCGAGTTCGCCGCGTCGACACCCGAGCCCCCAGCGCCGACCGGAGCCGCGTCTTCGACCGCGGGCGACCCAACTGGAGACGCGTCCTCGGCCGCTGGCTCGTCAGCCCACGGGTCGTCGACCTCGCCGGTGGCCTGGTCGCGCAGCGCCTCGAGGTACTCCGAGGGCCCGCGCGCGGTCTTCTGGGTGGGGCCCCACCAGTGCCCGGTCGCGATCAGGACCTGCTTGGCCCGCGTGACCCCGACGTAGGCCAGGCGGTCGTCACCGGTCCGGTCGTGGCGACGGCAGGACTCCACGAACGCGGCGAGCTCCTTGGACGAGTACCCGTCGAGCACGGGAAGGACGTGCCGGTCGTCGCGCAGCTCGCTCGGGACCACATGGGCGTATCCGGTCCAGCGCTCGGAGCCCTTGCCGCCGGGGAACGAGTCCCGGCACACGTGCGGCAGCACGACCACCGGGAACTCCAGGCCCTTGGCCTTGTGCATGGTCATCAGCTGGACCGACCCCGGCATGGTCGGCAGGTCCACGTCCTCGCCCGATCCGAGCTGCTCAGCCGCGTCGAGGTAGGCCAGGAACGCCCCGAGCCCGGTGCGGCCGTCGGCGTCGGTGAACCCCTCGACGAGGTGGAGCAGGCCGGCCAGGCCCACGTCGCCGATGCCGTGACCGCCGGAGGCGAGGTCGGCCTCGACCCGGGCGCCCGTGACCGTGACGACCGCGCCCACGAGGTCGGCCAGCGGCGCACCCACCTGGGACTGCAGCAGGCGCAACTCCCCCAGGAACTCCGCGAGCCGGTCAACCGCGCCGGCCGACACCCCGGGGCCGGGACTGGCCGCGGCCTCGAGCAGGCTCGGGCGCTCGACTGGGTCCTTGAACTCGCTGGCCTCGCGCAGCCGCTCGCGCAACCGCGCCTGCCCCGCGACCGTATCCGCACGGGTCGGTCGGCCGCCCGCCAGCTGCACGGCCCGGGAGCCGAGCAGCTCCAGGTCCCGGGGTCCGATCCGCCACCGAGGTCCGGCGAGGAGGGCAGCGAGCGAGGTGTTGTCCGCCGAGTCGGCCAGGACGCGCAGCGTGGACAGCACGGCCGTCGCGTACGGGCTGGCGGTCAGGGCGGCCGTCCCCGAGATGCTGGCCGGGACCCCACGCTCGACGAGCAGCTGCTGCAGCGGCCCGAGCTGGTCGTTGGCGCGACCCAGGATCGCGATGTGCTCAGGCGGCGTGCCTGCCTCGACCAGGGCGTGCACCTGGTCGGCGATCCACTCGCGCTCGTCGGCGACCGTCGGCAGCAGGGCCGCCCGCACCACGGCACCCAGCGGCGCGGGCGGGCGGAGCTCGGCCACCTGCGGGTGCTGGGCGCGCAGGCCGGCCGCGATGCGGTTGGCGGCCTCGAGGATGGGCGTCCCCGAGCGCCGGTTCACCGACAGGACACGCACCGGGGCGACGCCGTCCCGACCGAAGTGCTGGGCGAACGCGTCGATGTTCGCGACCGAGGCGCTGCGCCACCCGTAGATGGCCTGCATCGGGTCGCCGACGGCCGTGACTCCCCCGCCGGCGAACAGGGTCGAGAGGATCACGCGCTGGGCGATCGACGTGTCCTGGTACTCGTCGAGCAGCACGACGCGGTACGCGGCGCGCATCGCCTGGACGAGCTCGTCGGAGCTGCGGACCAGCTCGGCGCACAGCCGCATGTGGTCGGCGAAGTCCAGCCCACCGGAGGCCTGCTTGGCCCGGCGCAGCTCGTCGACCAGGTCGGCGAGCTCGAGGCGTCGCTCGGCGGTGTCGCGGATGTCCTTGACGGCCTTGGTCGCTTTGGGCAGCTCGTCGATGGCCGCGATGACGGTGCGGTCGTGGGCCCGCAGCTCGTCGGTGCTGATCGTCTGCTCGGCGAGGTTGGCGTCGAGCCGGACGACGTCGGCGGCCACGCGACTGGGTCCGTGCCGGGTGACGACCAGGCCGGTGGCGTGGCAGACGACGCGGTAGGCGAGCTGGGCGACCGCGGGGCCGGACAGCAGCCGGGCCCCGGGCTCGATGCCGACGCGAAGGCCCTGCTCGTCGATGAGCCGGCGGGCGAACGAGTGGTAGGTGGCGATCGTCGGCTCGCCGACCGCCTCGCCGCGGTCGGCGGGGTGCTGCGCGCGCCAATGGTTCAGCTGGGCGGTGACCCGCTGGGCGAGCTCGGCCGCCGCCTTGTTGGTGAACGTCAGGCCGAGGACCTCATGCTCGGCGACGAACCCGGAGGCGACCAGCCACAGGACGCGCGCGGCCATCACGGCGGTCTTGCCGGTGCCGGCGCCGGCGACGATCACGAACGGCTCCAGCGGGGCGCTGACGCACTCCCACTGCTCGTCGGTGAGGGTCAGCCCGAGGAGGGCGTCGAGTTCGGCGCGGGGCATCGGGTGGGGGGCGATGGGCGTGGACGGGGTGGGTGGCCCGGGCGGTGCGGGTGGCGTCAGCGCGGGTGGCGTCGGTGGCCCGGGCGGGCGGGCGTCGGTGGCGTCGGTGGCGTCATCAGAGCTCGTCCCCCCAGAGCGACTGCTGGACCGGCACCTCGGGCGTGCTCGGGCGGGGCTGGTCGACGGGCTGGGTCGGCAGGTCGGGGCCGGTCCGCGCTCGGGTCGGTGTGGCCGGCGTGCCTGCCCGTTCGCCCGGGCGCTCGGAGATCGCGGGAGATGCAGCCACCGCCGGCTGCCCAGCGGCTGCCGGGGACTGCGCCGGGCACATGAAGCGGAAGGCGCAGGACTTGCAGTGACCGTTGGGCCGGGCCGGGTACTCGGGGCCGTCGGCCAGTCGGGCGGCGTCGACGATGAGGTCGTTGACCCACGTCCACCCGTCATCGATCGGGGCCTGGATGCGCACCTTCGGCATGCCCGAGGCGAACCGGTCCGCGAGATGGACCAGCTCCGCCTGCCCGAGGATCACGGGCGCCACCGGCGTGTCGGCGACGACCGGGTCGGAGGCCTCTTGGGCGGGAGGAGCATCGGCCGCCCCGCTCGCCACGGCCGCGGCCGAGCCGGCGGACTCCCCACCGCCGTCGAGGGCGCCCAGCCGGATCGCGAGTTGGTAGATGCCGAGCTGCGGATGCTCCGCAGTGGCTGCCGCGGACGCTGCCGTGCGGCCGGTCTTGAAGTCCACGACGTGGAGCCGCCCGTCCGCCGAGCGGTCCACACGGTCGATCGAGCCCGAGACGCTGACCGGCCTGGACGCCCCGGGCACGGGGACGTTGAACGTGAGCTCGGTGGCGGCCACGGAACGTCCGGTCGACGCGTCCCAGGCGAGCAGGGCGGTGATCATCTCGTCGACGCGGCGACGCTCATGGACGCGCTGGTAGTGCGCGGGGAAGGGCACCGACGCCCAGATCTCGTCGACGAACGGGCCGATCTCGCGCTCATCCGGGGCGACGTCCCCGCGGGCGAGCGCCTCGGCCACGGCGTGGACCACCAGCCCGACGACAGCCGCCCCGCCGGACGGGTTGCCCGCCCCCACACGCCTGTCGAGGAACCAGCGCAGCGGGCATTCGCGCAGGGCGGCCACCGCCGACGGGGACAGCCGCAGCGGTCGCGGGGCGTCGCCGGCTCCCGCTGATCCGTCCTGCGCGGCCAGGCCACTGGTCCCGCAGACTCACCCGAGCTCGCGGACTCACCCGGCCCCGCGGACTCCCCCGAGCTCGCGGACTCGCCTGGCCCATCCGACTCCCCTGGCCGTGCCGACCCTCCCGCCCCCGCGACGCCCGTCAGCGGCCGGGCGCCCCACCATCGGGTCGGGTCGGCGGCCGCCATGGGTCCCAGCGGCCCCGACTCCTGCGCCCGCACGGCCAGCGCCGCCAGCCGCTGGATCGCGGCCCCCCGCAACTTCTCGACCTGAGGATCGCTCGACCCGTCGGCGCGAACCACCACCGGCGCCTCGGCCGCCTCACGAAGCGCCGCGATCAAGCCCTCGGCGGACATCGGCGACGCCGAACGCACCGGCATGGCCTCCACCTCCTGACCCAGCTCGGCCAGGAACCTCGACGCCTGCAAGCCCCCCTCGACACGCTCCGCCACGGCGGACACGACCAGCCACGACCGCGCCCTCGTGCACGCGACGTACATGAGCCGGCGCTCCTCGGCGAGCAGGTCGGCATGCGTCAGGCCCTCGATGCGACCCCTGGGCCCCAGCTCCGCGACGCGCAGGAGGTCCGAGCGCAGCCGGACGTCGGGCCACTGCCCCTCCTGGACCGAGGCCACGACCACCAGCTCCCACTCGAGGCCCTTGGCGCGGTGGGCGCTGAGAAGCCGCACGTGGTCGCGGTCGGACTCCTGGGCGCCGCGCACCTCCTGGGGCAGCCGCAGTGCGTTGATGTCCTCCAGGAACGCGGCCATGCCGATCTCGCCACGACGCTGCGCCGGCAGCCGGTTGGCCAACTCGAACAGGGCCACCACCGCATCGAGGTCGCGATGCGCGGAGGCGGCCGCGGTGTACCCGCCGCCCGGGCGCAGCGCGGCCGACCGCAGCCGCTCCGGCCAGTCCGTGGAGCTCCAGACCGCCCACAGCACCTCGCTGACCATCTGACCCGACTGCATCGCCGCCCGCCCGGACGCGACCGACTTGGCCACGCGGGCGAAGGCAGTCACCGCCGAGCGCGGGATGTCCGCTGACGCCGCCGGCAGCTCTCCCCGGGCCAGGGCGGCGGTCAGGAGGGCATCCGAGGACTCCCGGCGCCCCGACCCATCCGCCTCGGGAGCCTCCGCCACGAGCACCGCCCCGCGCTGCTCCTTGAGCACCGCCCGGGCAAGCGCCCGGATCGCGACGGCGTCCGCCCGCCCGAGCGGTCCGGCCAGGAGCGCCCGCCCGGTCTCCTCGGGCACGGAGGACGGGTCGAGCGCGAGGCCGAGGACCGACAGCAGGACGCCGACCGCCGGCTCGTCACCGAGCGGGGTCTCGTCCGGCGGCAGCCACACGGGGATCCCCGCGGCCCGCATCGCGCGCGCCAGGACCGGACCACTCACGGCGGGATTGCGCACCAGCACGGCCATCCGCGACCAGTCGAGCCCGGGGCGATCCGCGTCCCCCGCATGCGCTCGCAGCAGGGTCTCCGCGATTCCGGAGGCCTCGGCGGCAGCAGTCGGGAACGTGCGAACCTGCACCTGGGCGGGGCCGTCCAAGGCCTCGGGCATCCGATGCAGTCGCTGGACCTCGGCGGGCAGCGGCGCCAGCGACACCGGGCCCAGCACACCGGAGGCCGCCTCCGCGATCGCCCGCGGGAACCGTCGGGTCGTGCGCAGCACCTCGATCGCGGCGGGCTGGCCGGTCGGCCCCGCGAACACGTCGGGGAACCGGAGGATGCCGCGCACGTCGGCGCCGCGGAAGCCGTAGATCGCCTGGTCGGGGTCGCCGACGGCCACGACCTGGGCGCCGCCGCCAGCCAGCCCGCGCAGCAGCGCGACCTGGGCCGGGTCGGTGTCCTGGTACTCGTCGACGACGACGAGCCGGAAGGCGCCCCGCAATGCCCGTCCCGCACGAGGATCGTTGGCCAGCACGGCCGCGCGCAGGATCAGCTCGGCGTAGTCGAGGCTGCCCTCGAACTCCAGGGTCGCCAGGTACTCCTCGAAGAAGACGCCGAGCGCGGCCCACACGGGCACGCCCTCGCGCTTGCCGATCCGGGTGAGGTCCTTGCCGTCGAGGCCCTGGCCGCGCGCCCGGGCGAGCAGCGCACGCACCTGCTCGGCGATCCCGCGGGTGCCGACCGCCCGCGACAGCGACTCGGGCCACTGCAGCCGACCCTCCTCGATCGAGTAGGTGAGCAGCTCCCGCAGGCGCGCGTCCTGCTCGGCAGCGACGAGCAGCCGCGGCGGGCTGGCGAACGCGGTGGGGTCGGCGTGCTGACGCAGGACGCCGTACGCGAACGAGTGGAACGTGCTCACGACCGGGACCGCACCGCCGCCGAGCCGTCCGCTGATCCGGTCGGAGAGCTCGCGCGCCGCCCGACGACCGAACGTCAGGGCCAGGATCCGGTCGGCCGGGATCGGGTCGACCGGATCGGCGATCCGCGCGACGACCAGCTCGGTGAGGGTCGCGGTCTTGCCCGTCCCGGGGCCGGCGAGGACCAGCAGGTGCCCGTCGCGGTGCTCGACGACGGCGCGCTGCTGGGGGTCGAGGTCCAGCGGGGCCAACGGCTCCGGGGCGCGTCGATCGAGCCGCACGGCAACACCCGACGCGGCCGGGCTCGATCCGACACCGCCCGACCGCGCCGCCACGCGCGACCCAGCACGGCTCGACCGACCCGCACCACCTGGCCCGGCGCCCGACGCAGCCGTGCCCGACCGCCGTTCCCTGCCGCTCATGTCCCTCCCCTCGGACGCAAGGCAACCACAGGGGTCCGACACGACCCACCGCCCCCACGCACGAACCATGCCCCAGGGGAACCAGCACCTCGGTTACCCTGCATCTGTGGCCACCAGCACCGAACTCCGCGACTGGCTGGTCGCCGCCCAGACCCAGGAACTGGTGCGCCGGACCGCCCACTGGATGGACGAGGCGATCAAGGATCCGGACATCGGCTACCGGGACGACCCCGGGCTCGCCGGCGACGCTGTCCTGGACGCCATCGTGGCAGCGGCCGTCGAGGCAGTCGCCCTCAAGCGAGGCGAGGACTCCCCGAAGTGGACCTCGCGCCCGGAGCGGTTCCTCGATCACTTCTGGTACCCCGGACCACCGTCGCTGTTCGCCTGGGCGCTCGCGCACTCGCCCGGGCCATTCCAGATCCGGGGCATCCTGATCGAGGCCGACTCCCTGGCCAGCGTCTGATGGACCTGGACAAGCAGCAGATCATCGACCTGCTGACCGACCTCGGCGAGCCGAGGCGCGGCGCCGCAGACCCACGTGGGCCCACGAGACGTGAGTGTGGCGGGACGCCTTCATCCGGGACGTGGGACAGTCACAACCACGTCAGGATCAGTGGGGTGGTCCCGACCTTGATCCTGGACCCGACCGCCGCGCTCGAGGTGGCGCCCCACACGGTGGCGATCTGCGCGCCGCGCGGGAGCCGGTACCGCGCGGACCCGTACTGCCGCCACATGATGCGGATCGCTGGTCGCACGCCGGTGGGGTCCTGGTAGTTGCATCCGCGCAGGGAGCCGTACCAGCGGCATCCGGACAGGCGCATTCCCTGCGTCGCTGTGCTCAACGCGAGCATGGCCGCCTGCGCCGGCGTTCCGGGCGCCAGGTTCACGGCGGCCTGACCGGGGGGAGCGGACAGCCAGTAGAGATCCCGGACACCGCGGAAGGAGGCGTTCATCACGGTGGCGGCCGCCAGTTGTGCCTGGGCGCTGGCACTGGTGATGGACGGCTTCAGGTTGGAGCGGTCCGCGGGGTTGTGATTGATCAGGTTGTGGTTGGTCTCGGTGATGATCAGCGGGAGGCCGCGCAGGCTGCTGTGGCGCCGGACCCATGAGCGCGCCTTGGCCACGCGGGCGTCCCAGTCCATGACCATCGCCGTGGCGGTCTTCTTGCGTGAGTAGACGTTGTACGCAATGGCACTGACGTTGTGGCGCGCGGCTTGGGCCCTGAGGTACCGCCGGGCGAAGTCATTGTCCTTCTGGTAGATGGCCGTTGAGACCAGGGCGAATGCGGGATACCTCGTTCGGATCAGGTTGGCCGTGATCGACTCCATCGCGACGACGCTCGCCACCGCAGCCGCCGTCGTGGTCGCTGCCCCCGCGACCTTGGCCCTGACGTCGATGCCGTTGAGCAGGTTCGGCTCGTTCATCACCTGGAAGGTCACCGCGAACCGGTCCGCGTAGTTGCGTCTGGACGTAGCCCATGAGCGCGTCGACGTAGTTCTCGAAGTACTGGTACTGCAGCGGGCTTGCTGCCGTCGGATGCCAGCCGCAGCGTCGCCGGCTGGGGCACGCTGACCGCGGACGCATGCCCGCCGCAGAACCAGATGGCCCGTGACCCCTTGGACCACCTCGTTGCGGGGGCCTGGGACTGCGGGGAGTCACCGAACACCCAGGGCGCGCTGTGGCCCAGGGGGATGATCACCCGCTGGGTGCCGCTGGCCACGAGTTCGTCGAGGAGCGGGCCCAGGCGCGCCGCGGCCTGGGTCGCCACGTCCGCATCGGCCGTCGGTTGCAGGTCGCACCAGTTCACGTTCCGGTCCCACAGGCGGGCGCCGGTGAACGTGACGCCATCGGGGGTGGCTCCGCTCACCGAGGTGAGCGCGACCCCGGACTCAGCCGCCCCCGGCACCGCAGCCGCCCCCGGCGCCGCGGCCGCCACGGGCCCCGCAGTCGCACATCACCAGTACCAACGCCACCACGCCTGCGAGCCGCATCTGGGCACCTCCCCTGAAATCACCGTAGCCCCGCGGAGCCTCCCTGCGGCGTCCCCACCACCGACAGGGGGATGCGTTAGCGTGCGCCTCGCCATCCGTTGACACTGACCGCACTCGAAGCGCAACGCACCTCGCGGCGCCGGGCCCCGTTGGCCCGCGATCTGCTCCTCATCCGACGATCTGCTCCCGTCCAGAGGGGAGCAGATCGGCCAACCGGGAGCAGATCCGAGCGGAGGCTCGACCAGCGACCGCCGCCGAGCCCCGTGCTCACCGCGCCGGCCAATGCCCGACCTGTCCGGCGGGAACGTGACAACATCGGGGAGTGACCGAGCGCCCCACGAACCCAGTGGCGCCCGATCTGCCTGCGAGTCCGACCCGAGCGGATCGGGCACCCCGTCCGAGCACCCGCACCTCCCGAGCTCCCCGCCTCCCCTCGCCACTCCCGCGGCTCCCACCCCCTCGCCACTCCCGCCGACCCCTCCCCACCGCCCCCACCTCCCCGAACTACACGACCCTCGTGGTCGAGGAGGGGATCTTCCGCTCCCGCCTGCGCCGCCCCCGCGACCTGCTCGGGGCCGTGCTGGCCATCGTGATCGCCGCCCTGGTCGTGCTGCTCGCGGTCGCCGCCGAGCAGACCGTGATCGCGATCGACGACGACCTCGCCGACGCCCAGCGCTCGCTGCCGGACATCATCTGGGGCCTGCTCAGCGCCCTGGCCGGTCTCGGCGTCGTGATGCTGCCGCTGGTGGCGGCGGTCTCGATGCTCATGCGTCGCCGCGGGCGGCAGCTGCTCGAGTCCGTCGCGGCCATGACGATCGCGGCCATCGTCCTGACGCTGATCTCCACGGCCGTGCGCAACTCCGGCTACGAGACGCTCTACGCCGCCCTCACCGGATCGCCGATCAGCGAGGACCTGGCCTACCCGACCAACCCCCTTCTCGGCGGCACGGTCGCCTTCGTGACCGTCGCCCGCCTGATGAGCCGGCCGCGCTGGAACGTCGTCACGGGACTGATCGTGGCGTCGACGGCCGTCGTCGGATCCGTCAGCGCCGGCAGCACCAGCACCGCCCAGGCCCTGAGCTTCCTCATCGGCCTGGCGGTCGGCCTGTTCACCCGCTACGCCCTCGGCACCCCCACGACCCGACCGTCCGGGGCCGACGTCGCCACGACGCTGATCACGGCCGGCATCCCGCTCGTGATGCTCCGGGCGCGGGGCGGCACCTACTCCGGCCGGCACTACATGGCCGTCAAGTCCGACGGGGAGCAGCTCGACGTGGTCGTCCTCGACCGCGACCTCGAGGGGTCCGGGCTGGCGCTGGCGCTGTGGCGCACGATCCGGCTGCGGGAGTCCAACGACTCCGCCAGCGGGCTGTCGATGCGCAGCCAGGTGGACCGGGCCGCGATGATGGCCTACGCCGCGCAGTCCGCCGGGGTGCCCAGCCCGACGCTGGAGCTGGCCGCGATGGTGAACGCCGACTCCGCGCTGCTGGCCTACGAGAGCCGTGACGGGCGCGCGGTGATCCCCGGCTCGGGCATGCAGAGCGACCGGCCCACCGACGAGGAGCTCGACATCGCGTGGCGGGCGGTGGCCGCGATGCAGGCACGGTTCCTGGCGCACCAGAACCTGCACGCCGAGAACGTGCTCTACGCCGGGGCGGGGACGTACCTGACGGGGCTGGAGTCGGGGACGGTCGCCGCCGGGGACGTGGTGCTGCGCCTGGACATCGCCGAGCTGCTGGTCACCCAGGCCCTGCAGACCGACGTCCCGACCGCCGTGGCCGCGGCCCGTCGGGTGATCGGCGACGAGGCGGTGCTGCGCGCGCTGCCGGTGCTCCAGCGGGTCGCCCTGAGCAGCCCGACGCGCGCCGCCCTGCGCGGGAGCAAGGACCTGCTCAACGAGCTGCGCGCCGCGCTGCTGACGATCAACCCGACCGTCGAGATCGAGCCGATCGACCTCGAACGGCTCAAGCCGCGCACCGTGTTCACGCTCATCCTGGGCACGGTCGCGCTCTACCTGCTCCTGTCGCAGCTGGCCCAGGTGAACATCGCCGAGGTGGTCGCGTCCGCGGACTGGCGGTGGGCGGGCGTGGCGCTGGTCCTGTCGATGGTGACCTACCTGGGCGCGACGATGAGCCTGGGCGGCTTCGTGCCCGACCGGCTGAGCTTCCTGCGCACGCTGCAGGCGCAGTTCGCGGCGAGCTTCGCCACGCTCGTGTCGCCGCCCGACGCTCGGCGCCGTCGCGGTGAACGCCCGGTTCCTCAACCGCTCGGGGCTGCCGCCGGCCGCGGCTGCGGCCACCGTCGGGGTCTCGCAGGTGGCGGCGTTCGTCGTGCACGTGACCCTGATGCTGCTGACCGCGATCGCCGCCGGGACGCAGGCCGACCTGCAGTTCAACCCCCCGCGCGCGGTGATCATCGGCGTGGGGATCGCCGCGATGATCATCGGCGGACTGGCCTCGATCTCGCACGTGCGGCGCTGGCTGACCGACCGGCTCCGGCCGATGATCGAGCAGGTCATCCCCCGGTTGGCGACCGTGGCCCAGCGCCCGGCGAAGCTCGCCGAGGGGTTCGGCGGGATCCTGCTGCTCAACGTGGCGTACTGCCTGTGCCTGGTGGCCTCGGTCCGGGCGTTCTCCGACGACCTGACCGTCGCCGCGATCTCGTTCGTGTACCTGGCCGGGTCGACGCTGGGCCAGGCCGCGCCGACGCCCGGCGGGTTGGGCGTCGTGGAGGCGGCGCTCGCGGCGGGGCTGACGGCCGCGGGGCTGAACCCGGCGGTGGCGGTGTCGGCGACGCTGCTGTTCCGCACGGTCACGTTCTGGCTGCCGACGGTCCCGGGGTGGTTCGCGTTCCGCAACCTGACGGCGAAGGGGTTGTTGTAGGGGGCGCCTGGCGATGCCCTCGCGACCCGCGACCCGCGCGCACATCGGCTCCCCTCGGAATCTGCTCCCGTTCCGAAGATCTGCTCCCGTCCAGATGGGAGCGAATCGTCGGAACGGGAGCAAGTCGGCCCGCGATCAAGGATGGGGGAAGACCGCCTCGATCCGAGGACCTTCCGATGACCAGAACACCTTGTACGGCGGATGCCCGGGCACTGGTAGACGAAGCCGGATCCCCTCACGGGTCGTGATGGCCGTCGACATCGCCTGGGCCCGCGCCGGCGCCCGGAACACGAGTTCGCACGCGTCGAGCACGGCGTTGTACAGCTCGATGTCGTCGCCCCCCTCGAGAGCATCCATCTGCTCATCGGCCACCGCGGAGTAGGAGCCGTCGATGCTCACCCCTCGCGGCGCTTCCGCGTGCGCCGCACGGTGCCGGAGTGGGCTGCACGGGTGAGCAATGACCGCAGCTCCGGGTCGGCGTCGTACTCAGCCTGCGCCTGAGTCACGACCACCGCTGGCTGAAGGAGGATGCTGCCGTCTTCCTGCTCCTGAAGCACGAACCGCTCGTTCGAATGCCCAGGGAGCACGACGCGGCTGCGTGAGTCCGTCTCGACCAGGATCATCGCCATTCCGTCTTCCACGATCGATCGCATGACACACAGAATACGCCCACCATCCCACTATGGGCAATGCCCACGCCAGGGTCCACGCGGACCGACCGGGGCTATGGGCCGACGGCTGGCCGAGATGGCGGCCCACAGCGGGTCGGCCAGCAGGGCGGCAGCGCTGGGGCTCACATGGTCATCGTCGCGATAGGTCGGGGCCGACGCGTACTCCCGGCGGCACGACGACTCGTCGCAGAACAACGACCACGGGTCCCACATCGCGGATGACTCCACTGCCGCCACCGCACGCCGCTCTGCGGCGACCACCGCCTGCCGCCGCTGTAGCGCGAAGTCGGTGGAGTGCGTGGCACACGCCTCAGCGACTCCCGAGCGGAACGTGCACTCGCCGAGGTCGTTCGGGTGCTCCGGAACGGTAGCCACGACCAGCACCTGGCTGCCGACGGACTCGACCCAGCTCATCGTCTCCTGCAGGCTGCGGCCCCATCGACCGGCAAGGTCCGCGTTGGAGGCGCAGCCCGGCCCCGTCGAGATCCTCGGGCACGGGGCACCCTGCTCGCCCACGCCCTTGATGGGCGGGTTCACATACGCAGGCGACCGATTCGCGATCACCACGAGCGCCGGCCTGATCGTCGCGATCTCGTCGAGGCGCTGCTCGATGCTCCGCGCGCAGGTCTGCGCACCCTGTGACCCGCGACTCTGCCAGGCGACCCCGTCGAGCAGGAGCGGGCACAGGCTCGCCGAGCGGATGACCACCTCGAAGCCCTGGCCCTCGACAGCGGCGATCACACTGTCGCCCAGGGCATCGGCGTGACTGTCACCGGCCACGTAGATCGTGCGGCTGCCCGACCCGAAGGTGCAGTCCGCCAGGGGCTGGGCCAGGTCGGCCACGGACTCCACATGGCATCCGTTGGCACGGCCCGATCCCATCTCCGTGCGCAACGCCTCCCACCGCTGCACACTCGAGTCTCCCCATGCCCGTTCACCTCCGAGGTACAGGGCGGCACCCACCACGATCGGGACGGTCATGCAGGCCGCAACCAACCCGAGCAACCGGAAACCGCGCACGGACTCAGCTGCACGGATCGGCCGTTCGACCCAGCGATAGCTCGCCCACGCGGGCACGACCGAGGCAACGACGAGAAGGGTCGGCGCCCACACGCCACCACTGACGCCGAATCGGCCCAGCGCGCTCATGCCCAGGACCACGAACGGCCAGTGCCACAGGTAGAGGCTGTAGCTCAGCTCCCCGATCGCCACCAGCGGGCGCGACCGCAGGAACCGGCCGGGCAGGAGGTCGCCGTGGTCGGCGGTGGCGATCACCAGCACAGTGCCCGCCACGGGCACGAGCGCGGCCCACCCCGGGTAACCGGGCGCCCCGTCAAGGAGGAAGCCAGCGGCGACGAGGGTCGCGGCACCCAGCCACAGACCGATGGCGGCGTTTCGACGCGACGCGACCAGACGACCACCCGCGCGACCCGACGCGACCAGGGCCAGGATCGCCCCGGCACCGAACTCCCACACCCGAGTGGGCGCCGACAGGAACGCGAACGCCTGCGGTGAGTCGACCAGCGGCAGGGGGCGCCCGGCACTCAGGTGCAGCGAGAGGGCGAAGGACGCCGCCGTGACGCCAGCGACGAGGGCGAGCACCGGGAAACGGCCGGACCCTCGCCGGCCGAGATAGGCCCACCCGAGCAGGAGAAGTGCTGGGAACCCGAAGTAGAACTGCTCCTCCACCGACAGCGACCACGTGTGCAGGAGCGCGTTGGACTCGGCAGCGGTGTCGAAGTAGCCCCCGGAGACAGCCATGATCTGGTAGTTGGCGACGAAGAGCGCAGCCGCCACACCCGTGCTGCCCGTGATCCCCTGGGCCTGCAGCGGCTGCAGGGCAACTGACGCCAGGCAGGTCACCACGATCATCAGCGCCAGCGCTGGCAGCAGGCGCCTGGCGCGGCGCGAGTAGAAGCGCCTGAACTGCACGCTGCCCGTCGCCTGCAGCTCCCGGACGAGAAGTGCCGTGATGACGTACCCGGAGATCACGAAGAAGATGTCCACGCCCGTGAACCCACCCGGGACCGGCAGCCCCGCATGGAACGCCAGCACCATGATCACGGCGACCGCGCGCAGGCCCTGGATGTCGGCTCGCCTGGTGGCGGCCGGGGGGCGAACCGGCGTGGACGTCGCCATCCGTCCGGTCGTCACGGCGCAAGGCTAGCCTTCGCTCGGCCTGGGTCGACGGGATCG
>CAWFSG010000006.1:0-63152 GCA_963818445.1 uncultured Actinomycetes bacterium
CGATGTCGGAGTCGACGCAGTCCGCGCTGGCCGACGGGCTGGGACTCGGCGACGTGCTTGCCGAGCCCGGCGGGGGCGGCCGACGCCGATGGGTCGACATCGGCCTCCGTCGGCTCGCCATCCGGCGACGGTGACATCGTCAGCCCGAAGCTCGGAGACTCGCTGGGGGCCGCCGCGGTCGGCTCGTCATTCGAGCCGAAGGCCGCCTGGAGCAGCCACCAACCCAGCCACAGGACCACAAGAAGGCCGACGATGACTGCTGCACGCCGACGCCAATAGGTGCTGGGCTCCTCCGGGCCAACCGGGTTCACGACCGAACTCACAGGAGAACCGTAACCTGACCCCGGACATGCACCGGCCCGCAGTCCCCGTTCTCAGGGGTACCGCGGGCCGGCCACGCCTCAGGTCACCCCTCGGCGACCTCGCCACCGGCGCCGGCCGGCTCCACCGGCGGGGCGTCCGGCAGGGTCACCTTGTCCGTACCGGTGAGCGTGAAGGTCGCCGTGGGGCCGCTGCCCTCGACGTCGACCACCACGATCTGGCCCGGGCGCAGGTCGCCGAACAGGATCTTCTCGCTCAGGGCATCCTCGACCTCGCGCTGGATGGTCCGGCGCAGCGGCCGGGCGCCCATCGCGGGGTCGTACCCGCGATCGGCGAGCAGCTCCTTGGCGGCCAGGGTGAGCTCGATGCCCATGTCACGCTCGCGCAGGCGCTCCTCGAGGTTGTTGGCCATGAGGTCCACGATCTGGATGATCTCGTTCTTGGTGAGCTGGTGGAACACGACGATGTCAT
This sequence comes from uncultured Actinomycetes bacterium, assembly GCA_963818445.1. Classification (GTDB taxonomy): domain Bacteria; phylum Actinomycetota; class Actinomycetes; order S36-B12; family CAIYMF01; genus Prado023. Next base: position 793 of record CAWFSG010000006.1, read on the forward strand.
CGATGCGGTTGAGGAACTCCGGCCGGAAGTGGCTCTTGAGCTCCTGCTGCACCTTGGACTTCATCCGCTCGTACCCATCCGCATCGCCGTCACCGGCGAACCCGAGCATGACGCCCTTGCTCGCATCCCGGCTGCCGAGGTTGGTGGTCATGATGATGACGGTGTTCTTGAAGTCGACCACCCGGCCCTGGGCATCGGTGAGGCGGCCTTCTTCAAGGACCTGCAGCAATGAGTTGAAAATGTCGGGGTGGGCCTTCTCGACCTCGTCGAAGAGGACCACGGAGAATGGCCGTCGACGCACCTTCTCGGTGAGCTGTCCACCTTCCTCGTACCCGACATATCCCGGGGGGGAACCGAAAAGCCGAGAGGCGGTGTGCTTCTCCGAGTACTCGCTCATATCCAGGGCGATGAGCGCATCCTCGTCACCGAACAGGAATTCGGCCAGGGTCTTGCTCAACTCGGTCTTTCCCACACCTGAAGGACCGGCGAAGATGAACGAGCCGCCGGGTCGCTTCGGGTCCTTGAGGCCCGCGCGGGTGCGTCGGATCGCCTGGCTCAGCGCGTGGATGGCGTCCTGCTGGCCGATGACGCGCTTGTGCAGCTCGTCCTCCATCCGCAGCAACCGCTGGGCATCGTCCTCGGACAGGTCGGTCACCGGGATCCCGGTCATCAGGGCCAGGACCTCGGCGACGAGCTTGTCGTCCACCTCGGCCACGACGTCCATGTCGCCGGCCTTCCACTCCTTCTCCCGCTGGGCCTTCTCCACCTGCAGCTGCTTCTCGCGATCACGCAACGCAGCGGCCTTCTCGAAGTCCTGCGCGTCGATCGCGGACTCCTTCTCGCGGCGCACGTTGGCGATGCGCTCGTCGAACTCGCGCAGGTCCGGCGGGGCGGTCATCCGGCGGATGCGCAGCCGGGAGCCGGCCTCGTCGATGAGGTCGATCGCCTTGTCGGGCAGCTGGCGGTCGGAGACGTAGCGGTCCGAGAGCCGTGCCGCGGCCGCCAGGGCGCCGTCGGTGATGGAGACCCGGTGGTGGGCCTCGTAGCGGTCGCGCAGGCCCTTGAGGATCTCGATCGTGTGGGCGACGCTGGGTGCCTGCACCTGGATCGGCTGGAAGCGTCGCTCGAGGGCCGCGTCCTTCTCGACGTGCTTGCGGTACTCGTCGAGCGTGGTGGCGCCGATCGTCTGCAGCTCACCTCGGGCCAGCATCGGCTTGAGGATGCTGGCGGCGTCGATCGCGCCCTCGGCGGCACCCGCGCCGACGAGGGTGTGCATCTCGTCGATGAACAGGATGATGTCGCCGCGGGTCTTGATCTCCTTGAGCACCTTCTTCAGGCGCTCCTCGAAGTCACCGCGGTAGCGGGATCCGGCCACGAGGGCGCCGAGGTCCAGGGTGTAGAGGTGCTTGTCCTTGAGCGTCTCGGGGACCTCGCCGCGGACGATCATCTGCGCCAGTCCTTCGACGACGGCGGTCTTGCCCACGCCGGGCTCCCCGATCAGGACCGGGTTGTTCTTGGTGCGCCGGGAGAGCACCTGCATGACCCGCTCGATCTCCTTCTCGCGACCTATGACGGGATCCAGCTTGTTCTCCCGGGCGTCCTTGGTGAGGTTCCGCCCGAACTGGTCGAGGACCAGCGACGTGGAGGGCGTGCCCTCCTGCGGCCCGGTGCCGGAACCCGACGCCGGCTCCTTGCCCTGGAAGCCCGACAGCAGCTGGATGACCGTCTGGCGGACCTTGTTCAGGTCGGCGCCGAGCTTGACCAGCACCTGGGCAGCCACGCCCTCGCCCTCGCGGATGAGGCCGAGCAGGATGTGCTCGGTGCCGATGTAGTTGTGCCCGAGCTGCAGCGCCTCGCGCAGGGACAGCTCGAGGACCTTCTTGGCCCGGGGCGTGAACGGGATGTGCCCGCTGGGCGCCTGCTGGCCCTGGCCGATGATCTCCTCCACCTGCTGGCGCACGGACTCCAGGGAGATGCCCATGCTCTCCAGAGCCTTCGCGGCAACGCCCTCGCCCTCGTGGATCAGGCCGAGCAGGATGTGCTCGGTGCCGATGTAGTTGTGGTTGAGCATGCGCGCTTCCTCCTGCGCGAGCACCACAACGCGACGGGCGCGGTCAGTGAACCTTTCGAACATGGGGCTCCACTCCGTTCGTGCTTCCCTCCCGCTCGCACGGGATGGAACGAAACTGTAGCCGCAACCCCCGACACGCACACGTACACCACTGCAGCGAGCATCCGGAGGGAGCAACCTCTCGATGAGGCAACAGCCCGCGTCCCGGGCTCCATACCCGTGGCGGATATGCCCTCGGCGAACGCACCCTGGCAGTTCCCAGGTGTGCGGGAACCTGGGGAGGAGGCCTAGTGGGCGGCCTCGTAGCGGGCCCTCAGGTCCGCCGAGATGCGCCCCCGGGTGGACACGGGAATCCCGTTGTCGGCCGCCCAGCGGCGGATGTCGGCGGTGTCCTCGGACCGGCGTGCAGGCCGGCGGCGGGGCTCGGCGGCCGCTGGACCGGTGACCCGGCGACCCGCGCCGATCCACGGCGAGAAGGCCTCCCGAAGCTTCTCCGCATTCTTCTCGGAGAGGTCGATCTCATAGGACTTCCCGTCCAGGGAGAACAGCACGGTCTCGGCCCCCGGCGTGCCATCAATATCGTCCTCGAGGAGGACCTGAACCTTGCGCGCCATTGTCTGCTCCTGAATTCGCCGGACGGAAAACAACCGGATGCAAGCATAGGACAGATTCCCCGCCGAGGGAATTCATGCAGAGCCCGGCAATGACCGCTCCACGAGATCCCCTATTCCCTGCGGCTGCGATTCCATACGTCGCCTGGAGTCCAATTCCGGGCCGCCGCACAACTCAACCGCCGATGGTGGCCCAGCGGCGGCGGCCGGGCTCGGATGGGCGCGATGGCACGATCGTCGCTCCTGTGCGGTGCTTCCGGGCGCTGACTACGCTGAGCGCCCATGAGCCCCCTGGCCACGCTGGCGACCTCGCCTGCACTGCGTGACGACATCCGCCGACTCGGCGACCTGCTCGGCGAGGCCCTGATCCGTCAGGAGGGGCCAGCGACCTACGAGACAGTGGAGCGCATCAGGGCCCTGTCGCGCGACGACCCCGACGGGGCCGCTGAGTTGATCGATGAGCTCCCCCTGGCTGAGGCGACCACCCTGGCCCGGGCGTTCTCGTTGTACTTCCACCTGGCCAACATCGCCGAGCAGGTGCACCGGTCGCGGATCCAGACGGCCGAGCGGGCCCGCACCGGCGGCCCCCTGGCCGAAGCCGGGGTGGCGATCCGAGAGGCGCTGGAGGCCGGCGAGGTGACCGCCGAGGAGGTCGCCACCGGGTTCGCCCGGATCAGCGCGCGCCCGGTCTTCACGGCCCACCCGACCGAGGCCTCGCGCCGCTCGGTCCTGGTCAAGCTGCGCCGGATCGCCGTGCTGCTCGACGAGCCCCGCACCGAGGACACCGACCTCGCCATCGCCGAGGCGATCGACCTGCTGTGGCAGACCGACGAGCTGCGCCTGGGCCAGCCGGAGGTGACCGACGAGGCGCGCAACGCCCTGTTCTACCTCGATGACCTCGCGGCCGGAGCCGCCGGTGACGTCGTCGGGGAGTTCGCGGCTGCCGCTCGGGCCAGTGGGCTGGAGGTCCCGGCCGGGCGCCCCGTGCTCACGTTCGGCTCCTGGATCGGCGGGGACCGAGACGGCAACCCGTTCGTGACCCCGGCCGTGACGGCCCGGGTCCTGGCCATCCAGCACGATCACGCCGTTCGCGACCTCCTGCCGCACATCGAGGACCTCAGCGCCCGGCTGTCGGTCTCGGAGCGGATCGCGCCGGTCTCGGCGGAGTTCGCACGCTCACTGGCCGCCGACCTGGCCGCCCTGCCCGACCTCGACCCGCGGTTCGCCCGCCTCAACGCCGAGGAGCCCTACCGCCTGAAGCTGACCTGCATCCACGCGAAGCTGCGCAACACCCGCGCCCGTCAGGCCGAGGGCCGGCCGCACGAACCGGGCCGGGACTACCGCACCACGGCCGAGCTGTTGGCTGACCTGGAGCTGATCCGGGCCTCCCTGGCCGCGAACCGGGGCGGGCTGATCGCCGCCGGCTCGGTGGCGCGGACCATGCGGGTCGTGGCGGTGTTCGGGCTGTCGCTGGCGACCCTGGACATCCGCGAGCACTCGAAGGCCCACCACCACGCTGTCGGCCAGCTGCTCGACCGGCTCGGGGACCTCGAGATCCCCTATGCCACGCTCACCCCCCAGCAGCAGTTCACGGTGCTGGCAGCAGAGCTGTCCGGCAAGCGCCCGCTCGCTCCTGCCCCACCCCCACTGGACGCCGCCGGCCTGACGACCTACGAGACGTTCGTGGAGATCGGCCGCGCGCTGGACCGCTACGGCCCGGAGACCTGCCAGTCGTACATCATCTCGATGACGAAGTCCGCCGCCGATGTGCTGGCCGCGGTGGTCCTGGCACGCGAGGCGGGCCTGGTGGACCTGCCTGCCGGGGTCGCCCGGATCGGCTTCGTCCCCCTGCTGGAGACCGTCGCCGAGCTGAAGGCCGCCGGCGAACTCGTCGGGCAGCTCCTCGACGACCCGGGGTTCCGCGAGCTGGTGCGCCTGCGCGGGGACACCCTCGAGGTGATGCTCGGGTACTCGGACTCGAACAAGGACGCCGGGGTCACCACCTCGCAGTGGCAGATCCATCTGGCCCAGCGCCGGCTGCGCGACGTGTGCCTCGCGCACGGCGTCATCCTGCGGCTGTTCCACGGACGGGGCGGCACCGTGGGCCGTGGCGGTGGTCCGACCTATGAGGCGATCCTCTCCCAGCCCTGGGGCGTTCTCGACGGGCAGATCAAGGTCACCGAGCAGGGCGAGGTCATCTCCGACAAGTACCTGCTCCCCCAGCTGGCCCGGGAGAACCTGGGCCAGACGCTGGCCGCGACCCTCCGGGGCACCGTCCTGCACCGCACGTCCCGGGTCGACCCGACGACGCTGGCGGTGTGGGACGACCTCATGGACCTGATGTCGCAGGCGGCGTTCGGCACCTACCGTGCGCTCGTCGACGACCCGGACCTGCCCGCCTACTTCTCCTACGCGACGCCGGTCGAACAGCTCGGCGACCTGCACCTGGGTTCGCGCCCAGCGCGCCGGCCGACCACCGCCGGCGGGCTCGACGGGCTGCGCGCCATCCCGTGGGTGTTCGGCTGGACGCAGGCCCGCCAGATCGTCCCCGGTTGGTTCGGAGTGGGGTCGGCACTGGCCGCGGCCCGTGCCGCGGGGCACGCCGAGACAGTGGCCCAGATGGCGCAGGGATGGCCGTTCTTCGCCAACTTCCTGTCGAATGTCGCCATGACCACCGCGAAGGCCGACCTCGCGGTCTCCGACCGTTACGTGCAGCGGTTGGTTCCGCCGCACCTCCAGCGCTTCGCGACCGCGATCCGCGCCGAGCACGAACTGACGGTCTCGGAGCTGCAGCGGGCGATGGGCACGGACTCCCTGCTGGGCAACCAGCCGGGGTTGGCCCAGACGCTGATGGTGCGCGACGCCTACCTGCGCCCGCTGCACCTGCTGCAGGTCTCGCTGCTGGCCCGGGTGCGCTGGCACGAGGGAGAGGGGACCCCGGTCGAGCCCCAGCTGCGCAGGGCCCTGCTGCTCACCGTGAACGGCATCGCGACCGGCCTGCGCAACACGGGCTGAATCCCGTTCGGGTCCGGAGGTTCTGGAGCCCCTCTGCGCCGCGCGGATGGTCGGCGCGGTCAGAGGACGTGCAGCATCCGGTGGTTGCCCAACGTGTTGGGCTTGACTCGCTCGAGGTCGAGCAACTCGGCAACGCCCTCGTCGTAGGACTGCAGCAGCTGCGCGTACACCTCGGGGGTCACCGGGGCACCCTCGATCTCGACGAAGCCCGCGCCGGTGAAGAACTCGGTCTCGAAGGTCAGGCAGAACACCCGCGAGACCCCGAGTGCGCGGGCGCGATCCAGCAGGGCCTCGACGAGCGTCCGCCCGATCCCCGAGCCGGTGAGGGCGGGGTCCACGGCCAGGGTGCGCAGCTCCCCGAGGTCCTCCCAGATGACGTGCATCGCCCCGCAGCCGACGACCTGCCCGTCGAGCTCGGCCACGAGGAAGTCCGGGACGTCCTCGAAGAGCGTGACGGTCGCCTTCGACAGCAGGATCCGGCGCTGGGAGTACAGGTCGACCAGCTCGCGGATGCGGCGCACGTCCGAGGTGCGCGCCGGGCGGATGCGAACGTCCATGGTCCCAACCCTAGGGCCGCGTCCAGCGCGCGCCCCAGCCGAGCCGCCGGGAACGATCGATCCCGTGCGCGAATCCGTGGACGGCGGGAGCGCTGAGGAACCGGGTGCGGTAGGGCCGCCGATGTCGGGCAGCCGTCACGCGGGCCGGCAGGGCATGCAGACCAGGGTCCTGGGATCGGGCACCTCCGGGCCGTCGAGGTAGACCTCCCACGGTGCGCCGGCGGAGGTCCAGCGGTTCGCGGCGAGCCATTCCCGCCCGGCGCGGAAGTCCGCCGCGATGTCGACGTCCACGCCGCGGTGCAGGACCACGATCGCCGAGCCGCCAGGGAGCTCCGCGGCCACGACCCGCCCGGTCGGTGCCACCGGCACCCTGGTCGGCAGACCGGCCTCGACGTCGAACCCGCGGTCATTCATGGCGTACCGGGCGAACGGTGGTCCGGCAGCCTGCACGCCCTGAGCAGCCAGGACGGCCCGCACCTCCCGGAACGCGCCGGCGAGGAAGGCGGGGATCCCGTCGACGGCCACGTGCGCGCGGACGACCGCCGTCGGCTGGGCCTCGAGCCGCTGGATCTGGTACTGCATGCCCGCCAGCCTGCCAATGCCCGGCCGGCCGAGTCGACCCCGGGGGCTGCTGGCGCATCTGGAGGTTGACCCGATCAGCCATGCCCACGCCGTTGCCGTCTGCCGGCGGGCTGGGACACCCCCTCACGCGCAGATCCAGGCCGCTGCACCCACACTAGACTCCGGCCCATGGACGCCCACCCCACACCGCCGGGCGGGCGCCCGATCCGCGGCGTGATCTTCGACCTGCACGCGACCCTCGTCCACGCTGGCGAGCCGGCCGGCTGGATGGCCGCGGCGGTCGCGCTGCTGGAGCAGGATCCGACACGGGGCGGGCGCTTCGACCCGGCGGGCTCACCCCCCGGGTCGCTGCCCGACGTGGCCGACCTGGCGCCCTGGGCCGAGCACATCTGGGACCACGCCCGCGAGGTCGACCCGAACAGCGACCGCGATCTCTCCCCGGCGCTGCACCGCGAGGTGTACGACCGGATGCTCGACCGGATCGGGATCATCCCACCGGCACTCGGTGATGCCCTGTACGCCACGATGCTCGACCAGTGGGTCGCCTACCTCGAGGCGCCCACGGTTCTCACCACCCTGCGCGAGCGCGGGGTCGCCACCGCGATCCTGTCCAACGTGGGGGTCGATCCGCGCCCGGTCCTCGAGCGCACCGGCCTCGCCGGCCTGTACGACGCCGAGGTCTTCTCCTTCGAGGTCGGCGTGGTCAAGCCCGATCCCGCGATCTTCGCGATCGCGGCCGAGCGGCTCGGGCTGCCCGCCCACGAGTTGCTCATGGTGGGTGACACCGTGGACGACGACGGGGCCGCCGCCCACCTCGGCATGCGCACGCTGATCCTCCCGCGGACGCGGGGTACCACGCACGGACTGGAGCAGGTGCTCCGATTGGTGGGGTGAGATGACCGACCTGATGCACGACGAGCCGAGCCGGACGCCGCCCCCGACGCCGCCCGAGACCAGGGCGCACCGTTACGACCGCTGGGTGGCCCGGACCGGACCGTGGCTGGACCGCCTCGCGCTGGTGTTCCTCGTCACCTTCCTGATCCAGTGGCTCTACCTCAACCCACCCGCATGGGTGAACAACACCCTGCTCGGCATCCAGATGCTCGTGTGGGCCGCCTTCGCGATCGACTACGTGACGCGACTGACCCTCGTCGACGACAAGTCGGACTTCATCCGGGACCACAAGGCTCGACCTGTGATGGTGCTCGTCCCGATGCTGCGGATGCTGCGGGTGGCCCTGCTGCTGCGCAAGTCCCTGCGCAGCATCTCCACGGAGCGGATCGCCGGGTCGTTGTTCACGATCGTCGCGGTGGTCGTGTTCACCGCGGCGGTCCTCGAGTGGAACATCGAGCGGCAGACACCCGGCGCCAACATCCAGACGTTCGGCGAGTCACTGTGGTGGGCTGTCGTCACGACGACCACCGTCGGCTACGGCGACTTCTACCCCACCAGCACGCCACGGGCCGGCATCGTGGGCGCCGGCCTCATGATCGTCGGCATCGGCCTCATCGGCACCGTGTCGGCGACGATCGCGAACTGGTTCCTCTCGCGCAAGGTCCAGACCGACGCCGACGGCGACGAGGATCCGTCGGAGCACTCGACGCAGTCGACGGCCCACGTCAGGGGCGACCAGCGACCAGGTCCAGCTCATCCTCGACCGCCTCGACGCGCTGGCCGCCGAGCAGGCCTCGCTGCGGGTGCTGCTGGAGTCCCGTCCGACGGAGCAGACCGGGCCAGCCTGAAGTCGGGCCTTACACGATCCGAACCTCCTCGGAATGCGCGGTGCACCCGGACGCGACAGTGTCGGTTTCAGGGCCGGTGCCGCACCGGTCGGGAGCAGGAGGCCCTCGATGAAGCGCAGCGTGTCCGCAGCAGTGGCCGGGGTGGCCCTGGCCGCCCTCATCGGCGTCGGGGTCGCCGCAGCCTCGGACGGGACAGGGCCCGCAGGACGGTTCGCCGAGGCGCTCTCGGGCCTGGTCAGCAAGGGGACGATCACCCAGCAGCAGGCCGACGCCGTCCGCGAGACGCTCACCGACTCCTGGCAGCAGGACCGGGCCGATCGTGAGGCGGATCGGGCCGCGCGCAAGGCGGAGATCGATGCCCTGCTCACGAAGACGCTGGGCATGGACTCCGACGCGGTCCGCGAGCAGATCCAGGCCGGCAAGACGCTGCGCGAGGTCGCCGGGGACAAGGCCGACGAGCTGGCGGCCGGCATGCTCGACCTGGTCGCCACGCGGTTGGACACGGCCGTCACCGACGGTCGGATCACCCAGTCCCAGGCCGAGGAGACCCTGAGCCGCGCCAAGAAGCGCGCGGATGCCTGGGTGGCCGGGGAGGACACCGGGATGATGGGCCGGGGCATGGGCCTGGGCCTGCTGTTCGGCCCTGGGATGGGCCCCGACGAGGGCTTCGGCCCGGGCGATGGGATGGGCCCGGGTATGCGCGGCAGGCACGGCGGCGGCTTCGGCCCGGGACCGATGTGGGATGGCGATGAGGACGCCGACGAACCCGGGACGTCCAACTCGGCCACCGCCTCCACGACAGGCTGGCGGATCTAGCCGGGCCGCGCCCCCGGCCGGGCGAGTGCGCCAATGGTCGGGCGCGTGCCACGGACGGGCGGGGCCTACCGGTCGGCGACCTCCGCCTGGGGGATCCGCTCCTCGCCGATCGCGGCCATGAACGCCTCGTAGTCGCGCTGGTTCTGGTCGGCGTACGAGTCGGCGAACTCCTGCATGGCGCGGGTGAATGTTCGGCCCGATCCGAGGTAGGCCGCCATCGCGAACCGGTCCCCGCTGCGGGCGTGGGCGCGTGCCAGGGTCCACCCGCACATCCGCGCGTAGACCTGCATCGCAAGGGGGTCCATCGTCTCGAGGTCGGCGGAGGTCTTCCAGTCCCACATCTGGCGGACGTAGAAGTCGCGCCACACCCCGTCGACTCCGGGGACCCTCGTCCAGCCCAGGAGCAGGTCGCCCGAGGCCTGCATCAGCCGCTGCCCCTCGACGACCCGCTGGCCGTGGTTCTCGTACACGCTCGGTGCCGTGACCGACTCGAGAACCGAGGCGTTGGCCTCCTTGAACTGCAGGACGAGGTCGTCGGAGGGATCGTTGCGACCCACCAGCAGGGCGATCCAGCACCGGGTCCCGACGGAGCCCACGCCCACCACCTTGCGGGCGGCGTCGACCACCCGGTACCCGTCGATGAGCACCTTGAGGTCATCAGGAAGGGAGGCGCGGTACTCGCTGAGGATGCCCTCCACCGCCGAGCGGACCTCGACCTCACCCACCCCCGCCAACTGGCTGATGGGCTCGACGAAGGGCGGGTCGCTGATGATCTGGAGATCGCCATCTGGACCCCGGGTCGTGTAGCGCGACACAGCCCGGGCGCTGGTCTTCTTGCGTCCCTTGGCCAGGGTGCGCTGGAAGGACTCGATGCGCGCCGCGTCGACGGACCCGACCCACCTGCTGAGGATGTCCTCGACCTGGATGCGGGCGTACCAGACGTCGAGCCGGGACATGTCGGCGAACTCCGCCATCGCATTGCGGTACTCGCCGGCCGCGGCCGCCACGACCTGGCCGCGCTGCACGGGGGTGAACCCCAGGTGCCGCCCGGCGACCTCGAAGCTGGCCACGAGCCGCTTCACGTCCCACTCGAAGGGCCCGGGGAGGGTCTCGTCGAAGTCGTTCAGGTCGAAGACGAGCGTCCGTTCCGCGGTGGCGAACCCGCCGAAGTTGGCCAGGTGCGCGTCCCCGGCCAGCTGCACCGTCAGGCCCGTGCTCGGCTGGCTGCCGAGGTCGTTGGCCATCAGCGCCGCTGCCCCCCGGTAGAAGGTGAAGGCCGATGCACTCATCCGTGCGTACCGAAGCGGGATGAGGTCCTGCAGCCGCCCCTGCGCCTGCCCCTCGAGCAGGGCCACTGGGTCCGGGCGGTCGGCGGGCGCGGTCCAGGCGCCCAGCGCCGAGCGGGGGACCTCCTTGCGCGCGGACTTCCCCACAGCAGCCAGTTCGGGGGCGCGCTTGGCGGGCTTGGACGCGACGGCCGGGGCCGGGTCCTTCAGCGTGAGCGACGCGCGCTTCTGTGCGTCCTTCGGCTTGGCCACGGGCGATCCTCCACTCGACTGGACGTGTACCAGGTGGTTCAGACTCTCACGGTGCGACGTTCTTCGCGTAGATGAGATCCAGCCCGATCAGGGTCAGGTCGGGCTCATGGTGGGTGATCGTGCGGGACTCGGCCACGACGATCGGCGCCAGGCCGCCGGTGGCGATCACGGCGTTGACCCTGCCGCCGAGCTCTGCGGTGATCCGGTCGACCAGCCCGTCGACCTGGCCGGCGAACCCGTACAGCGCGCCGGACTGAAGGGCCTCGACGGTGTTCTTCCCGATCACCGAGCGGGGACGGACGAGCTCGACCTTGCGCAGCTGGGCGGCCCGGGAGGCCAGGGCGTCCAGCGAGATCTCGATGCCCGGGGCCAGGGCGCCACCCAGGAACTCCCCCTTCGCGCTGACCACGTCGAGGTTGGTCGACGTGCCGAAGTCGACGACGATCGCCGGGCCGCCGAACAGGTGGTGGGCAGCCAGCGTGTTCACGATCCGGTCGGCGCCGACCTCCTTCGGATTGTCGGTGAGCAGCGGGACGCCGGTCTTCGTGCCGGGCTCGACGATCACCGTCGGGACGTGGTCCCAGTAGCGGGCGAACATCGCGCGCATCTCGCGCAGGACCGACGGCACGGTCGAGCACAGGGCGATGCCGGTGACGTCGGGGACCTCCGTGAGCAGGCCCTGGAAGGTGAGCGCCATCTCGTCGGCGGTGCCCCGGGCGTGGGTCGTGATCCGCCAGGAGTGCGCCAGCTCGTGGGCCTCGAACAGCCCGAGGACGGTGTTGGTGTTGCCGACATCGACGGTCAGGAGCATGGGTCAGCCCTCCACGGGGCGCAGGTCCGCCCCCAGGTCAAGGACGGGAGCGGAGTGGGTCAGGGCGCCCACCGCGAGGAAGTCGACACCGGTGGCCGCGTAGGCGGCCGCGACATGCAGGCTCAGGCCCCCGGAGGACTCGAGCTGGCAGCGCCCGGCCACAAGCGCCACGGCGTCGGCGGTCTGGGCGGGCGAGAAGTTGTCGAGCAGGACCAGGTCCGCCCCGGCGTCGACCACCTCGGCGAGCTGCTCCAGGGAGTCGACCTCCACCTCCACGGGAACCCCGGGGAACTGGGAGCGGACCGCCTCGAACGCCTGCGCGACACCCCCGGCCGCGACCACGTGGTTGTCCTTCACGAGGGCGGCGTCCCACAGGCCCATCCGGTGGTTGACCCCGCCGCCGCAGCGGACCGCGTACTTCTCCAGCGCGCGCAGTCCCGGAGTGGTCTTGCGGGTGTCGCGGACCCGGGCGCGGGTGCCGGACAGCGCATCGGCCCAGGCCGCGGTGGCGGTGGCGACGCCGGACAGGTGGCAGAGCAGGTTCAGCGCGGTGCGCTCGCAGACCAGCAGCGATCGGGTCCGGCCGGTGACGGTGAGCACGACGTCCCCGCGCTGCACGCGGTCACCGTCGGCACGCACGACCGTCACCCGGCTGCGACCGTCGGACTCGATCTCGAACACCCGCGCGGCAACCGGGAGCCCGGCGACCACACCGGCCGCCCGCGCGGTCAGGTCCATCGTCGCGACCTGGTCCTCGGGCACGGTCGCCACCGAGGTGACGTCGACGCCGCCGCCGAGGTCCTCGGCCAGGGTCGCGCGGATCATCGCGTCGATCGCGTCCGGGTCGAGTCCGGCAGCGGTCAGGTCGTCCAGGGTTCCCATCGGTGGCCTCCTCAGGTCCCGGGGGTGCGGTAGTCGTGCGGTGGCACGGGTTCACGACGGGTGTGCACGACGCCGTCGGGATCGGCCGTCGCCACGAGCCGGACGCGCCAGTTCCGGTCGTCGACGTCGGGGTAGTCCTCCCGCCAGTGCGATCCGCGGGTCTCCCGACGGGCCAGCGCGTGGGCGGTCAGCACCGACGAGATCGCGTGCAGGTTGGTCGTCTCCCACGCCTTCTCGCTGCGTCCCTGCGGCAGGTCGCCGACGACCATGTCGGCCAGCCCTCCTGCCGCTGCAGTCAGGGACTCAGCGGTGCGGATGACACCCACGCCCTCGGTCATCAGGACCTGCAGTGGGCGGCGGTTGTCGTTGGTCACCAGGCCGCGATGCTCGGAGCGGACGACCGGGTCCCCCCGGCGGGGCAGGCCCTCGGCGAGCACCGACACGATCCGCTCCGGGAACACCAGGCCCTCGAGCAGGGAGTTCGAGGCCAGCCGGTTGGCCCCATGGACCCCGGTGCAGGCCACCTCACCGGCGGCGTACAGGCCGGGGACCGTGGTGCGACCCAGGAGGTCGGTGCGCACACCGCCGGACGCGTAGTGCTGCGCCGGCGCGACCGGGATCAGCTCGTGCGCCGGATCGATGCCGTGCCGGCGGCAGGACTCCAGGATCGTCGGGAACCTGGTCTCCCACCGATCCCCGAGGGCGCGGGCGTCGAGCCACATGTGCGCCCGGCCCTGCTCGCGCATCCGCCGGGTGATCGCCTTGGCCACGACATCGCGGGGAGCCAGGTCGGCCAGGGGATGGATGCCCTGCATGAACCGGATGCCGTCGTCGTCGACGAGGAAGGCCCCCTCGCCGCGCACCGCCTCGCTGACCAGCGGCTGCTGGCCCGTCGAGTCAGGGCCGAGGTACATGACGGTCGGGTGGAACTGCACGAACTCGAGGTCGGCGACCTCGGCACCCGCGCGCAGCGCCAGGGCCATGCCGTCGCCCGTCGCGACCGCGGGGTTCGTCGTCTGCGCGAAGACCTGGCCCAGCCCGCCGGTCGCGATGACGACGGCCGGGGCGAGCACGGCGCCGACCCCGTCGTGCTGGCCCTCGCCGATGACGTGCAGGGTGAGGCCCTGGACGCCGCCCTGGGCGTCGGTGAGCAGGTCGAGGGCCAGGGCGTGCTCGACGAGTTCGATCCCCGGGTCGTCGGCGATCGCGGCCACCAGGGCCCGGAAGATCTCCGCCCCGGTCGCATCACCGCCGGCATGGGCGATCCGGTCGCGCAGGTGCCCGCCCTCGCGGGTCAGGGCGATCCCCCCGCTCGTGTCCTTGTCGAAGCGGGCACCGGCGGCGATCAGGTTGCGGACCGCTGCGGGGCCCAGCGTGCACAGCTCGTGGACCGCGGCCGGGTCGCAGAGCCCCGCACCGGCGACCAAGGTGTCCCGCTCGTGGTCGGCCGGGGAGTCACCGTCGGCCAGTGCGGCGGCGATCCCGCCCTGGGCCCAGCGGGTGGCACCCTCCTCGACCCAGGACTTGGTGACGACCAGAACCCGGTGACCGAGCCGGCGGATGTTCAGCGCCAGCGACAGCCCGGCCACCCCCGAGCCGATCACGACGACGTCGGCCGAGGTGAACCACCCCGGGTCCGGAGCGGCCACGGAGGTGGGGATGACCAGCCGGTCCGCGCCCAGCCCCGCGATGCTCATCTGCGCAACGTAACCGGTGTGTTGTCGATCAGTCGCGTCTGGCCGACCCGGGTGGCCAGCAGGAGCCGGGCGGGGCCGACCTCAGGAGCCGGGCCGAGGGCCGGATCGGTCAGCGCGACGTAGTCCGGCGCGAGGCCCACGCGCATGAGCTCGAGCTCCGCGGCACCCACGACCGCGTCGGCCGAGCGGCCCAGGTCGGCGGCCGTCACCCCGGCTGCCAGGGCCGCAGGGACCGCTCCCGCCAGGGCGCGCTCCTCCGCGGAGAGGTAGTGGTTGCGACTCGAGCGCGCGAGGCCGTCGGCCTCCCGGACGGTGGGCACCCCGTGCACCTTCACCGGCAGGTCGAGGTCGGCGACCATTCGACGCATCAGCGTGAGCTGCTGGTAGTCCTTCTCGCCGAAGAACGTGGCGTCCGGGCGGGTCATGTGCAGCAGCTTCATGACCACCGTGAGGACACCGGCGAAGTGCCCGGGGCGCACCACTCCCTCCAGGATGGAGCCCATCGGTCCCGGGTCGATGCGCACCTCCGGGTCGCCGGACGGGTAGAGGACGTCGGCCGCCGGCGCGAAGACGAGGTCGACGTCCTCGGCGGCACAGATCCCGAGGTCGGCCTTCAAGGTGCGGGGGTAGCGCTCGAGGTCCTCGCCGGCGCCGAACTGCAGGGGGTTGACGAACACCGTCACGGTCACGTGGCCGGTCGGGCCCACCTCGCCGCGGGCGGCCCGGATCAGGGCGATGTGCCCCTCGTGCAGGGCGCCCATCGTGAACACGGCCGCGCGGGCGGCCCGGGCTGAGCGCACGGACGGCACGGGCAGGCTCGCGTACGCGTCATCCAGGGACTCCCGGGTGCGCACCACGCGCATCACCGGCGGCGGTCCCGCCTTCGCATCGGTCTGGCTCATGCTGCTCCTCCCACGACCGACCCACCCGGTCAGCACCGTTCGCTGGTCGATCCGCCACCACGCCGGCCGCCCCTCGGCACGGGCCGGCCATTCCGTCGCCGACCCTAGTGCGTCGAACCCGGGCCTGTTCCCCCAGCCCGTGGTCCGCGGCCCGTTCCCCCACTGGGTTCGGAACGGCCGCGGGCGGGCGGGGGGGTCAGCCGAGGACGTCCAGGAGCGACTCGGCGGCCGCGGGGTCGAGCCGGCCTGCGGCCAGGGCTCGGTCGGCGGTGAGTCGGGCCATCGCGATGTAGGCCGCCCGGGCCTCCGGCGCCGCCCGGGACAGCGCCTCGAGGTGGGCAGCGACGGTGCCGGCATCCCCACGGGCCACGGGACCGGTGAGGGCGTCGTCGCCCATCGCCAGGACGTTGTCCAGCGCCGCGGTGAGCAGGGGGCGCACCAGGCCGGAGGGGTTCTCGATCCCGGCGATCGCCAGGAGGTCCAGGGTCTGGGCGACCAGGGTCACCAGGTGGTTGGCGCCGTTGGCCAGCGCCGCGTGGTAGAGCGGACGCGCCTCCTCCGGCACCCACATCGGGTCGCCACCCATCTCGACGACCAGTGCCTCGGCGACCGGGCGCAGCACCCGCGGTGCGGTCACGCCGAACGGGCAGCCCGCCAACCGGTCCAGGTCCGAGCGTGCGCCGGTGAAGGTCATCACCGGGTGCAGCGCCATCGGCAGCGCCCCGAGACGGGTGGCCGGCTCGAGCACCGCGGTTCCGAAGCGACCCGAGGCATGCACGATGAACTGGCCCGGGGTGACCGCACCCGTGTCGGCAAGCCCGACGACCAGGTCGGAGAGGACATCGTCGGGCACGGTGAGCAGGACGAGGTCGGCGGCGGCCATGACCTCGGCGGCACTGAGCAGGGGGGTGCCGGGCAGGAACTCGGCCGCCCGGCGCCTGGAGCGCTCCGAGACCGCGTGCGCCCCGATCAGTGGGTGACCGGCCCGGGCAAGGGCGGCCGCCAGCGGCGCGCCGGCACGGCCCACCCCGATGACCCCGACCGCGAGTCGGGGCGCCGGGCTCGGGTCCGCGGGGGGACGTTCAGCACTCATTGCACTGCAGCCTGCCACCGAGCTCGGCCGGGCGCCCGCTGGGGCCGGTCCGGCGAGCCGGTTCCCGGTATCGGGCGGTCCTAACGCCCGGCGGGGCGGGCGCGCGGAATCCGGCCGAAGGTCGGGGCCCAGACCGAGATCCGCCCACCCGGCAGGCAGACCATGAGACCGCCGTCCATGCCACGGATCTCCCAGGCCTCGTGGGCAGAATCTGCCGCCACGGTGAGCCGGTACGCCCCAAGGCCCAGGTGCAGCCCGCCGCGCTCGTCGACGCGGAATTCGGTCACGGGGCGTCCCACCCACCCGGCCAGGAGCGCAGCCGCCTGCGCTCCCTCCAGCGTCAGGCCCGGGCCCTGGGGCCCGCTGACCTGCAGGGGTCCGGAGACGACGACCAGGTGGACTGGCTCAGCCGCGATGGACAGCACGATCCGCTCCAGGGAGGTGTCCACCTGCGTCAGGGGCGTGCCGATGAGCCCGGCGAGCCGGCTCGTGGAGTCGGCCGGATCGATCATGCCGCGCGGTTCACGGGTGCGCAGCGATGAGGCCGACTCCGGGCCGTTGATGCGTCGGGATGGGTTCATCACCTCGGTCATGGACAGATCCTCGCCGATGGATCCGCGACGGCAGGGGACCGGCGCGTGTCGCTACGGCGAACCTTGGCCGAACTCGGCGGTGCCGGGGCCGGGCTCGGGGGTGGCACCAGCGGCCGGGTCCACGACGGGGCCGGGCTTCGGGCCGGAGCCGGAGCCGGAGAGGGGTTCGGGGGCGGGGCCGGAGCCGGAGAGGGGTTCGGGGGCGGGTTCGGCCGCCGGGGCCGGGGGTGCCGGACTCGGCACCCGGAGACCGGTCATCCAGCGCTCGAGGGGTCCGGTGCCACGACTGGCGGCGGCGCGCACGAGCTGCTCCTCGGCGATCTGGCGGGCCTCCCCGGCCAGACGGTGCAGGACCACGATCGACACCGGCCCCGGAGTCGAATCCACCTGCACCGACGCCAGCCCCAGCCGGCGCTGCCACGGCCCCTGGGTGACCCCCACCGACTGGGTTCGGGCATGCGGGATCACCGCGACCCGGCGGGTGAGGAAGCCGCGGCTGGCTGCCAGCACCTGCTGGTCGTGGGCGACTCCGAGGTTCTTGAACTGCAGCCACGCGCGACGCCGTGCGCGCACGGGGGCGGGCAGGAAGTCCATCGCGCCCGGGTCCACGCCGGGCATGACCCGCGTGATGATCTGGCGGGCCACGTCATGGGGGGCCACCGGAAGGAGCACGTGCTCGGTCTGCCCGTTCTCGTCTGCCTGCAGCCCGGCCACGTTGAGGGAGACCCGAACCCAGCCCTTGCGCCGCCAGAGCAGCGGCTCGGAGATCTCGATCGCCTGGACGCGCCCCGGCGGGACGGTCTGGCTCTGGACGTTGACCAGTCCGTGCCGCAGCCGCAGTCCGTCGGGGGAGTCGGCGACCGTGAACCCGAAGAACCGGGTGAACTGGCTGAACACCGAGATGAGCGGGAGCCCGCCGGTGACCAGGACCAGCAGCAGCCCGCCCGGGCCCTCGGTTGCGGTCACCGTCACCACGAGCAGCACCGTGATGGCGAACAGGACCATCGTCTCGCTGCGCAGCAGCAGGCTGACGACCAGGTCGCCGGTCGGCACGGTCGCGAGCACGGCCTCGGGGGCCTCCCCCACGTCCGGTGACATCCCCGCCGCACGCGCGATGATCTCGGCCCGCAGGGCCTTCGCCTGCGCGTCGGTGAGGTAGGAGAGCAGGACCCGCGAGTCGCCCCCGCCGGCCACCTCGATGCGCACCTGGGACAACCCCACCACCCGACCGAGCAGGGGCCGCGTCGTGTCGACGCTCTGCAGGCGCGAGAGGGTCACCCGGCGCTCGTTGCGCTGCAGCACCCCGGAGTCGAGCCGGAAGTCGCCGGACTCGTCGAAGAAGTACTCCGTGCGGGTCCAGGCCACGTAGTTGAAGCCGAGCGAGATCAGCATCATGACCGCGAAGGCGCCGAGGATGAGGACCAGCCCCAGCAGCCCACCCAGGTTGGCGGCGAGGTCACGGAGCTCGCCGGTGCCGAACACCACGAAGACGCCGACCAGGACTCCCAGGGAGCGCACGGAGGCCACCATGGGAGTGAGCGGGTGGGTTCGTCGGCGCGGGGTCGCCAGCGCGGACGGGTTGAGGCCGGGAGCGTCGCGTTCCGCCGGGAGTTCGGGGGTGGGCGGACCCCAGCGGGTGCCGTCGGCATCCCGGCCTCGGCCCCGGTTCCTGCGTCCGAGGGCTGGGTCACAGCCCGGCACTCCGCTGCTCGCCGCGGGCCGCCAGCCGGTCGCGCAGGCCGGAGGCCTCAGCGGGCGGCAGCCCGGGGATCGTGGCGTTCGTGGTCGCGGCCGCCGTGTGCAGCTGCACCGTGGCGACGCCGAGGCGCCGGTCGAGCGGGCCGGCGGTGATATCCACGAGCTGCATCCGGCCGTAGGGCACAACAACGAGCCGGCGGAACATGATCCCGCTGGTGACCAGCAGGTCGTCCTCACGCTCCGCGTAGCCGAAGGACCGCACCCTGCGCCCGATCAACCACCACATCCAGATCAGTGCGACCAGCCACGCCCCGAACGCGATGAGGGCGACGGTCCGGGCCTCGGGGACCAGCCCCAGCAGGACGATCCCCACCAGCACGAACAGCATCACGAGCACCAGCGTGATCCGCCGGGCCGTGGCCAGCTTGGGGGACACCGGGCGCCACGCCTCGCCAGGAGGGGCGAATGCGTCGTCAACGGACAGGGGCTCAACCATGCTGCCAGCGTAGGCCAGCGGCGTAGGGTTGGCGGGTGCTCGCTGCGCCGAAGGCTGGAACGCACCGGTTGGTCGACGTCGCGACGCTCCCCGGCGACATCCCCCTCGGCCCGGACCATCCGACCCTCGACGGGTTGCCCTCGATCCACCTGGGTGTCGCTGACGGGGTCGTCACCTCGGCCGAGTGGATCCCGGGGACGGTCCATCGCGGCGCTGAGAAGCTGTTCGAGTCCCGCGACTACCGCCAGATCCTGATGCTGGTGGACCGTCACGACTGGTTGTCGGCGTTCTGCTCGGAGATCGGGGTCGTCGTGGGCGCCGAGCGGGCGCTGGGCCTGACGCCCCCCGAGCGCGCGCAGCACCTGCGGATCCTGCTGTGCGAACTGACCCGGATCGCCCACCACCTGGCCTTCCTCGCCCCGTTGCCCGGGGACCTGCCCGAGTCCTGGCGCGCACGGGCCTGGGGGTGGCGCGCGGAGATCCTGGACCTGATCGAGGCGGCGACCGGCCACCGGGTTCATCCGATGTTCTGCCAGGTCGGTGGCGTCCGTGCCGATGTGGATGCCCAGTGGGTGCGCCGTGTGAGCACGGCGGCCGCTGCCTGGACCGCCCAGGAGCCCGGCGCCGTCCTCGCCGCGCTCGACAGCCCTGACCTGGCCGCCGTGCTCGACTCCGCGTACGCCGGGGTGGCGGTCCTCAGCACCGAGAACGCCCTGGGGTTCGGTGCATCCGGTCCCGTCGCCCGGGCCAGTCGGGTCGACCTCGACCTACGACGCGACGACCCCTACCTGCCCTACCCGCAGTTCGCGGTGCCGACCGCCGCCGAGGGGGACGCCCGGGCACGCATCCGGGTGCTGGTCGACGAGCTGGCGCCCAGCACCGGCCTGGTCACGTGGGCGGCCGAACGGCTTGCGGGCTCGACCGGGGCGCCTGTGGACGTGCGACTGCCCAAGGTCGTGCGCATCCCGGAGGGGTCGACCTACACGTGGACGGAGAACCCCACCGGGATCAACGGCTACCTGCTGGTGTCGCGCAACGACCGGACGCCCTGGCGGCTGAAGCTGCGCAGCGCGGGCTTCGGCAACGCCGCAGCGATGGGGGCAGCGCTCCAGGGGACTGCCGTGACCGACCTGCCGGCGGCGATCGCCAGCTTCCTGATCGTCTGCGGGGACGTCGACCGCTGATCTCCCGCCGTCGTCGGGATGTGGGTGGGGCCGCCTGAACGGGGCCGCCGGCAGTGCGCTCAGCGCTCGGGGTGCTCGCGCAGGTAGGTGGCGAACACGGCCACGAACAACGGCTCCAGGTCACCGACGCCAGTGCGGCTGAAGGCCTGCTTGGCCGCCTCGATCGTCTCGATGAACGACCCTGCCGTCTCGCCCAGCGATCCGCCCTCGTCCGCGGTCGCCGTCAAGGCCGGGGTGTGGGCCATCAGGTCGATGAAGAACTGGAGGTCGTGGTACTGGCGGGCACGCTCGAACGCAGCGTCGCGCAGGTCCTCGTAGGGCCAGTCCTCGTAGGCGAGATCGGGATGCGGCGTGGGGTGGTCACTCATGGTGGACACGTTAGTCCACACCGTCCGGGGGAGTCTTCGAGTGACCCGCCCGGGCCGGTTCGTCAGGATGCGGCGCCTGCCGGACCCGGATCGGATCCCGGGACCCGCGCCTTCGCCTCGTCGGTGTCGTCGGGCAACCGGCAGTTGTGCTCGAGCCAGAGCGAGAATGCGGCCAGCACGAAGCCGCCGAGCGACGCGAGGGCCGCCGCCAGGAGCCGCTCGCGCCCAGCGGCGACGGCCGTCTCGTCGAGAAGTCGCAGCGCAACCCCCCCGTACATCCCGAACACCACCGCGCCCGTGCGCGACCCGGCGAGGGCCAGGGCGGTCGTGCGGGCTGCCATCAGCGGGGCCATCCGGGGGGCGCCGGGCTTGGGGTGCAGCCGACGCCGCGCCACCACCGCCCACGCGGCCACGAAGCCGGCCACCACCCAGATGACCACCACCGCCATCCACGGGATCGCGGGGAGCCGGCCGTTGCCGTCGACCCAGGCCGCGAAGCCCCAGCCGAGCAGGGCCGCGATCCCGGCGACCCCGAACAGCCACGGGATCGACGTGGGCCTCATCGCCACCAGGGACCCCCCTCCAGCAGCTCGACCGGCTGGTCGGTGACCGCGGAGGCCCACTCGGCGACGGTCCGGGCGGGGCCGCCGGCCGGGACGAGCACGAACTCCGGGTCCACCTCGGCCCAGGGTTCCAGGACGAAGCGGCGCTCATGGGCCCGGGGGTGTGGCAGGGTCAGCTCGGGATCCTCACCGCGCTCGTCACCGACGGCCAGGAGGTCGACGTCCAGCGTGCGCGGGCCCCATCGGACCTCGCGGACCCTGCCTGCGGCGTCCTCCAGCTCGTGGGCGAGGTCGAGCAGGGCCCAGGCATCCAGGTCGGTGTCCACGAGGACCACAGCGTTGAGGTAGTCGGGCTGCTCCGGGCCGCCCACCGCCGCAGTGCGCCACAGGCCGGAGACCGCGTCCACGCGGACATCCGGGTGCGCTGCCAAGCCGGCCAACGCCTCTCGCAGCGTCACGCCGTGGATCACCGAGATTGGCGCCGAGCGCGAGGGCCGCGCGGGTCATCGCGCCCTCGTGATGCTCACCGACACGTCGTCGAAGGGCACCGGGATGGGCGCCTGCGGCTTGTGCACGGTGACCGTGACTGCCCGCACGTAGTCGAATGCCAAGCAGCGCTCGGCGATGCCGACGGCCAGGGTCTCGATGAGGTTCACGGCCGGACCCTCGATGACCTCGACCACCGCCTGCGCGACCCCGCCGTAGTCGACCGTGTGCCGCAACTCGTCGGTCTTGGCCGCCTTCGAGATCGAGAGCACCCCGAGGACGACGTCGACACGGAACTCCTGACCATCCCGGCGCTCCTCGTCGAACACCCCGTGGAACCCGCGGGCGCGCACCCCACTGAGGGTGATGCGGTCGAGGTCGCGGCTGAAGGCATCGGTCATTGCTGCCCCCTGGACGGTGCGGAATGCAGGCTCGGATCGGGGCCGTCGGGCGCAGCCGCTCGCCACGCGCCGGCGACGGCGATCGCGTCACGGGATCCCCGGACGTCGTGGACCCGCACGGCCCAGGCGCCTGCCGCGGCCGCCAGAGCCGTGACGGCGTCGGTGGCGGCGTCCCGTTCATCGACGGGGCGCGGCAACCCGGGTTCGCCGAGGAGCTCGCCGAGGAAGCGCTTGCGGCTGGCCCCGATCAGCACCGGATGGCCGAGTGCGGTCAGCTGGGGAAGGGCGGCGAGCAGCGCCCAGTTGTGGGCGGATGTCTTCGCGAAGCCCAGACCGGGGTCGAGGATCACGCGGGCTGGATCAACGCCGGCAGCATCCAGCTCGCCCAGGCGGTCGGAGAGCTCCTGGCACACCTCGGCGACGACGTCTGCGTAGCTGGCAAGGCCCTCCATGTCGGTCGAGTGGCCGCGCCAGTGCATCGCGACGTACGGGACCTCTGCCCTGGCGACCCAGGCATGCATGCCGGGATCCGCGAGCCCGCCGGAGACGTCGTTGACCAGGCCGGCACCCGCCGCGACGGCGACCTGCGCGACCTCGCTGCGCATCGTGTCGATGCTGACCACGACCCCGTGGTCGACCAACCGCTCGATCACCGGGAGGACCCGGCCCAGCTCCTCGTCGGCGGAGATCCGGTGTGCGCCAGGCCGGGTGGACTCGCCACCGACGTCGATGATGTCGGCGCCGGCCTCCACCTGCGCCAGCGCGTGGGCGACGGCGATGTCGACCTCGACGAATCGGCCCCCGTCGGAGAACGAGTCCGGCGTCACGTTGAGCACGGACATCACCAGGCAGCGCTGCACGCCGGCCAGTGAATCGGGAAGCCCGCGCGGGTGCATTCCTAGGCCTTCAGGATCAGCGACATGACCTCGGCCCGGGTCGCCGGCTCCCGCAGGCCGCCGCGCACCGCGCTGGTGACGGTGCGGGCCCCGGGCTTGCGCACACCACGCATGGACATGCACAGGTGCTCGCACTCGATGACCACGATGACACCGCGGGGTTGCAGGACCCGGACCATCGCGTCGGCAACCTGGGTGGTGAGCCGCTCCTGGACCTGCGGCCGCTTGGCATAGACGTCGACCAGCCGGGCGATCTTGCTCAGGCCGGTGATCCGCCCGTCCCGACTGGGGATGTAGCCCACGTGGGCGACGCCGTGGAACGGCACGAGGTGGTGCTCGCAGGTGGAGTACACCTCGATGTCCTTGACCAGCACCATCTCGTCATGGCCGAGGTCGAAGGTCGTCGACATGACGTCGTCGGGCTCCTCGCGCAGGCCGCGGAAGATCTCGGCGTAGCTGCGAGCGACCCGGTCCGGGGTCTCGCGAAGGCCGTCACGGTCGGGATCCTCACCGATCGCCAGGAGCAACTCACGCACCGCTGCGGCGGCGCGCTCGAGGTCGATCGGCTCGGTGATCGCCCCCTGGGTGAACCCGTGGACCGGATCGACGCCGTTCACTGGTCCGACCCCGGCGGCCGGACCTCACCCGTCGGGTCAGCGGGGTCGCCCGGGATGTGGCCGGTCGGCGGTGCACCCTCACCCGCCTGCGGGTCACCGGTGGGAGGCGCGACGTGGGGCGATGTGGGGTGCGCGGCCGACGGATGTGCGGCACCGGGGCCGTGGGACTGGCCACCGTTGCTTCCGGCCGGGCCGAGGGCTCCGGGGGCTCCAGCCGAGCCCGGGGCTCCGGGGGCTCCGGGCGCCGGCTCCCACCCGGTCGAGGCCCCGATCGACGGTGCGGGGGCGCCGTTCGAGCCGGAGGGAATGGGGTTGGGGTAGGTCCCGTCGGGCGCAGGGGGACCGTACGAGCCGGGGATCGGCGACCCGTAGGTCCCGCCGGGAGCTGGCAGGCCGTAGGCGCCCAGCATGGAACCGCCCACGGCGACCGGGTCGCCGAGCCGCTCGGGCACATCCACCGGCGGACGGTCCGAGGGAGCGCGCCGCTCCGAACCCGTCCACGCCGGGCGGGAGGGCCGCAGGTGCAGCTCCTCGAAGATCGCGGCCACCTGCTCCTTGTTCAGGGTCTCCTTCTCGAGGAGCTCGATGACCAGCTTGTCGAGCACGTCGCGGTTGTCGACGAGGATCTCGAAGGCCTCGTTGTGCGCGTGGTCGATGAGGCTGCGCACCTCCTCGTCGATCGCTGCGGCGACCTCCTCGGAGTAGTCCCGCGTGTGGCCCATGTCGCGGCCGAGGAAGACCTCGCCGTTCTCCTTGCCGTAGCGGATCGCACCGAGGCGCTCGGTCATGCCGTACTGGGTGACCATCGCCCGGGCCACCGCGGTGGCCTTCTCGATGTCGTTCGAGGCGCCGGTGGTGGGGTCGTGGAACACCAGCTCCTCAGCAGCGCGCCCACCCAGCATGTAGGCCAACTGGTTGAGCATCTCGCTGCGGGTGGTGGAGTACTTCTCCTGGTCGGGCAGCACCATCGTGTAGCCCAGCGCGCGACCGCGCGGAAGGATCGTGATCTTGTGCACGGGGTCGTTGCCCGGCAGGGCGGCGGCCACCAGGGCATGGCCGCCCTCGTGGTAGGCGGTGATCCGCTTCTCCCGGTCATCCATGACCCGCGTGCGCTTCTGCGGCCCGGCGATCACGCGGTCGATGGCCTCGTCGAGGGCCCGGTTGTCGATCAGGGCCGCACCGGAGCGCGCCGTGAGCAGGGCGGCCTCGTTGAGCACATTGGCCAGATCCGCGCCGGTGAAGCCGGGGGTGCGGCGGGCCACTGCCTGCAGGTCGACTCCCGGGGCCATCGGCTTGCCGCGGGCATGGACCTTGAGCACCTCGTGGCGGCCGAGGAGGTCCGGTGGGGAGACCTGGATCTGCCGGTCGAAGCGGCCCGGGCGCAGGAGGGCGGGGTCCAGGATGTCCGGCCGGTTGGTCGCGGCGATCAGGATCACGCCGCCGGAGACGTCGAAGCCGTCCATCTCGACCAGCAGCTGGTTGAGCGTCTGCTCGCGCTCGTCGTGGCCCCCGCCGAGGCCCGCGCCGCGATGGCGGCCGACGGCGTCGATCTCGTCGACGAAGATGATCGCGGGTGCGTTGGTCTTCGCCTGCTCGAACAGGTCACGCACCCGGGAGGCACCGACACCGACGAACATCTCGACGAAGTCCGAGCCGGAGATCGAGAAGAAGGGGACGCCGGCCTCCCCGGCGACAGCGCGGGCAAGCAGGGTCTTGCCAGTTCCGGGCGGGCCGTAGAGCAGGACGCCCTTCGGGATCTTGGCGCCGACGGCCTGGAACCGGGCGGGGTCCTGGAGGAACTCCTTGATCTCCCCGAGCTCCTCGACGGCCTCATCAGCCCCGGCGACGTCGCCGAAGGTCGTCTTGGGCAGGTCCTTGCTCAGCGGCTTGGCCTTGGACTTGCCGAAGCTCATGACCTTCGAGCCCCCGCCCATCTGGTTCATGAAGAAGAACAGCAGCACGAGGACGAGGAAGATCGGCAGCAGGGAGACCAGCATCGTCACCAGGAACGACTGGCGCGGGACCTTGACGTTGTAGGACTCGAGGGTTCCCTTGTCCACCTCGGCCTGCATGCGCTCCTGGAGCTTCACGCCCTGTCCGTCGATGTACTCGGCGAACTTCTTGGAGCCGTCGGTGTACTCGGCCTCGATCCGCTGGTCGACGTCGACCAGCAGGGCCGTCTTGATCTCGCCCTTGTCCAGGGACGTCATCATCGCGGAGGTGTCAACCTGGCGCGGGCCGGTGACGTCGGTGACCAGGCTGCTGCCGATGAGCAGCAGCAGCGTGGCGATCAGGATCCAGAAGATCGGACCACGTAGGAAGCGCTTCACGTCCATCCTTGCCCGGGTGACCCCGACCGTCCCTCGGGCCGTGCGTGCCGCCCCAGCCCACACTGACCCGCCGGGCCGCGCGCCCGTATGAAGAAACTACACCGATCCACCGACACCGGCTTCCGCGGTTCGCGCTGGGCGTATGGCCTTACGGGACGCTGATGTGGGTGCCGGTGCAGGTTAGCGGAATCCGTCAGCTGTTGCTGACCACCCCGTCAGGCAGGGGCGCGCCGCTGCCGTTGCGAGAGTGCGGAAGAGGCATCCCAGACAGCCTTGGCCTTTGCATCGAACACGGGGCCGAACATGTATCGAACGCCGGAGTACCCGTAGGAGTTCAAGGAGCCGATGGACCCCCCGTTCCCCGAGGCGTCGAGGGTCGCCGTATCGGCGTCCTTGGCGGTCTGCGAGACGAGCCACGGGCCACCAGAGGACCCACCGGTCATTCCGCACGACATGCCCCACGGGTCATCCGTTAAGGAATATGTGTTGTACGGGTCCTTGATCAGGGAGCCAGAGCAGTAGGTGAGGTCCAGACCGTTGTACTTCCCCGCGGCCGGATACCCGAATGCACTCAGCCGCTGACTCGCCCCGACGGTCAAAGCGAGGTCGTAACCGCCGCCCACGTTCTTGTCCAGAGACGATGACGTGAGGGTCGACTTCCCGCCCCCATCCACTACCGCGAATGCGAAGTCATGGGTGGTCGCTTGCCGTCGAATACGTGGACTCGGTCGTGAATCCGGAATGCGCGACCAGCCGCTCAGCCGTCCAGCATCCGTAGGTCGTCTTCGGTGCGGTGCAGCCAGCGGTTGTCGTGTCGGGGTTGTTGTCGAATGCGGGAATGAAAGTCCAGTTGGCAGCCCAGACCCCTGTCTCATTGTCGAACACGCAATGGGCGGCCGTCAGGACAATCGACTTGCCCCCCTGCACTCCATCGCTCGCCACGGACCCCGAGCACTGATAGTTCAGTCCCCCGAGGCTGAAGTAGACCTTGCCGGTCCGGGTCAGGACCTCGCCACCGTTGATCCACGATGCCCCGCTGGTGCTCGAGATGACCGTCGACGTGGTCCCACCTCCGGGCTTGGCCTTCGGCGTCGGGGCCAGCGTGAACGAGCCGTCCTTCTGGCGGACGAAGTCGCGGGGCTTGGCGGCCTTCATCCGCTCGGGGGTCCAGTAGGCCACGATCCGGTCGTGCTCGGCCTTCGCGTGGTCGGCCTTCGCCGGGGCTGCGGCCGTGGCCAGGGCTGCTGGGGCGAGCGCTGCAGTCAGGGCAGCGGCGACAACAAGGGCGAGCGAGTGGGAGCGGGACATGTCGGACCTTCCGGGCTCAAGGTACGTGCAGGCTATCGGCACCCGCCCGCGGTGTCACGGGGTGTGAGCGAACACCGGCGATCCGTCACTCGCCCGGGTGAATCCCACTGCTCGGATTAGGCCATACGGGTGAACGGGGAGGTGCCGAGCGGCCGGGACGCGGCGCGGGACCTCAGCTGTAGACGTGCGGGGCCAGCGTGCCGATCTCACGCAGGTTGCGGTACTTCTCCGCGTAGTCCAGGCCGTACCCGACGACGAACTCGTTGGGGATGTCGAACCCGATGTACTTCGGCTCCAGCTCGACCTTCACGGCCTCGGGCTTGCGCAGCATGGTCAGCACCTCGACCGAGGCGGCACCACGTGCCGTCAGGTTGCGCATCAGCCACGAGAGCGTCAGCCCGGAGTCGATGATGTCCTCCACGATGAGCACGTGCCGGCCGGTGATGTCGGTGTCGAGGTCCTTGAGGATCCGCACGACACCCGAGGACTTCGTCGATGAGCCGTAGGACGACACGGCCATCCAGTCCATCTGCAGGTGGATGCTCATCGCACGGGCGAGGTCGGCCATGACCATGACCGCACCCTTGAGCACCCCCACGAGCAGGACGTCGCGACCCTCGTAGTCGGCGTCGACCTGAGCCGCCATCTCGCGCAGGCGGGCCTGCAACGTCGCCTCGTCGAGCAGGACCTTCTCGAGGTCAGTACCAATGTCCGCAGCGTCCACGGAGGTCAGACTCTCACAACCAGGGCGCCGCCCTCCCTGCGGGCACGTCGTCCGCCAGGCAGGGCGACTTCGGCGCGAGCGGACGCCCCTGGCTCGAGCAACGCGGCCACAGCCCGGATGTGACCGGCCGTCAGCGAGCCGATGGGGCAGCCTGCCTCGATGAGGAGTCGGCGGACCACTCGGTGCACGATCGCCGAGGGAAGGGGCTCCCCCGCAGGCGGTGAGGGCGGCGATGGGCAGCGCCGTTGAGCCGGCGGAGTGGGGACGGATCGTGATCGTGCCATCGCCGGGCGACTGCTCGGTGATCGTGGAAGGTTCTTGCTCCTCTTGCGGCAACAACCTTCCACGATCAGGCGAACCAGATCTCGCCCGAGGGGCGGAGGTGTTGGCCGGGGTGTCGGGCCGGGTGGGGGCCGGGGTGTCGGGCGCGGTCGGTGTGCTGAGGGTGGCGCGCTCGCGGACCTGCTGCCCACACTCGCTCGGCCCAGGCGTCCAGGGCGTCGGCGTCCTCCCTGGCGAGGGTCGCCGTACGGGCCAGCGCCTCGACGATGCCCGGGCCGAGCGCGTCCTCGAGGATTGGCAGCACCTCGTCGCGCACCCGCACGCGGGCGAACCTCGCGTCGGCGTTGTGCGGGTCGGTCCACGGTTCGAGCCTGGGGTCGTCGGCCGCCGCCGCCAGGGCAGCTGCCAGCACGACCTCGCGTGGAAGGCCGAGCAGCGGCCGGCGGTAGATCCCGGTGCGCCCTGCCATGCCTGCCAGGGATCGCGTGCCCGAGCCGCGGGCGAGGCCGAGGAGCACCGTCTCGGCCTGGTCCTCGCGGGTGTGCCCCAGGAGGATGGCCGCAACCGCGGGCTCGGCGGACCGCTCGACCGCAGCGGGTGGCCCCGTGACCGGCTCGCCCGGGGGCTCGGCGGACGACTCGACCGCGTACGCGCCCCAGGGAGGAGATCCGTCCGGGGACCCGCCTCCTGCTCGGTCAGCCGATGCTGGCGCACCCACGCCCGTCGCAGCGTTCAGCGCCGCGTACCGCGCGTCGCGGGCAGCCGCCTCGACACCTCCAGAGCCCGACCCTCGCGGGACCTGGACCGCGATCACCCGGGCGTCCACGCACCCCAGGATCCGGGCCTGCTCGGCAGCGCGCGCCGCGACCTCACCGGAGCCAGCCTGGAGCTGGTGGTCGATCACCACCGCCTCGCAGAGGAGTCCGAGCTCCGCCCCCACGGCAACGGTCGCCGCGGTCAGTGCGAGGGAGTCGGCCCCCCCGCTGAGCGCGACGACGACACGCTGGCCGGGCTCGAGGTCCGCCAGGCAGTCCCTGACCGCCGCGCGCACTGCGGCCCGCGGGGGCCGCCCGGAGGCCATCAGCCCAGCACGCGGCGCACCCACGCCGCGGGGTCCTCGATCTCGACCGCCGAGGGCAGGTTCGCCGGCTCCGCCCAGATCTGGGCGAAGCCCTGGTCACCGGCCGAGGCGATCACCGTCCGCACGAAGTCCGCGCCGCTGGTGTACTGGCGCAGCTTGGTCTCCATGCCCATCATCCGGCGGACGAACCCGTCGACCGTCCCGGCCTGGGACCGTCGGGCCGCGAACCGTTCACGGATCTGGGCAACTGTCGGCACGTGGTCGGGGCCCACCTCGTCCATCACGTAGTCGGCGTGCCCCTCGAGAAGGGACATCAGGCCGGTGAGCCGGTCGAAGATCTCGCGCTGGGCCGGGGTCTGGAAGGCCTCCATCAGGCTCGGCCCCGGTCGTCCGCGGGCCGCCCCCACAACGGATTGCGTGACCGCCCCGAGGCGGGCCATGAACTCCGCGACTGACAGGTCGCTGATGGAGACGAACGCCTGCACCTCGGCCAGGAAGTGGTCCTGGAGCCACGGCACCCCGCCGAACTGCGCCCGGTGGGTCTCCTCGTGCAGGCAGACCCAGTAGCGGAAGTCCCGGGGGACGAGGTTCAGCTCGCGCTCGACGAGCACGATGTTCGGCGCGACCAGCAGCAGCCTGCCGGGCTTGCCGGGTGCGCTGAAGGCCTCGTACTGCCCGAGGACCTTGCCCGACAGCCATGCCATCGCCCCGCCGAGCTGGGCGGCGGTGAGCCGGGAGCCGACTGCCTCGATCCCCGGGTTGGCCGCCTTGTCCGCCCGGGCGGACACGAACGGGTCCAGGGCCACCCCGAGGCCGGCGATGTTGGACTGGATCCACTCCGCGCGGTCGACCACGACGGCGGGCGCGTGCTCGGGATCGGCGTCGAGGCCGGTGAGCGCCCGGACCGGTTCACGGGCCAGCTGGGCGAGCTCGCGCAACTCGGCGACGACCCCGTGGGCCTCGGTCGGGGTCGTCGCCGGACCCTTGGGCATGAACCGCAGCCCGATCTGCTCGGCCAGGGTCCAGTCCACGAGGTTCGCCACGTCAGGAAGCATAGGCGCGCCCGGCGACACGGGTCCGGCGCGCCGGTCAGGGGGCCGCGCAGTCGCAGGTGACAAGGGCGGCGGCAGCCCGGTCGAACGCCGCACGTGCAGCCAGGGCCCCGCCGGGGGTCGATCCGTCCACGAAGGCGAACGCCAGCAGGCGACCGTCGGGCCGACTGGCATACCCGACGAGCGACCCCACCCCGGTCAACGTGCCGGTCTTGGCGCGCACCACACCACGCGCGGGCCGTTGATCCGGCGGGCGGAACCTCGCGGCCAGCGACCCCGTCGCCCCGGCCACCGGAAGTCCCGAGTGGATCGACCCGTACCCGTCGGAGGTCACCGCGAGCAGGTCGGTCAGGGTCGAGGGGGCCAACCGGTTGCCGCGGGAGAGCCCGGATGCGTCGGCGAACTTGGCGCCGGAGTCATCGACGCCCAACTCATCGAGCAGGGCGGCGGCGCGGTCGGCGACACCCGCGAAGCTGGCGGGCTCGCCGCTGGCCGATGCGGCAAGTCGGCCCATGATCTCCGCGTAGTCGTTGTCCGAGGTGGCGAGCATGCGCTCGACCAGCACCCCGATCGTGGGCGACTCGACGTAGGCAAGGGTCGCGGAATCGTCGGGGGCCGCGACCTCCTTGGGCTCACCGCGGACGGTCACGCCGGCCGCGGCCAACTGCTCGGCGAGCACCTGACCCGTCCGGGCAGCCGGATCAGCGACCCGGCTGACGCTCCGCGGAGTCCGGCGGCCCTGATCCACGACCAGGGCGCTGACCGGTGCGACGATGCCGGCCGCCGGGAACGAGCTCGACCAGCTGGGGTGCATCGCGGGACCGGTGAACAGGGAGGCGTCGTACCCGACCTTCACCCGGGTGATCCCACGCAGGGCCAATGCGCGGGCCGTGGCGGTGGCGAGCTCTTCGAGCGAGGCCGGTGTCAGGCTGGTCCCAGCCCCGCCGATCCTGTCCCCAGTGGAACGAAGGCTGGGATCCCCCGCGCCGACGATCACGACCCGTGGAGTCTTTGCCGCCGGGTCCACCACGACGACGCGCGTGCGCAGCCTGGTGTCGGGGCCGAGCGCGTCGAGCACCGAGGTGGCCGTCACCAGCTTCATCGTCGAGGCAGGGACGGTCGGGTCGTCCGAGGCCTCGTAGAGGACCTCCCCGGTCGCAACGTCGATCACGTGGGCGGGGCTGAGCCCGGGGCCGAGCGCACCGCCGGACAGCAGCGGGCCCAGCGCCGCCTCGACTGCGCGCGGGTCGAGCGGGGCGCCGGTAGTGGGCGCGGTCGAGGCAGGGTCAGCCGGGGACGGGTCGGCCGAGGGCGGCCCCGAAGCGGGCTGCTCCGATGGTGAGCCGAGAGCGAGTGGGATCAACACGGAGGCGGCGACAGGAGCTCGCGGATCTGCCACCGCCCGCGGTGGCGCTGCGGCCCCAGCCTGCCCCGTAGCGCCCCCAGCAGCCAACAGCACAGCCACTCCCGCGAGGGCGGGAATCAGGAGCCATGGACGCTGCACGGACCGACCCTACGTCGCGCACCGGGGGGCACGGCCAGTTCTGGTAGTGGATTCCGACCTTCCCGTCGACCCAATCGACGACCAAGACCGACGAGGGCCTGACCGCACGGCTCCGCCCGCCGCTGTCCCGGCGAATGCGACGCTCCTGGGGTGTGGTCGTCAGAACCGCACCCCCCGCTACCCCGCCGGGTTCAGCGTGAGCGTGTCCTCAGCAGCGGCCTCGACCGCGGCTTGCGAGAACGCCCACGGCAACGTCTGGCCTGTCGCCCAGAGCTCGAGCTGGTCGTCATAGTGCGTGTTGAAGGTATGGCCGCTGGCGCCGGTGAGGTGCACCCACGTGGACCGGTCGTAGTCGGCGAAGTCCGTCACGGACCGGTAGCTCGGGATCCAGTTCACCTCGTAGGCCGGCTGGACGGTCGGTGCGTCGGCGCAGAAGGCCTCCTCGGCGTCCTCGCCCTCGCACGACACCGAGGCGTCCCAGCCGATGGCGTTGACGATGCTGCTGCCTCCGCCGAGTTCGACCGGGCCCCGGTTGAAGATCCACTCCATGGGTTTGACCCCCGAGGCACCGAAGGGGGTGGCAACCACCTCGAGGGTGTGCATCTGGCCCCAGGACCAACCGGCGAGGTCGCTGCCGAATCGGGTGGTCAACTCGCTGGCTGCATCGGTCAATGCCGCGACGATCGTCGCATCCCGGGTCTCCCGCTCGGGTGTGGTCATGTCATCCCACCAGGGATCGTCGGGTCGGTCCCAGAGCCCGTCGGTGACATACCACCACCGGTCGCCGCCGTTGGAACGCGCATCTGGGCCGAGTTCGTCGTTGTACAGCGGGTCCTGCAGCGTGCGCCAGAACGCGTTGAAGTAGGCCGCGGCCGCGGACTCCTGGTCGGCGTGGAAGTCCCAGTCATCGAAGAGCGCGAATGCCGCTGCAGTCTGCTCGTCGAGACCCGAGACGCTGGCCTGCATCCGAGGCACCAGGTCGGCCGCGACAGCGCTGTAGGTGTCCAGCTGGATGCCTGAGAGCCCGGCGGCGTCGACGGTGGCCGAACCGGCGGTGGCCTGCTCCAACAGGTCGGTGATCCGCTGTGCCCGATAGCCGTAGTCCCAGTCGTCGGTCAGCAGGTAGGGGTACTGATCGCCGATCGCCGCGTTGTTCGCCGTGACGACCAGTCCGTTGTCGGGGTTGAACATGTTCGGCAGTGCGTCGAAGGGGATGTATCCGTCCCAACCGTAGGAGGAGTCCCACCCGGGCACCGGGTACTTGCCGGAGTATCCCCGCCGGATCGGGATGGACCCCGGGGTCTGGTACCCGATGTTGCCCTCGGCATCGGCATAGGCGAGGTTCTGCGCCGGGACCGCCCAATTGGCGGCCGCCGCACGGAAGTCATCCCAGTTGCGCATCCTTGCCAGCTGGATGATCGCCTCGACTGTGCGTCCCGGCTCGAGGGCCGTCCACCGGTAGGCCACGCCGTACTCGTCACCGTCGGCCGGGGACCCCGCCGCCGCCGGGGCATCCTCGGCGATCATCTGCTCGGTCTCCCCGACGTCGCTCATGAGGGGTCCGTGCTCCGTGCTGCGGATCGTGATGGGGACGTCGTCACCGCCAGCGACCTTGATCACATCCTCGAGGACGGTGAACGGCTTGTGCTCGCCATCGACGAAGTAGCCAGTCGCGTCGATCTGTTCGAGGACCATGTCGGTCACGTCGGGGCCGAGGTTGGTCACGGCCCAGCCCGCGTTCTGGTTGTGCCCGGCCATCACCGCCGGGACGCCGGGGAAGCTCATCCCGGAGAAGTCGTAGGGGCAGGCCTGCGTGAGCGCGCGGCAGTGCACGCCCACCTGGTACCAGACCGAGGGCATCGCGGGGCCGAGGTGCGGGTCGTTGGCCAGCAGGGCGCTGCCGGTGGCCGACTGCTCGGGGGCCACGGCCCATGAGTTCGAGCCGATGCCGTCGCCAACGGGCCCGATGAGCGCAGCGAGGTCGGCCTCGATCCGCGACAGGTCCGGTGAGTGCGGGGTTGACGGCGTCCAGCGCATCGGCGGTGGCTCGGGCCAGGGGGGACATCCCCGATCGGGCGGCCGACCCGGCGCCGACGCCCGCGAGCGCCTCCTCTGCCACCTCGATGCGGTCCGCGACGGCAGGGTCGGGGCAGGGCGTCCCGGTGCAGGCCGTTCCCGGCCCGCTCGCCGGCGCAGGGGCCTCGTAGTCGAACACGCCGTCGACGACGGTCCCCTGGTCCACGATCTCGGGGTGCTCGGCGAACGGGTAGTCCGGGTAGAGCTGCAGCGACCGGGGGCCGCCCACCGCAGCGGCGTACTTGACCCGGTTCACCTCGTCGTCGGCGTTGCTGCGCAGGTCCCAGGCGATGGCCTTGCCCCACGCGAGGGAGTCGATAGGGGTCCACGGCTCAATCGGTCCACTGCCGCCGGTCAGGCGAAGCATCAGGTACTCCAGGCCGAGCTGGGTCGGGCTCCTGTCGGCGATGTAGGCATTCACCCCGTCGGCGTAGGCCTGCAGGACCTTCTTGCTCTCCGGGCTGGCAGGACCCCACTCCTGCTCCGCGACCCGGCGCCACCCCATCGTGCGCAGGTACTTGTCGGTGTCCAGCTGGCTCTCGCCGACGAGCTCGGAGATCCGCCCGGCGGTGATGTGCCGGTTGAAGTCCATCTGCCAGAAGCGGTCCTGGGCGTGCACATAGCCCTGGGCGAAGAACAGGTCCTCGGTGGTGTCGGCGTAGATGTTGGGGATCCCGTTGGCATCGCGCACGACAGTGACGGGCGCCGACAGGCCGGCGACGTCGATGGTCCCGGACGCCTGCGGGTAGGAGCGGCGCACCATCCAGGTGAACCAGCCGGCGAACGCCACGCCCACGACGAGGACGAACACCAGAAGTCCGATCAGGATCTTGCCCACGAGTCGCATAGGGCAGACGCTAGCGAGGGTCCGCCCTCGACGGCCTGTCGACCGAGCGCGCGCGGTAGGGTCGGCACATCCTGCACTTGGCCGTGCCGACCCCTTGGAGGCGACGTGGACCCGCTGACGTTCGACGTGGTGATCGAGATCCCCGCCGGGAGCCGCAACAAGTACGAGGTGGATCACCACTCCGGCAAGATCCGCCTCGACCGCCGCCTGTTCACCGCGACCCGCTACCCACACGACTACGGGTTCATCGACGACACCCTGGGCCTGGACGGCGACCCGCTCGATGCACTGGTGCTCCTCGACGAGCCCACCTTCCCGGGCTGCATCATCGAGTGCCGCGCGATCGGGATGTTCCGGATGAGCGACGAGGCCGGCGGCGACGACAAGGTCATCTGTGTGGTGGCCGGCGACCCGCGCATGGACCACATCCGCGACATCCACCACATGCCCGAGTTCGACCGGCTGGAGATCCAGCACTTCTTCGAGGTCTACAAGGACCTTGAGCCGGGCAAGTCGGTGGAGGGCGCCACCTGGGAGGGCCGGGCCGGAGCCGAGGCCGAGATCAACGACTCGTTCGCGCGGTTCGTGCCGCCTGAGCACCACTGAGCACCACGGGCGCTAGCCTGCCGCCTGGGGGCGGCGATCCGGGTTCAAGCGGTTCACCCGTTCAGCCGAATGTGATTCACAGGGATGGCGCGCGCATGCGCCCTCCCGAATCCGATCCGGTGGGACGGGAGGGGCCAGGGTGCACGAGCAGCCCGACTACCTGGCGCGGATGTCGCGCTCGTCCCACGACGTCGTCGCGATCATGGAGCTCGGCGCCCAGGTGGCCGCCGAGACCACATCGAGCGCAGCCGCGGTGCTGGTGCGCCAATCCGGTCGGGTGCGCCTCGGGGCGCTGCACGACCAGGACGCCGATCGCCGGGGTGTCGTGGCCGCCGCCCTGGAGGCCGTGGCCCTGGACGGACCCGACAGCCCGTTCAGCACGGCCCTGGAGTCCGGGCAGAACGCGATCCTGGGCATCGACGGGCTGGCGTTCAGCGGTGCGCGCCCGGGGTGGGCCCGTGAACTGGATCGGCTGGGCATCGCCGCCCTGACGATCACACCCCTGATCGCCGGGGATCGCGCCCTCGGGCTCCTGGTCACCGCACGCCTCACCGCCGACGAGCGGATGAGCACCGAGGAGCTGGCCGACCAGGCGCAGGTGGCCACCCACCTCACGACCTTCCTGGACACCGCCACGGCGCTGACCCAGATGCGCCAGTCCAGCCTGGTCGTCGATGCCATGCCCGATGCCATCATCGGCTTCTCCCGCGACCGCGAGGTGATCCTGTGGAACGCCGGGGCGGAACGGATGTACAGCATCCCCGAGCGCGAGGCGCTCGGGCGCAAGCTCGACGACCTGATCACCACGGAGTACGGACCCGCCAGCCAGGGCAGCGGCGGGCCGGCCATCAGCCTGATCAACAAGGGCAGCTGGACCGGCCGGGTCCGTCAGCGCACCCTGCACGGTCGGGTGCTGCACGCCGACGTGTCGATCGCCTCGATCGTCGAGGACGGTCGGCTGCGCGGCGCCGTGTCGATCAACCGCGACGTGTCCAGCCTGATCGAGGCTGAGGCGGCCAAGGCCGAGAACGAGCGACGGATGCAGGCCCTGCTCGACGCCTCGCGCGCGATGACGGCCGTGTTCGACCGCGACGGCACGATCATCGCCGTGAACGCAGCCTGGACCGCAGCGGTCCGTCTGGGCGGGGTCGGCCCGGACGAGGTCGGGATCGGGGCGGACTACGTCGCCGTGATGCGCCGCGCTGCGGGCATCTCCGATGATGCTGCCGCCGTTGCCGCCGGGGTCGAGGCGGTGCTCGACGGTCGGGCGCCGGCCTTCGAGTGGGACTACGACGTGACGGAGCCGGACGGCACCCTGCGGGCGTTCATGGTGTCGATCGCCCCCATGCCCGGCGAGCAGGGTGGGGCGTTCGCCACGCACACCGACATCACGACCCGCAAGGTCATGGAGCGCCAGCTGGCCCACCAGGCCAGCCACGACCCGCTGACCGGCCTGCGCACCCGCCGCCGCGTGGAGCAGGAGCTGGAGCCGGCGCTGGCACGCTCGATCGCCTCCGGGCGCCCGGTGGGGGCGGTGATCGTCGACCTCGACCGGTTCAAGGACGTCAACGACACCCTGGGCCACGAGGCCGGTGACGAGGTCCTGGTGCAGATGGCCGACCGGCTGCGGGGGTTCGCGGCGGCGACGGTCATCGGGCGCCTGGCCGGTGACGAGTTCGTGCTGATCGTCCCGGACGTGCGCGACCGCGCTGAGCTGGCGCGACTGGCCGGCGACCTCGCCCGGGTCATCACCGCACCCCTGCGCCTGGGCGACCGCGAGCTGTTCTTCGGGGTCAACATCGGCACCGTGCTGTCGTCGGACACCGAGCCGGGCCCGGATGTGGCGGCGAACCTGCTGCGCGCCGCGGACACGGCCATGTACCGGGCGAAGTCGCGCGGACGCAACAGCATCGTGGCCTACGACGAGGGGCTGCGCGCGGACGTGGGCAGGCGCGTGCAGATCTCCTCCTGGTTGAACCATGCCCTGGACCGCGGCGAGATCTCGGTGGCCTACCAGCCGCAGTTCCGCTGCCTGGACGGCCGGCAGGTCGGCGTCGAGGCGCTGATGCGCTGGCGGCACCCGGAGGCCGGGGACATCAGTCCCGCGGAGTTCATCGCCATCGCCGAGGAGTCCGGTGCGATCCTCACGATCGGCGCCTGGGTGCTCACCCAGGCCTGTCAACAGGCCGCTGAGTGGGCCGCGATCAGCGGTCCGGACTTCACCATGGCCGTGAACCTCTCGCCGCACCAGCTGATCGATCCCGGGCTGCTGGACATCGTGCGAAGCGCGCTGCTGCGCTCGCGGCTGCCTGCGACCGCCCTGACGCTGGAGGTGACCGAGGGCGCGCTGATCGACGACCCGGAGGCCGCAACCGAGGCGCTGGCCCGGTTGCGCGCGCTGGGCGTGCGGATCTCGTTGGACGACTTCGGGACGGGGTACTCGTCGCTGGCGTACCTGGCGAAGTTCCCGGTCGACGAGCTGAAGGTGGACCGGGTGTTCGTCCGCGACATCGAGCGCGACCCCCGCACCCGAGCCCTGGCCGAGGGGATCGTGCGGATCGGGCACGCGCTGGGCATGCGCGTGCTCGCCGAGGGTGTCGAGACGCCCGGGCAGTTGCGGATCCTCACC
This sequence comes from uncultured Actinomycetes bacterium, assembly GCA_963818445.1. Classification (GTDB taxonomy): domain Bacteria; phylum Actinomycetota; class Actinomycetes; order S36-B12; family CAIYMF01; genus Prado023. The sequence goes on from CAWFSG010000006.1 coordinate 38,851, forward strand.
GGCGCGGGGTGCGACTTCTACCAGGGCTTCATCGCCGCACCGGCGGAGACCGTCGCGCAGGCGACCGAGCGGCTGCGCGACCGGACCCTCGGGCGCGACATCCCCATCGATGCGGCGCTGGCCGCGGGGCGCGCGATCAGCTGGGAGTAGCGCGTTGTCCACAGATCCGCTCATCGGGTCTGTTGCGGCGGGCGCGTGGTGCCTACGGTGTGCCCATGGCTACCAGATTCACGGGATTCCCCGCAGACGCGTTCGCCTTCTACGACGACCTCGAGCTCGACAACACCAAGGCGTTCTGGGCGGACAACAAGCACCGGTACGAGCAGGCGGTCGCCGGTCCGATGGCCGACCTGCTCGAGGACCTTGAGGCCGAGTTCGGTGCCGGTCGGCTGTTCCGGCCCTACCGCGACGTCCGGTTCAGCGCGGACAAGAGCCCGTACAAGGAGCACCAGGGCGGCTACGTCGAGGTGGGCCCGGCGTGCGGCTACTACGTGCAGGTCAGCTCCGGTGGCCTGATGGTCGGGGCCGGGTGGTACGCCTCCACGGGTGAGCAGGTCGCGCGCTACCGAGCGGCCATCGACGCCGGGCTGACCGTCAAGGCGCTGCGCAAGGAGCTCGCGGGATTGACGCGAGCGGGGATGGAGGTCGGCGGCGACCAGGTCAAGACCCGGCCACGCGGGGTGCCCGCCGATCATCGCGACCTCGACCTGCTCCGGCACCGCACGGTGCTGGTCTCGGCCACGTTCCCCCACGACGAGCCATGGCTCGCCACGCGCACGGCGGGGACGAAGGTCCGAAACGCGTGGCGCAGGACGCAGCCGCTGGTCGACTGGCTGGCGGACAACGTGACCGGCCGCGGTGAGGACTGAGGTCTCCGGCGGGCGTGCGCCGAGAATCACCGGCGGGTGTGCGCGGAGGATCGCAGCACCAGAGATCAGTTCGCGTCGAACCCCGCGGGCAGGTCCTCGGCGTGCAGGACGACCAGTTGCTGCGTGGCGCGGGTCAGCGCGACGTAGAGGTCGTGGCCGCCGCGGGCCGACTCCGCAAGGATCGCGCGCGGCTCCACCACCACGACCTGGTCGAACTCCAGGCCCTTGGCCTGCGCCACCGTGAGGATGCTCACGGGGGTGTCCAGGGCGGAGTGGCCAACTCCGAGTGTCCCCGAGGCGAGGGCGTCGTCCAGAGACCGGGTGATGGGATCGCGCAGCGAGGCCGGGACGATCACGGCGGTCCGGCCCTCCTCGCCGATCCAGCCGGTGACCTCCTGCCCCACAGCCGCGGCAAGGCCCGCGGCCGGGATGCGGCTGATCCGCGGAGGGGTTCCGTCACGGATCGACGAGGGCTCCGTGACGGCACTGCCCGAGGCCCGAAGGACGCGGGTGGCCAGCTGCATCATCGGAGCGGGCGTCCGGTAGTTGACCGTCAGCTGCTCGACCGACCAGCGGCCGGGCGCCACGCGATCGAAAGCATCCCCCCATGTCCGCGGGGCCGCCGCGGAGCCGGCCTGGGCAAGGTCACCGACCACGGTCATCGAACGGCTCGGACAACGTCGCAGGAGCAACCGCCACTGCATCGGTGAGAGCTCCTGGGCCTCGTCGACGACCACGTGTCCGAACACCCACGTGCGGTCGGCCAGCGCCGCATCGACGACCGTGCGGCGGACCCGCCGCGAACCGGAGTACCGGTCGATCAGCGCCCCGGCCGTGAGGCCCTCCACGCCAGTCATCTCCAGCACACCGCGGGCGTACTCCTCCTCCCGCGCGCGGTCGGAGGCCGCGATCGCCGCGGCCCGCCGGGCCGGCTCGTCGTCCTCGCCGAGAAGCTCGGCCGCCTCGTCGAGCAGGGGGACGTCGCTGACCGTCCACGCCTGGCCGGTGGGGCGCTCGAGCACGTCGCGTTCCCGGGGTGACAGTCGCGGACCGGCCGCAGCCAGCGCCCGCGGGTTCGCCCAGAGGTCGGTGATGACCTGCTCGGGAGTCAGTGGCATCCAGCACAGGTTGACCTCGCGGCGCACGTCCGGGCTGTCGCGCAGGTCGGCCAGGAGGATCTCCCGGTTGGAGTCCGGATCCACGCCCCGCGCCTCCGCCAGCACCACCGCGAGCCGATCGAGAAGCGAGGTGACGAAGGTCAGGCGAGCCCGGTTGTGCGGCTTGCGCGCGGCACGAGCCCGGTCGCGGGCTGCGGCGACCATCCCCGGCGTGAGGACGATTCGGGTCCCCTCGACGGTGAGGTGCCGGGCCGAGTCCGGCACCCGCTGACGGTTTCGGACCGCGGTGGCCACGACCTCGGCCATCCGCAGGTCGCCCTTGATCACCGCCACGGAGTCCGAGACCTCCGGGTCGGCCTCAACCCCGGGATACAACTGGCCGGGGGTGGCCAGGACCGCGCTGGACTCGCCGAGTCCGGGCAGGACCTGGCTGATGTAACGCAGGAACAGGGGGTTGGGCCCGACCACCAGCACACCGCTGCGGGCGATCTGGTCGCGGTGCGTGTAGAGCAGGTAGGCCGCCCGGTGCAGCCCGACGACGGTCTTGCCACACCCCGGGCCGCCCTCGACCACCAGGATCCCGGGCATGGGCGCCCGGATGATCCGGTCCTGCTCGGCCTGGATGGTGGCCACGATGTCACCCATGCGACCCGTGCGCCGGGCCGCGAGTGCCGCCATGAGGGCACCGTTGCCCTCGTAGGAGGAGTCCGCGCCCACGGCGTCGAGGTCCAGCACGTCGTCCTCGACCCCGCTGACCACGCGGCCCTCGAGCAGGATGTGCCGGCGCCGGGCCACGCCCATCGGGGTCGCGGTGGTGGCCCGATAGAACGGTTCGGCCGCCGGGGCGCGCCAGTCGGTCAGCAGGAGGTTCTGGGCGTCATCGGAGAGGCTGAGCCGCCCGATGTACACCGGCATGCCCCCCGCGGAGAAGTCGAGCCGGCCGAAGCAGAGCCTGCGCTCGGCGGAGACCAGGGCCCCGACCCGTTCGGTGTAGACCCGGATCATGGCCTCGCGCTCGACCTGCGCCGCCGGTGTCCCTGCCGTCGGGGCGCGCTTGGCCCGGTTCAGGTCCCGTGCAGCCTTGCTGGTGAGCTCGTCGAGACGGTCGTACATCGCGGCGACCACGGGCTGCTCGGCGCGCACGGCGCTCGAGGGCTCGTTCGGCGAGGGCATCGAAACATCCTAGTGACGCCCAGTGCCGGCCGCAGGCGCGGCACCCGGAGTGACGCACGCGCGGCGGGAGGGGCACCCGGTGAGCGAGGAGCGTGCGGGTGCCAGGCGACTGCGCGCTGCGCCGGACACGGCGAGTTCTCCGAGAAGCCGCCGGCAGCGTGTGGCACAGTGTGCGCATGCAGCGGACGCTGGTGGCCATCCCCGCGTTGAACGAATCGGCCACGATCGGCAACGTCATCGACGAGGTGGACGCGTGCGTGCCGTCCGTGGACATCCTCGTGGTCGATGACGGCTCGACCGACAGCACGGCGGAGGTCGCGCGCCGTGCCGGCGCCCAGGTGGTGTCCGCTGCCGTTCAACGTGGGCGTCGGCGGGGCGATGCGCACAGCCTTCCTCTACGCCCAGCGCAACGACTACGACGCCGTCGTGCAGGTCGACGCCGACGGCCAGCACATCCCCGCCCACATCCCCGACCTGACTGCACGCCCTGGACGGACGCGTCGGTGGTGGTCGGCGCACGCTTCACCGGACATGGGGACTACTCGGTGCGCGGACCACGCCGATGGGCGATGCGCATGCTCGCGCGGTCCCTGAGCCGCGTCTGTCGGGCCGACCTCACTGGATACCACCTCGGGCTTCCGGGCCGCGGACCGGCGATGCCATCTCGCTGTTCGCCCAGGCACTACCCAGCCGAGTACCTCGGTGACACGGTCGAGTCCCTGGTCATCGCGGCGCGCTCCGGGCTGCAGGTGACCCAGGTCCCGGTCGAGATGCGTGCCTCGACAGGGAGGCACCGCCAGCCACTCACCGATCCGCGCCACTCTCTACCTGGGACGAGCACTGCTCGCGCTCTACGTGGCACTGGCCCGCCGCCCGGTGGAGGTACCCGCCCTGGAACAGGCGGAGGCGCGATGAACGTCAACTGGGTGGGCCTGGCAGCCGCTGGCGCTGCTGCTCGTGTTCGTGATCGAACTGCTGAGGCGGGGGATCCTCCGGGAGCGATTCGCCGCGCTCTGGCTGCTCGTCAGCGGGATGCTGATGCTCGGGGCGCTGTTCCCCGGGATCCTGACCCGAGCCGCCGGCGCCCTCGGATTCGAGATCGTCTCGAACCTGCTGTTCTTCTCGGCGATCCTCTTCCTGCTCCTGGTGCGCCATCCAGCTGAGCAACGAGGTCTCCCGGCTTGAGGCCCGGACACGACGCCTGGCCGAGGATCTGGCCCTGCTGAGCGCCCAGGATCCAGCGACACCCACGTCACGCCCCGAGTCCGGCCCGGACCGGGTCGAGGGCTGAGAGGACCGTCCGGTGAACGACGAGCCCAGCAGCACCGGCCCCCGCACTCCCCGGAGGCGCAGGGCAGCGCCTACGCCGGGACCGTGCTCGCGGCGACTTCGGCGCCTCAACGCCCACCGCCGAGGCGAACCTGTCGAACCTGCCGTGGGCGCTCACGGAGCCGGAGGACGACCGAAGCCTTCCGCCCTGGTTCCGTCGGGCAGTGATCCTGATCCTGATCCTCGTGGCGGCTGCGAAGGTCGTCACGTGGGGCTTCGGGCAGCTGACGTCCTTCTGGTACACCCTGTTCTTCTCGTTCTTCATCGGCCTGGCCATGGAGCCCCTGGTGAACTACCTCCAGCGCCGGGGAATCCGCCGCGGGGTCGGTACCTTCATGGTGATGGGCGGCCTGATCCTGGCGACCGTCGCGTTCTTCACCGTGTTCGGGGCACTTCTGGCTGACCAGCTGGCGCAGCTGATCAGCAGCCTGCCGGACGTGCTCTCGACGATCCTCACCTGGGCCAACACCAAGTTCGGCACCCAGCTGGACCCCAACCAGATCCTCAACAACTTCGGGCTCGGCGCGAAGGACATCGCCAACATCGCCCAGAACCTGGGCGTCGGCCTGCTCAGCGTCCTCGGGACGGCAGTGAACTGGGTCTTCTCGCTGTTCACCATCATGCTGTTCTCGTTCTACTTCGCCGCCGACGGCCCGCAGTTCCGACGCACAGTCGCCTCGTGGTTGCCGCCCCATCGGCAGCGGACCTTCCTCACCGTGGTCGACATCTCCACGCAGAAGGCAGGCGGCTACGTGATCTCCCGCGGGTTGCTGGCGATGATCAGCGCGGCATTCCACGGGATCGCGTTCTTCCTCCTCGACCTGCCGTACTGGCTGCCGATGGCCCTGTGGGTCGGCCTGGTCTCGCAGTTCATCCCGACGATCGGCACCTACCTGGCGGGCGCGCTGCCGGTGATCATCGCCCTGGTGGAGGGCGAACCCATCAAGGCCCTGGTCGTCCTGATCGTGGTGGTCGCCTACCAGCAGGTCGAGAACTACCTGGTCGCACCCCGGATCACGCGCACGACTCTGGAGATCCACCCCGCTGTTGCCTTCGGGTCGGTGATCGCCGGCGCCGCGCTCTTCGGGATCACAGGTGCCCTGCTGGCGATTCCCGTGGTCGCCACGGTCCAGTCCGTGATCACCGTCTACGGCCGCCGGTACGAGCTGGTCGAGGAGTTCGGCGCCGTCCCCGGCGAGAGCGATCGCGAGCGGGTGGAGGCCGCGATGCGTGCCGCGGACCCGAGGTACTCCGGCACGCGCGCCGTCCCCCGCCCGCCCCTGCCCCCGGCCGAGGACTGACGCGCGGCGAGCCGTCCGGGAGGTCCGCGTGAACGGCGACTCCACGCTCCGGGCGTTCCTGCTCGGGCCGGCGGCCGAGGTCGCGCCCCGACTCCTCGGAGCCGAGCTGACCAGCGACCTGGGCCCTCGAGTCTCCCTGCGGATCACTGAGGTGGAGGCCTATGCCGGCGTCGGGCAGGACCCCGGATCGCACGCGCATCGGCGCAGGACCCAGCGCAACGCCGCCATGTTCGGACCCCCGGGGCATGCCTACGTCTACTTCACCTACGGCATGCACTGGTGCCTGAACGTGGTGGCCCATCCCGAGGGGGAGGCTGGAGCCGTGCTGATCCGTGCCGGAGAGGTGGTGGTGGGCGTGGCGGCTGCGCGGAGCACGACGACCGGCAGCCCGAACCGACAGGGACCTGGCCCGAGGGCCCGCCCGGCTTGCGCGATGCGCTGGGTGTCGACGGCGCTCAGGACGGGGTGGACCTGCTCGACCCCGTCGGCCGTTTGCGGTTGGTCCTGCCGGAGCGAGGTTCCGCGCGGGGCCCCGTCGGGTCCGGTCCTCGAACCGGCGTTGCAGGCGCCGGTGCGCCGACCCCGTGGCGGTTCTGGCTGGACGGTGAGCCAAGCGTGAGCCCGCACCGCCCAGCCACGCCCAGGGTCAGACCCCCAGCAACAGGATCGGGTTCCCGTTGACCTTCACCTTCTGCCTCGCACCGACGGGGATGACAGCACCGCTGAGGACCTGGTAGGCGCCCACCCCGTTGGGGATCGTCAGCGTCCGGGTCTTGCTCGTGGCGTAGACGATCGTCGACCGGGCTCCATCCGGGCCCTGCAGCTTGCAGGAGCGGATGGACTTCTTGTCCTTGCACCCGAGCCATGCTTTGCCCACCATCCAGTCCTGGACCGTGAGGAACGACTGGCCCGCTGGGGTGATCGCCCCGGTGCTCGGATCGATCGTGTCGATGCCCAGGACGTGGGAGTCCCAGCCGTACCAGAAGACGCGGTAGACACCGCTGCGCATCGAGTCGATGTACGTGCGGGCGATCATCCCGGCCGCCACATCCCCGCTGTAGACCACCTGCTTCCACCCCTGGCCGAGGCCACGACGATCACCGTAGTTGACCTCGGTGTCCCAGACGGGGCCCTTGAAGCCGTACTTGCGATAGAACGCCTTCGTCTTCTTGATGGTGTTGGCGCGCTTGGTGAGGTAGTTGGGCGTCTTGGAGTACGGGTGGACGTTGACGGCGTCGATCGGCCAGCGCGCCTTCTTCATCCGTGAGGCGTAGTCCTTCCAGAAGCTGGGCCTGCGCAGGAACGCGCCGTAGGTGATGCTCGGCGCGAGGACCTTGGCCCCCGGATCGACGGACTTGATGGCGCGTGAGCCCTCGATCGTCAGCTGTGCCAGCTGCTTGGACGTGCCGGTCCAGTAGATCTTGAGGTTGGCCTCGTTCCACATGTCGTACGAGGTGATCCGCCCCGCGTACCGCTCGCGCGACGGCGCGGGCGAAGTTGGTGAAGTAGGCCATGTTCGCCGGCTCGGACGCGGAACCGTTGCCGATGGGGCCGACCTTGTTCGGCTGGGCAGCAGCCCACACCGGCGTGTGGCCGAACGCGTACTGGATCTCGGCGATCCCGGCCGCCTGGGCGTTGGCGACCGCAGCATCGAGCGGATCCCAGTTGATCGTGTCCGGGGTCGGCTGGAGGGCCGCCCAGGCCACGCCGCTGTCCCAGAGGCGCACAGCTCCTACACGGAAACCCGGGACGGAATTGCTAACGCTGTGATAATGCATTCCAAACAATTCCCTAGGAACAATGGGCCTCGATTTTGCACTGGCCGTTCCCATGGGCACCAGCGTGCTCACAAGCACGAGAGAAAGCACTCCAACAATTCCGCGCACAAATGCTCGGCCCGCCCCAGAATTCATGCCCCCATGAAATCACGACTTGTTGGGCGGGTCAAACTCCGCGGCGATTCTGTGTCAACCGGCGCGCCGCCTGGGCCACCCGGATCCGCAGTCCCCGCCCCGGGACCAACATCGCCCGCCCGGATGTCGCAGGGGCCAGCACCCATCGGTCACCCACGTCCAGGGCCAGGACCCGCCCCGCTTCGAGCTCCACCGGCGCAACCAGCCGCAGGGAGATCCCTACCGAGAGCCACACAAGGGCCGGCGCGGTTCCCGCGCTCGACAGTTCGGCCAACCCCACGGGCATCCCACTCGATGACACCCAGGACGGCATCCGTGGGCTTCCCTGAATCCGCCTCACCGCCCGCCAGCCGGAATCGACCCACCCGGACAGCATGGTCCCCGGCTCCGGCCGCCACTGCCAGCTCGGATTCCGCCGTCAGGGCCAGCCCCGGCAGCAGGTGGACCTCGAGGTCCGTGGACGTCGCACGCGAACTCGACACCCTCGCCCGCGCGATCGGGATCTCGGAGAGGACCGTGACGTCCTCACCGACGTCCGCACGGACGCTTGTCAGGCGCCCCGTCACCGGGACGGGATCCGGCCCCGTGACCCGGCGCACGACCGCCTGCTCCTCGTCCCAGCCGACCAGTACCGTGCCTGCCTCGGTGGGCGCCACTGTGATGGGCAGCCCCGGCCCGAGGACCGGGATGCTCACGCCGTCGCCTGCGTCGGCAGCGAGGGCGGCTGCGTCCGGCCACTGGGCCACAGCCGACCAGGGAAGGGTTGCCCGCACGTCCTGGGCCACGAACCCGGTCGACCCTTCAGGCCTCGACGGGCCAGTCGACGGGTCCTCGGTGGCCTCGAGAGGCACCTCGGCCCCACCGAGGATCCGCACCCGCCCAGGGAGGGCCGCCGCTCCGATCACCACTCCTTCGACGTCCAGCCCTGCGCGGCGCACGCGTAGGTCCTCCACGAGGAACGCACCCGACGGGACCTCGACCCGCGCCGCGACATCGACCGCGAGGTCCAGCCACTGCGCGGCCACCACGTCGGGTCGCAGCCGTTCGGCCGCCGCCGGGGCGGCCCGGGACATCCGACTCCAGGCCTCGGGATCGGCGAGCACCTCCACCAGTGCAGCTGCCAGGTCCTCGACCGATCCATCCGCGACGACCCGACCGTTCACCCCATCGGAGACCAGCTCGGCTGGCCCGTAGTCGACGTCATAGGTGACCACGGGCGTTCCGGCAGCGAGACTCTCGGCCACGGCCAACCCGAAGCCCTCCCGACGAGAGGTCATCAGGGACACGGCAGAGCCAGCCAGCACCTCGAGCGGGTCCTCGGTGAAACCGGGGAACGACACCACGTTCGCCAGCCCCAGCTCGCTGCGCAGCTCGAGGAGGTGCTCGAGCTCCGGTCCACGGCCGTAGACCTCCAGCCGGATGCCGGGGAGCGTACGCGCGGCGATCCCCACGGCTCGGATGGCATGGTCGACGCGCTTGACCGCGTCCAGCCGGCCGAGCTGGACCACACGGAGCGGATCGCGCACGGGGACCAGGTCCGAGGGGACCGGGTCGATCATGTTCGGGATCACATGGACCTCGAGACCGGGCAGGTCCTCGGGAGGTCCGCGCCTGTTGCTGGGTCAGCGCGACGACGGCATCCGCGGCGCCGGCGAAGGGCAGTAGTCGCCCTGACAGGCGCGGCTGGCCCACCGGCCCGGCGTAGCGGGAACGGATCTGGCGGGCGCGGCGACTCCTGATGGCCCCAGCCCCGGCCCCCGCCTCGGCCCCTGCCTCGCCCGACGAGGCGGCGCGCTTGCGGTGGGCGAGGTGGACCGTCATGATCCGCCCGACGTAGGGGTTGCGCATCATCGCAACCGGCGCATAGGTCACCGGTGAGTCGGCGAACACCACGACCCCCGGGAGCCTGCCCACCAGCCAGTCCAACCAGTCCGCGACCCGGTCGTCGCGCGTGAACGACTCATCCGTGCGGCGGCTCCACGAGGGCCGGAACCGCTTGTCGCGGCGCTGGTAGTGGTGCACGGACGTCGCCGTGGGCAGCCACCCCCGCTCGCGCCAGGCGTCCAGCGTCGCGTCGATCTCCGGCTGGGGGTGGATGGTCGCGATGTGCGTGTCCCACCCGGCCTCGTGGAATGCCGTGAGGCGCCGCAGCCACGCCCGCGTCAGTCCACCCTTCTGCTCACGGAGGTTGCTGAAGACGAACAGCGCCGCGGGGTGCCCGGTGAGATCGGGGCGGGTATCGGGCACAGGGCTGAGGATAACTGGCCCAGCCGTCGCAGCCCCCGACTGGAATCGCAGGTGCCGTGGGCACGGTGCCCCCTTCTGCCCCGGGGACCGTTACCAGTTCGTTATAAACCTGTGCACAATTTGTGCATCCGTTCGGAGGGGCGTGGCCGAATCCCTGACTGAGAGCCGCAGAGCGTGGTTCGCAACAACACTCAGGAGATCCCAATGAACATCAAGCTCGCAGCCGCCGGTGGCATCGCCGCCCTGCTCTTCCTGTCCGGATGCTCCAGTGACTCGGACGAGGCCACCGCCCCCGCGACCAGCGGCCGCCGCCGAGAGCGAGATGGCGTCCGAGGCCCCGGCCATGGACGAGCCCGGCACCATCGTCGAGGTCGCTGCCTCCAACGAGGACTTCGAGACCCTGGTTGCCGCGGTGACGGCCGCCGGCCTGGCTGAGACCCTGTCAGGTGAGGGCCCGTTCACGGTCTTCGCGCCGACCGACGAGGCGTTCGACGCGCTGCCCGAGGGCGTGCTCGATGCCCTCCTGCTCCCGGAGAACAAGGACGCACTGACCTCGATCCTGACCTACCACGTGGTGTCCGGCGAGGTCATGGCCGCTGACGTCACCGCCGGCGACGTCCCGACAGTCGAGGGCTCGACCATCGCGATCACCACCGACGGTGGGGTCAAGGTGAATGACTCCAATGTCACCGCCACCGATGTGGACGCCTCCAACGGCGTGATCCACGTCATCGACGCCGTGATGGTCCCGCCGACCGTCGACGTGGCCGCGCTCACGTCCTGATCGCAGGCAGCCCCACGCGAGGGCAGGCATCATCGAGGACCCGTCGGACAACCGTCCGGCGGGTCCTCGCCTGCTCAGTGCTCGCCCTCCCGCTGGCGCGGCTTCTCGCCGGCAGCGGCGGCCAGCTCCAGGTCCCCGGCGTGGTCGGGGACGAACGTCTGGGTGTTGCGCGGGGGGCGCTGGTAGCCGGTGGTGGCCGGTCGATGGGGCAGCTCGAGGCGGGCCCGCTCGACGTGCGTGTACGGGATCGTGCTGAGCAGGTGATGGATGGCGTTGATCCGCGCACGGCGCTTGTCGTCGGACTCCACCACGTTCCAGGGCGCGTTCTGGGTGTCGGTGTGGACGAACATGTCGTCCTTGGCCCGGGAGTAGTCCTCCCAGCGGGTGATCGACTCCAGGTCCATGGGCGAGAGCTTCCAGCGACGCATCGGGTCATCGAGGCGTGACCGGAAGCGCGCCTCCTGCTCCTCGTCGGACACGCTGAACCAGTACTTGCGCAGGATGATCCCGTCCTCGACGAGCATCCGCTCGAAGATCGGGGCCTGGTGCAGGAAGCGGCGGTACTGGTCGGCGCTGCAGAAGCCCATGACCCGCTCGACGCCGGCACGGTTGTACCAGGAGCGGTCGAACAGGGCGATCTCCCCGGCGGCCGGCAGGTGCGGGACGTAGCGCTGGAAGTACCACTGCGACAGCTCACGCTCGGTGGGCGCCGGGAGTGCCACGATCCGCGCGACGCGTGGGTTCAGGTACTGGGAGATCCGCTGGATGGTGCCGCCCTTGCCGGCAGCGTCGCGGCCCTCGAAGATGACCACGAGTCGCGCGCCGGTGGTGCGCACCCACTCCTGCATCTCGACGAGCTCGGCCTGCAGTCGGAACAGCTCGAGCTCGTAGAGCGCCTTGTTCATCCGCTTGACCTTGCGACGGGCCGCCGCCTCCTCGACGTCCTGCGGCTTGCGCAGGTGCCCGCCCTCCTCCAGCAGGTGCTCCAACTGGTCGTCGGTGAGGGACTCGACGTGCTCCTTGTTCGCCTTCTTGCTCATGGGATTCAGAGTAGCCATCCCCGACCGGATGAGGGCGGCGCTCGGCCCAGTCCCAGGCGATCTTCTGGTCGCGAGGCCGACCGGACAGCCATCCGAGGGCCCGGGGTCCCCCCACGCGCTGCGATGCCGCCACTATGTGCTCATGACCGCCGAGATCGCCCGCGTCCCCGGCCTCCCCGGGTTGGGCAACACCGTTGCGTTCCTGCGTGACGCCCGAACCCTGCTCATGGACGCCCAGGCCGCCTATGGCGACGCCTTCGAGCTCCACGTCCTGGGCCAGCCCGTCACCCTCCTGCTGAGCCCGGAGGCGACGAAGGAGATCTACATCGACCGGGCGGAGAACTTCTCCAGCGAGATCGGCTGGTCGTTCACCATCGGGCCGATGTTCCACCACGGGCTGATGCTGCGCGACTTCGACGACCACCACCTGCACCGCCGCGTCATGCAGTACGCGTTCCGGCGCCAGGCACTGGCCGGGTACATGGAGCAGGTCAACGACCTCGCGCGCCAGCACGTCGCCGCGGCGGTGGCGGGCGCCGGGCGCGACGGCATCGACGTCTACCGGATGACCAAGCGGCTGACCCTGGACATCGCCACCCAGGTGTTCGTGGGCCTCGACCTCGGCCCGCAGGCCGACGTCGTCAACGACTCGTTCGTCGCGATGATGCGGGCGTCGGTGTCACCGATCCGGCACGACATCCCGGGTACACCGTTCGCCCGCGGGCTGCGGGCACGCCGGACCCTGCAGGAGCTGCTGAGCGGGCTGGTGCTCGAGCGGCGGTCAGGGCCGGAGCGACCGGACCTGCTCTCCCAGTTGGCCCACGCCACCACGGAGGAGGGCCGGTCGCTCACGGACGAGGAGGTCGTGGACCACATGATCTTCCTGCTCCTGGCCGCCCACGACACGACCACCGCGACCCTCACCGTGATGCTCTGGCACCTCTCGCAGCACCCCGAGTGGCAGGACCGGCTGGCAGCCGAGACCGCGGCGCTGGCGGGCGGGGACGTCACCATCGAGAACTACAAGTCACTGGTCGGGACCGAGCTGGTGATGAAGGAGTCGCTGCGGCTGAGCCCGCCGGTGCCGTCCTCCCCGCGCGGCGTGCTTCGCGACACCGAGGTCGCGGGCGTGCCGTTGCGCGCCGGCCAGATGGTGGCGCTGGCCAGCCTCGCGCTGCACCGGCATCCCGACTGGTGGACGTCACCCGAGGAGTTCGACCCGATGCGGTTCGCTCCGGAGAGGGCCGAGGATCGCGCGCACTCGCACCTGTACGTGCCGTTCGGCGGCGGGGCGCACATCTGCCTGGGCAACCACCTGGCCGAGCTGATGACCAAGGCCGTGATGGCCGCGGTCCTGGCCGAGCACCGTGTTCGCGCGAAGCCGGGGCAGCGGATGGAGATGGCCGCCATCCCGATCCCGAAGCCGAAGGGTCAGCTGCTGCTGCAGCTGGCGTGAGCGGCGACCGGCCCTGGCGTTCGCCCGCCGTCGGACCGGCCTCACGGCCGCCGCGAGGAACCACACCGGGGAGGCGCGACCTGCCTACCGGTTGAGCGTCACCGGGACCGAGGTCGCCTCGGTGAGCCCCATCCGCGAGGGAACCAGCACGCGGTAGGTACCCCGCGGCAGGTCGACGATCCGCGTCTCCAGGGCACCGTGGGTGCGGTAGGTCGCCTTCAGGGTGCGCCACGACCCGTCTGCCCGCTGGCGCTCCACACGGAACGCCCACGCCCCGGCGCTGAGGTCCGGGTCGATGTCCACGCCCAGCTTCGAGCCCGAGGCGACGGATCCGACGGTGACCACGGCAGAGGGGATCGGCACCCCGCCGGGCAGCTCGGCGGCGGCCCGCACGGCGCGATCGACTCTGAGCAGGCCGGCACCGAACGCGTCATCGCGCCCCCTGGGCCCGAGGTCGCGCGCAGTGCTCAGGAGGATCTCGTCGGCCCGCGCGCGGCTCAGCGAGGGGTTCGCGGCCCGCACGAGTGCGGCACCTGCGGTCACGAAGGCGGCAGCGATCGAGGTGCCGTCCTCGCGGCCCCACCCGCCGCCCACCTCGGTGGTGAGCACCCGCTCGCCGGGCGCGACGAGGTCGATGAAGCCGCCGCGGCTGGCGAATCCCGATTCCCGCAGTGCCCGTCCGACGCTCGACACCCCGAGCACCCCCGGGTAGGCCGCGGGGTAGACGGTCGGGCTGCCCTCGTCGCGACGGTTGCCGGCCGCGGCGACGACTGTGACCCCCTCGTCGAGGGCGTAGCGGATGGCGTCGGCCTGGGCGGGGCTCTCGGTCTGGCTGCTCAGTGACAGGTTGATCACCTGGGCGCCGGCGGCCACGGCGGCGCGGATCCCGCGGGCGGTGCGGCTCTGGTCGCCCTCCCCGTCGGCGGCCAGGACCCGGATCGGCAGGATCCGCACGTCGCTGGCCACGCCGGCGATCCCAGCGCCATCCATCACCCCGGCGATGATCCCCGCGATGCGCGTTCCGTGACCGAACGGGTCGCCCGTGAGGCCGTCACCGACCAGGTCCAGGGCGGGCAGCAGGCGGCCCGCGAGGTCGGGATGGGCGTCGTCGACGCCGGAGTCGAGGACCGCCACGGTGACGCCCGACCCGCGGGTGATCCCCCACGCCCCCTCCGCGCCGATGGCGGTGAGTCCCCACTGCGAGGAGCCCAGACGCTCGCCGCGCAGGGTGGGCAGGGGCTTCTGCAGCCCGCCGGAGGGGGTGACGTCTGCGGGCGGACGGGATGCGGTCGGGGCGGACCTGCCATTGGCGGGGGCCGTGACCACGGCATTCGCGGGGGCAGCCATGCCGGCGAGCAGCGCGAGAGCAACGACGCCCGCCCCCGTTGCCGCCTGAACCCTCACCCCAAGTGTCTAGCACGAGCCGCCACAACGGATCATCCAGAGGTGGTTAAGGCTCGGCTCCGGGCCGGGAGCGCAACTACCGCCGAGGTCGCGGATCCGAGCCCCATGAGGCCGGATCCGCGCCCGCCTCCCTCAGTCGGTCAGCTGCGCCGGGATGTGGATCTCGCGCTTGAGGATCTTGCCCGTCGCAGTCAGCGGGAGATCGGAGGTCACCCAGACGATCCGGGGGTACTTGTAGGCCGCCACCCGCTCCTTGACGAACGCACGCAGCTCGTCCTCGGTGGCGCTCGCCCCGGGCTTGAGGGTCACGGCGGCCGCGATCTCCTCGCCCAGCTCGCGGTGTGGGACGCCCACGACGGCTGCGGTGGCCACGGCGGGGTGCTCGTAGAGCACCTCCTCGATCTCGCGGGGGTACACGTTGTAGCCACCGCGGATGATCATGTCCTTGGAACGGTCGACGATGTAGTAGTAGCCGTCGGCGTCGCGCTTGGCCAGGTCGCCGGTGCGGAACCAGCCGTCGTTCATCACCTCGGCGGTGGCCTCCGGCTTGCCCAGGTAGCCCTTCATGACGTTGTGGCCCTTGATCGCGATCTCGCCGATCTCGCCCTCGGGGGTGTCGTTCCAGTCCGCGTCGATGAGGCGCATCTCCACACCGGCGACCGGCGTGCCGATCGAGCCGGGCTTGCGCTCGCGGTCGGCGTGGTTGAACGAGGCGACCGGACTGGTCTCCGACAGGCCGTACCCCTCGAGGATGATCGCGTCGAAGGCGGCCTCGAACCCGTGCAGGACCTCGACGGGCAGGGAGGCGCCGCCTGAGGCGCAGACGCGCAGCGAGGACAGGTCGTAGTCACCCTTGTTGGGGTGCTGCAGGAGCGCCACGTACATCGTGGGTACCGCGAGCAGGATCGTGACCTTGTCGCGCTGCAGGACCTCGAGGGCCTTCGTCGGCTCGAACCGGGGGATGAGGGTCAGGTTCGCGCCGACCGAGATGGCGGCGTTCATCCCGACCGTCTGGCCGAACGAGTGGAACAGCGGCAGGCCGCCGAACACGACGTCGTCGGGGCCGACGTCCACGAGGCCGACGGAGATCTCGGCGTTGCGGGCCATGTTGGTGTGCGTGAGCTCCGCGCCCTTGGGGGTGCCCGTGGTGCCCGAGGTGTAGAGCACGACCGCGGTGTCCTGGTCGTCGCGCTCGACGAGGGCGACCGGCTCGTGGGACATCACCTGGCCGAGGAACTCCGCGGGCACGACGCTGATGAACTCCGCACCGGCCTCGGCAGCACCCTTGCCCGCCTCCTCGGCGACGCCGTCCCAGGCGAACAGGGCCCGGGCCTCGGAGTCAGCGAGCACGAAGGCGACCTCGCGGGACTTGTACAGCGGGTTCATCGGGACCACGACCCCGCCGGCCCAGAGGATGCCGTAGTAGACGATCGGCATGTGCGGGATGTTGGGCATCGACACCGCGACCCGGTCTCCGGGCTGGACGCCGAGGTCCTGCAGCCAGCCCGCGACCCGGGCGGCGCCCTGGGCGAGCATGCCGTAGGGGACGACGGTGTCATCGAACGTGATGGCAGGGGCGGCGGGGGCGGCCTCAGCGCTGCGGGCGAGGTTGCTGGCGAGGTTCATGGGCGTCCTTCCCAGGGGTGGGGGTCGCGCACCGGAGGGGGCGGGCGCGGTCGGGGGAGTTTCACTGTAGGGCGGAGCGGGCACCTGACTCGCGGCGGATGCGTCGGTCACATCGAGGGGCCGGCAGCCGCGTCGCGTGGGGGGCGTGGCGAGGTGAGGTGAGCGGCGTGCTGGGCCGGCGCGCAGGGAGACGAAGGGCTGGCCGTGGGGTGGGGCTGGCAGCCCAGCCAGCCCACGCACCTGCTCCTCAGGCTGGCAGCGCCTCGAGGCCGGCCTCCAGATCGTCGGCCAACGACGTTGCGAAGGTGCTGGTCACGTGCTCGGCGTCGCGGAATGTGATGAGCCCATGGACGACGCCGAGGCATTCGGCGCGGTCGCCGCAGACCTCCTGGCGAAGGTCGACCACGTCCGACCCGCTCGCCTTGGCCGCTGCTCGTTGGGCGGAGTCGTCAGGGCTCGTCTCCACCAGGCCATAGCCACAGGCTCCCGGGCCGTCAGCCTCGATGCAGTCCGGGACGTCGAACCCCGGCGCCTGGGTGTCGCGGATCAGGACGGTGCGGGCACCCATGTCGGCGAAGGCCCGCAGATCCTCGGCCAGGGCTTGAGCCAGGCGGTCGGCGGACGCGGCACTGCTCAGCGGCTCGCCGTCCTCGCCGACGATCCGGTAGCCGTCGGACCGCGCGGCGACCAGCACCAGGATCGGCTCCTGGCTGCGGATCAGCTCCATCGCGCGGGCGTGCCACGCGGCGCACTCGGTGTACTCGCCGCCGTCAGCGTCCACGACGCGCTCCCCGCCTGGCGGGCAGTCCGCCTTGGTGACGGGCAGCAGCCGCCAGTCGTGGCGGTCGGCCACCTCGACCGCGGCCCCGAACCACTGCGCGGCGTGCGAGTCGCCGTAGAGGACGACGGTGTCACCGTCGAAGAAGCCGAACGAGCAGTCCTCAGGGTCAGGGGCCGCCGTCTGGTCGTGGTGGGCGTAGCAGTCGCTGTCGAGGAGCTGACCTGTGTCGGCACGCGCCTGGGCGGGGGTCATCGTGAGCCGGATGGAGGGGGTGGCGGGCGGCGAACCGGCGGTCGGGGCGCTGGGCGCTGGGCCTTCCGTAGGCGTGCCGTTGGTGGACGACCCTGGGCCCGATGACGAGCCGGTCGACGGTCCTGGGCCGGATGCGCTGGGCTGCGCAGTCATCGGCGAGCCGCCCGCGCAGGCCGACACCACTGTGACGAGGGCAGTGAGTCCCGCGACCCAGGTCAGGGGCCCGAGAGGGCGGCGAGTCGCGCCTGGGTGGACCACGGTCGGACACCTCCCCCTGTCGTGTGCGTGCCGTCACGCACGGCTCCTGTCAGGATGCCCGTCCACGATGCCGGCGGGCAAGGTGCGGAGGTCCCGGTTCCGGCGTGGCACTGGCGCGACGCGAGGCAGCCCTTCGTTGCCCTAGTGGGCATACTGGCGGGCATGGCTGCCCATGACCACCCCCTGTTCACGCGCCTGTACCAGGTCATCGCCGACCTGGGCGAGCATTCACAACTGGGTGCCGCGCGCAGCGAGGTGCTGGCCGGGGCGCACGGGCGGCTGCTGATCGTGGGGCTCGGACCGGGGCACGACCTGGACCACCTGCCCGAGGCGGTCACGTCGGTGGTGGCCGTCGAGCCCAGCGATTCGATGCGGGCCGCGTCCCTGCCACGTGTTGAAGCCGCCCGGGCGCGGGGCCTGGAGGTCGAGCTGATCGACGCGGTGGGTGAGGCGCTGCCGCTACCGGACGACTCGGTGGACTGCGTGCTGTTCGCCTACGTGCTGTGCTCGGTGGACTCGGTGGAGGACGTCCTGGCCGAGGCCCGGCGGGTGCTGCACCCGGATGGCACGGTGTGCGTGCTCGAGCACGTTCGCGCCGAGCCGGGCACGTGGACCGAGCGCATGCAGCGCGCGGTGTCGGTCGGGGGGCTGTGGCCGCGGCTGGCCGGTGGGTGCCGGTGCACCCAGGACACCCGGGCGGCGCTGGCCGAGGCCGGGTTCCACGTGGAGGACCTGGGCGAGCGAACGCTGGTGAACGTCCCGGTGGTCAACTGGACGCTGATGGGGTCGAGCCGGCCGTAGGAGTGTGGAGGCCCTGAGACGTGCGCCAACACCCGGTCTCGGGGGAACACAGGACGGGCTCGCATACCATGCAGGCATGCGAGTGGCACCGTGAAGCTTCGCGACAAGTGGCGCCGAGCCCGCACGTCGGCGGAGGCACACGGGGTACCCGTTCATCGCGTGGTTCTCGAAGCCGGACTGACGTGGTCGGCCCGACTTCTTCTGCGCCCGATTCGCGTGCCGACCACGGGCGATCCTGTACATGCGGTGTTCGCCGACTTCATCCAGATGGTGAACGCGATGGAGGCTCCGCGAGTGCTTGAGATCGGGTCGCGGGCCCGGTCCGGACACGTGTACACCAGTGCGTTTGCGGCAGACACCCAGTACGTCGGGTTTGACATCGTCGCCGGACCGAATGTGGACCTCGTCGGCGACGCCCACTCCCTTACGCAGTACGTGGATCCGGGCACCTTCGACGCAATCTTCGCCATCTCGGTCTTCGAGCACCTCGCGATGCCCTGGAAGGTCGTGCTCGAACTGAACGAGGCCCTCAAGCCCGGAGGCATCGTGTTCATCTTCACGCATCCCACTTGGCCCCTCCACGATCAGCCCTGGGACTTCTTCCGGTTCTCATCAGACGCCTTCCGGACGTTGTTCCATCGACTGACCGGCTTCGAGATCCTGGAAGTTACCGAGGGCCTACCCTGCAGGATCGTCCCGCTGGGCTCGGAGCCCGCAACCCTCGGCTTGGAGCGCCAACGCACTTCGTTCCTCGCGGTCGCGATGGTGGCGCGGAAGGTGGGCGAGCCCGATCCGCGACTCCGATGGGACATCGGTCTGAACGAGTTCCTCGACTCACACTACCCGGAGCCTGATGCCGCCGGCATATCGCTCCACGACGCCGACGAGCCGCGCTAGCCATATGGCAGTCAGCCCTGCGGGCCTTGGGTCGCTTCACGCCGGGAGGATTCCGCCAAGCGCCGCAGCGGCCCCGTGATTCGCCAACTCCTGGAGTCAAGGACTCCAGCAAGGACCGCCTCCAGTTGCTGCTTCTGAACCGCCAAGGCACTGAGGTCCTCGCGACACTCGCCGATCTTGGACCGAGTCAACTCCAAGTCGCCCGTGAGGGCCTGCACCTCCTGCCGACTCCGAGCAAGGCCACTCTGGACTTCCAGGAGTTCGTCGCTGAGCTGCATGAGCTCGTGGCCGAGATCGACCACAAGGCGGGAGCACACGGCCAATTGGGCTGCCGCCGCTAAGTCCGCCATCGACTGGATCCACTCATGTGCTCCCGGCTCAGCGAGTCGCGTGGCCCACCAGGAGAGCTCTGAGACCCGACCGTCCTGTCCCACATCCTCACGGCCTGACGACGTCGGCAGTTGCAGCGCTGTCATCTCGCTGTGCGTGGCGCCCCGGAAGCCATCCATTCGGAAGAACTTCTTCCACATGTAGTGATCGGGCCACTCGTCGGGAGGGGTGGTCACCCAGCCCTCAGGCAGTTCCCGGTACGTCGAGCGACGATGGGCTGTGCCTGTCAGGCTTGTGGCGTTCCTTCGCGGACTCCTCAGATGCCATTCGATCGCTTCAGGATCGGAGAGGTCCGTCGGGAAGAGAATAAGACGCCCCGAAGTATCGAGGTAGCCGTTGCGCGACTGGACCAGGTCCGCCTCGGGCAGGAGACTGAGGAGGTTCTCGACGTGCTTGGGTAAAAGCAGGTCGTCGTCACACAGATAGAAGACCGCCTCACTTCGCGACTCCGCGACCGCACGGTCCCGGTGGACCTCCCCGTGGTTCGGCCCTTTCGGTAGGTCGAGAAAGATGACTCGCGAGTCTGAAAGGCACAGGTCCATCGCCACGGAACGGACCTCGGCGGACACGCCATCGCCGATAACGATCACTTCAAGGTCACGAACGGTCTGCTGGAGGGCACTTCCCACAGCCAGATGAAGAGTTGCCCAGTGATCGTGGGTGGGAACAAGGATCGTTGCTTGCGGCACTGGTCACCCTACGCTTGGGGAAACCAGCAGCGCGCGCAACTCCGCCGGCGTCATGGGCCTGCGATGCAGGAGTTCGCCCTGTTGGTGCACCGCATTGACGAGGTCGACGTTCCGGGCGAGAGTGGAACGCGACGGGTCAAGGTGGATGCCGTCCTCAAGACCCACTCGCACGCCACCTCCGGCTGCCAATGACAGGGCATGGGCTGTGGCTCGGTGGCTGCCAATCCCAGCACCGGACCAGATCGCACCCGAGGGTAGTCCTGCGATCATCAGGCCCAGGGCCGATGGTGTTGCCTGGGCACCAGCAATGTTGCCCATGAACAGGTTCACCATGACTGGGCCTGGAAGCAGGCCGTCCTTGGCGAGCACCCCGATCATGTTGATCATCCCCAGGTCGAACACCTCGAGCTCGGGGACGATGTCGCGGTCAACCATGAGGCGAGCAAGCCCTCGGATTACGTCCGGGGGGTTGACCGAGGGGCCGGTCAGGAAGTTCAGCGACGACAGGGTGAGTGATGCCAGGTCAGGCTTCAGATCACCGGAAAGGGCCAGGCAGTCGGCGCGACGCTCGAGCTCGGACCAGTTCCGGCCACTAGTGCTCACGTTGATTACGACCTCGGGTGTGGTCTCACGAATTGCCGAGACGATCCGTGCGTACGTCTCTCGTCGCCAGTCGGGTACGCCGTTCTCATCACGAGCGTGGATGTGCACTGAGGTGATTCCCAGGGCGTAGCAGTCCGCGACGTCAGCAGCGATCTCGGACGGCGAAAGCGGGACGTGCGGCGTCATCATCCGGGTGGGCACCATCCCCGTGGGGGCGAGGACTACTGGGTAGGGCGCACTCGACACAGGGGGCATGCAGAGGAATCTATTCGGTCCAGCGTGTCACCCACCACACGCGCTGGGTTGCCCACCACCACGACACCCTCGGGCACATCGCGGGTCACCACGGCACCGGCTCCGACGATCGAGTTGCCGCCGATGGTGCGGTCGGGAAGGACCACGCACCCTGCACCGAGGAATACCCCGACCCCCGTCGTGACACCTCCACAGAGGGTGACGCTGGGGCCGGTCGATGTGAAAGGCCCGATGTCACAGTGATGACCGAGGCTGACCGACCTGTTGATGTTCGCGAAGCATCCGACCTGCGAGTGCGCCCCGATGCTGACAAGCGCATTGACGTAGACCCCGTGACCGATCCGAGTGGTCCTCGCCACGACGGCGGTCGGGTCGATCGTCGGAGGAAAACGCCTTGCTGTGGTGACCCCGGTGAGGCCTCCTGCGCTCGCTCGCGCCTGAGGTGTGGACGGTCCGATCACGATGGCGCCGCAGTTGGGAAGCCTCGTGGTCAAGCACGGGAGCCGGTTGTCGGCCCCCCCGTGGTTGTCAACGCAGATCGGATCAAGCCCCCATCCGCCAGAGTGTCTCGACGACCTCCCATGCGTAGGGCGTGGCAACCCCAAACACGACCACCGGATCAGTCAGATGGCCGCCCACGTGCACTTCGGAAGGGTCGGGCACGCCCGCAGTCTAAGTAGTCCGATGGCACAGACAGACCACCCGCTGGGCCGACCACCCGGACCACCCAAAGGCAGCCCCCAACGCGGCGCCCGGGACTTCACACTGGAGCCGCCTCGGGGATTTGAACCCCGGACCTGCTCATTACGAGTGAGCTGCTCTACCCCTGAGCTAAGGCGGCGTGCCAGCCCCGGGCGATCGGCGCTGCCGGACCCGGACGGACGACCCAATCGTACAGAGGCTTCCCACCCGGACCCAAATGCCTGGACGCGGCGAGGTCCCGCCAGCCGGGACGGTCATCTCGATACCCTGACCCAGTGGACACTCCGGACCCGCCCCTCAGCGGCGCTCTGGCGTCCGACCAGGAACCCCTGATCAGCGCGCTGCGCGTGGAGAACGAACGGCTGCGGGCCCAGAACCTGATGCTCCGCGACCAGATGGCAGCGGCTCAGGTTGCCCAGGCGGAGCTCGTCAGGCACCTGAGGGTGACCGCGCCGCTTCGTCTGGTCCAGGAGTCGCTGAGGCGCCGCGCCGAGGGCAAGCGACGGAGGGCTACCGTGGCTGGGGTTGACCTCCCCACATCGGCAACTTCGACGCCTCCCGCAGCCCTCGTAATCACCGATGAGCAGGCCTCCCGCCACCCCTTGCTGTCCAGGACCCGCGACTGGCTCTCCGGCCAGCCGCTGTTGCCCGAGCCGGATATCCGCCCCGTTCGTACGGGCTGCGGCGGACGCGTTCTCGTGATTGCTCACATCTATTACCCGGACCTGTGGCCGCCGCTCGCCAACCGGATCGCGAGGATTCCGGCATCGGTGGATCTCGTCGTGACGCTCGTCGAGGGACGGTCCGAGGCCCTTGCGGACTCGATCGTGGCGCAGTTCCCGGACGTCCGGTTCGAGGTCGTCCACAACCGGGGTCGGGATATGTGGCCGTTCGTCCGGGTGCTCGAGCTCGGCCTGGTCGGCGACTACGACGCCGTGCTGAAGCTGCACACCAAGGCCAGCGCCCATCGGATCGACGGGGACGCCTGGCGCGATCGGCTCCTGGACTCGCTGTGCCCGTCGCCCGAGGGGATCGAACTGATCCTCGAGCTGCTGCGTCGTGCAGCGGACGTCGGCATGGTCGCCCCCGCAGGTGCGGTGCTCGGTCGGGAGTTCTGGGGGTCCAACGGGCCCATGGTGGAGGCGTTGGCGGCCCGCACCGGTATCGGCGTCGATCCGGAACGTGTCTGGTTCCCGGGGGGGTCGATGTTCTGGAGCCGACCCGGGCCACTGAACCGGCTGCGTGATGCACGGCTGGCGATCGAGGACTTCGAGCATGAGGCGGTGTCGATCGACGGGACCACCGCCCACGCGCTGGAGCGGTTTCTGGGAGCGCTGGTCGCAGATGCAGGGATGTCCGTCATCGCGGCCGACGAGCTCGCGGGTAGGTTGGCGCAGGCACGAGCACGAGGGGATTCGGGAGACACGCATGCAGGTTGAGCCGCTGCCCATCGAAGGAGCGTGGGTGTTCACCCCGCGGATCCTGGGCGACGAGCGGGGTGCGTTCCTCGAGTGGTTCAAGGACCCCATGTTCCGCGACGCCGTGGGCCACCGCCTCGGCCTGGTGCAGGCCAACGCCTCCGTCTCGGCCAAGGGAGTGCTGCGCGGCATCCACTTCGCCGACGTTCCTCCCGGGCAGGCGAAGTACGTGACCTGCGTGAAGGGCTCGGTCCTCGACGTGATCGTCGACATCCGAGTGGGATCGCCGACGTTCGGGCAGTGGTCCTCGGTGCTTCTCGACGACCGGGATCGCCGGTCTGTGTACCTGTCGGAAGGGCTGGGGCACGGGTTCTTCTCCCTCGAGGACGGCTCGACCGTGGTGTACCTCTGCAGCGAGGGCTACAACCCGGCAGCCGAGCACGAGGTGCACCCACTGGATCCGGCGATCGGGATCGAGTGGCCGCTGGACGGGGTTGAGCCGGAGCTGTCCGCGAAGGATGCGTCGGCGCCCACGCTGGCTGAGGCTGCGGAGGCGGGGCTGCTTCCGAGCCATGAGGCGTGCCTGGCCTACCGCGTCGGCCTGTCAGGTTGAGGGTTGGCCGCGATTTCGGCGCGGATGAGCGGAAGGGCCTCGGCAAGGGCCTCCTGCCAGTCACGGATCGGCGGCGTTGCCAACTCGGCCCATCGGTCATGCCCAAGGACGCTGTACGCCGGCCTCGGGGCCGGGCGGGGGAACGCGTCGGTCGTTGTGGAGTGGACCCGCTGCGGGTCGGCTCCGATCAGGCGGTAGATCTCTTGAGTGAATCCGAACCACGTGGTCTCGCCCGACGAGGTCCCGTGGTAGATCCCAGGAGGGGCGTCCACGTCGATCATCATCACGATCTGGCGCGCGAGGTCCCTGCTCCACGTCGGTTGTCCGCGCTGGTCGTCGACCACACCGAGATCTCAGGCTTGGTCGCCTCCAACGCGAGCATG
>CAWFSG010000007.1:0-126085 GCA_963818445.1 uncultured Actinomycetes bacterium
GCGTCCGGCGCAGGCTGGCCGCCTCGGCCGGACGGGCCCGGGAGCGCCACGCGCCGAATCCCGCGATGCCCAGGTTGATCGCCCCCCAGGCTGCGCTCTGCTGCCCGAACGCGCGACGGCCCGGGCTCGACGACACCAGGGCCAGGACCCCGCCGGCCACGACGCTCGACGCCCCGAGGACTGCCAGGGTCCGCGTGAGCGAGGCAGCCACCTCGGGGCCGAGGTCAGCGGGGCCCGCGGTTGGCATGGCCTGGGTCGGCTCCGTGATCGTGGGGGTCATCGTGTGCTTCCCTCCGGTCGGGGAGCCCAATCTAGGCGCGAAGCACCCGGTCCGCTGCTCGTCGCATGCCCGACCCGGGATGCGACGATGGGCCCGTGACCGCTGACCCCACCGACCCGCTGCACCGCTTCGGCGAGGTGCGCCGCGAACTCGAGGCGCGCTGGCCCGAGTCGCAGATCTCCCCGACCCTTGGCCGCATCCGGACTCTCACGCAGTTCCTCGGCGACCCGCAGCGCGCCTACCCGGTGATCCACGTGACCGGGACGAACGGCAAGACCTCGACCGCGCGGATGGTCGAGTCGCTGCTGCGGGGGTTCGGCCTGCACACCGGGCTGATCACCTCCCCGCACCTGTCCGACCTGCGTGAGCGGATCCGCCTCGACGGTGAGCCGATCAGCATTGACGCCTTCCTCGACATCTACGACGAGGTGGCCCCCGTCCTGGCCATGGCCGACGAGGCCAGCGAGCTCGAGGGCGGTCCTCGCCTGAGCTTCTTCGAGGTGATGACCGGCCTGGCGTTCGCTGCGTTCGCCGACGCCCCGGTCGACGTGGCCGTCGTCGAGGTCGGCATGGGCGGCACGTGGGACGCCACGAACGTGGCCGACGGCCAGGTGGCGGTGATCATGCCCATCGGCATGGACCACTCGGACTACCTCGGCGACTCGCTGGCCGACATCGCGGGGGAGAAGGCCGGCATCATCAAGCCCACGTCGTCGGTGGTCCTGGCCGCCCAGGAGGACGAGGCCATGGAGGTCCTCGCCGCGGCCGCGTCCCAGATGGAGGCGCCCACCGCGGTCGAGGGGATCCACTTCGGGGTCATCGAGCGGCTGGTTGCCGTCGGCGGGCAGCAGCTCACCCTGCGCGGGATGGGCGCGGACTACGAGGAGGTCTTCCTCCCGTTGTTCGGCGCCCATCAGGCGCGCAACGCGGTCGCCGCGCTGGCTGCTGTCGAGTCGTTCTTCGGGATCACGTCCCGGCCGGATCCGGTCGATGGACCGGCTTCGGGCACCGGGGGCGGTCTCCTGGACATCCGGGACCGGGACTCCGCCCAGGGCGTTGCCAGCGACCTCCCCGTGCCCACGCCGGGCCGGAGGCTGGACCCCGTCGTGGTCCGTGCTGGGTTCGCCTCGGTGACCTCACCGGGCCGGCTCGAGATCGTGCGCAGGTCTCCCACGGTGCTCGTCGACGCCGCCCACAACGTGCCGGGCGCACACGCGCTGGCAGGGGCCATCGCCGACTCGTTCGCGTTCACCTCGTCGGTCGGGGTGGTCGGGATCCTGTCCGACAAGGACGCCGCCGGGATCCTTGCGGCTCTGGACCCGGTCGTGGACAGGGTCGTCATCACGCGGTCGAGCTCGCCGCGCGCCCTGCCGGTCGCCGAGTTGGCAGCGATCGCCGCCGAGGTCCTGGGCGAGGATCGTGTCGAGGCCGTCGAGCGACTCGACGGTGCACTGGAGCGTGCGATCGAATTGGCCGAAGTGGGATCCCCGTCCGGGGTCGGCGCCGGGGTGATCGTCACCGGCTCGGTCACGATGGCCGGCGAGGCGCGGCTGCTCCTGGGTGCTGAGTCCGGGCAGGAGTCCGGGGCGACCCGCTCCGAGCGCGGTGCACCTCGGGGTCGGGCGCCGGAGGGATGGGAATGAGGGTCCTGACCTCCAGCGTGCTGATCATGGAGGCGATCGTCCTGCTGCTGGCCATCCCGGTGGCGGTCGTCGCCGGCGACCAGCCCGCCTCGGTCGGCTGGCTGTTCGCGGCCCTGGCCCTTACGTGCGCGCTGTTGCCCGGGATGTTCTCGCGTCGGTTCTTCGTGCCTGCGGGCTGGGTCGTTCAAGCCCTGGTCGTGTCCAGCGGCTTCCTCATCGGCTGGATGATGTTCGTGCTCGGGGCGGTGTTCGCGGCCCTCTGGTGGACGGCCCTGCACCTGGGCCGAAAGGCCGAAGCCGCCCAACCCACGAACTGAAGAGCCCCCGCCCGCCGCCGCCCCGCTCCCGCCCGCCCCGGCCGGATGCCGCGCCCCCGCCCCGCCCAGCCCGCCCTCGCCCGCCGCCGCCGAACGATTCATCCGGATTTGCGGCACATCTCAGTCCGAGATCCGGACGGATCCGGAATCGGGCCGCGCAACAGCGGACCAATCCAGCTGCGGGGCCGGGAGCTGCGGGGGCCGGGAGCTGGGGGCGACCGGCGGCCGACCGGGGCATGCCCGGGCGGCAGGTAGGCTTGGCCGCCTTGAGGGCGGAGGCTCCGCCCGCCTGCGCAGGAGGCACCCATGACTGAGCGGACCCTGGTCCTGATCAAGCCCGACGGCGTGGCCCGCAACCTGGTCGGTGAGGTCCTGTCGCGCATCGAGCGCAAGGGCCTGCGGATCCTCGCCCTGGAGCTGCGGACCCTGGATCGGGCCACCGCCGAGGCGCACTACGGCGAGCACGCGGCCAAGCCGTTCTTCGCCGATCTCGTGGACTTCATCACCTCGGGCCCGCTGGTCGCCGCCGTGGTTGAGGGCCCGGATGCGATCGCCCAGTGGCGGGCGATGATGGGCGCCACCAACCCCGTGACCGCCGCCCCCGGCACGATCCGCGGCGACCTGGCCACGGTCATGCAGGAGAACGTCACGCACGGCTCCGACTCCCCGGAGTCGGCCGCCCGCGAGGTGTCCCTGTTCTTCCCCGGCCTCGCCTGACCGCAGCCATGTGAACGGAATCGACCATCCGATCGTCGGAACCGTTCACACCGATGACCCTGACCCACGCCCGAACCGACCGATCCGAGGGGTGAGCGCGGTGGCTGACACGAACCGTCACCTGTTCGCCGGGCGCGACCTCGCGATCGACCTGGGCACGGCCACGACCCTGGTCTACGTCCGGGGAGCGGGGATCGCCCTGGCCGAGCCGTCGATCGTCGCGGTGTCCGCCGACACCGGAGCGCTCGTCGGGGTGGGCAACGACGCCAAGGCCATGCTGGGGCGCACTCCCGAGCACATCGTCACGGTCCGCCCCCTGCGCGACGGCGTCATCGCCGACTTCGACAACGCCGAGCGGATGCTGCGCTACTTCGTCGGGCGGGTGCACAAGCGCAGCTTCTGGTCCCGGCCGCGGATCGTCGTGGCGGTTCCCAGCGGGATCACCGGGGTGGAGCGCCGCGCGGTCCGCGACGCCTGCTACGCCGCCGGGGCCCGCGAGGTGCACCTGATGGAGGAGCCGATGGCCGCCGCGATCGGCGCCGGGCTGCCGGTGCACGAGGCGACCGGATCGATGGTCGTGGACATCGGGGGTGGAACCACCGAAGTGGCCGTGCTCGCCCTGGGCGGGACAGTGACCTCGATGTCGGTCCGCGTCGGCGGTGACCGCCTCGACGAGGCGATCATCAACTATGCGAAGAAGGAGTACTCCCTGCTGATCGGGGAGCGCACCGCCGAGGACGTGAAGATCGCGATCGGCTCGGCGTTCCCGTCGGCCGAGGAGCCGGGCTCCGCGCTGCGCGGGCGCGACCTGGTGACCGGCCTGCCGCGCACGGTCGACGTGACGGCGGAGGAGATCCGCTGGGCCCTCGACGAGCCGGTCCAGACGATCGTCGACGCCGTCGCCTCGACCCTCGACCGCACCCCGCCGGAGCTCTCGGGCGACGTCCTGGCGCGCGGGATCGTGCTCACCGGCGGGGGTGCGCTGCTCGCCGGGATGGACCGGCGACTGGCCAGCGAGACCGGGATGCCCGTGGTGGTCGCCGAGAACCCGATTCACGCCGTCGTGCTCGGCGCGGGCCGCGCGGTCGAGTCGTTCGATGCGCTGTCGCGTGTCCTGATCGCGGAGCCGCGGCACTGATGGCCTGGCGCAGCACGCGGGTGCTCGTGGGGGCCGCGGTGACCGTCGCCGTCCTGCTCCTGCTGATCGACGTGCGCGGCGCGGGTCCGACCGAGGCCCTGCGCGGGGTCGCGGGCGCGGTGGCGGGTCCGCCCGAGCGTGCACTGGCCTGGGTGCGCACCCAGGCCGCCGAACGGCTGGGGGGCTCGGCCGATGAACGCGCCCGGATCGCCGAGCTCGAGGATGAGCTGGCGCGGGCACGGGCGGCGGCGGGTGCCGCGGCGGCGGGCACCCTGTCGGAGGCGGACATGCGGGCGCTGGCCGCCCTGGCGCCCGCCGTGGGCTTCACCCCGGTGCCCGGGCGCGTGGTCTCGGTCTCCGCCGCCCAGGACCCGACGCGCTCGGCCGCCATCACCGCGGGGTCGGGCGATGACGTCCGTCCGGGGCTGGCCGTGATCGGCGCGGGGGGCCTGGTCGGCATCGTCGCCTCGGTCTCGCCCCAGGTCGCCACAGTGCGACTGGTCATCGATCCGGCCACGGAGATCGCCGCGCGGGTGGCCTCCTCCGGCGAGGTGGGGGTGTTCCGCGGGACCGGCAGCGCGGGGCGGTTCGAGTTGCTCGACCCGCTCGGGCGGATGGCGCCGGGGGACCTCATCGTCACGCTGGGGACGCCGGGCGGTGACCTCCCCGCGGACCTCCCGCTGGGCGCCATCTCCGCGGTGACCGGATCCTCGGCGGCGCTGACCAGGGCCGCGGAGGTCACCCCGGCCGTCGACGAGTCGACGCTGGACCGGGTCGCCGTGCTCGTCCCTGATGCCCGGCAGGAGGGCCGGTCGTGAGCGCCCCCGCGTGGTCGCGCGGCGCCCTGGCCATGCTCGCCGTGCTCCTGGTGGTCCTGGCGATCGTGCAGGTGACGCTCGTGAACTTCCTGCCGACCCCATGGGCGGTCCCCGACCTGGTCGTGGTCGCCGTGCTGGCCGTCGCCGTCGCCCGCGGGCCGCTCACCGGAGGCCTGGCGGGGGCGGGGGCAGGGCTGGTCCTCGACCTGATCCCCCCGGCGTCGGGCCCACTGGGCGGCTGGATGCTGGTGCTGGCCGTGGCGGGCGCGGTGCTGGGTCGGGTCGCGGAGACCTACCAGCCCGGGCCCTTCGCCGCCATGCTCCTGATCGCCATCGGGGCGGGCGCGGTGGTGCTGGCGCGTGCCGCGGTGGTCTGGTTCGCCGGGTCGTCGGTGGGTGTGTCGACCCTCGGCGCCGCCGCGGGCAGCGCGGCCTGGGCGCTGGTCCTGGCACCCCTGGCCCTGCTGCTCGTGACCCGCTCGACCAGGCCCGCGCCGCCATCCCCGGTCCGGGTCGCGTCGGGTGCGGGCCCGGCCTCCATCGGGGGAGTGGGGGCACCATGACCGACCGCGTCCATGCCCGCCTGCTGATCCTCGCGGTCCTGGTCATGTCCCTGGTCGGGACGCTGGCAGCCCGGGCGTTCAGCCTCCAGGTCGTGGCCACCGATGAGGCCCGTGCCGCGGCCGAGGACAACCGCGTCCGCGAGCTGGTGATCCCGGCTGCGCGGGGCATGGTCCTCGACCAGCAGGGCCGACCCCTGGCGTCCAACCGGATCAGCCTCGACGTGTCCGTCGACCGCCGCGAGCTGCGCCGACTCGACGACGACGGCACTACCGTTCTCGATCGCCTCGCGAACCTGCTCGACCTCGACACCGACCTCCTCGCCGCTCGCCTGCAGAACTGCGGCACCCCCGGCGCCCAGAAGCAGCCCAACTGCTGGAACGGCGCACCGGGGGCCGATCCCGTGGTGGCCCGCGACGTGGGGATCGATGCGGCCGGGCAGGTCATGGCCGACCCGACGGGCTTCCCGGCCGTCGCGATCGACCGGGTGCCCGTGCGCCAGTACCCGGGCCGGACCCTGGCCGCACACACGCTCGGCCATGTCGGGGCCGTCACCGCCGACGATGTCGCCGCGGACCCCGAGCTCGAGGGCGCGCCGGCGCGCGGGCAGGCCGGGCTCGAGCTGGTCCACGACGAGGCCCTTCGGGGCCAGCCGGGGCTCGAGCGCGTCACGGTCGACAGCGCCGGGCACCGTGCGTCGGCCGGCGTCGAGATCCCGGCGGTGCCGGGCAGGACCCTGGTCACCAACATCGACGCCGAGCTGCAGGCGGTGGTCGAGGAGCAGCTCCAGGCGGCGATCACGCGCGCCCGCGGACGCATCGACCCGATCTCCGAGCAGCCCTACAAGGCCGACGGCGGGGCGGCTGTGGTGCTCGACGTGCGCACCGGTGCGGTCCTGGCCCTGGCCTCCGCGCCGGACTTCGACGCGAACGTCTGGACCGGCGGGATCGCCGCCGAGGACTACGCCGCCCTGACTGATCCTGCCGCCGGGCAGCCGCTGCTCAACCGGGCGGTGCAGACCGCACTCGCGCCGGCATCGACCTTCAAGGTGGTGAGCGCGGCCGCGGCGCTCGACGCCGGCTACTCGACGACCGCCGCCTACGACTGCCCCAGCAGCTACTCCGTGGGTGGGCGGGCCTTCAAGAACTACCGCTCGCGGGCGTACGGCCCGATCTCCCTGGCCCGCGCCCTGGAGGTCTCCTGCGACACCGTCTTCTACCGCCTGGCCCATGAGCAGTGGCGCGCGGACGGCGGGTCGAAGCCGGTCGAGGACCCGGCGGACCTCATCGCGACGACAGCGTCGGACTTCGGATTCGGCCGGGCCACCGGGATCGACCTGCCCGGCGAGACAGCGGGCCGGGTCGCCTCCCGCGAGGCCAAGGCCACTCAGTGGGAGCAGCGCCGCGACGAGTGGTGCGCGCGGGCGGAGGACGGGTACCCCGAGGTGCAGGACGCCGAGCGCGCCCGGTACCTCACGCGCCTGGCCAAGGAGAACTGCACGGAGGGCATGCTCTGGCGGGTCGGGGACGCCCTCAACGCCTCGATCGGACAGGGCGACACCGCGGCCACGGTCCTGCAGGTGGCCACCGCGTACGCAGCGATCGCCAACGGGGGCACGGTGTACCGGCCCCAGGTGGCCCGCGCCCTGCTCAACGCCGACGGGACGGTGGCCGAGGAGTTCGCCCCGCAGGAGGCCGGGACCGTGGATGTCCCCGCCGACGACCTGGCCTTCCTGCGCAGGGCGCTGCGCGGGGTCATTGACAGCGGGACGGCCCGGCGGCCATTCGAGGGATTCCCGCTCGACGAGGTCCCGCTCGCCGGCAAGACCGGCACGGGCGAGGTCTACGGGCAACAGGCGACGTCCTGGTTCGCGTCCTTCGCACCGGCCGACGACCCGCGGTATGCCGTGGTCATCATGGTGTCCCAGGGCGGCACCGGCGCGGGCACGTCGGGTGCCAGCGTGAAGGGCATCTACGAGGCGCTGTTCGGGGTCCGCGACGGTTCCGCGGACCCAGCCCGCAGCGTGCTCGTCGGCGGGGATGTGGCCGACGGGCTGCCGACGATGGGCCCGGACGGCGTCCCTGCGGCTCCAGCGCAGGGATCCGGATCGCCGTGACCCTCCTGCGTTCCGCACCGCCGATGGGTGCCCGGACCAGCCCGCCCCGGCTGCGCCAGTGGGACTGGGTCCTGGTGCTCTCCGCGGTGTCGCTGTGCCTGCTCGGCGTCGCCCTGATCTGGTCGGCCACCTCCGCTCGACTGGTCGCGGCCGGGCAGTGGTCGGGGACCTCTGCGTCGCGTCACCTGATGAACCTGGTGCTCGGGCTGGCCCTGTGCTGGGTGGTGTCGCGCCTGGGCCACCGGGCCATCAGCCGGTACACGCCGATGCTGTACGCCGCCAGCCTCGCCGGGCTCGTGCTCGTGCTCTCGCCGGTGGGCAGCACGATCAACGGCGCCCAGGCCTGGATCCGGCTGCCGGCCGGGTTCACGATCCAGCCCTCGGAGTTCGCCAAGGTCGCGATCATCGTGGGTGTCGCCCTGGTGCTGGCCGACCGGAGCCCGTCGGATGCCCCGGACCTCCGCACCCTCGTGCGCGCCCTGGCGATCGCCGCGGTTCCCGTGGCCCTGATCATGCTGCAGCCCGACCTGGGCACGGTGCTGGTGATCCTGTCGATCGTGGTGGGGATGCTCGCGATCGCCGGTGTGCGGCTGGTCCACCTGCTGGTCCTGGCGGCCTTGGGGGCGGCCGCGGTGGTCTCGGCCTTCGCCCTCGGCCTCGTCGACGACTACCAGCTCGACCGGCTGACGGCCTTCACCCGTCCCGAGGAGGGCGCCCGAACCTTCGGCTACAACACCCAGCAGGCGCGGATCGCGATCGGGGCCGGTGGCCTGCTGGGGCGCGGGTTGGGCCATGGCACCCAGACCCAGGGCGGGTTCGTCCCCTTCAACCACACCGACTTCGTGTTCTCGGTGGCCGGCGAGGAGCTCGGCTTCCTCGGCGTGTGCGTGCTCCTGGGGCTGCTGGCCGTGGTGCTCTGGCGCGGCCTGACCATCGCGCTGCGCGCCCGTGACCTGTTCGGCCGCCTGGTTGCCAGCGGCGTCGTGCTCTGGTTCGGGTTGCAGGCCTTCGAGAACGTCGGCATGAACCTCGGCATCATGCCGGTGACTGGTGTGCCCCTGCCGTTCGTGTCCTACGGGGGATCCTCGATGTTCGCCGCCTGGATCGGGATCGGCCTACTGCTCAACATCCACAGTGGGACCACTGCAGAGGACTGAGGCGACGCCGGCGTCGACCGCCCGGGACTGGGCACTGCCTCAGAACGACACCTGCGGCGGCGCCTGGTGGGCGTCCGGGGCCTCGTAGAAGTCCCGCTTGTGCACCGCGGCCATACCGGAGAACAGCATCCATGGGAACGTCGCCACCGCGGTGTTCAGCGAGGCGGTCGCGTCGTTGTAGTACTGCCGGGCGAACGCCAGCTGGTCCTCGGTCTCGCCGAGCTCCTGCTGCAGGGCGATGAAGTTCGACGACGCCTTGAGGTCGGGGTAGGCCTCGGCGACGGCCAGGACGTTGACCAGCGACGTGTCCAGGGCCGCCTCAGCAGCGGCCCGGTCGGCCACGGAGCCGGACTTCGCCGCCGCAGTGACCGCTGCGCGAGCCGCGGTCACCTCCTCGAGGACGCCGCTCTCGTGCGCGGCGTAGCCCTTGACCGTCGCCACGAGATTGGGGATCAGGTCCGCCCGGCGCGTCAGCTGCACGTCGATCCCGCCCAATGCCTCCTGGGCGCGTATGTCCAGCCGTCGCAGCTTGTTGAAGCCCATGATCATGATCCCCGCAAGCGCCAGGATCACGACCAGGCCGATCAGCCAACTCATCAGGACATCCACCTCTCATCGATCGTGCTACGAGTCACCACGAACCGCCGCCGCCCCCGCCGCCCCCGCCACTGAACCCGCCGCCGCCCCCGCTCGAGGAGGATGACTGCGAGGCGGTGTACGCCGAGATCGACTCGGTCACCGCGGAGTCGAACGAGTCGAACTGGGAGCCAGAGTAGAAGCTCCCGGACTGCGATCCCAGGTAGTAGGGGTACCAGCCCGGGATCGGCGGCTCGGACTGGGTGCTGACCCGGTACTTCTCGGCCCACCGATCGGCCACCCCGAAGGCCACCGCGTAGGGCACGTAGGCGATGAACAGGTCCTTGCGGGCCGCGAAGTCGAACCGATCCTCGGCCGACGGGGTGGACAGCAGTCGCTCGAACCCCCCAGCCTGCGACCACACGATCCGTCCGGCAGCCGTGCGGCGATGGCCGACGCCCGTCGCGAGCAGCGTCACGCCGCCGATCGCGAAGGCGGCGAAGGGCAGGCCCCACATCGTGGCCCAGCCCATCCCGGAGAACCCCAGGGCGGCCAGGAGGATCGCCAGCACCCAGACGACCCTGCCGAGGTACTCGTTGGGCGCCGTGCGGACGAGTCCGGCGCTGGCTGCCCAACCGTCCACCGCCGCCGGCAGTGCCTTTCCCGCCTCGCGCAGGGTCTTGCCCGCCGCGATGGATCCATCGGCGGCGAAGGTCGCCCCGGCAGTCCGGATGCCCAGCGAGTGACCAACCGCCTGGGCGCCCGGGTCCAGCACGCCCCACTGCGGGTCCTGCGCGCGCCCGGTGATCCGCCACGTGTCGGCGGCGGGGTTCTCCAGCGTGACGAACCCCCGATCGGCCAGGTAGAGGATGGTCGCGACCAGCGGCGCCAGCCCGTGGGACTCCGTGGCCATGTAGACGGTCTGCACCGGGCCGAGTCCCTCGGGGGGCGCGTACTGGACGGGGAAACCGGGGGAGTCCTCCCGGCCGACCCGACCCCATGCGACCCCGGCCACCAGGGCCCCGGCGGACGCGAGGAGGACCGCGATGAGCACGGCGACGGAACGTCCGAGGATCGGATCCCAGCGGACCGACCAGGGCAGGCCCGTCCGATCCGGGGCCGGTGCGGCCATGGACGCGCGCACAGTCATCCCGGTTCGGGGCGGGATGTTCTCGGCGGTGAGGACGAGGTCCGCGGTGCCGGCGCCCTCGATCCCGCAGGGCCCGGGACCGCTCGTCCGTCCCCGCGGAGCACTGGACCTGCCCGCTGGGGTCGGGCAGCGAGATCGCGATGCGCGCCCTGCGGATGGGCATCTCCCAGCCCTGGGCAACGACGTTCCAGTAGAGCACCGAGCCCGGATCCCCGGGGTTCTCGCCCTCCGTCGACGCATACCTTCCGGCGGCCCCCGCGGCGGGTTTCGAGATCACCCCGTCGATGGCGTACGAGATCGTGTAGGTGTGCTCGCCCGGGTCGAGGTAGACATTCGGGTCGCCGATCTTGGCGACCAGGAACCGGCGCCCGTTCTCCCAGTACGTCTGGTACTGGGCCGGGGCACCGTCCACCATGATCTCGCGGATGGTCGGGAGGTGCCGCGCGCCCGGGTCGCTCGGGTCGGAGACGTCCCAGTAGCGGAAGATCCCGTGGCGATCGCCAGGGAAGTCGGCGGTGATCTGCTCGGTCACCGCCATGTGCCCGTCGGCGGCGACGGTGAATGCGGACCGCATCTCGGTGATGACGACGGGATCGTCGGCTGCACTGGAGGTGGTCGTGACCAACGATCCGGCCAGGGGCCAGAGCAATCCGATGGCGGTGAGCAGGATCAGCAGGATCCTCCCGCCGATCGCCAGTGCCCGGCTGCTCACGGGACCAACCTACTCGCGCCGGGCAGGCGCGTGGCCCCTACCGGGCGGTGGGCGCGTCCACCGAGGGGACAGGCCGTTTCCCCTGGCGTTGAACCCGCCATCGTGGCGACTGACGGGAGGGCACGGGTGAGTCCGCGTGTGGGGAGCCTTGTCAGCAATCCGCAGGTGGGCGTACCGTCAACTGGACTCGCGTTACTGAAAGGGGCACGGCCATGAAGGATCTTCGTTGCCTACTCGGTGCGCACAACTACACCGATCACCACGTAGAGGACGGAAGTGGCGTCTTCCGGCAGTGCAGTCGCTGCGGGAAGGTGGATCCTTCCGCCGATCCGAGCGGCGAGATGCTGAAGAGTCAGAACCCGTTCTCCAACTAGCTCGCGGGTCATCGTCGGAGTGTGCCGCCGGTGGACGCGCGGGCCGCACCGCGCTAACGGCGCTCGCTCTCAGGGAGCAATAACGGGTACACCCTCCCGGTCTTCTCGCCGGTCTCGTAGATGTGTGCCGGCGGGCCGACGATCAGCGGGTCCGGGGTGCCGACGAGGTCGGTGTCCTTGTCCGGGTAGTCCACCTCGGAGAGCACCCAGCGGATGGCTTCGAGGCGGCCGCGCTTCTTGTCGTTGGACCGCACGACCGTCCAGGGCGCCCATTCGCTGTCTGTGTAGAACAGCATGGCCTCCTTGGCGTCGGTGTAGTCCTGCCACCGGTCCAGGCTGGCGAGGTCCATGTCCGAGAGCTTCCACTGCCGCACCGGGTCGATCCGGCGGATCGTGAACCGGGAGACCTGCTCCTTGCGGCTCACAGAGAACCAGAACTTGAACAGGATGACCCCGCTGCGCACGAGCATCCGCTCGAACTCGGGAGCCTGGCGCATGAACTCCTCGTACTCCTCGTCGGTGCAGAAGCCCATCACCCGCTCCACGCCGGCACGGTTGTACCAGGACCGGTCGAACATGACGATCTCCCCAGCGCTGGGGAGGTGCTTGATGTAGCGCTGGAAGTACCACTGGGTCCGCTCCTCCTCGGAGGGCTTCTCGAGGGCGATGACGCGGGCGCCGCGGGGGTTCATGTGCTCCATGAACCTCTTGATCGTGCCCCCCTTGCCGGCAGCATCCCGGCCCTCGAAGACCATGACGATGCGTGCACCGGAGGTCTTCACCCACGATTGCAGCTTCAGCAGCTCGATCTGCAGCAGCCGCTTGCTGGTCTCGTACTCGTGGCGGGTGATCCGCTCGTCGTAGGGGTAGCCCTCGCGCCAGGTGCCCACGGGGGTGCCGTCCGGACCGAGGAGCACCGGGTCGTCGACCTCGTCCCAGGTCTCGGTTGCCGTCAGCCCGAAGTGCAGGAGCCGGTCGTCCTCGGTGTCCTGCAGGGCCTCGATGATGTCGGCCAGGTCCATGATCGACTCGAGGTCGAACTCGCGCACGGTGCGATCGCTGCTCATGGCACCCGATCATTGCCTGCCGGGGGTGGGTGCAGCGCGTTGGGGCGCGGCATGCCGGCAAACTTCGGTCGGTCGTCCGCCGATGGCGTTCGCGATCCGGGGTGAGAGGGGCTCAACCGGCGCGGCTCGGCGGCTATCCTGCGGGTGTGGGGATCACTCTGGATCGGTGGCTGCGGCTCCGCTCCTACCTGTCCGAGGACTTCCTGGGCGGCCCCCGGGTGCTCAAGATGAACTGGGTCATCAACTTCCAGAAGGGCGGCACGCTGCCCTTCGTACTCGGGCTGATGGCGCTGACCGACACCTGGACCGTCACGGCGTGGACCTACCTCGCGCTGCACGGCAGCTACGGGCTGATCTGGCTGCTCAAGGACGCCGTCATGCCCGACGGCCGGTGGCAGACGCGGATCACCCTCGGCGGGGCCTTCATGACCTTCGCGCTGGTCCTGGGCCCCTACTGGTTGGCGCCGATCCTGCTGGTCGCCGACGACACCCAGCAGCCGCCATGGCTGCTCGCGTGCGCCACGATCTCGTACGCGCTCGGCGTGGTCCTCATGATGGCCAGCGATGGGCAGAAGCACTTCACCCTGCAGCACAGGCGTGGGCTGATCACGACGGGCTGGTTCGCCCGTGTGCGCCATCCCAACTACCTCGGCGAGATGGTGCTCTACGCGTCGTTCGCGGTTGTGGCCGGGCACTGGATCCCCTGGCTGGTGCTGGCCTGGGTGTGGCTGGCGCTGTTCGTGCCCAACATGCTCGGCAAGGAGGCCAGCATGAGCCGGTACCCCGAATGGGCCGCCTACAAGGCCCGCACGGGCATGCTGCTGCCCCGGCTTCGCCGCCCTGCCGCGGTTCCGGGCGCACAGTCCGCGGTGGACGCTGGGGTCAACGTCGGTGCTGCCGACCCTGCTCCGCCCACGGGGATTGAGGTCCGGTAGCACCACCGCTGGCCCATCGGCGGAATCGGCGACAGGGGCCGATCGGCGGTTCCGGTTTACCCTTGTCGGATGCGTGAACCTTCAAGTCGTTCCAGCGCGCCCGTGTTCGACCAGCTCGAGCTGGTGCTGCCCAAGGTGAGCAAGCCGGTGCAGTACATCGGCGGTGAGCTGAACGCGGCGGTCAAGGACTGGGATGCCGCCCGGGTTCGCTGGGCGCTGATGTACCCGGATGCCTATGAGGTCGGGCTGCCCAACCAGGGCGTGCAGATCCTCTACGAGGTGCTCAACGAGGCTGACGGGGTGCTCGCGCAGCGCACCTACTCGGTGTGGCCCGACCTCGAGGCCCTGATGCGCGAGCGTGGGATCCCGGCGTTCACCGTCGACGGTCACCGCCCGCTGGGGGCGTTCGACCTGATCGGCGTCTCGTTCTCCACCGAGCTGGGCTACACCAACATGCTCACCAGCCTGGACCTCGCCGGCATCCCGCTGATGACCCATGAGCGTGGTGACCACCACCCGCTGGTCGTGATGGGCGGGCACGCGGCGTTCAACCCCGAGCCGGTCGCGGACTTCGTGGACGTCGTCGTCCTCGGCGACGGCGAGGAGGCGGTGCTGGCGATCAGCGAGATCGTGCGGGCGTTCAAGGCCGAGCACCCCGGGTTCGGCGAGGTGGCCAACGGGACGTCGCTTCGGCAGGCCCTGCTGGAGCGCTTGGCCGCGAGCGGGGTGGTCTACGTCCCCGCGTTCTACGACGTGGAGTACCTGGCCGACGGCCGGATCGGCCGGGTCGTGCCCACGAACTCCGCCGCCCCGTGGCGGGTTGCCAAGCACACCCTGATGGACCTCGACGAGTGGCCCTACCCGAAGAACCCGCTCGTGCCGCTGGCCGAGACGGTGCACGAGCGCCTCAGCGTGGAGATCTTCCGCGGCTGCACCCGCGGCTGCCGGTTCTGCCAGGCCGGGATGATCACCCGCCCGGTCCGCGAGCGATCCACCGAGGTGCTCGGCGAGATGATCGAGAACGGCCTGCGCAAGACCGGCTTCGAGGAGGTCGGGATGCTGTCGCTGAGCAGCGCGGACCACTCGGAGATTGCCGAGCTCTCCAAGGGCCTGGCCGACCGGTACGAGTCCGAGCAGGTGGCCCTGTCCCTGCCGAGCACTCGTGTGGACGCCTTCAACATCGACCTGGCCAACGAGCTGTCGCGCAACGGCCGGCGCTCCGGGCTGACGTTCGCCCCCGAGGGAGGCAGTGAGCGGATGCGCCAGGTGATCAACAAGATGGTCACCGAGGAGGACCTGATCAGCACGGTGACCGCGGCCTACTCCGCGGGCTGGCGGCAGGTGAAGCTGTACTTCATGTGCGGGCTGCCCACCGAGACCGATGAGGACGTCCTGCAGATCGCCGAGCTCGCGAAGAACGTGATCAGGGCTGGGCGCGAGGCCGCAGGGACCCGCGACATCCGGTGCACGGTGTCGATCGGCGGGTTCGTGCCGAAGCCGCACACGCCCTTCCAGTGGGCCGCCCAGCTCGACCACGAGACCACCGACCGGCGCCTGCACGCCCTGCGCGACGAGATCCGCAACGATCGCAACTACGGCAAGGCCATCGGGTTCCGCTACCACGACGGGCGCCCGGGGATCGTCGAGGGGCTGCTGTCCCGGGGCGACCGGCGCGTGGGTTCGGTGATCCTCGAGGCCTGGCGCGACGGCGCGCGGTTCGACGGCTGGAGCGAGCACTTCTCCTTCGACCGCTGGATGTCCGCTGCCGAGCGGGCCCTGGCCGACTCGCCGCTGGACGTCGGCTGGTACACGACCCGGGAGCGGGAGCAGAACGAGGTCCTGCCCTGGGACCACCTCGACTCCGGCCTGGACCGCGACTGGCTCTGGCAGGACTGGGAGGACGCCCTTGCCGGGGGAGAGGTCGAGGACTGCCGCTGGACGCCGTGCTTCGACTGCGGGGTCTGTGACCACCTCGGCACGCAGATCCAGGTCGGGCCTGGTGAGGCTGTGCTCCTGCCGTTGCCCACGGTGCCGTCGCGGGTGGAGGCCTGATGGCCGCCAAGCGAACACCGGACCGCGAGATCGTCCCCGCAGTCCAGAAGCTGCGGATCCGCTATGCCAAGCGCGGTCCGCTGCGGTTCTCCTCGCACCGTGACTTCCAGCGGGCCCTCGAGCGCGCGTTGCGCCGCGCGCGGGTCCCGATGGCCTACTCGGCCGGCTTCTCGCCGCATCCGAAGGTGTCCTACGCCAACTCCGCCCCCACAGGAGCGGCCAGCGAGGCCGAGTACGTGGAGATCGGCGTGGTCCGGCGCTGCGACCCCGAGGCGTTGCGCGCCGAGCTCGACGAGGCGCTGCCCCCCGGCCTTGACGTCATCGAGGTGGTGGAGGCCCGCACGCCGGACCTGGTCAACAGGCTGGAGGCCAGCAGGTGGCGGATCGAGGTCCCCGCAGTGGGCGCCGACGAGCTCGCCCGGGCGTGGCAGCGGGTCACGGACTCCGAGACCGTGCCGGTCCAACGGATGATGAAGCAGGGGTTGCGCACCCTCGACCTGCGCGCGGCGCTCGTGGCCGGCGAAGTGGCTGCCGCCGGACCGCTGGGAGCCGTGCTGGAGGTTACCGTGGCCAACGTGACCCCCACCGTCCGGCCCGAGGAGCTCCTCGTCGCCCTGCGCGAGATCGGCGGGCTCGCGACGAGCGATCCAGCCCGCTCGACCAGGTTGGCGCAGGGTCCGCTGATGGCCGACGGGCTGGTCGGCGATCCGCTCGCCGTCGATCGCGCGGCCGCGGAGCCTGCTTCCGCGTAGGGCTGCCGGCCGCGCGGGATGCGTGCCGGTGGACACCCCCTGTGGCATAATCCGGTCAGTCAGCCCGTCCATCGGGATGACCCGTGTTCGATGCGTCGCACCGATCAGGCCCTACGTGCTGCCGTGAGCTGGCACAGGGAATGGTCGGGCTGCGACCGGCTGTGGGCGAGTTCCGTCTCCAGTCGGGCCCGCTGACAGCGCGGAGCCCGAGGTCGACGCACGCACCACGTGCGCACCGCGGGCGGTACCAGAGGCTTCGCCGGACCGTGCCTGCACGGATCGGCCATACGTAGGGAACTGCGTGGCGTGATCGCTGCGTGGCACCCGTGAGGAGACCGCCATGGTCGACGACCAGGATCAGCAGCCCACCGACGAATCGCAGGCCGGAGCGCAGGCGTTCGCCCCGACGGCGCCGCGCCGCCGCCGACGGGCGGCCAGCCGGCCCGCAGGCCCGCCCGTGGTCCCCGAGAGCGACCAGGTCGAGTTGTTCGCCGCGCCGGCCCAGGACGAGCAGGCCGCGGAGGCCGAGGCCACCCGGGAGTCGACACCGGAGGGTGAGGTCGCCGAGGAGTCCGGTCCTGTTGAGGGTG
This sequence comes from uncultured Actinomycetes bacterium, assembly GCA_963818445.1. GTDB lineage: Bacteria > Actinomycetota > Actinomycetes > S36-B12 > CAIYMF01 > Prado023. Next base: position 16,956 of record CAWFSG010000007.1, read on the forward strand.
CGGAGGAGGCCGAGGGGGTGGATGGCCCAGCGGGCGAGACCGCTGGTGCGGTCGAGTCCGTCACGGCCGATCCCGAGTCGCCCGCCCCGGCCGACACCGCCCCCGCTGCTCGTCGCTCCCGCCGCGCGACCCGGGGCGTGACGACCGTCGCCTTCTCCGCCGAGCCGGAGCCGGAGGCCACCCCCGTGGTCGCCCCGGCCGAGGTGCCCGTGGTGGCACTCTTCCAGCCACCGGACGAGACCAGGGCCGTGCGTCGCCGTCGGCGCCCGCCTGCGGACGCTGGCGCAGGTTCTGAGGACGCACAGGAAGCACGCGAGGCCGCGGCTCCGGCACCCGAGGAGGAGCGGACCGCCCAGCGCCGTGCTCGGAGCGACCGCCGACCGGATGCTGAGGCAGACAGCGAGGCCGAGGATCTCGACGTCGATCGCGACGACGCGGACGACACGGACGACGACGGCGCACCACGTCGGCGCCGGCGCCGGGGTGGTCGTCGCCGCCGTCGGGGCGGCTCGGGCACAGGTGAGGACAGCGGGTCGGCCGAGGATGACGGCGGCGAGGAGAGCGCCGAGGAGGGCAGCGGCTCCGGGCCGGCCGACCGGTCGGCGGAGGACTCCGACGACTCCGACGACGACGCAGATGGTGATGAGTCCGAGGGTGGGGAGGGCTCGGAGTCCTCGAGCGCCCGCCGCCGTCGCCGTCGCCGTCGCCGCGCCGGAGTCGCTGAGGAGATGGAGGACCTGTCCTCCGAGGACCCGCCGAACACGGTGGTCAAGGTCCGCGAGGCGCGCCGACCCAAGGACGAGATCACCTCGGTGCGCGGCAGCACGCGCATCGAGGCCAAGAAGCAGCGCCGCCGTGACGGCCGTGAGGCGGGACGCAGACGCGCCCCGATCCTGACCGAGGCGGAGTTCCTTGCCCGGCGAGAGGCCGTCAACCGGGTCATGTGCGTCCGCGAGCACGGCGACCGCACTCAGATCGCGGTGCTCGAGGACGGCATCCTCGTCGAGCACTACGTCAACCGCGCCGAGTCGTCGTCGATGGTCGGCAACGTGTACCTGGGCAAGGTCCAGAACGTGCTGCCCTCGATGGAGGCCGCGTTCGTCGACGTCGGCCGGGGCCGCAACGCCGTGCTGTACGCCGGTGAGGTGAACTGGGAGGCCGCGGGCCTCGAGGGCCAGCCCAAGCGCATCGAGCTGGCGCTGAAGTCCGGCGACCCCGTGCTCGTGCAGGTCACCAAGGACCCGATCGGGCACAAGGGCGCCCGCCTGACGAGCCAGATCTCGCTGCCGGGGCGCTTCCTGGTCTACGTGCCCGAGGGCTCGATGACCGGGATCTCCCGCAAGCTTCCCGACACCGAACGCTCGCGGCTCAAGGGCATCCTCAAGGACATCGTCCCCGACGGGGCGGGCGTGATCGTGCGCACCGCGGCCGAGGGTGCCACCGAGGAGCAGCTGACCGCCGACGTGACCCGCCTGGCCGCGCAATGGGCCGACATCACGAAGAAGGCCAAGTCGGCGTCCCCGCCCTCGCTGCTCTACGGCGAGCCGGACCTGGCCATCAAGGTCGTCCGCGACATCTTCAACGAGGACTTCACGACCCTGCTGGTCCAGGGCGACAGCACCTGGCAGACGCTGCGCGACTACATCGGATGGGTCGCCCCGGACCTGCTGCCCAAGCTGGAGAAGTGGGTCGAGCCGACGGACCTGTACGCCGCGCACCGGATCGACGAGCAGCTGGCCAAGGCCCTGGATCGCAAGGTGTGGCTGCCCTCGGGCGGCTCGCTGGTGATCGACCGCACCGAGGCCATGACCGTCGTCGACGTCAACACCGGCAAGTTCACCGGCCAGGGTGGCAACCTCGAGGAGACCGTCACCAAGAACAACCTCGAGGCCGCGGAGGAGATCGTCCGCCAGCTGCGGCTGCGCGACATCGGCGGGATCATCGTCGTGGACTTCATCGACATGGTCCTCGAGAGCAACCGTGACCTCGTCCTGCGCCGCCTGGTCGAGTGCCTCGGTCGCGACCGGACCAAGCACCAGGTGGCCGAGGTCACCTCGCTCGGGCTGGTCCAGATGACCCGCAAGCGGATCGGCCAGGGCCTGCTCGAGGTGTTCTCCACGCAGTGCGAGCACTGCGCAGGTCGGGGGCACATCGTGTCCTCGGAGCCGGTCGGGATCGACCACCAGCCCGCCGAGGAGGCCAACAACCGTCGCGAGCGGGGTGGGCGTCGCGCGGCCAAGCCGGTGCCTCCGGCGGTCCTGGGCGGCAAGCAGACGGGCAAGACCCCGCCGCCGCCGAAGTTCGACGAGCACGGCCACCTCGAGCACGATGAGCACGCGTCGCACGAGGATCACGGCGACGCCGGGCATGTGGTCAGCGCGGAGAGTGCCGACCGCGTCGAGCCCGATGGCGCTGACCAGGGAACGGCGCCGGAAGATGGGGTGGACTACCACGAGGGTCACGAAGGCCACGAGGATCCACGAGGGTCACGAGGGTGACTTCCACGAGACCCATGAGGGCCACGAGGGCCACGAGAGTGAAGCCCACGAGGCCGCCGAGCACAGCGATTCGGGCGGCCACGACGTGGGCGGGTTGCCTGAGTCGACCGACCACCACGACGCGGACGGTCAGTCCGACTCGCCCGAGCACGCCGAGGACCTCGACCGGGTGGACGCGGTTTGACCGTTTGCCCGTCGGATCCGTACCCTAGAACCCTGGCGCGCGAGCGCCGAACGCATGTGCGTGCCCGTCATCCGGGCCCGTCAGCCCCGAACCGATCTCAGGAGTGCCGCCCGTGTACGCCATTGTCCGCTCCGGCGGCCGCCAGGAGAAGGTCGCCGTCGGCGACGTCATCGAGACCAACCGCGTGTTCGCTGAGCCCGGCGACAACGTGGAACTGCCCGCCCTGCTGCTCGTGGACGGCGCGACCGTCACCTCGGATTCCGAGACCCTCGCCGGGGTGAAGGTGTCCGCTGAGGTCCTGGCGCACACCAAGGGCCCGAAGATCGAGATCCTCAAGTACAAGAACAAGACCGGGTACCGCAAGCACCAGGGCCACCGTCAGGCACTGACCCAGCTGCGCGTCACCGGCATCGAGAGCGGGAAGTGACCTCATGGCTCATAAGAAGGGTGCATCCAGCACGCGCAATGGTCGCGACTCGAACGCACAGCGCCTCGGCGTGAAGCGCTTCGGCGGCCAGGTCGTCAAGGCCGGCGAGATCATCATCCGTCAGCGTGGCACGCACTTCCACCCCGGTGAGAACGTCGGCCGCGGCGGTGACGACACCCTGTTCGCCCTCGCCCCCGGTGCCGTCCAGTTCGGCACGGCGCGCGGGCGTCGCGTCATCAACATCGTCGAGGTCCCGGCTGGCTGAGGCCGGACCACTTCAGCGGAGGCGGGCCCGGTTGGGCTCGCCTCTTGCCGTTTCCGCCGCCGCCGGCCTTCCCCCTCCCGCGCTTCTCCGCCCTCCCCGAATTGCGGGAGGGCAGCGCGGAGTTGGGAGGAGGAGCGGGTAGGGGCAGGGGCAACCGCGAACGACCACGAGAGGAGACAGGCCCATGGCGACATTCGTCGACCAGGTGGTGATCCACGCCACCGCCGGCAACGGCGGGCATGGGTGTGCCTCCGTGCACTCGGAGAAGTTCAAGCCGCTGGGCGGCCCTGATGGGGGCAACGGCGGTCGTGGCGGCGACGTGATCCTGGTGGCCGAGCCCGGCACGCCGAGCCTTCTGGAGTACCACCACTCCCCGCACCGGCGCGCCACGAACGGCGTCCCGGGTCAGGGCGGGCACCGCAACGGCGCCAATGGCTCCGATGTGGTCCTCCCCGTCCCGGTCGGCACCGTGATCTCCGTCGACGGCGAGGTCCTGGCCGACCTGCCCGTGGCCGGGGTGTCCGTCGTCATCGCCCGCGGTGGGCGTGGTGGTCTGGGCAACGCCGCGCTCGCCTCCGCGCGGCGCAAGGCGCCCGGCTTCGCGCTGCTCGGCGAGCCCGGCGAGGAGGTCACGGTCACCCTCGAGCTCAAGACCGTGGCCGACATCGGGCTGGTCGGGTTCCCCAGCGCAGGCAAGTCGTCGTTGATCGCGGCCATGTCCTCGGCCCGGCCCAAGATCGCGGACTACCCCTTCACGACGCTCGTGCCGAACCTCGGGGTCGTGACCGCCGGGTCCACCGTGTTCACGGTCGCCGATGTGCCCGGCCTCATCCCGGGCGCGTCCCAGGGCAAGGGCCTGGGCCTGGAGTTCCTGCGCCATGTCGAGCGCTGTGCCGCGCTGGTCCACGTCCTGGACTGCGCCACGCTCGAGCCGGATCGGGACCCGATGAGCGACCTCGACATGATCGAGGCTGAGCTCGCCGAGTACGGCGGGCTGGCGGATCGCCCGCGCCTGGTGGTGCTCAACAAGATCGACGTCCCCGAGGGCCGCGAGCTCGCCGAGATGGTGCGCTCCGACCTCGCGGCCCGGGGCCTGCCGGTGTTCCTGGTCTCCGCGGTCTCCCACGAGGGGCTGCGCGAGCTGTCGTTCGCGATGGGCCGCATCGTCGCCGAGCAGCGTGCCGCAACGGCCACACCGGTTGCCGAGCGGATCGTCATCCAGCCGAAGGCCGTGGACGACGCCGGGTACGAGGTCGTCCGTGAGGGTGACGCGTTCCGCGTGCGCGGGGGCCGCCCCGAGCGCTGGATCCGCCAGACTGACTTCTCCAACGACGAGGCCGTGGGGTACCTGGCCGACCGCCTGGCGCGCCTCGGCGTCGAGGAGGACCTCGTCAAGCTGGGCGCGAAGCCGGGCGACGAGGTCCGGATCGGTCCCGAGGACAACGCCGTGGTGTTCGACTGGGAGCCGACCGTGCGCGGGTCCGGACCCGGACCGCGGGGACAGGACCAGCGGATCCTGGCTCCCGAGGCGCGCCAGCACGGCCGCACCCGGGCGCAGCTCGAGGAGGGGGAGGACCCCGAGGCCACCTGGGCGCCCGACCCCGTGGACGAGAGCCCTGCGACGCATCGCCGGCGTGCCTCCGTGGCTGTCCACGGTCAGCCCTCCGGCAGCGACGCCGCTGCAGTGCCTGAGCCGGACGGTGCGGGCTCAGCGGCTGGTGCGGGGGAGGCTGGGTCCTGATGGGAACGGCGTCGGCGCGCCCCCTCGCCCCGTGCGGCGATCAGCGCTGCGAGGCGTGTCGTGGTCAAGGTCGGCTCGTCGTCGTTGACGCTGCGTGCGGGGAGCGGGGGAGCCGACGGGGTGGCGGTCAACGGCGCCGTCCTGGCGTCAAGCCCGCGCGTCGGTCCCGACGTCGACCCCGGGCCGCGTGACGGCTTGTCGGTCCTCGCCGGGGTGTCCGCCGGGATCGATGTCACCCGCGTCAACGAGCTCGTCGACGCACTGGGCGATGCGGGGCATCGGGGCGTGCAGCTGGTCCTGGTGTCCTCCGGTGCCATTGCCACGGGCATCGCCCCGCTGGGGCTTCGCCGGCGTCCGCGCGACCTCGCGTCGGCCCAGGCTGCGGCCTCGGTCGGCCAGGGGATCCTCATGGCGCACTACCACGACGCCTTCGCCCGCCACGATCGCACCGTCGGCCAGGTGCTGCTCACCGCCGACGACCTCATCCGCCGGGCGCACTACCGCAACGCCCAGCGCACACTCGAGCGCCTCCTCGAGCTCGACGTGGTGCCGATCGTCAACGAGAACGACACCGTGGCCACCGCGGAGATCCGGTTCGGGGACAACGACCGACTCGCCGCTCTCGTGGCCCACCTGGTCCGCGCGGATGCCCTGATCCTGCTGTCCGACGTCGACGGCCTGTACGACGGGCCCCCGGACAGGGGCGGCAGCCGGATCATCCCTGAGGTGGCATCGGCTGCCGACCTGGAGGACGTCGTCGTCGGCGGGACCGGTGCCGCAGGAGTCGGGTTGGGCGGCATGGGCACCAAGGTGGAGGCCGCGCGCATCGCCACCGAGGCGGGCATCCCCGTCGTCCTGACGTCGGCGGCCAATGCTGCACGGGCGCTTGCCGGCGAGGAGGTCGGCACATTCTTCCGAGCCACCGGCGACCGATCGGCCTCACGGATGCTGTGGCTGGCTCATGCCACCTCCAGCCTCGGCCAGATCCACCTGGATGCTGGCGCCGTGCGGGCCCTCCAGGACCGGGGGGCGTCGTTGCTCCCGGCCGGGATCACCCACGTGGTGGGCGGTTTCGTCGCCCGCGACCCAGTGGACCTCATCGGCCCGGACGGTCACCTGGTCGCGCGCGGGCTGGTCGCCTACGACGCCACCGAGCTCCCAGCACTCCTGGGCCGCTCCACCAGGGAGCTGGCCGTCGAGCTGGGCCCGGAGTACGAACGCGAGGTCGTCCACCGCGACGACATGGTCCTGCTGCGCTGACCCCCCACCCTCCGCCCCCCGGGCCTCCACCCTCACCCGATCGATCCACTATCGCCCGGCTCACCTTCGGATCCGCCCGGTTCTGCGACCGTCGCTGGTCGGGATTCCGGATCAATCGTTGAGGCTTCGCTGAGGGGGGCGCTTGCGGGGCGTCCGTTCGCCGGGGCTCGTCTACCCTTGGGTCATGCTCGACGCCCCCACCAACCCCACCGCCGACCGCGACCTCGCCATCGCCGCTGAGCGTGAGCTCGTCCTGGCGACTGCCCGCCGGGCGAAGGAGGCCGCGATCACGCTGCGGCAGCTGACGCGAGCCCAGAAGGACCACGCCCTGCGCGCCATGGCCGACGGCTTGCGCGCCTCGACCGCCCTGGTCCTGTCGGCGAACGCCGTGGACGTGGACCGCGCCGTCGCCGGCGGCACCGCCGAGGGAATCGTCGACCGGCTCACCCTCACCGAGGCACGGCTGGCCGACATCGCCGACGCCCTCGAGCTCGTCGCCGACCTTCCGGACCCCGTGGGTGAGGTCGTACGTGGCTGGACCCAGCCCAACGGCCTGGAGATCCGCCAGGTCCGCGTGCCCATGGGTGTCGTGGCGATGGTCTACGAGGCCCGCCCCAACGTCACCGTCGACGCGGCCGGCCTGAGCCTCAAGAGCGGCAATGCAGCACTCCTGCGCGGATCGTCCTCGGCCTACGACTCGAACACCGCACTGGTCGATGTCATGCGTGCGGCGCTGGCGGACACAGACGTCCCGGTGGACGCCATCCAGCTGGTCCCCGGACGCAGCCACGAGGCGGTCATGGCCCTGATGACCGCCCGCGGACTCGTCGACCTGCTGATCCCGCGCGGTGGCGCCGGGCTGATCCGCAACGTGGTGGACAACTCCACGGTCCCGGTCATCGAGACCGGCGTGGGCAACTGCCACGTCTACATCGATGCCAGTGCCGACATCGACAAGGCCGTCGCGATCCTGGTCAACTCCAAGACGCAGCGGACCAGCGTGTGCAACACCGCCGAGACCTTCCTCGTGCACAGTGCCGTGGCGCAGAAGTTCCTCCCCACCGCGCTGGCGGCCCTCGCGGACAGGAGCGTGACGATCCACGGCGACGAGCGGATGGCCGCGTACGCCGCTGATGCGGGGATCGACTTCGTCCCGGTCACCGACGAGGACTGGGCGTGCGAGTACTACTCGCTGGACATCGCGGCGGGGATCGTCGACTCCGTGGACGAGGCGTGCGCCCACATCCGCCGCTGGTCGAGCGGGCACACCGAGGCGATCGTCACCGAGGATCTCGGTGCGTCGCGGCGGTTCATCGGAGGAGTCGACTCCGCCGCGGTGATGGTCAACGCCTCGACCCGGTTCACCGATGGTGGCGAATTCGGCTTCGGGGCGGAGATCGGGATCTCGACCCAGAAGCTGCACGCACGCGGGCCGATGGGACTGACCGAGCTGACCTCCACGACCTACCTCGTCCACGGTGACGGGCACATCCGCAGCTGACGTGGCCGATCGCCTGCGATCGCCGATCCCGTGGCGGGCGGCCACGCGCGGTCGCTGATCCGGTAGGCTCGCGGCGCTGACCACTGGGAAGGGGATGTTCGATGGTGAACGCACTGGCTCGGCTCTCCGAGGGGGCGGCTGTCGAGGATCACCCGGGCGTGCCTGCCTGGGCATTCGGGGTCCTCGCCCTCGTCCTGCTGCTGGTCCTGCTCGTCGCCGTGACCCGGTTCAATCCCGACCGGTGAGCCGCGCGCACTGATGACCGTGCGCCTGGGCGTCATGGGGGGCACGTTCGACCCCATCCACCACGGACATCTCGTGGCCGCCAGCGAGGTGGCCCACATGTTCTCCCTGGACGAGGTCGTGTTCGTCCCCACCGGCCAGCCGTGGCAGAAGGCCGACAGGTCGGTCACGACGGCCGAGACCCGCTACCTGATGACCGTGATCGCCACCGCTGACGACCCGAGGTTCACCGTCAGCCGCGTCGACATCGACCGCGAAGGACCGACGTACACCGTGGACACGCTGCGCGACCTGCACTCGCAGCGCCCGGACGCCGACCTGTTCTTCATCACCGGCGCCGATGCGCTCGGGTCGATCCTCACGTGGCGGGATCCGCACGACGTCCTGGAGCTGGCGCACCTTGTGGCGGTGACGCGCCCGGGCCACGACGTCGATGACGGGCACCTGCCTGTGGGTTCGGCCAGCATCGTCGAGATCCCGGCACTGGCCATCTCCTCGACCGACTGCCGTGAGCGGGTGGCGCAGGGCGCACCGATCAGCTACCTCGTGCCTGCCGGCGTGGATCGGTACATCGCCAAGATGGGCCTGTACCGGGCGGGTGCGCGATGAGCCCCAAGCACGCCAAGCCGGAACCGCCGGAGGAACCGCAGGGTGGGTCAGCTCCACAGGTGACCTCCCGACCGGAGGTGACAGGTGCTGTCGCCGATGCGGTTGCGCCCGCAGCCCCTGTCGCCGATCCGGCTGTCGCGCCCGTCGCTGAAACGCCAGCCGCGGAACCGGCCGTCGCGCCCGTCCAACCCGTCGCGGAACCGCCCGCCCCCGTCGCCGAATCGATCTCGTCGGCACCTTCTGCGCCCCACACACCTGTCGCCGCACCGGCTGTCGCGGAACCGCTGGCCCCCGTCGCCGAATCGATCTCGTCGGCACCCCCGGTGCCTCCCGCGCCTGTCGCAGGACCGGCTGTCGCGGAACCGGTGGCTGCGCCCGAAGCGCGACGCTCCCCTCCCGAGAGCACTCCTGCGCCCGCGTCGGCACCTGCTCCCGCTTCCGCTCCCGCTCCTGCGGCCAATCCCGTGCGCGTGCCGGAACCCGCCACCTCCAGGCCCGAGCCGCACACTCCGCCTGCCGATGGCCCGAGTGCCCCCACCCCCACCCCCACCCCCACCCCCACCCCTGCCAGCCCGACGCCGGTCACCCGACGCCCGCCGCCGCGACGCCCGGGGGGTCGCCGGGTCCGCTCGCGCTGGATGTGGGTGTTCCTTGCAGTCCTCGGCGTCGCGCTCGTCGGATGGCTGGTCGTGACGATGCGCCCGGTGGACACGCCGGGGACCCCGCAGCCGACGCCCACGCCAACGGCCTTCGCCGAGCAGCAGACGCTGCTGATCCAGGTTCGCAACGACGCGGACCTGGGAGCGGACAACATGGTCTCAGGTGTGGGTGGCGGCCTTCCAGCAGCTCAGTTGCTCGTGCCCTCGCGGCTGATCGTCGACGTCCCTGGAGCTGGCCAGCAGACGCTGGGCCAGAGCGCCCGGCTGCTCGACCGCTCCGCCTCGCAGGACGCGTTGTCCGACCTGCTCGCCCTGCGAATCGACGGGACCCTGAGCCTGGCCCGGCTTGCCCTGGCCGGGATGGTCGACTTCGTGGGGGGCATCACGGTCGACGTCGACCAGCCCATCACCGTGACCGATGAGGCCACGCAGGTCGAGACCGTCGTCGTTCCGGCCGGGACCCAGACCCTCGATGGCAACCAGGCTGCCACCTACGCGCTGGCCTGGTTGCCCGATGAGCCCGAGGCCGCCCGCCTGGCCCGGTACTCCCAGGTGATGACCGCCACGATCTCGGGACTGCCCGACGACGCCCTGCGCATCGAGCAGATGCTCACGTCGTTGGGTGCCTCGGCCCGCACCACGACGACCACGGGAGCCGTCGCCGAGTTCCTCCTGCAGATGCGTCGCAGCATCCTCGAGGGGGGTCAACAGGTCCGGGTCCTGCCGACCACCGACATCGAGGCGGGCGAGACGCTGGCGGTCGTCCGGGTCGACCTGGTGGCAGCCGAGTCCGTGATCAGCTCGCTGCTGCCTCAGGCGATGCTCACCGGGGCGGAGTCCAACCCGAGGGTCCTGGTCCAGAACGGCGTGGGCACGCCGGGGCTCGGGGCCAGTGCCCGCGATCGGCTCGTGGGCGCGGGGATGGTGTACATCAACGGTGGCAATGCCGAGCAGTTCGACCAGCCGGCGACCCTCGTCATCGTGGAGGACGCCACCACCGAATCGGTGGCGCTGGGAGCGAAGGTCGCTGAAGCCCTGGGAGTCCCGGCCACGGCCGTCCAGATCGCTGAGGACGGGCAGAACGTGGCGGACGTCGTCGTCATCCTCGGGGCCGACTTCGAGCCCTGAATCGACGGGCCGCCGGGAGCACGCCGGGGCGGTAGGCTCGCGGCCGTGACTGCTGACTCCCGGGCCGTGGCCCTGACCATCGCCGCCGCTCATGCTGCCGCAGACAAGCTGGCTGAGGACATCGTGGCCATCGACGTGAGCAACCATCTCGTCCTCACTGACGTGTTCCTGCTCTGCTCGGCGGCCAACGACCGCGCCGTGCGTGCCGTCGTGGACGGCATCGAGGAAGCGCTGATCAAGCAGGGAGTCAAGCCGTTGCGGCGCGAGGGCGAGGCGGAGGGCCGCTGGGTCCTGCTGGACTACAACGACATCGTGGTGCACGTGCAGCAGTCCGAGGAGCGGTTCCACTACGCCCTCGAGCGGCTGTGGCGCGACTGCCCGATCATCGAGCTCCCCGAGGAGGTCAACCGGCCCCGCTCGGCCACCCCGTGAGCGACGGCTGGAACGCCGCGCCCCGGAGGCGGGTGATCTTCTGGCGGCATGGCCGCACGGCGTGGAACCTGGCGAACCGGTTCCAGGGGGCGACAGACGTCCCCCTTGACGAGGTGGGAGTTGCGCAGGCTGCCGCTGCAGCGCCGTCGCTGGCCAGGATGGGACCGACGGCCATCGTCTCCAGCGACCTGGACCGGGCGGTGACGACGGCTCGGGTCCTGGCGGGCCTGACCGGCCTGGACGTGATCGAGGACGCGGGACTCCGGGAGACCGATGGCGGCCGGTGGCAGGGGCTGACCCGTGACGAGATCATCGCGCAGGACCGCGACCTCTTCCTGGGATGGGTCGCTGGGCACGACGTCCGTCCGCCCGGTGGTGAGGTGCGCAGCGAGGTCGTGACCCGCGTGGTCGGGGCTGTCGACCGGCAGGTTGCGGTGCTCCCCGCTGGCGGGACGTTGGTCGTGGTCAGCCATGGCGGCGCGATCCGCGGTGCCATCGGAGGGCTGCTCGGGCTGGCCCCGGAGCAGTGGACGGCGCTGGGCGTGATCAGCAACTGCGCCTGGAGCGTGCTGAGCCAGCTCACGCTGCCCGCTGAGCCGGGCGGCGAGCCGGTGACCCGGTGGCGGCTCGAGGAGTACAACGCCGCCGCCGCCCCGGAACCTGCCCTGGGCGCCGACGACGCCTGAGGCCCTCGAACCCACGCTGCTGAGTCGGCACAATTGGTGAGGCCCCCCGGAACACCGGGAGGCCTCACCAATTGTGGAGCTGAGGGGACTCGAACCCCTGACCCCCTGCATGCCATGCAGGTGCGCTACCAGCTGCGCCACAGCCCCGAATACCCCGGAAGGATACCCGAGGTGCGCGCCCGATCGGAAATCGGTTCCGGCCGGTCGGGGCCTCGGCGGGCGCCACCGTCAGAAGTCCGCGCACCGGTCACCCCGTCACCTCGCCGGCCGGCCACGTCAACCCGGTGATTCCGCGCGTTGCCCGCCACTTCGCGCACGCCCTCGCGCGTTGCCCGCCGTATGTGGCGCGCAACGCGCACGAGTCATCCGGGATGGCGGGGAACTCGCGGTCTGCTCGCTCCGCAAGGTGCTGCCGCCGGGGCCACGTCGTCGCAGCAGGGTGCAGCGACCGGCTGTGCGCCGACATCCAGGACGGGGGCACTGGGCTCAGCGACTACCCTTGTGCCCCATGAGCACCATCCCGCCGGAGATCGCCGAGACCCCCCAGGGGTACGACCCCACCGCGCTGCAGGACAAGTGGCTGGAGGTGTGGGACCGGCTCGCGCCGTTCCGCTCCGGACGCCCCGACGACGAGCGCCCGCGAAAGTACGTGCTCGACATGTTCCCCTACCCCTCGGGCGACCTGCACATGGGCCACGCCGAGGCCTACGCCTTGGGCGACGTGCTCGCGCGGTACTGGGTCCAGCAGGGCTACAACGTGATGCACCCGATCGGCTGGGACGCCTTCGGCCTGCCGGCGGAGAACGCCGCCATCAAGAACAGCGCCGACCCGCGGGCGTGGACCTACGAGAACATCGCCACCCAGAAGGAGTCGATGCGCCGCTATGGCTGCTCCTTCGACTGGGACCGGGTGCTCAACACGTGCGACCCCGAGTTCTACCGGTGGAACCAGTGGTTCTTCCTGAAGATGTTCGAGCGCGGCTTGGCCTACCGCAAGGACAGCGCGGTCAACTGGTGCCCGAAGGACCAGACGGTGCTGGCCAACGAGCAGGTCGTCGGCGGGCTGTGCGAGCGCTGCGACACCCCGGTGACGAAGAAGAAGCTCACTCAGTGGTACCTGAAGATCACCGACTACGCCGACCGGCTGCTCGACGACATGAGCCTGCTCGAGGGCCAGTGGCCGGACAAGGTCCTGCACATGCAGCGCAACTGGATCGGGCGTTCCACCGGCGCTGAGGTCCAGTTCGCGATCGAGGGCCGCGACGAGCCCGTGACGGTCTACACGACCCGGCCGGACACCTTGTTCGGTGCCACGTTCTTCGTGGTCGCCGCGGACTCCGACCTGGCCGCCGAACTGGCGGCCGGCACCGAGGCCGAGGCCGAGTTCGCCGAGTACCTGGTGGCCACAAAGCGCGAGACCGACATCGACCGGATGGCCAGCGATCGCCCCAAGACCGGGGTGTTCCTCTACCGGTACGCGATCAACCCGGTCAACGACGAGCGGCTGCCGATCTACGCCGCCGACTACGTCCTGGCCGACTACGGGACCGGCGCGATCATGGCCGTCCCCGCGCACGACCAGCGCGACCTCGACTTCGCGCGCGCGTTCAGCCTCCCGGTGCGCATCGTCGTGGAGTCCGACACCGACCCGCTGGAGACGGGCGTGGCCACAGCCGACGACGGCGCGCACGTCAACTCCGGCCCGCTGGATGGGCTGGACAAGGACGCCGCGATCGCCCGGATGATCGAATGGCTCGACGAGCAGGGCCGGGGGAGGGCCGCGATCAACTACCGACTGCGCGACTGGCTGATCAGTCGCCAGCGCTTCTGGGGCACCCCGATCCCGATCATCCACTGCCCCGCCTGTGGCGAGGTGCCGGTGCCCGAGGACCAGCTGCCGGTTGAGCTGCCCGACGCGACCGGCCTGGACCTCAAGCCCAAGGGCGCCTCGCCCCTGGGGGCCCTGGACGAGTGGTCCATCGTGGACTGCCCGCGGTGCGGCGGACCGGCGCGCCGGGACCCCGACACGATGGACACCTTCGTCGACTCGTCGTGGTACTTCCTGCGCTACCTGGACCCGGCGAAGTCCGACGGTCCGTTCGACCCGGCGCAGGCCAACGCGTGGCTGCCGATCGACCAGTACGTCGGCGGGGTGACCCACGCGATCCTGCACCTGCTGTACGCGCGGTTCTTCACCAAGGTCATCCACGACATGGGCATGCTCGACGCCGTCGAGCCCTTCACCCGCCTGCTCAACCAGGGCATGGTCCAGATGGACGGCTCGGCGATGAGCAAGTCCCGCGGCAACCTGGTGCGTCTGTCCGACGAGCTGGCGGTGCACGGCGTGGACGCGGTGCGCCTGACGATGGTGTTCGCCGGCCCGCCGGAGGACGACATCGACTGGGCCGACGTCTCGCCGGGCGGATCCAAGAGGTTCCTGGCCCGCGCCTGGCGGCTGTCCGGCGACATCACGAGCGCGCCGGGCACCGACCCTGCCGGCGGCGACCTGGCCCTGCGGCGCATCACCCACCGCTCGGTCCACGACGCTGGCCTGGCCGTGGAGACCTACCGGTTCAACGTGGCCGTCGCCAAGACGATGGAACTGGTCAACGCGGCCCGCAAGGCGATCGACTCCGGCGTCGGTCCGGGCGACCCGGCGGTGCGCGAGGCGGCCGAGGCTGTCGCGATCATGCTGTCCCTGGTCGCGCCGTACACCGCCGAGGAGATGTGGGATCGGCTGGGCCACGAGCCGTGCGTGGCCCTGGCCGGGTGGCCGACGGTCGACCCGGAGCTCCTGGTCCAGGAGTCGGTGACGTGCGTCGTGCAGATCGCCGGGAAGGTGCGCGAGCGCCTCGAGGTGTCCCCGGACATCACCGAGGCGGAGCTGCGGGCACTGGCGCTGGCTACCCCCGCGGTGGTCGCGGCCGTCGGCGATCGGGAGCCGCGAGCGGTGATCGTGCGCGCCCCGAAGCTCGTGAACGTGGTTCCGGGCTGACCCCGGTCGTGGTGTGAACGGAATCGACCATTTGATGGTCGGTTCCGTTCACACCGACGCTCGGGCCCTTCAGCGCGTAGCCTGATCGCCCATGAACGTGGCGATCGTCTCCGACTCGACCGGCTACCTCACCGAGGCGCTCACCCCGCCGGGGTTGACCATCGTCCCCGTGGCGATCATCCTCGAGGGGACGTCCTACGACGAGGGCACCGAGATCAGCGTCACGGAGGTCGCCGACGCGCTGCGGCGCAAGGCGGCGGTATCCACCTCCAGGCCCGCTCCGGCCCGGTTCGCCGAGGAGTATGCGCGCCTGGCTGAGCAGGGCTACGACCACATCGTGAGCGTGCACCTGTCCGGGGACATGTCCGGCACGTACGACGCGGCTCGGATGGCCGCCCGTGAGGCGAGCATCCCGGTGATGGTCGTGGACTCGCGCACGGTCGGCACAGCACTCGGCTTCGCGGCGAGGTCCGCGGCTCAGGTCGTCGCCGCCGGGGGAAGCGCTGAGGAGGCGGCGGCGGCAGCAACGCGGCGGGCGGCAGCCTCCCGCACGTGGATCGTCGTCGACAGCCTCGACCAGCTGCGCCGTGGCGGACGGATCGGCGCAGCCCAGGCCCTGCTCGGCAACGCCCTGATGGTCAAGCCGATCCTGCAGATAACCGACGGGATGATCACGCCGCTGGAGAAGCAGCGCACCATGGGCCGGGCGATCGCCCGGATGGCCGAGATCGCCTGTGAGTACGCCGGGTCGGGCTCGGCCGACGTGGTGGTCCAGCACTGCGCCGCCCCCGAGCGCGCAGCGGACCTCGCCGGCGCCCTGCGCGACGCGCTCCCGGCTGCCGACGTGCACGTGGTGGAGGTCGGTGCGGTGATCAGCGCGCACGTGGGGTTGGGCACCGTCTCCGTTGCGGTGTGCCCGCATGAGTGACATCACCTGGCCGGCGATGGGCGATGTGAACTGGGCGGCGGTGCTCGTGGCGGGCGCCGCCAGCTACGCGTTGGGCTCCCTGAGCCCGGCCGCGGCTGCGGCGCGGCTGCGCGGAGTGGACCTGCAGGGGAGTGGCTCGGGCAACCCCGGGGCCACGAATGCCGCGCGTGCGATGGGCGTGCAGGTGGGCGTGCTCGTCGGTGCCCTGGACGTTGCCAAGGGGTTCGCGCCCGTGACGTTCTTCAACCAGTACGGCGAGCCGTGCGGCGAGGTCGCCGGCATCGCCGCGGTGCTCGGACACGTCAGCTCCCCGCTGCTCAAGGGCAAGGGCGGCAAGGGGGTGGCCACCTCGCTGGGGGCGATCCTCGCGATCGAGCCGCTCTGGGCGGTCCCCGTGCTCGTCAGCTTCGGTGCCACCGTTGGCCTGACCCGCCAGGTCGGCATGGGGTCGGTGGTCGGATCGCTGATGCTGGTGCCGACCTCGTTCGTCATCTGGCGGGGGTGGGCCGGGGTCGGTTTCGCTGCCGGGATGTCCGGGCTGGTCGTCCACCGCCACCGCAGGAACATCAAGTCGTTCGTGGCCACCCTGCGCGACTCCGGGTCGGCCGCGTCGCGGGAGCCGGCTCCGGCCTGACCCCCACTCGGCCGACTGCTGCCGCTCGGTGCCGGCTATCCACAGATCGTGACCTGACGGGTTCCTGATCGGCCACCATCGACCTAGCGTCGCTGCCGTGAGTCGCACCCAGGACCTCGTCCTCGCCCGCCTGCGACTCATCGCCATGCGCTGGCAGGGCGGATTGGCCGCCCCCGAGGCGCCCGCGCGGGTGATCGGTGCCGGTGGCGTGCCCGAACGCGGGGAACTCCCCGCGCCGAGCTGGGAGGAGGGCGGGGAGGCGGCCGGCCCCGGGCTCGACGGTGAGGAGTCGGCATGGGCGGCCGGCATCGGGCTCGACGGCGCGGAACCGCAGTGGTCGGCCGGCCTCGATCGAGGGAACGCGTCGGATGCTGATCGAGGGGCTGCGCCCGAGGACGAACCGCCGGCGCAGCCGGTGCCGGGCATGTGGATCCGGCTCGTGGCACTCCTTGTCGTGATCGTGGGGATCGGTGGGGTCGCGATCCTGGCCACGTCCTGGCCGCGGGAGCAGCAGCCGGAGTCCGTCGCCGAGCCCCGGGTCACGGCATCCGGGGATCCCTTCGCCGATCCGTTCCAGGTGGCCCCGCCCTCGCCGTCGCCGCCGGTCACGGTCCACGTGGTGGGTGAGGTCCGAGAGCCCGGCGTCGTCCGGCTGCCCGCCGGGTCGCGGGTGGTGGACGCGGTCAGGGCGGCCGGCGGGTTGCGTCGTGGAGGCACGCTGGGTGGGACGAACCTCGCCCGGGTGCTCACTGACGGGGAGCGGATCGAAGTCGGTGGGCAGGAGGCCGCCTCAGCCGCGGGTGCACCCGGGCAGGCGGGCGGGTCGGCGGGACCACTCGACCTCAACACCGCCACAGCCGAGCAGCTCGACGCCCTTCCGGGGGTCGGCCCCGTCACTGCCGCGAAGATCCTCGCGTGGCGTTCGACGCACACGCGGTTCAGCGTCGTCGACGAGCTGGCCGAGGTCCCGGGGATCGGACCCAAGACCCTGGCGGACCTGCGTCCCCTTGTCCGGGTCTGACCGGCCGGCCGTGGCGGACCACGGTGCAGGTCCCGTCGGTGCAGGTCCGGCAGGCTCGCCGGTGTCCCCCGAGCAGGCAGGTCCCGACCTGAGACTGGCACCCTTCGTCGGTGCCCTGTGGATGGGGGAGGCGGCCGTCCTCCTCGTCCGACCTGCGCGACCCGCCTACTGGGGGCTGGGCGCGCTGGTCCTGATCGCCGTGGGGCTCGTGGGCGCGGCCCTCCTGGTGGGGTCACGGCCAGCGCCCTGGAGGGGGTCACCAGGAAAGCCGGCGGGAGTGGGCCCGCCAGGCTCCCCCCTCCGCCCCCCGGGACTGCGGTCGATCGCGCTGCTGCTCGGTGTCTGCGGGCTGGGGGTCGGAGGCGCGATGGGGGCGGTGCACCTCGCGCGACTGCATCCTCCCCTCCTGGCACAGTCCGCTGTGCAGGGCGCCGCCGTCCGGGTTGAGGCAACCGTCACCGGCGACCCGACGGTCCATCTCCCCGTGAGCGACGGTGGCCGCCCGACGGCTCCGAGCTGGTCGGTCCCCGCGCGGCTCAGCGGCATCCTCGTGCGCGGTCGCACCTACTCGGTGCGAGTCCCTGCCCTCCTGCGTGGCGACGAGGTGCGGGGGCTGCGCTACGGATCACGGATCACGTTGTCCGGTCGCGCCCAGGAGTCGTTCTCCCCAGAGGCTCACTCGATGACCTTGCGAGTGCTCGGCCCGGTGCACGTGCGGTCGCCGCCGGGACCGGTGGCTCGGGCCACGACGCGGATCCGGGACGCGTTCCGGCAGGCGTGCGCGGGGCTGCCGGCCGATGCGGGTGCGCTGCTGCTCGGCCTGGCCGTCGGCGACGAGTCCACGCTGCCGCCGGAGCTCGACGCGGCGATGGTGCGTGCCGGCCTGGCCCACCTCACCGCTGTCAGCGGGTCGAACACGTCCCTCGTGGTCGCCATCGCGATGGCTGCGGTCGCCGGCCTGGGGCTCGGCTGGCGCGTGCGCGTGGGCACTTGCCTGGCTGTGCTGTCGGCCTACGTCATGCTGGTCAGGCCCCAGCCCAGCGTCCTTCGGGCTGCTGCCATGGGGGTGGTCGCCCTGGTCGCGCTCTCGGCGGGAGGACGTCGTCGCGGTCCTCCGGCCCTCCTCGCCTCGGGGCTGGTCCTCCTGCTCGCCCTGCCGCAGTTCGCCCTGTCCCTGGGATTCGCACTGTCGTTCGCCGCCACGGCAGGGTTGCTGGTCGTCGGGCCGCCGATCGCCGAGCGGCTCGGCAGGTGGCCGATCAGCGCGTGGATGCCCGAGCCGTTGCGCGCAGCGCTGGCCGTCGCGGCGGCCGCCCATCTGGCCACGCTTCCCCTGGCGATCCTCATGGGGAACGGTGCGAGCCTGGTGGCCCTGCCCGCGAACGTGCTGGTGACCCCGCTGGTCCCGTTCGCGACCGTCCTCGGGCTGGCGGCGGCACTGGTCGCCCCGGTCGCATCCACCCCCGCTGTCGTGCTGGCGACCATCGCGTCGCCGGCCACGGCGGCGATCGCATGGGTGGCCCGGACCTCCTCAGGCCTTCCGTTCGGGGTGGTCGGCGTTCCCGCAGGACCGGTCGGCGCGCTCGGCAGCGCCGCGGTCCTGGCGCTCGTCGCAGCAGGTGCCGCCAGGGGATGGCGACCCTGGCGGGACCGGCGGATCCGGTTGGTGATCGTCATCGCGCTGGCACTCGGGCTGGTGCTCAACCACAGCCGCGACGCGCGCTGGCCGCCGCCAGACTGGGTGGTCCTGGCGTGCGACGTGGGCCAGGGTGACGGGCTGCTGATCCGCCCACCCGGCGCCGACGAGGCGCTGCTGGTCGACGCCGGACCGGATCCCGACCGCATCACCGGCTGCCTGGGCGATGCCGGGGTGACGAGGCTGGCGGTGCTGATCACGCACTTCCACGCCGATCACATCGATGGCCTCGCCGCCGTCCTCGCGAGGTGGCCGGTGTCGGTGGTCCTGACCACCCCCGTCCCGGAGCCGGTCGAGGGGGCCTCGGAGGTTGTGGACGCGGCCCACGCGGCCGGGGTGCCGGTGCGCCTCGTCCGCGCCGGGGACCGGGTCGACGTGGCGGGAGTGGCCCTCGACATCCTGTGGCCGTCGCGGCGCATGGACCAGTCGCCGGCGAACAACGCCAGCGTGGTGGCCCTGGCGCAGGTGCCCGCGTCCGGCGGGACGATCCGCGCCCTGCTGACCGGGGACATCGAGCCGGAGGCCCAGTCGGTGCTCATGGCACGGCCGTTACCCCAGGTTCAGGTCGTCAAGGTTCCCCACCACGGGTCGCGCTACCAGGTGCCGCAGTTCGCCCGCTGGTCCGGCGCTGCCATCGCCCTGATCTGCGTGGGCCGGGACAATGACTACGGGCACCCGAGCCAGTCCACGCTCCAGCAGTACCGCGAGGCGGGGGCCAGGATCGGGCGCACGGATGAGCAGGGCGACCTCGCAGTGCTCCCGGTCCCCGGCGGACTGGCCCTGGTCACGCGGCGATGATCGCCGGTGCGCAGCGCGGCGCTGTCGCACCGACGTGGGATGCTGACGCCGATGAACCCGCCCGTGAGTCCCTCCCCGGCACCGGCCCCACCGGCTTCGCTGACGCTGCTGACCGGCGCTGAGCCCTTCCTGCTCAGCAGGGCGGTCACGCGCGTCGTCGGCCTGGCCCGTGCGATCGACCCCGAGGTCGAGCGCCGCGATGTCGACGCCCAGGCGCCCGGGGCAGAGGGCGACCTGCTCACAGCGCTGTCCCCCTCGCTGTTCGGAGGCGCCGCCGTCGTGGTGGTCTCCGGGCTGGCGGATGCCCCGGAGCAGCTCATGGCCGCGCTGCGGGCCGGCGTCCTGGACCTTCCCGCTGACACCTGGGTCGTGGCCCTGCACTCCGGCGAGCGCAACAAGAAGGCCCTCGAGGAGCTCAAGGCGCTGCAGGTGCCCGGCGGGCTCGTCGAGATCCCGTGCGCGAAGGTCAAGGCCGGGCGTCCCACCCGCGAGCTCCTCGAGCAGGAGGCGCGACGTGCGGGGCGGCGGATCACCTCCGACGGGGTGGACGCGCTGGTGATGGCCCTCGGGGCCGACATCGCGCTGCTGGTGGGTGCCCTGGAGCAGCTGTTCGCCGACAGCGCCGAGGACCCGATCGACGCCGCCGAGGTGACCGCCACGTTCGCCGGCGTGGCCGAGGTCAGTGGGTTCCAGCTGGCCGACGCGGTCTGGGAGGGCAGGGCGCTCCTGGCGCTGCAGCGGCTGCGGTGGGGCCTGGTCAGCCAGACGATCTCCGGCGCCGGGGCGGTGGGCTCCCTGGCCGCAGGGCTGCGGGCCATGGTCAAGGTCGCCGGCGCGCCCCGCGGGATGTCCGAGGCTGATGTCGCCCGGCTGGCAGGCGTCCCCCCGTTCAAGGTGCGGGTCCTGCGGTCCGCCGCGGCCAACTGGGAGCCCTCCCAGCTGGCCGAGGCCGTGAAGCTCCTTGCGGCCGTCGACGCCCAGATGAAGGGTGGCCTGCGGCCGGGGGAGAGCCTGGAGCCCGCCCAGAAGGTCAGGGCGCTCGAGGCGTTCGTCATCGATACCGTCGGTCTCCAGGAGCGTCCGGCGACCCGCGCCGGCGGCGGTCCTGCCACCCGCTAGGACAGGATTTGGCCTGCGGTGGGGGTCGTCCGGTATCCTGAGTGCCTGCCCGCCGGCTCACGGCGGCCACAGACCGTGCAAGCAGACCGTGCGAGCACCCCCACCAGGGGTCGATCGCGGCCCCCGGACCAGGAAGACGAAGGCTCACCACGTGGCGAACATCAAGTCGCAGATCAAGCGGATCAAGACCAACGAGAAGGCGCGCCAGCGCAACAAGGCCGTCACCTCCAGCCTGAAGACCTCGGTCCGCCGGTTCCGTGAGGCTGCCCAGGCCGGCGACATCGAGAAGGCCCAGGAGTACGCACGCACCGCCTCCCGCCAGCTCGACAAGGCCGCCAGCAAGGGTGTCATCCACAGGAACCAGGCCGCCAACCGCAAGTCGGCCATCCAGAAGCAGGCCGCAAGCCTGTCGTAGTCCGTCCGGGTTCGCCCCGACGTCCTGCCGAGCTCCATCCGCACAGCGGGTGGAGCTCAGCCATGTCCGGGGTGCGGCGGGTGCGAATGTGGAGCCCTCCGGGCACGAGCCAGAGCGCTCGGCCCAGCGTCACCATCGCCGCTGGGGATACTGTGGTGGGACTACCGCGCCCGGTCGCAGCGGCGCAATCACGGAGGTGGGTCATGGATCTGAAGGCCGTCATCGAAGCTGGCAGCGAGAGCGCCACCTCACTCATCGAGCGGGCTGCGCATGCCGCCGAGGACGCCAGCATCCGCGCCACCGAGGCCGTGGCTGTGGCCAAGGAGCAGTCCGAGCAGGCTGTGCTCTCCGCTGAGCAGGCCGCCGCGTCGCTGCGTCGCTCGTCGAAGAAGCCCCTGATCGTCGGTGCCGCCGTCCTTGCGGCCGCGGGTGGCGGTTACCTCGTATGGAAGCGACGTCAGGCGGCCGCTGCGGCGCACCTGACCGGCGAGGACCAGTGGGCCACGCCCCCCGCCACCGGGGCCACCGTGACCGCGTTCGTGCCAGGTGTCGCAGACGAGCAGAGCCCCGATGTCGTCGATGAGGAGCTTCGCCCACGAGGTCGACGAGGTGGCCGACGAGATCGCCGCCGAGGTCGTCGACGCGATCGAGGTCCCCGCCGACGCGGCGCATCGACATGTCGAGGACGCCCCGGAGCCAGCCGCGCCGTTCGTGCCGGGTGTGGCCGACGAGCAGAGCCCTGATGTGGTCGACGAGACCTTCGCCCACGAGATCGACGAGGTCGCCGACGAGATCGCCGCCGAGGTCGTGGAGGGGATCGAGACCCCGGAGGGCAAGCACAGCTAGCCGGGAGCCCAGTCAACCTGTGGGACCATATGCCTCGTGCCGCCCGCCCCCGGATCCACGGATGAGTCCATCATCCGCAACTTCTGCATCATCGCCCATATCGACCATGGCAAGTCGACGCTGGCCGACCGGATGCTGCAGATCACCGGCGTCGTCGACGGCCGGGACATGCGCGCCCAGTACCTGGACCGGATGGACATCGAGCGCGAGCGCGGCATCACCATCAAGAGCCAGGCCGTGCGCCTGCCCTACGTCGCCTCGGACGGCATCGACTACGTCCTGAACCTGATCGACACCCCCGGGCACGTCGACTTCACCTACGAGGTCTCCCGCAGCCTGGCGGCCTGTGAGGGCGCGATCCTGCTCGTGGACGCCGCCCAGGGCATCGAGGCCCAGACCCTGGCCAACCTCTACCTCGCACTCGAGAACGACCTGGCGATCATCCCGGTGCTGAACAAGATCGACCTGCCCGCCGCGCAGCCCGAGCGCTACGCCGCGGAGCTGGCGCACATCATCGGCTGCGATCCTGCCGACGTCCTGCAGGTCAGCGCCAAGACAGGAAAGGGCGTCCGTGAGCTGCTCGACGAGGTCGTCCGTCTGGTCCCGGCGCCGGCTGGTGACCCGGACGCGCCAGCCCGGGCGCTGATCTTCGACTCGGTCTACGACTCCTACCGCGGCGTGATCACCTACGTTCGCGTGATCGACGGCAAGCTCTCCACCCGGGAGCGGATCGTCATGATGTCGACCGGCGCGCAGCACGAGATGCTCGAGGTGGGCGTGATCTCCCCGGATCCCGTGCCGTCTGCGGCGATCGGCGCCGGCGAGGTCGGCTACCTGATCACCGGCGTGAAGGACGTGCGCCAGAGCCGCGTCGGCGACACCGTCACCGCCGCGAGCAAGGCGGGTGCGACCGTCCCGCTGGGCGGTTACCGCGACCCCAAGCCCATGGTCTTCTCCGGCCTGTACCCGATCGACGGATCGGACTACCCGGAGCTGCGCGACGCGCTGGACAAGCTCAAGCTCAACGACGCCGCGCTGGTCTACGAGCCCGAGACCTCGGGTGCGCTCGGTTTCGGCTTCCGCTGCGGCTTCCTCGGGCTGCTGCACCTGGAGATCGTGCGCGAGCGCCTCGAGCGCGAGTTCAACCTCGACCTCATCTCCACGGCACCGAACGTCATCTACCAGGTGACCCTCGACGACGGCCGCAGCATCGAGGTCACCAACCCCTCGGAGTACCCGAACGGCAAGGTCGCCGAGGTCCGCGAGCCCATCGTGCGCGCCACGATCCTGAGCCCCACCGACTACGTGGGCGCCATCATGGAGCTCTGCCAGAACCGTCGCGGCAACCTGCTGGGCATGGACTACCTGTCCGACACCCGCGTCGAGCTGCGCTACACGCTGCCCCTGGCCGAGATCGTGTTCGACTTCTTCGACGCCCTGAAGTCGCGCACCCGCGGGTACGCGTCGCTGGACTACGAGACCACCGGCGAGCAGGCGGCGGACCTGGTGAAGGTCGACATCCTGCTGCACGGCGAGCCCGTGGATGCGTTCTCAGCGATCGTGCACCGCGACAAGTCCTACGCCTACGGGGTGGCCATGGCCGCCAAGCTCAAGACCCTCATCCCCCGGCAGCAGTTCGAGGTCCCGATCCAGGCGGCGATCGGCTCGCGGATCATCGCCCGGGAGAGCGTGCGCGCGATGCGCAAGGACGTCCTGGCCAAGTGCTACGGCGGTGACATCACCCGCAAGCGCAAGCTGCTGGAGAAGCAGAAGGAGGGCAAGAAGCGGATGAAGATGGTCGGTCGGGTCGAGATCCCGCAGGAGGCCTTCATCGCGGCACTGAACACCGAGGGCGAGCAGGGCGCCAAGAAGTAGCGCCGACCCGCCGCATCCCCAGCCGCCGTGACGGTGCGAGGGTCTCGAAGCTGCCGGTCGCTGGGGTGCGCCAGCGCTTGCCTCCCCCATCCCGGACTGGGCAGAGTGGCTACAAGGTCGGCGTTCCCCCGCCCGCCCCCGACTCCCCACGGAGGTACCCATGCCCACGATCAGCGGCTCGCTCGACACCCCCCTCCCGCCCCACGCCGACACCGTGGCCCGCGCCATCCTCGATCGCGTTGCTGCGACGCCGGACCAGCTCGCCTTCGTCTCCCCAGGACCCAACGATGACTGGTCGGTGTCCTACACCTGGCGCCAGGCCGGCGACGAGATGGCCACGCTGGGAGCCGGCCTGATCGCCCTTGGCCTCACGCCGGGCGACCGTGTGGCGATCGCCAGCAACACGCGCAACGAGTGGATCTTCGCCGATGGCGCGGTGATGCTCGCGGGTGGGGCGAACACGACGATCTATCCGAGCACGTCCGATGACGACTTCGGCTACATCATGGGCGACTCGGAGGCGCGGTTCCTGTTCGCCGAGGATGCCAAGCAGGCCGCCAAGGCGCTGTACCAGCGAGACCGCCTCCCCGCGCTGAGCCGCATCATCCTCATCGACGGGGAGGGCGACGGCGACTTCGTGCTGAGCTGGGACCAGGTCAAGAAGATGGGCCAGGAGAAGCTCGCCGAGAGCCCGAACGTGATCGAGGACCACGTCGCGCAGCTGAACAGCGAGTCCCTGGCGACCATGATCTACACCTCGGGCACGACGGGCCGGCCGAAGGGCGTGCAGCTGCCGAACCGGGTCTGGACCTTCGAGGGCGCCAGCATCGAGCAGATGCGGGTCATCACCCCGGAGGACGTCCTCTTCCTGTGGATGCCGCTGGCCCACTCGTTCGGCAAGGTCGTGATCGCGGCTGCCTACCAGATCGGGTTCCCGACCTACACCGACGGCCGGGTGCCGAGGATCGTGGAGAACCTGCCTGTCGTGAAGCCGACGGTGATGATCGGCGTTCCGCGGATCTACGAGAAGATCTACCAGGCCGCCAACGGCAGGGCCAAGGCTGGCGGCGGGGCCAAGGCCAAGATCTTCGACTGGGCGTTCAGCAGCTCGGCGAACATCAAGGCCAAGCAGCGCGCCGGGCAGTCCGCCGGCCCGCTCGCCGGCGTCAAGATGGCGATCGCCGACAAGCTGGTGTTCTCCAAGATCCACGCGCTCACCGGCGGGCGGATCCGGCTGTTCGTCTCCGGCTCCGCGGCGCTCAACGGTGACGTCGCCCGCTGGTTCGACGCCGCCGGGCTGCCCATCCTCGAGGGCTACGGGCTGACGGAGAACGGCGCCGGCGCCTGCCTGGTCCGGCCCGATGACATCGTGTTCGGCAAGGTCGGTTCGCCCTTCCCGGGCACCCAGGTGAAGATCGCCGACGATGGCGAGGTCCTGCTGCGCGGCCCGCACGTCATGCAGGGCTACTGGAACCTGCCCGAGGAGAACGCCCAGGCCCTGCTGCCGGACGGCTGGATGGCGACGGGCGACATCGGTGAGCTCGACGAGAAGGGTCACCTGAAGATCACCGACCGCAAGAAGGACCTGGTCAAGACATCCGGCGGGAAGTACATCGCGCCGGGCGCGATCGCCGCACAGTTCAAGGTCATCTCGTCGCTGGCGTCGAACCTGGTCGTGCATGCCAACGACCGCAACTTCGCAACAGCGCTGGTCTCCCTGGACCCGGAGGCGCTGGAGAAGTACGCGGCCGAGAAGGGCCTGACCGGTGACTTCGAGACCCTGTCGCAGTCCCCGGAGGTCCGGGCCGCGATCCAGGCCGACATCGACACCCTGAATGCGCAGCTCAACCGGTGGGAGACGATCAAGAAGTTCACGATCCTGCCGCGGGACCTCTCCGAGGATCAGGGGGAGCTGACCGCCAGCCTCAAGGTCAAGCGCAAGGTCGTGGAGGACCACTTCGCCGACAAGATCGAGGCGATGTACGCCAGCTGAGCGATCCCTGCCCGATGCTCGGGCCCGCGCCCCGGCGGGGACCGAGTTGTTGCCGTGGGCCGTCACCGGGAGCCCGCCCGGGGGAGGCGAGGCCCACCCGGGCGACCCGGGATCCTCGGCGCAGCCGACGATCCCGGGCCGCTGACTTGACGGGGGTGGGCCGAGTCGGCAGAGTGTCTCAGGTCACATTAGGCTTTCCGCACTGTCCCCGTACCTGACCAGAGAGGTCGCCGCATGGCCCAGACCGCCGGATCCTTGAGCACGCCCCTGCCGCCCCACGCCGACAACCTCGGTCGGGCCATCCTCGATCGCGTCGCTGCGAGCCCGGACAAGCGTGCCTTCATGTCTCCCGGCCCCGCCGATGACTGGTCCGTGAGCTTGACCTGGCGCGAGTCCGGTGACGAGATGATCAAGCTCGGTGCCGGCCTGCTCGCCCTCGGGCTCGAGCTCGAGGACCGGGTCGCCATCGCCAGCAGCACGCGCACCGAGTGGATCTTCGGTGACGGCGCCGTGATGCTCGCCGGTGGTGCCAACACCACGATCTACCCGAGCACTGCGGACGACGACTTCGGCTACATCATGGCCGACTCCGGTGCCCGGTTCCTCATCGCTGAGGACCAGAAGCAGGCCGACAAGGCCCTGCACCAGCGCGACCAGATCCCCGACCTCACCAAGATCATCCTGATCGACGGCGAGGGCGACGGCGACTTCGTCATCAGCTGGGACCAGCTGCGCCAGCTCGGCGTGGACCACCTGACCAAGAACCCCAAGGCGATCGAGGAGCGTGTGGCGCAGCTGACCGGCGACTCGCTGGCCACCATGATCTACACCTCGGGCACCACGGGTCGTCCGAAGGGCGTCGAGCTGCCGCACAGCAACTGGGTCTTCATGGGCGCAAGCATCGAGGCCCTGGACATCCTGCACGAGCCCGACGTGCACTTCCTGTGGCTGCCTCTGTCGCACGTGTTCGGCAAGGTCCTGCTCGCCGGCCAGTACCAGATCGGCTGGACGACGGCCACCGACGGCCGCGTGCCGAAGATCTCGGAGAACCTGCTGAAGGTGAAGCCGAACGCCATGGCCGGCGTCCCGCGCATCTTCGAGAAGATCTACCAGGGCGCGAACTCCCGGACCGAGGCGGCCGGCGGTGCCAAGCTCAAGATCTTCAAGTGGGCGTTCAACACGTCGATGAACGTCAAGGCCAAGCAGCGGGCGGGCGAGTCGACCGGACCCCTCGCCGGCATCCAGATGGCGATCGCCGACAAGTTGGTCTTCTCGAAGATCCGTGAGGCGACCGGCGGCAACATCAAGGTGCTGGTCTCCGGATCCGCTGCGCTCAACGGGGAGGTCGCCCGCTGGTTCGACGCAGCAGGCCTGCCGATCCTCGAGGGCTACGGCCTGACCGAGAACACCGCGGCTGCCTGTATCACGCGCCCCGACGACATCGTGTTCGGCACGATCGGCCAGCCCTTCCCGGGCACGGAGGTCAAGATCGCTGACGATGGCGAGGTGCTCCTGCGCGGTCCGCACATCATGCGCGGCTACCGCAACCTGCCCGAGGTGAACGCCGAGACGCTGCTGGCTGACGGCTGGCTGGCCACCGGGGACATCGGCGAGCTCGACGACCACGGCCGGTTGAAGATCACCGACCGCAAGAAGGACCTGGTCAAGACCTCGGGAGGCAAGTACATCGCTCCCGGGCAGATCGCGGCGCAGTTCAAGGCGCTGTCGCCGATCGCCTCGAACCTCGTGGCGATCGCCAACAACCGCAACTTCGCGACGGCGTTGATCTCCCTGGATCCTGACGCCGTGCAGGCGTTCGCCGCGTCCCACGGCCTTTCCGGGGATTTCGCGACGCTGTCGCAGTCACCGGAGGTGCGGGCCAACCTGCAGGCGTCGGTGGACCAGCTGAACTCGCAGCTCAACCGCTGGGAGACCATCAAGAAGTTCACCGTCCTCGACCGTGATCTGTCTGAGGATGCCGGCGAGCTCACCGCCAGCCTGAAGGTGAAGCGCAAGGTCGTCGAGGAGCACTTCGCCGACCAGATCGAGGCGATGTACGCCTCGTAGCCCCGACGTCGACGGCCCCCTCGGATTCTTCCGTGGGGGCCGTCGCGTTCCCGGCACATGACCCGCGCGGCGCCGCCGCGCATCCTTGACGATGCGCCGAAGGTCCGGCACCGTGTGCCCCCCAACTCTCCCGTCCCCACACTCCCGAGGTGACCTTCATGGCACAGATGGCCGGCTCCCTGGACGCGACCCTTCCTGCGCACGCTCCCACGATGGCGCGGTCCATCCTGGACCGGGTCGCGAAGACCCCGGATCGGCGGGCCTACCAGTACCCCATGCCGGACGGCACCTGGACGGTCATGACCTGGCGGGACGTGGGCGAGGAGATGACCACGCTCGGGGCCGGGCTGCGTGCGTTGGGGTTGGGTCCCGAGGATCGCGTTGCGATCGCCAGCAACACGCGCGTCGAGTGGGTCCTGGCCGATGGGGCGATCACGGTCGCCGGTGGGGCGTGCACGACCCTCTACCCGAGCACGGGCGAGGACGACTTCGGCTACATCCTGGCCGACTCCGGCGCCCGGTGGCTCTTCGCTGAGGACCAGGCGCAGGCCGACAAGGCCCTGCACCAGCGTGACCGACTTCCTGACCTGGCCGGGATCATCCTGATCGACGGTGACGGTGAAGGGGACATCGACGGCGACGGCGAGTTCGTCATGAGTTGGGCTCAGCTGCGCCACCGGGGCACAGAGGCATTGGCTGCGGAGCCGGGGATGATCGAGGCCGCGGCGGCGGCGATCGGGCCGGACTCCCTGGCCACCATCATCTACACGTCCGGGACGACCGGGCGGCCCAAGGGTGTGGAGCTGACGCACAGCAACTGGGTCTTCCAGGGGGCCAGCATCGAGGCGCTGGACATCATGCACCTCGACGACGTGCACTACATGTGGCTCCCGCTGGCGCACTCGTTCGGCAAGGTGCTGCTCGCCGCCCAGTACCAGATCGGCCTGGAGACGGCCATCGACGGTCGGATCGACCGGATCGTGGCCAACCTGCCCGTCGTTCGGCCGACGCTCATGGCGGGGGTCCCACGGATCTTCGAGAAGATCTACCAGGGGGCCAACGCGAAGGCCAGGGCCGGTGGGGGTGCCAAGGCGAAGATCTTCGACTGGGCGTTCAGCATGGCCGCGGGCGTCAGGGCCACGCAGCGGGCCGGGCAGTCGGCGGGGCCGCTGGCCGGCGCCCAGATGGCGGTCGCCGACAAGCTCGTCTTCTCCAAGATCCGCGAGCTCACCGGGGGCCGGGTCCGGCTGTTCGTGTCCGGCTCCGCGGCCCTCAACGCCGACGTCGCCCGCTGGTTCGACGCTGCTGGCATGCCCGTCATCGAGGGTTATGGGCTGACCGAGAACTCCGCGGCCGCCTGCATCGTGCGTCCCGACGACCTCGCCTTCGGGACCGTGGGCAAGCCCTTCCCCGGAACCCAGGTGCGGATCGCCGAGGACGGTGAGGTCCTGGTGCGTGGTCCGCACGTCATGCGCGGCTACCGCAACCTGCCGGAGGCCAACGCCGAGGCGCTGCTGCCCGACGGGTGGCTGGCGACCGGGGACATCGGCGTCCTCGACGAGGCCGGCCACCTGCGGATCACCGACCGCAAGAAGGACCTGGTGAAGACCTCGGGGGGCAAGTACATCGCCCCGGGTGCCATCGCCGCCCGGTTCAAGGTGATCTCCACGCTGGCCTCGAACCTCGTGGTCCACGCCAACAACCGCAACTACGCCACGGCCCTGGTCTCCCTGGATGCGGAGGCGCTGGAGAAGTTCGCTGCCGCGAACGGGCTGTCGGGCGATTTCGCGACGCTGTCGCAGAGCCCGGAGGTCCGCGCCGACGTCCAGGCGTCGATCGACGAGCTGAACGCGCAGGTGAATCGCTGGGAGACCATCAAGAAGTTCACCATCCTCGACCGCGACCTGTCCGAGGAGGACGGCGAGCTGACCGCGAGCCTGAAGGTCAAGCGCAAGGTGGTGGAGGAGCATTTCGCCAACCAGATCGAGGCGATGTACGCCTGAGAGGGCGGGCGGCGCTACCCGGACGGTGACGCGCTACCTGAC
Source organism: uncultured Actinomycetes bacterium (assembly GCA_963818445.1). GTDB lineage: Bacteria > Actinomycetota > Actinomycetes > S36-B12 > CAIYMF01 > Prado023. The sequence continues at coordinate 47,021 of CAWFSG010000007.1, forward strand.
GGCGTCGTCCGCGCCTTCGCTGGCGAAGGGCTCGCAGTGCCGGTCGCGGGGGGCGTCGCGGTGGCCGACTGACCGGCGGGTGCCCCGGTGCTGGTCGGAGGTCGACCGCTGATGTCCGAGGTCCCGGCGGACTCGGCCGAGCCACGTACGGTCAGGACCAGGTTCGGCTGGCCGTCGTCCTCGCCGAGCACCACGTAGATGGCGAAGGCCGGTGCAGCGAAGCTGTACAGGCCCGTGTTGGTCTCGGCGGCCCCCACGTACTCGGCGATGGGCACGTACTCGCGCCGCCGAAGCTCGGCGACGACAGGTTCGGCCATGTCCAGGGCGGTTCCGCTGTCCGTGGTGAACGTCGCCGTCCACGTGCGCCGCGGGGGTGAGCCGATCGCATAGGCGGTGACCACTTCGGCGCCCTTCGGCAGGGGCATGTCGGGCCAGTCGGCAGGCAGGGGGGCACCCGTGAGATCCCATTCCTTGGCCAGCTCGACGGACCTATCGAACGCCGCGGTGGTCTTCGTGGCGGTGGGCGACGGGGATCCGATCGTGGGACGGGCCTGGGGCTGCCCCTGCGCGCAGCCGCCCAGCAGGAGGAGGCCGGCGCACAGCGCCAGCACCGTCCTCGTGGTCCCCGGCCTCCCCATGGGTCCACGCTAACCCGTGTGGGCCGGTGCCCCGGTCACATGCGGGACAATCAGGGTCATGCCCAGCCAGCCGACCGGTGAGGTCCCGCCCCTCGACGGGTCCCTGCCCGAGGCGTCGGCCAGTGCGTGGGGCGGGCAGGACTTCGGGTTCTACGTCCACGTGCCGTTCTGCGCCTCACGGTGCGGCTACTGCGACTTCAACACCTACACCGCCCCCGAGTTGGCCGGCTCGAGCGGGGTGGATCGGTCCACGTTCGCCGAGCACCTGGCTGATGAGGTGGGCCTCGCGCGGCACGTGCTCGGGGATCGGGGTGTGCCGGTGCGCACCGTGTTCGTCGGCGGGGGCACCCCGACCCTGCTGGCCCCGGACGCCCTGGGCTCGGTCCTGCGCCGGATCGACTCCGAGTTCGGCCTCGCGCCCGGGGCCGAGGTGACCCTCGAGGCCAACCCCGATTCCGTCGGCCCGACGTCACTGGCCCGGTTGCGCGAACTGGGCTTCACCCGGATCTCGTTCGGCATGCAGAGCGCCGTGCCGCACGTGCTGGCCGTCCTGGATCGCACGCACACCCCCGGTGGTGCGCTCCGGGCGGTCGCCGACGCCAGAGACGCCGGCTTCGAGCAGATCAGCCTCGACCTGATCTACGGCACGCCGGGGGAGTCCCTGGCCGACTGGCAGTCGACGGTGGACGCGGCACTGTCGGCCCAGGTCGGGCACATCTCGGCCTACGCCCTGATCGTCGAGCCGGGCACCCGGTTGGCCGCGGCGGTCCGGCGCGGGTCCATCGAGGCACCCGACGACGACCTCATGGCCGACATGTACGACCTTGCCGACGAGGCGTTCTCGGCGGCAGGGCTGCCCTGGTACGAGCTGTCCAACTGGGCGAAGCCGGGCCAGGAGTGCCGGCACAACGTCGCCTACTGGCGCGGCGACGACTGGTGGGGGGTCGGTCCGGGGGCGCACAGCCACGTGGCCGGGACCCGCTGGTGGAACGTGAAGCATCCGGCGGCCTACGTCGAGCGGCTGCGTGCGGGCCAGTCCCCGGCCATCGGTCGGGAGGTGCTCGACGCCGACACCCGTGCGACCGAGGAGATCCTGCTCGGAGTCCGGATGGCCGAGGGGCTGCGGGTGGCCGGTCTCACGGCTGCGCAGCGGGGCGAACTGGACCTGCTGGTGTCCGATGGCTTGGGGGAGGTGGTCGACGGAGGCTGGTTGGGGGTGCCGGCCTTTGCAGGAGGGGGGAGTTTCGTCCTGACCCGGCGGGGTCGGCTGCTCGCCGATCTCGTGGCTCGGCGGCTCCTGGCCTGATCGCCTTGAGACTGCGGCGCGCCACGCGGGACCCGGACCCAGGTCTCACGGCCCCCGACCCGCGAGGTCAGCTACTCCCGGAGCCGGCGAGGCCGATGATGAGGGCGACGACGAGCGCCACGACGAACAAGGCGATGCTGACGACGCCGAGGGTGCGGCCGGTGTTCGTGTTCCCCCGGCCTGCGGGATCCATGATGCCGGCGTCGATCTCGGCCAGGTCCTTGTTGGCCATGATGATCGTCACGATGCCCAGGACGAGCCCGATGCAGCCGCAGCTCAGGACGATGCTTGCGATACCCAACGTCAGCAGCAGCCCGCCCCGGTGCGGCTTCAGGCCTGCGGCGGCGCCGTACGCGGCACCCGGGCCGGGCGGGAACGCCGGCGGGTAGGCGCCGAGGGGTGGGGCCATCGGAGTCCCACCGGGGGCAGGCGGGGGTGACGGGTAGGCGATGGGCGGTGGTGGCGGATAGCCCGCAGGCCCGGCTGCCGGTGGCGGGGGCGGCGGGGGCTGGTACGCAGGAGGCGGTTCCGCAGCGGGAGGAGGAGGTGGCTGGTGGGCCTGGGGCGGTTCGTAGGCCGGGGGCGGTGCGGCCGCAGCCGGTGCCTCGAACGCCGGGGGTTCCTCGGGCGGTGCGGAGGGGGCCTCGAATGCGGGGGCCACAGGTTCGGGCACCTCCTCCGGCGGCGGGGTCAGAGCTCCGCCGAGGGGCTCCTCAGGTGGGTCAACGGGGGGCTGGGTCATTCCGGGATGCTCCTTCCAGAAGGTGTTCCGACTGGCAGGCTAGACCCCGCACGTCCGCTATGGCCGCAATTGCGGCGGGCGGATCCCGAGGTGGACCCCGCGCACCAGGCACCTCCAGGGCTCAGCCCTGCGGTTGGCTCACGAGGTCGATGGCCTCCTCCACTCGGGCCAGCAGTGCCGGCTCGAGGTCGGCGTAGGTGCGCACCGATCCGAGGATGCGTCGCCACGCGGCGGGCTCGTCGGCGGGCCATCCCAGTGCGGCGCAGATCCCGGCCTTCCAGGGTGTGCCCCGCGGGATCGTGGGCCAGGCGTCGATCCCCACCGCTGTGGGGCGAACCGCCTGCCACACATCGACGTACGGGTGTCCGAGCACCGCGACATGGGGCGCCCACCGCCCGGTCACCTCGTCGGCGATCCGAGTCTCCTTCGTCCCGGGCACGAGGTGGTCGACGAGGACCACCAGTCGGCGGTGCGGGCCGGGGTCGAACTCGGAGACGAGGGTGACGAGGTCGTCGATGCCGCCCATCGGCTCGACCACGATTCCGAGCTCGCGCAGGTCCGCGCCCCACACCTTCTCGACCAGTTCGGCGTCGTGGGTGCCCTCGACCCAGATCCTCGAGGCCTGCGCGACCTTCGCGGCGCTGCGGGGCGCGGCGAGCGAGCCCGAGGCTGTCCGGGCAGGGGCGCTCGGGCGGGTGGGCGCTGCGCCCGTGGGGCGGGTGAGCGTCACAGTGCGGCCCTCGAGCAGGAAGGCGGCCGGCTCGGCAGGGAACAGCCGGCGGCTGCCGTGCCGGTCCTCGAGAGCCACCGACCATCCGACCGTCGTCTTCTCCCACCCGACGATCGCACCGCACCACCCGCTCGACGCGCACTCGACGACGAGGCCGGGATCGCCGACCACCGCGGCCACACGAGGTGCCCGGGAGTGCCGCCCAGCGGCCAGGACGTCGGAGCCATAGCGATCCTGCACGCCGGCGACCCTATCCCGGGGGTGCGTCGGCTCGGCCCCGCGACGGCGTGGCGATTGCGTTGCGTTCGCTGCGCCCGACACGGACCCGCGTTGCACCTCGGACGCGGAGTCGTCGCAACTGCACCGCAATTCGCGCAGGCTACAGGGCGGCTCGGAACACCTCGGACAGTTCCTCGGTGGTGAGTACGACCGGGTTGCCCGCCATGCTGCTGGCTCGGGCTGCCTTGGCCACGACCTCGTCTGTGTCCCGGTCGGTGAGTCCGTAGGCCGACAGCATCGGGATCTCGAACAGGGCGCACGTGTGCTCGATCCAGTGCAGGCCGTCCTCGGGTGCGGCATCCGGGACGCCGGTCAGGCAGGCGGCGATCTGCGCGAACCGCCCCATCAGTCGGTCGTCGGCGTGCTCCAGGTTGGCCGCGCACACCGGGCCGAGCAGTGCGGCGCAGATGGCTCCGTGCGGTGCGTCGGTCATCCCCCCGATCACGCCGGCGAACCCGTGCACGGCGCCGAGCTTGGCGTTGGCCAGCGAGAGCCCGCCCATCAGGCTGCACAGCGACATGTCGGTCCGCGCGGCCAGGTCGGCGCCGTCGAAGTACGCGCCGACGAGGCTGCGGCCGGCGGCCATCATGCCCATCCGCGCCCAACAGTCGGTCATCCGGTTGGCCCGGTGCGAGACGTAGGGCTCCAGGCACTGTGTGAGGGCGTCCATCCCGGACGCTGCTGTGACGGCCGGGGGGCAGTCGAGGGTCAGCTCCGGGTCGATGATCGCGTGACTGGGGATCATCAGCGGATGCCGCAGGCTGGCCTTGACCCCGTGCTCGGGCACGGACAGCACGGCGTTGGCCGTCACCTCGGCGCCGGTCCCGGATGTCGTCGGGACTGCGACCAGCGGCAGCGGCGCCCGGGTGATCGGCTGGCCGCGGCCGACGACCTCGATGTAGTCCATCGGGTCCCCGCCGTTGCCCAGGAGCATCGCGGTCGCCTTGGCCAGGTCGATCGGGCTGCCGCCACCGATCGCCACGACGACGTCGGCATCCAGCGCCCGACCGGCCGCCGTCGCCGCCCGGGCGTCGTCCACCGTCGGCTCGTTGGCGACCGTGACCACGTCCAGGGCGTCAGCGCCGGCGCGCAGGGGCGCGAGCAGGTGCTCCGCCCGGGCCGGGGTGCCGCCGGTGATGACCAGGACCCGGGACCCGCGCCCGGCCACGATGGTGGGCAGGTCGGCGGCACGGCCGGTGCCGAAGGAGATCCGTGGCGGCAGGGAAAGGTCGAAGGACGTGCTCACGGGGCCGGCGTCGACCAGCGGTCGTCCTCGGCCGGGAACTCCGCCGAGAACTTCGTCGAGGCGCGCGGGACGGCCATCATGGGGGCGACGGTGTCGCGCCAGGTCGCGTAGTGCGCGGTCTCCTTGTGGGCGGCAGCGCCAGCCTCGTCGCGGTACACCTCGACGAGCACGACGTGCGCGGGGTCGGCGAGGTCGGTGATCACGTCGAAGCGCAGCACGCCCGACTCCTCGAGCGAGGCAGTGGCGTTCGCCCGGGTGGCGGTCAGGAAGGCCGGTACCTGGTCGGGCACGACGTGGACATGGACGTGGACGATGAGCACCCCCCGATTGTGGCGGCCCACGACCACCCAACGCCCGCCGACGACCGCCCCCAGCACGCAGACCCTCCGCTGGGGTTCACCCCCTCCGCGCCCGACGGGAGGCTCTGTACCGCTACGGAGGGTGTGCGGTCGGGTCGGGCCGGACGGCGTGGTCCGGCGTAGGATGGCACTCCGACCCTTTGAGTGCCAGTGCGGCGGCCCGTGCCAGTGCCGTCCCGCGCTGGCCGCGTGGAGGAGGTGCCCATGCTCGATGACCGCAAGCTCTCGGTGCTGCGCGCCATCGTCGAGGACTACGTACGCACCCACGAGCCGGTGGGCTCGAAGGGGCTGGTGGATCGACACTCGCTGGGTGTCTCCCCGGCCACCATCCGCAACGACATGGCCGTGCTGGAGGAGGAGGGCTTCATCGCCCAGCCGCACACCAGCGCCGGGCGGATCCCGACCGACAAGGGCTACCGGCTCTTCGTCGACCGGCTCTCCCAGGTCAAGCCGCTGAGCCCCGCCGAGCGCCGGGCGATCGAGAACTTCCTGGCCGGCGCCGTGGACCTCGACGACGTGATGGGTCGCTCGGTGCGCCTGCTGGCCCAGATCACCCGGCAGGTGGCCCTCGTCCAGTACCCGTCGCTGACCAGCTCCGCGGTCCGCCACGTCGAGCTCGTCCCCTTGAGCGAGCATCGCCTGCTGCTGGTCCTGATCGCCGACACCGGCCGGATCGAGCAGCGCGTCGTCGAGGTGCCCGCGGCACTGTCCGACGACGACCTCGCCCGTCTGCGCAGCCTGCTCAACGAGTCGGTGGGCGGTGGCTCGTTCACCACCGTCGCCGACCGCGTGGCCGACCTGCCCGAGCGCTTCGACGAGGCCAACCGGCCGACGGTCTCGGTGGTGCTCGCGACGCTGCTCGAGACCGTCGTGGAGCGCCACGAGGAGCGCATCGTGATGGGCGGCACAGCGAACCTCGCCCGGTACGTCGATGGGTTCGACGGCCTGCAGCCGGTCCTCGAGGCGCTCGAGGAGCAGATGGTCCTGCTCCGCCTGCTCGGCGAGACGCGCGCGGAGGCCGTCACCGTCACGATCGGCCACGAGAACCTGGTGGCCGGCATGAGCAGCACCTCCGTGATCAGCGCCGGATACGGCCCGAACCACGGGACCGTCGCACGGCTCGGGGTCGTCGGCCCCACCCACATGGACTACCCCAGCACGATGGCCTCGGTCCGGGCGGTCGCCCGGTACCTGGGACAGCTGCTGCGAAACGAATAGGACCCCCGTGGCCAACGACTACTACGCCACCCTGGGTGTGGCCCGCGACGCGAGCGCCGATGAGATCAAGCGCTCGTACCGCCGCCTGGCCCGGGAGCTGCATCCGGACGTGAACCCCGACCCGGTCACCCAGGAGCGCTTCAAGGAGGTGACGGCGGCCTATGAGGTGCTCTCCGACCCGGAGAAGCGCCAGATGTACGACCTCGGCGCCGACCCGCGCAGCCCCGGCGGCGGCAGCCCGTTCGGCCCCGGCACGGCTGGGTTCGGCTTCGGCGACATCATGGACGCCTTCTTCGGCGGCCAGCAGGCGCGCGGGCCGAAGCCGCGGGTCCGTCGCGGCCAGGACGCCCTGATCAAGGTGACCATCGACCTTCCGGAGGCTGCGTTCGGCGTGGTCAAGGAGATCCAGGTCGACACCGCCCTGGTCTGCCCGACGTGCACCGGTACGGGTGCCGCGACCGGTCACCAGCCGAGCGAGTGCTCGATGTGCCGGGGTCGCGGCGAGATCCAGTCGGTGCAGAGGTCCTTCCTCGGCCAGGTCATGACCTCACGTCCCTGCCCCCAGTGCCAGGGCTTACGGCACGGTGATCACCCACCCGTGCCCGGAGTGCAACGCCGAGGGACGCGTGCGCACCCGGCGCACCCTGAAGGTCAAGATCCCCGCCGGCATCGACGACGGCACCCGGATCCAGCTCTCCGGCGAGGGCGAGGTCGGCCCCGGCGGTGGGCCTGCGGGCGACCTGTACGTGGAGGTCTCGACCCGGCCGCACGCGGTCTTCCAGCGCAGCGGCGATGACCTGCACTGCTCGATCGCCCTGCCCATGACGGCGGCGGCTCTGGGCACCGTCCTGAAGCTCGAGACCCTCGATGGCACCGAGGACGTCGAGATCCGCCCAGGCACCCAGCCCGGTCACGTGGTCACGCTCAAGGCACGCGGCGTTCCGCACCTGCGCGCCACCGGTCGCGGGGACCTGCTGGTCCACATCGATGTCCAGACCCCGACGAGGCTCGATCCGCGCCAGGAGGAGCTCCTGCGCGAGTTCGCCTCGATCCGCGGCGAGGAGACGGTGAGCACCACCTTCACCCGCCCGGAGAAGGAGGGGCTGTTCACCCGCATCAAGGACGCGTTCTCCGCCAAATGACCGCGGCGGTGTTCCTCATCGAGCAGGCCGTGGCGGCGCGGTCCGGGGTCGGTGACCTCGTCGAGCTCTCCGGACCTGAGGGACGCCACGCGGTCGCGGTCAAGCGGCTCCAGGTCGGCGAGCGCATCGACCTCGGCGACGGGTCGGGAACCGTGCTCCGCGCGGTCGTCGAGGCCGTGTCCGGTCGGGAATCCCTCGTGGCCCGGGTGCAGGAGCGTGAGGTCCTCGCGCCACCGCAGCCCCGGATCGTCGTCGTCCAGGCGCTGCCCAAGGGGGAGCGCGGCGAGACCGCTGTGGAGACCCTGACCGAGGTGGGTGTCGACGTCATCGTGCCCTGGCAGGCCGAACGCTGCGTGGCGCGCTGGACCGGCGACAAGGTGCAGCGCGGTCGGGCGAAGTGGGCGGCAGCAGCCCGCGCAGCCGGCAAGCAGGCCCGACGGGCGTGGCTCCCCGAGGTGGCGCCGCTGGCCCGGACCGCCGACGTCGAGTCGCTGGTCGCCGCCGCTGCGTGCGCGATCGTCCTGCACGAGGAGGCCCAGGAGTCGCTGCGCGACCTCGTCGTGCCGGACGCCGGCGACGTCGTGCTCATCGTCGGACCCGAGGGCGGCGTGAGCCCCGACGAGCTCGCGCGCTTCACCGCCGCCGGCGCCCAGCTCGCGCTGCTCGGCCCGACGGTCATGCGCACGTCCACGGCGGGGACGGTCGCCGCTGCTGTGATCCTGTCGGCCACCCCCCGCTGGTCCTGATCCGGCAGGATGGGCCCATGAGCGATGCCTGCCTGTTCTGCAAGATCGTCGCCGGCGAGATCCCGGCCACGATCGTCGACGAGACCGACACGACGCTGGCGTTCCGCGACATCGCGCCGGTGTCCCCGACGCACGTGCTCATCATCCCGAAGCAGCACGTCGCGACCCTGGACGAGGCGGTCGCGGTCGACCCGGCGATCGCCGCCGACGTGATCACCCGATGCGTCCACGTCGCGCAGCTCGAGGGGCTGGTCGGTGGGTACCGGGTGGTCATCAACAACGGCCGTCTCGGCGGCCAGGAGGTGGGCCACCTGCACGCGCACGTCCTCGGCGGGCGCGCGCACTCGTGGCCCCCAGGATGAACGGGACTTACCCTTGAGTCGTCATGACTGAATCCACCCTGCGCCCCGAGCGCATCCAGCACACCGTGATCGTCCCTGCGAGCCTCGACATGGTCGCCGTGGTCGGGGTCGGTGACGAGGTCCTGCGCGCCATCGAGGCCGAGTTCCCCACCATGGACATCCACGTCCGCGGCAACCAGATCACCCTCACGGGCGGATCGGGGGACCTGCACCTGGTCGAGCGGCTCTTCGACGAGATCGTGTCGATCGTGCGCACCGGCCAGGGCATGAGCCCCGACGCCGCGCGCCGGGCGCTGTCGATGCTGCGCGCCGAGCCCGAGAGCCGGCCGGTGGACGTGCTCACGGCCAACATCCTGTCCAACCGCGGGCGCACGATCCGGCCCAAGACGCTGAACCAGAAGCGCTACGTGGACGCGATCGACCAGCACACGATCGTGTTCGGGATCGGCCCCGCCGGCACCGGCAAGACCTACCTCGCGGTGGCCAAGGCCGTCCAGGCGCTGCAGGCCAAGAAGGTCAACCGGATCGTGCTGACCCGACCGGCGGTCGAGGCCGGCGAGCGGCTGGGCTACCTGCCCGGCACGCTCTCGGAGAAGATCGACCCCTACCTGCGCCCGCTCTACGACGCCCTGCGCGACATGCTCGACCCGGACTCGATCCCACGGCTGCTGACCTCCGGGGTGATCGAGGTCGCCCCGCTTGCCTACATGCGCGGGCGCACCCTCAACGACGCGTTCGTCATCCTCGACGAGGCACAGAACACCTCGCCGGACCAGATGAAGATGTTCCTGACCCGTCTCGGCTTCGGCTCGACGATGGTCGTCACCGGCGACATCACGCAGGTGGACCTCCCCGGGGGCACGGACTCCGGGCTGAAGGTCGTCCAGGGGATCCTCGACGGTGTGCGCGACGTGTCCTTCTGCTACCTCAACGCCCACGACGTGGTCCGGCACAGCCTGGTGACCGACATCGTCCAGGCCTACGGCCGCTACGACGAGGAGCAGGCGCGCAGCGACCGCGCAGATCGGCCGGTCCGGCCGGTCAGGCGGCGCTGATGGCCGAGGTCGAGGTCGACAACCGGAGCAGCATCCCGGTCGACCCCGAGCCCCTCGTCGCCCAGGCGGCCTTCATGATCGATCGCCTGGGCCTGCATCCCGACGTGGAGCTGTCCATCTCCCTGGTGGACCCCGAGGAGATCACCGAGCTGCATGTGCGCTGGATGGACCTGCCGGGGCCGACCGACGTGCTGAGCTTCCCGATGGACGAGCTGCGCGCGCCGCAGCCGGGCGAGAGCCCGGAGCCGGGCATGCTGGGCGATGTGGTGATCTGCCCGCAGGTGGCTGCCGAGCAGGGCGAGGCGGCCGGTCACGGGCTGTCCGGTGAGCTCGAGCTGCTGCTGACCCATGGGATCCTGCACCTGCTCGGCCACGACCATGCCGAGCCCGAGGAGCATGCGGTGATGTTCGGCCTCCAGGACCAGCTGCTGGCCGCATGGCGGGGACGGGGCTGAGGCATGGCGGACTCCGACTGGGTGATGCTGGTCCTGGCGGTCCTGTTCGTCGTCACGGCCGCCTTCCTCGTGGCGGCTGAGACGGCGATCGGGCGCGTGTCCCGCTCGCGGGTCGAGGAGATGGCCCGCGAGAAGCCGGGCAAGTCCACCGAGCGGCTGCGCCTGATCGTCGAGGACCGGGCGCGCTACGTGAACGTGATGCTGTTCCTGCACATCGGCGTTCGCGGTGGCGGCCACGGCCCTGGTGACCTACCTCTGTGTCGAGGTGGCCACGTGGGGTCCGCTTCTTGGGCTGTTCGTCGCGCTGCTGATCATGACCGGCGTCATGTTCATCGCGCTCGGCGTCGCGCCGCGGACGCTGGGCCGCCAGCACGCGGACCGGATCGCCATCCGCTGGGGGAAGTTCGCGCGCGGAGCGGCCGCGGTGCTCGGCCCGTTCGTCTCGCTGCTGATCCTGATCGGCAACGCCCTGACCCCGGGCAAGGGCTACCGGGAGGGGCCGTTCGCCAGCCAGGCGGAGCTGCGTGAGCTCGTCGACCAGGCCGAGGCCGACCGGGTCATCGAGGACGACGAGGCAGCGATGCTGCACTCGGTGTTCGAGCTCGGCGACACGATCGTGCGCGAGGTGATGGTGCCGCGCACCGAGATGGTCTGGATCGAGCGGCACAAGACACTGCGCCAGGCGCTGTCGCTGGCGCTGCGCTCCGGGTACTCCCGCATCCCGGTGATCGGCGAGGGCCCCGACGACGTCGTGGGCGTGTTCTACCTCAAGGACGTGGTCAACCGGGTGTTCGAGCATCGCGAGTCCGAGGCCACCGAGCGGATCGACTCCCGCATGCGCGCGGCCACGTTCGTGCCGGACTCCAAGCTCGTCGACGACCTGCTTCGCGACCTGCAGTCCCAGCGCGTGCACATGGCGATCGCCGTCGACGAGTACGGCGGCACCGCCGGCTTGGTGACGATCGAGGACGTCCTCGAGGAGATCGTCGGCGAGATCACCGACGAGTACGACCACGAGCCGCCCGAGATCGAGAAGCTCGCAGGGGGCGGCTACCGCCTCAGCGCCCGCCTGCACGTGGAGGACGCCGGCGAGCTGCTGGGGTTCGACATCGACTCCGACTCCGAGGGTGTGGACACCGTCGCCGGGCTGATCGCCAAGCGACTGGGCAAGGTCGCCCTGCCGGGGTCGTCGATCACGATCGAGGGCTGGGTGCTGACCGCCGAGCAGGCGGCGGGCCGGCGCAACCGGATCACCACCGTGCTGGCCGAGCAGGTCCCAGCGCGCTCCTCCGAGGTGGGCGTCGAGCCGTCGAACGGCAGGTCGACTGCCGCAGGTGCGTCGGCCGGCACCGCGAACGGCCGTGAGGACGCATCCGCATGACCGAGCACCGCAGCGGCTTCGTCGCGATCGTGGGACGGCCCAACGCCGGCAAGTCCACCCTCACGAACGCCCTCGTGGGCCAGAAGGTGGCGATCACCTCGAGCAAGCCGCAGACCACGCGTCGGGTCATCCGCGGCATGATCCACCTCCCGGACGCCCAGGTCGTGCTGGTCGACACCCCCGGGATCCACCGTCCGCGCAACGCCCTCGGTGAGCGGCTCAACGCGCTCGTCGAGCAGCAGTGGGCGGAGGTGGACGCGATCGCCCTGTGCCTGCCCGCCGACGAGGAGATCGGGCCGGGGGACCGCCGCATCGCCCACCGCCTGGCCGGCGCCACCCGGGGCGGCACCCGCACGCCCGTGATCGCGCTGGTCACCAAGACCGACCGGATCTCGCGGCCCAACCTCGCGGCCAAGCTCACCTCCGTGATGGAGCTCGGAACGGCCGCCAGCCTCGAGTGGGCGGCGGTCGTGCCGGTCTCGGCCAAGGCCGGCGACCAGCTCGACGACGTGATCGCGGAGTTCATCGCAGCCCTGCCGGTGGGCCCGGCGCTGTACCCCGATGGGGAGCTCACCGACGAGCCGGAGATCATCATGGTCGCCGAGCTGATCCGCGAGGCTGCCCTGGAGGGTGTCAGCGACGAGCTGCCGCACTCGATCGCGGTGGTCGTCGAGGAGATGGCCATGCGCGAGGACCGGCACCCGGATCGCCCCCTGCTGGACATCCACGCCAACCTGTTCGTCGAGCGGCCCTCGCAGAAGGCCATCGTGATCGGGGCCAAGGGCGCTCGGCTGCGCGACGTGGGTACGCGCTCCCGGGCTGCCATCGAGGCGATGCTGGGCACGCCGGTGTATCTCGACCTGCACGTGAAGGTCGCCAAGGAGTGGCAGCGCGACCCCAAGCAGCTGCGTCGACTGGGCTTCTGAGGCCCGCGGCTTCCCGGGCGCGGATGCCCGGCCGGTAGTGGGGCCACGGCTCCTCGGCACGGACGCCGCTCACGGCGGGTGGCCGATGCGGGGCGCACAATGGGGCGGTGCCGACCTACCGCGACTCCGGGGTGGTGCTGCGCACGCACAAGCTCGGTGAGGCGGACCGGATCATCACCCTGCTGACCCGCAGCCACGGCCGGGTGCGCGCCGTCGCCCGCGGGGTCCGGCGGACCAGCTCGAAGTTCGGTGCCCGCCTGGAGCCGATGGGCCTGGTCGACGCGCAGTTCCACATCGGCCGTTCGCTGGACTCCGTGACGCAGGTGGAGTCGCTGTTCTCCTTCGGCGCTGACCTGGCAGGCGACTACCCGCGCTGGACCGCCGCCCAGGCGATCTGCGAGACGGCCGAGCGCCTGACCCCCGAGGAGCGCGAGCCGGCGCCCGCGCAGTTCCAGCTGTTGGTGGGGGGATTGCGCGCGCTGGCCCAGCGCGACCATTCCCCAGGGCTGGTCCTCGATGCCTACCTGGTCCGGTCGCTGGCGATCGCGGGATGGGCCGCGTCGTTCGATGCGTGCGCACGCTGCGGTGAGGCCGGGCCGCACCGGGCATTCAGCCTGCCCGGCGGCGGGGCCCTGTGCGCGGACTGCCGGGTCCCCGGTTCGGCCACACCTCGTCCGGCCACGCTGGAGCTGCTGGGCGCGCTCCTGTCCGGCGACTGGGAGGTGGCCGACGCCTCCGACGAGCGCGCGCGGCGTGAGGCGTCCGGGCTCGTCGCGGCCTACCTCCAGTGGCACCTGGAGCGGCAGCTGAAGTCCCTGCCGTTGGTCGAGCGGACCTGAAGCGCAGGCCGGCGCGCCCATCCGAGCCGGGAGTCGTCCCGCAGTCCGGACCACGTCCTCCTACCGGTCGCCTCGTCGGCTCTCGATGGCCGAGGACGTGCTGGTGTCGACGGTGACGACTGAGTCGAGGTCGCCCCTGTGGGACGACACCAGTCGGCCGGCATGGTCGAGCTGCACGTGCTCGTACGAGCGGGTCACGAGGTATTCCCGCTGACTCCCGTCCACGGCCAGCAGCCGCTCCTTCGTGCCCAGCCAATGCACGACACTGGTCGACGCGGGGTTCAGGGAGAGCGGCACCCCGGCGGCGGTCGGGCTGGTCCCCGTGGTCTGCCACGCGGGCGCGGGAGGCGGCCATGCAGCCGGGGGCCTCTCGTCGATCACCCGGACGGCCGCCGCCTCAAGGCTCTGGGGGGCGTCCCAGGCTGTGGTCACGCACGCGACGCCGCCGCTGCGGAACTGCTGCTCACTGATCGGCCGGGGGGACGCAGCCGGTGCGACTGCGGTGGCTGCCAATGCCGCGCCGGCACCCACGAGGAACGCGGGCGCGATGGCCGCAAGCACGGTGGCCACGGAGCGTCGGGGGAGGTATCCGGGTGCCCAACCGGTCCCGGTCGGGCTGGGACTCCGCATGTGGGCCACTACCCGCCCGGTCGCGGCGCATACCCTGCGCAGGAGGGTTGTCGAACTTCTGCTCAGCTCCTGCGGTGGTGCCATCCACCGACGTGCCCGCGCGCTGCCTTCAACGACTCGAAGGCTGTCTTGCGTTCCTCGTCGGTGGCGCCCGTGCGGTTCAGGTGCCAGTCCAGGGCGTGCTCGGCGTAGGAGGCCTTGGCCTCCGGCCGGGCCTGCGTGATCATCAGCAGCGCCTCACCCGGCTCGTAGCCCTGGTCGAGCAGCACCGCGTAGGCCATGGACGGCCCTCGCGCCTGGCCGAGCGCGCAGTGTGTGAGCAGGACGGTGCCGGGGATCTTCAGCGCCTCGCGGGCGAAGCCCACCCCGCTGTCGAACCAGCCCTCGGCAGTCCCCGCGGCCTCGTCCTCCGTCCCGGCCTGGTGGTACTCCACGTCCGGCGCCAGTTGGGCCACGAGCCTCTCGTCCGAGGTCTCCGTGCGGCAGTCGAGGATGTGGGTCAGCCCGTGCCCCTGCAGCTCGTTGAGCACGGTTCCGGGGTCTGCGTCGCCGCTGCGCAGTGATCCGCCCACGTAGAGGAAGGGGGTCACCTGGTGCGCGTTCGCCCAGACCGGGTGTCCCCTGTGGTCCGGTGCGTCCTTGGAGCGGGCGTCGTCCGCTGCGTCGTCCATGCCCCCAGCATTCCCCTCGCGCCTGCCATCCGCGCGCCGGCGCGGCAACCGGGCCCCTGTCCGCGGGAGGATTCCCCCATGGCGGACAACGCGGGATCCTGGTGGCGGCGTGGTCGGCCGGGCTCCGACGGGCCGGGCTCGGACGTGCCGGGTCCTGACCTGCCGGACCCGTCGGGACGGGCGATCCTGGCCCCGACCCCGCACATCTCCGGTGCCCGCCCGCCGGCCATCCCACCAGAGCTCATCCCGAAGCACGTCGCGATCGTCATGGACGGCAACGGCCGCTGGGCCAAGGAGCGCGGCCTGCCCCGGACGGCCGGGCACGAGGCCGGCGAGGGCTCGCTGCTCGACGTTGTCGAGGGTGCCCTCGAACTCGGCATCGAGTACCTGTCGGCCTACGCGTTCTCCACCGAGAACTGGAAGCGCTCGCCCGACGAGGTGCGCTTCCTGATGGGGTTCAACCGGGATGTGATCCGTCGGCGCCGCGACCAGCTCAACGAGATGGGCGTCCGGGTCCGCTGGGTCGGTCGGCGACCCAGGCTGTGGGGCAGCGTCATCGCCGAGCTCGAGCGTGCTGAGGAGCTGACGGCCTCGAACTCCGTCATGACCCTGGCGATGTGCGTCAACTACGGTGGGCGAGCGGAGATCGCCGATGCCGCGGCCGCCCTGGCAGTCGATGTGCGCGCCGGGCTGGTCCGCCCCGAGGACGTGGACGAGCAGATGCTGGTCCGCTACCTCGACGAGCCGGACATGCCCGACGTGGACCTGTTCGTGCGCTCGTCGGGCGAGCAGCGCACGTCGAACTTCCTGCTGTGGCAGTCGGCCTACGCCGAGCTGGTCTTCCTCGACACGCTGTGGCCGGACTTCGACCGGCTCGACCTGTGGCGGGCGTGTGAGATCTACGCCGACCGGGACCGCCGGTACGGCGGCGCAATTCCCAACGAGGCGGCGCCGCCCCCGAGCGAGCAGCCCCCGAGCGAGTAGCACCCGCCCCGGCGCCTGTGCTTGGGCGCGAGCCAGGGGTCGCCGGTGGCGCGGATCAGAGCCGACCCATGAGCTTCAGCACGCCGAGGACGAGCACGGCCACGTCGACGACGATGCGCAGGATCCGGCTGCCCGTGGTGATCCTCGGCCAGGACACCGCCGTGAGCCAGAACAGGAACAGGGCGATGACGATCAACAGGATCCCGGACCACGTCGCGTTCAGGGTGAGGCCGAAGAAGAGCAGGATCCCGAGGGTGACGGGGATGAGGAACCCGGGAAGCGCCTGCATCTGCAGCAGGATCGGGCGGCTGACGTCCTCGAAGCGCTCGCGCAGGCTCAGCCCGGGACCCGCGGACGTGCGGGGCTTCGCCGCCGCCGGCTTCGGCTGCGGCGGTGGCAGCGGTCGGGATCCTTCAGGGCGATGAACCCGCTTCTTGGCCATGGGCGCAATCATCGCCGATCGACCCCCGGTGGTGCAGGTAGGGTTGGACGCCAGACTCACCGTCGTGGGCGCCCTGCGCCGTGCCGACACCTGACGAGACGTTCGAGGACCCTGGAGATCCGATGGCCAAGCCGACCAAGCCCGACGCCCGCGTGGAATCCGTGGTGAACCTGAGCAAGCGCCGCGGGTTCGTCTACCCCTGCTCGGAGATCTATGGCGGCACGCGTTCCGCCTGGGACTACGGCCCGCTGGGCGTGGAGCTCAAGGAGAACATCCGCCGCGCGTGGTGGCAGTCGGTCGTGCGCGGCCGCGACGACGTCGTCGGACTGGACTCCTCGGTGATCCTCGCCCCGCAGGTCTGGGAGGCCTCCGGGCACGTCAACGCCTTCGTCGACCCGCTCACCGAGTGCAAGCAGTGCCACAAGCGCTGGCGCGCCGACACGCTGCTCGAGGCGTACGAGGAGAAGCACGGCCGTCCGCCCACCGGCCTCGAGGAGATCGTGTGCACCGCCTGCGGGACCCGTGGCCAGTTCACCGAGCCCCGGGACTTCAACGGGATGCTGCGCACGATGGTCGGCCCGGTCGAGGACGCCGGCGCGGTGCACTACCTGCGCCCCGAGACCGCGCAGGGCATCTTCGTGAACTACCTCAACGTCGCCAACACGTCGCGCAAGAAGCCGCCGTTCGGCATCGGCCAGACGGGCAAGAGCTTCCGCAACGAGATCACCCCGGGCAACTTCATCTTCCGCACGCGGGAGTTCGAGCAGATGGAGATGGAGTTCTTCGTCAAGCCCGGCACCGACGAGCAGTGGCACGAGTACTGGCTGAAGGCCCGCTGGGACTGGTACATCGACCTGGGCATGAAGCCGGAGAACATGCGCTTCTTCGAGCACCCGAAGGAGAAGCTCTCGCACTACTCCAAGCGCACGGTCGACATCGAGTACCGGTTCACGTTCGCCGGCTCGGAGTTCGCCGAGCTCGAGGGCATCGCCAACCGCACGGACTTCGACCTGCGGACCCACTCGGAGAAGTCCGGGGTGGACCTGTCGTTCTTCGACCAGGAGTCCGGCGAGCGCTGGGTGCCCTACGTCATCGAGCCGGCCGCCGGGCTCACCCGCTGCGTGCTGGCGTTCCTGCTCGACGCCTACGACGAGGACGAGGCACCGAACGCCAAGGGCGGCGTCGACAAGCGCACGGTGCTGCGCCTGGACCCGCGCCTGGCGCCGGTGAAGGTGGCCGTGCTGCCGCTGTCGCGCAACGCCGACCTCTCGCCGGTGGCACGTGACCTCGCCGCCGAGCTGCGCCGCACATGGAACGTCGACTTCGACGACGCCGGTGCGATCGGCCGGCGCTACCGTCGCCAGGACGAGATCGGCACGCCGTTCTGCGTCACGGTCGACTTCGACACCCTCGAGGATCACGCCGTCACGGTGCGCGAGCGCGACTCGATGGGTCAGGAGCGCATCCCGCTGGCGGGCCTGCGCACGTGGCTGAGCGAGCGCCTCCCGGCGTCCTGACGGGCTCGCGTATCCGCGGTCGCCCTTCCAGGGCCCGTCGCTCACGTGGTCACCCATCTCGCTGGGTCGTGCGGGTCCGCCACCCGGATGATCACAGGTCCAATGCGCTGGAATGCCCATCGGGTGGGAAGTTCTCGGGATTGTGACGGGCGCCACCTCCAAGTTTCACGGGTGATGTCCGGGGCGTGAACAGTGGATGAACGGCCGTGCGCAGGGGGTTCACGCAGGGCTGGGTGCGGAGGTAGCGTCGATGATGTGGGCCCGCTGGGGACCCGCGCTTCACATTAGGAACGTCCATGACGATCCTCGAACGGCCCACCGCACCGTCGTCGGCCACCACCGACGAGGTCGTGATCCGGAGCCTGGCCGAGAGGCTGCCCCTCATCGGACTCGCCGTCCTGGCCTGCCTGTCAGTGGGTTACGGGTTCGGCACCCTGGTTCAGTTCGACCACGACTGGCGCGATGCGCCCCCCGTGCTCGTCGCCAGCCTCGAGGGCTCGGTCGCTCCGGGGGTGGCGCTGGATCAGTCGATCGAGGAGCTCCTCGCGGACTCGACCACTCCGGTCACCGCCGTCCAGTGCCCCGAGCCGGCGGATGCCGTCGGTGACGAGCAGCTCTGCCGGGCCGCATCCGCCAACGGCATGGTCTCGATCCTCGCCTCCACGTCGCCCGGGCTACTGCGCCTGCACGTCTACGCACAGCACTGAGCCGGCCACCTCGAGGCCGCTCTGCTGGCGTCCCGACACTCGTGGACCTCCCGGTGATCCCGGAAGGTTGTTGCTCATAGAACGACAACAACCTTCCTGGATGATCACGCAGGGCAGGAGTGGAGGTGGCGGCCCGTGATCGGACCCGGCACCCGGCGCGCTGGGGGACAATTGACCCCATGTCCGTTGCCCTTCCGCTGATCGGCGGCCGCCCGGTCGACCCACCGGTCGTGCTCGCGCCGATGGCCGGGATCACGAACCGGGCGTTCCGGCGGCTGTGCCGGGAGTCGGGAGCGGGCATCTACGTCTCGGAGATGATCACCTCGCGCGCCCTGCTCGAGCGCAACGACGAGACGATGGACCTGATCCGCTTCGACGCCGACGAGACGCCGCGATCGCTGCAGCTCTACGGGGTCGACCCGGCCATCATCGCCGCCGCCGTGCGGATGGTGGTCACCGAGGACCTCGCCGACCACGTGGACCTCAACTTCGGCTGCCCCGTTCCCAAGGTCACGCGCAAGGGGGGCGGCTCGGCGCTGCCCTGGAAGCGCGACCTGTTCCGAGAGGTGGTCGCGGGTGCCGTGGCCGCCGCGGACGGTCGGGTGCCGGTGACGGTGAAGATGCGCAAAGGCATCGACGACGACCACCTGACCTACCTCGAGGCCGGGCGGGCTGCGGCCCAGGAGGGCGCAGCGTGGGTCGCGCTGCACGGGCGCACCGCCGAGCAGATGTACGGCGGGCAGGCTGACTGGTCGGCGATCGCGCGCCTGGTCGAGGAGCTCGGCCCGCTCGGCGTGCCGGTCCTGGGCAATGGCGACATCTGGACCGCCCAGGACGCGCTGCGCATGGTCGAGCAGACCGGCTGCGCCGGCGTCGTGGTCGGGCGCGGGTGCCTCGGGCGGCCCTGGATGTTCGGCCAGCTCGCGGCTGCGTTCGCCGGCGACGAGCCGCCGCCCGAGCCGACCTCGGGCGTGGTCCTGGCCGTCCTGCGCCGGCATGCGGTGCTGTTGGGCGCCATGTACGACGACGAGCGCAAGGGGTGCCGGGACATCCGCAAGCACATCGCCTGGTACCTCAAGGGGTTCCGGGTGGCCCAGCCGATCCGGGCAGCGCTGGGCACGGTCGCCACGCTCGCGGAGCTCGACGACCTGCTCGCGGGGATCGATCCCGACCAGCCGTACCCCAGCCTCGTCGCCGCCGGTCCGCGCGGGCGCACCTCCGGGCAGCGCCGCGTGGCCCTGCCGGACGGCTGGCTCGACTCCTGCGAGCTGGCGATGGGCCAGGACCTCGCAGCGGCCGAGATCGGCGTCAGCGGCGGGTAGCAGCCACAATCAGGTCCGTGGCCCTCGACACCCCCCTGGATGTGCGCTCCCTGGTGATCTACCAGGTGTTCCCGCGCAACCACGGCCCGAACGGGTGCCTGGCCGACGTCACCGCGGACCTCGAGCGGATCGCCGCGCTCGGGGTCGACATCCTCTACCTGATGCCCATCCATCCGATCGGGGAGGTCGGCCGCAAGGGCGCCCTGGGCAGCCCGTACGCGATCCGCGACTACCGCGCGATCAACCCCGAGCTGGGCACGGAGGCCGACTTCGACGACCTCGTCGCCGCCGCCCACGCCGCCGGACTCAAGGTGATGATGGACGTGGTCTTCAACCACACCTCGCCCGACAGCGCACTGGTGCGCGAGCATCCGGAGTTCTTCCACCAGGATGCCGGGGGTCGACCGGTCACGACAGTGCCCGCATGGACCGACATCATCGACCTCAAGCACCCCAACCTCGACCTGACCCGGTACCTGATCGACACCCTGGCGCTGTGGGCCGGGCGGGGAGTGGACGGCTTCCGCTGCGACGTCGCGTCGCTGATCCCCGTGGACTTCTGGACGCAGGCCCGCGCCGAGCTCGCCGAGGTGCGCCCCGGGCTGATCTGGCTCGCGGAGTCGCCGCACCCCACGTGGGTCACGCATCGTCGCGCGCACGGGCTGCCCACGTGGTCGGACGCGGAGATGTTCGCCGCCTTCGACATCGAGTACTCCCACGACCTGTGGTCGATCTGGCAGGCGGTCGTGACCGGCCGCGAGCCCGTCGGGCGCTACCTGGAGATGCTGCGCTGGCAGGACGCGACCCTGCCGGCCAACTACGCGAAGCTCCGGTTCGTCGAGAACCACGACCAGTTCCGGATCATGCGCTTCGCGCCGACCCAGGCCCGCGCCCGTGCCTGGACGGCGCTGATGGCCTTCAGCAGGGGACCGTTCATGATCTATGCCGGCCAGGAGTCGGCGGCCCGGGCGTGGCCCTCGCTCTTCGACCGGGCGCCCGTGGAGTGGGGCGACTACGCGCTGACGGGCTTCCTTCAGACCCTGACCGCCACCACCAAGCACGAGGCCATGCGGCTCGGGGACTTCTGGGTCCTCGACGACGAGCCCCTGGTCCAGGCAGCGTGGGCGAACCCGGCCGGGGAGGAGCTCGCGCCGGTCGGATCCCTCGGGCTCTACGGAGTCTTCAACGTGGGCGGCCATCGCGGACGTGCGCACGTGCAACTGCCCGACGGTCGCTACGACGACCTGGTCTCCGGCGAGCGCCTCGAGGTCCTGAACGGGCGACTGGCCATGCCCGGCCCGGCCGTGATCCTCGAGTTCGCCGATCCCTTCGAGGCCACGTTGTGGCGCAGCTCGCTGCTCGACGTGTTCCTCCAGGTGGAGGCCGAGGAGGGCTGAGTCAGCGATACGCTGAACGAGGAGGTGTCCTGCCACGGAAAGGCATCACGATGAGTGAGCCCGTCATCCGGACCTCAGGCCTGGTGAAGAAGTACGGCACGCTGACCGCCGTCGACCAACTGGACCTGACGGTGGCGGCCGGTGAGGTGTACGGCCTGCTCGGGCCGAACGGTGCCGGCAAGTCGACGACCATCCGCACGATCCTGGGCTACCTGCACCCCACCGCCGGGACGGCCACCGTGCATGGGGGCAGCGCCCGGGACCCGCAGATCCGCCGCCGGATCGGGTACCTGCCCGGTGACCTGCGCCTCGAGGGCCGGCTGAAGGTGCGCCAGATCCTGGACTTCTACGCGGACCTTCGCGGCGGGGTGGCCCAGGAGCGCATCGACGCCCTGTGCGCGCAGATGCAGCTGGACGTGACCCGCCCCTTCGGGCAGCTCTCCAAGGGCAACCGGCAGAAGGTGGGCGTCGTGCAGGCCGTGATGCACGACCCCGACGTGCTGATCCTCGACGAGCCGACAGCCGGCCTCGACCCCCTGATGCAGCGCGAGGTGCTCAACCTCGTGCGCGAGCGCCGGGACGCAGGTGCTGCGGTGCTGTTCAGCTCGCACATCATCTTCGAGGTCGAGGAGGTCGCCGACCGCGTCGGGATCCTGCGTGAGGGGCGCAAGGTGGTCGAGGACAGCGTTGCCGGGCTGCAGACCATCACCGCGCGCCAGTCCCTGCACCTGCGCTTCTCCGAGCCCGTCGGGGCCGAGGTCCTCGCGGGGGTGCCGGGGGTGGAGTCCGTCGAGGTCGAACGGATGCGGGTGTCAGTGGTCGTCCAGGGCAGCATCGCCCCACTGGTCCAGGCCCTGGCCGGGCTGCCGATCGAGCACATCGCGGCCGACCCGCTGCTGCTCGACGACATCTTCTACGGGGTCTACGACAACGTGCCCCCAGGCAGCGCCTCGGCGCCCGGGTCCGGGGAGGTGGCGGTGATGGCCACTCTGCGGATCGCCAGGCAGATGCTGCGCGAGCGCCGGCGCTCGCTGCTCGGCTGGAGCATCGGGGTCGCGATCCTCATGGTCGTCATGGGGGCGGTGTATCCCTCGGTGCGGGACTCGGGGGACGGCCATGGAGGAGTACATGGCGCAACTTCCCGAGGCGTTCTCCGAGGCATTCGGCCTGTCTGGGGTGAGCATCTCCTCACCGGAGGGCTACCTGGTCAGCCAGCTGTACTCGAACATGTACGTCATCATCCTGCTCGTCCTCGGGCTGGGCTGGGCGGCGTGGTCGATCGCCGGCTCCGAGGCCGAGGGGACCCTGGAGGTGACCCTGGCCAATCCGGTCCGCAGGGTCGCGGTGGCCCTGGGCCGGGTGCTGGGGATCGCGGTCGCGCTGTTCGTGGTCAACGCCGTCGGGCACGTGGTCCTTGCCGCCTACGCGCCGGTGGTGGGCCTCGATGAGGGCCTGCCGTGGTGGGCGTTCGCGGCCGCCGCTGCTGCGTCCTTCGCGTTCGTCGCGGTGCACGTGTCCGTGACGTTCGCCGCCGGGGCCGCGACGGGCCGCAAGGGCCTGGCCATCGGGCTGGGCGCGGGTCTGGCCCTGGTCGGGTTCCTCGTCAACGCGCTGGCCGGGGTGGCCGAGGCGTTCGAGACCGCCCGGAACTTCTCGCCCTGGTACTGGCTGCTCAAGGAGAACCCACTGACGAGCGCTCCCGGGGCCCTCAACTTCTGGTTGCCGATGGTCCTCAGCGTCCTGCTGGTCGCCGTGGGGACGTGGGTGTTCAACCGACGGGACCTCGCCGGCTGAGGCCCACGCGCCCAGCGCCGCGAGCCCCACCCCCGCGCCCACACCCCCGCGTGGACGGGTCAGCGGCGCGGGTCGATCACGTCGGCGACCAGCTGGACGAGCGCCCCGAGCTTGGCCTGGATGCCCTCCGCGGCGGGCCGTGCGACCCACGCGGCAGAGATCGCGGGGAGCTGGCCTGCGACCACCGGCTCCGATGCCAGCAGCAACTCGCCCTCGGGCAGGTCGATCGCGGCCCCGGACAGGTTCACGATCACCCGCACCGTGCCGTCGCCGCCGACCATGTCGAACGCGATCAGGTCGGCGGCCTCGTCCGGGGACGACACCCAGCGCAGCTCGCCGCGCCCCAGGGCCGGGCTCGTGCGGCGCAACGCCAGCGCCGAGCGGTAGAGGCTGAGCATGGAGTCGCCACTGGCCCGCTGGGAGGCCACGGACAGCGCCGCCCACTCCTTGGGGATCGGCAGCCACGGCTTGGAGCGCGACCGGGTGAACCCGAGGTTCGCCCCAGTGGTCCACGGCATCGGCACCCGGCATCCGTCGCGGCCGCGGACCGTGTGCCCGCTGCGCTCCCAGATCGGGTCCTGCAGGACCTCGTCGGGCAGGTCGTCGACGTTGGGAAGGCCCAACTCCTGGCCGTTGTAGATGTAGGCCGCGCCCGGCAGGGCGAGCAGGACGAGGGCGAGGGCCCGGGCCCGACGGGTGCCCAGCTCGAGGTCGACCTCCTGGAAGACCCCGGAGGCCATCGTCCCCGGCACGTAGGCGCCGGTGAGCACCGCGTTCTGGCCCAGGCGGGACACCGAGCGCGGGGTGTCGTGGTTGTCGGTCACCCACGTCGTCGGCGCCCCCACGCCGGCGTTGGCAGCCAGGGAGGAGTCGATGGCCGCGCGCAGCCCGGGACCGTCGAACCCGGCGTGCACGAAGCGGAAGTTGAACGCCAGGTGCATCTCGTCGGGCCGGATGAACAGCGCCACGATGTCGTCCTCGGCGCCGGTCTCGATCACGGCCATCCGGTCGCCGGGGTACTCGTCCATCACCCGGCGGAACTCCCGGTAGACCTCGTGCACGGGGCTGTCGTCGCCCTTGGGGATGATCGGATCACCGGTCGCGGTGTCGGGGAACGTGTCGTCCTTCATCAGGGCGTCGGAGACGTCGATCCGGAATCCGTCGGCGCCCCGGTCCATCCAGAAGCGCAGGACGCTGACGAACTCCTCCACCACCTCGGGGTTGCGCCAGTTCAGGTCGGGCTGCTCGGAGGCGAACAGGTGGTAGTACCACTGCCCCGGTGAGCCGTCGGGCTCCTCGACCCGGGTCCACGAGGGGCCGCCGAACACCGACTTCCAGTTGTTCGGCGGCTCGTCGCCGCCCGGTCCGCGGCCGTCGCGGAAGAGGTAGCGGTCACGCTCGGGGGATCCGCGACCGGCGGCCACGGCGGCCTGGAACCACGCGTGCTGGTCCGAGGTGTGGTTGGGAACGAAGTCCAGGGTCACCTTGATGCCGTAGTCGTGCGCGGTGGCGATCAGCTCGTCCATGTCGTCCAGTGACCCGAAGAGGTCGTCGATGTCGCGGTAGTCGCTGATGTCGTAGCCGTGGTCGACCTGGGGGCTGGCGAAGCACGGGCTGAGCCAGAGGGCGTCGATCCCGAGCTCGGCGAGGTAGCCCATGCGTGCGGTGATGCCGGCGAGGTCACCCATCCCGTCGCCGTCGCCGTCGGCGAACGAGCGGGGGTAGATCTGGTAGATCACGGCGTCGCGCCACCACTGGGTCATGACCCGAGGCTAGGCCAGGAGAGCCCGGGGTATCGCGGCGTCGGTGGCGCCACAGCGCGACCACGGACGCAGGTGTGCGGGCGTCACGCTCACCGGACAGTCGCGCGCCGCCCGGGGGTAGGCTTGCGCGCGTTCTCACCCACGATCCCAGGAGGATCCACACACATGCGTTATGTCTACGACTTCGCCGAGGGCGACAAGGACAAGAAGGACCTGCTCGGAGGAAAGGGCGCCAACCTCTCCGAGATGATCAAGATCGGCCTGAACGTCCCGCCGGGCTTCACCGTGACCACGGATGCCTGCCGCGCCTACCTGAACGGTGGTGCGGTTCCCCCCGAGATGGCTGAGCAGGTCACCGAGCAGCTGGCCAGCCTCGAGGCCAAGATCGGGCGCACGCTGGGTGATCCGGCGAACCCGCTGCTGGTCTCCGTGCGCTCCGGTGCCAAGTTCTCGATGCCCGGCATGATGGAGACGGTGCTCAACATCGGCATGAGCGACGCATCCGTCGCCGGCCTCACCGAGTTCTCGAAGGACGAGCGCTTCGCGTGGGACTCCTACCGCCGCCTCATCCAGATGTTCGGCAAGACGGTGCTCGGCATCGAGGGCCACTTCTTCGAGCAGGCCATCGACCAGGCCAAGACCGACGCGGGCGTGGCCACGGACGTCGAGCTGGGCGTCCCCGAGCTGCAGGCCCTGGTCGCGACCTACAAGGGCATCGTCAAGGAGCACGCGGGCATCGACTTCCCGCAGGATCCCCGCGAGCAGCTCGACCGTGCGATCAAGGCCGTGTTCGACTCGTGGAACACCGACCGCGCGATGCTGTACCGCCGCCAGGAGCGCATCCCCGCCGACCTGGGCACCGCGGTCAACGTGCAGGCCATGGTCTTCGGCAACGTCGGTGACGACTCCGGCACGGGCGTGGCGTTCACCCGTGACCCCGCCACCGGCGCGACCGGCCACTACGGCGACTACCTGCCCGACGCACAGGGCGAGGACGTCGTCTCCGGCGTGCGCAACACGCTGACCCTCGACGACATGGGCCGCCTGGACCCTGAGGCCCACGCCCAACTGCTGGCGAACATGGATGCCCTCGAGGCGCACTACAAGGACCTGTGCGACATCGAGTTCACCGTCGAGCGCGGGCAGCTGTACATGCTGCAGACCCGCGTCGGGAAGCGCACCGCCGGTGCGGCCTTCCGGATCGCGACCCAGCTGGCCGACGAGGGCGTCATCGACATGGACGAGGCCGTGCGCCGCGTGTCGGGCGCCCAGCTCGTGCAGCTGATGTTCCCGCACTTCGACCACTCCGGGGACCGCAAGATCGTGGCCAAGGGCATCGCTGCCTCGCCCGGTGCGGCTGTCGGCACGGTCGTGTTCGACTCCGAGACCGCCGTGGCCAAGGCCGCCGAGGGCATCGACACCATCCTGATCCGCCGGGAGACCACCCCCGACGACCTCGCGGGCATGGTCGCCGCTGCCGGCATCCTGACCAGCCGCGGCGGCAAGACCTCGCACGCTGCGGTCGTCGCCCGCGGCATGGGCAAGACCGCGGTCTGCGGCACCGAGGAGCTCACGGTCGACACCCACGGCAAGATCGCGACCGCCCCCGGCGGTGTGGTCATCCGCGAGGGTGACGCGGTGTCCATCGACGGCGCCACTGGCGAGGTCTTCCTCGGCCGGGTGCCGGTCATCCCCTCGCCGGTCGTGCAGTACTTCGAGGGCGACCTGTCCCCGGAGTACGGCGACGACCTGGTCAAGGCTGTCCACCGCATCGTGACCCACGCTGACAACGTGCGCCGCCTGGCGGTGCGCACCAACGCCGACACCCCCGAGGACGCCGCGCGCGCCCGCCGGATGGGCGCCCAGGGCATCGGGCTGTGCCGCACCGAGCACATGTTCCTCGGCGACCGCAAGCAGTACGTCGAGCGGCTGATCCTGGCCGAGTCCGACGAGGAGAAGGAGGCCTCATTGGCCGCGCTCCTCCCGCTGCAGCGCGGGGACTTCGAGGAGATCCTCGAGGCCATGGACGGTCTGCCGGTGACCATCCGCCTGCTCGACCCGCCGCTGCACGAGTTCCTGCCCGACCTGACCACCCTCGCGGTGGCCGTGGCCCGGGCTGAGGACGCCGGGTCGGTCACCGAGAACGACCTGCGGATGCTGGCCGCTGTCGAGCGCCTGCACGAGTCCAACCCGATGCTGGGCCTGCGCGGCGTGCGCCTCGGCCTGGTGATCCCGGGCCTGTTCGCGCTGCAGGTGCGTGCCATCGCTGAGGCCGCGGCTGCGCGCAAGAAGGTCGGTGGCGACCCGCGCGCGGAGATCATGATCCCGCTCGTCGGCGCGGTCCAGGAGCTCGAGCTCATCAAGGACGAGGCCGAGCAGGTCATCGCCGAGGTGGCAGCCGAGACCGGCAGTGAGCTGGAGTTCCAGATCGGCACCATGATCGAGCTGCCGCGTGCAGCGATGACCGCCGACCAGATCGCTGAGGCTGCGGAGTTCTTCTCCTTCGGCACCAACGACCTGACCCAGACGACGTGGGGCTTCAGCCGCGACGACGTCGAGGGCGCGTTCTTCACCACCTACCTGGAGAAGGGCGTGTTCGGCGTCTCGCCGTTCGAGTCGATCGACCGTGACGGCGTCGGAGCCCTGGTCCGCGTGGCCGTGGAGAAGGGCCGGGCCACCCGCCCGAACATCAAGCTGGGCGTCTGCGGCGAGCATGGCGGCGACCCGGAGTCGGTGCACTTCTTCGACGAGGTCGGCCTGGACTATGTGTCCTGCTCGCCGTTCCGCGTCCCGATCGCCCGGCTGGAGGCAGGTCGCGCGTCGTTGATGCGTGAAGGTGGCGGCAGCGACAGCCGCTGACGTCCGCTCGTCCCGGTGGCGCCGGTCCCCTTCGCGGGGGTCGGCGCCACCGGCATGTCCGCTGGTCAGCGGCAGTGGCGCTTGTGCCAGGTGACGACCGAGATGTCGGTCAGGCTGGCCACCTGGTCGACGACCACGCGCAGTCGCGCTGAGTCGTCGGGGGCGCTCTCCCAGGTGGGCCGGAAGTGCGGTTCGAGGGTTTGCGGGGCCGAGGCTGACAGGGCGCCCACCAGCTCGGCGATCATCGAGCGCTGGCGCTCGTAGGAGCGCTTCGAGCCGCTGCGCTGCATCACGAACAGGTTGGCGATGCCCTTGAGGACCCCCACCTCGTGACGGACGTCGGCTGGCACCTCGAGGGATCCGGCGTACCTGGTCAGCTGGGCCTGCGGGTGCGCCGCGCGCGTTGCGGCTTCAGCAGCGGCGGTGAACCGGCCGATCAGCTGGCTCGTGAGGTCCTTGAGCGCGGCCAGGTCGCGCAGGCTCCCGGTGTAGTGCGAGTACCCGGTGGGCCAGGCGGGGGACCCGACGAGTCGATCCAGGGCGGCGGCCAGGTCGGCCGGATCCGTGCCCGGCAGGTAGGTCCGGGCGACCAGCTCACAGATCGCCGTCGAGGTGTTGGGGTCCTGCAGCGCCGTCAGGTCGATGAGCCCGGCGTGGATCCCGTCCTCCACATCGTGGACGCTGTACGCGACGTCGTCGGCCCAGTCCATGACCTGGGCCTCGAAGGACCGACGCTGCGCCGGGGCGCCCTCCCGCATCCAGCCGAACACCGGCAGGTCCTCGTCGTACACGCCGAACTTGCGGGTGTCCGGGGTGCGGGGCCAGGGGTACTTCGTCGCGGCGTCCAGTGCTGCCCGGGTGAGGTTCAGTCCCACCGAGCGCTCGTGGCCGAGGCGCTCCGGATCGCCGAACGCCTTAGCCTCCAGTCGCGTCAGGATCCGCAGGGTCTGGGCATTGCCCTCGAAGCCGCCGATGTCCGCGCAGATCGCGTCGAGCGCGTCCTCGCCGTTGTGGCCGAAGGGGGGGTGGCCGAGGTCGTGGGCAAGGCAGGCCGCTTCCACGAGGTCGGCGTCACAGCCCAGGGCGGCGCCCAGCTCGCGCCCCACCTGGGCGACCTCCAGCGAGTGCGTCATCCGGGTCCGGGGGAAGTCGCCCTCGCCGGCGATCATCACCTGGGTCTTGGCGGCCAGTCGCCGCCAGGCGGCGCAATGCAGGACGCGGGCGCGGTCGCGCGCGAACGCCGTGCGGGTGGGGCGCTTGGGTGGCTCATCGGACCAGCGCTGCTCATCGGCGAGGGAGTAACCGGGCACTGGCACGCCCCCACCGTAGGAGTCCGCGGGGCGCATCGCCAACGCGGGGATGCCCATGTGGTTGGGGGTTTCCCGCGCTGGCCCGGGTGACGCCCGGAGCGTGGTGGGGCTAGCGGTCGAACCAGACCGTGATGAGTCCGGCGGACTCGCGCAGCAGGTACTCGCTGGTGACGGTGGTCCCCGGGCCCTCGGAGGTGGCCGAGACGTGGGCGTCGAGCCCGAACTGGCTGGCAAGGGCGTGGGCACGTGCGGAGTGCGCCGGGTCCGTGACGAGCGTGACGGAGTTCAGGCCCTCGGACTTCACGATCGCGGCGACCGCCTTCATCGACTCCTCGGTGTTCTCACCGAACGGCAGGGCGATGATCTGGGCGCGGCGCATGCCGTCGGCGACGAGCTCCTCCTTGCCCGTCTGGGCCTCGGAGGTGATGTCGCCCGGCTGGAACCCGCCGACGGTGATGACCCGGTCGCTGACGCCGGCGGTCACCAGCTCGTGGGCGTGGGCCAGACGGTTGGCCAGGACCGGGGACGGCGCACCCTGGTACTGCGCGGCTCCGAGGACGACGATGGCGTCGGTGGGCGTCCGGTCATCGACGCCCGACCAGCGCAGCACGTCGGCGACGGCCCCGGCGGGGACGGCGGCCGAGACAGCGGCCACGGTCATCACGAGGGCGACGAAGCGGCGGCGGGCACGCGTGCGTCGGGAGCGGTCGGGCCGCCCGGGACTCCACTCGAGGAGGAGCGCGGCGGGGGCTGTCATGGGTGAATCCTCCCACGCGGCAGGAGCGGCGGACCGGTGCGACGCGTTCGCGCTGGGGTGAATCAGCCGCCTGCGACTGTCGGTGGCGCGGGTGCGTTCGGCCGGTGTCGGCGGGCGTCCCTAGGATGCGCACCATGGCCGGTCGCGTGCGCACTGAGGACGTGGCGCTGGTCCGCGAGCGGGTGCGGGTCGATGCGGTGATCGGCGAGGTCGTGACGTTGCGCTCGGCCGGCGCTGGGTCGCTCAAGGGCCTGTGCCCGTTCCACGACGAGCGCTCGCCGAGCTTCCACGTGACCCCGGCGCGCGGCCTGTACTACTGCTTCGGGTGCGGTGAGGGCGGCGATGTCGTCGACTTCCTGATGAAGCACGACCACCTGACGTTCACCGAGGCCATCGAGAAGCTCGCCGATCGCGCGGGGGTGACCCTGCGCTACGAGGACGGAGTCGGTCCCAGTCGTACCGGGCCGAACCGTCAGCGCCTGGCCCAGGCGAACAAGATCGCGGCCGCCTACTACGTGCGGGCGCTGGCCTCGCCCGAGGCCTCGATCGGGCGGCAGTTCCTGAGCGAGCGCGGGTTCGACGCCGCAGCGTGCGAGCACTTCGGTGTGGGCTTCGCCCCCAAGTCGTGGGACGGGCTGCTCGGGCACCTGCGCTCGGCCGGCTTCACCGACGCGGAGATCCTGGCGGCGGGCCTTGTCTCGCAGGGCCAGCGCGGCACCTACGACAGGTTCCGGGGCCGGCTCGTCTGGCCCATCCGCGACGCCTCCGGGGACGTCCTGGGGTTCGGCGCCCGCAAGTTGTTCGACGACGACGAGGGCCCCAAGTACCTGAACACGCCGGAGACGGCGCTGTACAAGAAGTCCCACGTCCTCTACGGGATCGACCTTGCGCGGCGCGACATCGGCAAGCTCAAGCAGGTGGTGGTCGTCGAGGGGTACACCGACGTGATGGCTGCGCACCTCGCTGGCGTGACGACTGCCGTGGCCACCTGCGGGACGGCCTTCGGCCCCGACCACGCGTCCTTGCTGCGCCGCTACCTGATGGACGACGACACGTTCGGTGGCGAGGTCGTGTTCACGTTCGACGGCGACGCCGCGGGCCAGAAGGCCGCGCTTCGGGCCTTCGAGGGCGACCAGCGCTTCGTCGCCCAGACGTTCGTGGCGATCTCCCCGGACAACATGGACCCCTGCGAGCTGCGCCTGGCCAGCGGCGATGCGGCGGTGCGCGAGTTGGTGGCCTCGCGGACGCCTCTGTTCGCGTTCGCGATCCGCTCGGCGGTGGCCGGGTTCGACCTCACCACGGCCGAGGGGCGGGTTGCGGCCGTGCGCAAGGCGGCTCCGTTGGTGGCCCGGATCCGCGACGCCGCGCTGCGCCCGGAGTACTCCCGGCTGCTGTCGGGCTGGGTCGGGGTTCCCGAGGGCGACGTCCGCGCGGCGGTGAAGGCGGCGGGGCGCGCTGGGGCCACGGCTGCACGGGCGGGCGGGTCGGCGGGCGGCGGGGCGACAGCAGAGCACCGGGCTCCCAGCGAGGGCGGCGACGAGCCCGTCACTGTTGCCACCCCCGAGCGCGCCCCGCGACCGAACCCGCGTGACCCGGGCCTGTTCGTGGAGCGTGAGTCGTTGAAGTGCGTGCTGCAGGTGCCGAACCTGGTCGGCGACTGGTTCGACTCCGTCCAGGCGGGTTCCTTCCGGCACCCGCGCTACGCCGAGGTGCATCAGGCGCTCGTGGCAGCGGGTGGGCCGGGCGGGCGCACCGGCGGGCAGGAGTGGATGGACGCGGTGATGACAGCCTGCCCGGACGACACCGTCCGCGACCTCGTCCGCGAGCTCGCGGTCGAGCCGCTGGTGACCTCCGGGGAGCCCACAGGACGCTACGCGACATCCATCGTCGCCCGACTGCTCTCCGACGAGGCGGGCCGGCGGATGGCGGACCTCAAGCGGGAGCTGGGGCAGCTCGACCAGATCGGCCAGGCCGACCAGGCGGCCGCGGTCTTCGCCGACGTGATGGCCCTGGAGGCATACCGCCGGGAGCTCGCCCAGGTGGGGCAGGCCGAGGACTGATGCGCTGGCGTCGTGAGGTGGACCCACGGGTGGCCGAGGTGCTCGCGGGCGTGCCCGGGGAGCGGCTGTTGGCGTGGGGCGAGCTCGTCGACGGGCAGGTCGTGGTCTGCACGGACCTGGCGATCCACATGCCCGAGGACGGCCGGGTCCCCTGGGATCTCGTGGTCAGGGGTGCGTGGTCCGAGGAGTTCCTCGACCTCGTCGTGCAGGCCGCCCCGGGTGCTGCGAGCCAGCAGCTTCGGCTGCGGTTCGACGAGCCGGGGCAGGTCCCCTCAGTCGTGAAGGAACGAGTGCAGTGGACCGTGGTCGCCTCGAACCCTGCGGAGTTGGTCCATCCCGATGGCCAGATGGGGTGGGCCATGCTCAACGCGCGCCGCTCGCCGGAGACCGGTGAGGTCAGGTGGGCCGTCGTCTTCGACCCGGCCATCGACCCCCGTGACCCCGGCTGGCGGGCGGCGGCCGATGCGGCGCTGGTCGAGCTGCGGGGGCAGCTGGGGGTGTGAGGTCCCGGTCGGGTGGACCGCCGACTCCCGGGGCGGCTGCGGTTTGGGCGGCAAGGGCCGGGGTTGCTATCCTTCTGGCGTTCGATCCCCCATAGCTCAATTGGCAGAGCGTTCGGCTGTTAACCGATAGGTTTCTGGTTCGAGTCCAGATGGGGGAGCATCCAAGCAGGTCAGAGGCCGGTTTCCCCTGTCGGGAGCCGGCCTCTGCCGCGCTCGGGGGCAGTTCTGGGGGCAATTCAGCGACCGTGGATTCCAGGCGAACGCCTGTGCGACCACGTCGAGGGCTGCCCGCTTCTGGTCCGCGTTGACGTGCGCGTAGGTGTCCGCCGTGAGCAGTCGGGTGGATCCGTGCCCGAGTCGGGGACCGTGCGCGAGGCCTTGACCCGTAGCCGCACCTGCGCGTCGCCGAGGCGCGCGGGCGCGACGTCATGGGCGACCGGGGCTGGGATAACCGGGCTGCCCGCGGGTACTCACCGAGTGTGGCGCGGGCCTGAAGGACACCCCGAGGTGGTGGAGGCCGTCGAATGAGCGCGGAGAGGATCGTGCAGTACTGCTGGTGGTACTTGGACCACCTCTATCTGTTCCTCATTCCCGCGGCGATCTTCGACGTCATGTGTTGGGTAGCGATAGTGATCTACGTGAAGAAGCGACGGGCGGGCCGGTCGCACGCGGCCACGATGACCGCCAATGGCGCCCGAAGTTGACGGGCCGGGCGTCGATCCGGGACTCGGGAGTCGTGACCCTGTTACCCGATCCTGCCGGGGTCGACTATGGGGTCGGTCAGCAGCTGACGGTCAGGAACCCCGAGAACTCTGCTCTCGTCGCGATCGCGGTGGCATCGGCTGCACTGCTGTAGGCCACCCAGGCCGCCCCCGGGTCCGCAGTGAACTGCGCGCACGCCGCATCGCGCTGCGACGGGGTCGTCAGCTCCCACGCCAGGGCGAGGAGCCCGGCTCCGACGGACGCGCCCGGGACGATCGCCGCGTCGCTGGGACGTCGGAGGTCCCCGTGGCCGGGGCGCTCGACCCCGAGCTACGGGCTGTGGCCTGCCAGCCGAGCGTCAGGCCAAGGGTGGCCGCTGCCACGACCGCCACGGCGACCAGCCATGCGCGGTGGAGCCGGTGGTGGTCGCGTGCGTCGACGTCCGGGCTGGCCGCGACCATGGGTCCGGCGTCGGGGGAGTCGATAATGGTCGAGCTCATGCTGCTTCCTGTCGATTGGGGGACAACCAGGTGCAACCTTGCCTGACCGCGAACCTGGGCAAACCGCCCATTGGTCCCGATGTCTGAGGGCCGTCCGGCGTACCGGATACGGACCTTCCACCCGCGCCGCAGCCGGACCACGCCCTCGGCGGCCTCGGCGCTGATCCGCCTGCTCCCCGGGTGGGGGATCGATGTCGAGACCGCGCCCCCGCACCTCGGCGACGCGTTCAACCCGCCCCGTCCGGTGGTGCTCGAGATCGGCTCGGGGATGGGGGAGACGACCCTGGCGATGGCGCAGGCTGCCCCCGACACCGGGATCGTCGCCGTGGACGTGCACACCCCCGGGATCGGGGCGCTGCTGGCGGCCGCCGAGCGGGAGTCGCTGGGCAACGTCCGGGTCTGCATCGGGGATGCCGTCGAGTTGATGGATCGTCTCGCCCCCGGCTCGCTCGCGGGCATCCGGGCGTACTTCCCCGATCCGTGGCCGAAGGTGCGCCACCACAAGCGCCGGCTGGTCCAGCCGGCGTTCGTCCACCGAGCCGCCGTGCTGCTGGCCCCCGGCGGGACGCTGCACCTGGCGACGGACATCGCCCACTACGCCGACCAGATGCTCGAGGTGTGCGCCGCCGAGCCGCTGTTGGACGTCGGGCCGGGGCTGATCGCTCGGCCCAACTGGCGTCCGATCACCGGGTACGAGCGCCGGGGGATGGCCGCCGGCCGCCCGAGCGTCGACCTGATCGCCAGCCGCTGCTGAGCGTCAGGGCGACCGGTGCGCCGGACGTTACCGAACGATCCGTAGGTTGAACATCGGACCGCCGACGGGCCCCATCACCCGCAACCACAGCGGCAGCCACATCTCGGGTCCGCGGGCGGTGGTGATGTCGCCGAGGTCCATGATGTCGGTCCAGCCGAACTCGCCGAGCAGCCCGGCGACCGTGGCCTTGGCCTGCGGGTCGTCCCCGGACAGGAAGACGGTCGTGGGCTCGGGGAGCAGCCCCGGTTGGGTCATGAGCGTCCCGGTCATGGTGTTCAGCGACTTGACGACCCGGGCCTCGGGGAAGGCACGCTGCACCTGCTCACCGAGGGAGTCCGTGTCCTTGACGGTCAGGGTCGGGGGGAAGCCGTGGGAGAAGTCCAAGGGGTTGGCGACGTCGAGGACGACCTTGCCGGCGAGGTTCGCCGCCCCGGCCCCGGACAACGCGGCCAGGGTTCCGGAGCCGTTGGTCGCGTTGACCACGACATCAGCGGCGCCCGCCACCGACGCGAAGTCGGCCAGTGCGACCGACGGGTTCTCCGCGAGCCACTCGGCGAAGGACGCCGGCGCCCCGTCCAACTGCCGGACCATGGTCTCGTGGACGTCGCGCGTGCCCATGGAGACCTCGTGGCCGGTCCGGACGAATCCCTCCGCCAGGGCGCGGCCCACCATCCCGGTGCCCAGGATCCCGATCTGCATGTGGTCCTCCTCGTTGTCGCGTGAGTGGCGCGTTCGGACCACGGTCGCTGAAGCGGCCGCGGGTTCGCCCCACGGCCGGGCAGCCCCACGGGGCCGGGCAGTCATACCATCGGCGGGTTCTCCGTGCCCAGCATCACCATCGCGCCCGTCAGCGCCAGGCCTAATGCGCCTCCAATGATCATGAACAGTCCGAGGCCAGGTAGGGGCCCCACAAAGGCGAGCAGGAACCCGAGCGTGAGGATGATCGCAGGCACCCGGAGTGGGCGCCACTTCCGCCGACTCCCGCCCATGATCCGATCCGTGGAGCCGAGCACGGCGTGCCCGGTGTCGCCCGCCTGCTGGCGGTGCCGAAGGTCGTCGTTCCAGTTTCCCATGGGGGCCTCCACTACCCTGCTCTCCAGCCTGGGCTGAGTTAGCGCAGGCTGCTCTCACCACCTGACACGAGGCTCCCACTGCCCCGCGAGGCGGTCAAGCCCCTGCGTGGGATGCGCTGGGCGCGGCAGGAGGGCAGCGCGGCTCCGCTCGCGCGGGGAAACGGGGTGCTCCGTTGCGACCGCGCTGTGCCCTCGTCAGCCGTGGTGCGGCATGATCGCGCCCTCCGGGATGACCCCGAGCCGGCCGCGCTGGTAGTCCTCGATCGCCTGGATGACCTCGGCCTTGGTGTTCATCACGAACGGGCCGTAGGCGAAGACCGGCTCACGCAGGGGGACGCCGCCGAGCAGGAGGACATCGAGCGCCGGGCTTGCCACGGACTGGCTGGGCGCCGCCTCGAGCGTGATGTGGTCACCGGATCCGAGGACCGCGAGTTGGCCGGAGTTGATCGGCTGCCCGTAGGCGCCCACGCTGCCGCGCCCGGACAGGGCGTAGACCAGGGCGTTGAAGTCGGCCCGCCACGGCAGCTCGAGGCGTGCGCCCGGGGCGAGCGTCGCGTGCACGATCGAGATCGGCGACTGGCTGCGCCCCGGACCGGTGTGGCCGGCGACGGTCCCGGCCAGCACGCGCACGAGGGCGCCACCATCGGGAGTCGATGCGAGCGCGATGTCCGTGCCCTCAAGGCCCTGATATGCGGGGGCCAGCCACTTCTTGGCGGCGGGCAGGTTGATCCACAGCTGGATGCCGTGGAAGAGCCCCCCGGACATCACCAGGGACTCCGGCGGGGTCTCGATGTGCAGGATGCCAGCCCCCGCGGTCATGTACTGGGTGCCACCGTTGGCGATGACGCCGCCACCGCCGTGGGAGTCCTGGTGGATGAACGTGCCGTCCATGAGGTAGGTGAAGGTCTCGAAGCCGCGGTGCGGATGCCAGTCGGTGCCGCGTGGCTCGCCGACGCCGTACTCGACCTCGCCCATCTGGTCCATGTGCACGAACGGATCGAGGTCGGCCTTGTCCACCCCGGCGAAGGCCCGGCGCACCGGGAACCCCTCACCCTCGAACCCCCGGGGCGCGGTGGTGACGGACCTGACCGTGCGGGAGCGCCCGTTGGGTTCAGGCGTGTCGACCCGTGGCAGGGTCATGGTGTCGGCGGTAACGGCGGGCATGGCTGGCCTCCTGGAGAGTCTGTACAAGATTCAACTATATGGAGGGCGCGCTCATTCCGCCACCCCGACCGGGCAGCGGATCGCGGTCGTCACCCCACGTAGGAGTACGGCGTGGGCCTGGTCGGCAGGGTGAGGGCCCTCGCGGACTTCTTGAGCAGCCGGCTGTTCATGGCCATGATCCCGGCAGCGACGGCGATCGTCGCGGGCGAGTTCTTGTCCTTGCGGCGTGCGATCGGCCCGAGGACGATGTCCGAGCCCGTCACGATGGCACCTGCGGCCGCCCCGATGGCGACCTGGCTGGTGATGACCCGACCCGCCTCCAGCAGCGGCCCGGATCGCTGGCTGTGGGTGATCGCCCGCTGCGCCACGACAGCGGCCGCTATGGTCGCGGCGTTGCCGGCCAGCAGCATCCTGCGCCTCGCGGCGACCTGCTCCGGTGTGACCGGCTTCCCACCCAGGGACTGGTCTGCGGCCTGCTCGATGGCGATCTGCGGGACGGCGGTCATCGCGATGTAGAACGATGAGATGGCCCCCGACAGCGCCAGGTTGGCGAGCGGGATCTTGTTCAGCTTCCGCTGGATCCCCGACTGGTAGGGGCCGCTGGTCGCCACCAGGAGGGACGACCGTCGCGCGATGCCGAGCCCGGGTTCCTTCTTCAGGAGCTCGTTGATCCGGTCGTTCATGGTGTGCCTCCTGGCGCTGTCGTTGCCCTGAGTATCGCGTGACACGGGCATCTGGTGCAGCGCCGAGGGTCCCGAACGACAATGGGGATCATGGCGACGATCGACGAGGGGTCGAGGATCGTTCCCGTGCGGGTCGAGTCGCGTGCCGTGCTCAGCCCCGTGAGTGTGGTCACCGACTGGTTCGACGACCACCACCGCGACCTGCCCTGGCGGGCAGCGGACCGGACTCCCTGGGGCGTCCTGGTCAGCGAGGTGATGCTGCAGCAGACGCCGGTCGCGCGGGTCGTGCCCGCCTGGATCGCGTGGATGGCGCGCTGGCCGCTGCCAGCGGACCTGGCGGCGGACTCCCCGGGCGAGGC
Source organism: uncultured Actinomycetes bacterium (assembly GCA_963818445.1). Classification (GTDB taxonomy): domain Bacteria; phylum Actinomycetota; class Actinomycetes; order S36-B12; family CAIYMF01; genus Prado023. The sequence goes on from CAWFSG010000007.1 coordinate 84,396, forward strand.
GGTCCGGCAGTGGGATCGCCTCGGCTACCCGCGCCGGGCGCTGAACCTGCACGCGGCGGCGCTGGCCATCGTCGCGCGCCACGGTGGTGCGGTCCCCGAGTCGGATTCGGACCTCCGGGCGCTGCCCGGGGTAGGGGAGTACACGGCGGCCGCCGTGCGGGCGTTCGCGTTCGGGCGGCGCTCGGTCGTGCTGGACACGAACGTGCGGCGGGTGCTGGCGCGGCTGGTCGACGGATACGAGTACCCACCCCCAAGCCTGACGGTGGGTGAGCGCGCCCGTGCAGACTCGCTGGTACCGGTCGACGATGCGGCCGCCGCGCACTGGTCCGCGGCGGTGATGGAGCTGGGGGCTCTCGTGTGCACCGCGAACTCACCGAGATGCTCGGCAGTGCCCGGTCGTGGGGATGTGCGCCTGGGTGCGGGCCGGGCAACCGGCCTACGACGGGCCGGCGCGCCGGGTCCAGAGGTTCGAGGGGACAGACAGGCAGGTCCGCGGACGAATCATGGCGGTGCTGCGGGCGTCCGGCGGCCCGGTCAGACGCTGCGCGATCGAGTCGGTCTGGGAGGGCGACATCCAGCGTGAGCGCGCCCTTGACGGACTGGTCGCCGACGGCCTCGTCGAACTGCTGGGCGACGACAGCTACGGATTGCCCAGTCGGGCGTGAGGCCTCCTTGCAGCGGCTTGTGCGTCAGAGGGGGAGACCGACGACCGAGCGGCAGGTTCCTTCCCGAACTTCTGCATCCGAACCGCCGACCGTGCAACGATGCATGGACCGAGCGGAATCAGGAGGCATCATGAGCGTGTACAAGGTCGTTGAGATCGTCGGCACCAGCACGACGTCTTGGGCAGACGCCGCGGTCACCGCCGTGGCCACCGCGAAGGAGACCCTGCGAGACCTGCGCGTCGCGGAGGTGGTTGAGCAGGACCTCGACCTGGCCGGTGATGAGATCGTCTTCCGGACGAAGCTGAGCATCTCCTTCAAGTACCAGGCCGACTGAGAGGCCGTCCCGGCTGGGCGCGAAGTAGAGCGTGCCCCGGTCGTCATCCGGGTGAGTGTAGGGCGGCGGTGCGCCGTTCCCGTCGGGCGGGTGAGCTGAGTTACCACCGCGGGAGCGGTGTCAGTCCGACGGTTGGTGCTTGAGGAACACCGCTCCCATCGGTGGGATGACGATCGTGGCGCTGGCGGGCAGGTCGTCGTACGGGTCCGCAGTGGCCGTGATCGGGCCCGTGTTTCTGAACACCCCGGTCCCGTCGTACACCGCGTCGTCGGAGTTGAAGATCTCCACCCAGGAGCCGGCCTCGGGCAGCCCGATGCGGTGCTGGGTCCAGGGCTGCGGGGAGAAGTTGACCACGCAGGCGACCTGCTCACCCTCGGCCGTCGGAGCGGACCCAGGAGAACGTGTTGGCGCCCGCGTCGTGGTTGTTGATCCAGCGGAAGCCCGCCGGCTCGCTGTCGAGCCGCCACAGCGCTGGGTGGGCCCGGTACAGCGAGTTGAGGTCCCGGACGAGCCGCTGCAGGCCGCGGTGGTCCGGCAGGTCGGTGACCCACCACTCCAGGCTGGCCTCCTCGCTCCACTCGCGCCGCTGCCCGAAGTCGCAGCCCATGAACAGGATCTTCTTCCCGGGGAACGACCACATGAAGCTGTAGTAGGCGCGCAGCGTGGCGAACTGCCGCCACGAGTCCTGGGGGATCTTGTTGATCATCGAGCCCTTGCCGTGGACGACCTCGTCATGGCTGATGGGCAGGATGTAGTGCTCGGTGTACTGGTAGAGCATCGCGAAGGTCATGTCGTGGTGGTCGAACTGGCGGTGGAACGGGTCGAGCGCCAGGTAGCGCAGGGTGTCGTTCATCCAGCCCATGTTCCACTTGAAGTCGAAGCCCAGGCCACCCTCGGACACCGGGCGGGTGACGCCGTGGAAGGCGGTGGACTCCTCGGCGATCATCATCACGCCGGGCACCTGCTCGTGGATCTGGTGGTTGAGGTTGCGCAGGAAGTCGATGGCCTCGAGGTACTCGTTGCCCCCGTGGATGTTGGGCTCCCACGCACCCGGCTGCCGGCCGTAGTCCAGGTACACCATCGAGGCCACCGCATCGACCCGAAGGGCATCGAAGTGGAACTCGCCCGCCCAGTACAGGGCGCTGGAGAGCAGGAACGAGGCCACCTCGTAGCGGCCGAAGTTGAAGACGTAGGTGCCCCACTCCTTGTGCTCGCCGCGCCGCTCGTCGGGATGCTCGTAGAGGGCCGTCCCGTCGAAGCGGCCCAGTGCCCAGTCGTCCTTCGGGAAGTGCCCCGGGACCCAGTCGAGGATCACCCCGACCCCGGCCTGGTGCAGCCGGTCGATGAGGTGGCGCAGCTCGTCGGGGCGGCCGAGGCGGGACTGCGGCGCGAAGAAGCCGGTGACCTGGTACCCCCAGGACGCCACCAGCGGGTGCTCGGTGACGGGCATGAACTCGACGTGGGTGTAGCCCATCGACGTCACGTACTCGACCAGCTCGTCGGCCAGGTCCAGGTAGGTCCGGCCCTCGCGCCACGACCCCAGGTGCACCTCGTAGATGGCCAGGGGGGACTCGTGGGCAGCGAACGTGCGGCGCTGGGCCATCCAGTCGTCGTCGCCCCAGGCATAGGTGCTCTCGTGGACGATGGACGCGTTCGACGGGGCCGTCTCGGCGAAACGGGCCATCGGGTCGGCCTTCTCGCGCCAGACCCCGTCGGCGCCGAGGACGTCGTACCTGTAAAGGGTCCCCTCGCCGATGCCCTCCACGAACAGCGCCCAGACCCCGGCCCCTGGGACCAGCGACATGGCATCCCCGGTCCAGGCGTTGAAGCCGCCCTTGACCCGCACCGCCTGCGCGTTGGGCGCCCAGACTGCGAACCGGGTTCCCCGGACCTCACCGCGCTCATCGTCGGGCAGGGTGACGACATGCGAACCCAGGTGCCTCCAGCACGCCGTGTCGGTGCCCCCGTGGAACCCCTCCAGATCCCGACCGGTCAGTCCACCCAGCGGATCATGCATGCCAGTCCCCATCCCTTCGGAACACGCCGGGTGAGGACCGGATCGGCACCCCACCGCGGGATCCGGACCGCATCCGGATCAGGCCGCGTCATGGCCCCCAGCCTGCCATCAGCCCTCCCGGGTCCGGGACGCCGGTGCATGTGGTCGCCGCGTCGAGGACCGGGTCAACCTCAGGGGCCGACGAGTGGAAGGCTGGGGTTGGGACGCAGGGTCGCCTTGATGCAGCCGGCGCGCGGGCCGGCTGAAGCGGCCTCGAGACCGTCGCGCCAGTCGTCGAGGTCGAACATGTGCGTCACGATCCCGTCCACCCGGTAGCTGTCGTCGGCCAACCACTCAACCACCTGCGCCATGGTGTGCCGGCCCCCGAGCGCGGGCTCCGGGCCGAAGTTGATGGTCCCCTGCACCGTGATCTGCCGGTTCCAGACCAGCGACCAGTCGACGGGCTGCTTGCCGGCGCCGCCGACGAGGACCAGCATCCCGCTGGGCCGCAGCAGGTGCAGGGCGAGGTCGATGGTGTCGGTGAAGCCGACGCAGTCGAACACCGCGTCCACGCCCTGCTCGAGGATCGGCGTCCGGGTCAGCCGCGGCCGCAGCACCCGGCCACCGTCCGTCGCCGCCAGGGCCTCGACGGCCTGCGCTCCGGTGGGCAGGACCCGCGTGGCACCGGCGGCCATCGCCGCGCCAGAGCCGAACTCACCCGGGCTGACCATGATGATGTCGAGGTCCGGGTGCAGCATCCGCAGGGCAGCCGTGACGAGCAGTCCGATCGTCCCGGGACCGATCACCACCACCCGATCGCCGCGCCGCGGCCACTGCAGCGCCGCATGCAGGGCGATGGCGGCGGGCTCGCCCAGGACGGCACGCGTCGAGGGGATGCTGCCCACCCGGTGCAGCTGTGACTGGTGGGCCACGACCTGCTCACCCCAGCCTCCGCCCAGGGCAGCGTCGAAGCCCAGCGTGGGTGCCGCGCATCCGGAGGCGCCTGGCTGGTCGAACCGTTCGCACACGTTCGGGAAGCCCTCGCGACACGACCGACACGGGTCGAACCCGCGATGCGCGCAGGAGAGCACCGGGTCGATCGCCACCCGTTCGCCCTCGGCGATGGTGGCGCCGGGGCCGGCCTCCTCGACGACCGCGACCATCTCGTGGCCGAGGATCTGCCGCGGCGCGCTGTAGAAGGCAGACAGCACGAACGAGGACTTGGCATGGGCGACCCCGACGTCGCTGCCGCAGATCCCGGACAGCTCGGGGCGCAGGCGGACCCACCCGTCGGCCCCCGGGAGTCGGGGTGCGGGCTCATCGGGCACGAGCGCGAGGATCCCGCCCGGCCCCCAACCGGCGCGCTTGCCGGTACCCCGGGGGAGCCGCTGGGCGGCAGCCGTGAGCAGGTAGCGCTGGGTGGTCAGGTCGGCGACGACGGCCCGCATCTCGGTTGCTCCTTCCTCGTGCCTACCTCAGGCCCGCCAGCGGAGCGGTCACCCGGTCGAGCAGGGAGGGATTGGGCTTGCGCCTGCGCGCCTCCTTCATGGCGCGGATGTAGCGCCAGTAGTCGACCTGCATGGTGTGCCGGTCCGAGCGCAGGTAGCGCGCGGCCATCGACTTCTGGTCCCGATCGATCCACGTGCGCATCTCGTCCGGGGACGGGAGCGCCGCGTCACCGGTCAGGACATCCCCGATCCATTGTGATTGGTACTCGTAGAGGGGGATGCCAGCCCCGACTGTCTGGATGAAGCCGATGAAGAACAGGCCTGGCCGGTCGGGGGAGACGACGCGCTGGTAGAGCGGCATCGCGTTGTGCGCGGGGTCGAAGACCTCGGGTGCGAGGAACGGCAGGGAGACCCGGTACCCGGTGGCGTACACCAGGACGTCGGCGTGCACGACGCTGTCGTCGTCGAACCGGATCCGGTCGCCCTCGAGTCGTTCGATGCCCGGCTTCATCGTGATGTCACCGTGTCCGACCCGGTCGTAGAGTTCGGCCGACACCGTCGGGTGGGCGTGCAGCAGGCGGTGGTCGGGCTTGGGCAGCCCCCGGTCCTGGGGCCGGCCGGTGCTCAGCCGCAGGATCGCCTCGTAGAGCGTCCGTTCGACCGGGAATGGGATGTACCCCATGAGTGGGCTGCCGAACTGGTCGACCGGCTTGCCGAAGGCGTACTTGGGGATCACGTGCACGCCGTGCCGGGTCACCAGGTACACGTGCCGGGCCACTTTGGCCGCGTCGCACGCGATATCCATCCCGGAGTTGCCCACCCCGACCACAACGACGTCCCTGTCGGTGAAGACGACCGGGTCGCGGTAGTCGTGGGAGTGGAACGTCTCACCGGTGAACTCCCCGGGGAGGTCGGGGACGCTCGGTGTGCCGTGGTGGCCGTTGGCGACCAGCACGGCGCGGTAGGACCTCTGCTGGCCCCCGGTGGTCGTGACGGCCCAGCCCGAGCTGCCCGGGGCACCGTCACCGGGCAGCGGTTCCACGGCGGTCACTGGGGTTCGGAACGTGATCCGCTCCAGCAGGTGGTTGTCCTCGGCGAAGCCCTGGAAGTACTGGGCGACCAGCTCGTGCGGCGGGTAGTCGGGCCAGTCCGCGGGCATCGGGTAGGACGGGAACTGCGTCAGGGGCCGTGAGCTGTTCAGGTGAAGCGTCTTGTACGCGGCCACGCAACCGTTGTCGTTGTCGATACGCCACAGCCCGCCGACCATGGACCCCTTCTCGAACCAGTCGAACGCGAGGCCGCGGTCTGCCAGCGCCTTCCCGGCAGCCAGGCCCGCGGCACCCGCGCCGATCAGGCAGACGTCGGCGTCGAACCTGCTGTTCGCGGCACCGACCGTGACAGGCGTGGCGGAAGTCACTGCGTGCTCCTCTCTCGTCGCGATCGGATCAGGCGCTCGTGCGCGGCTCGGGCGCGCCGTCGGTGAAGGCGTTGAGCAGCAGCGTGAGCAGGAACTCCGCGGCCTGCGGGTCGACGCCGTCGGTGGAACCGCTGGCGCCGTAGACGGCCGCACTGCGCGGCGTCGGGCTGTCCGGGTTCCGCGCGTACTCGATGGCCGCTGCCAGGTCGGTCGCGAACGCCTCGACGACGCCGGGCTGCAGCTGCGGCCCGGTCACCGCCATGTGCAGGGCGTCCGGCAGCTGCTGGCCGTTGAACCTCCAGCCGCGGGCGACCATCGCGTCGTTGACGTGGTAGATGTTGAACTCGTCGGAGGTGAAGGAGAAGCAGAAGGTGGGGTCGCCCATGATCCGCAGCTCCGGGTGGCTGCGAACCACGTCCTGCATCTCGAAGGACGTGTCGAAGATCCGCCTGGCGCGGTCGCGGTAGCCCTGCTTGCCGTAGTTGACCATCGCCGCCCAGGTCGCTGCGATCAGGCCACCGGAGCGGCTGCCGGCCAGTCCCGGGGAGGCGTACGCGCCGCCCTTCCAGCCGGGCTGGAGGAAGTAGTGGTGCTGACGCATCCACGAGTCCCGCCATGCCAGCACCGAGGTGCCCTTGAGCCCGTAGCCGTACTTGTGGGTATCGGCGGAGATCGAGCTGACCCCGGGCAGCCGGAAGTCGAAGAGCGGGATGTTCGGGTACCCCAGCTCCTGGCCCCACGGCAGGATGAAGCCGCCGAGGCAGGCATCGACGTGCAGGTAGGTGCCGTGCTCGACGGCGAGGTCGGAGAGCTCGGGGATGGAGTCGATCGTGCCGTAGGCGTAGTTCCCGGCGGTCCCGATGAGCATCGCGGTCTCGGGGACGGATGTGGTCGCGGACGAAGTCGATGTCGACCATCGTCGTGACCGGGTCGACCGGTGCGACGACGACGTCGAGGCCGAAGAGGTGGGCGCCCTTGGTGAACGCCGGGTGGGCGGTCTCGGGCCAGATCATCTGCGGGCGCGCCACCCCGCGCTCCTGGGCGATGTTCCGGTAGGCCAGCACCGAGTTCATGATGCTCTCGGTGCCGCCGAACCCGAGCACGCCGCAGGGCGTCCGGCCCGGGTCCTGCTGGGTCACGGCCTCCGCGTGGAGCATGTCCAGGGTCATGGCGATGATCTCGGACTCGAACCGGCTCATGGACGGGCACATGTCGCGCTGCAGTGCGTTGGTGTGGTTGAAGTACCCGAAGCACTCATTGAGGAAGTCGTAGTGCTCGTGCTCCCCGTGGTAGATGCTCCCCGAGACCTTGCCGCCCTCCCACTTGGAGTCCTCCTCGGCCGACATCTCCTGCAGCTGGGCGAGGATCGCCTCGCGGTCCATCCCCTCCTCGGGGAACTCGCGGATCACCCCGTAGCGCTCGGCGTAGGGGTACATGGCCCGGTGGATCGCTTCGAGGTCCATCGTTGCTCCTCTCCTGGACGTTTCCGGTGCGATGGCTGTCAGCCGCGCAGGGCGGCGAGGGCGTGGGCGTGCAGCTCGGCGTTGGCGGCGGCGATCACCGTGCCGCCGTTCATCGGCACCCGGCCCTCGATGTCGGTGACGACACCTCCGGCCAGCTCGATGATCGGGATCAGCGGAACGATGTCATAGGGCATCAGGCACCCGTCGATCACGAGGTCGATCGTGCCCATCGCGACCAGCGCGAACGCGTAGCAGTCCCCGCCCCACCGCTGCAGCCGGACCTGGCCGCTCAAGGCGTGGAACCGGTCGAGGACCCCGGCCCACTCCAGCATCGTGGGATGCGTGCTGTACAGGATGGCGTCCTCGAGGGTGGCGCTGGCGCGGGTCTGCAGGCGTCGCTCGGCGCCGGCGCGCAGGAACCGCGAGCCACGGGCGGGGTCGGCGGCGAACGTCTCGTCGGTGAAGGGCTGGTGCATCACGCCGGCCACCGGCTGGCCGTCGACCACCAGCCCGAGCAGGGTCCCCCACGTGGGCATCCCGCTGATGAACGCGCGCGTTCCGTCGATCGGGTCGATGATCCAGCTGATCGGCCCCGAGCCGGTGGTGCCGCCCTCCTCCCCGATCACCTGGTGGTCCGGGAAGCGCTCGTTGATGGCGGCCCGGACGTGGGCCTCGACGCGCTTGTCGGCCTCGGTCACCGGGTCGTAGGCGACGCCGGCGAGCTTGTTGTCCACCGTCATGTCCGTGCGGAAGTAGTCCAGGGCGATCGACCCGGCGTCGCGGACGGCGGCGATCCCCACGTCGAGGACTGCAGCCAGCTCGTCGTGGTCCATCAGGTGCCCGCTCCCTGGTTGGCGTTGAGTGCACGGTAGATCGGCTTGGTCGCCTTGAACGCCTTCACGAACTGCTCGTGGAGCACGTCGTAGGTGGCGGTGTTGCGAGGATCCGGGTCGAACTCACGGCGGGTGCGCACCTGGGCCGCTGATGTCGTCGAAGCTCAGGTCGCCGAGCCGCTCGAACGCCAGGAGTCCGGCGCCGACGGACACGGTGTAGTCGCAGTTGTCCAGCTGGTGCACGGGCGATCCGAGGACATCGGCCATGATCTGGCACCACAGGTCCGAGCGGGCCCCGCCGCCGTAGATCGAGTAGTGGCTGAAGGTGCGCTTGGCGAACTTCTCCACGGGTCCGCGCACCCAGCGCAGGTTCTGCGACACGCCCTCGAGGACGGCGCGGGCCATGTCGCCGCGGGTCGTCCTCGTGCTGATGTTCAGGAACCCGCCGCGCATCTGGCCGTCCTCGGAGGGCGCCATCGACCCCGACAGCCAGGGCAGGAACATCAGCCCATCGCTGCCCGCCGGGATAGCCCCGGCAACACGCTGCAGGGCCTCGTACCGGTCATGGACCACGGCGTCGCTGAAGTGATCGCTGCCGTAGACGATGTTGGTCAGGAAGCGCTCCAGCGCGGCGCCGGCCATGCCGTTCTCGGCCATGACGAAGTAGGTGTCGGGCACCGGGCTGGGCATGCTCACGATGCCGTTGAACACGTGGGTGCGCTTGAAGTCGACGTGCGTGATCATGACGCTGGTCGACCCGACGGACACCGCGGCGTGCGTGCCGGTGAAGGCACCCGCGCCCACGCCGCCGGCCTGGGTGTCGTTGAGCCCGGCGATGACCTGGGTGCTCGGCAGGAGCCCGAGCTCGTCGGCGACGCCCGGCAGGAGGGTCCCGACGATGGCGTCCATCGGGACCAGCTCGGGCAGCTTCTCCCGGTCGATGAGGGAGGCGGCCACCAGGCGCGGCTCGTAGTCGGTGATGTCCAGGCGTCGGTTGTCGGTCATCAGGTACATGAAGGCCGACGCCTGGTTCGCGGTCGCCCGGCCGGTCAGGCGCATGGTGACGTAGTCCATCGGCTCCAGGAGCCATGCCGTGCGCGCGTACACGTCCGGGCGGGAGAACTTCAGGTGCCGCATGTGCGCCAGCGACAGGCTGTCGACGATCGGCGGAATGCCGTGGACCCGCAGCCAGCGCAGCAGGTCCACGGGGTTGTCGGCGCGTCTCGGGAACCCAGCCACGCCCTGCAGGTCCTTCTTGGTTCCGCGGTGGTCCTGCCAGAGGACCATGTTGCTCGTCGGCTGGCCGTCGCGGTCCACCGGGACGATCGAGGAGTACTGGCTCGTGCAGATGACGGCCACGATGTCCTCGCGGCCCACGCCGGAGGCGGCCAGTGCCTGGACTGCGGCGGACTTCACCGCGTCCCAGACCTGCCGGGCGTCCTGCTCGGCGATGCCCCCGGGCTGGGTGAGGGTGTCCACCGAGGCCCGGGCCGTTCCGGGCGTGCGGCCCGTGACGTCGACGACTGCGGCCTTCGGCCCGCTCGTGCCCAGGTCGATGGCCAGGACGTGGCGCTGCCGCTGCACGGGTGCTCCCTCCCTGGGTCGCGGCCAGCATACGAGCACCCCCAGCACCAAGACGCGCCATGTGGCCTCGCCCTCATAGGATCGACCTCAGGGGGGCGGAGGTGGTCCGGAGGAGGGCCTGTGCAGCGGATACCTGCCCGAAGCTGGTGGGCTCTGGTGATCGTGGGGCTGGCCGGGCAGGTCGCCTGGACCATCGAGAACCTGTACCTGAACCTGTTCATCTACGACACGATCACTGACTCGCCGGGGGCGATCGCCGCGACGGTGGCGGCCAGTGCGGTTGCTGCGACTCTTGCGGCGTTCCTCGTCGGGGCGTGGAGCGACCGCGTCGGCCGGCGGCGGGTGTTCATCGCCGTCGGGTACGTCCTGTGGGGCCTGTCGACGATGGCCTTCGGACTGGTGAACCCGGAGAACGTCGGCCGCCTGGTGCCGTTCGCCGGCGCGGTCGCGGCCGCCGTCGTGGCGATCGTGGTCGTGGACGCCGTGATGAGCTTCTTCGGCGCCGGGGCCAACGACGCGGCCTTCAACGCCTGGGTCACCGACATCACCGACGTGGACAACCGCGGCCGGGTCGAGGGCGTTCTCCAGGTGATGCCGTTGGTGTCGATGCTCCTGGTCTTCGGCGTACTCGACCCGATGACCCAGGCCGGGCAGTGGTCGGAGTTCTTCGTCCTGGTCGGATCAGTCATGGTGGGCACCGGGGTTCTGGCGTGGTTCCTCGTGGTCGACGCCCCGAGCCATGTGCGGTCCGAGGGCTCCTCGCTGCGTGCGGTGGCGGCATCCCTGCGCCCGGCCGAGGTGCGCCGGAACCCGGGCCTGATGCTCACGCTGTGCACGCTGGGGGTCGTCGGGATCTCCTCACAGGTGTTCCTGCCCTTCCTGCTGATCTACATCCAGTACGGCCTGCGCATCGAGGCCTATGCGCTGGTGCTCGCTGTCGTTCTCACCGGCTCGGCCGTGGCCGGGGTGCTCGGCGGCCGGGCGATCGACCGCGTGGGCAAGGTGCGCGCGATGATCCCGGCCCTGGGCATCTACGTGGTGGGGCTGCTGCTGATGGCAGTCGTGCACACGCTCCTGCCGCTGATCGGAGCGGGGCTGGTGCTCATGAGCGGGTTCATCCTCGTGTCGGCCACCGTGAACGCCTCCGTGCGCGACCACACTCCCGCCGACCGGGTGGGTGCGGTCCAGGGCCTTCGGATGGTGTTCTTCGTGCTGATCCCGATGGTGATCGGACCCTCGATCGGGGCCGCAGTCATCCGCGGTGCCGACCAGTACTACGAGGACCTCGGCCAGCTCAAGCAGGTCCCGACGGCCGGGATCTTCGTCGCTGCCGCGCTGGTCGGGGTGCTGGCGGCGATCCCTGCGGTCGCACTGCGCCGCGCTGATGCCGCGGCAGAGGCCGTGACCGCGTCCGACGGCGAGATCGGCGCATGACGCGCGGGCAGCTGGTGCGCGGCCTGCTGACGACCTGGGGGGAGGCCCTGGACCCCGACCATCCGCTGCCGGAGTACCCGCGTCCCCAGCTGGTGCGCTCCAGCTACCTGAACCTCAACGGCCGCTGGCAGTACGCGATCACGGCCACCGAGGACGCGCCCGAGGCGTTCGACGGCACGATCGTCGTGCCGTTCTCGCCCGAGACGCTGCTCTCGGGCGTCTCTCGGCTGGTGACCCCGGACGACGTCCTGCACTACCGGCGGACGCTGGTCGTGGCTCCCGGCTTCCTCCCCGCCCCGGGTGCCCGGGCGCTGCTGCACCTCGGTGCCGTCGACCAGTGGTGCCGCGTGGCGGTCAACGGGGAAGTCGTCGGCGAGCACCTCGGCGGGTACCTGCCGTTCACATGCGACGTCACCGACGCCCTGTGCGACGGCGAGAACGAGCTGCGCGTGGTCGTGCGCGACCCCTCGGACACGGGACACCTGTCCCGGGGCAAGCAGCGCCTGGCCCGGGGTGGCATCTGGTACACGCCGCAGTCGGGGATCTGGCAGACGGTATGGATGGAGGCGGTGCCGGCGAGGTGGATCGAGCGGCTGGAGATCGTCCCCGACCTCGGGCCTGATCCGCGGACAGCAGGTGCCGAGACGCTCCGGGTCGTCGTGCACGTGGCCCCGGACACAGCGGCGCCTGACGACCGGCCCCGGCCCTCCGTCGAGGTCGTCGTGATGACCGAGGGCGTTGAGGTGGCCCGCGCGACCGGTCACGCGGACGATCCCCTCGTCCTGGCGCTGCCCGGCGCGCGTCGCTGGTCGCCGGAGGATCCCTTCCTCTACGACCTCGTGGCCCGCAGCGGCACCGACGAGGTGCGCAGCTACACCGGGATCCGCTCGTTCGGGCTCGGGGCGGATGCCGGCGGGATCCCTCGCCTGCTGCTCAATGGGGCGCCGTACTTCCATGCCGGAGTCCTCGATCAGGGCTATTGGTCGGACGGCGGGTACACCGCGCCCGCCGACGCGGCACTGATCCACGACATCGCCACGATGAAGCGGCTTGGCTTCACGATGCTGCGCAAGCACATCAAGGTCGAGCCACTGCGGTGGTACCACCACTGCGACCGGCTGGGCATGCTCGTGTGGCAGGACATGGTCAACGGCGGCAGCACGTACAACCCAGCCGTGATCAGCGTCCCCGCGGTGGCGTCCAGGGTTCGGGTGGACGACAAGCGGTACCGGACCTTCGCCCGCGCGGACGAGGCTGGTCGCGAGCACTGGTTGGCCGAGATGGAGGCGACGATCGCGCTGCTGGGCAATGTCGTGTCGCTGGCGATGTGGGTGCCGTTCAACGAGGGTTGGGGGCAGTTCGACGCGGCGGCCGTCTGCGACCGGGTTCGCGAGCTGGACCCGACCCGAACGGTCGACCACGCCAGCGGCTGGCATGACCAGGGTGCCGGTGACCTGACCAGCCTGCACGTCTACTTCCGGTCGTTCCGCGTGCCCCGTCGGCGCCGGGGGACATCCCAGCGCGCCCTGGCGCTCACCGAGTACGGGGGGTACTCGCTGCGCCTGCCCGAGCACTCGACCACCACGCGGGAGTTCGGCTACCGTCGCTACCCGGACGCCGGCTGCGCTGGCCCGACGCGTTCACCCGCTTGCACACCCGGCAGATCATCCCGGCCATCGGCGCTGGCCTGTCCGCGAGCGTGTACACGCAGCTGTCCGACGTCGAGGACGAGACGAACGGATTGCTCACGTACGACCGCAGGGTCGTGAAGATCGACGAGGACGTGGTGCGTGCGGTGATCTCGCAGCTGCGCCTGGGCGCGGGTTGAGGCCGGTCAGCTCCTGCAGGCTGCCAACCGGTCAGCCCTCACCCGTCGGCAGATCCGGCGTCGCCAGCCCGACGTGCTCGCGGCCGCGGGTCCAGTGCGCGGCGTTGCGGCCGTTCGCGTACAGCCGGATCCCGGCCGGGGTGTCGCGCACGTCAACGGCGTACACGTGGGTCGCTGCCCAACCGGACCCCATCGGCGCCAGGATCGGCTCCCCGGTCACCTCCCAGTCCAGGCCGTCGGTGCTGGTGAGCACCCGCACAGCCGAGCTCGAGGCGCGGGTCCCAGCGTCCCACCCGATCGCGTTCTGGAACGCGACCCACCCGTCGCGGACCGCCAGCACCTCCACCGCGCCGGCCCCGAGGTTCGCCCACCGGTCGGCAGGTTCCGGGCCGAGGACGGGCTCGGGTCGCACCTCGAACGGCCCGTCCGGCCCAGGTCCGTCGGCGACCCCCACGTAGGCAGGCTCGTTGAACCCGCAGTCCGGGACGTGCACCAGGCCCGCGCTGAAGTACAGCCGCCAGCGGGAGTCGGGCAACGGCACCAGGCACGGGTTGGACACCGCTTCGCCCTGCTTCGCCTCCCGGTGCCAGGGCAGTGTCGGGCGCAGCAGCACGACCGGAGCGGACCACCTGCGCAGGTCGGCGGAGGACCGTCGACTCGATCCAGGACCGCCAGGGGACGCCGAACGGGATGAAGGCGCGGGTCCGCTCGTAGAGCAACCGGTAGCGCGGGGTCGACTCCGCGCCGAGGTCCACGACCTGGGCCCGCAGGGCGTTGCGCGCGACGGTCTCCTGGCGCTTCCACGCGATGCCGTCCTCGGAGGTGTGGTGATGGACCCCGAGCAGCGAGTGCGCCCACAGGTGCCAGCGGCCGTCCGGGGTGGCATCGGGCGGGAGGAACGTGGGATCGGCCAGGACCGGGGACGGGAACGGTGGGCCGATCAGTGGGGAACGCGGATCCCAGGACCACGTCAGCGCGGCCACCTCATCACGGGAGATCTCAGCGAGGCGCACCCGTCGATTATCCGGCGGAGTGTGGCACTACGGTGCACCACATGGCATTGCCGGTCGGGACCAGGATCGTGATCGGCGCGTTCACCCTGAGCGGCGTCGCCCATATCGTGCGGCCGGATGGGTTCGCGCCGCTCATCCCGGGGCAGTTGGGTGACCCGGCGCCATGGGTCCTGGGCAGCGGCGTGGCCGAGCTGGCATGCGCGGCCGGGCTGGCCACCCGGGCTCCGTGGGCTCCCGCGGCGACCACAGCGACCCTGGCCGTCATCTGGATCGGGAACCTGCAGATGGCCATCGATGTCCAGCGAAGCAGGCGCCCGGGTTGGCAGAAGGCCGCGGCGTGGGCGCGACTGCCGGTCCAGGTGCCGCTCATGTGGGCGGCCTGGAAGTCGCCGCGGAGCTAGCTCTGCACCCGTCCCGCTGCGGCCGAGGCCATCTGCGCCAGAAGGTTGCCGCCCAGCACCGTCGTTGCCGTCAGGACCCCGCCGAACATGGCTCCGGCCACGCCGCAGCTGACGATGTCCTGGCCTGTCAGGTACAGCCCCGGGATCGGGGTCGAGGGCTGCAGGAAGTCCTGGTCGAACCGCTGCGGGGTGTGGTCGATCCCGTAGAGCTCACCGCGGCCGTACCCCGCGAAGTGCGCCGTCGTCAGCGGAGTCGAGATCTCGAAGAACGCGACCTTGCCGCGCAGCTGGGGCATCTGCTCGAACAGCGCCTGCATCATCCGCTCGGCCAGCCGGCCCTTGAACGCGTCGTACTCGGCGCCGCGGCGCTTCCACCTGCTGCCCTCCCACTGCTCGAACCACGCATAGGGCGCAGCGGTGATCACGTCCACCGTCGAGCGGCCCGGGTGGCGGCGTTCGAAGTCCGGGTCCTTGGCGGCCGGGAACGAGACGTAGACCATCGGCAGGGGGGCCTCGGGATCCGTGGCGCTGTCCTCGATGGTCTGCTCGTAGTCCTCGTTCGGATAGATCCAGAGGTTGTGCTTGGGCATGTCCAGGGCCTCGGCGGTCTCCTCGAACCCCAGGTAGAGGCACAGGTGCGCCATCGACGGGGCCACCCGGGTCAGGTCCTGCAGCAGCTCCGGCACCCTCGGCGACGTCCCGCGGGAGGAGCTCGCCGAAGGTGTTGAGCACGCCCGCGTCGCTGATGACGATCGGAGCCCGGATGACGCGCCCGTCAGCGGCCATCCGCACGCCCACAGCGCGGCCCTGCTCCACCACGACCTCGGCGACCTCGGCGTTGATCAGGACCAGGCCCCCGGCCCTCTCGATGACCGGGATGATCGACGCCGCGATGACGCCGGAGCCGCCGACCGGGTAGTAGCCGCCGCGGAAGTAGTGGTGGACCAGCAGGGCGTGCATCGCGAAGCTGGATTGCGCCGGGGGCAGCCCGTAGTCGCCGAACTGGGCGGTCAGGACCGCGATCAGCCGCTGGTCGGCAGTGAGCTCCTCGAGCACGTCGCGGGTGGTGCGCTGCGCCCATCGAGTGAAGTTCCGGCGCATCATCGGCCCGGACTCCGCCTGGATCGGGCCGGGCAGTGTCTTGGCGACCTGGAACGGCAGGGAGGAGGACGCGGCCTCCTTCACGGCCTGGAAGTACCCATCGATCGCGGCCTCCTCGGCGGGGAACCGCGACACGAGCATGTCCCGCAGGTTCGCCCGCCCCTTGGGCAGGTCGTAGGCCTCGCCGCCGATGATGACCCGGTCATAGACCTCGCCCATGTCGGCCCACTCGATCCGGCCGTCGCTGATGTCGTCGAACATCGTGCGCACGGTGGAGCCGGGTGCCACGTCGCCGATGTAGTGCACCCCGACGTCCCAGTCGTAGCCCGGGCGGTGGAACGCGTGCGTGTAGCCGCCCGGGGTGTAGTGCCGCTCGAGGACGAGCACCTTCTTCCCGCCGTGCTTGGCCAGCATGGCGGCGCTGGCAAGCCCGCCGATTCCCGATCCGATGACGATGGCGTCGTAGTCCCCGGTCACCGGATGACGCGTGTAGGACTGGGCCATCTGCCTGCTCATCGCATGCCTCCCAGCAGCACGTCGGGCGCACTCCGGAGAAGCTCCCCGACGTTGCCCGACCGCCCACAACGTAGCGCAGGACCAGCAGGGACTGGGTGCGGCCGGGGCGTCCAGGGCGAACTCGTGACTGGTGGTCACAGGTGGTGCGCGTGGGCGCGGTACCGGCGGATTCGAGGCTCGGCGCCGTCGCTAGACTCGCCATGGTCGCTTGCGCAACCACGCGTCGGCGTGAACTCAACACTCGGGGATCCATCATGAAGGTCACTACCAGGTCGTTGGCGCTCATCGGCGCCGTTGCACTCACCGTCGGGTCTGTCGGGATGCTCATCGAGTTCCGACTCGAGCAGCTCTGGGGCGGGATCGGCGGGAGCCGTGCCGACGGTCGCCAAGGACGACGCCCTGGCGGCCATGGTGCCGGCAGAGATCGCGTCGGACGGCAAGCTGGTCATCGGCACCGATGCGTCCTACGCCCCCGCTGAGTTCATGGACACCGACGGCAAGACCATCGTCGGCTTCGACCCCGACCTCGCGAAGGCGGTGGGCCAGGTGCTCGGCCTCCAGGTCAGAGATGCAGAACGCCCCATTCGACTCCCTGGTCGAGGGCGTGAAGACCGGCAAGTACGAGCTCGGGGTCTCCGCCTTCACGATCAACCCCGACCGGGAGAAGCAGGTCGACATGCCCAGCTACTTCAGTGCGGGCACAGCTCGTGGGCGGCGCCCAAGGGCAACCCGAACGGGATCACCCCGGACAATGCCTGCGGCCGGAAGATCGCCGTGCAGAAGGCGACAGTGCAGGTCGATGACGTCACCGCCCGCTCGAAGACGTGCACCGATGCGGGCAAGGACGCCATCACCATCGAGCAGTACCAGTTGCAGAGCGACGCGACCGCGGCCGTCGTCAGCGGCAAGGACGACGCCATGCTGGCTGACTCGCCGGTGGTGGCCTACGCAATCACGCAGACCGGCGACCAGCTCGAGACCGTGGGGGACATCTACGACGCTGCGCCGTACGGCTACGCCGTGCCCAAGGGCCAGGGCGACTACACGAAGGCCATCCAGGGCGCCCTGCAGAAGCTGATCGACGACGGGACCTACCTGAAGGTCCTGATCGAACTGGGCCGTTGAGAGCGGTGCAATCACCGACGTCTGAGGTCAACCCAGTGCAGTAGGGTCCGGGGTCAACCCCATTGCACAAGGTCAGGGAGGCCACCCGATGAGCACCTCGGCGCCCAGCGCTCCCGGCGACCTGAAGTCACCGGAGTCGATCAAGGCGATCCCTGTCCGCCATCCCGGGCGCTGGGTCGCGATGGTGATCATCGGCGTGTTCGCGCTCATGTTCGCGCACAGCGTGTCGACCAACCCCAACTGGCAGTGGGACTTCCAGCTGCAGAACGCGTTCACGCCACCGGTGTTGCGGGGAGTCGTCACGACCCTGTGGTTGACCGTCGCCGCGATGCTGATCGGCGTGCTGCTGGGTGTCGCGCTCGCGGTGATGCGGCTGTCACCGAACCCTGTCCTCTCGGGAGCCGCGTGGTTCTACGTGTGGATCTTCCGGGGCACCCCGGTCCTGGTCCAGCTGGTGATCTGGGGCAACCTCAACTCCCTGTACCGCCAGATCTCCCTGGGGGTGCCGTTCGGCCCGGAGTGGTTCACCTTCCAGACCCGCGACCTGATCCCGCCGATCGCCGCGGCCCTCCTGGGCCTGGGGCTCAACGAGGCGGCCTACATGTCGGAGATCATCCGGGCCGGCATCCTGTCCGTGGATGAGGGGCAGTCCGAGGCTGCCTCGGCGCTGGGCATGTCGCGGATGCAGACCCTGCGCCGGATCGTGCTCCCGCAGGCGATGCGCGTCGTCGTGCCACCGACCGGAAACGAGACGATCTCGATGCTCAAGACGACCTCGCTGGTGGCCTACGTTCCCTACGTGGAGCTGTTCTTCCAGACCAGCGCCATCGGCAGCCGCACGTTCCAGCCGTTCCCGATGCTGGTCACCGCCAGCTTGTGGTACCTGGCGATGACCTCGGTGCTGATGATCGGCCAGTACTACATCGAGCGGTACTACTCGCGCGGGTCGGTGCGAACACTGCCACCGACGCCGATCCAGAAGCTGCGGATCCGCCTCACCGGGGCGGACCTGCGATGAGCGGGGCAGCGGCGATCACCCCGATGGTCAAGTCCGAGCAGGTCCACAAGTACTTCGGCCGCCTCGAGGTGCTCAAGGGGATCGACCTCGAGGTCGCCCCCCGCGAAGTGATGTGCATCGTCGGCCCCTCGGGTTCCGGCAAGTCGACGTTCCTGCGCTGCATCAACCACCTCGAGCGGATCCACTCCGGTCGGCTGTCGGTTGACGGCGAGCTGGTCGGCTACCGGGAGAAGGGCGCCAAGCTCTACGAGATGCAGGACAAGGAGGTGGCCCGCCAGCGCTTGGAGATCGGGATGGTGTTCCAGCGGTTCAACCTGTTCCCGCACATGACGGCCCTGCAGAACATCATGGAGGCCCCCATGCGGGCCAAGGGCGAGCCCAAGGACGTGGTGCGGGACCGGGCCCAGGGACTGCTGGAGCGGGTGGGCCTCGGTGACCGCGGCGGCTCCTACCCGAGCCAGATGTCCGGTGGCCAGCAGCAGCGTGTGGCCATCGCCCGGGCGCTGTGCATGCAGCCGAAGCTGATGCTCTTCGACGAGCCGACGTCCGCGTTGGACCCCGAACTGGTCGGCGAGGTGCTCGACGTCATGCGCACGCTTGCCGACGAGGGCATGACGATGATCGTGGTGACCCACGAGATGGGGTTCGCCCGCGAGGTCGGCGACAGCCTGGTCTTCATGGACGACGGCGTGGTCGTCGAAGCTGGCAGCCCGCGCGAGGTGCTCGCCAACCCACAGCACACCCGCACCAAGGCGTTCCTGTCCAAGGTCCTCTGAAGGCCGACGGCTGGTCCAGGTCAGCGGCTCGGGTGGCAGGTGGGGGGTGGCCGAGAACGGCAGGTCCGGGAGCCGGCTCGGCACGAGCAGGTGGGCGCTCGGACGCGCGATCCCGCGATGTGATTCTGACCGTCAGGCGCCGACGGTCCGGTCGAGGAACGCGAGGACGTCGGCGGTGACCTCGTCGCGATTGGTCTCGTTGAGCAGCTCGTGGCGCGCCCCCGGGTACAGGGTCGCGTGGACGTCGCGAATCCCGGCGTCACGGTAGCGCTGGGCCACCAGCTCGACGGCAGCGCCCCCGCCGGCCAGGGGGTCGTCGGTGCCGGAGATCAACAGGATCGGCAGGTCCGACCGGATCGCCGTCAGGCGTTCGGGATCCGCCGCCTGCGCCAGCGTGGCGATCCCCGTCAGCTTCGGGGCGGCGAACCCGCATGCCTCATCGACGACGTAGGCGTCGACCTCGGCCTCGTCCCGCGACAGCCACTCATAGCCCGTCCGGTTCTCGAAGGGCGCGTTGAAGGCGCTGAGGTCCGCCGGCTCGTCGGAGTCCAGCATCGCCGCGAGGCCGCTGACCTCCGTCGTCCCGGACAGGACGAGGGCGTCGATGTCGCCGGAATGGTCGAGGACGTACTGCTGGCTGGCGAAGGAGCCCATGCTGTGCCCGAAGAGGGCCACCTCCAGCTCCGGGTTGTCCTGCCTGATCCGGGCGTTGAGCCGTGCCAGGTCGTCGACCCAGCCCGGCCAACCATCGGGCCCCCACTGGCCGTACCTCCCGGCAGCAGTCCGCCCTGAGCCCCTCCCGTCGGGGGCGTACACGAGGTAGCCCGCGGCAGTCAGGGCCTGGGCGAAACGTCGGTAGCGGGCAGCGTGCTCGGCCAACCCATGCTGCACCTGGACCGCCGCCCGCGGCGTGCCCTCGGGCGCCCACCGGAAGGTCTGGAGCTCGATTCCGTCTGCTGTGGGAACGGTGACTGTGTTCTCCTGCATGTCCCGACTCTGTCAGCCGCAGGAGCCGGAAGCCACAGGGCGGGGCCCGGTCTGGCGGGGCGGAGGCGGAGGCGGCAATGGCGTCCTCTAGGCCAGCAGGCCCGCCTGGAGGGGATCGGTGAGGGCCTCGGTCAGCAGGGCGACCAGCGCCTCGAGCTGGATGTCGGCGGAGGTCGAGGGCTCCTCGCCCGACCCGTCGAGGGCTCGGGCTGCGAGTCCGGCCTTGCTGTCGATGAGCTCGGCGATCCGGGAGTCGATGGTCTGTGCGGCGATGATGCGCCACGCCGTCACAGGCTCCTCCTGGCCGATGCGGTGGATGCGGTCGATTGCCTGGGTCTGCTCAGCGGCGGTCCAGGACAGCTCTGCGAGCACCAGGTTCGACGCGACCTGCAGGTTGATGCCCACCCCCGCCGCGGTCAAGGAGCACACCGCGACGGCGACGTCGGGATCCGTGACGAACGCATCGATGTTGCGCTGGCGGACCTTGGTGGTCTGGTCCCCGCGGATCGAGGCGTATCCGATCCCGCGCTGGGCGAACAGCTCCTCGGCGCTGTCCATCACGTCGACGTGCTTGGCGAAGAACACCACCTTGCCGACGTTGCGGGCCAGCTGTGCGGTGTAGTCGGCGGCGGGGCCGGCCTTGGCCTGCCCGATGCGCCGCATCATGCTGAACACGTTCTCGCCGGTCTCGGCCTTCGCGGTGTCCCGCCGCTCCCAGGTCGCCACGCGCCGCACCAGCTCGTGGTCGATGCCCTCGACGACCGCCCCGGAGGACCTCCGGTGCAGGGCCTCGGTGTAGCGCGACACCATGCGGCGGGCCAGGACCCGCTCGGCAGCACGGATCGAGCGAGCCGCCTCGGCATCGAGCTCGACGGGCAGGTCGGCCACGCGGCGCGCGGGGATGTCGGCGGCCACGTCGATCTTGCGCCGGCGGACGATCCCCATGTCGATCACGCATCGGCGGGCTGCCGGGTAGAAGCCGCGGTCGCCCGGGACCAGCCCCGTCTCCTCGAGGGAGGCCAGCAGGTCCCCGATCGGCTTGGTCTCGTCGATCCAGCCGAGGAAGGCCCAGATCGCCAGGAAGTCCTCGAGGTCATTGATCAGCGGGGTGCCGGTCAGCGCCATCAGCAGGGGGCGCCCGATCCGTGCCCGGATCCGCTGGGAGATCTCCAGCACGTGCTGGGATCGCTGCGAGGACTTGTTCTTGATGAAGTGCGCCTCGTCGACGACCATGCCACGGAAGCCGAGGTCACCCAGCCAGCCGACGTGGCGATCCAGCACCTCGTAGTTGACGATGACGATGTCGGCGAAGCCGTCGATCGTGTCCCCGTCACCGTGGATGACGGTGGCCGAGCGAAGCGGTGTCCAGAGCCCCGCCTCCCGGGCCCAGTTGGTCTTGACGACGTTCGGCACCACCACCAGCAGCGGGTAGGCATCGGCCGCCTGGGCCGCGAGCAGCGCCTGGGCGGTCTTGCCCAGGCCGGGTTCGTCGGCGAGCAGGAAGGTGCGGTGACCCGCCGCGGCGGCGGCGACGACCTGCGCCTGGTGGGCCATCAGTTCCAGGCCCTCAGGGACGCGAACGAGGGACGGACCGGGCAGGGGCATGCAGGAGGTGGCCCCGGTGCCCGCGTCCTCGAACGAGCGCAGCAGCGGGCCGAGCAGCTCCCAGCCGGCCAGCCGCTGGGGGCGGACCTCAGCCGGGCGGGCAGCGCTCAGGTCGGGGGCGAGGAACGGGTTGGCCAGCTGCCGGGAGATGACCGACCGGGGCACGACCTGGCGCTTGGCGGGCGCGGCTGGCTCGCGGGGCGCAGGCTCGGCCACCTCGGGGGCCACCTCGACTCCGGCGGACTCCAGCAGTTCCCGCCGCAGGCGCCTGCCCGCCTCGGAGACCTCGGTGTCGCCGTCGATGAGCGCGAGCAGGGAGGTGTCACGGGCGGCCGTCCGGGCCAGGATCGTCGCCACCCCGTCCAGTCGCTTGAGCTGTGTGGCCCTGTACGCCTCGGTGCTCGTCTCGTCGGCCTTCACGCGGGCCCGCTCCTCGCGGACCAGCAGGGCGACGACCTGGAACTTCGTCCGCACCGAGGGGCGCGCCGAACCTCGGGCGACATCGGCCTGGACCTCGGTGACGACGCGTGCGAGCACGGGGATGATGCCGTCGTTGTCGCCGGGTCGGACGCGTCGCTGATTGCGCGGGACGCCACGGCGCGCGGCCGTCTGACGTTGGCCTGCTCGAGCCAAAGCACCTCCCTGCGTGCCGGGCGCGCGCGAGCGCGACGCCCTCAAGTCCCACGTGCCTGCGATCGCGCGGCGACCCCGCCAGTCCGACGACGGGACCCGAGCATCAGTCGATGACCATCTCAGCGACCGCAGATCTCACTGCCCAGGCGGATCGAGCCCTTGCCGTGGGTGAGGGCAGTCTAGCGCCCCCACGGTCGTCGGGCGGGACCGGCGCGGAACGACCCGCGGAAGGCCGCCTCGGAGCAGGAGCGAACTCACCCGGGGCGTGCAGCTGCCCGGATGAACCGTGGGAGAATTGCCGTCCCTTGTCTAGGAGTGCCCCCGTGAGTGGAAACACCGTCTACCGGTTCACCAATGCAGCGATCCTGTCGGTTGTTGCCGTGGATGCTCCCGAGGTCGTCACCTCGGAGTACTTCGACGAGCGACTGGCGCCCACCCTGCAGCGCCTCGGCGTGCGCAAGGGGATGCTGCAGCAGGTCGCCGGCATCGAGGAGCGCCGGTGGTGGCCGGAGGATGTCTCCTTCACGGATGCTGCCGCCCAGGCCGGCGCGCGGGCGCTGTCCGAGTCAGGCATCGCTGCGGACCAGATCGGTCTGCTGATCGACACCTCGGTGTGCCGTGCCCGCCTCGAGCCCTCATCGTCCGTCGCGGTCCACCACGAGTTGGGTCTGCCGTCGTCCTGCCTGAACTTCGACCTGTCGAACGCCTGCCTCGGCTTCGTCAGCGGGATGCAGATCGCCGCGATGATGATCGACTCCGGGCAGATCGACTACGCGCTGATCGTGGACGGCGAGGGCAGCCGAACCGTGCAGGAGCGCACGTTGGAGCGGCTGCAGTCCGAATCCACCACGGTCGCTGACCTGTTCTCCGACTTCGCCACGCTCACGCTCGGGTCGGGTGCCGCCGGGATGGTCCTCGGCCCCGCAGACCGGCATCCGGAGGGCCATGTGTTCGTCGGTGGCGTCGGCAGGGCGGCCACGGAGCACAACCTGCTCTGCCAGGGAGACCTGGAGCGGATGGTCACCGACAGCAGGGGGTTGTTGGTGGCCGGCCTCGATGTCGCTGAGGCAGGCTGGACGGATGCCAAGGCCGATTTCGACTGGACCGATGTCCAGCACTACGTCATGCACCAGGTGTCCACGGTGCACAGCGAGGCGCTGATCCAGCGGCTCGGACTGGACGCGGACCGCGTTCCTCTGACGTTCCCCACGCTCGGCAACATCGGGCCGGCGGCGATCCCGATCACCCTGGCCATGCATCAGGAGAGGATCGAGCGGGGTGACCGCGTGATCCTGCTGGGCATCGGCTCGGGGATCAACGCCGCGGCCGCCGAGATCCGCTGGTGAGCCTGCCGCCTGCCGGATTGAGCGGGCTCGAGGCGCGGTGGTCACGTGAGGTCACTGGGCAGGACTCCTCTGGTGTCGTGCGCACATGGCACGTGCTGGACTCCCATGCGGGGTTGTCCGAGGGCGCGCCCGAGCCGAGTCGGGACATTGCTGTGCGTGCACGGGAACCCGAGCTGGTCCTACCTGTGGCGACGGGTCGTGGCCAGCCCGCCCGAGGGCTGGCGGGTCATCGCCATCGACCACCTGGACATGGGGTTCTCGCAGCGCACCGGGACCGTCCGTCCGCTCGCGCAGCGCGTCGACGACCTCGACTCGCTCACCGACGCGCTCGGCCTCACGGGGCCAGGGAGCAGCGGCCCGATCATCACGGTCGCCCATGACTGGGGCGGGCCCATCTCCTTGGGCTGGGTGCTTCGGCACGTCGACCGGATGGCCGGTGTCGTGCTGTCCAACACCGCGGTCCACCAGCCGGCCAACGCCAGCGCGCCGAGCCTCATCCGCGCAGCCCGCCTGCCGGGCATGCTGCCCGCGATCACCTCGCGGACCCGGACCTTCATCCGGGGCGGGTTGTTCCTCTCCCGCCCTGTGGCGCCGCCGGAGGTTCGGGCCGGCTACTACGCGCCCTACTCCGGGATGGGCCGACGGGGCGCGATCGAGGCCTTCGTCGCCGACATCCCCCTGGATCCCGACGACGTCAGCGCCGGCCCCCTGGATGCCATCGCCGAGGGGTTGGATGCGTTGGCCGACATCCCCGTGCTCCTGCTCTGGGGCCCCCGGGACCCCGTCTTCTCCGACCTCTACCTGCGTGACCTCATCGGGCGGCTGCCCCATGCCGACGTGCACCGCTACGAGGGCTCCAGCCACTTCGTCCCCGAGGACGCGCCGACGTTCGCCGCCGACCTCGCCACGTGGGTCCGCAGCCGCAGCCTCCTGGCCGACCCGCGCCCTGGCGCCGGGCAGGAGCAGGATGCGCCCCCGGTGCCCGACTCGGGCCGGCCGCTGTGGGCGGGGATCAGCGAACGGGCCGCCGATCCGACGACCAGTCGGACCCCGGCCGTCACCGAGCTGGGGCCTTCCGGCGTCACGACCAGCATCAGCTTCGCTGAGTTGGATGCCCGGGTCGCGCACGTGGCCGCAGGGCTCGCGGCCATCGGCGTGAATCGCGGTGACCGCATCGCCCTGCTGGTCCCGCCCGGCACCGACCTGACCGCCGTCCTGTACGGGATCTGGCGTGCCGGGGTCATCGCGGTGGTCGTGGACGCGGGACTCGGGATCCGGGGCATGCGCGTGGCCCTGCGCAGCGCCGGTCCGGCGTACGTGATGGGCACCGCCAAGGGCCTGGCCGCAGCCCGGCTCATGGGCACCGGCGCGCAGCTGATCTCCGTCGGACCGGTGCCCGCCTCGGCCCGGCGTGGGCTGGGCGTGCGTTGGAGCCTGGCGGAGGTCGAGGCGCTGGGTGCTGGTGCCCAGCCCCCGGACGCGCCCGCGGCGGGGGATCCCGCCGTGATCGCGTTCACCTCCGGGGCCACCGGACCCGCGAAGGGCGTGCTGTACCTGCACGGCCAGCTCCAGGCCCAGCGGGAGCAGCTGGCCTCCCTCTACGCCATCACCCCGGCCGACCGCCTCGTCGCCGCGTTCGGCCCGTTCGCCCTCTTCGGCGCAGCGTTGGGGATCCCCTCAGCGGTCCCCGACATGAACCTCACCGCGCCGCGCACCCTGACGGCCAGGGCGATGGGCGATGCGGCGGCCGCGATCGACGCGACCATGGTGTTCGCCTCCCCGGCGGCGCTGGCGAACGTGGTGGCGACTGCCGACGCTGTCGACCCCGCGGGTCGCGCGGCTCTCGCCCGTGTGCGGCTGCTGCTGTCCACCGGGGCCCCGGTGCCGGCCGAGACGTTGCATGCGATGCGGCGGTTGCTGCCGGTCGCCGAGGCACACGCCCCCTACGGGATGACCGAGGTCCTGCCCGTGGCCGACATCGACCTCGCCGGGCTGGATGACGCCGGCCTGGGCAACGGCGTGTGCGTGGGTCGCCCGGTGCCCGGCGTGGAGGTCGAGCTGGCCCCGCTGGACCACGAGGGCGTCCCGGGTGACGAACGGACCACGGCGCCGGAGGTGACCGGCGAGGTGTGCGTCCGGGCCGCCCACATCAAGGCGCATTACGACCGCCTCTGGGTGACTGACTGGGCCGCCACGCCCGCCCCGGGCTGGCACCGCACCGGTGACGTCGGGCACTTCGACGCACAGGGGCGCCTCTGGATCGAGGGCCGGCTCGTCCATGTGATCGTCACCGCCGAGGGGCCGGTCACGCCGGTCGGGATCGAGCGTCGGGTCGAGGCCGTTCCCGGGGTGCGCCGAGCAGCCGTCGTCGGCGTCGGTCCGCGGGGCACTGCCCAGGTGGTGGTGGTCGTCGAGCTCGCCGACGCCCGCCGGTCGGGCCTGGCGCCGGCGTCGCTGCGCGATTCGGTCCGGGCCGCGGCCGGGGACCCGTCCGGCGCGGTCCCGGGGATCGCGGCCGTGCTGGTGGTGCGGACCCTGCCCGTGGACATCAGGCACAACTCCAAGATCGACCGGGTCGCTGTCGGGCACTGGGCCCAGCGGGTGCTGGATGGCCGGCGGCCGGGCACGCCATGAGGGTCCTGCTCACCGGGAGCAGCAGCCTGCTCGGCGCCGGCGTGGTCCGTGCCCTGCATGCCAGGGGCGACCAGGTCGCCGTGCTCCAGCGCCGCCCCTCTGCTGTGGCCGCTGAGCTCGGGCTGACCGAGCACCTCGCGGACCTCAACGACGCATCAGCCGTCGGGCGCGCCGTGCAGGGCGTGGCGGCAGTCATCCACCTCGCGGCACGCGTGGGCGTGGTTGGCAGTGCCGCACAGTTCCACGAGGCCAACGTGACCGGAACCCGCACTGTGCTCGACGCCGCGCAGGCGAAGGGGGTCTCGAGGTTCGTCTTCATCTCGTCGCCGTCGGTGGCGCATTCCGGCTCGGCCCTCGCGGGAGCGGACGCGGACCCGGCCGACCCCACCCGCGCCAAGGGGCACTACTCGAGGAGCAAGGCCCGGGCCGAGCTCGAGGTCCTGGCCGCCGATGGCCCCGGGCTCGCGACGATCGCGATCCGCCCGCACCTGATCTGGGGCCCGGGCGACACGCAGCTGGTCGGGCGCATCATCGCTCGGGCCCGGTCCGGTCGGCTGGCCCTCGTGGGCGGTGGGCGGGCCCTGATCGACACGACGTACATCGACAACGCGGTGGACGCCGTGGTGGCGGCACTCGACCATGCCGAGGCCGGTCACGGGCAGGCATTCGTGGTCTCCAACGGGGAGCCGCGCACGGTGGCCGAGCTGTTCGAGCGGATCTGTGCCGCGGGCGGGGTCGAGGCGCCCAACCGCGGCGTGCCCCGTTCTGTCGCGTGGGCCGGCGGCGCCGTCGCCGAGGGTCTGTGGCGGGTGGGGCGCCGGACGGATGATCCGCCGATGACCCGATTCCTGGCCGGGCAGCTCGCGACGGCGCACTGGTTCGATCAGCGTCGGGTCCGTGAGGTCCTGGACTGGTCGCCGCGCGTCAGCCTGGACGAGGGGTTCGCCCGCCTCGCTCAGGGCGGCGGGCCAGGGGCCTGGGCCGCCGCGGCCCGGGACACCGAGCCCGATGTCAGTGTTGTCGAACCCGGGGTGCCAGGCGGCGGGCCGTGGGCTCGTCGATGATGAGGTCAGTGACGGCCCCGGCCCGCATGGCTGCCAGCAGCGGTCTCAGCTTGGCCTCACCCGCCACGACGCACAGCCTGCGCGGGACACGGGCGAGTTCCGCAGGGGTGGGACCGGTCGCCCTCAGGTTGATCGCGATGTCCCGGTAGCTGCCGTCCTCCCTCAGGAATACCGTGCACACGTCCCCGACGACGCGTGCGGCGTAGAGCGCCCCGAGGTCGCTCTCATCGAGGTAGCCGGCCGAGTACACGTGCGAGGGGACCTGACCCCCCAGGGTTCCCACGCCGAAGAGTGCGATGTCGATCCGCCGCTGGACGGCCAGCACACGCTGGACGCTGCGCTCGCGCCACATCGCCTCCTTGGTCTCGGCGAAGTCGAAGAACGCGGGCACCGGGAAATGGCGGACCTCAGCGTCGAAGGCCGCACCGAAGGCCGTGACGATCGTGCCCGCGTAGTCCACACCGCTCGTGACGGTGTTCGCAGCTCCGTTGAGCTGGACCACGGTGCCACCGCGCGTGGGCTTGCGACCCAGGGCGCGTGCGACGGCACTGACCGTGGTGCCCCACGCGACGCCAAGCACCGTCTCGTCCTCGAACAGGTTCATCAGGAGCCGCGCGGCCACGTTGGCCACCTGGTCGAGCCGCTCGACCTCCTGGGCCCCGACCCGCACGGGCACGACGTGGGCGCGAACCCCGAAGGCGTCCCTGAGCCGCGCGGCCACTCCGGTCTCGGCATCCGGCTCGGTCCGCACGGTGATCTGCACCAGCCCGCTCTCCCGCGCGCCCTTGAGCAGCCGGGAGACGGTCGACCGCGACGTCCCCAGGCGACGCGCAATGGCGTCCATCGGCTCGTCCTGCAGGTAGTACATGGTCGCGGCAACCTGCATGGACTCATCACGTTCGACCACGCCCCACCTCCTCGTCGTGCACATCTGTGCACTGGCCTTGCACAATCGCACCCACCTCCGGCAGGGTGACCATTGTCACAGTTGTTATGGTGACCCGGGGTCGCAGGGCCCGAGGATCGACACGTCAAGACCATGTCCTGAACGGGCCGTGGAGGAACAAGGAGAGGAACATCCGGATGCGAATCCGTCATGGGGTGGTGGGAGCCGTAGCACTGGCCCTCACCCTGAGCGCGTGCTCCAGCACGACGAGTGAACCTACGACCGACACCAGCGCGGGCGCGAGCGAGGCGGCGAGCCCCGCGGGGGAGGCCGTCGACCTCCGGTGGCGAACCCGGCCCGACAACCAGGCCGAGGCCGACGTCTACCAGAACATCTCGGATGAGATCACCGCCAAGAACATCGGTCTGAACCTGACCTACGAGGCGGGCAACTCCGAGGGATCTCCCTACCAGGACAAGCTCAAGACCGAGCTGTCCGCCGGAACGGCCCCGGATGTCTTCTGGATCCCCGGCACCGACGTCGCGGACTTCGCGAAGGCGGGCCTGATCCTCAACGCGAGCGAGGTGTCGTCGGCTGCGGGCTTCAACGCCGCTGACTTCTACGCAGGTCCGATGGACCAGCTGCTCGTCGACCCGGCCACGTGGCCAGAAGGCCGACGGCTTCGTGTGGGGCGTCCCGCGCGACGTGTCCACCTTCGCGCTCTACCTCAACCTCGACCTGATCGATCAGGCCGGCGTTGACGATCCGCGGCAGCTCGCTGCCGACGGCAAGTGGACCTGGGACGCGTTCCAGGCGACCGCCAAGGCGATCAGCGACCTCGGCGGCGGAGTCAAGGGCTTCGGCGCGGGTGGCTGGTGGGCCAACTGGGGCTACTGGGTGAACTCCGCGGGCGGCTCGTTCTTCAACGATGACCGCACGGCCTGCAACCTGGACTCCGACGAGTCGGTCAACGGCATCGAGTACTACCAGAAGCTGTACGACGCCGACTACGGCGTGAAGTTCGGCGAGGATCCGGAGCCGGTCTACAAGAGCGGCAAGCTCGGCATGTTCGTCAACGGTCGCTGGGCCACCCCCGGCTCCCGCGAGATCACGGACTTCAACTGGGACGTCGCGCCGATGCCGACCGGGCCCGCTCCCGGTGGCGACTGGCAGTTCTGGGGCGCCTACGTGATCAACGCCAAGACGGCCGACCCGGCCGCGGCCTGGAAGCTCGTCGCCGAGCTCACCAGCCTCGAGGTGCAGGACAAGATCGCCTCGCTCGGCGCGAACATCCCGTCGCGCACCTCGCAGGAGGCCATCGACAAGTTCCTGACCTACACCCCGCCGGAGAACAACCAGGCGTTCGTCGACGGCATCCAGAACAACGCCGTCGCCGAGGGCCCGCTGTGGCAGGGCAACTGGCCGGAGTTCGACAGCTGCGACCAATGCCGTGGTCACCCAGTACATGAACGGTGAGATCACGACCGACGAGTACCAGAGCACGATCTGCAAGGTGGCGGCACCCGCGTTCGAGTAGCGGCGGCGCACAACCACGACGGGGGTCCCGGGTCCGAACGGGACCTGGGACCCCCGTCCTTGCCAGTGAAGTAGCTCGTACTGCCCAGGTGGACCCATGGAGGAGGCGGACATGACCGCGATGGTCACCGAGACCGAGGACCATCGGTCGAATCCACAGTGGGAGGACGACGAGGGCTTCGAACGTCTCCTTCGAGGCGTCCAGGCGTGGCATCTCTTCCTGGCAGGCGTCTCGACCTGGGTGCTGGTCAACATCGGGGCCGGGATCTGGGAGCTCGGCTCCCTGCCCCGAACGGGTCTGGGGATCGCCGGTGCCCTCGGGTTGGGCGTCAACCTGCTCGTGGTCGTCCTGCTCGGGCGGCGCGCCGGGGTGGGGCGCACGCTGTCCTTCGTCGTGAGCCTCCTGGTGGCCCTGGGCGCCTTCGTGGTGCTGTTCGGCCAGCTGGAGATCGCTGAGGGGCTCGATGTCTTCGCCGGCGCCTTCGAGCGCGCGTTCCCCGCCGTCATCCTGATCTTCGTGGGTGTGGTCTGGTGGGTGATCGCCCGACGCATCCACAAGCGCCTGCTGCCCCCTGGGATGCTGGTCACCGACGACCTCGCGAACGCCGGCGCCGTTCGCGCGGCGCAGTGGCTGATGTGGGCCGGGCTGGCGATCATCGCCGTGGGCACGGTGTGGTGGCTGTTCCTGATGCGGGCCCAGCGGGCCCTGATCTTCTTCGGCGACGCCATCCGGGCCGATCCCGTGGTCTTCGTCGCGGCGCTGATCGTCTTCCTGCTGGCTGCATGGGCCCTGCGGACGATCATCTCCGAGCGCTCTGCGCGCTACTTCCTGGTCGAGAACGCCCAGGCCGAGGCCCTGACCGGGTGGCTGTACCTCTCGCCGAACCTCCTGGGCTTCCTGGCCTTCTTCGCCGGCCCGCTCGTGTTCTCGATGGTGATCTCGTTCTACGACTGGGACGGGGTCAGCCAGGCTGTCTACGTCGGGCTCGACAACTACATCGAGACCCTCTCCGTGACCGTGGCGTCCTCCCCGGCGGACCTGCCGGCGGGCTACACGGAGGTCTTCGGCCTGCCCTTCAGCGATTCTGTCGTGGGCGGGACCGATCCGCTGTTCTGGAAGTCGCTGACCAACATCTTCGTCTTCATGGTCGTGGCGATCCCGGCGGCAGTGCTGTCAGCCCTCTTCCTGGCCGTCATGATCAATGCCGGCTACCGGGGCACCAAGGCCTTCCGGACGGTCTTCTTCGTCCCCGCCGTCGCCGGCGTCATCGGCGTGACCCTCATCTGGAAGCAGATGTTCAACGCCGCGGTCGGGTTCATCAACTGGGGCATCGCCACCGGCGGCCAGGCGGCTCAACGTCGTGCTTCCGGGTGACCCGTTCCCCGATCGGGTCGAGATCGGATGGCTCTCGGACCCGAAGATCGCCCTGCTGGCGGTGTGCATCGTGTTCGTGTGGTCCCAGTTCGGGTTCAACACCGTCCTGTTCACGGCCGGCCTGCAGGGCATCGGTCGCGACCTCTACGAGGCGGCCGAGCTCGACGGCTGCAACGCCTGGCAGCAGTTCCGTCACGTCACGGTCCCGCAGCTGCGGGAGACCACGTTCTTCGTGACGGTGACGACCGTGATCCTGGCCCTGCAGCTGTTCGACATCGTCTACGCCCTCAACCAGCCGAACCCGGTCGGGTTCCCTGACAACGCCACCCTGACGCCGGTCGTCTACATCTACCAGCTCGGGTTCCAGCAGGACTCGTTCGGGAAGGCCAGCGCCGTGGCCTGGGTGCTGTTCGTGATCATCTTCATCTTCACCCTCGCCCAGTTCCGAGCCCAGCGTGCCGATGCGGAGGTGAAGTGATGGCCAGGTCAGGTCGTCCCGTCCGAGGGTGGCGGGGCCAGTCCGCGCGGTTCTTCGTCTACGCGAGCCTCACGATCGCGGGTCTGGTCGTCCTCATCCCGTTCCTCTTCGCCCTCTCCGGGTCGATGAAGACCGCCGAGGACGTCTTCACCTACCCGCCCAGGGTCCTGCCGTACGTGGCCGCGACTGCGACCGTCAACGGCGAGGAGCTGCCGGTCTTCACCGTGCCGCTCCCCGGAGGCGGGACGGCTGACCTCGCGCGGGTCGAGAACGGCACGAGCCTGCGCGAGTTCCGTCAGGTCGACGACCCGGACTTCGTCCTCGTCAGCCCGAGGGATGCGCTCGACCCGACCGGAACCACCGTCACGGTGGACGGCGAGGAGAAGGACGTCTACCTCGTCACGATCGACGGCCAGCAGGTCGAGGTCTACGACAACCGCTCCCGGATCGGCGGCACGTACATCGACCCGGCGAACCCGAACGCCCCACCGGTGTTCGCCGTGCCGGCCGATGTCCTCGCCGGTGGAGCAGGTCGACTTCCAGACGGGGAACTACTCCAAGGTCCTGGGCCTCAACGGCTTCTCCCGGGCGCTGACGAACACTGTGCTCGTCACGATCCTCGTGGTGGTCGGGCAGGTGCTGACCAGCATCCTCGGGGGGTACGCCTTCGCCCGGCTGCGGTTCCGGGGGCGCGAGAAGCTCTTCCTGTTCTACCTCGGGTCGATCATGATCCCGTTCGTCGTCCTGATCATCCCGCTCTACCGACTGATGGTCGAGATCGGGTGGGTCAACGACCTGGTGTCCCTGGTGATCCCGTTCGCGTTCACGGCCTACGGCACGTTCCTGATGCGCCAGTTCTTCGTGACCATCCCCAAGGAGCTGGAGGAGGCCGCGATCCTCGACGGCGCCTCACGGTGGACCATCCTCTGGAAGGTGATGGTGCCCCTGTCGATCCCGGCGATCGCCACGCTGACGACGTTCTCGTTCCTGTACGCGTGGAACTCCTTCGTCTGGCCGCTGATCGTCATCGACTCGGGCAACCAGGAGAACAGCGTCCTCGCGCTCACCCTGGCAACCCTGGGCGGTCGCGCAGCCGACGCACCCAACCTGGTGCTCGCCGGCGTCATGATCGCGATGGTCCCGCCGGTCACGGTGTTCCTCCTGGCCCAGCGCTACTTCGTCGAGAACGTCGCCAGCAGCGGGATCAAGGGCTGAGCGACCATGCCACCTGCCCACCGGAGGGGCCGATGACTGCTCCACTTGCCGCGTGGTCGGGCGCGGAGGGTGCCGGGCGGGTCAGCGACCTGTTCGTCAGCGCGTTCGAGGTGGATCCCGACGGGGTGTGGGCGTCCCCCGGCCGGGTGAACCTCATCGGGGAGCACGTCGACTACAACGGCGGGTTGTGCCTGCCCATGGCGTTGCCGCACCGCACGTTCGTGGCCGTCCGTCGCAGGGACGACCAGGTCGTGCGCCTGGTGTCCTCGCTGGCTCCGCAGGACATCTGGACCGGGACCCTGGACGGCATCGCGCCCGGGCTGGTCAGCTCCTGGGTCGCGTACGCCGGTGGCCCGGCATGGTCCCTGACCCAGGCGGGCCACACGCTCGGTGGGTTCGACGCCGCGATCGACTCGTGCGTGCCGCTCGGCGCAGGGCTCTCCTCCTCGGCGGCCATCGAGTGCGCTGTCGCCCTCGCCCTGGACGAGCTGTTCGGCCTGGGCCTGGCCGCCGCGGGTGACGCCGGCCGGGCTGTTCTGGCAGCCATCTGCGTGCGGGCTGAGAACGAGGTTGCCGGCGCCCCCACGGGCGGCATGGACCAGGCAGCCTCGCTGCGCGCCACCGCTGGGCATGCCCTGCTGCTGGACACCCTGGACAGCAGCGTCGCCCAGGTGCCGTTCCACCTGGCCGAGGCGGGCCTGGAGCTGCTGGTCATCGACACCCGGGCCGAGCACTCCCTCGTCGATGGTCAGTACGCGTCCCGGCGGGCCGCCTGCCACGAGGCCGCAGCGCGGCTCGGGGTGGGCACGTTGCGGGAGGTCACCGACCTCGACGCGGCCCTGGCTGCGCTGCCCGACCCCATCGAGGCGATGCGCGTCCGCCACGTCGTCACCGAGATCGCCCGGGTCGAGCAGTTCGCCGAGCTCGTGCGCGACGACAGGGTGCGCGACGTCGGGCCCCTCATGGACGCCTCCCACGAGTCCCTGCGGCTGGACTACGAGGTCAGCTGCGACGAGCTGGATGTCGCCGTCGGGGCAGCCCGGGCCGCGGGGGCGCTCGGATCCCGGATGACCGGGGGTGGGTTCGGCGGCTCAGCCATCGCCCTGGTCGAGGCCGATGCCGCGACCGCCGTCATGCGGGCCGTCGCCGACGCCTTCGGCGAGCGGGGATGGGGCGAGCCCGGCTTCCTCGTCGCGGTCGCCGGGTCGGCCGGCGGGCGGGTGCAGTGATGCCTCGTCCCCCCATGAACGACCGTCCCCACGACCTCGGGGCCATGCTCCGTGAGCCCGGCTGAACCGAACCAGAACCAGGAGATCCCATGGACCCGAAGCGCTTCTCCCTGTACGGCAACACCATCACGCCGGACCAGGACCGCAAGGCCCTGGCGTGGCAGAAGATGTTCGTCGACAAGTTCGCCTACGACCCGAACGAGAAGTACGAGCTGAGCGTCCATGACAACCCGCAGCTCGGCGACGCGCTCGGGATCCGTGACCTCCGGCGCGACACCGAGGGCGATCCGATCGACGCCGAGAACGGCATCGTGATCTCGACGATCCGGATGGGGTACGGGCACTACCGGATCGCGATGGCGGGCGCATCGGCTGCCCGGGCGATGGGCCGGACCCCCTACTGGCTGGACCTGCTGGCGATCCCCGGCATCACGCAGGACGCGATCAACTGGTGGAACACCAACTACAGCAAGTACTCGCGGGTGTCCCAGCGCAATGCGCTGTTCGACAAGTACGTGTGGGAGTCGGTCACCTCGGGGGACAAGACGCTGCCCGGGCTGAACTGGCTGCTCAACAATCAGGCGATGGGCTGGCCGTGGCGGTTCCTCAAGGCCAACGCGCGCGACTACCGCAAGAGCGAGCTGTTCGCCAACCTTCACCACGCCCTGCCGCAGGACATGCCGATCCTCACGGCGCACATGTGGAACTGCATGGGGGCCGTCGCCGGGGGCATGACCAATGTCGTGGACATGATGTTCGACAACTGGCCGATGGCGTTCCAGCTCACCGAGGGCGCGACCCACGCCGTGCAGTCACCGTCGGGCTACTACGGGTTCCGGATCATGAACCAGTTCGACGAGGACGACAAGATCCTGAACCCCACACCCGCCGACGCGATCAAGTACGTGGGTCATCACGTCGATCACGAGCTGGTCGAGAACATCGAGGTCGACTGCGCCGCGCGGCTGACCCGCATGCGCAATGGCGAGCCACGTCGTTTCATCCTGACGATGGGTGGTGCCGGT
This sequence comes from uncultured Actinomycetes bacterium, assembly GCA_963818445.1. Lineage (GTDB taxonomy): Bacteria > Actinomycetota > Actinomycetes > S36-B12 > CAIYMF01 > Prado023. The sequence goes on from CAWFSG010000007.1 coordinate 119,361, forward strand.
GCCCAGCGTGAGCTGTTCAAGGCGATCATCGACCACTGCCGCCCGATGATCGAGCGCGACGAGCTGACCCTGTTCGTCAACCTCGGGGATCACGCCGACAACTGGGAGTGGCTCAAGGGCGAGCTCGGCCCGGCCGCCGCATCGGTGACGACCCACCGCACGTGGGACGACGCCAAGGGCTTCGCCGACGGGATCCGCGAGGGCGAGGCGCACGGCCTGCACGTGTTCCTGTTCGACAACACGTTCCATGGGGTGTACGCGACCAACTACCTGATGCGCGTCAGCGACGTGTTGATCACCAAGCCCTCGGAGCTGGCGTTCTACCCGATCCCCAAGATCTTCAACGCCCGCGTCGGCGCCCATGAGGCGTGGGGTGCGATCCGCAGCGCCGAGCTCGGTGACGGCACGATCGAGACCCGGACGATCCCCCGGACGCTGCAGGCGATCGACCTGATCACCGGCGGGGACGACCTGCTCGAGATGTTCTGCGACTGCATCGTCAAGAACAAGCGCATGGGGATCTACGACGGTGCCTACAAGTGCGTGGCCCTGGCGACGGGAACGACCTGGGAGCGCAGGCTGGACGGCACGGTCGACCGCGGCTGAGCGACTGCGTACTACTGAGCACCAAGCGCATGCGCGCGAACGGCCTGCTCCAACGCCTGCTGGTCATGGATCGGGCTGGCTTGGGGGTAGCTGGTGGTCAGGAAGTGCTGGGCGTAGGGGAAGCAGGCGACTTCGAAGGGCGCGGAGCCCAGGAACTGGGCACCGAACGAGTTCTGCTCCACGACGGACGTGCGTAGAGCTTGGCGACCTCCTTGGGGGAGACTCTCCGCTCGGTCTGCGTCACGAACTCGCGACGGTGCGACGGTTCCACCCCTGATCCCATGCCGGGAAGCGTAGGACCTGGCCCCCGGACCCCGCATCCGGGCCTCAGAGGGTCGTGAGGACCCGCAGGGGCGCCACGTCGGGGGTGCGCAGTCGCACCGTCTCCGCGGACGAGTCGTCCGGTTCGAGCTCGGCGTCCTCCTCCGCGCGCGCCCGCTCGGTGTAGCTCTCGATCTCGGCGGCCATGCGCTGCTCGTCCCAGCCGAGGACCTCGCCCGTCAGTGCCGCGATCTCGGGCAGTGCGGCCAGGCCGCGGTCGCGCATCTCGTAGTTCAGGCGGGTCCGGTGCAGCATGACGTCCTCGAGGTGCAGGACCCCCTCATGCGTGGCGGCGTAGACGATCTCGGCGCGCAGGTAGGCCGGAGCGTGCTCGAGCGGTCGGGCAAGGTCTGGGCGGGCGGCGATCGCGTCCACCAGGTCACCGAGCAGCGAGCCGTAGCGATGCAGGAGGTGGTCGACCATCTGGCCGCTCCAGCCGTACGTGCGGGCCACCACGGTCGCCCGTCGCCCGAGGGCCTCGAGGCCGACGGCACCCACGAGCGGGATGCGCTCGGTGATGGAGGGCAGGTCCTTGGCCTTGTCGCCGAGCGCGAAGTCCACGGCGTCCGTGGCCATGACCCGGTAGGTGGTCAGCTTGCCGCCGGCGATCACGGTCAGGCCCGGGATCGGTGAGGCGGTCGTGTGCTCGCGCGAGATCTTGGCCGATGACGTGCCGGCCTTCGTCCCGGGCTGCAGCAGCGGGCGCAGTCCCGCCCAGGTGCCGATGATGTCGTCGCGGGTCAGGGGTCGCGCCAGGACCGTGTTCGCGTGCGTGAGGAGGTAGTCGATGTCGGCTGAGGTCGCCACGGGGTGCTGGAGCTCCTGGGTCCAGGGCGTGTCCGTGGTCCCGATCAGCCAGTACCGCGACCACGGGATGATGAACAGGACCGACTTCTCGGTCTGCAGGATGAGTCCGACCTCGCCGCGGATCCGATCGCGGGGCACGACGATGTGGATCCCCTTCGAGGCCAGCACGCGAAGTCCCCCTCCGGCGCCGGACAGCGACTCGGTCTCCTCCGTCCAGACCCCGGTCGAGTTGATCACCGCGCGGGCACGGATCCGGTGCTCACGGCCGGTCTCGAGATCCACGACGACCGCGCCGTCGACGGTGCCGGCCTCGTCCTTCGTGAGCTCCACGAGCTGGGTGCGCGAGGCGGCCAGGGCCCCGTAGGCCGCGGCCGTCCGGATCAGGGTGAGGACCAGCCGGGCATCGTCGACCGAGGCATCCCAGTACTGCAGGGCGCCCACGGCTGCATCGTGGCGCAGGTCGGGGAACCGACGCAGCATGCCCTTGCGGGACAGGTGCCGGTGGAAGGGCAGGGCCCGACGGCGCCCGGAGGCGGTTGCCAGGGTGTCGTAGAGGGCAACGCCCGCCCCGACGTAGGCGCGCTCCCAGATCCGGTGCTCCAGCGGGTAGAGGAATGCCACCGGCTCGGACCAGGTGCGGTGCGAGCTGGTTGATCAGCAGGTCGCGCTCCGTGAGGGCCTCGTGGACGAGGTGGAAGTCGAGCATCTGCAGGTAGCGCAGGCCGCCATGGACGAGCTTGGAGGAGCGGCTCGACGTCCCGCTCGCCCAGTCCTGGGCCTCCACGATGCCGACGCGCAGACCGCGGGTGGCGGCCTCCAGCGCCACGCCAGCCCCGGTCACCCCGCCCCCGATGACGAGGATGTCGAGCCCGTCGGCGTCGCTCATCTTGGCCAGGGCCTCGGTGCGGGACGCGGGGGTCATGATGGAGGTCAACATGGGTGGGGCTCCTTGCCTCGGCTATGAGTCCATCATCGACCGGGGCTGCTCACATGTGTAACACTGATGCACGAACGTGCAGCGGGCGAGGTGGGGCGTGGTCGAACGTGAAGGGTCCAGACGCGTGACCGCCACCAGGTACCACCTGCAGGACGAGCATCAGCGCATCGCCCTGCGGTAGGCCGCCGGCGCAATGCCGGTATCGCGGACGAACCGCTCATAGAACCGGCTCGTCGACCCGAACCCGGCGCGCAGCGCGATCTCGCTCGTGGTCGCGTCGGTCGAGATGAGCAGCCGCTGGGCCTCGGCGACGCGGCACTGCGCGAGGTACTCGCCGATCGTGACGCCCATCTCACGGCGGAAGACCGCGGCTGCAGTGCTCGGGTGCAGGTGCACGGCGCCGGCGACGTCCGCGACGGCCAACGGCTCGCGGAAGTGGGTCGCGACGTGCGAGGCCATCTCGGTGGCCGGGCCGTGGGCGCTGCTCGGGGCGCTCGCGTTGCAGACGGTGGCAGCGCGCACCAGGCAGGCCTGGGCCTCGAGTCGCACCGCGCGGGTGAGCGCAGGTGAGGCGCCGATGTCGCGCTGCCAGGAGCCCATGGTCGCCTCGAGCCCGGGCGGGGCGTCGAACGTCGACAGGTCGCCGCGCAGCATGCTGCCGCTGAACGCCGCGGGCAGGGTCCATGCGAGCACCTCGACGAGGGGCACCGTCAGCCACGCCACGGTCACGCCGTCGTCATGGTCGGCCACCCGGTGGGGGAGCCCGGCCCAGAACACCGCGCACGAACGGTCGGTCAGGTCGTGGCGCCTGCCGGCGTGCTCGAGCACTGCTGCGCCGCCCAGGGGCAGGACGAGCTCGACGTCATCGTGCCGGTGGGCGCGCGCCATCGCGGGCACGAGGGACAGGCCACACGCCAGGCCGAAGATCTCGTGCAGCGGTGCAGGCGTCCTCACGCGAGGATCCGGGAAGGATCGGCCACCATGGGAGAAGTATGCCCGGATACTGCAGCCCTAGCCTCGTCTCCATGACTCAGGCCACGACTGCCACGCGCCCTGCAGAGCTCGACCGGGGGCTGCTCACGCCCGATCAGGTCGCGCAGTTCGACCGGGACGGCTATCTCGTTCTCAAGCGGCGCATCGACCCGGACCTGCTGGCCCGACTGCGCAGCGCGTCGCAGCGGTGGATGGCCGATGGGCTCGCGCGGGGTCCGCAGCCCGGCAGCGACTGGCTCTTCGCCGACCGTCCCCACGGCACGGTGATGTGGCGCGTGGACTACATCCATGGCAAGGGCGAGCCTGCCTCGCTCGAGCTGCTCGGCTCGCGTGCGGTGCTCGGGATCGCCGAGAGCCTGGCGGGCCCCGACTTCGTGCCGACGTACGAGTCGATGGTGATGAAGTCAGCGGGAGATGGCGCCCCCGTGCCGTGGCATCAGGACGCGGTGCACGCGCGGCGGCACCGGCTGTTCAACGTGGACGTCTACCTCGATGACTCCCGCAGGGGTGCCGGTGCGCTGCACGTGATCCCGGGCTCCCAGGTCCAGCGCACCGATGCGTGCGCGCTGGCTGAGACCTACGGCTGGGAGCTGCCCGGGGCGATCGAGGTCGAGCTCGAGGCCGGCGACGTGCTCGTGCACGACGACATGATCGTGCACGGGTCACCTCCGGCCTCGGGCAACGCGTTGCGCCGCACGATCTACTTCGAGTTCCGCGCAGCGCGCTCGATCCTCGACGACGGCCCGTGGACGCCGGAGTGGATGGATGCGCGGCTGCGGCTCATCCCGCTTGCGCTGGACGAGCGGGCGAAGTGGGTCGGTGCCGACGAGCAGTTCGAGTGGCGGGTCTCCCCGGCCCTGCGGCCCGTGGTCTCCGACGACGTCGAGGCAGAGTTGCGCGTGGTGCACACCGCTCACACTCCCGGGGAGTGGTGCAGCGCCGGCTGAACGGCTGGCGACACCTCCGCACACCGGATGTTCCGGGGGTTGAAACAACGACGGTGCGACCGTGGATCTGATGCCTGTCGCGCTGCTGCGCGATCGCCATCACGACACGCTCTGGATGGACCGCTACGGTGCGGATATGACTCTGGTCGCCTCGTATGGATCCTGGCCCTCCATCGTCACCGCCGCCGATGTCGTGGCCGGTGATTCGACCCCTACCGCCCTGCACGCAGCCGAGGGTGTGGTCTGGTGGAGTGAGACCCGTCCCGTCGAGTCCGGTCGGGAGGCGATCGTGCGACGGGACGCGGATGGCAGCGTCCATGAGGTGCTGCCGGCGGGGTTCAACGCGCGGACGGCGGTGCACGAGTACGGCGGCGGGGCGTGGTGGGTCGACCGCGGCACCGTGTTCGCATGCTCGTGGGAGGACCAGCGGTTGCACCGGATCGACCCAGGCGGTGATCCGGTTCCGATCTCCCCGGAGCCGCCCGCGCCCCGTTCCTGGCGGTATGCCGACGGGCGGGTGACTCCCGATGGGCGGTGGATCGTCTGCGTGCGCGAGCGGCACGAGGGCCCGGACCCGGGGCGTGATGTCCACAACGAGCTCGTGGTGCTCCCCGTCGACGGCTCCGCGGAGCCGCGAGTGGTCTTCTCCGGCTCGGACTTCGTGGCCGCCCCGCGTGTCTCCCGTGACGGCCGCCAGCTGGCCTGGCTGGCCTGGGACCACCCGAACATGCCGTGGGACTCCACGCAGCTGTGGGTTGGCCTGCTGGAGGAGTCCGGTGGGGTGCTGCAGCTGCGTGGCGCCCGGCGGGAGGCGGGCTCGGGCGGTGAGTCGCTGGTGCAGCCCGAGTGGGGGCGGCACGCCACCCTGTACGTCTGCTCGGATCGCAGCGACTGGTGGAACGTGCATCGGGTCGACGGGCTGGACAAGCTCACGCCGATCGATCCGGTCGAGGCCGAGGTCAGCGTCCCGGCCTGGGTCTTCGGCCAGTCGCGCTACCTGGTCCTGCCGGACGGCACGGTGGTCGCGGCCCACCCGGAGGGCCTGGACACCATCCTCACGTCCGTCCCGGAGAGCGGAGCGCGGCACGCCCAGCGGCTCGAGGGCCTGCACGTGACCGCGATCGCCCACGACGGCGATCGCCTGGTGGGGATCGTGTCCTTCCCGGACCGGCCCGCGGAGATCCGGGCCCTGACCGACCCAGAGGTGCTGCGCCCGGGTTCCGGGGTGACGCTGCCGACGCAGTGGGCGTCGGTGCCGACGAAGGTCACGTTCCCGACCGCTGGTGGCAGCCAGGCCCATGCCTGGGTGCACCTGCCCACCAATCCGGATGCGCAGCCCGAGCCCGGGTCCGCCCCGCCGCTGTTGGTCGGGGTGCACGGGGGGCCGACCTGGCGGGCGAGCTCCGAGTACTCGCTCGATGTCCAGTACTGGACGTCGCGTGGGTTCGCTGTGGCCGACGTGGACTACCGGGGCAGCACTGGCTACGGGCGAGCCTTCCGCCAGCTGCTGAACGGGCAGTGGGGTGTGGTGGATGTCGAGGATGCGTCGGCCGCCGCGCGGCACCTGGCCCGTATGGGCCTGGTCGACCCGCGACGCATGGCGATCCGCGGTGGCAGCGCGGGCGGGCTGACGACGCTGCTGGCCACGATGCTCGACGACGCCTTCGCCGCGGGGGTGTCCTACTTCGGTGTCGTGGACATGGCCGCGCTGATGGCTGACACACACAAGTTCGAGTCCCGTTACCTCGACACCATCGTCGGCCCGATGCCGGAGGCGGCCGCAGTCGTGCGCGAGCGATCGCCCATCACGCACATCGACCGGGCCCACACCCCGACCCTGGTGATGCAGGGCCTCGAGGACGCGGTCGTCCCACCCGCGCAGGCTGAGGCGATCGTGGCTGCGCTGGCCGAACGGCGCGTCCCACACGCCTACTTACCCTTCGCCGGGGAGCAGCACGGCTTCCGGATGGCCGAGACCCAGATCCGCGCCCTCGAGGCCGAACTGTCGTTCTACGCCGAAGTCTTCGGCTTCACCCCCGCCGACCAGCTAGAACCCCTGGAGCTGAAGTTCGCCGAGAACCTCCCGAACCGATCCACCTGAGGCCAGGTCCCAA
>CAWFSG010000008.1:0-30923 GCA_963818445.1 uncultured Actinomycetes bacterium
TGCGGCAGCTGCGGATCCGCACGGTTGCCCGTCGGCCACGGTCATGCTCCAATGGGGGTAGTTGCCCGTTCAAGGAGTGGTCGTGCTCAAGGTTGATGTCTGGTCCGATGTTGCGTGTCCGTGGTGCTACATCGGCAAGCGCCGGTTGGCCGAGGGGGTTCGCCGCTACCGCGAGGCCGGCGGTGATCCCGTCGAGGTCGAGTACCACTCCTTCGAGCTCTCCCCGGACCTGCCCGATGACTTCAGCGGCTCGGTGATCGACTACCTGCACGGCCTGCGGGGAATCCCCGAGGCACAGGTCAATCAGATGATCGAGCAGGTGAGCGCGCTGGCCAACGCCGAGGGCATCAACGCAGACTTCCACGCCGTCCATCAGACCCGAACCCTCAAGGCCCATGAGCTGCTGCACCTGGCCAAGGCCAGGGGGCTGCAGGAGCCCATGAAGGAGCGGCTGCTGAGCGCATACTTCGTTGAGGGCCGCAACGTCGGGGACGTCGAACAGCTCGCTGCCATGGCCGCCGAGGTGGGCCTGGACCGCCATGAGGTCCTCGAGACGCTGGCCGCCGGCACGTTCGCGGCCGACGTCCAGGCAGACATGGACCAGGCCCGGGCCTACGGGATCTCCGGGGTGCCGTTCTACGTGATCGACGGGCGCTATGGCATCTCCGGGGCGCAGCCGGCCGAGGCGTTCGCCCAGGCCCTCGCCCAGGCGGCTGGGGATCGGGCGGGCCAGCGATGAGCACCGATGTCGGCAGGCCCGAGTCGGTGGACGGTCGAGCCGTGGCAGCGTCCTCAGCATCGCTCGGGCTCACCATGCTCGGGTCGATGGATGAGGGCACCTGCGCTGAGGGCATGTGCGCACTGCCCGAGCCGCACCTGACGACCGGTCCCTCGTAGCCGCTCAGGCCATCGCGGCCAGGACCTGTGTGACCAGCTCGCGCGTCGTCCGCGGGTGCAGGAACACCAGACGGCCGACCGTGCGCCCCTCCCACTTGGTGGAGGTCACGAGGGCGACCTGCTCGTCGAGCAGCTCCGCGGCCCAGCGGTCGTAGTCGGCCGCCCCCCAGCCGTCGCGTTCGAACAGGACGATCGACAGGGTCGGCTCGCGCAGCAGGGTCAGGTGCTCGCTGGCCTCGATCTGCTGGGCGGCCCAGCGGGTCAGGTCCAGTGCGCTCTCGACGGCGCGCGTGTAGGCGTCGGTGCCGTTGACCGCCAGGGAGAACCACAGCGGCAGGCCGCGGGCGCGCCGCGTCAGGTGGTAGGCCAGATCGCTGGGGTTCCACTGGTCGTCGTCGGTGTGGATGACGTCGAGGTAGCTGGCGTCCTGGGTGTGCACCGCCTTCGCGAGCCGCGGCTCGCGGTAGAGCAGGGCAGCGCAGTCGTAGGGCGCGAACATCCACTTGTGCGGGTCGACGATGAACGAGTCGGCATGCTCGAGTCCGGCGTACAGGGGCCGCACCGAGGGGCCGAACAGCCCGCCGCCGCCGTAGGCGCCATCGACATGGAACCAGAGGTCGCGCTGCCGGGCAACGTCGGCGATTGTCGCCAGCTCGTCGATGATCCCCGCGTTGGTGGTGCCCGAGGTCGCGACGACGCCGACGACGTTGCTGGCGTCCGGGTCGGCGTCCAGGGCGGCCGCGAGCGCGGGACCCGTCAGGACGTGGTTCTCGGTGGGCACCACCAGGGCAGCCATGTCCAGGATCGACAGCGCGTTCTTGATCGAGGAGTGCGCCTGGTCGCTGACCGCGATCCTCGTGAGGTCGCCCCGGCCCAGCCCACGGGTCCGGCGCCCCGCGTCGCGAGCGACTGTCAGGGCCGACAGGTTGCCCGCGGAGCCACCGGAGACGAACACCCCGCCAGCGCTGGCGGGCATCCCCGCAAGGTCGGCGATGAGCCGCAGGACCTGGTTCTCGGCCGCGATGGCGCCGGCCGCCTCCAGGGCGGAGATCCCCTGGATGCTGGCGCCCGAGACGAGCATGTCGAACAGCAGGGCGGCCTTGGTCGGCGCGGCCGGGATGAAGGCCAGGAAGTTGACGGCGTCGGAGCTCATCACATGCGGGGCCAGGACGTCGGTCCACATCTCCATCACGCGGTGCGGGTCGGTGCCCTCCGCCGTGATGAGGCCGTCGAGCTGCGCGGTGAGCGCGGGGACATCGCCGGGTCGGTCGAGGGGGACCGGGTCCATCGCGAGGCGGTCGTGCATGGCGGTGAGCACCATGCGGGTGAGCCGCTCGTCGTGGGTGTGCATATCTCTGGCCATGGGTGCCCACCGTAGTGGGATCGCACGTGCGGTGCGATGGCGCGGCGGGGCCCAGCCGGCTCGGGTCGGCGCGTGCTGGTGGGTCGCATGACCGGACGCCCGGCGGGCGCTGTGGTGGGTCGGGCGGGTTTCCGGTACAGGCGACAGTGCGCCATGATGGGTCCTCGGCTGGTGGTCCGCTCGCGGTCGCTCAGCCGAGGCGGGGTCGCCTAGTGGCCTAGGGCAGCGGTCTTGAAAACCGCCGTGGGGCAACCCACCGTGGGTTCAAATCCCACCCCCGCCGCGCGCCGCGCCGCGCGCGGGGTGGTTGCGGAACCTCCCCGCCAGTTGTCGGCGCCGAGCTGACCGCCGCCCCGGCCCTGGCGGTCGCGGCAGCCCTGGCTGGGATCGCCCACGCCACAGCCGCCGCTGCCCCAGGGCAGCCCGCGCAGGGCGCCCTGGCCGGCCGGGCCCACGCCCAGAGCGCTGTGATGTTCGGTGTGCGGGACATCTTGACGACCCGACTGCGCGTCGGGCACTATGTGCGACGTATCGACTACGCTGCGTGGCCGCCCTGAGGTTGCGTGACGGGTGGGTGGTCGGCCGTCGGTTGTGTGAGGAGGCGCGCGGATGCTGCAGTCCAGGCTGGCTACTGCCGAGTGGTATTCGCGGCCCGGCTCTTGTCCAGTTGGTGTCGGTGTCACCGCATGCCGGGTACGAGGCGAGGAGTGGTCATGAGTGGGGTACGGGTTCCACGGTTCGTGCATCGGCACCGGTCAGGGTTGACGATCGGGGTGGCACTGGCGGTCATGATGACCGTGTACGGGTCGGTCAACAGCGCGATGCAGGTCGACGCTATAAGCGTGGTCCCGACCGGGCGGCTCCTGGCGTCGAACTGCATGCAGTGCCACGGCACGAACGGCATGAACGGGTCGTTCAACCAGCTCGCTGGCATCCCGTTCGAGTCGATGATGGAGAAGATGCACGACCAGCAGACCCACTCGTCGATCATGGGCGCGCAGGCCCGCGGGTACACCGATGACGAGCTGCGGAAGATCGCCACCTACTTCGAGTCCCTGCCGAAGCCGTGAGGAGCTGCTCATGACCGAGTTGAGCCGTCGTCGCTTCCTCGGCCTGGCCGGCGCCGCTGCGGCTGCCGGTGTGGCCGTCCCCATCGCGGCTCGCGAGGTGACCTCGGCGGACGCCGCGGTCGCTCCCGTCGTCGTGGTCGGCGGCGGCATGGCCGGAGCGACCGTCGCGAAGTACGTGCGCCTGTGGAGCGCCAGGACGATCCCGGTCACGCTCATCGACGCGAACCCCGACTACACGTCCAGCATCATGAGCAATCTCGTCCTGAACGGGCAGCGGACGCTGTCCAGCCTGAAGTTCGGCTACTCGACGCTGAAGTCCACGTACGGCGTGAACATCCTCCGGGGGCGGGTCACGGCCGTGAACACGGACAAGACCGTCACGTACACGAACACGTCCGGACAGCTGATCACTATCGGGTACTCGCGGCTGGTGCTGGCGCCTGGCATCGACTTCCTCCCGATCCCCGGGCTGACCGGGACCGCCGCCAACCAGGCGAAGGTCGTGCACGCGTGGCAGGCCGGGCCCCAGACCCAGTCGCTGCGCGACCAGCTCGTCGCGATGCCGGTCAACGGGACGTTCCTCCTCACGATCCCCAAGGCGCCCTACCGGTGCCCGCCCGGGCCGTACGAGCGGGCTTGCATCGTGGCCGACTGGATCAAGAAGAACCGTCGGTCGACCGGGTACAGCAAGCCGCAGGTGTACGTCCTGGACGCCAACGACCGCATCCTGGCGGAGCCGCACAACTTCTCGACCGCGTTCAACAACATCCACGCGGGCGTCGTCTCGTACGTGCCGAACGCGACCGTGCTGTCGGTGGACGCAGACGCGGGGAAGATCGTGACGACCGCGGGCGTCTTCACTGGGAACGTCCTGAACGTGATCCCGGACCACACCGCCGGCAAGATCGCCCGGGACGCTGGCCTGGCGACGGCGCCCACGGACGCCGGTGGCGTGTTCTGCCCGGTGAATGTGCTCACGTACGAGTCGACGGTGGCGCCGGGGGTGCACGTGCTCGGGGATGCGTCCGCGACCACGCAGCCGAAGGCCGGGCACGTGGCGAACTCCGAGGCCAAGGTGTGCGCGGACGCGCTGGTGCGGCTGCTGTCGTCGCCGGCGCTCCCTTTGGACTCCGCGCCAGTGACGAACTCGGCCTGTTACTCACCGATCACCGCCACCACGGCGTCGTGGCTGTCGGTCGTCTTCCACTACGACCCGGTGTCGAAGACGATGAAGGCGGCGGGGCAACCGGTCGAGGCTCCCGCGATCACCACCGGTAACTACAGCCAGATGAACACGTGGTTCAAGGTGCTGATGTCCGACACGTTCGGCACCTGACCCGCTCGTCGACAGGTCCCCTCGACAGCGCTTCGAGGACATCCCCCCGGATTCCGCGCGCCGCCCGGGCCAGCCTCGACAGGTACTTGCCGCCGTCGGCGAGGAGTGCTACGAGATCAGGAAGAAGACACCGATCCTCAGGACCTGACCTGGCAGCCTCGACCCTCGGCGAGCGCGGAATCGATGAAGGCCTCGTCGTTGCTGTCCCGGTAGGGCAGCGGTTCCCAAGGTCCGTATCGGATGGGCAGCGCTTCGGGCAGGAATCGGCGGGCCAGGTCGAGCCCAGGCGCAGGGAGAGGAAGGGGCACTCGCCCTCTGCAGGCCGAGCAGGTAATCGTCAGGTGCACGCGACCAGGCGGACGCCGGCCCCCGGAACGTGAAGAACATCGACCACCTCGTCGCCCATCGCCACCGCCCCGTAGGCGCGGATGCACACCGCCAGGACCTTGTCGAAGTCCCCGGAGAACACCACGAACGACTTCTTGTCCTTCAGACGGGCTGCGACCGGTTCACGAGCGCGGCACCGGCGCCGACGCGACGTTACGCTGACCCCGCTTGGACAAGATGCTGACCCACTTGAAGGTGGCGATCGGGGCTTGATGGCGACGACGCGTAACGAGGTTGCCGACCACAGCGGTGAAGCGGATCTGCCGGCTCGCGCGGCCGGGGTACGGTGCGTAGCGTGACGGGGGTGGCGCCGTGGCCGTGGTTCGTGCTCGCGGGTGCCGCGGTCGGGTCGTTGACTGGGTTCTTCGGTGTGGGCGGTTCGGCGATCGCGACCCCGCTCATGTCAATCATGGGGGTTCCCGGGCTACAGGCTGTCGCCTCGCCGCTACCGGCGACGATCCCGGCGTCGTTGGCTGCGGTCGTCCCCTATGTGCGCAGCCGTGAGGCGCGGCCACGTGCCGCCGGGTGGACGCTGCTGGGCGGGGTGCCGGCTGCCCTCGTGGGCGCCTATCTGTCCCATCTTGTTGGGGGGCCGGCGCTGCTGATTGCTTCAGGTGTTGTGCTCGCCGTGATCGGGTGGCGATTGCTCCGCCCGGACCGCCCGGAGGCTCTCGTGACCGGTACATCACGACGCCAGAACCGGGTGCTGCTGGTGGCGGCCTCGGCCGGGGTGGGCCTGTTCACCGGCCTGCTGGCCAACGGTGGAGGGTTCCTGCTCGTCCCCATGTACATGCTGCTGTTCGGCCTGCGGATGTCCCAGGCCGCCGGGACCAGTCTGCTGGTCGTCAGCATCCTGGCGATCCCCACGCTGGCAGCACACGTGGCCCTCGGGCACGTCGACTGGGCGGTAGCCGGCGCATTCGCGATCGGGTCCGTGCCGGCCAGTGCGCTCAGCGGCCAGCTCGCCCAGCGCACCCCGGGCGAGTCGGTGCGCCACGCATTCGGCTGGTTCCTCATCCTCGCAGGCGTCGCGTTCCTCGCCTACCAGATCGCAGGTCGATGACAGGCAAGGGCCTTCCGAGGGCTCCCGGGCGCCGTGGGTCGGCGTGCATGGCTGGTCCGAGGCGCTCGCCTACCGGGGCAGCAAGAACAGTTGGCGGGCGTGCCAGTGGTTGAGAACATCGATGTGTGGCAGCGTCGCCGCACCGTCGAGGCGACACAGCGTTCGACTATGGGCAGGAGCCCGGTCATGCTGCCTTGGATTCGCCCAGCAGGTACGTGTAGCCCTCATGCGGGGAGACTGCGCACGGCAGTGAGGTATCGACTGCTTCGAAGTTGGTGAGGGTTCGACCGCTGCGGCGTTGGTAGCGCTCAGGCTGGAATGGCACTTGCCTACCCGGCGGCTTGGTCGCCGAGCCAGGTGCGCAGGGTTGGGATGTCGAATCCGCTGAGGTCGCCGGCCTCCTTGAGGGTCGACAGGGTGGTGTCGGTGGGCGTGGCCGCTGGGATGCCGAAGCGCTGGTAGAGCGCTGCCTTGGTCACCGGGAAGGCGTCGAGGACCTGCTGGAGCGTCATCCAGCCCTTGACGTCGTCGGGGACGGCGCCGGCCGTGGGTGCCACACGTTCCCCGGACTCGGAGCCCTGACCCTCACCGGTGCCCGGTGCGGTCTGCGAACCGGGCTCGGCGGCGGCACCCAACGACGTGCTGCCCCGACCGGTCGTCGTGAACCACCCAAGGTCGCGGGCCACGACGATGCTTCCAGCGAAGACCGCGATGATGACCAGGGCGTAAGCCCAGATCGGCACATGCGTGCTGCGCAGCCGTGGCGCCGTGGGCGCGGGATGTGCGCTGCGCGGGATGCGCAGCATCGGGACGTCGGCGGTCTGTGGGCCGCTCATCGCAGGGCTCCTTCCGGGGTGCCGGTCGTGACGGCGTCCTCACCGACGGTGGGTGTCGCCGTGCGGACGGCTGGGAACGGAAGGCTCACGGTGACGGCCAGTGCATCCCGGCTGGGGCAGGCAGCCACGCACTCGAGGCAGCCGATGCACTGCGCGTCGGTGACGCGGGTGACGGAGTTGACCTGCAGGCCCATGGGGCAGGCGCGGTTGCACAGGTCGCAGCCCAGGCAGGCCGCGGCGTCGCGTTGGACGGCGACGGGGCTGGCCTTGCCGACGATGCCGATGACGGCTCCCAGGGGGCAGGCGTAGCGGCAGAAGGGGCGCTCGACGACCAGGGCCATCACGAGCATGCCGACGAGGACGACGAAGGCGGTGGTCACCTCGAACTCGGCCACGGACAGCAGGGCGCTCCACGGGTCGTACTCGCGGAAGACCATGACCCCGGTGACCGCGGCTCCACCCACGGCCCAGGCAAGCACCACGTAGCGGCCGTAGCGGGCGACGTGGTCAACTCGGGCCAGCCACATCGCGTTGGCTGAGATCCGTCGGCGTGCGCGGCGCAGCGGCGGGATGCGGTGGGTCACCGCATCCCCGACGCCGTGGATGGCTTCCTGGATCGCGCCGAATGGGCAGAGCCAGCCACAGAATGCACCGCGGGCCGCCAGCGTCAGGAGGACCACGGCTCCGGCGAGCACGAGGTTCGCCGTGTGGACGTGTGACACGGTGCGCCCGGTCGTCACCCAGGTGAAGAACGTCTCGAAGCCCCCGAACGGGCAGAAGGCCTCGCCAGAGGGTGCACCGGGCGCGCCGGTGGCCTTGGCCCAGACGGTGTAGGCGATGAACGCCACGACCGCGGTCTGCAGGGCGTGCCGCGTCCAGCGGATGCCACGGATTGAGGCGGGGCTGCGACGGGGGACCATCCGCACGGACATGGTCATTCCTCCTGGAGCGTTCGAGCATCGACTGGGCCTGCGGAGTCACGCGAGCCCCGGGCTGCGGACCCGGGTGAGGACGTGGTGTCCCCACCCGGGGTGTGGGGCAGGTCAGGCGCTGCGGCCCTGGCTGCGGGCGGTGATCTGGTACTTGGTGAACAGCTTGTCGCGGGTCACCCGCCACTTGGCCAGCTCGGCTTGCATTGCCGTGCGCTGCGTGGTGGTCAGCCTCGCGGTGGTCCCACGGCCCTGGCCGCGGGCGCGCTGGCCCGCACCCTGGCCCTGACCGGAGGTGGGCGGCGTCTTGCCGTACTTCTTCATGATCGCGTCACGCCGGACCTTCAGCGTGGTCATCTCCTTGAGGAACGCTTCGTGGTCAGCGTCCGACAAGGAGGCTGCCGGTCCGGTGCCCGGGCACGGCTCGGTGGTGGCCGCGTCGGCGGTCCCCGCTCCGAGGGTCAGCAGGGCTGCGGCGGCGAGGCCGGCGACCCCGGTGGCTGCGATCTGGCGGATTCTCATGATGGGCGCTCCTTCTCGTGGGGGCGGATGTCGTCCACCGGTCATGGTGCCGGGCGTGCCTGCAGGCGAAAGGGACGGTTTCGGGAGGTTTGCTGGAGATCGGCCCAAGGGCGTGTAAGGCCCCGTGGACGAGCAGCGGGAACCGTTGGTCCACGTCCTCGGCGACGGTCGGGTGCACGCTTGTGACGCGGCCCGCGCCGGACAAGTCGTCACGGGCCACGACTGACGAAGCCGGCCGAGGGGGCACGTCGGCTGCATCGCCTGCTGTGGCCGGATTCGGCCTGTCAGCTCTCGTGCTGCCCCGAGGTCGTCACGCTGGGCCACAGCGGACGCGCGGGGCGGGTCAGCAGCGCGCGCCAGCTCATCGCTGGGCGCAGCGGTCCGGTGCGGATCGCGATCGCCGTGGCCGCCACTCCGGTCATGGCTGCGGCGGCATGTCCCAGGTCCCAGATGGTCGGCCCGGTCACGATCGGCGCCGCGACGAGCGCGCTGATCAGGACCAGGAGGAGCAGTATCCGGCCACGAGTTGCGGCCAGGAGGAGGTAGCCGGCCATCGTGCCGACGAGAACATAGGAGACCCCGACATCCGAGGCGACTGAGGTGTCGGCGGGCAGCCAGCCGGAGCGGATACCGACCCAGATGACCGCGACGGTCGCGAACGTCGCCAGGACGTGGCTGCTCACCGCCACGACGAGCGTGCGCGGGGACCCGATCCGGTGCTCGAGTCGCGCAGTCACCAGCACGAAGCCCAACACGTAGATCAGGTAGCCCACGGACAACTCGGCCACCAGGAAGGCCGAGCCGAAGAGGACCCGACCAGGCCCTTCGATCATCCCGCGGATGTTGGTCGAGTTGGCCGCGACTGCCGTCTGGACGTCCTTCTCGGCGGTCGTCTGCTGGAGTACGGAGGTGACTGTGATGATGGCCAGGTAGACGCCGGTGGCCGGCGCGCGGTGCAGCCACTCCCGGATAGCGGCCACGGCCGGATCCAGCCGCTCGCGCAGGATCACCGCATGCCCCTGCCGGGCCAAGCCCACCAGGACGAACCAGGCGACTGACGCGGCCGCCAGCAGTGCAACGTAGTAGATGACGTGACCGGAGACCTCGGGAGCAGTCGCCGTTGTCATCGTGCCCCCGATGGGGTCTGGGACCGCCGTGCCAGGTGCCTGCGGGGTCCGACTGACAGCGTGGGGTCGATCACCAGGGGGCCGTCACGTCGCCGTCGGAGGGCACATCGGATCGGACTAACACATCTCGCCACCTGCACGGAGATTGTCCCGCCCATCGAGTGGCCGAATAGGTGGAACTGCTGGCCGCCGAACACGGCCTCGGCCAGGGCGACGACCGCGCGGGTGTGCGCGGCGATGGAGTAGTCCCCGTCTGCTGGGTGCGGGGTGGCGCCGTGGCCCGGTAGGTCCATCGACACGCAGTCGAGCCGATCGGCCAAGCAGGCGGCCAGGTCGACCCAGTTCATCGCGTTGCCTGCCAGGCCGTGGACGAGGATCGCTGGCTCGTGGGGTCCGTCCCCGCGGGTGGGGGTTCGCCGGATCGCGATGGGCCCGACCTGGGTCGCCATGACCTCCACGGGTGCGGGACGCGGCAGGTCGGACACGGCCCGGAGTGTACGGGGGCTTCCGCAGCCCGACACCCCGTTGCGGAGGGCCACAGGTGTGGAATCGCGCAGAGATCGCGAGTGCCTCCGTCCAAGTGAGCCGCTGAGAGCTCCTCTCGGCGCCTTCGCATGGCTGACCCGGGATTCTCGACCTTCCTGTGGTGGGTACCGCCCGTCGGGCTTGGACCCCCGGAACGGCCGAAGTGCGCCCGGCTCCCCACGCAATCACTCGATCGTGGCCAAGGAGTCCACGATGGTATGAACAGGACATGCTTGGACGCATGCGTTTGCGGATTTCTCGTCGGTGGGTCGGGCCAGTCTTGATCGGCTCAGTGGCCATCGTGGTGGTCGCGGCGGGGGCAGCAGCCGCGTTCGAGACCGACACGGTGACCACGTACTGGCGGGGGTTGTTCTGGGCGATCAGTCTCATCACAACGGTCGGATTCGTCGGAGAGCCACCCCGAACCGACCAAGGGATCGTCCTGGCCGTCGCCCTGATGGTTGTCGGTTTCGTGCTGTTGTCGATGGTCAGCGCCTACCTGGCGGCGATGTTCGTCCGGGAGGACGAGGGCCCGCACGAGGCCGCGGAGGAGTCGACGGAGCAGGCGATCCTGGCGAGCCTCATGCGGTTGGAGGCCCGGCTGGCCTCGTTGGAGCGCTCGAGCTCCGAGCGCTCGGCCGACCCGCGCCCAGGCTGGGACGACGGCCACGGCGATGGCATGGATCGGTAGCCGGGACCCCAGTGATGGTGAGCGTCCCGACTGTCGGGTGCGCCGCCGGGCGCGTGTTCGTCGCACAGCGGGGAGTTTTCACGGTGCTGGCATCACAGAGACGATCGGACGGTGCTGGATCACTCAGGTTGGCTGGGTTCCGGGTCGGGTTGGGGGTTGTGCCAGCGGCCTTCGGGTGCGATGAGGGCATGGGCTTCGTCGGGCCCCCAACTGCCGGGCGGGTAGGGGTGGGCTGGGTTGTGGTTCGCGAGGACGGGGTCGACGACGGCCCATGCTGCCTCGACGGCGTCCTCGCGGGTGAACAGCCCACCGTGGCCGGCCAGGGCGTCACCGAGGAGTCGTTCGTAGGGATGTTCCTCGCCAGGCTGGGCGTTGAGCAGGGAGAGCTCCCGCTGATCGCCGATGAACTCCTCGCCCGCCCTCTTGACCCGGGCCGCCAGCGCGATGCTCGGAGTGGGAGAGATCCGGAACCGCAGGTAGTTGGCCCGCCCGTCCGCGGGGGAGGAGTCGGCGAACAGGGGCTGAGGAGGCGGCTTCAGCTCGACGAGGACCTCAGCGGCGGTCTGTTCCAGGCACTTACCCGACCGCAGGTACCACGGGACACCAGCCCACCGCCATGAGTCGATGAACAATCGAACAGCGCAGAAGGTCTCAACGTCGGATTCCGAGGCCACGCCCACTTCGTCGCGGTACCCGGTGAACTGACCCCGGACCAGATCCTCGGCGCTCAGCGGGCGCATTGCCTTGAACACGTTGAACTTCTCGGTCTGCACCGCGTCCATGCCCTGGTAGGCCGGTGGCTCCATCGCCAGCAGTGCCACGATCTGGAACAGGTGGTTCTCCACGACGTCGCGCAGGCAGCCAGCCGTCTCGTAGAACGCGCCCCGGCCCTGGACGCCAAACTGCTCGGCGAGGGTGATCTGGACGCGGGCGACGTAGTTCCGGTTCCAGATTGGCTCGAGGAAGGAGTTGGCGAAGCGGAAGTAGAGGAGATTCATGATCTCCTCCTTGCCCAGGTAGTGATCGATGCGGAAGATCGCATCATCGGGGAAGGCCGACCGCACCACGTGGTTGAGTGCCCGCGCCGAGGCCAGGTCACGTCCGAACGGCTTCTCGACGATGACGCGCGCCCGGTGGGTCAGTCCCGCGCCGCTGAGTCCTTCGATCACGGTCGCGAACAGCGAGGGGGGAACCGCCAGATAATGCGCCGGGCGGTGCGCCGGGCCGAGAACCCGGCGCAGGGTGGTGAATGTGTTGGGGTCGCTGTAGTCACCGTCGACGTACTCCAGGAGCGCCAGCAGCCGGTTGAGGGCCTCGACGTCGTCGATGCCCCCGTCGGCCTGCGCGATGGAGTCCCGGGCGTGTTCACGAAGCTGCGGCAGATCCCATGCCGAGGCTGCCACCCCGATCACCGGGACGCCCAACGCACCGCGCTTCACCATCCTGTAGAGGGCAGGGAAGATCATCTTGCGGGCAAGGTCACCCGTGGCGCCGAAGAAAACCAACGCGTCGGCCGTCCCGAGAGTCTCATCGCTTTCGGCCATGTCAGACCTTCCGTCACGGTCCCCGTCGCGGGCCCGATCCCTGTTCGCAGACTACGCCCAGGGCTGCTACGCGTCGGGGGAGTTGGCGGGCTGGGTTTCGCTGTTCCGCGCTCACAGGCTCCATCCAGACGATGTTGCGATCGGGTCACGCCATGCCACAATCGCCTCCACCCTTGGCGACGGTCGGGCCCAGGCTGGAAACGCGGCCCGCAGTTCCGGCTTGGTTGAACTGTGCCGTGCAACTCGAGTGTGGGCTGGGCGATGCCGCGTAGGCCGACCCGCTGCTCAACACCCCGAGAACGATGATTGCCCCACCAAGACCCGCACCTCGTAATCGCCGATTCATCGCTTCCCTCCATCCGCCGGGCTGTTGGAACCTGGCGCTAGCGACGCTAATGGGTCTGCACCACCCACCAGATCCCGCACTTAGGTTTACCTAACTCGTACCTCGGGCGCTCCTATTCACAAACCATTCGTCCAGCCGGCGATGATCGGCGCTCGGGTCGTGGCCATGTCCCCATCCACCGCGCCAGCGCAACTCACTCCCATGAGCCGGCGGCTGGGTTGGGCCAGCCACTACGCGGGCCGGGCAGGCCCCGCCCCACCGGGAGAAACCGGGGCCTCAGGCATCGACTCTGCTATTAATCCCGCCCGCCGCCGGTCTGGTCCTACCTCTGAGGACTCGTACCTTGCGGCTGGTGACACCGACCCGAGCACCGGGCCCTCCAGATCGTTCCGCCGCAGTGGCCGCGGCCGGCTACATGGCGATCGCCAAGAAGCCGGCCGCGCAGCGGCGGATCCTGATGCCTTCCGGCTCAGATCTCGACGAAGACCTCGTCGCCCTCGACGGACACCGGGTAGGTGGTCAGCGGCGCCGGCTTGCGGCCGACCGCGAGCACCCGCCGCGACCACCGGGGGACGGAGCGTCCAGCGATGCCGGCCGCCCAGTCGAGGTTCTCACCGGTCCTGACCACGAACGTCGAGTTGTGCCAGGGGCAGGTGACCACCCCGTCGGCGTAGTGCTTGCCTCCAGGCCCGGAGGTCAGTGACAGGCCCAGGTGAGGGCACTTGTTGTGCGCGGCGCAGACCCCCTCCTCGTCCCGGATGACGATGAGCTTCGTCCCCTCGACCTCGACCTCGCTGAGGATGCCCGGGGTGAAGTCCTCGACCCTACCGATGCGAACCCTGCGTGCCATCGCTGCTTCCCTCCTGCTCGGCCCCTCGATCGACGCTACCAGCGCACCTGTCGCGGGTTCGGGCCGCCTCCACCAGGTGGGCCTTCCAGAATTGGCGACCAGGAATCTACGCATATGGATATAGACCCGACTGCTCCGAGTAGCACTTCATCCTGATCGGTAACGTTCACGGTTCTCGTCCACGTTGAGGCCTAGCGACGCCGCGGGATGGGGACCTGGCCCCCCGCGCTAGCCCGCGGTGTGCACGGGCTCGGGGGTCCGGCACGCGGCCGTGGCCCCGGGCAGGCGGTACCGCTGCTGGTACATGTGCGGCCCGATGGCCCCGAGTGCGTGGCGGACCCCGGGGGCGAGCATGAGCGCGCCGGCCAGCCGGAACGGCGGCCGGGACATCCGCAGCAGTTCGGCGACGGACTGCGGGCCGACCACGTGGCTGCCGTCGGGCCGGACGAGCACGGGGCCACGGAGGACCTCGTCCGGCCCGATGCCCAGGGCGTCGAGATCCTCCGACTGGTACGGGCGTACGTCGGCCGGCGGGGCGACCCGGGTCCGGATCCTCGCCGCAGCCCGGTCGCAGGGGCCGCAGTCACCGTCGAAGAGCCACAGGGGGGTTCGCATCTCAGTCATCGCACCAGTATACCCCCGGGGGCATATGCATCCACCGGCCCGCATCGGCGCCGTGAGGTCACGGGGCTGCAGCGAGCTCGGGTCGCCCGGCACGTCCACGGCATGCTCCTTCAGCGCGCCGAGGGAAACGATCCGCAGGACGCCTTGCCGATGCTGCGCTGGCTGCGCCGCTCCACCGGGTGCGCTGCTCCACCCCTAGCATCGCGCGGGACGCGGGGCTGCGCAGGGTGACGCGCCCAGCGGCTGGGGAACGAACGGGCCACGACCATCCCGCCGCGCGAGCGAGTCATAGACTGGAGGCGGCAAGGAGGCGCTCATGCAGCTCCGAATTCGCTCGGCGGGGATGATCGTCGGTTCGTCGGCACTGGCAGTGCTGCTGGGCTGTGGCTCGGGGGGCTGCACGGTGAGTAGCACCCAGCAGGCCGCCCCGAGCGCCGCGAGCCAATCGGTGGCCTTCCCGGACTTCGACGGGGACGGGGCCGCTGACCTCGTCCACGGGGTGGCCTCCAACCCGCGCGACGAGGTGGTCGTGACCTACGGGTCGGGCCGGTCGCAGCGGTTCGGCTGGAGCGACGTATATGCGGCGACCAGCCCGGACGGCCCCACGGGGTTCGGTCAGGGACTGCTGGCGCGTGACCTCGATCGTGACGGTCTCACCGATCTTGTCGTTGTCGATTCGGCGATCCAGGTGCTGTTCGGCTCCACGTCCGGGCTGCGGCCGGGTGACGCACATCGCTATCCCGTCCCAGCAGGCGTGGGAGTGGTCTCGGGGACTCCCGCCCTGATCGAATCCCCCACGCCCGTGCTCGTGGTCGGCGCGAGCGTCCCACGTTCCGTGGCCAGGGGCGGGGCCATCCTCGCCTACCGACTGGGCACAGACGGGCTGCCCGCGGGGGAGCCGATCGTCCTGAGCCAGCGGAACCTACCCGGCGCCGACGAGACGGGGGACGGCTTCGGGACCTCCCTGGCTGCCAGCGGATCCCTGGCTCTCGTGGGGGCCCCCAGGGAGGACGTCGGTCGGGTGAGGGACGCCGGAGCAGTCACCGTGCTGAGGTATCGGGGTGGCACCCGGTTCACCGGCACGGTGCTGACCCAACTCTCGAGGGGCGTCGCGGGGAAGGCCGAGAAGGGCGACTGGTTCGGCTGGGCCGTGGCGATGGCTGACGGCTACGCCGCGGTCGGCGTCCCCTTCGAGGACGGCCCCCGGCGCGACACGGGCGCAGTCGCGGTCTTCCGGGTGGGCGCGACCAGCCTCAGGCCGGTCGCGACGCTGACCCAGAGCACGAGGGGCGTGCCCGGGATCGCTGAGGCCGGCGACCTGTTCGGCTGGGACGTGGCGGTGATGCGTCCGTGTCCCGGGGTTCCCGGGATCCTGGTTGGCGCGCCGGCCGAGGCCATCGGGGATGTGGGTCAGGCCGGCTCGGCGTGGGTCCTCCCCTTGGCCGGGCCCTGCCCAATGCGCCAGCTCGCCGAGGGCGGTCGGCTCGGGGGCACACCCACCGAGATGGCACTGGTCGGGATGGCGGTCACCGCGCTGCGAACCTCCGCCTCGGCCGGGGACACCGTGGTGCTCACGGCTCCGGGCGTCAGCGAGGAGGGCGTCCTCGGTCGGGTGCTGCGCGTCCCCGCGCCCTACTCCGGGAACGTCACCACCGTCGCCGAGAACCTGCGGCTCAGGGACGAGGGCAGGATCACGCTGTAGTCCCCCGCGCTGGCGCTGTGTCAGGTGACGACGAGGCACGCGCTGCCCATGGCCCAGTTGCACTCGGGCCGTCACTGACGAACGTGCATGCTGTTTTTTGTGGCGGATCGGCCGACGCGAGGATCCGATGCGGTTCGCCCGGATCAGCCAGACCGACGCCACCCCGGTGATCACTCAGTGTGACCGACGACCGGCCTGGCCAGCCCTGCCGTCGTCGGCCGTGCCGCGAGTCCTGCTCGTCCGTCGCCGCCTTGATGGGCCCCTCACACCAGGCCGCTCGTGTAGGCCACGATGACGGCCTGTGTGCGGTCCCGGACCTGGAGCTTGGCTAGGACGTTGCTCACGTGGGTCTTGGCGGTGGCTTCGCTGACGACCAGTTCCTGGGCGATCTCCGCGTTCGTCATCCCCTGGGCCAGTCGGACCAGGACCTCGCGCTCACGGTCTGTCAGCCGGGTGGGGAAGTGCTCGTAGCTGCCGTGTCGCCTCGACCCCGTCCATGACGGCCATCCGGATGTCCATCAGCACGACATCGGGCGCCAGGCTCGTGGCCATCCGGACCGCCGCCGCCCCATCGCCGGCGCTGCCCACGACCTCGATCTCATCCACCGAGGTGAGGAGAGCGACCAGTGCCTCGCGGATCAGGGGCTGGTCGTCGGTCACCAGGACACGGATCGACACAGGGCCGCCGCCGGGACGATCGCGGGGGCGGGCAGCACGGCGCGGACCGCCCACCGATCGCCGTCCAACCCGGCCGTGAGTGTCCCGCCGAACAGCTGGGCCCGCTCGTCCATGCCATGGATGCCGTGCCCCTGGTGGGCGGGGGGCTGACCCAGGTGCGGCGGCTGCGACGGCGGTTGCGTCGATCTCGGAGATCGTCGCGCGGATGACGTCCAGCAGGTGCTTGAGTTGCTCCCTCTCGGCCTGGGTGAGCCTGGCTGTCATGGCCGTCTATAGCGCGACGATCTGAGGGAGGAACTCGTTGACGGCTGCCGACCATCGCCCGGGCGCTGGCCTCGTCCGGAAAGTCCACGAGGACAACGACGTTGTTGCCGTCGCGCAGAACGCGATCCCCGGTGGCTCCGTGACCTTCCCGGAAGCTGCGGTTGCCGGCATAGGCGGCGGCCCAGGTGTCGAAGTCCCCGACGGTGTGGCGAATGACTGAGGTGGCCATGATCTCTCCCTTGTTGCAGGCCCGAGCAGACAACGTCGCCCGCGTCACACGGCGTACCGTCCCGGTCAGCGGAGGTGCCTCACACCGCCGCCGATCGCGCACGTTGGTGCGGGCATCGGCTACGCCCCCCGAAGAATGCTTTGTGGGAATGCTGGACCAACTGGCGCCCGGTCTGTTGACCGCGCTGAGCGCCGGGGAGCTCGAGGAGAGGGAACCGCCCCCGTCACATGTCCGGCTCACGCCGGACGCGCTCGGGCGGCGCCCGGAAGGGGCGGAAGAACGCTCGCAGCTCGTTGGCGTAGAGCTCGGGCTCCTCGAACGGCGCGAAGTGCCCGCCACGCGGGGGCTCGGTCACGTGGACGATGTTCGCCATCCGTTCGAGCCACTCCCGTGGTGGGCGGACGATGTCGCCGCCGAAGAGTGAGAAGCCGGACGGGACCTCGACCCGGCGGGCGTGCTGCGCGGGCGGGATCGCGGCGTTCGCGCGGTACATGCGCATCGACGAGCCGATCGTGCCGGTCAGCCAGTAGATCGTGACATTCGTGAGGATCTCGTCCCTGGTGAAGGCCCGCTCGACGTCGCCGCCGCAGTCGCTCCACGCCCGCAGCTTCTCCACGATCCACGCCGCCAGCCCGGCGGGCGAGTCGGTGAGCCCGACGGCGGCGGTCTGTGGCTTCGTGCGGTGCATGGCCGCGTACGCGCCCTCGGTCGCCCCCCAGGCCACCGCGCCCTCGATCCACGCGCGCTCCTCGGCCGTCAGCTCGGCCGGATCCCCGAGGAACACCGGAAGGCCCGCGTCCATCCGGTGCACGGCCACGACCCGGTCGGGGTGCTCGAGGGCGAGGAAGCGGCTCACGTGGCTGCCAATGTCCCCGCCGGCAGCACCGAACCGCTCGTAGCCCAGCACGCCCATGAGTTGCGACCAGAGGCCCGCGACGGCCATCGAGTCCAGGGCCGCGCCAGTCGGACGGTCCGAGTACCCGAAGCCCGGCATGTCCGGCACCACCACGTCGAACGCGTCCGCGGGATCGGCGCCGTGCCCACCGGGGTCGGTGAGCAGCGGGATGACCTTGTCGTAGCGCCAGGCCGAGTCCGGCCAGCCATGGCTGAGGATCAGGGGCAGGACCGGCCCGGCCGGCGCCACGGCTCGGGCGTGCACGAAGTGGATCCCAAGCCCGCCGAGCGGCACACGGAAGCGGGGGTGCCGGGCCAGCGCCGCCTCCTGCGCCGGCCAGTCGAACCCGTCAACCCAGTACGCGACGAGTTCGCGGAGGTAGTCCAGGTCAGTCCCGAGCGACCACCCCGCATCCTCAGGGGCGTCGGGCCAGCGCGTCGCGCGCAGCCGGGCACTCAGGTCCTTCAGCGCCGCGGGGTTGGTCTGCAGGGTGAACGGCTCTGGTCGAGGTGCGGCATCCGCCATGGCTCGCAGTCTACGAGCCGCCCTCCCATGCGAACCCCGCCGCTGAGTTGGCGCTCGGGCCAGCCGCCGCAGTACCCGAGCGTGCATGCGGATCAATGACGAGGCTCGCGTCCGGCGGATGTGACACCGAAGGGCGGTCGAGCTCAACAGCCTTCCGCGGTCCGCTGCGGCGAGGCAGCGGCAAAGGTCGCGCCTGCTTCGGCCAGGTCTCGCCGCCCGCACCGCTGGGGAAATCGATGACTCGCCGCCGAACTGGGCCCGGACCTGAACCTACCCGAAGTCCTCGGGCAGTCCCGGGATAGCAGGCACCGGGCAGTGGCGGCGGGATCGCTTATGGACTGGGCGATCCCAGGCGCCGTGGCCCAAGGTCCGTAGCCCGGTCTGTGGCCAAACGCCGTGGTCAACTGCTGCTCGCGGGGCTTGCCAGAAGGCCACCAGAACGGGAACTCTCCAACGGTGACTCCGGGCGGCCGCAGGAGGCCCACTTCGGCCGCGCGAGTGGCGCACCCTGGGGAGGGGGCCGCACCGCCCAGTCGGACGCGGCATCAAACCGGGGGCACTTCCACCATGCCTTCATCGCGGGCGTCAGCGCAGGGATCGTCGTAACCACCGCGATCGCCGTCCCATCTGCAGGCCCCAGAAGATGAGGGGTTCGATTGAGCTGCTGATGTCCGTGTCACTCGTGGCTCGACACCGCGCCGGACGTGTGGTTGTATGTGAGCACTCACTCACTGGAGGCGATATGGGCGTGATCACTACCGAAGGGCTCACCCGACGGTTCGGGCCAGTCACTGCGGTGGACCGGCTGACCCTTGACTTGCCAGGAGGTGGCGTGGTCGGTCTCGTGGGTCCGAACGGGTCGGGCAAGTCGACCCTGATCCGGATGCTGCTGGGACTCATCCGTGCAGGGGAGGGCACAGCGCACGTCTTCGACCAGCCGATCAGCCACCCTTCGGCCTATGACCATCGAGTCGGTGCCCTGGTGGAGAACCCGGCGTTCGTCCCGGGCCTGTCGGCACGGTCCAACCTGCTGTCGCTGGCACGCCTACGCGGCTTGCCGACCGCCCGCGTCGACGAGGTGCTGGGCATTGTGGGGCTGGCCGGCCGGGACTCCGAGCCGGTGAAGCGCTTCTCGCTGGGGATGAAGCAGCGGCTGGGGATCGCCGCGGCCCTGTTGTCCGACCCGGAGCTGCTCATCCTCGACGAGCCGACCAACGGCCTGGACCCAGCCGGCATCGTCGAGATCCGGGCGTTGCTCATGGACCTCGGCCGCAGCGGGCGAACTGTCGTGGTTTCCTCGCACCTTCTGGCCGAGATCGAGGCCGCGTGTGACTACATCGTGATCATCCGGTTCGGCGAACTGTTGTTCGCAGGGCCCACTGAGGAGCTGCTCGCGCAGACCAGTGCCCACATCGACGTCCGGCCCGAGCGCCCCGGCGACTTGGGGCCGCTGCTTGATGCGCTGCTTGCGCAGGGCTGGCGTGGGGAGCGGATGGGCGACGTGCTGCGCATGCATGTCGAGCCCGGGCGCGCCGGGGACCTGAACCGTGCGGCCACCGCTGCGGGGTTCACGCTCGGGCACCTGGTGGTCGGGCAGGACAGCCTCGAGGACATCTTCCTGGAGATGACCGGGCACTCCGATGGAGAGCTCGCAGCCGGACGGGCCGCCGCGGCGACTGGCGTGACGAGGCAGGAGGTGGCCTGATGTTGCGATCGGTGCGAAGTGAGCTGGTGCGGCTGCGCCGACGGGGCATGCTCGTCGGATGGTTCGGTTTGATGGCGATGTTCGCGGTGATGGCGAACACGATCATGTTCAGCGTGGTCGGCGACGGCGTCGAGTTGCCGCCGGGGGCGCCCGGGGTGGCCTTCCCAACCGCTTCTGAGCTCGTGTCCGCTGACGGGCTCATGGCCGGGATGCCGGCCGCGTCGACGATGTTCGGCATCGTGACCCTGTCGTTCTGGGCCATCGCGGTGGCGACCGACTACTCGACCGGGCTGATCCGACTGCTGGTCGCGGCGATGCCCACGCGCTGGCCACTTCTGGTCGGCAAGGTGGTGGCCCTGGCACTGCTCACGGCTGTGGCCACGACCGTGGCTGCCGTCGTGACGGTCGGAATCGCCCCGGCGGGCGCACAGTCAGCCGGAATCGACACCTCGGCATGGGCTGCAAGCGCCGCGAGCACCATCCTGGGCACCTGGGCAAGCACCTACCTGGCCTTGCTCGTGTGGGGCGTGATCGGCCTGGCGATCGCCTACCTGACCCGATCGTCGGCCATCGCCATCTCAGTCGGCGCCGGGTACGTGCTCGTCGTCGAGTCGATGATCAGCCGACTGTTCGACACCACGCCGGACTGGCTGCTCAGCGGCACGCTGACTGCGGTGGCGCAGGGCGGCAGCGCAACCGTCTCGCAGGGCACCGCGCTGGGCTGGGCCGGGTTGTACGTCGCCCTTGGTCTGGGTGCTGCCGCAGTGGTGCTCCTGCGCCGTGACGTGACCGACTAGCCTCACCCCGGGCAGCGGAAGGCGGTGGCGATGGCGGAGGGCAGCGCAGGCACGCGCGGTACGGCGACTCGTGCCCGCCTCCTGGCAGCCGCGCGTGACGTGGTCGCCGAGGTCGGCTATGCGCACGCGACGACCAAGGCGATCGCCGCAGCGGCCGGAGTCGCCGAGGGCACGATCTACCGGCACTTCCCGGACAAGCACGCGCTGTTCCTGGCGGCCGTCGTCGACGCCAACCAGCCGGTGATCGCCTGGATGACCGGCCTGCCCGAGCGCGCCGGGCAGGCCACGCTGGCCAGCAACCTCAGCGAGACCCTGACCCGGCTGTCCAGCTTGCGTCAGCACATGATGCCCCTCGAGCTGGCCATGCTCACCGATCCCGAACTTGCCGCCCGCCGGCAAGCGGGAATCGCGGCGCTGCGCACCGGCGACCTGGCCGCGGCAGTCGCCGGCCTGCCCGAGCCCAACCCGCCCGCACTGCTCGCCCGGTACCTGTCCGCCGAGCAGGCGCTCGGGCGGGTCCGCCCCGATGTCGACCCAATCCGGGCCGCCGTCACCATCCTGGCCACCCTCATGGGGCTGGCGATCATGCCCGCACAGGAACCCCCGCACGACCCGTCCGCCGCAGCCCTGCTCGAAACCGCCGCAGACATCCTGGCCAAAGGCCTGCAATAGCAGCACCACCCCCGACGAAGGCGCCGCCTGGCTACTGGGTCGCGCGAAGGAACCGCTCGAGGATCGGTCCGGCCGTCTGCGAGCCCGACTTGCCCTCCTCGACGAACACGGCGACCGCAAGATCTCCCTGCGTGGCGATCATCCAGGCGTGGGTGTCCGGTGGGTCACCCGTGCCGAACTCCGCCGTGCCCGTCTTGGCGCCGACGGGGGCGCCGGGCACGTCGGCGAGGACCCCCCCGGTGCCCTCGGTGACCACGGCCCGCATCATGTCGCGCAGGGAGTCGGCCTCCTCCTCTGTGAGGGGCTGGCCCGGTTCGACCACGGGAACCTGCTGATCGGGAAGCAACTGAGGCACCACCGCCCTGCCCTCGGCCACCGATGCGGCGACGGCAGCCATGGCCATCGGCGAGGCGAGCACCTTGCCCTGGCCGATCAGCGACGCCGCCTTCTCGGTCTCGGACGCCGGCGTCGGCACCTGCCCGAGGTAGGCCGGGAAGCCCAGGTCGTGGTCGACGCCGAGTCCCAGCGCCGCCGCCGCCTCGGTGAGGTCATCGCCCGTCAGCTTCTCGTGCTGCGAGATGAGGGCCGTGTTGCAGGAGTTCGCCACCGCGGATCGAAGCGGGATATCACCGATGCCCGCGGCGGGATAGTCGTCGTAGTTCGTGAAGGTCTTCCCGTCGACGACGATCGTCGACGTGCACGGCACCCGGTCCGAGGGCTGCACGCCGGCCCGCATCAGGGCCAGGGCCGTGACCACCTTCATGGTCGATCCGGGGGGGTACTGCCCGAAGGTCGAGGTGTTGTAGCCGTCCGATCCCGCCCCACTGGCAGCGGCGAGGATCTCTCCGGTGGACGGGCGCAGCGCAACCAGTGCGCTCGCCGGTCCGACGCCATCGAGCGCGTCCTCCGCCTCCTGCTGGAGGCGTTCGTCGAGAGTCGTGCGCAGCGGCTGGCCGTCCACCACGTCGGTCGTGAAGAGCGTGCGCTCCTGGTCGTCGGCCCCCGCAGTCACGACGACCCCGGGTGTCCCGGCGAGCGTCTCGTCGTAACGCGCCTGGAGTCCCGACAGACCGACCTGGTCGTCGGGCCTGATCGTTCCGCCGGACTTCTCGACGATCTCGGCGGTCGCCGGGCCCACCCGGCCCAGGATCTCGGTGGCGAAGTCGCGGGTGGGGGCCAGTGGTCGCTCATCGGCGAGGCCGACCGCGCCGGGGATCTCCTCCACCGCGGACTGGGAGATCTCCCTGGTGTCCTCGTCGCGCAGGACGAGGGCCTCGACGAAGGCCTTGGGCCCTGCTTGGCTGACCGCCTTGACGTAGGCCTCGGTGTCGATGTCGAGCAGCTCGGCCAGGTCCCGGGCCGATTCCGGCGCCTGCTCCGCGGAAACCCTCGTCCTGTCGATGCCGAGGCGCATCACCGGGCGGAGGGTGACCAGGGGCTCGTCGCCCGCACCGAGGATGTCTCCCCGCAGGGGCCTCTGCGTCGTCGCGTCCAGGGACTCGTCGCCGGTGAGCGAGGGCTCGACCAGCGTTGGCGCCCACTGCACCGCCCATTGGCCGTCGACCTTCTGGAGCTGGGCAGTCGTCGTGTAGCGCCATGGCTGGCTCGGTGTCTCCCACTGCCAGGCCAGGGTGGCCGTCGCGCTGTCGCCCTCCACCTCGACTGTGTCGACGGTCACCATCGCAGGGGTGTCGTCCATGCCGGCCACGATTGTGTCAAGGTCCTCCTGGTCACCACCCTGCACCGGCACGGCGCTGAGCTGACCGGTGGTCAGCGCTGTCGCCAGATCCGAGGCCAACCCCTGCGCGGCCTCCTGATCAGCCCCAGAGCTGCACGCGGGGAGCATCATGATCACGACGCAGGTCAGGGCGGCGGTGTGCAGGGTTCGGGCCACGAAGCTCCTTGCAGGTCGGCGCGGGTTGACCTCATCCTCCCCCATTCCTCGCTCGGCGCACGCCCCCGGGGCGGGGCGACCGGCCCCGGCCAGCACCGCCCCCGCCGGTCCTTTGGAGATCGCGTCGGGTTGGCTGGGTTCGCGGATCGATCGCGTCGGACCTCGACGAACGCGATCGACCGAGACCTGACGGGATCGAGTGGGGCTCGGTCGAGCCGGTAGCCTGCGGAGCATGTTCGAGCTCCACGGTCCCGCGCCCCGCGCGGGCCAGCCACTGGTCGTGGTCGCGGTCATCGAGGAGGCTCAGGCGTTCGCCCACCTTCTGCCCACGCTGGTGACCGGGGTCGGGAAGGTGCGCGCAGCAACCGCGACCACCTGGGCGGCGATGGCGCACCGACCCAGCGTGATCCTCAACGTCGGAACGGCCGGTGCGCTGCGCCCCGGCGACCTCGCCGCAGGCCTCGTCCACGAGATCGGGACCGTCCTGCAGCACGACGTGAATGGACGAGCGATCGCTCGGCTCGTGGGATCGGATCCCTCCCCGCGGATCGAGCTGGGCGACTCGGGCGTGGTCCTGGCCACTGGCGACCGGTTCATCTCCTCGCCCGAGGACCGCGATGCCCTGGCCGAGCAGGCCCACCTGGTCGACATGGAGGGCTACGCGGTCGCCGCCTCGGCCACACAGCTGGGCATCCCGGTACGTCTGGTCAAGACGATCAGCGACGACGCCGGCCACGGTGCGGCCACGACGTGGAGCGAGTCGCTCCACGCGGCGTCTCAGCGACTCGCGACGTGGCTGGACGGCGTCCTCTGAGATTCTGCTGACGATTCCGACGGTGTGAACGTCGGAATCGTCAGCAGAATCCGGGGATCGGCGCCATCCTTGGGCCATGACCACGTGGCGGGTGCTGGCGTCCGTGGCTGTCGTGGCGCTGGTGGTCGTCTACGCCGTGGGGTCGGGGGTGTGGGTCTCGGCGAATCCAGGCTGGTATGCGGGCCTTGCGCGGCCCGCCTGGCAGCCGCCGGACATCGTCTTCGGACTCATCTGGCCCTACAACTTCGTCGCGCTGGCGGTCGTGGGCGTGATCGTCTCCCAGCGCGGCAGCCCCGGGCTCGTCGGCGCGTGGCTTGCGGTGGCGGCGGCGAGCGTGGTCTGCGCGTTGTCCTGGGCGTACCTGTTCTACGTCCCGCATCAGCTGACCGCGTCGGCGATCACCCTGGCGGGCGCCGCGCTGCTCACCCTGGTCCTGGTTGTCCTGACCTGGTCGGCCACCCGCGGCGGCGCCGTCGCGCTCATGCCCTACCTGATCTGGGTGAGCTTGGCGACGTCCCTGGCGTTCGGGTACGCACGGCTCAACTCCTGACTGCGCGACCCGGAACCCGCCGGCCGGTCGACGCGGGCCGAGTGAATGCGCCGGCCGGCCCGGTCGGCGTCACGCCTGGGGCGCAGGTCCTGGGCGCACCGGCCAGGGCGCCGCCTCCTCCAGCTCCAGGGCGACCTCCAACAACCGCCGCTCGCGGCCGAACGGCGCAGCCAGGTGCACCCCGATCGGCAGGCCGTCGGCCGAGCGTCCCAGAGGCAGCGACATCGCCGGGGCGCCGGAGACGTTCTGGACCGGCGTCATCGAGGCGAACTGGATCAGGCGCACGAGGTGCGTGCGGAACTCGACGTCCGGGCCGAGGTAGCCGATGGGGGGAGCCGGGTACCCCGTGACGGGCGAGAGGAACAGGTCGTACTCGTCGAACCCGGCATCGGGGTTGCGTGCCAGTTGGCGCAGCCGACGGATCGAGCCGGGAACCCGATCGATCTGATGGTTGAGCATCGTGCTCAGTCCCCTGGTGAACTCCTCGACCTGCATGCCGTCGAAGCCCTTGCCGTAGGCCACCGAACCGCTGTGGTGCAGCACGAACGCCAGCAGTGCCCAGTAGCGCAGGAAGTCCGTCGCGAACTCTTCCCCGACGGGAGGCCCGACCTCCTCGACGTGGTGCCCGAGATCCTCGAACAGGGCACCCGCACCGCGCACGGCTGCCACCGTGTCCAGGCTCAGCGGGAGACCTCGCAGCGTGCTCACGCACATCCCGATCCGCAGTCGTTCGGTGCCCGGACTCGTGACGTGCCCGATGGGCGGCAGCCCCGCGTCGGGGCGGGCGGGGTCGGTCAGCGAGAGGAACAGCGCCGTGTCGCGAACCGAGCGGGTGACGACGCCCTGCGCTGCGATCCGCACGGGGATCCGCTCCTTCAGGGGGTTCATCGGCAGCCGTCCACGTGACGGCTTCAACCCGACCAGGCCGCAGCAGGACGCCGGGATCCGGATCGAGCCGCCCCCGTCGTTGGCGTGGGCCAGCGGGACCACCCCGGCCGCCACCATGGCCGCTGATCCGCCGCTGGACCCGCCGACCGAACGGTCGGTGTCCCACGGGTTGCGGGTGGGCCCGTAGCGGCTGGACTCGGTGTTCGCGGTCAGCCCGAACTCGGGCATGGTCGTGGCCCCGAGCGGCTCGAGCCCGAGCCGAAGGAGCGTGGCGACGATGGGGGAGCATGCTGGCGCGGGGATGTCCGGCACCGCCCGTGATCCCTGGGTGGTGGGGAAGCCTGCCACTTCCTCGTTGTCCTTGATGAAGGTGGGGATCCCGGCCAGGGGGGCGTCGGCGGGGACCACCACCTCGGTGCGGACCGGATCGTCGAACCAGTGGGCGACGGCGTTCACGTCCGGGTTGACGGCGCGGGCCCGGGCCATGGCCGCGGTCCGCAGCTCCGCCGCCGAGACCTCACGCCGAGCCAGCCGCTCGATCAGGTCGGTGGCGTCGCTGGTGCCCAGGGCATCGTCCGTGGTGGTGTCGACCGCGCGGGGTCGGGGGTCGTCGGTCACGTCGGCGACATTATCCGCGGGATCGCCGGTCCGCTCCCGCGGGCCCTTCCCGCCCCGGCCCCACCCGTCGCCCCCACCCGGGTCCCGCCCGTCGTCCCCACCCCGGTCCCGCCCGTCGCCCCGCGCTCGGCGCACCCGGGGCTCTGCCCGGGACGGATCAGACGTACTTCGCCGGGCGGACCACCTGCGCGGGAGTCGTCCAGGCCACCACGGCGTACCGGGGGAAGTAGTCCCTGGCGAGCACCTCGAGGAAGCGGTCGGCCACCTCGGCGGAGACCAGGGTCTCGAGCCGGATGTTCGACCCCTCGAACTCGGCCGCGCGGATCCCGCGTGAGCCCTGCCCGCGGGCATCGCACACCGTCCACCCGTGGGCCCCGGCTGCCGCCACGTCGCGGACGAGTCGGTGCTCGACGACGGCTTCGGCAACGACCGTCACCAGAACCAGGGCCTCGGTCTGCATGGCGCTCCTCTCAGCTGCCCAGTGCCTGGGCGATGCCCAGGTAGAGCGGGATTCCGATGATCAGGTTGAACGGGAAGGTGATGCCCAGGCTGGCCGTGAGGTAGTAGCCGGGGTTGGCGTCCGGCAGGGCCAGGCGCACGGCAGCGGGGGCTGCGATGTAGCTGGCGCTGGCGGTCAGCACCCCGAGGATGGCTGCCCCTCCGGTGGAGAGTCCCACAGCCAGCCCAGCGACGATGCCGAGCGTGCCGGACACGACCGGGAAGCCGATCGCGAACAGCACCAGGCCCGGACCGGCCTTCGGCAGGTCTCGCAGCCGCTTCGCCGCGATCACGCCCATCTCGAGCAGGAACAGGGTCAGGACACCGACGAAGAGCCCGCCGAAGAGGGGTTCGACCTTCTCGTAGCCGGCCTTCCCGGTGACCACCCCGAGCAGGAGGCCTCCCACCAGCAGCAGGATGCTGCGCCCGGTCAGGATCTCGCGCAACGACTCCCCCCACGAGGCTGAGCGCGTGACATGCCGCCCGGCCAGCATCAGGCCCACGATGATCGCCGGGACCTCCAGGACGGCCAGCAGGGTGGTCACGTACCCCTCGTAGCTGATCCCCGCGCTGGTCAGGAAGACCGCGGCGGCGGTGAACGTGACCAGCGAGGTGGAGCCGTAGTGGGCGGCCATCGCCCCCCGGTCGACCGGGCCGAGCCGGGTCGACCAGCGCAGGACGACGAACGCGAGCACGGGGATCAGCATTCCCAGGGCGAGCGTGACCAGGATCGGGCCGATCACCTCACCGGCGGGGGCCTGCGACAGCGCCACGCCACCCTTGATGCCGATGCCCAGCAGCAGGTAGAAGCTCAGGAACTGGTAGATCGGCTCGGGCAGGCGCAGGTCGCCACCGATCGAGGTGGCCAGCAGCCCGAGAAGGAACGCCAGGACCGGCGGGGACGTCAGGTTGGTGACGGCCAGCTGCCAGGTGTCCATCAGGCGAAGAGCCCCAGCAGGTCGCCGACGCGGTGGTCGGCCTCGGCGGGGTGGCGGAACGGGCGGTGCTCGTTGACGACGTAGTGGGTGCGGCGGCCCTGCGGCACCCGGGTGAGGTAGCCGCCGTCCTCGAGGTCGCGCAGGATGTTCAGGGTCGCCCGTTCGGTGATCCCGACCGTCGCGGCGATGTCGCGGACCCGGGCGTCGGGGTTGCGGTGGACGTGGACCAGGACGTGGCCGTGGTTGGTCAGCAGCGTCCACGCGCGGGTGGGTGCGGCGGTCGGCTCAACCATGGACCTGCTCCTTGTCGTCCGTGGTGGTGTGGGGTGCCACCGGTGCCTGGCCCCGTGTGGCGCGCAGGCTGGCGATGATCGCGACCGTGATGATCGTGGCCACCACGCCCAGGCTCAGCCAGGTCGGCATCTTGTACAGGTCGACCTGCAGGACCAGCTTGATCCCGACCCAGACCAGGACCAGGCCCAGGCCCAGCTTGAGGTAGATGAAGCGGTGCATCAGGTCGGCGAGCAGGAAGTACATCGCGCGCAGCCCCAGGATCGCGAACGCGTTGGCGGTGAACACCAGGAACGTCTCCTGGGTGACGGCGAAGATCGCCGGGATCGAGTCGACGGCGAACACGATGTCGGTGAACTCCACCAGCACCAGCACGAGCAGCAGGGGGGTGGCCACCAGGGCGCCGTTGCGGCGGGTGAAGAACTTCTGCCCGTCGTACTCGTCGGTCATCGGCACATGGCGCCGGAACAGGCGCACCACCCCGGAGGTCGAGGGGTCGAAGTGGGTGTTGCGGTGGCGCATCATCAGCACCCCGGTGACCACCAGGAACGCCCCGAAGAAGTACAGGATCCAGATGTACTCCTTGATCGCCGCGGACCCAGCCCAGATGAACAACCCACGCATGACCAAAGCGCCGACCACGCCGTAGAACAGCACCCGGTGCTGGTAGCGCGCCGGCACCGCGAAGTAGCTGAAGATGATCGCCCAGACGAACACGTTGTCCACAGCCAAGGACTTCTCGATCAGATACCCGGCGTAGTACTGCCCGGCGAACTCCCCGCCGACGGTGGCCCAGACGATCAGCCCGAAGCCGATCCCCATCGCGACCCACACAGCCGACCAGATCGCGGCCTCCCTCGCCGAGATCACATGAGCATCCCGGTGGGCGAACAGGTCAATGGCCAACATGACCACGATCACCCCCAGAACCGCCAACCACACCGTCAACGGCACATCCATCGCCTGCTCAGCTCTCCTTCGGTTTTCGTATTCACGAATAGGTTTTCATGAATCATGCACCACACAAGGCGGTGGATGCAAGTGGACACGGATGTCACACGTGCGACGGGTCGTCCATCCCGACCTTGGTGTCGAGGCGAATCGACCACCAGTACGGGGCCGTCACCCCACGGGGTCGGCGAAGCCGGGCAGGTGTGCCTCCAGCTCCGGGCGCACCGGCACCGTGGCCCCCAACCCGCAGAGCACGCCGACCAGCCCGAGCCACAGACGGTGGGTGAACAACTGGTCGGCAGGGATCGTCAGCTGGAGCGCGACCGTGAAGTCCGGGTTCCGGGGGTCGTTGACGCGACCGAACTCGGACTTCAACCACGTGCGGCTGAACGTGAACTCCTCATGGCGCGATGGCTCGCTGAACGGCGAGAGGTAGTCGATCAGCTTCTCCACCTCGATGCGCTGGCCGGGTGCGACGAACCCGCCCTCGCGCAGCCGGCGCTCGACTGCCGCGGGATCGGTGGCGGTCATGGCCCGGATCAGACCGCCGAACGTCGGCGGCAGCCCGCCTGGCATGACCAGGACGGAGCCGAAGTCCAGGACGCCCATCCGGCCGTCGGTCAGCAGCCGGAAGTTACCCGGGTGCGGATCGGTGTGCAGCAGCCCCACGCGTGCCGGCGAGGTCAGGAAGAAGTGCTGGTAGGCCGCGCCGAGATGGTCCCGCTCGGCCGGGGTACCGTCCCGGGCCACCTGGGCCAGTCCGACCCCGCCCATCCAGTGGCTGACCAGCACGCCCCGGGTGGCGGCCAGGACCGGCGGCACGTAGTAGTGCGCGTCGCCCTCGTAGGCCGTCGCGAAGGCCCGCTGGTGGTCGGCCTCCGTGCGGTAGTCGAGCTCCTCGCCGAGACGGGTGCGCAGCTCGGCGACGAGCGGCGGCATCGCCATCCCGCGGGCCACCAGCGAGGTCAGCCGCAGGGCAAGGGCCAGCGAGCGCACGTCGCCTGCGACGGCCTCAGCGACGCCGGGGTACTGGATCTTCACTGCCACGTCGGTCCCGTCGGACCACACCGCGCGATGGACCTGTCCGATCGAGGCTGCGGCGGTCGGGCGCTCGTCGAAGTCCCGGAACCGGGTGCGCCAGCCCGGGCCCAGCTCGGCATCGAGCACGGGACGGACCTCAGCGAAGGGCAGGCCCGGGTTGTCCTCCTGCAGTGCGCCCAGGGCGTGCTGCCACGAGTCGTCCGGGTCGGAGGGGAACAGGGCATCGACCGTGGAGAGCAGCTGGCCCAGCTTCAGGGCTCCGCCCTTGAGGCTGCCCAGCGTCGCCCTCGTGTCGGCCGCGGTGTCAGTTCGCGCCTGCTCGCGCAGCGCCGCTCGGTCCTGGCCGAGGAGCCCCTTGGCCTGGACCGACACCGCCCGGCCGACCGCGCGGGCCGGGAGCCCGGCCAGCGTCGCGCTGCGGCGCAGGCGGGAGGTGGGAACGGGCATGGACCCAGTATCGGGTGAGCCGCCGGGACGCCGAGGTAGCGGGAGGGCCGACGCCCTGACGGGCATCAGGGGCCCGGCCGACCTCTGGCGCTCACTCCCGGCGACGGAGCAGGATGGGGGCAGCAAGTGCTGGGGGTCCGATGACGACCGCGACCAGCCCCGAGTTCGTCAGCTGCCGACGAGGACGAGGAGGTGGGCATGGGCGCGTACGCACACGACATCCCTGTGGCCCCGGGTCAGCCCGTCGTCGGCCTGGACTTCGATGGGGTGCTCAACATCACGGCGCGGGAGCACCTCCCCGACGGCTACGCGTTGCACGTCGTCGAGCTCGACCGGGAGAACTGGCCGGTCCACCTACATCCGCGCGCTTCCCGAGGGCGCCGGGCCGTTCCTGCACGGGGTCGTCGTCACCAAGG
>CAWFSG010000009.1:0-31234 GCA_963818445.1 uncultured Actinomycetes bacterium
GCCCTGGCCGCTGGCACTTTCGCGGCCGACGTCCAGGCAGACATGGACCAGGCCCGGGCCTACGGGATCTCTGGGGTTCCGTTCTACGTGATCGAAGGGCGCTATGGGATCTCCGGGGCGCAGCCGGCGGAGGCGTTCGCCCAGGCCCTCGCCCAGGCAGCCGGTGATCGGGCGGGCCAGCGATGAGCACCGATGTCGGCAGGGCCGAGTCGGTGGACGGTCGAGCCGTGGCAGCGTCCCCAGCATCGCTCGGGCTCACCATGCTCGGGTCGATGGATGAGGGTACCTGCGCTGAGGGCATGTGCGCACTGCCCGAGCCGCACTGGACGACCGGTCCCTCGTAGCCGCTCAGGCCATCGCGGCCAGGACCTGTGTGACCAGCTCGCGCGTCGTCCGCGGGTGCAGGAACACGAGGCGCCCGACCGTGCGCCCCTCCCATTTCGTCGAGGTCACGAGGGCGACCTGCTCGTCGAGCAGCTCCGCGGCCCAGCGGTCGTAGTCGGCCGCCCCCCAGCCGTCGCGTTCGAACAGGACGATCGACAGGGTCGGCTCGCGCAGCAGGGTCAGGTGCTCGCTGGCCTCGATCTGCTGGGCGGCCCAGCGGGTCAGGTCCAGTGCACTCTCGACGGCGCGCGTGTAGGCGTCGGTGCCGTTGACTGCCAGGGAGAACCACAGTGGCAGACCTCGGGCCCGGCGCGTGAGGTGGTAGGCCAGATCGCTGGGGTTCCACTGGTCGTCGTCGGTGTGGATCACGTCGAGGTAGCTGGCGTCCTGGGTGTGCACCGCCTTCGCGAGCCGCGGCTCGCGGTAGAGCAGGGCAGCGCAGTCGTAGGGCGCGAACATCCACTTGTGCGGGTCGACGATGAACGAGTCGGCATGCTCGATTCCGGCGTACAGGGGTCGCACCGAGGGGGCGAACAGCCCGCCGCCGCCGTAAGCGCCATCGACATGGAACCAGAGGTCGCGCTGCCGGGCAACGTCGGCGATTGTCGCCAGCTCGTCGATGATCCCCGCGTTGGTGGTGCCCGAGGTCGCGACGACGCCGACGACGTTGCTGGCGTCCGGGTCGGCGTCCAGGGCGGCCGCGAGCGCGGGACCGGTCAGGACGTGGTTCTCGGTGGGCACCACCATGGCAGCCATGTCCAAGATCGACAGCGCGTTCTTGATCGAGGAGTGCGCCTGATCGCTGACCGCGATCCTCGTGAGGTCGCCCCGGCCCAGCCCACGGGTCCGGCGCCCCGCGTCGCGAGCGACTGTCAGGGCCGACAGGTTGCCCGCAGAGCCACCGGAGACGAACACCCCGCCAGCGCTGGCGGGCATCCCCGCCAGGTCGGCAATGAGCCGCAGGACCTGGTTCTCGGCCGCGATGGCGCCGGCCGCCTCCAGGGCGGAGATCCCCTGGATGCTGGCGCCCGAGACGAGCATGTCGAACAGCAGGGCTGCCTTGGTCGGCGCGGCCGGGATGAAGGCCAGGAAGTTGACGGCGTCGGAGCTCATCACATGCGGGGCCAGGACGTCGGTCCACATCTCCATCACGCGGTGCGGGTCAGTGCCCCCCGCCGTGATGAGGCCGTCGAGCTGCGCGGTGAGCGCCGGGACATCGCCGGGTCGGTCGAGGGGGACCGGGTCCATCGCGAGGCGGTCGTGCATGGCGGTGAGCACCATGCGGGTGAGCCGCTCGTCGTGGGTGTGCATATCTCTGGCCATGGGTGCCCACCGTAGTGGGATCGCACGTGCGGTGCGATCGCGCGGCGGGGCCCAGCCGGCTCCGGTCGGCGCGTGCTGGTGGGTCGCATGACCGGACGCCCGGCGGGCGCTGTGGTGGGTCGGGCGGGTTTCCGGTACAGGCGACAGTGCGCCATGATGGTTCCTCGGCTGGTGGTCCGCTCGCGGTCGCTCAGCCGAGGCGGGGTCGCCTAGTGGCCTAGGGCAGCGGTCTTGAAAACCGCCGTGGGGCAACCCACCGTGGGTTCAAATCCCACCCCCGCCGCGGCGCGGGGGTGGTTGCGGAACCTTCCCGCCAGTGGTTACGAAATTGCCGCGAACGGGGGTTCTGCGCGCTCGGGAGGCGTCATCGGGGGCGCTCGGCGTGCTATTGGGCGGCTTTCGTGGCGTTATCTGAGCATCCGCAGCGAATCGTGCGCCTGCCGCGTCGTTACGGAGCCCTGAGGGGCGATTCTTGGCTGTTCCTGGGCATGCTGAAGGGCCCGGCCGGTCAAGGGCGGGCTGGTCGAGCGGGTTTGGTTGGGCGGCTTACGACGCCAGTGGCTGGTCTCGAGGATTTCGCGGCGATCCGCTCAAGG
The DNA here is from genome assembly GCA_963818445.1 of uncultured Actinomycetes bacterium. Taxonomy (GTDB): domain Bacteria; phylum Actinomycetota; class Actinomycetes; order S36-B12; family CAIYMF01; genus Prado023. The sequence goes on from CAWFSG010000009.1 coordinate 2,304, forward strand.
GGAGGGTGCCGGATCGGCCCTCGTGGTGTCTGCAGCGATCAGGCGCGCCAATCAGTCGTTATGGACCCGAGAGTTGGCTTCCGTGGGACGTTGGCCTCTGGTGGTCACGGCGTACGGGGGCAGACTGGAACTGGGCAAGCAGTGCCCAGTTCGGCTTGGGTAAGGGGGTCACGATGTCTACCGTTACGCCGGCCGCCCCAGCCACGAGTCCGGCACGGAGGGAGTTGATGCGTGCGTGGGTGTCCTTGGGGCTGATGGTGCCGGGTGCCGTCGGGCTGATGGCGTTCGGTGAATGGGCCCAGGTCCCGGACGCGCCCGTACTTGTGTCGGTGATGACCGTGGTGATGCTCGCCTTGGTGGCGTCCTTCGCCGCGGGCGCCGTGTGGTTCGGGGTGCAGGCGTTCAGGTTGGGCAGGCGCGTGGGTCTGGTGCCGGCGATCCTGGCCGGCCTTCCCGTCGCCTTCGAGCTGCTGCTGGTGGTCGCCGACCTTCTGAACGGGGACAAGCCTCTCGGGGGCTGACCCGTGGCGGCCGCTGGCCGAGGCCCGATGCCCGATGCGCCACAGCCGTAGCTGGGCAGTTGGCCGTTGGCCTGCGCGGTGAGGACGCCGCCTTCAGGATGGCCCGTCGAGCCTTGCGCCTGCAGGGGCGTTCCCGAGGGTCCGTCCTGCGGGGCGTATCCAGGCGAGGGAGGAGCGGGCGGTGTCTGAGATCCACGGGCAGCCGGTGCCCGGCGGCCGGTGATGTGGCCTGAATCGGCGGGTGGGTGGTGGGCGATCAGCCTGGCGGCGGTCGGGCTGGGGTCATGGGTTGTGCTCCCCATCATCACGCTCACCTTGCGGACCAGGTACCCGGTGACCGACACGTGGGTGATGCCAGTGATCGGGGCGGTCATGGTCGGGGTCGCGGCCGCGGTGAACGTGCTGTGCCTATGGCAGTGGGATCGGTCCCAATCAACGTGGTCGCCACGGCCGTCACGGTGATCGCGGCCTTGGGCGCGGCCGTGATCCTGCTCGCCTCGTCGGGGACCGATGACTGAACCCACCGTCCTCGAGTCAAGGGTTCCCGGGACTGGCTGACAGAAACCCACGGTGCCGGCACCCCATTTCACCGGCACCAGCTCTAGCCCAGCCGACCAACCGACGCGCGCTCCCACTGCGCTTGGGACAGCTCTGCGCGGTGCGGCTTTCCGGCGCGAGTGACTCGCCGGAGCGCGGGGAGAGGAAGTGGCACCCGCGCTTGTCTGCCAGGCCAGCCACAGGTTTGCAAGAAATCGCGAAAACGTGTGCAAGCTCGCCAAGGTCCTTCCGGATCCCCTCACGAATCGGATTCCGTAACCACCCCGCGGCGGCGCCACCCGCCCAGCGCGCGGGGTGGTTGCGGAACCTCCCCGCCAGTTGTCGGCGCCGAGCTGACCGCCCGGCTCGGGCAGACCACCCGCACCCACTACCTCCTCGGCACGCCCGGAGGGGCGGTGCAGGTCGACATCGCCCTCCCGGAGGTCCGGGTATGTGTTGCAGTCGACCCGGCCGAGCCTCACTCCGGTGCCCAGTCACGTGACCTCGAGGAAACCGAGGCGCTGGCACAAGCCGGGTGGGTGATGGTGCGGGTCCGGGAAGTCCCCCTGCCGGCTCTGTTCGCCCACGACCGTGTCGTGCCCTCTGCCCCAGAACCCGGCCCTGGTGGTCGCGGCAGCCCTGGCTGGGATCGCCCACGCCACAGCCGCCGCTGCCCCAGGGCAGCCCGCAGCGCGCCCTGGCCGGCCGGGCCCACGCCCAGAGCGCTGTGATGTTCGGTGTGCGGGACATCTTGACGACCCGACTGCGCGTCGGGCACTATGTGTGATGGATCGACTACGCTGCGTGGCCGCCCCGAGGTTGCGTGACGGGTGGGTGGTCGGCCGTCGGTTGTGTGAGGAGGCGCGCGGATGCTGCAGTCCAGGCTGGCTACTGCCGAGTGGTATTCGCGGCCCGGCTCTTGTCCAGTTGGTGTCGGTGTCGCCGCATGCCGGGTACGAGGCGAGGAGTGGTCATGAGTGGCGTACGGGTTCCACGGTTCGTGCATCGGCACCGGTCAGGGTTGACGATCGGGGTGGCACTGGCGGTCATGATGACCGTGTACGGGTCGGTCAACAGCGCGATGCGGGTCGACGCCATAAGTGTGGTCCCGACCGGGCGGCTCCTGGCGTCGAACTGCATGCAGTGCCACGGCACGAACGGCATGAACGGGTCGTTCAACCAGCTCGCTGGCATCCCGTTCGAGTCGATGATGGAGAAGATGCACGACCAGCAGACCCACTCGTCGATCATGGGCGCGCAGGCCCGCGGGTACACCGATGACGAGCTGGGGAAGATCGCCACCTACTTCGCGTCCCTGCCGAAGCCGTGAGGAGCTGCTCATGACCGAGTTGAGCCGTCGTCGCTTCCTCGGCCTGGCCGGCGCCGCTGCGGCTGCCGGTGTGGCCGTCCCCATCGCGGCTCGCGAGGTGACCTCGGCGGACGCCGCGGTCGCTCCCGTCGTCGTGGTCGGCGGCGGCATGGCCGGAGCGACCGTCGCGAAGTACGTGCGCCTGTGGAGCGCCAGGACGATCCCGGTCACGCTCATCGACGCGAACCCCGACTACACGTCCAGCATCATGAGCAATCTCGTCCTGAACGGGCAGCGGACGCTGTCCAGCCTGAAGTTCGGCTGGTCGACGCTGAAGTCCACGTACGGCGTGAACACCCTCCGGGGGCGGGTCACGGCCGTGGACCCGGTCAAGCGGACCGTCACGTACACGAACGCGTCCGGACAGCCGATCACTATCGGGTACTCGCGGCTGGTGCTGGCGCCCGGCATCGACTTCCTCCCGATCCCCGGGCTGACCGGGACCGCCGCCAACCAGGCGAAGGTCGTGCATGCGTGGCAGGCCGGGCCCCAGACCCAGTCGCTGCGGGACCAGCTCGTCGCGATGCCGGTCGACGGGACGTTCCTCCTCACGATCCCCAAGGCGCCCTACCGGTGCCCGCCCGGGCCGTACGAGCGGGCCTGCATCGTGGCCGACTGGATCAAGAAGAACCGTCGGTCGACCGGGTACAGCAAGCCGCAGGTGTACGTCCTGGACGCCAACGCCGGCATCCTGGCGGAGCCGCACAACTTCTCGACCGCGTTCAACAACATCCACGCTGGCGTCGTCTCGTATGTGCCGAACGCGACCGTGGTGTCGGTGGACGCAGACGCGGGGAGGATCGTGACGACCGCCGGCGATTTCACTGGGAACGTCCTGAACGTGATCCCGAACCACACCGCCGGCAAGATCGCCCGGGACGCTGGCCTGGCGACGGCGCCCGCGGCCGGCGGTGGCGTGTTCTGCCCGGTGAATGTGCTCACGTACGAGTCGACGGTGGCGTCGGGGGTGCACGTGCTCGGGGATGCGTCCGCGACCACGCAGCCGAAGGCCGGGCACGTGGCGAACTCCGAGGCCAAGGTGTGCGCGGACGCGCTGGTGCGGCTGCTGTCGTCGCCGGCGCTCCCTGTGGACTCCGCGCCAGTGACGAACTCGGCCTGTTACTCACCGATCACCGCCACCACCGCGTCGTGGCTATCGGTCGTCTACCACTACGACCCGGTGTCGCAGACGATGAAGGCGGCCCCGGGGCAACCGGTCGAGGCTCCCGCGATCACCACCGGTAACTACAGGCAGATGAACACGTGGTTCAAGGTGCTGATGTCCGACACGTTCGGCACTTGACCCGCTCGTCGACCGGTCCCCTCGACAGCGCTTCGAGGACATCCCCCGGATTCCGCGCGCCGCCCGGGCCAGCCTCGACAGGTACTTCGCCGCCGTCGGCGAGGAGTCCTACGAGATCAGGAAGAAGACACCGATCCTCAGGACCTGACCCGGCAGCCTCGACCCTCGGCGAGCACGGAATCGATGAAGGCCTCGTCGTTGCTGTACCGGTAGGGCAGCGGTTCCCAAGGTCCGTACCGGATGGGCAGCGCTTCGGGCAGGAATCGGCGGGCCAGGTCGAGCCCCAGGCGCAGGGAGAGGAAGTGGCACCCGCACTTGTCTGCCAGGCCAGCCAGAGGTGTGCAAGAAATCGCGAAAACGTGTGCAAGCTCGCCACCGTCCATCGGGATCCCCTCACGAATCCGATTCCGTAACCACCCCGCGGCGCGGCGGCGACGTCACCGTCTCGACTACTTGCTGAGCCGGGCGCTGGACGAACCAAGACGTTACATGTAACATCGCACCATGGCTGTACGAGAGCGTGTCAGCGCATACCGGACCAGGATGCGGGCCCAGGGCCTTCGGCCCGTCCAGATCTGGGTGCCCGACGTGCGCTCACCTGGCTTCGCAGCCGAAGCCCACCGCCAGTCCGCACTCGTGGCAGCCGCCGATCACGCGAGTGACGACATGGACTTCATCGAGGCCGTCTCCGAGGACTGGGACGAGTGAGGCGCGGAGATATCGTCACCGTCGCGGGCGGCGTCTATGCGGGCAAGCCGCGGCCGGCACTCGTCGTTCAGGACGACCGGTTCGATGCGACCGACTCGTTGACCGTGTGCCCCTTCACCACCACCGAGGTCGACGCACCTCTCCTGCGCGTGCCGGTGGCCGCCAACGAGGCAAACGGCCTCGGCCAAGACAGCCACCTGATGGTCGACAGGGTCACGACTGTGCGCAGAAGCCACGCGCGCACGGTTCTCGGAAAGCTCGAGGCAACGACACTGGTTGAGTTCGAGAGGCGGCTGCTGGTATTCCTCGGCTTCGGAGCCTGAGCACGAGGGATCATGAGCAGGCGGACTTGCGAGTCACACGGCCGCGTGCTGACACCCCGTGAGGTCTTGCCGGTGCGCTGCCTGGCAGGTGCCGCACCGTGAGGTATCCACAGCCGACCAGGAGGATCCGATGCTGCAGCGCTCAGCGGGTTGCGCACTGTCGTGGGGCACGACCCGATGAACGCGCCCAACGATGCGTCGGCAGTCCTTCGGGACCTTGAGGAATCGCTGTGGCGGGAGGAGACCCGCTTCGACCGTGCCCACATGGGGGTCGTTCTCGCTCCTGGGTTCCTGGAGTTCGGAATGTCGGGACGGCGCTATGACCGGGACGCCATCATCACGTCTATGGGAACGAGGCCGTGGACGGTGGCAGTTGCGGTTCCACCAAGGTACCGCTCTGCCCACCCGCGAGCTCTTACCGTAGTGCGGTCGGCTGCCCCAAGTCCGCGTACCGTCCCGGTCAGCGGCGGATGAGTCACTTCGCCGCGTAGCGGGCGCACCAGTGGGCAGGCAGCACCGCCCAGTGGGCCGCGCGGGTTCCGCATCGATGCCCGCGCCCGGTGTGTCGTGGCGTGGCGGGTGGGGTTGGTGGCTTGCCGACCACGTGGAGTCCCGGATCGGCATTTCTCGGTGGATGGGACCGGACATCATGGGGTGGTCGGGGCATATCGGGAGTGCCGGGTGGCGGCATTGGGCGGCTGTCGTTAGTTTGCGGCGTGCTGGTCAAGGGATGTTCGCTGCGGCGCCGCTGGCGGTCAACGTGAAGAGCGGGCCGGCCCGGTGCTGGGCGTACCGGTCATCGTCGATGAATGGGAGTCTCTATGTGTACTCGGGTCCTCTGGGATGACGGCAACGGCAATGTGTTCGTGGGCCGGACCCAGGACTGGACGGAGAAGGCGAACTCAGCTTTCCGGGTCTACCCGCGCGGGATCGAACGAGTTGGGGCGGTGGCCGAGAATCCGCACCGGTGGACCTCGAAGTACGGCAGCGTGGTCGTGTCGGCCTATGACATCGGCACGCATGAGGGCGTCAACGAGATGGGGTTGAGCGGGCACGCCTTGTACCTGGCCGAGGAGGCAGCGTTCGGTGAGCGCGACCCCCAGGTCGAGGCCATCGGCATCATGCAGTGGGTGCAGTACTACTTGGACAACTTCGCCACGGTTGCCGAGGCCGTCGAGGCCCAGGAGACGTTCGAGTTCCAGATCGAGCCGCTGATCCTGCCGAACGGCTATCCGACCTTGGTGCACGTGTCCCTGTCGGACAAGTCCGGGGACTCCGCGGTGATCGAGTACAGCGGTGGCAAGGCGAAGGTCTATCACGACAGGCGCTTCACGGTGATGACCAACGAGCCGACCTACGACAAGCAGATCGAGAACCTCAAGCAGTACCGCACCTTCGGTGGGGACGACCCGTTGCCGGGCGAGCGCACCCCGACCGACCGGTTCGTGCGCGCCGCGTACTACGCCAACGGACTACCGACGCCAGCCAACCGCGACGAAGGCGCGGCGTACCTGTTCAGTGTCATCCGGCACGTGTCGGTCCCGTTCGGCTTGGGCGACCCGGACCGGCCGAACGTCGCCAGCACGATCTTCCGCACCGTGCAGGACCTGACCGGTGGCCGGTACTTCTTCGAGAGCACCTACGCCCCCAATGTGGTCGGGGTCGACATCACCAAGCTGGACTTCACCGCCGGCGGCCCGGAACTGGAACTGCGGGTCGAGGAGAAGATCTTCTCCCTCAGCGGCGAGGTGACCAGCGAACTGCAACCCGCCGAGCAGTTCGTGTTCGGCATGAACAAGCCCTGACCCATCAGGCCCGTGACGGCGAGACCCTCGGCCTCCACGCGACATCACCGGACGGGACATCAGCCACGGGCTTGACACGATCACCATGAGTTGAGGGCCGCCCCGAACGGGGCGGTCCTCAACTCTGTGTGGATGTCCCGGCCGGGATCTCCAGTGGCCGGCCGGGGGTGGTGTGTCGCGGTCTGTCAGGTTAGATCTGGTCCTTGACCGCCTGCGCGGCCTGGTCGACTGCCGGGTCGATCTGGTCGGGGGTCTTCTCCTTGACCGTCTCGGCGACCTGGTCGATCGCCTCGTCCGTCGCGCCGCTGCCGCCCAGCGCTTCCTTGGCCTTGTTGACCATGTCCTCGATGCCCATGCGCACTCCTCTCGGTGGGACGCCAGGCCTTGGTCGCCCAGCGTCCGGCAAGGGTGGCATGGGTCGGCGCATCCTGCACGCGCAAGGCAGCAACCCCTCCAGATGACGACTAGGCGCCCTGCCCGTGGCTGGTCCACCGTCAGCGCCCTGACGGCCTCACGGCCCGGTTTCCGCACGCGCCAGGCGTCGCACGGGCCGCGACAGGAGGCGATCGATTCCGACGAACACCGTTGCCAGGAGCAGCGCGACCAAGACCACACCGATCAGGTTCCGGCCGGCGGCCGCGTAACCCAGATCGGAGACGTCCATGAAGAAGTAGGCGTAGTAGCCGGAGAGTTCCCCACGGATGAGCGCATGGACCAGCCAGGCAACCGGGACCACCAGCATCAAGGGAAGCAGCCCCCAGTGCAGGCGGCCCCGTGGGCCGACGAGCAGCCACGAACCGACAGCCGCCAGCGGGGTCAGCGTGTGCGTGAGCACGTTGGCCACCCAGTCCAGTCCAGTCAGGGGGTCCCCGGCCAGGAGAGTCCAGTAGATCAGCCCCGTCACACTGATCATCACCAGGGACGCCAGCCAGATGGCGTCGAACCAGCGACCTGAGCGACTCGGCTCCCGGGCGCGAAGGGTAGCGATAATCCCCACCAGCAGGTTCGAGGTGATCGTGAAGTAGCTGAGCAGATGCAGGGTCTCGCCGAGGGGGCCGTAGCCGTTGGCATCGTTGGCGATGTTCACCCCGAGTTGCAGCAGCACACCGGTGAAAGCGAGCACCGCCGTCGCGACGCAGGCCACGCGAACCCGCGAGTCGTCTCGGGAACCCTGAGCAGCAGCGCCCGGGAGGGCCGAATTCGCATCCATGGGACGAGGAGCCTAGCCGCTCTTCGGACTTGAGCGTGGAGTCTCGGGCACAACGAGGGCTCGGCACCCCAAGATGCCGCCCGCAACTCAACCCGTTGAGTCGACTGAACCCGCCCGCTTCCGGCTCGGTTGTACGGCAGCCACACATCGGGTGGACGGAGTCGTACGCTGGCTGGGTGCTCGACTTGGACATGATCGATGTTGAGGAGATCGCCACCGCGTTGGCGGACCAGACCGACTACGAGCATCGCTGGCTGATCGACCCGCGGACGGGCGAAGTGGTCTTCTGGACCAGCGACACAGGCATCGACGGTGAGAACCCGGTCGACCTCGATGAGCTGAACCTGATCCTGATCGACCCTCTACCGTCCTACGTCTGGTACCAGGACATGGTCGACTTCGCCGACGGCCTCAGCGACCGTGACACCGGCCAGCGCTTGAGCCGCTCGCTGACCGGGAGGGGAGCGTTCCGCCGCTTCCGGAACGAGCTCTATGAACGCCACCCGGCGCTGATCTCGGCCTGGCAGTCCTTCCGTGAGGCCAGGGCGAGAGCCCGCGCCGTCCACTGGCTGGTCGAGCAGGGACTGCTCGAAGAAGAGGCCGCTCGACAATTCGCCAACGACCATCCAGAGCCCAACCTGCCGTGATCCTCGGCACGTGACGCGTGCCACGCGCCCGACCCAAGGCTGCCCCAGTGCAGCCCCGCCCACGAACCGCCGCCACCGACGACGAACGCAGTCGGCTTCGGGAGCAGGTGAGCCAGCTCAAGGAGGCCGACCGGCGCCTCGGCCGCTGGGTGCTCTGACATGGCATCTCAGTTTCCGAACCATCGCTGGCTGCCCACCGATGATGGCCGATCCATACGATCAACGGAGAACGAGGTAGGCCGACCCGGCCCACGGGAGCAGCGCCGGAACCTCCAGCGCGACCCCATGCCACGGCAGCGCCTCAGGTCCACCAGGCAGATCGACAACGATCCGGGTTCTGGCCGTTTCCTCGGCGGAGGTCACTGCGCGAACCCAACCACGGATGCCATGGGTCGGGCTGGTCGCAGTCCAACCCGACGCAGGGCGAGCGCCGCCCTTACCCCGTGTGCTTGTTGTGGACGGCCTTGGCCGCGTCGGTGGACAGTTGAGCCACAACAGCTGCCCGGGTGGCTGGATCGAGGGCCGCTAGCTGCGCCTCAATATCGTCGACCGCAGTGACGACCAGGTTGTGCTTCTCCCGCAGTTGCGCGGCTGCCACTGCCAGCGCGACAGCAGCGGCAACCAGCAACCCCGCACGCAGCATGACTCTCGGTTCGAGCATCGTTGTTCCTCTCACCACGGACACACGCCCAGGACCCGACGGTCGCAGGCCCCCAGTATGCCCAGGGTTGTTACCCACCGCCCCCACCCGAGCGCGGTGGTTGATGTCGTCCTGCGATTGCCTCTGAACGTGACAGGCATCCATCAACTGTTGGCATCTGTGCGGCGATCAGGTAGCGGGTGGTCGGTATCGGCGCCATGCTGCACTCTGAAGCCTCGAGCCGACGGAGGGCGCCATGGGCAAGCTGATCTACGCGGCCAACATGTCCCTCGACGGGTTCCTGGAGGACGAGACCGGTTCGTTCGACTGGTCCGTGCCTGATGAGGAGGTGCACGCGTTCTGGAACGAGCACGAGCGGCACATCGGCACGTCGCTCTACGGGCGACGCATGTACGAGACGATGCGCGTCTGGGAGAGCGACGACTGGTTGTCCGACGAGCCTGCGGTGGTCCGCGAGTACGCCAACATCTGGCGTGACACCGACAAGATCGTCTACTCCTCCTCGCTCAACGACGTCTCGACGGCGCGCACGACGATCGAGCGGACGTTCGAGCCAGAGGCGGTGCGACAACTCAAGGAGACCTCCGGCTCGGACCTGAGCATCGGAGGCGCAGGAATCGCGGCGGAAGCATTCCGGCACGGTCTGGTCGACGAGTGCGTGCTCCTGCTCTGCCCCGTGCTGGTGGGCGCCGGGAAGCCGGCGCTGCCTCGGGGTGTACGACTCAACCTCGAGCTGCTGGACCAGCGACGATTCGCCAACGGCGTGATCTACGTTCGCCACGCCGTCCGGAATCCCGGCTAACACTGACCCTCGCTGAACAATGCGGATCTCGAGGGTCGGGTCCGTGGCGCGCGGTCAGCACACGAACTTGCCCGAAGGACCCGCGTCACATTCCGCGAGTGACTCGCCGGAGCGTGGGGAGAGGAAGTGGCACCCGCACCTGTCTGCCAGGCCAGCCAGAGGTGTGCAGGGAATAGCGAAACGTGTGCAAGCTCGCCAACGTCCTTCGGGACCCCTCACGAATCCGATTCCGTAACCACCCCGCGAGCGAGCGAGCGCGCGCGCAAGCGCGGTGCCGCGCGGCCGACCGACGAGATGTCAGATGAAGAAGCTGCCGTTGGACTCGTTCGCCTCACCCAGGTACATGGCCACACCGCCGAACTCGACGCCTGGGATCAACTCGCCCTCATGCAGGCCGAGCAGGTCAAGCGTCATGGTGCACGCGACCAGGCGGACGCCGGCCCCCAGGAACGGAAGAACATCGACACCTCGTCGCCCATCGCCACCGCGCCGTTGGCGATGATGCACACCGCCAGGACCTTGTCGAAGTCCCCGGAGAACACCACGAACGACTTCTTGTCCTTCAGCGGGGCTGCGACCGGTTCACGGGCGCGGCACCGGCGTCGACCCGACGTTACTCTGACCCCGCTTGGACAGGATGCTGACCCACTTTAAGGTGGCGATTGGGGCTTGGTGGCGACGACGCGTATCGAGGTTGCCGACCGCAGCGGTGAAGCGGATCTACCGGCTCGCGTGGCCGGGGTGCGGTGCGTAGCGTGACGGGGATGGCGCCGTGGCCGTGGTTCGTGCTCGCGGGTGCCGCGGTCGGGTCGTTGACTGGGTTCTTCGGTGTGGGGGGTTCGGCGATCGCGACCCCGCTCATGGCAGTCATGGGGGTTCCCGGGCTACAGGCTGTCGCCTCGCCGCTACCGGCGACGATCCCGGCGTCGTTGGCTGCGGTCGTCCCCTATGTGCGCAGCCGTGAGGCGCGGCCACGTGCCGCCGGGTGGACGCTGCTGGGCGGGGTGCCGGCTGCCCTCGTGGGCGCCTATCTGTCCCATCTCGTTGGGGGGCCGGCGCTGCTGATGGCTTCAGGTGTTGTGCTCGCCGTGATCGGGTGGCGATTGCTGCGCCCGGACCGCCCAGAGGCGCTCATGACCGGTACATCACGACGCCAGAACCGGGTGCTGCTGGTGGCGGCCTCGGCCGGCGTGGGCCTGTTCACCGGCCTGCTGGCCAACGGTGGCGGGTTCCTGCTCGTCCCCATGTACATGCTGCTGTTCGGCCTGCGGATGTCCCAGGCCGCCGGGACCAGTCTGCTGGTCGTCAGCATCCTGGCGATCCCCACGCTGGCAGCACACGTGGCCCTCGGGCACGTCGACTGGGCGGTAGCCGGCGCATTCGCGATCGGGTCCGTGCCGGCCAGTGCGCTCAGCGGCCAGCTCGCCCAGCGCACCCCGGGCGAGTCGGTGCGCCACGCATTCGGCTGGTTCCTCATCCTCGCAGGCGTCGCGTTCCTCGCGTACCAGATCGCAGGTCGATGACAGGCAAGGGCCTTCCGAGGGCTCCCGGGTGCCGTGGGCGGCTTGCATTGCTGGTCAGAGGTACTCGCCTCCGGGGCCGCCAGAACAGTTGGCGGGCGTACCAGTGGTTGAGAACGTGCAGTGAGTTGTCGACTGCGTCGAAGTTGGTGAGAGTCCGACCGCTGCGGCGTTGGTGGCGCTCAGGCTGGAATGGCACGTGCCTACCCGGCGGCTTGGTCGCCGAGCCAGGTGCGCAGGGTTGGGATGTCGAATCCGCTGAGGTCGCCGGCCTCCTTGAGGGTCGACAGGGTGGTGTCGGTGGGCGTGGCCGCTGGGATGCCGAAGCGCTGGTAGAGCGCTGCCTTGGTCACCGGGAACGCGTCGAGGACCTGCTGGAGCGTCATCCAGCCCTTGACGTCGTCGGGGACGGCGCCGGCCGTGGGTGCCATACGTTCCCCGGACTCGGAGCCCTGACCCTCACCGGTGCCCGGGGCGGTCTGCGAACCGGGCTCGGCGGCGGCACCCAGCGACGTGTTCCCCCGACCAGTCGTCGTGAACCAGCCAAGGTCACGGGCCACGACGATGCTCCCGGCGAAGACGCTGAGGATGACCAGGGCGTATGCCCAGAGCGGCACGTGCGTGCTGCGCAGGCGTGGCGTCGTAGGCACGGGGTGGGCGCTGCGCGGGATGCGCAGCATCGGGATCTCGGTGGTCGGCTGGCCGCTCATCGCAAGGCTCCTTCCGGGGTGCCGGTCGTGACGGCGTCCTCACCGACGGTGGGTGTCGCCCTGCGGACGGCTGGGAACGGCAGGCTCACGGTGACGGCCAGTGCATCCCGGCTCGGGCAGGCAGCCACGCACTCGAGGCAGCCGATGCACTGCGCGTCGGTGACGCGGGTGACGGAGTTGACCGGCAGGCCCATGGGGCAGGCGCGGTTGCACAGGTCGCAGCCCAAGCAGGCCGCGGCGTTGCGTTGGACGGCGACTGGGCTGGCCTTGCCGACGATGCCGATGACGGCTCCCAGGGGGCAGGCGTAGCGGCAGAAGGGGCGCTCGACGACCAGGGCCATCACGAGCATGCCGACGAGGACGACGAAGGCGGTGGTCACCTCGAACTCGGCCACCGACAGCAGGGCGCTCCACGGGTCGTACTCGCGGAAGACCATGACCCCGGTGACCGCGGCTCCACCCACGGCCCAGGCAAGCACCATGTAGCGTCCGTAGCGGGCGACGTGGTCGACGCGGGCCAGCCACATCGCGTTGGCTGAGATCCGTCGGCGTGCGCGGCGCAGCGGCGGGATGCGGCGGGTCACCGCATCCCCGACGCCGTGGATGGCTTCCTGGATCGCGCCGAATGGGCAGAGCCAGCCACAGAATGCACCGCGGGCCGCCAGCGTCAGGAGGACCACGGCTCCGGCGAGCACGAGGTTGGCGGTGTGGACGTGGGACACGGTGCGCCCGGTGGTCACCCAGGTGAAGAGCGTCTCGAAGCCCCCGAAGGGGCAGAACGCCTCACCGGACGGCGCGCCGGGTGCGCCGGTGGCCTTGGCCCAGACGGTGTAGGCGATGAACGCCACGACCGCGGTCTGCAGGGCGTGCCGCGTCCAGCGGATGCCACGGATGGAGGTGGGGCTGCGTCGGGGCACCATCCGCACGGACATTGTCATTCCTCCTGGAGCGTTCGAGCATCGACTGGGCCTGCGGAGTCACGCGAGCCCCGGGCTGCGGACCCGGGTGAGGACGTAGTGTCCCCACCCGGCGTGTGGGGCAGGTCAGGCGCTGCGGCCCTGGCTGCGGGCGGTGATCTGGTACTTGGTGAACAGCTGGTCGCGGGTCACCCGCCATTTGGCCAGCTCGGCCTGCATGGCCGTGCGCTGCGTGGTGGTCAGCCTCGCGGTGGTCCCACGGCCCTGGCCGCGGGCGCGCTGGCCCGCACCCTGGCCCTGCCCGGAGGTGGGCGGCGTCTTGCCGTACTTCTTCATGATCGCGTCACGCTGGACCTTCAGCGTGGTCATCTCCTTGAGGAGCGCATCGTGGTCAGCGTCCGACAAGGAGGCTGCCGGCCCGGTGCCCGGGCACGGCTCGGTGGTGGCCGCGTTGGCGGTCCCCGCTCCGAGGGTCAGCAGGGCTGCGGCGGCGAGGCCGGCGACCCCGGCGACCCCGGTGGCTGCGATCTGGCGGATTCTCATGATGGGCGCTCCTTCTCGTGGGGGCGGATGTCGTCCACCGGTCATGTTGCCGGGCGTGCCTGCAGGCGAAAGGGATGGTTTCGGGAGGTTTGCTGGAGATCGGCCCAAGGGCGTGTAAGGCCCCGCGGACGAGCAGCGGGAACCGTTGGTCCACGTCCTCGGCGATGGTCGGGTGCACGCTTGTGACGCGGCCCGCGCCGGACAGTCCTCACGGGCCACGACTGACGAAGCCGGCCGAGGGCCTCCGTCCAAGTGAGCCGCTGAGAGCTCCTCTCGGCGACTTCGCATGGCTGACCCGGGATTCTCGACCTTCCTGTGGTTTGTACCGCCCGTCGGGCTGGGACCCCCGGAACGGCCGAAGTGCGCCTGGCTCCCCCGCAATCGCTCGATCGTGGCCAAGGAGTCCACGATGGTATGAACAGGACATGCTTGGACGCATGCGTTTGCGGATTTCTCGTCGGTGGGTCGGGCCAGCCTTGATCGGCTCAGTGGCCATCGTGGTGGTCGCGGCGGGGGCAGCAGCCGCGTTCGAGACCGACACGGTGACCACGTACTGGCGGGGGTTGTTCTGGGCGATCAGCCTCATCACAACGGTCGGATTCGTCGGAGAGCCACCCCGAACCGACCAAGGGATCGTCCTGGCCGTCGCCCTGATGGTTGTCGGTTTCGTGCTGTTGTCGATGGTCAGCGCCTACCTGGCGGCAATGTTCGTCCGGGAGGACGAGGGCCCGCACGAGGCCGCGGAGGAGTCGACGGAGCAGGCGATCCTGGCGAGCCTCATACGGTTGGAGGCCCGGCTGGCCTCGTTGGAGCGCTCGAGCTCCGAGCTCTCGGCCGACCCGCGCCCAGGCTGGGACGACGGCCACGGCGATGGCATGGATCGGTAGCTGGGACCCCAGTGATGGTGAGCGTCCCGACTGTCGGGTTCACCGCCGGGCCCGTGTTCGTCGCACCGCGGGGAGTTCCATGGTGCTGGCATCACAGAGCCGATCGGACGGTGCTGGATCAATCAGGTTGGCTGGGTTCCGGGTCGGGTTCGAGGTTGTGCCAGCGGCCTTCGGGTGCGATGAGGGCATCGGCTTCGTCAGGCCCCCAACTGCCGGGCGGGTAGGGGTGGGCTGGGTTGTGGTTCGCGAGGACGGGGTCGACGACGGCCCATGCGGCCTCGACGGCGTCCTCGCGGGTGAACAGCCCGCCGTGGCCGGCCAGGGCGTCACCGAGGAGTCGTTCGTAGGGATGTTCCTCGCCGGGCTGGGCGTTGAGCAGGGAGAGCTCCCGCTGATCGCCGATGAACTCCTCGCCCGCCCTCTTGACCCGGGCCGCCAGCGCGATGCTCGGAGTGGGAGAGATCCGGAACCGCAGGTAGTTGGCCCGCCCGTCCGCGGGGGAGGAGTCGGCGAACAGGGGCTGAGGAGGCGGCTTCAGCTCTACGAGGACCTCAGCGGCGGTCTGTTCCAGGCACTTACCCGACCGCAGGTACCACGGGACACCAGCCCACCGCCATGAGTCGATGAACAATCGAACAGCGCAGAAGGTCTCAACGTCGGATTCCGAGGCCACGCCCACTTGGTCGCGGTACCCGGTGAACTGACCCCGGACCAGATCCTCGGCGCTCAGCGGGCGCATTGCCTTGAACACGTTGAACTTCTCGGTCTGCACCGCGTCCATGCCCTGGTAGGCCGGTGGCTCCATCGCCAGCAGTGCCACGATCTGGAACATGTGGTTCTCCACGACGTCGCGCAGGCAGCCAGCCGTCTCGTAGAACGCGCCCCGGCCCTGGACGCCAAACTGCTCGGCGAGGGTGATCTGGACGCGGGCGACGTAGTTCCGGTTCCAGATTGGCTCGAGGAAGGAGTTGGCGAAGCGGAAGTAGAGGAGATTCATGATCTCCTCCTTGCCCAGGTAGTGATCGATGCGGAAGATCGCATCATCGGGGAAGGCCGACCGCACCACGTGGTTGAGTGCCCGCGCCGAGGCCAGGTCACGTCCGAACGGCTTCTCGACGATGACGCGCGCCCGGTGGGTCAGTCCCGCGTCGCTGAGTCCTTCGATCACGGTCGCGAACAGCGAGGGGGGAACCGCCAGATAATGCGCCGGGCGGTGCGCCGGGCCGAGTACCCGGCGCAGGGTGGTGAATGTGTTGGGGTCGCTGTAGTCACCGTCGACGTACTCCAGGAGCGCCAGCAGCCGGTTGAGGGCCTCGATGTCGTCGATGCCCCCGTCGGCCTGCGCGATGGAGTCCCGGGCGTGGTCACGAAGCTGCGGCAGATCCCATGCCGAGGCTGCCACCCCGATCACCGGGACGCCCAACGCACCCCGCTTCACCATCCTGTAGAGGGCAGGGAAGATCATCTTGCGGGCAAGGTCACCCGTGGCGCCGAAGAACACCAGCGCGTCGGCCGTCCCGAGAGTCTCATCGCTACCGGCCATGTCAGACCCTTCCGTCACGGTCCCCGTCGCGCGCCCGATCCCTGTTCGCAGACTATGCCCGGGGCTGCTACGCGTCGGGGGAGTTGGGCTGGGTTTCGCTGTTCCGCGGTCACAGGCTCCGTCCAGACGATGGTGCGATCGGCTGGCGTTTTCGGCGTTCGTTTTGCCCGGTCGGCCCGGTGGGTCAACTCACTCCGGGGTGACGATGTCGACAGAGATCTCCACGGCCGGAGTCGTTCCCCTGTTCTCGAGCCAGTGGGTCGTGTTGCGATCCTCGGGCCAGCCCACTCCGGGCCCATAGTCCGTAGCGACCCCGTTCCGATGGTCAGTGATCGTTCCCTGCAAGATGTAGACGATGCCTGGTCTGCCGACATGATCGTGAATCGGGCCCAAGACGCCTCCGGGCTTGATGGTCACCATACGCATTCGAAGTTGGCGCCCTGCCGGGCTCTCGATCTCACGGGCAGTCTGGTAACGCGGCCCTCACCGGCTGCTCGGTGTACATGAACTCCACGACCTCGGTACCTGCGTGGTGGTTCGGGGACTCCTGCCGAGATTGGTCAGGAGTCCCCGAACCTGGCCAGGGATTGGTCAAGGTCGTCGCCGTGCCAGCCCCGGACCGTTCCAGGGCTCATGCCGGCTGGAGCAGGCACGTGACGAGGCCTCCGTGCTGCCGCGCGAAGGTGGAGCTGCCATCCCCGACGTACCGCGGTGGGTTTGTGGTGGCCTCGCTGGACGTGAACTGGCCCACGAAGCCCGGTGGCATCTGGGCGAACCCGTGGGGAGTTCCGGCTTGGTTGAACTGCGCCGTGCAACTCGAGTGTGGGCTGGGCGATGCCGCGTAGGCCGACCCGCTGCTCAGCACCCCGAGAACGATGATCGCCCCACCAAGACCCACACCTCGTAATCGCCTATTCATCGCTTCCCTCCATCCGCCGGGCTGTTGGAACCTGGCGCTAGCGACGCTACGCCGGCCCTGCAACACCCACCAGATCCCGCACTTAGGTTTACCTAACTCGTACCTCGGGCGCTCCTATTCACAAACCATTCGTCCAGCCGGTGGTGATCGGCGCCCGGGTCGTGGCCATGTCCCCATCCACCGCGCCAGCGCAACTGACTCCCATGAGCCGGCGGCTGGGTTGGGCCTGCCACTACGCGGGCCGGGCAGGCCCCGCCCCACCGGGAAAACCGGGGCCACAGGCATCGACTCTGCGCAAGATTCCGCTCGCCGCCGGTCTGGTCCTGCCTCTGAGGACGCGTACCTTGCGGCTGGTGACATCGACCCGAGCACGGGCCCTGCAGCTCGTTCCGCCGCGGTGGCCGCGGTCGGCTGCATGGCGATCGCCAAGAAGCCGACCGCGGAGCGGCGGATCCTGATGCGTTCCGGCTCAGATCTCGACGAAGACCTCGTCGCCCTCGACGGACACCGGGTAGGTGGTCAGCGGCGCCGGCTTGCGACCGACCGCGATCACCCGCCGCGACCACCGGGGGACGGAGCGTCCAGCGATGCCGGCCGCCCAGTCGAGGTTCTCACCGGTCCTGACCACGAACGTCGAGTTGTGCCAGGGGCAGGTGACCACCCCGTCGGCGTAGTGCTTGCCTCCGGGCCCGGAGGTCAGTGACAGGCCCAGGTGCGGGCACTTGTTGCGCGCGGCGCAGACCCCCTCCTCGTCCCGGATGACGATGAGCTTCGTCCCCTCGACCTCGACCTCGCTGAGGATGCCCGGGGTAAAGTCCTCGACCCTACCGATGCGAACCCTGCGTGCCATCACTGCTTCCCTCCTGATCGGCCCCTCGATCGACGCTATCAGCGCACCTGTCGCGGGTTCGGGCCGCCTCCACCAGGTGGGCCTTCCAGAATTGGCGGCCAGGTATCCACGCATATGGACATAGCCCCGACTGCTCCGAGTAGCAGTTCAGCCTGATCGGTAACGTTCAGACAGGTTCTCGTCTACGTTGAGGCCTGGCGACGCCGCGGGATGTTTACCCGGCCGCCCGCGCTAGCTAGCCCGCGGTGTGCACGGATTCGGGGGTCCGGCACGCGGCCGTGGCCCCGGGCAGTCGGTACCGCTGCTGGTACATGTGCGGTCCGACGGCCGCGAATGCTTGGCGGACCCCCGGGGCGAGCATGAGCGCGCCGGCCAGCCGGAACGGCGGCCGGGACATCCGCAGCAGCTCGGCGACGGACTGCGGGCCGACCACGTGGCTGCCGTCGGTTCGCACGAGCACGGGGCCACGGAGGACCTCGTCCGGCCCGATGCCGAGGGCGTCGAGATCCGCCGACTGGTAGGGGCGTACGTCGGCCGGCGGGGCGACCCGGGTCCGGATCCTCGCCGCAGCCCGGTCGCAGGGGCCGCAGTCACCGTCGAACAGCCACAGGGGGGTTCGCATCTCAGTCATCCTGCCATTATACCCCCAGGGGTATCTGCGTCCACTGGACCGCATCGGTCGCCGCCACTGGGCAACCGGCCCCGCTGCCCCGGTCCCGCTATGCAGCAGTCCACGCGTCAGTCGCGTCGGGAGAGGTCGGCATCCGGGACGCTCAGCCGCCCAACGCTCGATCGATGACTCCCAATGCCAGGATCAGGCCGATCAGCGCCACTCCGAGCCACATCACAGTGCGCTGCTTCTTGATCAGGTCCCATCCGACCAGACATGCACCCACCAGGGGCACCAGCAGCATCCAGTTGAACACAGTGCCCCCCTCCTCCGCAGCGGATAGCCCAACTCAATCCGGTGGCAGTCCCAGCGCCGGCGCGCCGCGACGGGCCCCTGCCAGATAGGTCAGGGCCCCGAGGAGAACCAGCTGCAGCCCGGTGATCGCCGCTGACCAGACAGCCACCGGAACATCGCTGAGCGCCTCATGCTCGAAGACCCCCGGCCCGAGAAGGCCGACGCCGAACAGGACGAACATCCCGAGGACCACCACCTGGACGATCGCGCCGGTCACCCACACCCAACGCCGCTCCAGCGCAGTCAGCAGGACAGCGCCCACGAGATACACCACCGCCAAGGCTGCGTAGGCCGGGAACGTGTCATCCGTACCCCCCACTACCGCGCACGCCAGAGCCATTTACCCCGACTGTGACCTGGAAGCGAACTGCGGCACTTCGCCGCGAGTGACTCACCGGAGCGTGGGGACAGGAAGTGGCACCCGCGCGTGTCGGCCAGGCCGGCCACAGGTGTGCAAGAAATCGCGAAACGTGTGCAAGCTCGCCAAGGTCCTTCCGGATCCCCTCACGAATCCGATTACGCAACCACCCCGCTTGCTCAGCGGGACGATGACGCGCTCGTTCACCTGGATGTTGCGGTAGCCCAATCCGTAGTCCATCGAGCCTGCTCACGACGGAACCCGAAAGGGGGGACCTTCTGCACTTTCCGTGGGGAAAGGATCCTTGTGACGATGGAGGGGAGGAGGTGGTCGGCATGACGCGCGCGCTGCAGGCATTGCTCATCAGTCTGCCGCTGCTGGTGTGCGGCGTGGTGGTATTGGTCAGGCGCCGACGTGGTGAGCGCATGACAGGTTTGTATCTGCTGGGGCTGCTTGGGATGGTCGGGATGGCGGGCTTCTGGTGGTACTACGCAGGCGTGCCGGATGGCGGTCCCGAGGCGGCGTGGCTCGTGGGACTGGTCGCAGGCCTGGTCGCTGTCGTCGTGGCCGCGTCGCCGCGGTGGGGAGCGCGGACCGTGTTGGCCAGCGCTGTCGTCGCGCCATTCGCTTTCCTGGCCTTCACCGCGTCGCTGTACGCATTCGGCGAGGGGGCCATCGACGACGGGGAGCAGATCCCGTTCCTGGTTATGGCGGCGCTCAGCCTCCTCGCCTCCGGCATCTACGTGGTCCCGGCGCTGGCCATCTGGGCGCTCCTGCGGCAGGGCAGCCAGCCGGCTGTGACCTCCACGCCCGGGTGGTACCCGGATCCCGGCGATCCCGCACGACGTCGGTTCTGGGACGGCACGGCGTGGACCGACCAGACCACGCCCGCCGAGGAGGCGCCCCACCACACGGCGTGAGCAACCGGAGTGCACACCCTGTGGTACGAGGGGTTGGGCCAGCACATGCGTGAGCGCATGGCCGAGACTCGGCGGCGCCCCAGGGGTGCGTCTTCCCGCCGCGAGCCGGGCGCGCGTTCCGCCAGGCATCGCAGCGCCCAGTAGGACGTGGCATCAAACCGGGGGCACTTCCACCATGCCTTCATCGCGGGCGTCAGCGCAGGGGTCGTCGTCGCCACCGTGATCGCCGTCCCATCTGCAGGCCCCAGAAGATGAGGGGTTCGATTGAGCTGCTGATGTCCGTGTCACTCGTGGCTCGACACCGCGCCGGTCGTGTGGTTGTATGTGAGTACTCACTCACATACACACTCACTGGAGGCGCGCGATGGGCGTGATCACTACCGAAGGGCTCACCCGACGGTTCGGGCCAGTCACTGCGGTGGACCGGCTGACCCTTGACCTGCCAGGAGGTGGCGTGGTCGGTCTCGTGGGTCCGAACGGGTCGGGCAAGTCCACGTTGATCCGGATTCTGCTGGGGCTGATCCGGCCGTCGGAAGGCACGGCGCACGTGTTCGACCAGCCGATCAGCCATCCCTCGGCCTACGACCATCGGGTCGGTGCCCTGGTCGAGAACCCGGCGTTCGTGCCGGGCCTGTCGGCACGGTCCAACCTGCTGTCGCTGGCCCGCTTGCGTGGCTTGCCGACCGCCCGGGTCGACGAGGTGCTTGGCGTGGTGGGGCTGGTCGGCCGGGACTCCGAGCCGGTGAAGCGTTTCTCGTTGGGGATGAAGCAGCGGCTGGGGATCGCTGCGGCCCTGTTGTCTGACCCGGAGTTGCTCCTCCTCGACGAGCCGACGAATGGCCTGGACCCGGCCGGCATCGTGGAGATCCGCACGCTGCTGATGGAGCTTGGCCGCAGTGGGCGCACCGTCGTGGTGTCCTCGCACCTGATGGCCGAGATCGAGGCCGCGTGTGACTACATCGTGGTCATCCGGTTCGGCGAGCTGTTGTTCGCCGGGCCCACCGAGGAGCTGCTCTCCCAGACCAGTGCCCACATCGACGTGCGGCCCGAGCACTCCGGCGACTTGGGACCGCTGCTTGAGGCCCTGCTTGCGCAGGGCTGGCGTGGGGAGCGGATGGGCGACGTGCTGCGCATGCATGTCGAGCCCGGGCGCGCCGGGGACCTTAACCGCGCGGCCACGGCCGCGGGCTTCACGCTTGGGCACCTGGTGGTCGGGCAGGACAGTCTTGAGGACATCTTCCTGGAGATGACCGGGCACTCCGATGGAGAGCTCGCAGCCGGTCGGGCGGCTGCGGCGACCGGCGCGACGAGGCAGGAGGTGGCCTGATGTTGCGATCCCTGCGAAGTGAGCTGGTGCGGCTGCGCCGACGGGGCATGCTCATCGGATGGTTCGGTTTGATGGCGATGTTCGCGGTGATGGCGAACACGATCATGTTCAGCGTGGTCGGCGACGGCGTCGAGTTGCCGCCGGGGGCGCCCGGGGTGGCCTTCCCGACCGCTTCTGAGCTCGCCTCCGCCGACGGGCTCATGGCCGGGATGCCGGCCGCGTCGACAATGTTCGGCATCGTGACCCTGTCGTTCTGGGCCATCGCGGTGGCGACCGACTACTCGACCGGGCTGATCCGGCTGCTGGTCGCGGCGATGCCCAAACGCTGGCCACTTCTGGTCGGCAAGGTGGTGGCCCTGGCACTGCTCACGGCGGTCGCCACGACCGTGGCTGCCATCGTGACGGTCGGAATCGCTCCCGCGGGTGCACAGGCAGCCGGTATCGACACGTCGGCGTGGGCCGACGCTGCCGCGAGCACGATCCTGAGCACCTGGGCAAGCACCTACCTGGCCCTGCTCGTGTGGGGCGTGATCGGCCTGGCGATCGCCTACCTGACCCGATCGTCGGCCATCGCCATCTCGGTCGGCGCCGGGTACGTGCTCGTCGTCGAGTCGATGATCAGCCGACTGTTCGACACCACGCCGGACTGGCTGCTCAGCGGCACGCTGACCGCGGTGGCGCAGGGCGGCAGCGCGACCGTCTCGCAGGGCACCGCACTGGGCTGGGCCGGGTTGTACGTCGCCCTTGGTCTGGGTGCTGCCGCAGTGGTGCTCCTGCGCCGTGACGTGACCGACTAGCCTCACCCCGGGCAGCGGAAGGCGGTGGCGATGGCGCAGGGCAGCGCAGGCAAGCGCGGTACGGCGACTCGTGCCCGCCTCCTGGCAGCCGCGCGGGACGTGGTCGCCGAGGTCGGCTACGCGCACGCGACGACCAAGGCGATCGCCGCGGCGGCCGGAGTCGCCGAGGGCACGATCTACCGGCACTTCCCGGACAAGCACGCGCTGTTCCTGGCGGCCGTCGTCGACGCCAACCAGCCGGTGATCACCTGGATGACCGGCCTGCCCGAGCGCGCCGGGCAGGCCACGCTGGCCAGCAACCTCAGCGAGACCCTGACCCGGCTGTCCAGCCTGCGTCAGCACATGATGCCCCTGGAGCTGGCCATGCTCACCGATCCCGAACTGGCCGCCCGCCGGCAAGCGGGAATCGCGGCGCTGCGCACCGGCGACCTGGCCGCGGCAGTCGCCGGCCTGCCCGAGCCCAACCCGCCCGCACTGCTCGCCCGGTACCTGTCCGCCGAGCAGGCGCTCGGGCGGGTCCGCCCCGATGTCGACCCAATCCGGGCCGCCGTCACCATCCTGGCCACCCTCATGGGCCTGGCGATCATGCCCGCACAGGAACCCCCGCTCGACCCGTCCGCCGCAGCCCTGCTCGAAACCGCCGCAGACATCCTGGCCAAAGGCCTGCAATAGCAGCACCACCCCCGACGTAGGCGCCGTCTGGCTACTGGGTCGCGCGAAGGAACCGCTCAAGGATCGGTCCGGCCGTCTGCGAGCCCGACTTGCCCTCCTCGACGAACACGGCGACCGCAAGATCGCCCTGCGTGGCGATCATCCAGGCGTGGGTGTCCGGTGGGTCTCCCGTGCCGAACTCCGCCGTGCCCGTCTTGGCGCCGACGGGGGCGCCGGGCACGTCGGCGAGGAACCCCCCGGTGCCCTCGGTGACCACGGCCCGCATCATGTCGCGCAGGGAGTCGGCCTCCTCCTCTGTGAGGGGCTGGCCCGGTTCGACCACGGGAACCTGCTGATCGGGAAGCAACTGAGGCACCACCGCCCTGCCCTCGGCCACCGATGCGGCGACGGCAGCCATGGCCATCGGCGAGGCGAGCACCTTGCCCTGGCCGATCAACGACGCCGCCTTCTCGGTCTCGGACGCCGGCGTCGGCACCTGCCCGAGGTAGGCCGGGAAGCCCAGGTCGTGGTCGACGCCGAGTCCCAGCGCCGCCGCCGCCTCGGTGAGGTCATCGCCCGTCAGCTTCTCGTGCTGCGAGATGAGGGCCGTGTTGCAGGAGTTCGCCACCGCGGATCGAAGCGGGATATCACCGATGCCCGCGGCGGGGTAGTCGTCGTAGTTCGTGAACGTCTTCCCGTCGACGACGATCGTCGACTTGCACGGCACCAGGTCCGAGGGCTGCACGCCGGCCCGCATCAGGGCCAGTGCAGTGACCAGCTTCATCGTCGATCCGGGGGGGTACTGCCCGAAGGTCGAGGTGTTGTAGCCGTCCGATCCCGCCCCACTGGCAGCGGCCAGGATCTCTCCGGTGGACGGGCGCAGTGCAACCAGTGCGCTCGCCGGTCCGATGCCGTCGAGCGCATCCTCCGCCTCCTGCTGGAGGAGTTCGTCGAGAGTCGTGCGCAGCGGCTGGCCGTCCACCACGTCGGTCGTGAAGAGCGTGCGCTCTTGGTCGTCGGCCCCCGCAGTCACGACGACCCCAGGTGTCCCGGCGAGCGTCTCGTCGTAACGCGCCTGGAGTCCCGACAGACCGACCTGGTCGCCGGGCCTGATCTTTCCGCCGGACTTCTCGACGATCTCGGCGGTCGCCGGGCCCACCCGGCCCAGGATCTCGGTGGCGAAGTCGCGGGTGGGAGCCAGTGGTCGCTCATCGGCGAGGCCGACCGCGCCGGGGATCTCCTCCACCGCGGACTGGGAGATCTCGCCGGTGTCCTCGTCGCGTAGGACAAGAGCCTCGACGAAGGCCTTGGGCCCCGCTTGGCTGACCGCCTTGACGTAGGCCTCGGTGTCGATGTCGAGCAGCTCGGCCAGGTCCCGGGCCGATTCCGGCGCCTGCTCCGCGGAAACCCTCGTCTTGTCGATGCCGAGGCGCATCACCGGGCGGAGGGTGACCAGGGGCTCGTCGCCCGCACCGAGGATGTCTCCCCGCAGGGGCCTCTGCGTCGTCGCGTCCAGGGACTCGTCGCCGGTGAGCGAGGGCTCGACCAGCGTTGGCGCCCACTGCACCGCCCATTGGCCATCGACCTTCTGGAGCTGGGCAGTCGTCGTGTAGCGCCATGGCTGGCTCGGTGTCTCCCACTGCCAGGCCAGGGTGGCCGTCGCGCTGTCGCCCTCCACCTCGACTGTGTCGACGGTCACCATCGCAGGGGTGTCGTCCATGCCGGCCACGATGGTGTCCAGGTCCTCCTGGTCACCACCCTGCACCGGCACGGCGCTGAGCTGACCGGTGGTCAGCGCTGTCGCCAGATCCGAGGCCAACCCCTGCGCGGCCTCCTGATCAGCCCCGGAGCTGCACGCGGGGAGCATCATGATCACGACGCAGGTCAGGGCGGCGGTGTGCAGGGTGCGGGCCACGAAGCTCCTTGCAGGTCGGCGCGGGTTGACCTCATCCTCCCCCATTCCCCTCTCGGCGCACGCCCCTGGGGCAGGGCGATCGCCCCCGGCCAGCACCGCCCCCGCCGGTCCCTTGGAGATCGCGTCGGGTTGGCTGGCTCCGCGGATCGATCGCGTCGGACCTCGACGAACGCGATCGACCGAGACCTGACGGGATCGAGTGGGGCTCGGTCGAGCCGGTAGCCTGCGGAGCATGTTCGAGCTCCACGGTCCCGCGCCCCGCGCGGGCCAGCCACTGGTCGTGGTCGCGGTCATCGAGGAGGCTCAGGCGTTCGCCCACCTTCTGCCCACGCTGGTGACCGGGGTCGGGAAGGTGCGCGCAGCAACCGCAACCACCTGGGCGGCGATGGCGCACCGACCCAGCCTGATCCTCAACGTCGGAACGGCCGGGGCGCTGCGCCCCGGCGACCTCGCCGCAGGCCTCGTCCACGAGATCGGGACCGTCCTGCAGCACGACGTGAATGGACGAGCGATCGCTCGGCTCGTGGGATCGGATCCCTCCCCTCGGATCGAGCTGTGCGACTCAGGCGTGGTCCTGGCCACCGGCGACCGGTTCATCTCCTCGCCGCAGGACCGCGATGCCCTGGCCGAGCAGGCCCACCTGGTCGATATGGAGGGCTACGCGGTCGCCGCCTCGGCCACACGGCTGGGCATCCCGGTACGTCTGGTCAAGACGATCAGCGACGACGCCGGCCACGGTGCGGCCACGACCTGGAGCGAGTCGCTCCACTCGGCGTCTCAGAGACTCGCGATGTGGCTGGACGGCGTCCTCTGAGATTGTGCGGACGATTCCGACGGTGTGAACGTCGGAATCGTCAGCAGAATCCGGGGATCGGCGCCATCCTTGGGCCATGACCACGTGGCGGGTGCTGGCGTCCGTGGCTGTCGTGGCCCTGGTGGTCGTCTACGCCGGGGGGTCGGGGGTGTGGGTCTCGGCGAACCCCGGCTGGTATGCGGGCCTGGCGCGGCCCCCCTGGCAGCCTCCGGACATCGTCTTCGGACTCATCTGGCCCTACAACTTCGTCGCGCTGGCGGTCGTGGGCGTGATCGTCGCCCAGCGAGGCAGCCCCGGGCTCGTCGGCGCGTGGCTCGCGGTGGCGGCGGCGAGCGTGGTCTGCGCGTTGTCCTGGGCGTACCTGTTCTACGTCCCGCATCAGCTGACCGCGTCGGCGATCGCCCTGGCGGGCGCCGCGCTGCTCACCCTGGTCCTGGTTGCCCTGACCTGGTCGGCCACCCGCGGCGGCGCCGTCGCGCTCATGCCCTACCTGATCTGGGTGAGCCTGGCGACGTCCCTGGCGTTCGGGTACGCACGACTCAACTCCTGAGTGCGCCACCCGGAACCCGCGGCCGGTCGCCACGCGACCCGGAACCCGCCGGCCGGTCGACGCGGGCCGAGTGCGAGCGGCGCCGGCCCGGTCGGCGTCACGCCTGGGGCGCAGGTCCTGGGCGCACCGGCCAGGGCGCCGCCTCCTCCAGCTCCAGGGCGACCTCCAACAACCGCCGCTCGCGGCCGAACGGCGCAGCGAGGTGCACCCCGATCGGCAGGCCGTCGGCCGAGCGACCCAGAGGTAGCGACATCGCCGGGACACCGGCGACGTTCTGCACCGGCGTCATCGAGGCGAACTGGATCAGGCGCACGAGGTGCGTGCGGAACTCGACGTCCGGGCCGAGGTAGCCGATGGGGGGAGCTGGGTACCCCGTGACGGGCGAGAGGAACAGGTCGTACTCGTCGAACCCGGCATCGGGGTTGCGTGCCAGTTGGCGCAGCCGACGGATCGAGCCGGGAACCCGATCGATCTGACGGTTGAGCATCGTGCTCAGTCCCCTGGTGAACTCCTCGACCTGCATGCCGTCGAAGCCCTTGCCGTAGGCCACCGAACCGCTGTGGTGCAGCACGAACGCCAGCAGTGCCCAGTAGCGCAGGAAGTCCGTCGCGAACTCCTCCCCGACGGGAGGCCCGACCTCCTCGACGTGGTGCCCGAGATCCTCGAACAGGGCACCCGCACCGCGCACAGCCGCCACCGTGTCCAGGCTCAGCGGGAGACCCCGCAGCGTGCTCACGCACATCCCGATCCGCAGTCGTTGGGTGCCTGGACGCGTGACGTGCCCGATGGGCGGCAGCCCCGCGTCCGGGCGCGCGGGGTCGGTCAGGGAGAGGAACAGCGCCGTGTCGCGAACCGAGCGGGTGACGACGCCCTGCGCTGCGATCCGCACGGGGATCCGCTCCTTCAGGGGGTTCATCGGCAGTCGCCCGCGCGACGGCTTCAACCCGACCAGGCCGCAGCAGGACGCCGGGATCCGGATCGACCCACCCCCGTCGTTGGCGTGGGCCATCGGGACCACCCCGGCCGCCACCATGGCCGCTGATCCGCCGCTGGACCCGCCGACCGAACGGTCGGTGTCCCACGGGTTGCGGGTGGGCCCGTAGCGGCTGGACTCTGTGTTCCCGGTCAGCCCGAACTCGGGCATGGTCGTGGCCCCGAGCGGCTCGAGCCCGAGCCGAAGGAGCGTGGCGACGATGGGGGAGCAGGCTGGCGCGGGGATGTCCGGCACCGCCTGTGATCCCTGGGTGGTCGGGAAGCCTGCCACCTCCTCGTTGTCCTTGATGAAGGTGGGGATCCCGGCCAGGGGGGCGTCGGCGGGGACCACCACCTCGGTGCGAACCGGATCGTCGAACCAGTGGGCGACGGCGTTCACGTCCGGGTTGGCGGCGCGGGCCCGGGCCATGGCCGCGGTCCGCAGCTCCTCCGCCGAGACCTCACGCCGAGCCAGCCGTTCGATCAGGTCGGTGGCGTCGCTGGCGCCCAGGGCGTCATCGGCGGTGGTGTCGACGCTGCGCGGTCGGTGGACGTCGGTCACGTGGCGACATTAGCCGCGGAGTGGGCGGCGCGCTGCCGCAGGTCCGCTTCCGGGGCCGCGGTTGCGCGGACGGACGCGAGGCGCGAACCGAGGGGCGCCAACCGCAGGGCGCCGGGCGCGAGGAGCTCACGCGAGGAGCCAAACGCGGGGCGCCGGGCGCGACGAGCCGTCGGTGCCGAACCAGTCAGACGTACTTCGCCGGGCGGACCACCTGCGCGGGAGTCGTCCAGGCCACCACGGCGTACCGGGGGAAGTAGTCCCTGGCGAGCACCTCGAGGAAGCGGTCGGCCACCTCGGCGGAGACCAGGGTCTCGAGCCGGATGTTCGACCCCTCGAACTCGGCCGCGCGGATCCCGCGTGAGCCCTGCCCGCGGGCATCGCACACCGTCCACCCGTGGGCCCCGGCTGCCGCCACGTCGCGGACGAGCCGGTGCTCGACGACGGCTTCGGCAACGACCGTCACCAGAACCAGGGCCTCGGTCTGCATGGTGCTCCTCTCAGCCGCTCAACGCCTGGGCGATTCCCAGGTAGAGCGGGATTCCGATGATCAGGTTGAACGGGAACGTGATGCCCAGGCTGGCCGTGAGGTAGTAGCCGGGGTTGGCGTCCGGCAGGGCCAGGCGCACGGCAGCGGGGGCTGCGATGTAGCTGGCGCTCGCGGTCAGCACCCCGAGGATGGCTGCCCCTCCGGTCGAGAGTCCCACAGCCAGCCCAGCGACGATGCCGAGCGTGCCGGACACGACCGGGAAGCCGATCGCGAACAGCACCAGGCCCGGACCGGCCTTCGGCAGGTCTCGCAGCCGCTTCGCCGCGATCACGCCCATCTCGAGCAGGAACAGGGTCAGGACACCGACGAACAGCCCGCCGAAGAAGGGTTCGACCTTCTCGTAGCCGGCCTTCCCGGTGACCACCCCGAGCAGGAGCCCGCCGACCAGCAGCAGGATGCTGCGCCCGGTCAGGATCTCGCGCAACGACTCGCCCCAGGAGGCTGACCGTGTGACGTGCCGACCGGCGAGCATCAGGCCGACGATGATCGCCGGGACCTCCAGGACGGCCAGCAGGGTGGTCACGTACCCCTCGTAGCTGATCCCGGCGCTGGTCAGGAATACCGCTGCGGCGGTGAACGTGACCAGCGAGGTGGAGCCGTAGTGGGCGGCCATCGCCCCCCGGTCGACCGGGCCGAGCCGGGTCGTCCAGCGCAGGACGACGAACGCGAGCACGGGGATCAGCACTCCCAGGGCGAGCGTGACCAGGATCGGGCCGATGACCTCACCTGCGGGGGCCTGCGACAGCGCCACGCCACCCTTGATGCCGATGCCCAGCAGC